>JAKFDE010000069.1:0-6749 GCA_036676295.1 Bacteroidia bacterium | reverse complement strand
AGTCGTAAAGCTCAGAAAGCCATTATTGAACAAAGAAAGTTAAATCCTGTGCTTGACTCTTGTGGTTAAAAACAGGACATTTTAAATGGTTTATCGCATAGACATTTTAATTGGTGAATAACAGTGTTATAATTTTCCTTAGAAATCAATGCTGTAGTTTCTAGTTTATAGCCCACCTTCCCCAAGGTGGGCTTTTTTTATGATTTTTCACGTTCCACGTCTATTATTTAAGCAATGTTCCACACTTTTAATTAGCTCAGTTGAATAATCAGGATGCCTGGTCTTTTTCTTTTTGGCGTTCATCCAGCTCTTTTTTGAGTGCCTTTTTATCCTGGTACGATGCAATCAGCATGATCGGGATCAACAGCGGGGCCACAATAATTCCCAGGGCAATGTCTTTCAGTTTCGGCATGATCTCTCTCCCTTAGTCATTATCAAAAACAGCATTTAGTACACGGCCAAATAAACCACGTTTTTTCTTTGTCTCATAATGCGTATTTGGTACGTGTTTTGGTGTTTCATTAGGGCGTGTCCCCAATGTCTCATGGGATGTTTTAATTTCACTATCTCTATTATTATCAATAGTTTCACTTATTTTACTATTGTTGTCGCATGGTGCACTATTGGAATGTGTCACTGGTGCATCATGAGATATTTTTTCTTCAGACTCTTTATGCCCTAATAGCAATTGAAAGCGGTCTATTTGATCTAAATAGCGTTTCTCACGATCTTTGTATGACTCAATTTCCTTTTTCATAAAATCAACAAGCTGACGTAAATCAGCATCATCTTTAGACTGATCCACTTCTTGTTTTTGTTCATGCTTTTTGATCGGCTCTCCAAAGCATCGGATGACTTCTGCAATATCAAAAAGACCATCAGAGCTTCGAGATATACGCCCTTCTTTTATGGCCCTATATAGCGTAGAACGACTGACGTTAAAGCGGTTAGATACTTCACTTAGTGATAATTTAGCCATTTACTAAATCCTTTTATTTAATGGCATATATCCCACTTTTTTTAGGTATGGATATAGTTCTTTGATTTTTTCAGGATCGTGAAGCATCTCAGCAATACGAATAGCAAATTGTGGATAGCTTTCAGTTCCCTGGGAATACCGACCCATTTCCGGTAGCTCTGAAAGTTTATTGGCAAACATGTGGCGTTGTGCATCCGTCATTTGGGTAAATAGATCTACCGTGTTTGGATCTCTTTCTGAAGGTATCGAATCAATTTTTTTATGCTTAAAAATGAATGATAAGCCTGAGATAGATCTTCCTGTTTTGTACTGTTCGTATTTTACATGTATATCAGTCAGCTCATTGATTTGCTTTATGGCTGGTTCTAAAACACGACTTTTAAAATTAACCATTTTTTGATATTCATTCATCTCAAGTCCTAATCTTTCTCTGAACTCAGATAAAGAAATAACAGGTGTTTTTCCTACGTCTCTCCAAGCAATTAGAAACTCATATAGACGAATAGCATATTTGCTAGTTAGTTGCGCAACCTGTTTAAGTTGATAGCTCGTAAAGTGCTTTTCCAATCTTGTAATAAGAGGAACAACATCTGGTGCAAAGGTAATTTCTAATGTAGCAAGGTCATCAACATATGCAATTCGGCTAACCCAGCGGGATTTGACTACAATTTCTTTGTTTGTATCTTTATGAATTTCCTTAAAAGAGAACTTTCTTTCAAAAAGATTATTAACTGCATTTTTTAGAGCGTTATACGCAGCTTCTTTGGTGACATCAAAGCGAGAAGCATAATCAGAAGCATGGATTTCTAATTTACTGTCGGAAGAGATCCCTTGGCCTGTTTCTCTTGCTCTTATTATTGATAAAAGGATAAGCCGTTGCTCGGTTACTTCGAGATTATAACTGGCATTAATTAAGGCATTATCTTTTACTACTAAGTCATTTTTCATAAGACTGCATAGGTTGTAAGTGTTATTAAGACTACATTATCATTCGATGTAATCGAATGCAAAGAAATTGTAGTCTTATGACAAAGAAATTGTAGTCTTATGACAAAGAAATTGTAGTCTTATGACAAAGAAATTGTAGTCTTATCCACCTTGAAAGCCTTGCAAAAAAAGGCTTTCAGCGTGTTTAAAAGCATTTAAAAACCTTAAAAATAATTAAAAGCCTGGGGAATGAAAAATTGCCCTTGGTTTTCGCTACGCTCAAACTCTATTGAATCTCGCTATCGCTCGATTCGTCGGGGCAATTTTTAGGTTAATGTTTCCGTGAATTTGAGGAAAAGCAGAAGCAAGATCAAAAGCAACTCGGAATTCGCTTCGCTCATAAAGCCTTTTTACTCGCTACGCTCGGTCTAGGCTCAATTTTTTACATGTGATTTACGCTTATTTAGGCTTCACAGCCTAAAAAGCTGTTTTTCAGAGAGTCTAGGCGCGAATTTTGCTGATGTCGCTCGTAGACACTCGCTTTGCTCATCTTGGTTTTTACATCGAAAAGTTAAAGCCAGTGTCTTTTTTAATAGTCGGTGTTGGTTTATTTTCAGGAGTGAGATTGAGTTCTTGATTTTTAAAGGATGGATCAACTAAAGCTTGTTGCTGTTGAATCGCGGTTATTTCTACTGAGTGGGTATCTGGATTTAAACTCTTCAATAAGGCTGTTACTTCTAAACTGCTATACGGCTGGTCATTCACACTGTAAAACGGTTTAGCACTGAGGTTGAGTTCCTGGTGTTTCTGGAGTTGTTCTCGTTCAAATTCTTGTTGGTTATGCTCGCGGATTTGTTTGATCTGCTCTAAATATTCAGGTGTATTGTTTTGATTGCCAACTCCAAGCTTGGGTTCGGCAATGTAAAAGGTGCCGTGATCTAAATTATATTGTTTATAACTTGAAGACGATACTCGATTGGGGATGTTGATCTCTTGTCCATCGATTTGGTAAGTCAAGGTCGGGGCATATTGGCGTAAGGCATCATTCATATAGTTTTCCCATTCCTTGCGGATATACAGTAAGAATGAACGGTAGTTGTCAAAGCCTTCATCAAGTTGTCTTTTTTTCGCCCCGCCTTTCTCCGGGTTTTTCGGATTAAAGCGTTTGAAGTAGGTTTCTGGCGTGCGGTCAAGGCCATCATTGGCTTTCAAAGACAACATGAGATGACAATGCGGTTGATCAATGCCGCCAATTCTCGATTTAACGTTGTGTATGGCGTAAGAATGCGGATATTGGTGACTGGCTACGTGTTCATTTAAAAATGCCTCTACCAGTGTTTTACGCTGTTCTGGTGTAAGTTCATTGGGGAGAGCCAATTCATATTCCATGTAGACTTTGGCATTGGCTCGCTCATGGGTATCTGCTGCTTTCCAGAAGTCAGCAGGATCTTTCGCCCAAGATGGCATACAACCACCCGGTTCAATATGTTCTAAAACTTCTTGGCTTTTGACACGCACATGCTGATATTTTTCTAATCGAGCAATATAGAAATAATGTTCGAGTGCATAGCCTTTGGGTTTGTCTCTTAGTTGCAGGTGATAGCTAGCCATTTTCTGCCATTGTTTTAATAATTTGCTTTAAATAAATTGGCAAACCATCTTCGTCGCGATAGTCTGTGAGTTGATCTAAAACCAGTGGAAACAAGGTCTTGGCTTGAGTTTCACTGAGGCCAACATTGAGCATTTCTTGAAAAATGATCGTATTGCAATTGGCTAAATTAAAGTGCATATCTTGACTAAAAAGAGCACGAATCATTTGTGCTGCGGTCAGTTTGGTGACATCAATATTTTTTGTTTTTAACAAGGCTAATAGTGCTCCTCCTAATTCAAATTTTTTCTTGTTATCAGCATTCCGTTTTGCTTTATTCTCTTTTTTCTCTAACTGACTAAGATACAGTTTTAAGCTATTTTCATCGACTTTGTTGTCTTTAAAACGAAGATATTGAGTTGCCATTGTTTTAAGCACATTCAGTGTCTGATCTTCACGAGTGCTTTGGTATTGTTGATATAACTCGACGAACTTTTTTTGAAAGAAATCATGCGATGTAGTTTTACAAAGTTGTTGATAAAGCAGTTCAACTTTTTGAAGCTCTCTAAATGGTTTAATGGCTTGTTTTACGATGACTAATGCAGTTGGTGACAAGTTCTGCATTTCAAATTGAGATGCTTGAATTTCACGAACTGCATTTTGAGTGACTTGATCCCAAATTTTATACTTTCTCACATAGTCGACATAGGCCTTTAACTCTAGTTGATTGAGCAAAAGTGCTGGTCGTCCACGTTTTTTAAAATCAGAGTTTTGCATTTTAACAAGAAATCCATTCGCTTCAATTTCATTATGCTTTGTAGCATAACTTATTGGGCGAATGGATTTAATTAATAAAAAATAAAATAAATTTTATTTTTTATTAATTCGCACTTAACAGTTTCTCTTCGAGAAACTACAGTCCGTGAGGGAATCCTTCCCCTCAACCCCTGGGCATCAGCAGCTTAGGTATTGAACCTAAGCTGCTGATATTTAAGCAATATGCTTAAATTTTAAAATCAAAACAATGCTGTGCTTTTCGCTTAAATTGCGCTTGTTTCCGGCAAAAAAGATGTCCGTTGCTGCATTTTCAGTTTCGTTTCTACAAAAACGTTTCTGTTACCGCATTTTCAGTTTTATTTCTGCAAAAAAAAAAGTCTGTTGCTGCACTTTTAGTTTCGTTATTACACTTTGCTTGATCGTGTTAGCAACGATTAAAACAAGTCTTAGATTTATACGTGACAATAAAAAGCCAGTTGTATGAACTGGCTCTTTCTATTTGGGATTTACTTACCAATTGCGATTTTTTACCGTGCCTCTCATAAATTAACAGTCAAAGCTGAAGAAGTGCTCTGGGAAACAAGAAACAAAGGCTTTTTGAATATCGCTGTACTCACACTCAGGATGCTTCTCTAAATAACGTCGAGTCCAAATCAGTGTGGCTTCATAATCATTAAAGCACTGATCGAGTTGTAAAAAAATCCACAGTTCATGTGCTTTTTGAATGAAAAAGTCATTGATGATCATGAGAGCAATTTTCTTTTCAGTGTTTGAATCCGGGTATGAGTACATATTACATTTCTCCGATAGTAAGGATAAATAGGTTAGTTGATAAGCTATTTATAACACATAAAATTATGTGTTTACCACATAATTTTATGTGTTTTTATGTAAATATAACCCTATGCTATAATCTCAAAACACTATTTCTATAAATTTAATTAAATGCCATATACTGAATTTCAACGTCTTGTCGGTAAAGCAGGGCTTTCAATTAAGGAATTTGCTGTCTTATTGGATATGAAACCTAATTCGATTACGAATTACAGTAAACAAGGTGTGGTTCCTACACATATTGCTGTAATCGTTGCGTTGATTTCTACGATGAAAGATGAGGGATTAGATTTCTATCCAATTTTTGAAAAAGTTAAGTCGTATTCACAAGAATAAAACTCTCGTTTTTTGATTGTTGTAAGCTTTTTAGTAGATATTGATGATGTAAAAAATGCCTGAACTTCAGGCATTTTTTTGTTTCAGGGACTTATAAGCCTCGATAGAACTTTTCAATAAAGTATCGAGTTTTGAGAACCAGGGGGATCATCAAATTCTTATGTTCTGAGATCTTAGGTCGAGCATTCGGTAAACCGGACATTTCTATTTTGGGCTTACAGATGAATTTCGCATAAGAGATTTTATGTTAAGTGGATGATCAAAAGGCCCATGAATTGGGCCTTTCGTATAACCTCCATCATTTTAAATGAGCGGTTTCTAGACTCCCGCACAAGCAAATGCCAATGCTATAACACAAAACTGTAGAATCATTAAGGGTGGGAAAAAGACATGAGTGATGGTCCATAAGCAGGCGATAGGAGTAACTATCCATCTCCCTCCTTTACCAGATGCAGTAATAATAATAAAAATAATTATTTGATAAATAATTACTCCGACACGGTTTTGTTGCACAAATATCTAAAAATATGATTTTATTATATTTATTTTTCATTAAAATTTTCACAACCCCCTTAAAGATCAGTATCTTGCAAAATATTTATGCAACAAAGCCAAAAAAATAGTAAAAAAACTGTAGGGGCTATTCAATAAATAAAATATAAATCGAATCTTTTAATGCTCTTTTTCTTAAATATAAAGGATTTAATTATAATTAATATATTGATATACATGATTTTTTATTATATTTTTTGCTATTCTATGTGTCTGTGCTATCTAGCTTAAAAAACCATCTCCGGTAAATTCAGTGCGGTTAAATAAGAGAAAAATAGAAGTTCAGCTACTTATTGAATATTAATATGCAATCAAAGGGGTAACTTTATAATGCCGATCACAACGGAATTTACAGAGTTCTAAATCATTAAGTATGAAATTTTATTTTACATATATCAAAAAATGACTTTTAAATCAGGTAAAATTATGAACTTTAAATTGGGTAAATCTCCACTTGCACTAGCTATCGTTGCAGCTATGCTTGTTGGTTGTGGCGGTGGTGGATCTTCTTCAAAACCGTCAACTTCGACACCTCCGACCAATCCAACCACGCCTACCGACCCAACTGATCCAACCACGCCTACCGATCCAACTGATCCAACCACGCCTACCGATCCAACTGATCCAACCAAACCAGTTGAAAAAGAGCCATCAGTAGTTGATACAAATACGACTGTTGCTAAGGTAAAAGTTGGGGTGCTTGATAGTGGTGTTGTTGAAACAGAAAGCCTAAAGGGTTCTATTTCCTCAATCAAA
>JAKFDE010000068.1:0-5127 GCA_036676295.1 Bacteroidia bacterium | reverse complement strand
TGCATGGCAATGGTTATTGCGGGCGCGTCTACGAGCCACTGCTGGACTGCCTGGCCGCGGATTTCGACCTCTGGCTGTGCGATGCCCAGAGCCATGGCTACAGTGATCATGGCGAGCGTTTTGTGGAAGGTTCAATGAAAGGATCAGACTATAATAATTTTTTTGCTGTATACAATTCCCAAAGAAACTATACTGGGTTTACAGACACATTTCCTTTGATAAATACATTCAGAGTTGTGCTAAATACTTATTTTAATCAGAGACTCCCTATGTTAGGCAATAAAAAATTCAATGTCTACACAGGAGAAATGGAGTTGTTTTGATCATGATTAATAACTACAATGAATATTCCTGGTATTCGAAATAAGCTATTAAAAGAGAAATATCTATTTCTGTTATTGCTTGTAACAGGAATTACCTGTTCATTTATATTGTATCCTAACGCAAAACATTATCCTTATCAATTCGGGAAGCAAATGATCGGTTTATTCATACCGCCATTTCTAACGGGGTTGTATTTTTTTTACTCTTTTTGCCAAGAGGAATTGGATAAAACAGTTTTATACAAAGCCATTGCATTATTCTTTTTGCAACTTATTCCCTTCTTTCCTCTTTTTTTTCAGGAAACAACCCCAAATCCGGGCGAAGATTTTGCAAGAAATCTGGCCTATGCTCAAAATATGATTGCCAGCTGCACTTTATGGGGGGGGGATAAAATTGCTTATCCTGATGAGGGAAATGCGTTTGTAACTCAACCCGGATACAGATATTTTATTGCCTTGGAAATGTTCTTATTTAAAAAATTATATCGGATTGTAAGTGTGGCTAACATCCTTTTTTTTCTCATATCGTTATTTTTTTTCTTGAAGGCTATTGCTGTTTCTATGCCAAAATCAAGATTCAAATCACTTTTATTATTAGTAGTAGTACTTACAATACCCTATGCGACTAAGAATGTTCTCATGGGATTGAGTGAGTGGTTCATGGTTTCAATACTGATGTTGAGTGCGTACTTTTTTAAAGTACGACCAATTACTTTCTTGTCTATCGTGCTGTTGGCTTTAGTCCCTTTCATCAGACAAAATACATTGCCATCTATTGTGTTATTGGCAGCTTGGGTTATTTTTAATAGTAAACAGAAGTTGTTACTTAGTCTTTTGTTTCTTACTATCTTAATGCTGCCGCTCTATCATAATCTATATTATGCCGGCGAATGGCACTTTTTTGTAAGTATATATCATTGGCCTTTCTTAAATTATAATTCGCAGTTAAAAAATATTGAGCCAACAGGTATAAATTATCAGGGAGTTTTTAATAACCTGTTACATTATGCAGGTGTGCATATAAAAAACAATAGATCAATTGACTTTCTGGAAGAGGCCTTTGCATTTTTAATCCCCTTTATTTTTATTTATTTTGTTATCCAAAAAAAGTATTTCTCTGGGTACTCACGTATTCTCTTTTTAATAATTACACTTGGTGTTATTATTCCAACTATATTTTTTGCAACGGACTTCTACCCACGGTTCGAGTTTGTGTGTGTATTTTTCGCAATAGCAACTTTCGCCTTTTTGAAAAAGAATGGCTCTGTAGATGTTATTGCTTAAAACATACCGACAAATTCATTAATCCTCCATATTTCTAACGAGCTTGTCATTTAACTTTTTTTAAAACTACTTTATCGTAGAGTGAAACTAACGAGCAAGCTGATCCAATAATTAAAAATGGAAATATCGGTGCTGTAAATCGGTAGTGCCATTCGTTGTAGGTAAGGGCAACAAGATTCATAAGACTAAAAATGCAAATACAAAGAAACAGCACAATATCCTTTTTATCTGATTTCCAGAGATAAATCAGTCCCACTATAAAAAAAGGATATAAAAGGTAGAACATCTTAACTATTCTATTGTGACCGGAAGAATAATATGGTCTTGTTAGTGTGAAAAATGAAATACTTTTTTTTGTATAAAGTGCTATTAAATGACCGGCCCCTTTTTTTTGGAGCAAGTATTGATATGCATCAGCAAGCTTGCTTTTTGGTTTTTGTGTAAAGCCCGGCAAAGTATAATGTGTGCTGTCAACGATGATTCTTCCCGCAGCCACTGGCATAATATAACCTTTCGTTTCTGAAGGGATAAGAAAAATCGAAATAATTAAAATCAGAAAAAGGAAAATAAAGGTTAAATAAACTCTTGCTGTATTAAGTATTCCTGCTTTATAAACTGCAAACATAACAAATGATAACGTTAAAAAAACTCCCGGAGGCCGTGCAAAAACAAGTATGATATTTAAAAACACCCAAAGCACTGTTTCATGTTTCGATTTCGGTTTAATTGTGAAATAAAGAATAATTGCTGTAAGGGAAATAAAAAAACTATCACTATAGAGCGTTACAACCCAGGTTTGAACTGGGTAACAAAAAAGAAAGATGAACATTGCGAAAAAAGATATAAATCCATTTGGCTGCAATAAGTCGAGCGTTTTTTTTATACAGACGGATGCCGTAAAACTTAAAGCGGCCTGAGCAATAACCGTTGTTTTTACACCGCCAATAAACAAGAAAATAGTTGCAAAAGAGATATAACTGAAATAAAATTTATAATCGGATACGACTTCTCGGAAATCGCCATCCAAAACTTTGTGAGCAGCAGAAATATATTTCTCTGCTTCGTTGATGGTTATAATGCCAGTTTGTTTGATAATCATGACCAGGAACACAGCATAAGAGACTGCTCCTAATACATAAAAACTGTTTTTTTTAGTAAATAATCTGAGTTCGTACATGAAGTTGTGGCTCCTCCTGTTCTTAAAGTTATATAAAAAGATTTCTTCCAGATAAGGGGAGGAATAATAGCACTAAACATGCTATCAACAATACTACAGTAAAAATGAAAAGTGTCTTAATCAGCTTTGGCTCAAAGCTAAGTTTAAGTATATTTTCCCCTTTTGTTACTGGAGCAGCCATAAAACCTGGGCCAGCTTTGATGACATTGCGATCTGTAATTGAACTTTTGTATTTCCAATGTGGGTAGTAGTTCTGTAAATAAACAAGGTATCCGTTGCTGTCAGCATTGAATTTTAGCTGCATATCATTGGTTGTAAACGAAAGTATATTTGCTTGTTCCAGTTTTTGTATCACTTCAAATCTGGGATTTGTTATTGATGAGCTAATAAATACAAATGGTAATTTGGCAACTGAAATTGAACTGTCTTTGCCTAACTGCTCATAAAAAAGATAGTTGCTCATAATTTTAACAGGGTATAGCACAGGCTTTGATTTTCCGATTTGTTTATTATAGAAACTCCAGTCGCCAACCAACGTGCTATCAGCATTAGGAATAGTGTCGTGTAGTTTTAATGCTTGTAGCTTGGGCATAGGAATACCTCTGGGTGATTGTTTATGTATTGCATCAATTTTTGCAACAGGTATCTTGCCAACACCAGTAAACGGCATGTTTAACATGGTTGCAATTACTACATCAACAGCTGTAAGAAATAGTATCCTTTTATATTGCTGTTTAAGCAAGGCTTTGCTCAATAAAATTAGTAATGGAATTTGTACAAGACTTTGTAAAAATATTGTGTCACTAAATTGCAGTTTGTCGATGGTTGTTTTTACGCTATCCCTCCAGTTATTCGTATTAGAGGTTATATGTGTTAATCCGGTTTGTCCTTGTAGGATGTTGAATAAAGCATAAACAAGCAAAATGCTATAAATTAATGCAAGCATTTTGATTAATATATTAAGTTTTGGTTTTAAATTCTTTTGTTCTTGCGAAAAGAAATGAAAGCTTTGGGTAGAAGTGATAATAAAACAGATAATAGAAAAGATTCTAAACTCTCCATTTACACGAACATAACCAATCAAAGGTAAATAGTTGTGTGCAAATAATTTAACAGGCCCTCCGAGCGAGAGGATAAAAAAGAAGATACCTGTTACAATGAAGAACCACTGTTGTTTTGTTTTTGGTAAAACGAGAGATGCAAGAAAAAAGATAGCTAGTATAAGGCTGAAATAATTATTTCTTAACGCTATGTCGTTTCCAAAAAAGGCTGAACCTTTTACTGTCCCGAAAGGAAGAAGTAAGCTTAGCCAGCTTTGAACATTTGTATTTTCGGATAAAGATAAAGCAAGATCAACTTTCGAGTTTCTTGCAAAGTAAGGCAGTATGTCTATGTAACTTGCAATAAGTCCTGAACTGACCATGCACAGTACTAAAATAAAAACACTATAACGTTTTAATCCCGAAAGGAAAGCACCTTTTTTTAAATTATGATATCGCTGGTATAGGAGAAACAAAACTAAAGCTGTAAAGAAGTAAATAGCTCCGATGATCATTCCGGGATGTGATGCAGTGATTAAAAAAAAGAATGCGAGCACAGTGTAGATATAATTTCTAATAGTTGCTGCTTTATCAATACTCAGAATGCCCCATATACACCAAGGTAAAAAAGCCGAACAACTGATCCAGTTAAGATGTTGTAAATGACCAATAACAAAGCCGTTGCAGAGAAAAGCTAAACCTGCTGTAAGGCATACATAAGTGTTGTTGGAAAACTGCCGTGCCAGTTTATACATTCCTATCCCACCTAATAAAACATAAAGCAATAATTCCAAGGTAAGGGTATACGCCGAGTAACCTGTTGTCAGCGCAATAATCCATGTTATTGGGTTCCAGTAAGCTCCATTCATATCCGCATAAAACGGAAGCCCAAATGAAATGTAAGGGTTCCATAAAGGGAATTGTCCACTTCGGAGGGTTTCACTAAGTAGAAATTTTGGTGGAAAGTAACCCAGAAAAAAATCGTTTTTTAGCGCAAAAACAAAACTTGCAATCGGAGCGAAAGCAATCAGGAACACAATGGTAATAAAAAGGTAGGGGAAAGTTTTTTTCACTTGCAGTTTTAAGGTTGCTTTTATTCAAATATACAATTACTGTTTATAATACTGACGATGCTGTGTTACAGCTTTCAATAAATAGTTAGATTGAAGTTGTTATTTTTATGGAAATTTAAAATTTACATGAAAATACATTTGCAGGCTGATGATGTTGGTATAGGGGAGAAAGCAACACAAATGATTTTGGAAGCCTGGGAGAATGGTCTTATAAATGGTTTTGGAATTGT
>JAKFDE010000067.1:0-1630 GCA_036676295.1 Bacteroidia bacterium | reverse complement strand
GGTGTTGGTGATTCATGGTGCTTTCCCCTAATTCATGGGTAATTATTTAGTTGTGGAGGGAGGCATACAGTCCATCATCATCTGCATCATGGATTGCATCATGTCCATACGTTTTTCCATCATCTGCTGACGGTCAGCCATATTTGCATTCATGCTTTGGCTGCCCATCTGTTTCATCATACTCATACCTCCTTGCATGAGTTTCATGTGCTCAGCCATAAGTTTCTGACGTTCTTGTGGGGTTTTTGCAGCCATCATCTTCTCATGCATGGCTTGCATCGCCTTCATGTGTTGATCCATTGCAGCCATTTTATCTGTAGCAGTGGTGCTGGTAACTGTTTGCTTAATTGTTACTGCAGATGGTGCTGTTTTTTCAGGGTGGTGATCTTTGTGTTCATCGGATTGCTGTGCAAATGTATTCAATGACGCGGCTGCGATACATAAGCCCAAAAAAATGTTTTTGAATTTCATCATAATTTTTTCCTTTAAATAATTTGGAAGTAAAAGCTATGTTTTAGTACTGAACAGAGTCTAGGAATTTGACTACTAAACTGATGAAATTTTTGGTTATTCTCTGTCTCTCTTAAAAATTTTAGCACTATTAATTAATTATTTTTAAAAATGACAAAAATGTAATTTTGAGATCTTCTCGAAATATATAGTCTATGCTGAGATGACAAAAATTTTATTTAATATTAATCTTTTAAAACTATTAAAGTTGTTATGATTTTATGTGCTTAAAAAAATAAAAATGAAATGATTAGATGACTCCAAGGCTAGTTAGAGACTAATTTACACTGTTATTCCTTTAAAGAAAAAATACAGTTGATCAAAATAGTTTTTTATAGAAAAAAGGGTGGATAATTTAATTATTAAACTTATTGGTATATTTATTAGATAGAAGGTAAAGAAGATTATTTTTAATATTAGGGTTTATAATCCAAATTTCAGAGTAAGGAATCTACTACTTATATAATAGAGATTCCATCTCCAAAACAGTACTACTGTATGAATGAGTTGTATTCAATGCAGGGAAGAATGTAGATCCTTAATACTAACGGAAAATTATTTTACTGAATTTTCATGTAAAGACTCATTTAATTGATCAATCACTGTCGTCCATTCACCATCAGAGTGTAGTTTTTCTTCTAAAAAATGACGTTGAGCATCAGTCCAAAAAATTGCTTGTGTTAAAAAAACATCTCCAGCTAGCTGATGGCTCTCTATGAATTTTGCAATTGCTTCTTCAGTAGAAGCTAAACCAAGCTGTTCAAATAATTTGGTCATTCTTGGACGTGTTTGAGTCATGTGCTTAGCCCACAAATTTATATTAGATCAAATTAAACATAACATGTTTATATTTAAACTAAAATATAAAAAATTAAATAGCTACTATTTTCTTAGACAAAATGATTACTACATTTCATAAATCAACCACCTACATAATTTGTTTGTTAAATGATCATTATTTTTCAATAAGATTATTTTAATAGTTAAAGATTTTAAATTTTAAAAATGACAAAAATGTAATTTTGAAGTCATCGCTCTGTTTCTGTCTCTCACTAATAATTGAAATATAAGAGGAGATGATGTGGTCTCATTAAATATAGATTTTATAAAGTCATCTCTA
>JAKFDE010000066.1:0-11201 GCA_036676295.1 Bacteroidia bacterium | reverse complement strand
ATCGATGAAATTCATCTCGACTACCCATTTATGGGCAGTCGAATGATACGAGATATGCTACAGCGTCAAGGACATCAAATAGGTCGGCGTAAAGTCCGACGTTTAATGCGCTTGATGGGAATACATGCCTTGTATCCAAAACCCAATACCAGTAAGCCTAATCTTGCACACCGTATTTTCCCATATCTGTTGAAAAACATGGTCATCGATCACTCTAATCAAGTCTGGTGTACAGATATAACGTACATTCCTATGGCTAAAGGCTTTGTCTATCTGTGTGCAATTATAGATTGGCATAGTCGTAAAGTACTGGCTCATCGTGTATCGATCAGTATGGAAACAGGCTTTTGCATAGATGCGTTGCAAGAAGCAATTGTGAAATATGGTTGTCCTGAGGTGTTTAATACAGACCAAGGCAGTCAATTCACAAGCGAGGCATTTTTGAATGAGTTAAAATTGCGAAATATCCGTATCAGTATGGATGGGAAAGGACGATGGATGGATAATGTAATGATTGAGCGTTTATGGCGCAGCGTGAAGCATGAGGAAGTCTATTTGAAGGCTTACGATACGGTTAAACAAGCGAAACAATCAATTGCTGAATATTTGGATTTTTATAACATGATACGTCCTCATTCAAGTTTGAATAAGGCAACACCGGATGAATTTTATGATCAACATTTACTAAAAGTAATGGCAGCATAATTTAAATATTTAGAGCGGATTTATCACTTATAAAACTGAATTGAGTGGTCTAATTAACGGAACCACATTACAACCAAAGAAAGGGGACATGGGGTAGTAAAAATCACTATAAATGATCTTACTTTTGCAATTCCTGTTAGGTCACATGTCACTCACAATGCTTCATTAATTCTTGAAGTAAATAGAAAAGTTAAACATATCAAAGGAATGGGTCTAGATTATTCAAAAGCATTATTAATTAAAGATGAATCATATATTTCAGATGAAGTATTTGTGCTTAGAACAAAAGAAGCTGGTAAAAAATTAGTTGATAAGGAAGCACATATAACCAAAATGTTTACTGGTTATGTAGAAAAATACATTAATGCAGTGAAAAAGAAAGATCAAAACATCTTAAGATCAGCTGAATATATAGAAACTACGTTAATTAACTACCATGAAGAATTAGGTATTTCACAGGAATAAGGAATATTAAATTTTCCTAAAATTAACATAATACGCGTTATACGAATCTAAAAATGGGAGCCTAAGCTCCCATTTTTATTGATGATTTTTTAATTCTTTTAGCATAGCATCCCGTAAGATTTCATTCATACGTGTTTGATAACCTTTCCCTTGTGCTTTGAACCAAGCAAGCACATCAGCATCTAAACGAATGGAAGTCTGTTGCTTCACTGGACGGTAGAACTGATTATGGCGTACAGCATTGTTCCAGTCTGTAATTTCAGGAATATCTGATAGATCTAGCTGATCATCAGGAACAGTGCCTTTAGCAAGCAAGCGTTGAATTTCAGCATCTTGCTTCTCACCAAATTTCTCATTCAGCTCTTTGCGTGAGTATCTAACCATGCTCATATTTGTTTCGCTCCGCTTTGGTGACTTGCCTTGCACTAATGATTCGTATGATTTCACAGTCATCTTCATCAAAAATGGTGTGAGCCACCAATAACATTAGTACGCCTTTTACTTTTCCGATGGTTTGCCAACGTTCTTCACCATCGGTATGTCTGTCTTGGATTGAGATCCGTAATGGATCTTCAAAAACAAGGCTTGCTGTTTCGAAAGAGACATCGTGCTTTTTCTGATTCTTTCGATTCTTTGCCTCATCCCATTCGAAATACTGTTCCATAAAAAACATTCAAATTTGTATATACAATAATGTATCACAAAATTGTATCACTCAAGTTGAGAAGCGTAATTTTTAGTCAAATTTATTGGCAAGAACTATCAAAACTGCTTATAAAAAAGCCGACTTGTTTCCAAGTCGGCTTTTCGGGTTTGCGTCCCCGATTTTTTATAACATAACTTTTTGAAATATAAAACTATTTTTATATGCGTTTCGTATAACGCCCATTATGTTAAATGGAGGGACTTAATAAGTTGTAGAGCTACAATTCACTGCATATCCATAATTATAACAATTGGTATTCGTAGTTTTTGGAGCCATCTTTTGTAGGCTCTCATTTATATCATTCCAAGCCTGTTTATTTGCTTGTTGTTGCATTTGATATGATTCGATCTGAGCACTATCTGCTGGTGTAATAACCTGTCCCGTAGCCGTACCATTATGCTGGCAATACAATGTATCCGTATCTGAGTAAGAATAAGAGAATTGCTTACAGTTTGGTGGGAAATAATATAACTTTCCATTGTGTCTAGCAGTGCCATATCCAACAGTAGAGCATCCTGTCAAAATGATTAAATTAATTAGTAATAAGTACTTTTTCATATAACCCCCTATAAAATATTGATTCTACACTTATAAAAATATTTTTAGAATCAAAGAGTGAAAATCTAAAATTTAGTAAATTTTATTATTTTTAAATATTTCTAAAATTAACATAATACACCTTATACGAAATGCTGTATAATTATCCTTATAATTCAACGCTGTAGTTTCTAGTTTATAGCCCATCTTCCCCAAGGTGGGCTTTTTTTATGATTTTTCACGTTCCACGCCTATTCTTTGAGCAATGTTTCACGACTTTGTTCATATCAGTTAAACAATCGTGGTTAATCATAGGGTCTAAAAAAACGGCTCCAAAAGCCCCTTTTCTCCGGTTCCTGTTCAATGTGCTCCGGTATTGGAATCCGCTTATTTTCAGTCTGCTCAGAAGTAGTCAATTCGTCATCTTTCGGCTCTGGTTTTGACCGAGTATCCGTTGTTATATCTTGGCTAGGCTTTTGATCGGTAAACGTAGTCATATTGGGTTTTGGGGCTTCTAATAGACGTTGCATTGCCTCAATTTGTTCGTCCTTAACATGTAACTGATCATTCTTAGCTTTTAATTCATCTCGTTGAAATTTCTCACGGTCATGAGCCTGTTCTAGCTGTTTTTGAAGCATGTGAACCTGTTGTTCAAGTAGGTGAACTTCTGACAACTTTCGTGTTTCAGTTGTCTGTGAACTGTTTACATGTTTAGATGGTTCACCAAAGACCCGAATAGCTTCAGAAAGATCAATTTTACCATCGCTATTCTTACTTAAATTACCTTTATTTATTTGTTTATAAACGGCTTGACGAGTCATTCCATAGAGGTTTGACAGCTCAATAACAGATAGTGATTTCATGTTGTAATTTAGGTTGTCTATTATGTGAACTAAGATACATTAAGGAACAGTCAACCGCTACATACACAAGCAAACTTCACCCTTTAAAACCTAAGTTCCTAAGATGAGGAATAAATTGTTTTTGTTGTATTGGATCTCTAAGCATTTCTTTTATTCTTGATGCCAGTACATCATAGCTTTCTCCTTGAGCTGCTAAATGAGATAACTCATGTAAGCGAGAAAGCTGATTGCCAAACATATTGATTTGAGCGTCTGTTAGTTTATAAACCTTATCTTGTTCGTTCTGTTGATTGATGCTTTTTGATTTTTCTTTAAATGAAAAAAGAATATGGGTGACTTTACGACCAGTTTTTTTCTGCTCATAGGAAACGCTTAATGGGCTGCATTCATTTATTTGATCTACAGCAGTATCAATTACCCGTTTTTTGAAATCTGCAAATAGAGGGTATTTTTTGCCAAGCTCCAACATGCTTCGTAAGCTCTCAACAGAGATTTCACGCTTACCTATTTGTCTGTATTGCACCAATAACTCATAAATACGAATACCATATCCACTATTGATTCCTGCAATATCAGATAGAGCATACTTAGTAAATTCTCTACTTAAATTAGATATGAAGGGCAAAATAGGTTTTGAAAAACGAATACCAATGATACTTTGACTATCCAAAAACTGGATCTCTTGTACCCACCTCATTTTTATAGATTTATCATCAATACTAAGATTAATAGATCTTTCATAAAGTCTATTAATTCCTTCTTTTAAGTCTCTGTATGCGGTTTTTTCATGTACTCCTAATAACTGTAGCTCATTAACGCTTACAGGGTATAACTCATCATCAGTAATAGGTTGGCTTTTCGGAATACGTGAAATAGCTGCTAAGACGATACGCTGTTCTACGGCACTTAATTGATAGGAAGCTTCTATAACTTGATTTGATTTAACAATTTGATTCTTATTCAAAATAAAACCATTGATTTTCTTTTATATATGACAACTATATACTTGTCATATTTGGTAGTCAATCCGTCATAGTTAAGTAGTCAATCCGTCATAGTTAGTAGTCAATCCGTCATAGTTAGTAGTCAATCCGTCATAGTTATACTCTGAAAGGCTTGCTACATAAGGGATACAGCTTAATGAAAAGATTTAAAAGATATAAAAATAATTAAAAAGACGTTTAAAAAAATTGCCCTTGGTTTTCGCTACGCTCAAACTCTATTGAATCTCGCTTGCGCTCGATTCGATGGGGCAATTTTTTAGATAATCCCGTTGTGTCTTTGAGAAAAAGCAAAGGCAAATCGGAATTCGCTTCGCTCATAAAGCTTTTTTACTCGCTACGCTCGATCTAGGCTCAATTTTCTACATCTAATTTACGCTTATTTAGGCTTCACAGCCTAAAAAGCTGTTTTTCAAAGAGTCGAGGCGCGAATTTTGGTCATGTCGCTCGTAGACACTCGCTTTTTTAAATCTGATTAAAGTCGAAAAGGAAAAAGCGAACGGAGTGTGAGCGACTAATAAAAATCAAAATTTCAAAACACATTTTCTCTGATTACAAGGCTCCCTTTTGTTGTTTTTTCGGGAGAAGCCGAGCCAGCCCGAAGGGTGGCGACTTAATTTTTGATACGCGTTAACTGTTGTCATTCGCGGGAGCGTCACTACAAATAAGTAGTGACGCTCCGGGGAATGCCTTGATTCATCAGGTATATGACGCTTTAAAAAAAATTATGTCTACGTGATTTCAATTTTTAAAAATTTGTTTTAGTATAAAAACTTATCTTTTTTGCTCTTTTTCATAGCTTTTCAATGTCGTTCATTTAAAAAACAAAAATCGCAATAAACATAAAATATCAACATCTTACATGCTTGATTGAAACTTTCGTTTTTTTGTTTATGAATTAATTTCTCCGCTGACCAATTCAAATTTTTAGTATTCTTCATATTAAAAATGGTCACTAACACTCACCAAAATCGGATGCGATTAGTCTAATTTTTAAACAAAACAGTGAGCAAAATATGCTCCGACTGTTATTTTCGATCGAAAAGCCCTTCATTTAGACTTCATTTTCATTTTTTTTATATGCTCCATTTTTATTGTAAAAATTGGAGTTAAAAATGATCAAAATTTGGTCTAAAGAAAAATGTTTCATGATGAACGGTGAGAAATATTATTTTTCATCGCTAGATAAAATTTCTGTTTTTCACGGTTTTGCAAGAACAGAATATTTTTTTTATAAAAATGATAACGCCACAGGATCTTACGATAGTTTCGAGATCCCGCCAAAGCTTGCTCAAGTATTAATCAATATGTTTCATGTTCAAGCCGATTTTATTACAAGCGGTAGCGTGCATATAGAAATCATATGAACAGACTTGAATATCAATTGTTGCAAATTTGCCATCACAATCGTGATGGCTCTTTTGCAACTCAAGCAAATCGACGTGAAATGCTGTCACTGTTTTCACGTGAACTGAAAGATATTGGTTATAAAATCAATAACTTAAAGCCTCATGATTTAAAAGGGAGGCACATAAACGCACTTGTAAAAAAATGGCAATCAGAAAAAAAAAGTGTAGGTACGATTAAAAATCGCATGGCCGTCCTGCGCTGGCTTTTCAAAAAAATTGGAAAACCTGTGGTGATTAAAAATAGTAATGCAATTTATGGAATTCAAAATCGACAGTATGTGACGAATCAAAATAAATCGATTTCTTTAAAAGAGTTTGATTTATCGCGAATTGATCCAAACTTTGCACAAAGTTTGCGACTTCAAGAAGCATTTGGACTTAGGCGTGAAGAGGCGATGAAATTTCAGCCCAGTTATGCTTTGGATGGTCAAATTATTGATAATGCTAAATATATTAGAATAATGAGTAGTTGGGCGAAAGGTGGTAGAGCACGCATAATTCCCATAACAAACGAAAAACAGCGCAATGAGCTCAGGAGTGCATATGCGCGAGCGGTTGAAAATGGCGGGTCTTTGGTTCCCAAAGAAAAATCGTATGTTTCTCATTTGTCTTTTTTTGAAAACGTCACAAGATCGCTCGGACTCGGGCAAACACATGGTTTGAGACATGGCTATGCACAAGCACGATATGTTGAATTGATGGGCTTTCCTTGCCCTGCTGTGGGGGGGATTCGAGAGCTCACAGTAGAAGAGAAACAAAAAGATCGAATAGTCAGACTACAAATTAGTGAAGAGCTCGGGCATTCGCGCATAAACATTACATCGATTTATCTTGGATCGTGGAGTAAAAAGTAATGAGTGCAACAGCTGAAATCCGCTCTAAACTCCCGCTTTGCGGGCGTTGTAAGAATTGCAAAGTCATCGTGTGGGGAAAAGAAGCGAAAAATTCGGAACTGAAGGCATCAGCAACAATCATAAAAAATTCCGATGCTGGCAATTATTTTACGATCCGCTGTAACTGGTTAAAAACAGCAGTTATCGAGCCATTCTTTCTTGAAAATTGCGAAGGTCGACAAGGTTTTGAGGATGTAAGTTGATGCTTTTTAATATTTTCCCAATGTTGTTGACTCTAAAGGTGTGGTTGATTTTGCAGGCCGCTTTGGGGTGTTTGGCGTTTATTTCGACTGTTTTAATCGTAAATTTTATTAATCTCGAGTTTTTTGACAAAGTAGAAAAAGAAGCTCTTGAAGAGAGAAAACGGAATAATCTTTTATTTTTGAGCATCCCCCTTTTTCTAATTATTTGTGTGGTTTATGCACTATATGTCGATAATTTTTTTTACATGAGAAACGAGGGGTTTGTTTATGACTTTCTTTTGAGTATTAGCAGTTTTCCGCTTGTACCGCTTGCCATTCTTTGCGGATCTCAAATTTTGGATAGTCGTTGTATTAGTAGAGAAAAATCAAAAATTATTAAATCAAAAAATATTTATGATGGAGACTTGCATGAAGTGGTCGACAGATCGAACGTAGATGATGCAGGAAGCCCATTAATTGATTATGTTGATGATGGTCAGCAAGAGTACGCAATACGTCTTAAAAACTCAGATAGAGGGATTGTGACGGGGCTCCCGGGTTCTGGGAAGTCCTCGCTTATTATTATGCAGAGTCTGGATTGGATGAAATCGGGGCAATCTATTGTTTTAACGGATATTAAACCCGAGCTCTATGGCATTTTAAAAGCAATGAATGCAGATGAAAATTTTGGCTACAAAATCTGGGTTATAAATCCGTTAGATCCGTATGCGGATTGTTATAATATTTTTTCAGAAGCTGACAGTGTTGCTGATCTTACTGAAATTATTAATATTTTGATGACACCTGAAAATAAGGACTCTATTGTTTTTTATGACGGTGCTAAAAATATTTTGCTTGGTGTACTTCTTAGAATGAAAGAAAAATCGCTATCTATTTCATTACCGAGTGCGCTTGATTACATTCGTGATTTTGATGATATAAGCGATTTATTGCGAGATTTGGCAAACTCTAATGATAAGACCGTGCAGAAAATTGAGAGTGAAATCTCAGAAAGTTCGGGAAATAAAAACCTATTTGCATCTGTTTTGAATGCTCTCTCAAAAGCATTCAACTTTTTGAATACTGACGTAATTCGAGATTCTATCTTATGTAACGCTGATCAATTTAACTTGAAAGAAGTATTGATGAAGCCAAAGCAGATCGTAATTTTACAGTATGAAATGCAGTATAAAGAACTAACCAAAACGCTGTTTGGTGCGACTGTAGCCCATATTTTTAGAATATTGCAATCTAACTTAAACCGTAAGCCAGTTCTAATTCTTCTTGATGAAATTATTAACAGTGCTCCGATCCCTGATTTTTGTGGAAAATTGAATACGATTCGAAGCATGAAAATGCCTACATTCCTTTATTTACAAAGCTTTGAGGGCTTAAATAGATTATATGGAAGTAATGCAAAAACGCTTTTTATGGATGGATGTAGTTTTTATGCTGTTTTTAGAATCGGATCATTTGAAACTGCAAAAAATTTTAGTGACTTAATCGGAAAATGTGAAACAACGTATATTTCGAGTTCTGATGTTATTCCAAACCCAAATTTTAATGGTGTTCGGTGTGATCAGAATCTAGGAACACTCTCTGAGCATAAACAAATGGATTATATTTTAGAACCAAATGAAATTCTAAAATTTGATGATAACCATGCAGTTATAATTTACCAAGGGCGCTATCAGAAATTCCATTTATCAAAATATTGGGAATACTATGATACCGATTTCGATGTAGAGACGATTAAAAAAGTAAAATCTGACTTCGTATGATGGAAGTCATACCTGTATGAGACTTTTAGTGTGATTTGGCGCCTCTTATAAATTTGCTTGGATTACAAAATCTAAAAATGGGAACGCTATAGTTCCCATTTTTTTGTCTAACAACAAAATTTCGTGTAAGAGGTTTTATGTTAAATAAAATCTTTTAACTGGCTAAAAATTATGAAAAAATGTTTTTTTGTTTTTAAAAATATTAAATATGCATTCCTTAGCTCCTTACACCATAAGAACTTATGACCAGCAATATTTTAGACTACACAATACTTATCCTCCTTTAGATAAAATTTTAGGTAGATTAGATCTATATGAAATTTTTAAAGATTGTTTTACTGAGCAAGGTATAGATTTCCATATAGTTGAAGACGAAAAGAAAATTTATAGAATAGTAAGTCTTCAAGTTGATGATAAGACAAGAATTATTAAGGGTTTTTTACAACAAGGAAGTTATGGTCTTAAGTCGGATATTATAAATATTGATACGGGGAATATAGATTATGCAAAAACGGAAAAGAATGCTGAGTTAATTAATTATTATTTCTATCTAAAACTTCCTCTTACCTATAATGAAGGTTTTGCATTTTTTCAGTCATATAAAAGTGTGAGTGCTAAAACTATAATTTTTAATATCTTAAATAAATATTACAAAGAAAAAAGTGGATTGGTTTTACAATTTAAGCCGTTAACAGATGATAAATCTTTTGATGAGTGGAAAAAGAAAGCGCAGGTTAAAGAAATTAAACTGACTAAGTTCACAGGTATTGATGATAAAGCTCAGAGAATTTCAAATTTAGGTCATCGAGAAAACATTGAGACAGTGTTAATCGTGAAACCTAAAAAAGGTAACTTTGGATTGTTAAAAAATTTTTTAACACAAGATACAGATCAATTTAAAGCTGTAGAAGTATGGGAAGAGGAATGTCAGCAAGTAAAAACTGTTGTTAGTTTAAATGGTAAAAATAGAACTTTTACTGTTGGTAGAAATCAAACAACAGCACTATGCGAGATAGAAGCTCCAGACTATATTGAAGTACAGGGAGGTTTACCAACACCTGAATCTTTGAATAGATGGTTTGAAGAAATTGATCAAGAATTCACTAGAAGCTTATATAAGCCTTAAGGATATAGACTATGAGTAATCGTATTAATATCTGTGACATAGTGATAGGCCACTTCAGAACATTACGTCAAACTCGTAACAATAAAATAGGAATAGTAGAGTTTCTTGTATTCATTGTCCTTCCAATAATTTTATCAATTAGTATTACTTTCATACCATTGAACAGTAAAGAAATAATTTCCTTATTGGTTAATTTAGGTTCGATTTTTTCTGCCTTGCTTTTATCCGTGCTAGTTTTAGTCTTTGATCAAGAACAAAAATTGGAAGAAAGACGGGAGCTAGCTGAGGAAAAAGGCAAAGCGATTGATCCACTTTTTGATGTTAAAAAATCGGTACTAGAAGAACTTTATTACAATATTAGCTACTCAATTCTATGTTCTATTGTTCTGGTATCTTTATGCCTAATCTATACATCAATCAAATACATAGCTGTTTTTCATGGTTATATTTTAAAACCATTAATAGCTTTTATTCTTATAAACTTGCTTCTTAATATACTTATGATTTTAAAAAGAATGCATACACTTCTTGTAAGTAGATGATTTAAATATGATTATTTATTTTGACTGATTGTATATCTTTAATGTTTTAGCTAGTTCAGTGTTGACTAATATGCATATTAATATATATTAGTAATTAGATAGCTTGTGGGGTAGGAAGATCCTCACGTTAAACTCTCAAATTCCTTGTATATCATGTGGGGTAGGAAGATCCTCACGTTAAACTCTCAAATTCCTTGTTGCTATCTAGAAAAGCCTCGACAAATGTCGAGGTTTTTTGCATTTAAATGGAAATATATATGCAATTAAAGAAGTTAAATACCTCTTTCTACAGAGGCAATCCGATCGTTAAGAATGCATTGGATTACTATGCTTTGGACAGTAAATGGGATACAACTGATGTGGTTCTAGGATTTTAGACCACGCCTATAAGTGATAATCTACTCCCCAATAAGCATGGGAAATGCTTGTTTTTGGAGTCAACCATGACACGAAGAAAACGTCGTAATCATTCAGCAGAGTTTAAAGTTAAAGTTGCTCTCGCAGCAATTAAAGGCGACCACACACTCGCTGAACTTTCTACTCAATTCGATTTACATCAAAACCAAATCATCGATTGGAAAAATCAACTGCTTGAGCAATCAGTCAATATTTTTTCACGACCAACAGCACAACAAGAACCAGAGATTGACCTCAAAGCTCTACATGCCAAGATAGGACATCAGGCATTGCAAATTGATTTTTTAGAAGGTGCGCTCAGAAAAATAGGGCAGCTGAGCGGCAAAAAATGATCGATAAGACCCATCAACTTTCGGTACGACAACAATCGCAATTGATTCAAATCAATCGCAGTACGTTGTATTACAAGCCCAAAGAGATTTCATCAACTGATTTGAGTTTGATGCGTCTAATCGATGAAATTCATCTCGACTACCCATTTATGGGCAGTCGAATGATACGAGATATGCTACAGCGTCAAGGACATCAAATAGGTCGGCGTAAAGTCCGACGTTTAATGCGCTTGATGGGAATA
>JAKFDE010000065.1:0-149606 GCA_036676295.1 Bacteroidia bacterium | reverse complement strand
GCAAAACAGATCATATAAATGAATTTGAGCCTGGCTCTCCAATGCATTTTCGGTTTTAACACCCAGCACCAAATATTCTTTTGTTTTAGTATTCACCTCTGCGGGTAATTGTGACAATAGATCTAATCCATAACCTGTTAAACTATCTTGTGATGAATGCTGAGCCATAAAAAACACAAATGGCACGATTGTATTAATGATAATGGAATTAAAAGCAGATTCTCCTAAATTTTTAACGCTAATATCCGAAGTTATATCAAATTTAAAATGCGACTTCCAGTACTCATGCGTTTCTACTTCAAAAAATTCTTTTAAGATTTTTATACAAGGTTGCGTTTCCAGTAAATGATATAACGATTGTTGTTTGCTTATCAAATGGGCAAACTGAGCGATTCGAATAGTAGGAAAATTAACCGGACGTGTTTTTGAAAACTTCCACTGTTCTTTTTTTATTGACACTAAGTGGTGTTTGTATTTCAAAAACTCAAATTCATTTTGCAATAATTTAGGATAAGGATCGCTAAACAACTCATCTAAAAAACCGGCAGCTCCAAAAAGTAAAGCTTCTATTTGTAACGAATTATTACTGTATTTTTTAAGAATAGAATAAGGCACTGTTTTACCAAGTAATTCAAAAGCCTCATTATTAATTTTAAATCCAAAGTTTCTACACAAGAGCAAATACAAAGCATCTTCGTAATTTTGCTGAGAATGCTGAAACAAATGTTCGATATATTCTGTTTTACTTTCTATACGTGTAATAGCTAGTCTATCCATCCAGGGTTTCCAAATAATATCCGGCACATTGGCAATGGATTGGCCACAGGGAATAGCTTGTTTGGAAAGTTGTATTCTCTCGTATTGCTCTAGTAAAGAAGGTTTAATATATTGCTTTAATTCAAGTACAGATACATGATTATTTACATTTTGAGGCAGTTCAACATCATGTTCATAAACTACATGCAACACTAAATTATCATAAGCTTTATCAAATTGATGTTTGTGTTTTAACCAATCAGACGTTTTAATGTGGATCTCCACATTTCCAACCAGCAAAAGCTTATCAACGTAAATTTTAGAATTAAAAAAATCAGGACCTGAGTCCTGATTATGTTCACCGATTGAAACTAATTCAATAGTCTCATTTTTTGTACCAATAAAGTTAGTTTGCCCTAATAATTTGTATTTCCAAATTGTATGCAACAACGCTTCATTCATAAAAACTAAACTATTTTGCTTCTTTAGGCTGAGTAGCTTTAATTGCTAAAACGTATTTATAAACAGCGTCTTTTTGTGCATCTGAAATTTTTGCTTTATGAGCCATATCTTCAATAATCCCTTTCCATGAATCAACATCTCTTTTATAGATATTTTTTGCGCCATGACAGTTAATACAAGCTCCTTGCGTATAAAGTGCATGCCCTTCTGTTAATGTTTCCATGGTAACCTCTTTATATTGAGTCTGGATAGCAGCTAACTCCTCAGTACCAGGCACAAAAATACCATTAGATGGCTTGGCTACTACCGAGCTTGTGGCAGCAGGTGTTGTTGTGGGATTAGTAGTAGCAGCTGTTGAAGTTGTACTTTTTTTAGTTGAGCTACAAGCTGCAATAATAATTGCAACAAAAGCAATCGAAGAGATCTTAATTAAATTCATTAGATTATTTTTTGTGATATTTTAAAAGTACAATTAATTATCTTTTTCAATGTCAAGCGGGGATAGTTTTTTGCAATCTTTAACTTTTACCAATTGATCGGCAACTTTATTTTCATCGCCGGCAATCACCAACTTGTAAACGTCCGGAGTAAAATATTTTTTTATTACTTTTTGAACATCCTCTATCTTTAAAGCATTCAAATCATTGATGATGTTTTTTCTTTTATCAAAACTATAAATTAAAGGATCATAAAAAACAGCTATTTCATCAGGGCTTTCCATGCGTTTAACATTCACAATCATTTTATTGACAGATTCTTTAAAAGCATCCTGACTAATAGAGTTGGTATTATAACCTAATAAAGTTTTATCAAATAATTCTATTGTGTTAAACAACTCGCTACTCCTAACAGAACAGGTAACCGAAAATAAATTAGAAAATTTACTGGCTTTGTAAGCGCAATTAATGGAATAGGTTTTTCCTCCTTTTTCTCTGATTTCTTTAAATAACAATACATTGAACAAATCGTTAGCTACAGAAAATGCTAAAGATTCTTTATCGTTTTTAGCAGGCGCTATTTTATTCCATTGTAAAGCACATTGCGTCGCTGCATTTCTATTAATAAAAGCAATCTCTCGTTTTTTTATAGATGGTGTTTCTAAGCTCACACTACTGGCGCTACCATAAGCCGATTTCCATGCACCAAAATATTTTTCTACAACCGATCTAATGGTGTTGGAATCGAAACTACCGCAAATAATAAGATTAGCATTTTTAGGGGTGAAGTTAAAATCATAATATTCTTTTATAACAGCCGGTGTTACTTTTTGTAATTGGGTTTTATAAAAATAACGGCCTAAAGGGTTTGACAAATTATAAATTGAATAGTTACTGAACACATCAGCCAACTGAGCAATATCCATTTTAGTTGGGCTGTTGAAATCAATGTTCTGCGAGATCAAAACATCCACTTTTTCTTTAGGAAACGTAGGTGTTAAAATAGCAGCCGCCATAAGATCCAAGCCGGCATCCAGATCTTTGCTTAAAATGTTCATTTGCAAACTCGTATTATCGTTTGTGCTCGCAGCAGATAAAGAGGTTCCTAAAGCAAATGATTTGTTGGTTTGTGCTTCAATATCATATTTCGCATTGCCCATTAATATGGCATTTGAAACAATATCACTGTAATTTTGCTGGCCGGGGGCTTCATTCACTTTACCTGTATTTAAAACCAGCTTGACATTAATTGCCGGGATTTTCCCGTATTGAAGTAAATACACTTTCAATCCATTTTTTAAGGTAAAGGTTTCGTAAGTTGGATTGACTTGTGCTTTGATGATTGAAGCAAAAAGGATTAGAAGAAATAAAATATTTTTTTTCATACAATTTTCATTGAAACTAAGACGAATATACAAACTAATAAGTTACAAGCTATTTCCGCTTTCTAAAAACTATTTCTTCCCAACCGAAATTTACTCCTGAATATTATATTCATTGATCTTACGATACAACGTTCTTTCGCTGATACCAAGCTCCTGAGCGGCATACTTACGTTTGCCCTTATGTTTCTTCAACGCTTTTTTGATCATGTCAATTTCTTTATCCTGTAAGGATAAGGATTCTTCCACAACTATTGGCTGATGGTAACCAACGCCTGAATCTTTTACGATAACCGGGCTATGCACTTTAATATCATTTGTGATCACAGGTAGATCAACATCTTCATTATACAATTGATTGATACTATGTGAATCATCACCGGTGATATTTCCAATTGGTGTTCCTCCGTTTTGAATGATACCATGAACTACTTTTTTCAAATCGTTCAAATCTTTTTTCATATCAAACAACACTTTATACAACAAGTCTCTCTCACTCATCTCACTTGTGCTTGTTGCATTATGAGTTCCTACTGTTGTTAAAGCCGGTAATTTATTAGAACTGTAATTTGGCAAATACTGTAAAATACCTTCCAACGTAATTTCTCTTTCTTTTTCTATAATAGAAATTTGCTCCGTTATATTTTTTAACTGACGGATATTTCCGGGCCAATAATAATTTACCAATGCTTGTTCTGCCTCAGGGGTTAGCTTTACAGCCGGCATGCGGTATTTTGCAGCAAAATCGCTGGCAAATTTCCTGAACAATAAATAAATATCGTCCTTACGTTCTCTTAACGGCGGCAAATAAATAGGCACCGTATTTAAACGGTAAAAAAGATCTTCTCTGAATTTTCCTTTTTCAATAGCGACATTAAAATTAATATTAGTAGCCGCTACTACTCTAACGTTAGTTTTTTGAACTTTACTGCTACCAACTTTTATATACTCTCCCGTTTCAAGCACACGCAACAAACGCGCCTGTGTAGATAAAGGCAACTCACCTACTTCATCCAAAAAAATAGTTCCACCATCCGCTACTTCAAAGTAACCTTTACGCGCTTCGTGTGCACCGGTAAACGATCCTTTTTCGTGACCAAATAATTCGCTATCAATTGTTCCTTCGGGTATGGCGCCACAGTTCACCGCAATGTATTGTCCATGCTTACGAGCACTATTTTGATGAATGATCTGCGGAAATACTTCTTTACCTGTTCCGCTTTCTCCATTAATTAAAACGCTCAAATCAGTGGGCGCTACCTGACGAGCCACATCAATAGCTCTTTCTAATACAGGGTTATTTCCTATTATTCCAAAACGTTGTTTTATATCGTGCAATTGCATAGATTCGAGATTATGAGATGTGAGATATGAGAGTTTTACAGATTAAGTAGTTTTTCTCTAAATTTGAAAATCATCTTTTGCTCTTCATCAATTATTAATAATATTTTATTTCTTAACTCTTCATTACCAATTTTTCTTCTTTCCGTAATTAAAAGTTGTGTTTCTACTTCATAACATGAACTTAAAGATGTAGAAAGGAATTCTGCAAAATGAATATTAGTTCTTTTACCACAACCCTCAGCTATATTTGAAGGAATAGAAATTGAAGCTCTGTTTAATTGATCTATTAAATTATACTTTTCATTATTTGGTAACGTAGCAATAAATTCAAAAATCATATCAGAAATATCCATCCCGATCTGCCATATTTTAAGTTCTTTAAAATTATGTTTCATTTTGTTTTTTATTCTAGCTGTCTTGTTACGTCTATCCTCTCCTATCTATAAGTCTCAAATCTCATGTCCTAAACGCATTCCCCAATCAAAGTTCCGCTCGTGCAGCTCGTTGCTAATACATTTACGTAATCGCCTTTCTTTAAATTTCCTTTAGGAAAAACAACTACCGTGTTTTGTGAGTTACGGCCGCTCATCATCTCTGCTGATTTTTTAGAAACGTTTTCAACCAAAACCTTGTGCACTTTTCCTACACCTTGTCTGGTGCGGATTTCGCTATGCTTACGTTGCATATCTACAATTTCCGTTAATCGTCTGCTCTTTACTTCAGCCGGAATATCATCTTCAAACTTTCTTTCAGCTAATGTTTTAGGGCGCTCGCTATATGAGAACATATAAGCAAATTCGTATTGTACTTCTTCCATTAAAGATAAAGTATCCTGATGTTGTTCTTCTGTTTCTCCACAGAAACCGGTAATAATATCTGCACTAATACCTGCATCCGGCATAATACGGCGAATAGCAGCAATGCGATCCAAATACCACTCACGTGTATAACCACGGTTCATTTTTTCTAATACATCACTGTTTCCACTTTGCACCGGTAAATGAACATACTTACAAATGTTCTCATACTTAGCCATCATGTGTAACACATCATCACCCATATCTTTGGGGTGGGAAGTTGAATAACGCACACGTAAATCAGGATGAATCAAGGCAACCATTTCTAATAACTCAGCAAAAGTTGTTGAATTTGCTTTTTGTTCTTCTGTTAAGGTTTCTTTTTTCAATCCACCACCACTCCACAAATAAGAGTTTACATTTTGTCCTAATAAAGTTACTTCTCTATACCCTTTATCAAATGCTTCTTTCGCTTCACGAACAATTGTTTCAGGTTCGCGGCTACGTTCGCGGCCACGTGTAAATGGTACTACGCAAAAACTGCACATATTATCGCAACCACGCATAATGCTTACAAAAGCACTCACCCCATTATGATCTAAACGAACCGGAGAAATATCCGCATACGTTTCTTCTTTACTTAAAATGACGTTAATGGCTTGTTGTCCACCTTCGGCTACAGCAATTAAATTAGGCAGATCGCGGTAAGCATCAGGGCCAACTACCATATCCACCAGTTTTTCCTGTTCAAGAAATTGGTGTTTTAAACGCTCGGCCATGCAGCCCAACACACCAATTAATAAATTTTTATTCGTTTTCTTGATTTTTTTGTAATCATACAAACGCTGACGAACACGCGATTCAGCATTTTCGCGTATAGCACAGGTATTTACAAAAATAAGATCCGCTTCTTTATAATCGTTAGTTGTTGTATAACCTTTATCTATTAAAATAGAAGCCACGATTTCGCTATCCGCAAAATTCATCTGACATCCATAACTCTCTAAAAACAGTTTTTTGCCACCCTTATTTTCAGTTTCAATAACTAATGCTTCCCCTTGTTTAGATTCGTCTATTACTTTGTTTTCCATGTACTCGTTTAATAAACCGCAAAGATAAGTCTTTGTTATGACATTTTGGCATTGAAAATCATAAAAGCTATTTACTTTCTTTAATAATTGCTAAACCCTTCGGCTCTATTAAAATACCAAAGGAAACATACCGCATCGTATTGATATAACGTAAGTTATAATAATCCGGACCTATATATACTTTAGAAAAAACAGCCAAGTCTGATCTTTGGGGAAAAGGGCGAAAACTAATATAAGTTTCAAAAGCATATTGGGGTTTAAATCCATTTTCACCAAACATAGCTGAAACAATTGGAATCACTGTAATAGTTTTCAATACAATAAAACGAAGTTCTAAACTTAGCTTTTCATAATAATAAGTACCTCGCATGCTATCTTCCCTGTTCAAGCCAATATGATATTCGCCGCTTAATCGCCCACTTATCATATCAATATTCTTGTGAATAGTGTCCTGAGATAAAAAACTGAAAGCTATCTCTGTATAATCAGTTGAAAAATTACCATTTACCAAATTTACCTCTCTTGTATTTGGTATAAAATAAGGGCCTCCTGCACCATTCGAATGATGAGCATATTTATAGCTTGCAAAAAAAAGTGGCTTTACTTTTAAAAATGGCTTAAACATATTGTACCTATTTAAAAACGGGAACTTGATCTTATGATAAACTAAAATAAAAGGCATAAAACTAGGTGTTCGAACGGTCGAACTACTATCATTAAACATTCTAAATACAGTTTTTGGACTTAAAACAAAGCCAAAAGGTATTTTTTTGTTAAACTGAAGGGTAAACAGAAGTGATAATTGAGACTCAAAAATAAGAGGTTCAAGCTTTTCGACTCCATTTTTTGTTATCCGATTACCTAAACCTTGTCCAAAAGTGACATATGTATTATCTGAATTTGAAATAATAGATGAATTAACCCTTAAATTTTGTGAGTCAAGATTCCAAAATCCAAACAAAAAGAATGAAAATAATAACCCAAAGTTGCATTTTTTAAAGTCCATGTCTGTTTTAGTTGAATTTAAGCGTTCCAAATTTTAATTTTAACGCATTGATTTACAGTACATTAAACTCACTTGAGTTATAATTTCACAATTTAAAACATAAATTATCAATCAATAATTAGTTCTTTTGTGCGAAATATTGAAAAGTAAAAGGTAAAAATACACTATATATATATAATACATGGCGAAAAATTTAGTGATAGTTGAGTCCCCTGCTAAAGCAAAAACCATAGAAGGATTTTTAGGAAAAGATTTTACGGTTAAATCGAGCTTTGGTCACATCAGAGATTTGGTAAAAAAGGGTTATGGAGTGGATATTGAGAACAATTTTACGCCAACCTACGAAGTACAACCGGATAAGGAAAAAGTTATTGCCGAATTAAGATCATTAAGTAAGAAAGCCGACATGGTTTGGTTGGCATCCGATGAGGATCGTGAGGGAGAAGCCATTAGCTGGCATTTATATGAAACGTTAGGTTTAACACCAAAAAACACAAAACGTATTGTGTTTCATGAAATTACAAAACCCGCCATTCAAAAAGCAATTGAAAACCCAAGAGGTATTGATATTAATTTAGTGAATGCTCAACAAGCTCGTCGTGTATTAGACAGACTAGTAGGTTTTGAATTATCTCCTATTTTATGGCGTAAAGTCCGCCCGAGTTTATCGGCTGGACGTGTACAATCTGTAGCGGTTCGTTTAATTGTAGAACGCGAAAGAGAAATACAAAAATTCGTATCAACATCTGCTTATAAAGTATCAGCTTTATTTAAAGTTGGTTCTGGAATTTTAAAAGCCGAATTAGATAAACGTTATGCTACCGAAGCAGAAGCTCAGGCCTTTTTAGAAAAATGCAAAGTAGCATCTTATACGATTGAAAGTTTAGAAACTAAACCTGCTAAACGCTCTCCGGCTGCACCTTTTACAACATCTACCTTACAACAGGAAGCTGCCCGTAAATTAGGGTTTTCGGTAGCGCAAACCATGCAAGTTGCTCAACGTTTATACGAAGCAGGTAAAATTACTTACATGAGAACTGACTCCGTAAATTTATCGGAAACAGCCATGGAGCAAGCTAACAAAGCTATTAACCAAAATTACGGCGCTAAATATTACAATCCTCGTAAATACAAAACTAAGAGTAAAGGTGCGCAAGAGGCTCACGAGGCCATTCGTCCAACTTATATTGACAGAACAGTTATTGACGGTGAGCGTAACGAACAACGTTTATATGATCTGATCTGGAAACGTACTATTGCTTCGCAAATGAGCGATGCTGAATTAGAAAAAACAACAGCAAAAGTTAAAGTGAGCGGTGCATCTGAATTATTTGTTGCACAAGGTGAAGTATTAAAGTTTGATGGTTTCTTGAAAGTATACATGGAAGGAACCGATGATGAAGATACGGACGAAGAAAACTCATCGATGTTACCTCCAATGAAAGTTGGCGAAACATTAGATGCTCAGGAAATTACAGCTACTCAACGTTTCACTCATCATCCGGCTCGTTATACGGAAGCAAGTTTAGTGAAGAAATTAGAAGAGTTAGGCATTGGTCGTCCATCTACTTATGCTCCAACAATTAGTACGGTTCAAAAACGTAATTATGTTGAAAAGACTGATAAAGAAGGAACTCCAAGACATTATGTTCATTTATCATTGGTTAAACAAAATTTAACCAGAGAAACAAAAACAGAAAATACCGGTGCTGAAAAATCTAAATTATTTCCAACCGATATTGGCATCGTCGTAAATGATTTCTTATTAAAATATTTCCCAACTATTTTAGATTTTAATTTCACGGCTAAAGTGGAAGAGGAATTTGATGAAATTGCTGAAGGGAATTTAAACTGGCAGCAAATGTTGAAAGAGTTTTATACTCCTTTTCACAAAACTGTTGAAAACACTATGGAAAATAGTGAACGTGCCAGTGGTGAACGTAATTTAGGAATTGACCCTGCAAGCGGTAAACCAATCATCGTTAGAATTGGACGCTTTGGTCCCTTAGCTCAAATTGGCGAAACCAATGAAGACTCAGGTGAAAAAGCAACATTTGCCAGCTTACGAAAAAATCAAAGTTTAGAAACAATTACTTTAGAAGAAGCGTTAGACCTATTTAAACTTCCTATGAATTTAGGAACTTATGAAGGTAAAGAAGTGATCATTGGTGTTGGCCGTTTTGGTCCATACATTAAATTAGATGAAGCTTTTATTTCTATACCAAGAACGATTGATCCTTTAACAATTGATATGGAACAAGCCATTGAAATTATTAAAGAAAAAGAATTGGCTGACGCTCCTGTAGCACATTACAAAGGTAAAGGCGTTACCAAAGGTAAAGGCCGCTTTGGACCATTTATTAAATACGACGGTTTATTTATTAATGTACCAAGAGCTTATGATTTTGATAATTTATCACAAAGCGACATTGATGAATTGATTGAAAAGAAATTAGAAAAAGAAGCGAACCGTTATATTCATAACTGGCCAGAAGAAAAAATTTCTGTTGAAAATGCACGTTGGGGACCACAAATTAAATTTGGCAAACTGCAGTTGAAATTAATTAAAGATGGTGGCGGTAAATTTACACCGGAAGAATTAGCGGAACTTACTTTAGAACAAGTGAAAGCGATGATTGTAGCTCAGGTACCAAAAGCCTTTGATAAAAAAGGGGCTAAGAAGGGAGCCGCTAAAAAAGCAGCGCCAAAAAAAGCTACAGTTGTAAAATTAGCTAAAGCTACCGCGGCCAAAAAAGCTACCGTAAAGAAAGCAGCCAGTAAAAAAGTTGCTCCTAAAAAAGTAGCAACCAAGAAAGCAGCAGCTAAAAAGAAATAATAAATTAAAAGGTGAAGTTAACTTCACCTTTTTTGTTGCATTAAACTTTATTAAACAACTATCCATAAATTAGTAATTAACTAGGTAAACCTATTTTTCTTTTTTACTTTGTGGCACATTAAATCTATCTATGAAAAAAGTACTCTTATTTGCCACCCTAATTAGCAATGCCCTTTTTGCTCAAACCTTATCTTATAGTTTTAGCGATGAATTTGAAACCGTAAAAAAACATGCTGACATGGGTTTTTACAAATTCAAAACCAATGAATATGCCGAAGTATATTATAAAAAAGGCGATGACATGATCTTTCAGTTTTTTGACGAAAGTTTTAAAAACGTAAAAAGACAAGAAACCGTTTTATTACCCGAAGAGAGTAAAAAATATGCTAATGAAGGTTTTTTTAGTGTAAAAAACGATTTCTTTTGGTTCTATTCTACTTGGGATAGAAAAACAGAAACCGAACGATTATTTGCCTTACCATTTGATAAAACTAATTTACATTTTTCTAACACCGCTATTAACTTAATTGAAACCGGAAGATTAGATCCCTCTAATAAATACCGTTTTAACTACTCAACTGACAGTACAAAAATGTTGGTGACTTACAGAGTAAAACCAAAAGTGAGAAATGACAAATTAAGCAGAGATATTATCGGATTTAATTTATTCGATCATAATATGAATAAGTTGTATGCCGGTGAAATTGAAATGCCCTACTCCGAATATGACATGAATAATTTAGATTATGAGGTTGATTCAAGAGGAAATATTTATATGCTTACAGAAGTAAAATTAAATAATGCTTTAGATGGAGAAGTAACTAAAGACAGAGCCTCTAGGAACGCTTACCGTTATGAATTGATCCGTGTAAACAAACAAAACAATACTTTGCAATCCATAAAAATTGCTTTAGATAATAAATACACTAACTCTGTTATTTTATCGGAAGATCTAAATCATGATATTGTGATTGCGGGTTATTATTCTGACAAAAAAAACAGTAATGCCTCTGATGGTGCCTATATTATTCATTTAGAATACGACGCCAATAATGCCGTTAAAGATCTTCGTACAACCTATTGTGAATTTCCTGCAGAAACTTTAAAAGCCTATGAGAGTGCCCGTACCAAAAGAAAAATGGATAAAAAAGACAAGGACGACAAGCTTGAGGCATCAAATTTATCGTTAGATAAAATTGTGTTTTATCCCGATGGCAGCATGCTGATTTTAGGAGAAGAATATTATGTTGTAACGCATACTTATTACAACGGGAAAACAACAACTACAACTTATACCTATTACTACAACGATATTTTAGCTTTAAAAGCTGATAAAAATGGTAAAACGATCTGGTGTAACAAAATACCAAAACAACAATCAGGAAGTGGAACGGCTGATCTTTCGTACCACCACCATACTTATAATGGAGAAGATTATATTTTATATTTAGATAATATCAAAAACATGAATTTAGCTTTAACAGAAACTCCAGCGGCTCATTCAAGTGGTAGAGGAGGATATTTAACTTGTGTGAAAATGTCTAATGATGGTGTTATGTCAAAAAAATCCATTTTTGATACAAAAGAAGAAGCTGTAAGGATCTTCCCAAGAGGTTTTGAATCAATATCTGGAAACTTAATTTTAGATCGATTAAGAGCTGACAGAAAAGAATCGAAGATTTTTAAAATTGAACTTAAATAAGTTCTTATTAAAATAAATAAAAAGCCCCCTCTAAAATTTTAGAGGGGCTTTTTTTGTTGTGTTATATTTTACATCTTAAACTAACTATAAAATTTCTGCCTGGGGCATTAATACCACTGGCAAATACACGATATCGATTATCAGTAATGTTTTCACAAGCTGCATTTAATCTTAGGTTTTTAGTAAGATTTACACCTACTCTAAGATTTAAAGTAAACCATGAAGGCATTCCGTTAGCTGTTGCATAAGGTAAATTATCTTCGCCACTCAGACTGTAATCCGCTAAAGCCTTTTTACCATTATAACGTACAAAAAACTCAGCATCTACACTTTTTGCTTTATATAAAACACTGGTTTGACCAAATATGGGTGCTATATGATCTAATGGAATAACTGTATCATTCTTTGAATCTATATATCTGCCATAGGTATAATTTAATACACTTTTAAAAGACACATTATCATTAAAATCAAATTGCACTCCACCCATTAAACCATAGATATAAGCTTTATCAGCATTTTGCGCTGCCATAACTTTACTTTTTGTGCCATTATACATTGCCGAATCATTACCATTTAATTGAAAATCTTTTATTACCAAAGCGTTAGTTAAGTTGGTGTAATAAGCTGTAATATCAAATTTATAACGTTGTATAAACACTTTACTTAAATTCATGTCAAGATTATAAGTATACTCCTGTTTTAATGTTGGGTTTGAAACAATCACAACACTTGCTGCACTTTCAAATACTTTACTCATATCATCCACATTAGGCGAACGAAAGCCTGTGTTCGCTAATAAACTAAATTTATAATCATTGTCTGACTTCCAGGTAAATCCTATATTTCCGGTAACAGCTTGATTATTTTGTTTAGCGGTGGTGAAAGGAAATTTAAAGAAGGTCGTGTCTTTAAAATTACAAGTTAAACTTGTACTCGTAAAACGTAAGCCATCTGTTATTATGAAATGGTCATTTATTTCCCATGAATGAGAGAGATACACCGCAATTGTATTCATCGTACTTCCCCCATCAGCATAACGCGTAGTAGATGGTGTTTCATCGTTTGTAATTATGTTAGTGTTAATAGCTGTTGATTTTACATCATTAGCTGTAAACTCTATACCATAACGTAACTCATGTTTTTTTTTAATTTGTTTAAAGGCATCCACATTTGCCGATATCACTGTGACATCTTCCATTTGAGTTTGTCTGTTCACATTCTGAAATCTTCTGCTAATTCTATCCTGATCAATTTTTTGATAGGCAAGAATAACTTTGATATTATCAGATACAACTGTTTTTCCGTCATAATTTAAAGTGTAAGCGCCCAGTAAACGTTTTTGTGGGCCGTAACCATTCTCTGCAAATTTTAATTTACCGCCAGAATAATCTCCGGCCAATCTATCGTAACGCGGAATAAAAGATGACTGGCTTAATTGAAAATTTAAATTATGGCTTAAGTGTTCGCCCGTTTTAATATTGAAACGTTGCATGATATCTATTTGAGTATAACCGCTACCAACTTGCAAATTATTGTTATCGTTCTTTATCATGCTATCTCTATTATCAAAACGTTTCACATAATAGTTTCTATCCCAACTATTAGTATAACCTGTTAATTTCGTTGATCCACTCATCAAATCTCCAAAATTTGAATAAGTGATGTTTGTAAGGGAAGCAAATTTTTTCCAACCTAAGTTGAAATCCAGATGACCTGTTTTTTCTTGAGAAGCTGAACCGTAGCGAACCATTGCATTTACCTTAACGAGCATTTTATCATCTGAACTAAGTTGAGCATTCTTGGTATAAAAATGCATCACACCTCCCAAAGCATCACTTCCGTATATGGTTGACGATGGACCGAACAGCACCTCTGCTCTATCCAACATGTTCGGGTCTAAAGTGACAATGTCTTGTAAGTGACCTCCTCTGTAAATGGCATTGTTCATACGAACACCATCCACAACAATTAACACTTTATTGGCTTCAAAACCTCTTAATACGGGGCTACCACCACCTAACTGACTTTTTTGAACAAACACCTGTCCTGTGTTTTGTAATAACTCCGCACTGGTTGGTTGATTTCCGAATTCAATATCTTTTTGTTTAATGATTTCTAAAGAATATGGGACATCAATTTTTGATTCTTCTTTTTTGTTAGCAGACAATACAATTTCATCTAGGTTAACCGACTTTATTATTAGATCAACTGTTTGATCTGCATTATCTTTATTTAAAAGTAATTTTTTTGTTGAGTATCCATATTGATAAACAAATACAGAATCATCTTTTGATAAAGCGGAAACATCTGCCCTTCCTTTAATATTTGTTTTAACCTGATTATTATTCTTATCCTGAATAACAACATTTTGTAAAGGCTCTCGGTTAGATCGATCTATAACAGTAATAATTTGAGAAAAGACCGGAAGTGATAATAAACTTAGTAATATGATTAATTTGTTTTTTTTCATAGCAATAGCTTGAGAAATTAATGGTATAGCGATGCGCAGGCAAAACAATGTTACATTGTTTGCTCACAATAAAAAATAAGTTTATAACACTTATTATATACAATAATTAAATAAACTGATTAGGAGGAAGGGTTTCCGTAGAGATAAAAACAGACACAAGCTTTAATGCACGATCTGTTTGATACTCATTTATAATTTGATTGCTATTAATTTCAAATAGATCATCATTTGAAATGTATTTTAAGGCTAAAAATTGTTTTAATAATTTGAACGAGTTATTGGTTTTTGAATCAGCATTCCCTTTGAAGTTTTCAGAGAATTCTTTTTTTATTTCTTCCTCCTGTTCATCCGAAATGACAGTTAAAATCACTTTACCACCTTCATTCTTCATACTCACAATGTCATACAATATGCCATCGAAAATAATTTCCTTGTTCTCATCTTCCCAAATAATTCTATTAGAATTAATGTATAAATCGGAAGGTGAAATGTGGATAACTGAAGAGTTCACATTTTTTTCATTAGCATTAACATAAGCCCTGAAGTTTGATTTATAACTACTCAAATAACTTTTATACAGCAAATAACTGCCGCACGAAAAAATCGACAATATTAACAAACTAAATATGAAAACGAGTTTTTTCAACTCGTTAAACATAACTAAAATTTTAAGTAAAAAAATTTGAAGCTATCTATTAAACGTCTATTACATCTATTTATGAAAAGAAAAAAGTACTAAACTATTTTTAGGTATCTATCTCTGAAATATTACATTCTCGATCTTTTCAAAAAAAATCATAAATATAAATTAAGCAGACCCCACTATTCTATAAGTAAATACAGGTATTTAAAAGTAATTTATTTTAATAACAACTTCATTCAAACTAATTTTTATTTATAATTCAATAAATCAAAAAACCGATGTAATAGGAATACTATTACTCAACATTTTAAACAAAAATTATTTTATTGCATTTTCATACTCCATGTTTCTACAAAAAAACTACAGAAGCATTTTGTGTAAATTACTGTTAGGAATTCTATTAATTAATGAATTAAGCTGCTTTTTAAAACAATAAATAAAGAAATTACAATACTTTTATCCTAAATCCTTTTACCAATTAAGCATCTGGCAATACCTGATATTGTAAATTTTATAACTCATAAAAAATTCATTTAACAAAAAACACATTCTTGTATTAGTAATACTGCTTATTACCAGTGTTAATCTATTTTCTCAACCATCGAAAAAATCTTTAAATTATTCTAAACATCCTTATTGGATAGAGATGATGAATGATCCTAAGGCTAATTATTTTGAAACGGTTAAAGCCTATAACGAATTTTGGGCTAAACGAAAAGCGCCTAAAGAAGAAGATGAGATCATCGGGCAATCGAAAACAGCAGAAGGAAAAAAATCTTTTTTACAGCGCTGGTTTAAGTCTAAAGAAGAACGAGAAGAAGAAGAAATAAGAAAGTATACTTTAGACGTTAAAAAATTCAAACATTGGAAACTGAAAGTAGAACCTTATGTGCAAGAAGACGGCAGTATTTTAGATGCGGATGCCCGACTAAAATTATGGGAAGAACAAGTGAAAAACAAATAAGTCAAATACATTCTAAAATCACATTAAGATGAATTTCAAAAAATTACTCCTATTAAATTTAGTTTTACTATTTATCTCAACACTTAGTAATGCACAACCAGGTACAACATGGCAAGCTACCGGTCCCAATCTTTTTCCCACAAATGCAAGCGGTCAAGTAAATGGTATTGGCAGAGTTTGTCAAATAAAATTTCATGCCACTAATCCAAACAAGATGTATGCAGCCAGTGCATCAGGAGGTTTATGGATCAGTACAGATACAGCTTCTACATGGGTAAAAACAGGCACAGACAAACTCCCGTCAACTGCTTGCGCAGCTGTATGTATAGATCATACGAATGACAATATCATTTACTTAGCTACCGGAGATCCGAATTATTATGGTACTGATTTTGGGATCTGGAAAAGCACAGATGGCGGACAAAACTGGTTGCAATCTACAACAGGTATGGGAAACCGCCTAGCTGTTGAAATTTTAATGGATCCAACAAATGTTAATATTTTAGTTGCAGCTACAGATAATGGTATTTACAGATCAACCAATGCAGGTGGTAGCTGGACCTTAGTGAAAACCGGAGGTGATTTTAAGGATATGAAATTTAAACCAGGAAGTAATACAATCTTATATGCAGTAACATCCTCTGAATTTTGGCGTTCGACTGATTTTGGAACTACCTGGACTCAAATTACCAACGGTGTTGTAGTGCCTGGCGGAGGAAGTGGTAACGGAATGCGTTTGGCCGTTAGTGCGGCTAACCCGAATATTGTATACATTGGTATGATCAAAGATGAAGGAACTATTCTTAAATCAACTGATGGAGGGACTTCATTTACTCAAGTTTACCACAACACTGCTCAAAGTTTGGTAGGTTATGATGCAACCGGTGGCGGCCAGGGAGATTATAATTTCAGTATGACTGCCGATCCTACAAATGCAAATACAGTTTATGTGGTAGCTCATGTTGTTTGGCGTAGCACAGATGGAGGTGTGACATGGACACAATTAACTGATTGGTGGGAACAATTACACACCGACATGCATGGAATCAAATTTCATCCAACCTATCCCGGTAAAATATTTAACAATAATGATGGAGGTATTTGGCTAAGCACTGATTCAGGTGATAACTGGATCCAAAAAAGTGATGGCCTTGGTGCAACAGAAATTTATCACGCTTCACAAAGCCCTATAAAACGAGATATGATAAGCATAGGCACACAGGATAATGGTGAGCTATACTTTTCTTCGAACGAATGGAAGACAAACAGAGGTGGTGATTGGGGAAGCAGATCTTCATTTGATTACCTGACAAATAATGTTGTATATTATTATGAAAATGGAGAACGAAGACCTGTAAACGGTTCTGAAACCAGCTACAATTTACCTTTCACTGCTACAAATAATAGTGTATTAGAATTCACAAAAAAAATTAATACTCTGGCATTTAGCGGTGAACAAAACATATGGAGAACTACAACTTTAAATAATGCATCTCCTGCATGGACACAGATCAGCAGCTTTAATCAAACAGTAAAAGCCATTAACTCATCGCCGGCTGATTCAACCTTATTATATGTTATTACAGCCAGTAACAAAATATACAGAAGTGATAATGCATTATCAGCTACGCCAACTTTTACTAATTACACCACACCGGCTGCAACCAATTTAGTTGCAAGTATCGCTGCTGTAAAAACCAATTCAAATGTCGTCTATATTTCTTGTGGAAATAAAATATATCGCTCTCCAGATAAAGGCGCTACCTGGGTTAACCTAACTTCCAATTTACCCACAGTTAATATTATCAAAATTTATCATGATGAGTTTAATACTAATGAAGCTATCTATGTATGTTCTGCCAAAGGTGTATACTATAAAGATGCAAGCGCTACAAATTGGACAAATATCTCCTACAACCTACCTACCATTTGCGATATACAAGATTTTATGATCTACAATCCCGGAACAGCTGCCAGCTTATTACGAGTTGCTTATTATGGCAGAGGCGTTTGGGAATTACCAATTAACACAAGTTTGGCCCCTGCCACTGATTTTACAGCAAATACAACTACAATATGTCCGGGACAAAACATCTCCTTTACTGACATGAGTATTGGCTCTCCAACAGTCTGGAATTGGAGTTTTCCAGGTGGAACACCTTCAACTTCTAATTTGCAAAATCCAATAGTTACCTATGCAACTTCAGGAAACTATAATGTAACACTAATTGCATCAAATACCAATGGCCAAAATTCTGTAAATAAATCCTCCTATATAAATGTTACAACATCACAGGCCATTCCTTTTTCTGAAGGATTTACAACATCTGTAGCACCTGCTAATTGGGAGAATTTTGATAAAGGAAATGATGGTGTGAAATGGGAACAAAGTACTTCGGCCGGTGGATTTGGGACAAGTTCACAATCTGCCTATTTTGATAACTACAATAATGATGTTAATAGAAAAAGAGATGAATTAAGAACTCCAAAATATAATTTCACATTTTCATCACATCCGATTTTAACTTTTGAAAGAGCTTACGCCAGATATAGCAGTGTTAATAACGACACATTAGCAGTTTTGGTTTCTGCCGATTGCGGTGTAACATTTAATTTATTGTATTTAAAAGGTAATACCAGTTTAGCCACGGCTCCTGATCTTACAAGTGCTATGTTTATTCCTAATGCAACACAATGGAAAAAAGATACTGTTGACTTATTAGCCTATGGTGGACAAAACAATATCATTATTGCTTTTCAAAACAGAGGGTTTTATGGCCAGGCTATTTATATTGACAATATAAATATTAATAATGTTCTTACTACCAGCATTAATGATCCGGAAAATAACTCAAGTATTACTGCTTATCCAAACCCAAGTTCCGGAAATATAACTATAGATCTATTCGTTAACACTAAAGAAGATTACTTATTTGAAATAATGAACTCAATAGGACAAAAAGTTCATACAGAGCAATTAACAGGTGTAACAGGCAATATCAAAAAAGAAATTAATTTGACCACTTTTGGAAAAGGAATTTATATTTTAAATTTCACAAGCCACAAAAAAACACATAGTATGAAAATTATTGTGGAATAATGCCAAATGATATGTAATAGAAAAACATACTGATAAAGATCGAATAATTAAAAGGAGCAATCATTTGCTCCTTTTTTTTGAAATAAAACTTATAAATTGATGTATCTTTGGCCTAATGAAGGCAGCCAGTTTAAGTGAATTAAAAAAAGAGTTACAACAGATCTCACCAAAAGAGTTGGTGGAATTGTGTGTAACCCTGGCCAAATATAAAAAAGACAATAAAGAATTTTTAGATTTTTTATTATTTGAATCGCATGATAAAGCCTTATACATTACAGGTGTGAAGAAGGAAATAGATGAACATTTTGAAGAACTCAAACAGCAAGCTAATTTATACTTTGTAAAAAAAGGCTTGCGTAAACAATTGCGCTTAATTACCAAATACAGCAAATACGTTGGAGAGAAAGCTTTGGCTGCGGAACTACTGATATACTTTTGCGGAAAACTAAAAAACTCAGGAATCCCCTACCATAAAAGCCAATTGATCATCAATATGTATGAGCAACAGATCAAAAAAATAAATACACTAATTACTGCTCTTCACGAAGATCTGCAACAAGATTATTTAAATGATCTTGAGAAAATCATGGATTGATAATGTTTCTAAGTATCACTAACATTTAATTTATCCTCCACAACTTGTTCCATCACATGCCGTAGAATCAGAACAATCAGTCATTTCTGTGTCTGAACATTCTGTTTGAACTAAAGCTGCATTTTTTGCCGTATTATATTTTGAATATTCAAAATAACTTAAGAATCCAAGACTTAACATTAAGCCTATCCAAAATACCGCTTTTGATATTTTTACTTTACGGATTTCTTTAGCAGATGGTCCGCAATTACAACCGTCTGAGGTACCACAATTAAACTTTGGCAATACATAAAGTGAGTAATAAGAAATAGTAAAAGACACAGCACTTAATGCGATTAAAATAGGTTCTACGGCAGACATAATGGGGGAACTTGCAATTGTAGCTGATGAAATGCCGAAAATTGAAGCAACGGGGCTCACACAAACACCAACACAAGCTCCACTTTTACAGGCCGAAAATAAAATAGGAGCAACTGAACTCAGACTTCCTGTAATTGATGATAGAATAGTTTTTTTTGTTTTCATCAGAAATGTATTTTGTTTATTTAAGTAAAATTAGTTTGATTTTGGTTTTAAAACTGTCCAAGCTATTACGGCTAATATTACCCCCAACACAGGAGCAGTTAAATACACCCACACATGTTCTGTATGACCTGAAACGATAGCAGGCGCTAAAGAACGAATAGGATTCATTGATGCTCCGGAAATTGGACCGGCAAACATGGCTTCTAATAATACAACCCCTCCAATAGCAATGCCTGCAAACATACCTTGCTCCTTGCTTCCCTTTGCTACCTGAAGAATGACAAACATCAACAGAAACATTAAAATAATTTCTAAAATAAAAGATTGCATAGGCAAACCGGCAGGCAAGGTAGATCCCAATGTATCATTTAAGGGAAATAAAAAATGTAAAATAAAACTTGCTAAAAATGCACCAATAGCCTGACTGAATACATATGGTAAAATTTCTTTGGCAGGAAATTCTTTAGCCATCCAAAAACCAATAGTTACTGCAGGATTTAAGTGTGCTCCCGAAATATTGCCAACAGCATAGATCATGGCTGCTACAATCAAACCAAATGTAACAGCAATACCGGCATGTGTAATCGCCCCTCCTGTTTCCTGATCAATGATAATGGCTCCGGTTCCACAAAACACCAAAGCAAACGTTCCTATAATTTCGGCTAAATATTTTTTCATATTACTTAATTTTAGAAAAAACATAAAAAGTTTCTAAAGCAATTTGTTTACATCGTTCATCGTATTTAGCGTCTTGTAAAGGTGTATTATCAAATGCTTTCGGATCTTCATAAGTTGTTCCAATTCTTAATTCAACTCCCGGAATAAAAGGGCAATTTTCTTCAGCATCACTGCAAGTCATAATAGCTGCAAATTCACTTTGAGGATTTTTGACATCATCATATACTTTTGAAAAACAAACAATTGGTTTTTCTATATCATCATAAGAAACATGATAGATAGAGTTCTTTTCAATATTAATTGGTTTAACATTAAATCCTACTCTTTTAATAGCATTGATAGCATTTATATTAAAGGCTGTTGCTTCTGTGCCGCCAGAATACGTATTTACATTTTTTATACCATAGTAGCTTGCCGCAACCTGAGCCCAGATCTGTCCGAAATGACTACGGCGTGAATTATGTGTACAGATGTAAACTAAATTAACCGATTTATCTTCCTTTTTTTTAAGTGAAATGTATTGAGAAATTTTCTCTAAAAGCACTTTACGATGAGCCGGGATTATCTCAAAATCTTTAATTAATGTATCGCAGTAATTTTTTAGTTGTATAAACATATTCCTTAAATGATTTAATTATTACAACCTGGTTAACAACATTTACCACCTGGCGTACATGCCTTTTGCTGCGCTTGCAAATCAGATAATTTTACTTTTTGTTTTTCTGCCGATATTCCACATTTGTCACTTGCTAAACAATTAGTTTGTGTTGCCACCAATAAAAAATCCTTCCCATTAAATTCTAAATTGTATTTCCCAATTGTATCACTTTGGTATTCTACTTCAATTTCAGCATCTTCAATTCCTAATGTTTTTTCTGAAAGAGCAATGATGTTTAATAATTTTTGAGGTGCCAAACGGTGGTCAAAATCACCGGCTTCCCATAACTGAAAATTTACCACCTTTTCGTTACGAACTGTTCCACCACAATCAATAAAATTTTTAGTGATCTGCCCTACCTCAGTAACATGAAAATGCTGAGGAACCATAGTGCCGTTTGGTAATATAAAATTCACCTCTGTTGCAGTGGTTAAATGATTTTTAATTTCTGATAGTTTCATTGTGTTTATTTTTATTTGTTTAATAAATCGTTATTTACCGATAATAAAGTCAAAAATCAGCAGCAAGATTTTCCTTTTTGATAAGCATCAAACAGAGCGTTCAAATAAGATTGGGCATTTTTCCATTCTTTCTCATCAATGCAATAACACACTTTAGTGCCTTCTATATCACCTTTTATTAATCCGGATTCTTTTAATTCTTTTAAGTGTTGTGACACTGTGCTTTGAGATAAAGGCAATTCATCAACAATGTCCCCACATACACAAGCTTGTTTTTTGATCAATAAATGTAAAATAGCAATGCGTGCCGGATGCGCCAATGCTTTTGCATAATTAGCTATTTTATTGTCCTTTATTGTAAACTCTTCTGTTTTAGTAATTCCCATGATCTTAATTATATCGCAATATTACGATAAATAAATTAAACTAAAAACTAAAAAAATCACAAAAAAAATGCTACCCTATTAAATCAGGATAGCATTATTAATTATCTTACTAAAAACAGATTACACAACTGCTTCCACAGCCGGAACTTGTACCTTCATTTTTTCTGTCTCTCTTTTCTTAGCCAGCAGACTCACTCTATATAAAAAGTAAATACATATCAAGATCACAGCAGCTACCACATAACCTAAGGTATCATAATGTTCCAATGGACTAGTTTTAGTTTCTTGACTTACAATTAAACCGGCACAAACAGCAGCTATACCTCCTGCCATTTGCTGTAAAGAAGCATTAATACTCATAAAAGCCCCTCTGTCTTTCATTTCCGGAATAGCCGTTGTTAAAGTTGTTGATGGAATCATGCGACTCATAATGCCCATAAATAATAACATATTAATTACAATAACCTGCCACAATGGAACTACAGCCATATTGGTGTAAACGATTACCATCACAATTGCAAGAAAAGATCCTCCAACAAATAATTTAAATTTATCAATACGATCACTCAACTTACCGATAATTGGCATAATAATGATAGATGATATACCTGTAAACATGAACACTAAAGGCAAATCCTGTTGAGATATATGAACATTGTTTACTAAAAAGGCGCTACCAAAAGGCATTAACATAAAACCTCCAATAGATAAAAAAGCCGTTGCAATAAACCCTGTTTGGTATGACTTGTTTTGCAGAGTGTGCCATAAATGTAAAAAGGCGTTCTTATCTGATTGTAATTTCAAATGCTCGTTCACTGGTTTCATTTTAATTATCACCATCACGCCAATTATAATTGCTATCACCACGATCATGAAAAATGCAATGTGCCAATTCCATTTAGTTGCTAAATACAAACTAATAGGGACGCCTAATACCTGGCTTCCGGCAAAAGCCATTTGTACAAAACCCATCACGCGCCCGCGTTGATTGATGACAAATATATCGGTAATAATTGCCATAGAGATGGCGCCAATCACACCTCCAAAAAGCCCGGTCACAATTCTTGCTGCCAATAACATTTCGTAAGAATTAGCCATACCACAAAATACGGTTCCCAAAACAAAACCAACGTAAAAAAATAATAGCATTTTTTTACGATCAAATTTATCGGCAAAACCTGCTGCTAAAATGCCCGATGCACCGGCACTAAAGGCATAAGACGAAACTACCCAGCCAAACTGAGAAGGAGTAATTTCTAGGGACTTCATTAATATATCTCCCAAAGGTGATAAGATCATAAAATCCAATATGATCGTAAATTGCAGCAAAGCTAAAATAGCAATGATGAATTTTTGATAAGATGTAAAGGCTAAAGCTTTCTCTGCTGTCTTCATGTATATTCTGTATAATTCTTAATTATTCTAACTCTGCACAATTGTAACCTACCTGATTGATCAGGAAAATAATTTCTTCAGCTGTTATTCTATCTGATACTATTCGTAAGACACAATCTATGTCTTCTTTATCTACACTCCACGAATCAATCAGGTTATCTGCATCTAACAAAGTGCTCACACGTTCCTGATCTTCCTCGGTTTGTATATTGGTTTTAAAAATAAATATGTTATTCATATATAGTAGTATTAAAAAATTATGGTTTCAGTGCTTTGATGACCATTTTAAGCACTTGTTTCATTTTGGCATCAGTAATTTTAAAATCGTTACCCATCATGCTTTTTTCTTGCAAATGAAATTTAACTAAGGAATAAAAAGAACCATAAGCCAACGACCAAAATATTTCAGGTTCCATCTTCGACATTTCACCTCGCTTAATGGCATTCATTACAAATAGCTTCATATTCTCTTTAAATTCAGCGATATTCAGATCTTTATGATTGATCAAAGGTGAATTTCTGAACTGTTCAAAAAACTGAAAATACGTGGGGTATTCCATAATAAAACGTAATCTGTTTTTCCATTGCAACCACAACCCTTCTTCTAAAGAAAATTCCGGATCAAACCCTTTAAGTGCCAGATCCGAAAAAGTTTTATGAACCTCTATAAATAATTGATTCAACAGATCTTCGCGATTCTTATAATAAATGTAAATGGTTGCCGGCGATACATTAGCTGCTTTAGCAAGCTTTTGCATACTTAAGCCATCAAACCCTTCATTCACGATCATTTCCATCGCTTGCTCACGAATAGCAATCTCTTTATGTTCGTCGCGTGTTCTCATGTCGGCACAAATATAAATGAACGTTCATTCACTTACAAATCATTTAGTAGAAAAAAGGCTAATTATTTATTTGTACAGGTAAATGGTATTTTCCGGTCGGTGAAATGTTATTTATAAAACAGAACGTAATCTCAAACAAGGTATTTTTCGGTCAAACTTCAAACATATTTAATCCCTCTCCTTAAAGGAGAGGGAAATAAACTTAAAAACTCATGTCATCAGCACTTGGCCCATAACTACCAGGGATTGGTACATTTAATAATCGTAAATAAACACCTAATTGCGCGCGATGATGAATGATCTGACTGATACTCATTCTTATCACATCCCATTTTGGTTCTGTACTATAAATCGTTTCACCACTTCTCAAAGTCCATAATTCTTTTAAAGATTCTTCCTTTGCTATTGCCAAATTCTTTTTTGCATCTACAACACTCCTGTCAAAATAATCCACTAATTCTACTGTAGTATTTACATTTTCAGGTTGGTAAGGATTTTTTTCGAAATCCAACTCTGTCGTTGTAAAAGTCATGCCAATCCACAAAGGAAGCTCTGCAATATGAACTGCCAGTTTTTTCATGGTCATACTTTTGGTGTGTGGTGCCCAGTCAAACTTATCTGCAGGAACAACAGAAAGCATTTTACGGGTTGCATTGATTTCTTTTTCTAATTCTTTGGTAAATGATTCAATTTGTGTCATAATTTTTGTTTTTAAATATTATGATACAAACTAACAACCCCAAAGTGACAACCCTATGTCAGCAGGAAAAAATATTTTTATTTTTTTACAATAACCGAAGCTATTTCCCTGATGCGCTTCTTTAATGATTCGGGACTGATGACATCTGCTCTATCTCCAAACATGATATACCATCGGGCAAAGCCTTCCAACGAACCTGTTAAAAAAGTCATTTCCACTTTATCTTTTATCACTTTTTGAGATACGAAGCCATTGTAAAATTTCTGATCACCAAAATGCCTCATGATATTTTTATCCACACTAATGACAACAGTTTGCAATTCTTTTTCTTTAGAAATTTCTTTAAGGAAACTTTTTAAAGAAGGATGTTCTTTTTTGAAAGTTTTATCTGTTATCGTAATATGAGAAATTCGATCTACTCTAAAGTGGCGATAATCATTACGTAACAAACAAAAGGCAATTAAATACCAATAATTGCCCTGATAAAAAATGCCTACGGGCTCGATGTTACGTTGTGTTTTTTCCTGGCTATGGTTGGCAAAATAATCCATACATAACACCATTTTTTCAGAAATACATTTTAAAATGCTTTGAATCGGGTTAGCTGAATTAATGTCTTTGGGTAAGTGTGGATTTCCTACTACTTCAATATGTTCATTGATACTTTCCAAATAATCTTTTTCCGTTGAACGCAATACGGCTTTGATCTTGTACATCGCCGAGAGGTAACTCTCTTTAGTGGAAACATCCGTTAATTTCTCAACCAATTTTTCGGCTGTTAAAAAAGCAATGGCTTCTTCTTTTGTAAACATTACAGGTGGTAACCGATACCCATCCATTATAGAATAACCAACTCCGGCTTCGCCAACAATGGGAACACCGGCTTCTTGCAGAGTAGCCACATCACGATATACCGTTCTCAAACTGATCTCAAACCGTTCGGCAATATCCTGAGCTTTTACAACTCTGCGAGATTGTAATTGTATTAGAATGGCAGTAACTCTGTCGATACGGTTCATAAAATTCAGGACAATAATTAAAATTGTAAATGTAGATAAATCCTCTAATTCATAAACATACCTGCATTAAAATAAGTATTTATACGTATTGATTTTATACTCAAAAAATTGTTATTTTGAGTAAGATGATCCTATCTGTAAAACAACAAAACAAATAAGTCCTATGCGCCCATTAACTTTAGTATTTGTTCACGGTTACAGCGTTACTCAATTAGATACTTATGGTGAATTGCCTCTAAGACTTCGTAACGAAGGAAAAGATCACGGTATCGATATCACAATTGAAACTATTTTTCTTGGAAGATATATTAGTTTTAATGATGAAGTTAAATTAGCTGATATTTCCAGAGCACTGGAAACAGCTATACAGCAACAAATTCTTGCAAACGATCCTAATACAAGATTCATATGCATTACTCATTCTACCGGTGGCCCTGTTGTTAGAAATTGGTGGCATCATTATTATAAAAATAGCACAACGTTATCTCCGATGAGCCATCTCATCATGCTGGCTCCGGCAAACCATGGATCAGCATTAGCCCAATTAGGCAAAAGTAAACTTAGCCGAATAAAAGCATGGTTTGATAATGTTGAACCCGGACAAGGTGTACTAAACTGGCTGGAATTAGGAAGTAATGAAGCTTGGGAATTAAACAAAGACTGGATAAAAAGTGACAGGGCACAAATTTCTTCAACCGGCATTTTTCCTTTTGTGATAACGGGCCAGGACATTGACCATAAATTGTATGATCATTTAAATTCTTATACCGGCGAAATAGGTTCTGATGGTGTGATTCGAGTAGCATCAGCCAATTTAAATTCCCGGTACATTAAATTAATACAACCTGTACCTCAAATTATTAAAGGCAAATTAGTATCGGCCGATCTGCAAGTGGAAGAATTTATAGAAGCGCCAAATACGGCCATGAGAATCGTTTCCAATAAATCGCACTCCGGTAATGAGATGGGAATTATGAAAAGCATAAGCCATTCTTCTGATGATAAAAGTGCGGAAACCATTAGCGCCATCTTTGACTGCATTAATGTGCAAACCATTAAGGATTATAATAAAATATACGATCAATTTAATGTTGAAACAGCTCAGGTTCAAAAAAATTCCATCATCGAAACTGAAAAAGTTTTATTTGGAAAAAGAACCTATATACATGATCGTTATTCAATGATCATTTTTAAAGTAAGAGATTCAGAAGGCTATGCACTTACTAATTTTGATCTGCTTTTAACTGCCGGTGAAAATAACGACCCAAATGAATTGCCAACTGGTTTTTTTGCCGACAGACAATGTAACCGTGTAAATCAATCTACCATCACTTATTTTTTGAATTATGACGTCATGAATGGCACTACTGAAGTACTGGATTCGGAAGGAAAAGTTATACGGCCTGCTATCAAAGGAATTGACAAATTAGGTTTAATGATCAACCCTAGACCAGAGGATGGTTTTATACGTTATTTACCCGGCAAAATAAATGCTTCAAAAGAATTATTTGAAAAAGCTCTGAAACCAAACAGTACAACTTTATTAGAGATCTGCTTACAACGTATTGTAAGCCAGGAAGTATTCAGATTTGAAAAAATGGAAAATGAAACAATGCCTAAAAAGAGTTTCAAATCTGTTTCTCCGGGAAAAGAGATCATAAAATAATAAAAACAAAATCCTCCTTAAAACTAAAGGAGGATCTGTAAATACATGCTATTAAAGAAAATTTATTTTTTCGAAACCTTACTCTTCTTTTTCTTTTCTTTAAGGTCTTTTATTTTTTTTGTCAACTCTGCAATTTGTTTATCTCTTTTTTCATTTTCTTTCACGATCAGATCAATTGAATCCTGAAGATGAATTACTGCATCATGTAACGTAATTTCTTTTTCTTTTGTTGCCTTTGCTGTTTTGATCACTTGTTTTGCCATGTTGGTTTAATATTTTTATAAAGTTAATCATAAATTAAACACTAATAGCTATAAGCAATAGTTAACAATAACTAAACATTCAACACAAATATCGTTGCTATGACTTATATCAGTGTTAAGAACCATTAAAATCATTTCTTATCCGTTAATTAGACTTACCTTTAATATAACCAAAACATAATATCATGAGTCATATAGGTGATAACGTTGTTTCATTTTTTAAAAATGCCGCAACAAAATTAGAAGAACTGCAAGTGCAAACAGCGCTAGGTAAAGCAGAATTGTCTGATAAACTTGAAGAAATCAAAAAAGAAGCGCAACACAAGATCAGCCAAATGAGGGCAGATCTTAATGCAGTTGTAAAAGACAAAAAAGAAAGCTTAGATCATCTGAAAGCTAAATTAGAACATTTAGAATTACAGTTAGCCTTAGGCAAAGCTGAAACAGCTGAAGAATTGAAGGAACAAAAAAAGAAACTGACCGAGGCGATCAAAGATGTAAAGAATTTATTATCTAAAGATTAATGTTAATCTCTCTTTAACCAACCGGTAATACTCATTCTTCTTTCATTCGTAACCAGCACCTCATGCTGAAGCTCATTACTTTTAAAGAAAATAGTTTTACCTTGGGTGGGTGATATCTTTTTATTGTTGTATGGCTGATGGATCAATAACTGTCCGCCATCACTTTCTTGCCAATCAGCATTTAGATAACTGATCATTGAGTATTTTCGACTAGGATTATTATTAAACTGATCCAGGTGTTTTTTGTAAAAGGTTCCGGTTTCATACATCGAATAATGAAACTCATAAGCATTGATACCTGCAAAACAACTTCTATTAAGATACTTTATAAAATCATCGATCTGATCAAAGAAATCATTTTCGTATTCATTATCGTTTTCACGATCAAGCCAATAAATAGAATCACCTCTTACCGTTGTATCCTGATTAAATTTTTCGTCGTTACCAACACCGGCAGCAACCAATAATTTTTTGTTATGAAGTTCCAGTAAATTGGCTTTAAGATGATTGGCTAAATCATCACTTAAAAAGTGGTCAGATATTCCTACATTATCATTGATAAAACTATTGATCAGTATTTCAAAGTCTTTTTCCATAGGCTCGTGGCCTGATTAGACAGACAATATAAAGGTACGCTTAATAAAGGACAACCTGAGATAAATGATTTTTACAATAGTATTCTAAATAAACACAATATCCGTCTCTTGTTTAGCAACGATATGCCCTACTTTCGCAAAAAACTGCTGTTGTGAATTTAAGAACAGATCCATCTCTTGTTCGTGATCTGCGCTGACACTAAACAATAATCCGCCTGAAGTTTGCGGGTCGCAATACAAAATAAAATCAAGATCCGTCATGCCGGCGATGTGTTTTGCCTGTGCATTATAGTTTCGGGTAGTATTATCCGGAAAGACAAACTGTTTAGCTAATTCTTTTGCAACATTAATTACAGGTAAAGTCTCTTTCTTTATGACGGCAGAATATTTAGTATCGTTAAGCATTTCTAATAAATGTCCCGTAAAACCAAATCCTGTTACATCGGTCATGGCATTTACATAAGAAAAACCACTCACCTTCTCTCCTATTGTATTTAAAGCTGTTGTTTGTTCAATGAGTGTTTTATAATCATCATCTTTTAACAAACCTCTTTTTAAAGCTGTGCTTAACACACCAATGCCCAAAGGTTTGGTAAGATATAAAACGTCATTTTCTTTAACTGAATTATTTTTTTTGATATGGTCTTTTTTTACTAGGCCTGTTACAGCTAAACCAAATAAAGGTTCTTGCGTATCTACACTATGTCCGCCTGCCAATGGAATTCCGGCTAGTGTACAAATTTCCTGTGCGCCTTTTAATACTTGTTGTGCAATATTTGCCGGAATCTTTTCTACCGGCCAACCTAAAATAGCAACTGCCATCAATGGTTTCCCGCCCATAGCATACACATCGCTAATAGCGTTGCAAGCAGAGATCTTTCCGAAATCAAACGCATCATCTACAATAGGAGTAAAAAAATCAGTGGTACTGATCACACAATTCCCATCTTCTAATTCGTAAACCGCTGCATCATCCTTTGTTTCATTACCAACTAATAAATTCTTGAAGGTTAGAGTCTGCTTACATCCTCCAATAATTTCTTCTAAAACAGCAGGTGCTATTTTGCAACCACAACCGGAAGCTTTACTATATTGAGTGAGTTTAATGGACATAAGACGAATTTACAGTTTTTGTGTTTTCAGATTTTCAATAGCACCTTTTACCTTCTCTGCATTAACAGTAGCATCAATGGTTTCAGAATCTACAATAATAATAGGTTGTTTCTTTTTATCATAACTATGTTCATAGGCTTTATCATAATATAATAATGATAACCTTGCTACATCCGCTAAATTTCTATCATCCAGATATTGCAAACATAATTTTGTATTGAGTGTTCCTAACTGTTGCGCAATTTTTTTAACAGCTGATTTTAACGCTTCAATATCTACAGTGGTATAATCATCCACCAATTTTTGCACACGCAACTCAAAAGGAATTTCCAATTTAATGATCGGTACTTCTTTCATTTGTAACCACAGTGGATATGGGATTCTGTTGTAGCCAATATTTTGAGATTCATCTTCAAATAAAACCGGTTTTGACTCATCTAACAAACTCAACTCATTGTACAATTCATTTTCAAATACTTGTTGTGGATTTTGCTTTTGTTCATTGATGGATCCAAAGGCTGATCCTTTATGATGCGCGAGTCCTTCCAGATCAATCATTTGAAAAGAGGACTGAGCTAATTGTTTTAACACATCTGTTTTTCCGCTACCTGTTTTTCCTCCTAATAAAATAATTTGTTTTTTATCCGCAAAAGAAGTCAATACATGATTTCTAAATGCCTTATAGCCACCACGTAAAATGCAGGTATCTAATCCGGATGTATTTAATAGCCATGAGAAGCTGTTACTTCTCATACCACCTCTAAAACAATAAACAAATGCTTTTTTGTTTTTAGTCAGTGTTTTTACCTGACTAACAAAAGATACCATTTTTGGGGAAACAATTTCTAATCCTCTTGTAATGGCAGTTTCTTTACCTTGTTGTTTATAAAGAGTTCCTATTTCTGCGCGTTCGGCATCTTCAAACAAGGGAATATTAACCGCATTAGCCATATGTCCTTTATGAAACTCAATAGGAGCACGAACATCAATAATCAGTTCTCCTTTACTTTGTCCAATAAAATCAACTATGTTCAACTGCTCTACAATCATTAAGGAAATATACTCGAAGTTTTGGTATAAACAAAAAAAGCGAACCTCTAAAAGATTCGCTTTTTGTGCTCCCACCTGGAATCGAACCAGGCACCTACTGATTATGAGTCAGTTGCTCTAACCGAATGAGCTATAGGAGCAATCTGATTTAATACAGATTTTAAGCTCGCAAAAATATATATTTGTAGCTGATTATCAAAATATATGAGCGAAATAAAGAATATAATTTTCGATTTAGGCGGTGTGATCATCAATTTAGACATCCCTAAAACCATAGCAGAGTACAATAAGCTCTCACAAAAGCCTTTTGAAACTATTTACACACAATTACAACAAAGTCCAGTATTTGATCTATTTGACAAAGGAAAAATATCTGAAGCTGATTTTTTTAATGAATTGAATAAATCCATCGACTCAGAAGCTTCTTTAGATCAATTAAAATTTGCCTGGAATGCCATGTTACTTGATTTTCCTGTTCATCGCTTAGAGTTACTAACTCAACTGAAAAAACACTACCGACTTTTTTTATTGAGCAATACTAACGAAACTCATATCACTACTTTTGAAACCGACCTGTACAACCAACATGGTTACAAAAACTTAGAGCCCTTTTTCGAAAAAGTATATTACTCTTGCAGAATGGGTATGCGTAAACCCGATACCGAAATTTTTGATTTTGTATTAAAAGAAAATAACCTCAACCCTAACGAAACCTTATTTATCGACGATTCGCCTCAACACATTGAAGGTGCCTTAAAAACAGGTATTCAAGCAAAACTGTTAGAAAAAACAAAAGATGTAAGTCTTCTTTTATCAGAACTTAAACTCTGATACTAAGGAATAGTGAAATTAATTTGAGGAGTGGCAGTCGTTGTTCCTAATGCGCTTAATGTAAAGGCAGTGTTTGTTGGACTAAACCAATCTCCGCTGCTAAATGTATTGTTTCCATCTGTATCATACAAAGCATATACATAATACGAACCCGGATGCATGTAATTGAACTCAAAACTTAGATCATTAGCTGCCAGTATTACATAGCGTGAGCGGTATTTTAAATTAACTAAATCAGGCGTCATACCACTTAGTAAAGGCTGAGTTGTAATGACTAAAAAAACTTTCTTTGAAGGATCCGGAACATGTGAAGCGTCAAATGAATAATTTATAGTTGTCTTCCCTAAATAAGGCTGTGCTGTTTCCGGATACGGCTCGTTGGTAGAATTATAATACACAGCTTCAGTTTGTCCAACAAACGAAGAGGAAAAATCTTTCGTTACTGTTTTTTTAGGATAATTAAATGCAGTTACTGCCGGAGAACAAGAAGTTAGATCTTGTAATTTTGATCTCCAGGTCATATGAGGCGTTGAACTTGTTTGAGTATTGTATTTATTAGTATAAGATTTAATAATTAAACTATCATCTTTTAAAATAACTTCAGTAAAAGCACGCGATTTTCCTTTTAATATCTCTGCAAATCGGTAAAATGAATGATTAGTAATCTCTGATACACTATCACACAAAAAATAAGAAACGCGCTTCATACCACCAAATGAACCACCATTTCTGAAAGCCATTTTATATTCGTTGTTATACTTCACTACAAAAAATGACATAAAAATATCATTCAACGTATCCAACTCATTTTTAGCAGCAACCTGATTTTCAGTAATGGGTCTGAAATCTACGATCCATTCGGGATAGCCGCCTAAAGGGGTTGTAGAAGTTACCGGGCCATTCCAAATCCCTTTGATCTTATCCAATACACCAAAGCCTAATGTATTTTCAACACTTGGTCCACCTCCGGTAGTAGTGGTTGTTGGTTGCGTATCTTCTGTTTCTGTTTTTTTATCTTTACAAGATATAACCAAAAAAAGAGAAGCAACAACAAGGGTTGAAAGAATAGATCTCATGTAGGTTTATTTTCTTCTTAAGTATATTTTATTCTTTGCTAATCCAAGCTTATTAAAAAAGTGAGTGAACGATACACCTAATACACCTAAACCATATTTCATACTTCTTCTGAAATTAATAGAACTGGCTTCAGGGAAATATTTTGTAGGACAGGTAATTTCAGCGATCTCAAATCCTGCATAAAAAATTTGTGAGATCATTTGGTTATCAAACACAAAATCATCAGAGTTTGCCTGATAATTAATTGTTTCTAAAATATCACGGTTAAATGCTCTGTACCCCGTGTGATATTCACTTAATTTTTGATTAATTAAAATATTTTGAGATAAGGTTAAGCAACGGTTAAAGATGTATTTATACATTGGCATACCACCTTTTAAAGCACCTTTCCCTAAAATACGCGATCCAAATACAGCAGGATACAGATCATTAGCGATCATGTAACTCATACTTTGTATCAACTTAGGTGTATATTGATAATCCGGGTGTAACATGATCACTATATCAGCACCTAATGACAAAGCTTTGTCATAACATGTCTTTTGATTTCCACCATAACCTTTATTTTGTTCGTGGCGAATAATATGTTTGATACCTATTTCTCGGCCTACATCGGCCGTATTATCCTTACTGTGATCATCTACCAACACCACATCATCAACAATATCAAAAGGAATTTCATCGTAAGTTCTTTTTAGGGTTAATGCTGCATTGTATGCCGGCAATACCACTACTATTTTTTTACCATTAATCATATCTCACAAAAATAGCAAAGTTTATATAATTTGGCTACTCTCATTTAAAAATATGCTTTAAATTAGGCCAATAATTAGCTAACTGAAAACTTTACATAAATATTTATTAAAAGCGTATTTACCGCCATTTTTCCTAACTCTGTTTATTGGCGTATTCGTATTTTTCCTCATACATGTTTTCACCTACATGGATGATATCATTGGAAAGGGTATGGGAGCCTGGGTGTTGACTCAGTTTTTCACGTATTCTTTCATTTCTTTTGTTCCGGTAGCAATGCCTTTAGCAGTTTTGCTATCATCCATTATGACCTTTGGGAGTTTGGCAGAAAACTATGAGCTGGCAGCCCTTAAATCTTCGGGCTTATCCTTATTTAAGATCCTAAAACCGATTTTTATTTTTATCCTGTTTTTAGGTGGCTTTACTTTTGTCTTTAATAATTACTGTTTACCAGCTATTACTCTTAAATCTGCCTCTTTATTATGGGATATTAGACAAGCTAAGCCGACATTGAGTATTAAAGAAGGTGTTTACTATAATCAGTTAAATGGCTATACAATCAAAGTGGGCAAAAAAAATCCTAATGGACAAACACTTTATAATCTATCCATCTATGATCACTCTGACGGGCCGGGGAATAATATTCAGTTATATGCAGATAGCGGATACATGAAAACCTCTGCAGACACTAATTATTTACAGATACAATTAAACAATGGTTCTCGCTATGAAGCGATCCATCAGGAAGAAAGCAATAAAAAAACACATCCATTAATGCAATTGCTTTATAAAGAGCTTAATGTTAATATAGACATGAGTGATTTTAAAATGAAGCGCACGGCCGAAGATGCCTTCAATGGCCATCATGAAATGATGAATGTGTTTCAAATTTCAAAAGAACTTGACACCGTTGAGCTGGATATTGCTAAAAAACATAAAAACCTCGAAAATCAATTTTCTAACTATTTTTTATCACGAACCCTTCATACAGCAAATCTTAATAAAGAACATCAAAACCTGAAAAAATTCTACGAATCGCTTAGCAAAGAAGATTTTAGAAGAAGTGTAGAGAATGCTCAAAATTTGGTAAGAAGCTCGAGCGGTTACATCGATTCTATCAATGATGAAATCAAAGGGCAGCATATTAAAAAAACAGATTTTGCAATGGGTTGGCACAAAAAAATAAATGTCTCCTTTGCTTGCATTATTTTATTCTTTGTAGGTGCACCATTAGGCGCTATCATTAGAAAAGGAGGCATGGGTTTACCTGTAGTGGTTGCCGTTATTTTCTTTTTATTATATTACATTGTAACTGTAGTTTATGATGATTTAGTGATGGAAGGGGTGTACACTATTGCTTTCGGTGCATGGTTTCCCTTATTGTTATTTTTACCTTTAGGTATTTTCTTAACATACAAAGCTGCCAAAGACTCGGCTCTGTTTGATCTCACCGCGTATTTAGATACGATTAAAAACTTTTTTAAAAAGAAACAATAAGCACTGATGCGTATTTTACAATTAAGTAATAAAGCCCCCTACCCTGCAAACGACGGAAGCTCTATTGCCATTTGTACTCTTGCCGAAGGCCTAGCTGATAATGGTGTCGAATTGCACCTCCTACCGATCAATACAAAAAAACATTTTAAAGCCGACGAAAAAATTCCTTTAGACTTTAAACAAAAAACGCATTATCACTCTGTATATAAAAATACTGACACCTCTGCTTTAGGAGCACTCTTCAATTTATTTTCTAGTCGGTCTTATTTCGTTAGCCGTTTTTATTTTAAAGAATATGAAACTGTTTTAATTGAAAAACTGAAACAACAACAATTTGATATAGTGCAGCTGGAAGGCGTGTTTATGGCCACCTATATTGATACTATTCGAAAATATTCTAAGGCGAAAATAGTATTAAGAACTCATAATGTGGAGCATCAAATATGGGAGCGACATTTAGAAATTGAAAAAAACAGTTTAAAAAAGATCTACCTTGATCTTCAGAACAAACGATTGAAAACATTTGAGATCAATGCATTTAAAGCAGTAGACGCCATTGTAACGATTACCGATGAAGACAAAAAAAGTATTTCAAAGATAACGTCTGATAAACCTTTGCATACTTGCTTAACCGGCATTAATTTGAAACAGTACAAACAGGTATCAGATCCTAAAATCGTTAATACATTATTTCATTTTGCCTCAATGGACTGGTTACCAAATATTGAAGCGGTTGATTGGTTAATGAATAACGTTTGGCCTAAAGTGATTGAAAAAAATCCACAAGCTAATTTAATATTAGCCGGGCGTGGTATGCCCGACAGATTCAAAGATCTTAATTCAACACAAATTCAGGTTATTGAGCATATTGAGAACTCCGAACATTTTTACAATGCTTATGATATTATGCTGGTTCCTCTTTGGTCTGGTAGTGGCCTTAGAATAAAATTAGTAGAAGGTTTGGCTTACGGAAAAGCAATTATTACAACCAGTATTGGAGCAGAAGGTATTCCTTACCAAAACAATAAAGATCTTATGATCGCTGATACAGAATCTGAATTTGCCAAAGCTATTTGCACACTCTTAACGGATACGGATCTTAAACATAATTTACAATTAAACGCCCGAAAATTAGCCGAAAAACATTTCGATTATAAAACCTTAGCTTCTGATTTAATACAGTTTTACAAAGGGTTAAAATAAAAAAACCTCCTATTCGGAGGTTTTTAGTTTAAAGAAATATCATCTAATTAGATCTTTTTCATAATAATTACTTTCTCAACCGTTTTTCCTTCTTCCAGTTTAATGATACCGATACCACCCATAGTATCCAGTTCACACTTAACATCTAAGATAGCCGGTAATTTAAATGTATAAGTACTAGTACCTGAAGCATCCGAAGTGCCTTCAGCTTTTAAATCTGCTTCTACAGTAGCCCCTGTACTGTTTTTCACGTTGGCAAATAATTTAACTTTTGCATTAGCAAAAGCAAACCCTTTTTCATCGGTTGTTTTTATAGTCAATTTACAGTCTGTTTTCTTTTCGCAAGAAGTAGAAAGCCCAATTGTTAAAAAAGCAATTGCAATAGAGGCGATAAATAATCTTAATTTCATTTTTATATTAATTATAATGGATTAATATTTGTAGCTCAAATATAATTAAATTTTCTAATTCTATGCATCTAAAGTCCATAATATTGAGTTTAATGGTTGTTCTATTTAGTAAACTCAATTATTCTCAAACCTATTCGCCAGAAATTATCCAAATTTCTACCATATACGGTACTATGAAAGTGCGTTTATTTAATGAAACACCTCAGCACCGCGACAATTTTATTAAACTAGTTAAAGAACATTTTTACGATAGTTTACTGTTTCATCGTGTTATTGAAGGCTTTATGATCCAGGGAGGAGACCCTGACAGTAAACATGCCGAAGCCACTAAATTATTAGGTGATGGCGATTTAAAATATACCATTCCGGCAGAGTTTGTCCCTACACTATGTCATAAAAAAGGGATGTTATGTGCGGCCCGAAACGGGGATGACATTAACCCTTCTAAAGCTTCATCTGCTTGCCAATTTTATATTGTACAAGGTAAAGTAAGAGATGATAAAGAATTAAAATCTTACGAAAAACGCATCAATAAAGACTTAGTGACAAAACTAAAAGAAGAGATCTTAAGCAAACCGGAAAATCAATTGTTGAAAGAAAAAATAACAGCCTTTAAAGAAACAAAAAACAATGATAGTTTGATGGTATATACCAAACTGTTAGATGAAAAAGTAAATGTAGAATACGATAAAAATCCACATTATAGTTTTAAACCTGAACATATACAACTCTACAAAACCATTGGAGGAACACCTCACTTAGATAATAATTATACCATTTTTGGAGAAGTAGTTGAAGGCTTAAATGTGATAGACAAAATTGCCGCTGTTGGAAAAAATAAAGATGACAGACCTTTGATTGATCTTAGAATGACAATATCTATTATATCACAGTAATATCTTACAAACTCAAATGTTTGGAATTAACTTCTTGTCCGAAAAACAAGCTCGCATGAGCATTGAACTGCTCAACAGAATCTGTAGTATAAAACTCTAACAACTGATGCTTAGTAATCAGTGCTTCCATTTCTGGATGGCGGTGTAAGTATTCTTTTAAACCATTGGCCACAATAGAACCTTGCGTTAACAAGGTAACATTGGCGGGTAAATATTTTTCTATCAAAGGTTTTAAAATTGGATAATGCGTGCAGCCTAAAATAATAGTGTCGATCTCTTTTGATTGACTAAACAACTCATCAATGTATTTTTTTACAAAATAATGTGTGCCTTCGCCTTCCAATTCATTGTTTTCAATTAAAGGAACCCACAAAGGACAAGCATTTTGAAACACTTTGAGTTCAGGAAAAAATTTTTCTATTTCAATCACATACGAATTAGAATTAACTGTGCCTGCGGTAGCTAAAACGCCTACATGCTTGGTTTTACTATAATTTCCAACAATTTCGGTAGTTGGTCTGATAACTCCCAACACTCTTTTTTTAGGATCAATTAACGGCAGGTCTTTTTGCTGAATTGTTCTTAAAGCCTTTGCCGAAGCTGTATTACAAGCTAAGATTACTAACTCACACCCTTTATCAAACAAATGCTGCACACATTCCAGAGTATACTCATAAACCGTATCATACGAACGGGAACCATAAGGCGCACGGGCATTATCACCTAAATACAAATAATCGTACTGAGGCAATTCATTCACTAATTCTTTTAAAATAGTTAAACCACCGTAACCGGAATCGAACACTCCTATGGGCGAATATATTTTAGAATGGCTGATAATGGTGCGAAATTAAGAATTTTTCAGCTATTGCCGAAATAGCATTTTTCATTAACTTCGTCATCTGTTTAACCTTTAAAATTATTGTAATGGCATTTTCTCACATACGTTTTATTGACAAGGATAAAGACAAGGCATTATTTTTTGCTACTCTACGAAAACGTGTAGATGGTTATTTTAAAGAAAATCACATTTCCAGAAATTTCAATACTACGATGGTTATAAAAACAATCGTCTTATTATCTGCTTATATTTTACCTTTCATTGCAATTCTCATATTCAATCCTTCTTTTGGCATTGCTTGTGCTTTATGGAGCATTATGGGCTTAGGTTTGGCGGGTGTTGGTATGAGTATCATGCACGATGCTAATCATGGAGCTTATTCTTCAAACCATAAAACCAATTATTGGTTGGGGCACACCTTAAATTTACTAGGAGGCTCTGTTTTCAATTGGAAATTACAACATAATGTATTGCACCACACCTACACCAACATCTTGAACTACGACGATGATATTGCTGATAAAGTCATTTTAAAATTCACTCCTCATAACGAAGCTAAATGGTATCACAAATTTCAACCGGTTTATGCGTTTTTGTTTTACGGCATTACTACACTTTATTGGGGCTTTTTAAAAGATTTTTTACAATTCAGCCGATACACAAAACAAGGTGTGAACACCAGCACAAAAGAACAGAACCGATCTATTTTCTTTAAATTACTATTAAGTAAAATTGGTTATGTATTTGTGTTTATTGTATTGCCGGTGTTTATTTTAAATATGCCATTCTGGCCTTATTTTACCGGATTTTTATTAATGAATTTTATTGCGGGAGTTATGCTAACCACTATTTTTCAATTAGCGCACACGGTTGAAGGCACTACACACCCTCTTCCTAACGAAAACTATACTATTGAAAATAACTGGGCCATTCATCAAATGAACACTACCGTTAATTTTTCCCGTCACAATAAATTAATTTCCTGGTATGTAGGTGGTTTAAATTTTCAGGTAGAACATCATTTGTTTCCAAACATATGCCATGTGCATTATCCGCAAATTTCCGAAATCGTAAAATCAACTGCCAAAGAATTTGGAGTTCCTTATCTCGAAAATAAAACTTTTTTAGATGCTATTAACTCTCATGTAAAAGCATTGGTTCGCTTTGGTAAAATGCCAAATCTGGATGAAGCTATCGGATAAAACATTTCACCACTGAGGCACAGAGAGTATAAAGCAAATTTTAAAAGAAAACCCTAATCATAACGATTAGGGTTTTCTTTTAATAATATATTCTACAAATCCTTCATGTTCTCCGTGTCTCTGCGGTGAGTAATTAATATTGCTCTGATTCGTTAGGGAAGTCTTTACTTTTTACGTCTTTTATATATTGCTGAAGAGCACCGGTCATAACATCATATACATTGGCGTATCTTCTTAAAAAACGAGGATTAAATTCATTGGTCATACCTAGCATATCATGCATTACTAACACTTGCCCATCTACACCACCACCGGCACCAATACCAATAACCGGGATAGAAATGCTTTTGGCGACTTCAGTTGCTAACTTAGCGGGTATTTTTTCCAGTACCAAAGCAAAACAACCGCTTTGCTCCAGCAATTTAGCATCTTCCAACAAACGAATAGCCTCTTCTTCTTCTTTAGCTCTTACTGTATAAGTTCCAAATTTATAGATAGATTGAGGTGTTAAACCTAAATGCCCCATAACCGGTATACCGGCAGTTAAAATACGTTCAATAGAATCGGTCACTTCTCGTCCACCTTCCAGTTTCACAGCATGTCCGCCGCTTTCTTTCATTATTTTAATGGCAGAAGTTAAGGCTTCTTTAGAATTACCCTGATAAGAACCAAATGGCATATCTACCACTACTAAAGCTCTGTCAACACCTCTTACTACCGACGATGCATGATAGATCATCTGATCTAAAGTAATTGGCAAAGTGGTTTCATGACCAGCCATTACGTTACTGGCACTATCGCCTACCAAGATCACATCTATACCGGCATTATCAATGATCTTTGCCATGGTATAATCGTAGGCGGTGAGCATAGAAATTTTTTCGCCTCTGCGTTTCATTTCCTGCAATTGATGCGTGGTAACCTTTTTTACTTCTTTATGTACAGACATAATCTAGAATTGTAATAATAACACTAAAATAATACTTCAAAATTAACCATTTAATTTGGAGTTCCCTTAAAAATAGTAAATTTGTAATTCATCAAATCAGCACATGAAACATAGCACTTTATACAGCAGTCTTTTTTTAATTATTACGTTAGCTTTTACTTCGTGTAAAAACGACTTAGATGTATTGGCTCCGGGCGAAGAGTCTGTATCAGTATATGGCGTAATAAATCCAAATCAATCTGTTCAAAATATCCGCATCAATAAAGTATATTTAACAGAAGGTGATGCTTTAGTGGCAGGACAAGATGCTAACCAAATTAATTATGCTCCGGGTGAATTAACAGTAACACTTCAGCGTTTTATGTCAGGCAGCACTACTCCTACTCTAACTACAGTTGGAAATGCCACTAAAAAAGAAATTGTTTTAACCGAAACCGTTGTAACAACAGCGGGTGGCACGTTTAGTCAGGACCAACGCATTTGGCAAACAACCGACAAATTATTTAAAACAGGCGAGTACAAATTAATTATTAAAAATAATAGTACAGGTGCAGAATTCACTTCACAAACCGTTGTCTTCGACAGCATTTCGTCAGGTAATTACATGCCTCTTAAGTATTACATCATTCCTTCTAATCCGGGCAATTCATACCCAAATCATGGAAATTATGTAACCGGTGGTGTTCCGGGAACTAATACTCCGGATGCTGCCTATATTAACTACGCTTTACCTCCTTTAACCCAATCTCAATCTATTAGATTCAAAAGCATCGCAAATGCGAGACTTTATAATGTTGTGATGCGTTTTCATTATTTAGATTCTTTAACCGATAACTCTACTGTAAATAAGTATGTAGATTATAACTTTCCTACCCTTAAATCATCCAATTTAAACGGAAACGAAGATCTATCCTTATCATTTAGTGAAGAAAGTTTTTACACTAATACCGCAACTCAGGTTTCTAAAAATAGTGTTGCCAATTTAGTAAGCAGAAGAGCCTTATATATGGAATATATTGTTTATGCCGGTTCACAAAACTTGTCAGACTTTTTACAGATCAATGCACCTTCAACTTCCATTGCTCAGGACAAACCTTTATATACTAATATTACCGGTGGCGTTGGAATTTTTGCTTCAACCTCAAGATTCTCTATAGGAAAAGATCTGTTGGATGACTTTATCAATGAAATTGCCTGTAATTCTAATACCAAATCGCTAAGATTTGTAAGATTTGACGGAACTATTTGCCCATAAATCTGACATTATATTACCTTATAAACCATCTAAAATGACACATTTTAGGTGGTTTTTTAATTTATCGTGTCAGCCTGTCAGAATATTTAAAAATTAAAGTATTGGCATAAACATTGACAAATACATATCAAAATCCATAAAAACAACAATTAAAACATATAACAATGGGAAAAATAATAGGAATAGATTTAGGAACAACCAATAGTTGCGTATCTGTAATGGAAGGTAACGAACCAGTGGTTATTGCTAATAACGAAGGAAAGCGTACTACACCTTCAGTGGTAGCATTTGTAGAAGGTGGAGAACGCAAAGTCGGAGATCCTGCCAAACGTCAAGCTATCACAAATCCTACAAAAACGATATCTTCAATTAAACGCTTCATGGGAGCCTCTTTTGACGAAGCTCAAAAAGAGATCCCTCGTATGAGTTATAAAGTAGTAAAAGGTGACAATAATACACCTCGCGTGGTTATTGATGACAGAAATTACTCTGCACAAGAAATTTCAGCTATCATTTTACAAAAAATGAAAAAAACAGCTGAAGATTATTTAGGAACTACAGTTGATGAAGCGGTTATTACGGTACCGGCTTACTTTAACGATGCTCAACGTCAGGCTACAAAAGAAGCAGGCGAAATTGCAGGTTTAAAAGTAAAACGTATCATTAACGAACCAACTGCTGCTGCCCTTGCTTATGGCATGGACAAAAAAGGTAAAGACATGAAAATAGTAGTGTTTGACTGTGGTGGTGGTACTCATGACGTTTCTGTACTAGAATTAGGTGATGGTGTATTTGAAGTAAAATCTACTGATGGTGATACTCACTTAGGTGGTGATGACTTTGACCACGTGATCATTGACTGGTTAGCTGACGAATTTAAAAAAGACGAAGGAATTGACTTACGTCAGGATCCAATGGCTTTACAACGTTTAAAAGAAGCGGCTGAAAAAGCGAAGATCGAATTATCAAGTACTACAACTTCTGAAATTAACTTGCCATACATTATGCCAGTTAACGGTATCCCTAAACATTTAGTGAAACAGTTGACCCGTGCTAAATTTGAGCAATTAGCAGATAGCTTAATTCAACGTACGATCGAACCTTGTAAATCAGCTTTAAAAAGTTCAGGTTTATCAGTTTCTGATATCGATGAAATTATCTTAGTAGGTGGATCTACACGTATCCCTGCTATTCAAACGGCTGTAGAAAAATTCTTTGGAAAAACTCCAAGTAAAGGTGTAAACCCTGATGAAGTAGTTGCAATTGGTGCAGCCATTCAAGGTGGTGTATTAACCGGAGAAGTAAAAGATGTATTATTATTAGATGTAACTCCTTTATCATTAGGTATCGAAACTTACGGTGGAGTGTTCACTAAATTAATCGAATCTAATACAACAATTCCTTCTAAAAAAACAGAAACGTTCTCAACTGCTAGCGATAATCAACCAAGTGTACAATTACATGTATTACAAGGTGAGCGTCCTATGGCAAAAGATAACCGTACAATTGGTCAGTTTAACTTAGATGGTATTATGCCTGCGCCACGTGGTGTTCCGCAAGTAGAAGTAACATTTGATATTGACGCTAACGGTATCTTACACGTATCTGCTAAAGATAAAGCAACCGGTAAAACACAAAACATTCGTATCGAAGCTTCTTCTGGCTTAAGTAAAGAGGAGATCGAGAAAATGAAACGTGAAGCGGAGATGAATGCTGATGCTGATAAAAAAGTAAAAGAGGAAGCTGAAAAAATTAACGCGGCTGATGGAATGATCTTCCAAACAGAAAAACAGTTAAAAGAATACGGCGATAAAATTCCTGCTGAGAAAAAAGCACCAATTGAAAGCGCTTTAGCTGATCTTAAAAAAGCTCATGATGCAAAAGACTTAGCGTCTATTGATACTGCAACAACTGCTTTAAACGCAGCTTGGGAAGCGGCTTCACAAGACATGTACAATGCCATGAATCAAAAAGAAGGTGGTGCTGAAAATGCAAACCCTAATGCTGATACAAATACTGCATCTAACAACGATAACGTACAAGATGTAAACTATGAAGAAGTAAAATAATCTTCTTACTATAAACATAAAAAAGCCTTGAGAAAATTCTCAAGGCTTTTTTGTTTTGCACTATAGTCTCTAAAAAAATGGGGTCATTAAGTTTATTAAGTATGATTATATTTGTCTGAAATACAAAAATTGTACTCCAAATAAAAAATCCATTACACAATCATACATTATAAGTTCTAAGATAATGAAAGGCAAACTGCTTATTGTGATCATAACATTATTTTTTTTATCATGTAATAACAATGAAAAAAGAATTAGTATAGAAAATGAAATTAAAACTCTACAAGAAGAGTATGATAGTTTAAAGAGCCTGCAAAAGATCATCGAAGATAGCCTTAATGTATCCGTTATTGAGGATTTATAATTATAAGAAATTAATTAAATTAAAACTTAGGACAAGACACTAACACCAGTTTTCTTTTTTTCTTTTTGCAGTATTGGTACGATAAACTGATCTCGTGTGCGCCTTTAGTGCTTCCAGCTAATTTTGATATAGTAAAATCATAACTATAACCAATATTAAATTTATCATTTGAAAAACCCATTAATACAGCAAAAGCATCGTTATTAGAATAACCTGGTGCATAAGATTTCAAACCAGGAATACCTCTGTACCAAAAACCAATATTAACCATGGCTTTGGTAAAATAACAACCTACATCTAACTGATCAAATTTTTCCTGATGACGATAATGTATTACAGGCGTAAAATACATATTCATGGTTCTATCTCCTTTTTCTTCACCATCTAATAAAATTTTAATCCCACCATGAGCAGAATATTTTATTGGTAATTTTGCATCTGTATTTCCCGTTAAAGATTCATTAGGTCTGTTCATATGAAAGGCTGAAAAACCTATCCAGAATTTTTTACCATAAAATAAAGCACCGGCATTCGAATCAAAATAAGTAATCGATTGAGGGGCATTTTCTATAGTAGTTACTCCTCCGCCTCTTGCAATTTGATCACCAAATACTAATTTATTAATGTTTACACTTTTGGATCCCATACCGACTTGAATACCGGCTCTGATAGCATAAGCTCTGTTGATATGCGTTTCATAAGCGTATGAAGCCATTGCTGTTGTTGTTCTTAACTGACCACTACCGGCAACATCATTAGAAAACACCACGCCTATTCCACTCTTAGCCGAAGGAATATAACCATCTGCCGCAAACACATAAGAAACATATCCGTTTGAAATAGCAGGCCATTGATTTCGATAACCACCCGCAGCTCTTATACAACCGGAAGCCCCGGTAAAAGCAGGATTTAAATAAACAGGGTTAGCATAAAATTGAGTTAAATGAATATCCTGGCCAATCATTAAAGAATGACAAAAAACAAATAGATATAATACTATGTTTCTAAGGTTTTTCATTTCTGTTTTTATTCTCTACTTCTTCAGGTAACCACCTATCGCACGATGTTAATTTAATTATTTTATCTCAATAATGTCACATCACCAACTTTATTAAATTTTTTGCCATTGTCCCAGATCAGATCTATTTTCCAAACATACATTGCTTGCGGACATAATTTTCCTCTGTAATAGCCATCCCAACCTTGTTTAAAATCTTTAGTTTCAAAGATCAACTCACCCCAGCGGTTAAATATACTTAAAGTATAATCTTTAACGCCTGCTGAATATGGGAAAAAGATATCGTTAGTTAAACTATTAATATCATACATGCCTCCCGATGGTCCATTTTCATTTGGAGTGAAAGCCGTTGGTACTTTGATATCTGTTACCGTTTCTACACTCACATTAGCAGTATCTTTACAACCAAAGCCATTGGTAACTATTAATTGGATATTGAACGTTCCTAAGCTGGTATATAAATGTGATGGATCACTTAATACTGACGTTCCGCCATCTCCAAAATTCCAACTATAAGATGCTATGTTATTATCTGTAGGGGTTGAACATTGTGTTATATCAAATGGAATATTAAACAGAGTGCCATTAGTTGTAAATACCGCATTAGGCGCCGGATGAACTGTTACAGTAATAGGTGCCGTTAAATTATTATTAGTGCAACCCGCATCAGTAATAGCTGTTAACGTAACAGAATACGTTCCTGCAACACTGTATGTGTGAATTGGGTCTTGAAAATTAGATGTACCACCATCACCAAAATTCCAGCTCCAATATGAAATAGCATCTGTAGGATTTCCTGATATCGAATTATCAAAGAACTGAAGAGCTCCCGGTGCACATGCTGTTGTTGAATTCATCGTAAAATTAATAGTGGGCGGTGGATTAAAGGCAATATGAATTGAATCCACTACTGAATTTCCACAAAAACTACTAGTTACCGTTACTATGTAAGTAATAGGGTTTGTAGGGCTTACAATAAATGTTCCGGGTCCTGTGCCTAAACCATTATTCCATGCGTAGGTTACCGGTCCTGTATTACCCGTTGTGGTTGCATAAATCACACTTGCTTGCCCAGGACAAATTGGAGTATCACCAAATGCGTTGATATTGGAAGCTGTTAAATTATAAACCTCAACATGCGCAATACTTGATGTTCCGGCACAACCTGATTGATCGTAGGCAGTTACTGTATAATCTGTATTAGTAGTAGGGGTAACTAATTGAGAAGAGGTATTTCCACTTGTTGACGGACTCCAGTAATAAAAATAATTTCCGCTACCACCGCTGGCTGTGGTAGAAATAGTAGCTGTTTGTCCTAAACAAATTGTACTACCAATACCTGCACCTGTAATTACCTGACTTGGAGCAACTAAACTTGCTGTTAACGTTACAGCACAATTGTTGTTATCTGAAATAATAACCGAGTAAGTTCCCTGCGATAAATTAACGGCTTGAGTTGCATTTTGAGATGGAGTTACTTGCCAGTTAAATTGATACGGAGGTGTTCCTCCGGTTGCTGATGAATTAATAGAACCATTAGCCACATTAAAACAAGTAGGATTTGTACTTGATATAATATTTCCACTTAAAGCTGATGGCTGTTGTAATAAGCTGGTAATAGCAGTTGTACAACCTTTGCTATCTGAAACAGAAATAGTATATATTCCGGCAGGTAAATTACTAGCCGTTGGATTTGTTCCTCCAATAGGCAACCAGGAATAAGAATAACCTGGAGTACCTCCTGATGTTGTCGCTGTAATGCTTCCATTTTGTAAGCCAAAACAACTTGGCTGAGATTGATTGGCAACAGATAAATTAAGTGCCGGTGGTTGTGAAATGGAAAGCGTTACCGAGGCTGAACAACTATTACCATCAAAAACAGTACAGGTATAATTACCGGCAACCAGGTTCGTACCCACTGAAGTATTACCTCCATATGGTTGCCAGTTATAAGCATAACTACCTACTCCTCCTGTAGCATTAACAAATCCCAAACCGTTATTTCCTCCAAAACAACTTGTGTTGGATGTTGTAAGTACACTTAAGCTAGGCCCGGCAACATTAACTAAAGCAGTTGTATACGTTGATATACACCCGTTAAAATCTGCAATAACAATATTGTATGTTCCCGGTGCCTGATTATTAATACTTGAACCATTTGTATTGGTTGGCATCCATGTGTAAGTATAAGGTGCTACACCTCCCGAAACTAATGCCGATGCCGATCCGTTTGCGTTTCCGCAAGTTGGATTAGTTGAAACAATTGTTGCCGTGACAGGTGTTGGTTGAGTTACAGTTATAAACCCATTGGCATTACAACCATTGGCATCTGTAACTATTACTAATTTAACACCTGCATTTACATTAGTTAATGTTTGTGTAGAGCCTGTGTTTGGAGACCAGTTGTATGTATATCCGGCAGTGCCACCAGAAGGGCTAGCAGACACAGCTCCGTTAGTGCCGCCAAAACAAGTTACGGCAGTTGCAGTCATAGAAACAACTAACGCTGAGGAAGGTTGTGCAATGGATGTGTTTGTAAAAGCAGTGCAGCCTTTTGAATCAGTTACCGTTAAAGATAAAAATCCTGCACTTAATCCAACAGCATTTTGTGCAGCACTACCTGATGACCAGTTATAAAAATAAGGAGCTGTTCCGCCTGTTACTGTTGATGCAGCAGAACCGTTTGCTCCACCAAAACATGAAACATTAGTTAAAGTGGAAATAACCACTGCTAAAGCAGCAGGTTGATTAATGGTAACTGTTTGTGTTTTAAGACAACCATTTCCATCTCTAACAGTAACTGTATGTGTGCCCGCAGACAAACTTCCTGCATTAGAAGAGTTTGAGCCTGATGGCGACCATGTATACGTGTAAGCACCAGTACCACCTGATACAATTGCTGACGCTGAACCATTATTACCACCAAAACACGACACATCATTTTTATTAATACTGATCTGAATATCTGTAGGCTGTGTAATTGCCGGACTTGTAGTAGCAAGCGACTGACAACCTGTAGACATATCGATAACCGTTACAACATAAGTTCCTGCGGTTAAGCCAATAGCTGTTTGAGCTGTACCTCCAAAAGGTTGCCATGAAAATGTGAATGGCCCTATACCACCTGCTACTCCTACTGTTGCAGCTCCTGAGTTTCCTCCAAAACAAGCCACATTGGTAGTAGAAAGAATACTAACATTAGGCCCTGAATTATCATTTACAACTGTTGCTCCTGATGAGAGACAACCATTTCCATCGGTAATATTTACAGTATAAGAACCTGCCGGTAAATTACTAGCTACTTGGTTTGTTCCTCCTATTGGAGACCATTGATAACTATAAGAAGGGAAACCTCCTGTTACAGTTACCGAAGCTTGCCCATTAGCCATACTACAATTGGAATTAATTGTATTAAGTGTTAAACTCATTGATGTTGGCTGATTAACAGTTGTTGTAGCTGTTGCTGTACATCCATTGGCATCGGTAATTAGAAGAGAATAAACTCCTGCTCCAATATTAATTACATTTTGTCCGCTAATATTTATTGGACTCCATAAGTAATTATAAGGGGCTGTTCCTCCACTTGCCGAAGATAATATTGCACCATTTGTGCCACCATTACAAGAGACAGAATTGGCGGAAGCTGTAGCAACTAAAGGAGCTGAGGGTTGTGTTAGCACCTGCACTATTCTTACCAAACAGTTTTTATTATCAGTTATATCAATACTATAAGTGCCTGCTGTTAATCCAGTAGCCGAAGTGCCTGAACTAACGTTTGGTTGCCAATTGTAAGAATAAGCAGGTGTACCTCCGGAGGTGTTAAGGAAAATACTTCCGTTGTTTCCACCAAAACAATTGATATTAGTTGAATTAACTACAGTAGTAACAAGTGGTAAGGGTTCTGTGATCGTAACAAATGTATTTGTTTGACAACCATTGTTATCTCTCACTGTCAGCGTATAAACATTGGCCGTTAAACTTGTAACGTTAGCCGTTGTTAAATTTCCGGGTTGCCAGGTATAAGAATATGCCGGTGTACCTCCGGTAGCAATTACAGAAGCCATTCCATCATCACTGTAAGAACATGTTTCCATAGTAGCCGTTGTTGCTACTTGCAATAATGAAGGTTGAGTAATTACAGTAGATGCTGTAACCAAACAATTATTAACGTCCAGAATATGTAATGAATAAGTACCTGCGATCAATCCTGATACTGTGGGTGCCGTACCCACATTAGGACTCCAGGAATAAATATAACCACCGGTACCTCCTGTAACAGCGGATTGAATAACTCCATTTGAACCATTAAAACATGATACATTGGTACTTGTAAACGTGATGTTAATTGGCAAAGGTTGCGTTATACTAATTGTTTGAGTTAAGATACATCCATTGGCATCAGTTATAGTGGAAGTATAACTACCTGCCGCCAAGCCGCTAACCGTTGGCCCACTACCTGGCGTTGTTCCCCATGAATAAGTATATGGAGTGGTGCCTCCTGATACATTAACATTTATTGCTCCGTTTGCAGATCCGTTACAACTAACATTTGTAAAAGTAACATTCGCATTTAATGGTGTTGGTTGTGTGATAGATATAGAGCCTGTTGATCTACATCCAATAGCATCTGTTACCATTACCGAATAGTTTCCTACAGGCAATCCGTTTATTGTTGAGGTTGTTTGAGAAGGAACACCATTCCATAAATAGGTATATGGTGCAGCTCCCGAAGTAACGGAAACTGTTCCTGATCCATTTGTCAATCCAAAACAACTAATATTAGTATTGGTTGTTGTTACAACACCTGTAAAATTCCGATAGGTAATTCTAACAGTGTCTGCGTCTCCCGGACAACCTCCGTTACCGGTCGTTGTCAAGATCAAATTAACAAAGCCTGCTGAAAGTTCGGCAGGTGTTGGAATATAAACCATATTGTTTAATGTAGTATTTGAAGGACTATATGTTCCATTTCCTATTGACCAAATACCACCGGTTGCCCCTGTTATTGTACCCGTAAGTGTTACATTAGGTGACTGAGCACAAACTGTTCTGTCTGCACTGGCATTAGCTGTAATAGGCACAGAAAAAGAAGTGATCGTTACATTATTATAAACTGGGGGACAACCCGAGCCATCTGTTAATCTGATACTATGTATTCCAACACCGGCACTTAATGTTTGTGTAGGCGTAACATTATCCCATAAATAAGTATAAGGCGGTGTTCCTCCTGAGGGAGTTGCCGTTAAGGTTAAAGCGGTTTGTCCAAAACAAAGTGTGGGATTAATTGGTAAAATACCGACGGATAACGTTGGGTTAAATGTGACCCTAAATGTATCGCAGATAAATGTTCCTGCACAGGATATGGAATTACCGCATACAACATAGTCTACAAATGCCGGTGCTCCTGCCGCTCCGGTAATCGTATTACTTAAGCAACCTGAAGTACATGCCAGGTAACTATTGTAGGCTCCGGGTGCTCCGGGTGCAATGGATGTCCATGTAACAGAAACTGATGAAACTCCTGTTGCTACAACGGCTTTTACGCAACCATTATTTACCGTAGTGTTAGCTACTGCCAAAGCAGGTGGAGGCACAGGGCAGTTCAATACATTAAACTGAAAATCTCTTAATGTTTGACCTATTAAAACTCCGTTTCGGTATTCTCTAACAATAACACCAACCACAAACTGTCCAACAGTGCCGGGAGTACAGGTTAGTAAACCGGTTGTTGGGTTTATACTAAAAGGAGTGGCGCCTAAAGGATTACTGGAATTATATCCACCTACCCATGTAATTGGATTAAACGTAGCGGTATTGCCAGGAAATGTAGGTGCGGGAGTATTGTTATAAGGCGTGTAGAGAGAATAAACCAAGGAATCACCATTAGCATCCGTTGCTGCATGATTAAACGTAAAAGGTTGGTTAACGCAAATAAACAATGGAGGAAATAAATTAAATACAGGACTGCTATTATTTCCTGAAGGTGGGATTTGCGCATAAAAAGTAGAACCGGCATTTAACGGATTCACGATATTTTGAACTGACCCATTTCGGCAACAAACCTGATAATACATATGATAACCGCCAGGATTGTTAGGTGGTAATGTTACAGTTGCTGTATAAATCCCTTCCTGAACACAAGGCATTGGATTTGGCGGAATGGCACAAGGATCTAAACTAGAGGGAACATTAGTTACAGAAATTAATTGTAGAAAAAAATCTCTGGTTGGAACAAACATTGCTCCGTTATTTCCTCTTACAGAAATTTGAGCATTAGCAGGAAAAGCGGCAGTTCCTTGTCCGCAATCTCGATATAGTTTTAATGTAACCACATAATTATTACCCCCAATATTTTGGTAGGTTAATGAGCCCCCAACTATATGGGTAGCAAATAACGAAGATGGAATTACAAAAACTATAAAAGCTATCCAAATGTGTATTTTTTTCATCATAGCCTTAAATTTTAGTTAAATAATTAAACTGTATTTTACGTTGAACTCTATTCTCTATAAACAGGAGTATTTTAGCATCACGCAAAAACATAAGAGGAAAATTATAATAATTCGGAAGTGTATTTTTTTTATGAGAAATTCCGGTCATTCCATAAAAAATAGGCTGAGATCTATTTTCCAGCCAATTTTTAAGTTTAAACAAGAGAAGTGAACATTGTTTCATGCGTAAAATTGCAATTACCTGGTACAGTTTTGGATATTTTTTCATAAAACGGACTTTCACTTTGTTGATTTTACGCTCAAAACCCTTCAAGGTTTCAGGAAAGAGTTTAATATTTCTATTCGCAACAAACATCTATTGTCCTTAAAATCAATATTTTCTCGATCAATCCGCGCTCATCTCCGCTATGCTTAAATATAGCGAAACATTTTCGATTTTAGTCTAATAATAAAATGTTCAAAACTATCATTCACTAAATAAAACAACTAATACACGTGTAGTTAAAATTAATTAGGCTTTAAAAAAGAAAAAATTAAAAAAAAACCCGTTTAAGATAACTTAAACGGGTATAATTAATAGATGCTAAAATTATTCAGCTAATACAATGACATTGTTTTTATAAACTTCAACAACACCACCATTTACTGCAAAGCTTTGTTTATTATTATTTTCCTCCACTAATTCAATGTTACCTTTTTTTAAGGTAGCGATCATTGGTGCATGGTTGTTTAATAATCCAAAAGAACCTTCCGAACCTGAAAACACAGCTGATTTAACTTGTCCTTCAAAAAGTTTTTTGTCAGGAGTTATAATTTCTAATTTCATTTTTATGAGATAAAGGATAAATGATAAAGGATAAATGAATCTTGCATCATCAATCCTTTATCTTTAATCAATATTATTAAGAGTCTGCTAAAATCTTTTTACCTTTTTCAATAGCTTCTTCAATTGAACCTACTAAGTTGAAAGCTGCTTCAGGATACTCATCTACTTTACCATCTAAGATCATGTTAAATCCTTTGATCGTATCTTCGATTGGCACTAATACACCTTTTAAACCTGTAAATTGCTCTGCTACGTGGAAAGGTTGAGATAAGAAACGTTGTACACGACGTGCACGGTGAACCGTTAATTTATCTTCCTCACTTAACTCATCCATTCCTAAGATGGCGATGATATCTTGTAATTCTTTGTAGCGTTGTAATGTTAATTTAACACGTTGAGCACAGTTGTAGTGAGCATCACCAATAACTGATGGAGTTAAGATACGAGAAGTAGAATCCAATGGATCTACCGCAGGGTAAATACCTAACTCGGCAATTTTACGGCTTAATACTGTAGTAGCATCTAAGTGAGCAAATGTTGTTGCAGGAGCCGGATCGGTTAAGTCATCCGCAGGTACGTATACCGCTTGTACTGAAGTAATAGATCCTTTTTTAGTTGAAGTAATACGCTCTTGCATCGCACCCATTTCTGAGGCTAATGTTGGTTGGTAACCTACTGCAGAAGGCATACGACCTAATAACGCAGATACCTCAGCACCAGCTTGAGTGAAACGGAAGATATTATCCACGAAGAATAAGATGTCACGTCCCGGACCAGTACCATCCCCATCACGGAAATATTCTGCCATGGTTAATCCTGATAAAGCCACACGAGCACGGGCTCCAGGAGGCTCATTCATTTGTCCGAAAACCAAGGTCGCTTTTGATTCTTCTAGAGCTTTAAGATCTACCTTAGATAGATCCCAACCGCCTTTTTCCATATCATGTTTAAACGCATCACCGTATTTAATAACGTCTGATTCGATAAACTCACGTAATAAGTCATTTCCTTCACGAGTACGTTCACCTACACCTGCGAATACTGATAAACCAGCGTACGCTTTAGCGATATTGTTTACTAACTCCATGATCAATACGGTTTTACCTACACCGGCACCACCAAATAAACCAATTTTACCACCTTTTGAGTATGGTTCAATTAAGTCGATTACTTTGATACCTGTAAATAATACCTCTGAAGAAGTTGATAAGTCTTCGAAACGAGGAGCAGCGCGGTGAATAGATACACCATCTGTTTTTTTAACAGTATTGATACCATCAATAGCATCACCTACAACGTTAAATAAACGACCTTTTACTTTATCTCCGATTGGCATTTTGATAGCCGAACCTGTCATTGAAACTTCCATACCACGGCATAAACCGTCAGTACTGTCCATTGCAACGGTACGAACCATGTCCTCACCAATATGTTTTTGAACTTCTAGAATTAAAGGAGTTCCGCCTTCGCGAACTATTTCTAACGCATCAAGGATGCTTGGTAGTTTTCCACCATTTAAATCAAAACTAACGTCCACTACCGGACCAATAACTTGAGCAATTTTACCAATTTGGTTAGACATGTTATAAATATATTTTAAATTCGGGCGCAAATGTAGGGGCTTTAAGTTGAATTTACAAACCTAAATGGTGTTTTTTAGACAAATAATTGAGAGACTTATTCACAATAATTTTTTGTGCTTGCCAGCGGCTATTTTAGCCACATAACAACCACTCACAACTCATTTTGTGTCCTGATTTTATGATGTTTTTAACAAATGGCCAAAATTACATGTTCATTTTTAAGGAGTAATCGACAGAATGTTTGCCGGAACCATAAAAAACGAAAAATACACTAATTATTAATACGGCTAAGGCTTGTAATAAATTGGCAGCATCCATTGCCCCCATAAAATTTACAGCCACCGCACCAATAAAGATCGGTAATTGAACCAAAAGAGCCCATCTGGTAATTAAGCCCATAGCCACTAATAAACCTCCGGCAATATGAGCCATTGCAATGTAATGTTCTAAAAACATGCCTGTACCTAAAGAGCTAGATCGAAGAATATCGGCCAGGTAATGTGTTTGAAAAGAAAATTGCAAACCCTTAAAGATGAGGAATAAGCCCGTTACAATGCGAACTACATCAATTAAAATACTGGTGTGAGAGTTCGCCCATTTGTTTAATTGAACTACAGTTTTCATAAGAAATATTTTATATAACTGCCAAAGCCAGCTTCAATATCGATTTGGGAAAGGCCCTAAGCAATTATGGTTAGTACGTGATAAAGATGTACCTAAAGTTACGAAGAAACAGAAAGTTTTACCATACCCAAACTTTCCTATTTAAGCACAAAATCACGAGGCTAAATTTATTTTAAATATTTTTCGTTTTCTTTTTGCTTGATCAAAAAGAAACAAAAAATCAAGACGAAAGACCAACTCCAATTCTTTTCTCGCTCAAAAGCCTTCGCAATTCCACCGAAAAAATTGTCGGGCACACTTTCTGGCTCATCACTAAAAAGTCCACAGGACTTTTCCTTAACGTTCTGCCCCACTCTCTTTCGCCAAAACCCACCGCACCATTACCAACGTATGCAGTAGTTTTGTACAAAAATTATTTCTTCCTATTCAACAAATCAACTACCAGTTCTGGGGGTCTTCCAACAATGGCTTTATAACCATCGATGACGATGGGACGTTCAATTAAAATAGGGTTTTCTATAAGAAGTTGGATCCACTCTTCGTTAGTGAATTTTTTGTTATTGAATTTTTTAAGATAGAGCTCTTCTTTTTTTCTAACAATGTCAAACGCTTTTAATCCCAACTTCGCTAAAATAGATTTTAATTCCTTTTTAGTAAGAGTTTCTTTTAAATACTCAACAATTTCAACTTCGCAATTTTCACCTTCCAATAAACTTAAAGCTTCGCGGCATTTAGAGCAGCGGGGGTTATATAATATTTGAATTTTATTTTTCATGATTTCATTTCTTATTAATGAAGTTTTTAGAACTGAGATGCTGAAACAAGTTCAGCATGACAATCCTATTTTCGTTTTCCCTGACTCATTAAAAAGGTTTTCAATAATTCATCAATGTTACCATTCAATACGCCTTCGGCGTCATTTATTTTTAATTCCGTACGATGATCGTTCACTAATTTATAAGGGTGCAATACATAACTGCGAATTTGAGAGCCCCACTCTATTTTCATTTTCCCTTCTTCCACAGCATCCCTGGCTTCATTACGTTTACGCATCTCTAATTCATACAACTGAGAGCGTAACATTTGCATGGCTTTTTCTCTATTGCCGAGTTGTGAGCGTTCTACCTGACAAACAACCACAATACCTGTAGGCTTATGAGTTAATTGCACTTTAGATTCAACTTTATTAACGTTTTGTCCACCGGCACCTCCACTTCGTGAAGTACTCATTTCTATATCGTTTGGATGAATATTAATTTCTATCGTATCATCCACAACCGGATACACATATACCGATGCAAAAGAGGTATGGCGTTTAGCATTAGAATCGAATGGACTGATACGCACCAAACGATGCACGCCATTTTCTCCTTTTAAATTACCGTAAGCATAATCGCCATCAATTTGTATGGATACTGATTTAATACCCGCCACATCACCATCAGTGCGATCCAACTCCGTTAACTTAAATCCGTTTTTTTCGGCCCACATCGTATACATCCGTTCGAGCATACTTGCCCAATCGCAACTTTCAGTTCCTCCCGCTCCTGCATTGATCTGCAATACACAACTCAAAGCATCATCCGGTGAGTTGAGCATGTTTTTAAACTCTACATCATCCAGTATTTTTAAAGCAGCCTGATATAACTCTTCAGCATCCGCTTCGGTAGCATCTCCACTTTTATAAAATTCGTACATGGTAACGAGATCATCAACCGCTCGGGCTAATTTATCATAAGCCGTGATCCACGATTTTCGTGATTTCACTTCTTTTAATACTGCTTCGGCTTTTTTGGAATCTGTCCAGAAATTTGGATCAAGAGTTTTTTCTTCGAGTTCTCTTAACTCGTGACTTTTCTTATCGTAGTCAAAGAAACCCCTTCAGTGCGATTTGTCGCTCTTGAAGGTCCTTTAGTTGGTCTGTTGTAAACATGGCACGAAGTTATAATTTATTGTTGGAATATGAAATATAGATAAAGATTATTGGCTCACAGATTTCGCTAATCCTCGCAGATCTCTTTCTCTGCCCCATCTGCAAAATTCGTAGGAGAATAATCATACTTCAAAAACAAAATGTAACAAATGATCATGATGATACCAAATGAGAATAAACCCATACCAAAAGCAATGATCAAATGTTGAATAATACCAAAAGCAAATAAGTAGATTTTAAATGGCCTTACCCAAATTAAAATAGAAAACAACAATTGGTACACTAAAGTGGCGTAAGCTAAGATCATACAAATACTTTGTGGGATGTTTTGCAACAGAGCATTTGAATATTCCGGTAATTGAAAGGTTTGGTACACCGCCATTCCTTCTAACCAATCGGCATCAGTTAATTTAAACCAGCCGGCTAAAAAATATGCTAAACAAATTTGAACTTTGATCCCCACTAATGCAACATTATGAAAAATAGTTTTTACATCCTGAACACTATTATTGTTTGAATTTGTGATCGAGAAAAATATATTAAAAAACAAAAGCTGATTCAATAAATAATCGCCTGCTGTTAAGGTTGGGTATAAAAAATTATTGGTATTGACAATTGTAAACCAAAGCAAACAATTAGTGAGATAGTTTGATCTTTTAAAAAGGCCGATCAATGATAAGACGCCAATCAATACAATGAAAAATATTCCCAGATAAACGGTATAATGATTCGTTAAAACAAAAGCCAGATCATTTTTAAAACCGGCATGTTGCGTATGATGAAAGATCAATCGATGAGCAGAAAACAGTGATCTAAAATTCAAAGCATAAACAGTTGCCCTGTAAATTAAAAATAAATACAGCACATTTCTAAACCATGAAATCTCTTTGGTTTGATTTTTAGTTTGGTATAAATATGTAAGCAGTTTATTAATGTAACGACAAGTTTTTATAGTACTGTATTATTTTTTGTTTGTTTTCTATTCTCACAAATATGATCTCAAATGTTGTTGCTTTTTTCATACACTTATAGTTAACAATGTATTGCTTAACAGCATGTTTTAATATTTGAAAATTTACATCCATTGGTTCAACCTCATATACACGCGAGGTTTCGCTTAATGATCCGCTGAGGTAATTCATATCAGTAGAAAACAATAGCACTTTCAATTCGGCACCTTTAATGGGATTATTACGGCGTTTATTAAGTTGCGTTTGAAATACATCTTGCCAACTATACCATTTATCTTTACCATAATACCTCACATATAAATGAAATTCGGCTTTGGGTGCCGGCACAAATAAATTCCAGCTTTGATGAAAAAACGGATACGTGTAATAATTACTTACAAATTTTATTTTTTCGGATCGGAACTTTATTGGAGAGCTGTATATAAAAATCAAAACAAAGTGGCAGCACAAACCTCCAAGCAACACAAAAGATAATAAACGCCTGGCAAAAACTGACATTCTTTAGTTTTTTATCATTGATTTATCAAAACTTACCTCTACTCTTTTTTTGGTAATGCTCTCTAACAATGGTTTCAATATTTTTTGAGCATTGAGTTCCGTTTCTTTAAACACGATCTGATTCAAACTATCACTTTTAAAATAATTTTCAGCTCGTTTATAAACCAATTGAGTTAATGCCAGTTCATTATCCAGCATGAAATACGTGGTAGCATTATAGATCTTACTTTTTTGATGATCGATCTTATAATAGCAGATTTCGGGTTTAGGCAAGGTAATTTTTATTAAGGAATCAGTGTGAATGATCTTTTTTGCATCTATTTTGGTCAGATCAATGCAGCCGGCTATTTCGCCACTTACCACTAATAATATTTTTGAATCGGGCAAATAATCACGTTTAATGGAATATTCCAACACATCTTTTATGTTAAGCTTTACCAGTTCCATCTTACCAATCGCTTGAATTTTAGTAATGGCAATATCATTTGTTTCCGTAACTGTTTCTTTGGGAGAGCAATTCTTTAATAACAATAAAGAAATAGTTAGGGTTAAAGCAATAACAACCAAATAAGACGTAATATTTGATCTTTTGAAAAAAGTCGAAATTTTGTTCATAAGCTGTGTAAATATAAACATAAAAAAAATGTGAAAAATACGGTTACCTCCTCTTTCTATAGGTATTAATGAATACATTTGTCAAAAATTAATCTAAATCTATGAAAACTATAAAATTGATCATTGTTGCTGCAGTAATATCTGCGACATGTTTATTTACACCATCTTGTGGAGGTGGCGAGAAAGAAGCTAATCCTTTAGCTGACAGCTTATCTAACGTTGCCGGAGAATTGAGTGGACAATTATCAGAAAAAGAAGCAGCTTTACAAGAGTTTGTTAGCTCTTTTAATGAGATTCAGGATAATTTAAATGCCATTAAAGAAAAAGAGAAAATCGTAACGGCTTCTTCCAAAAGTGGTGATGTGAAAAGCAAAGAAGAGCAGATCAAAGAAGATATTCAAGCGATCTATGATCTAATGGCTAAAAACAAAAACCGTATTGGTTCTTTGTCTAAAAAATTAAAAGACTCTAACTCAAAAATTAAAGGGTTAGAAGAAATGATCGCAAACTTACAATCTCAGATAGATGCTAAAGATGGCGAAATTGCTGAATTAAAATCTGCATTAGAATCTAAAAACATTGAGTTAAGTAACATTCAAATGAATTTAGAAACAGTAGAAGCTGAAAGCACTAATAAAACAGAAAAATTAAACACAGCATATTATGCTTTTGGTACATCTAAAGAATTGAAAGAAAAAGGTGTAATAACCAAAGAAGGTGGTTTTATTGGAATAGGTAAATCAACTAAAGTAAAAGATGATCTAAACAAAGATTATTTCACTAAAGTAGATGTATCTAAAACAACTTCTATTAATATTGGTGCTAAAAGCGCAAAAGTTGTTTCTTCTCATCCTTCAAGTTCTTACAAATTAGTTGGTGATAAAACAAAAGTTGAAAAAATTGAGATCACAAACGCTGAAGAATTCTGGTCGAACTCTAAATACTTAGTTATTATTATCGAATAATATTTTTTCCCTTTAAAAAAAAGATGGTCATCTGATTAACAACAGATGACCATCTTTTTTTTGTGCTTATATCAAACCACTTCATTCTTCTAAACCGAATAAGTTTATTATTCTGTAAGCGTTCTACAACCTTGCTACAAATTGCTTTAACTGAGATAACCGCATAAACTATGCGTGCATAAATTGATTCGTGTGATATAGATTTACCAAAAAAACTTAAACTATGAAAAAACAACTTTTACTTATTTTCTCTGCCCTTTCACTATCCATGCTATCGCAACCGTTTGCTGTTGGACACATGAGTATTAATTTTAAAGATGTCGGCCGAACAGGTGGCTATGCCATTTCCGGGGGTGTTACCACTAATACCGCATCAGGCAGAGACATCGGCACAGAAGTATATTACCCGGCAACAACTGCCGGCAATAATCAACCGGTGGTTGCAGGACAATTTCCTGTAGTTGTTATTGGTCATGGTTTTGTTATGGGTTGGGATTCGTATGATAACATCTACAATCAACTTGCCTCAAAAGGATACATTGTTTTATTACCACGAACAGAAGGTAGTTTTTCGCCTACACATGCTGAATTTGGAGCAGACTTAAAATATTTGGCTAATGCCGGTATGAATTTAAATACCGTTTCAACACCATCTGTATTACTTACCTTTAATGGAAAAGTAGCTCAAAAATCTGCCATCGGCGGTCACTCCATGGGAGCCGGTAGTTCTTATTTAGCAGCTGCTAATAATACCTCCATCACCTGCTTATTTAATTTTGCCGCAGCCACCACTAACCCTTCTTCTATTTCATCAGCCTCATTAGTTACCGTTCCTACATTGGTTATATCAGGTGCCAGAGATTGTGTGGCCGATACCACGGTACAAAATGGTCATTACAATGCTTTAGCTTCAACCAAAAAATTTCATGTGATCTTAACTCAATTAACGCATTGCGATTTTGGGAACGGCACAAATGGTAATTGCACCTTAGGACAAGGCACTTCAGGCTGCGGCAATCAGGTATCTAACGCCTTAGCATTTCCGAGATACATGAATTATTTACAAAACTTTTTAGATAACCAATTAAAAAATGATTGCCCGGCAGGACAACGTTTTATGGATTCGGTAAACACCGTTTCCAGTTTGCGTGCCGGCTTAAAAAAATTAGGCGACATAACTTGTATAGCTACCGGCATCAAAGAATCCGTGAGTTCATTCTATTCTGTTTTTCCAAATCCAACACATAATACGGTGACTATTAATTTTAATAACGAATCACTTTCCAATTTAAAATTAGAGATCATTAACACTACCGGACAAATCGTTTATAACTCTGCCATTGATGAAAACCGAAGAGAAATAACACTTAATATTGAAACCCTTGATAGCGGAATTTATTTTTTAGTGATCTCCAATCATGAAAAAAAATACATTCAAAAACTTGTAAAGTATTAAACTACTCCACTGCAATTTAAAAGGTTCTCAATTTTGAGAACCTTTTTTATTTGTATAAATTTACGTAAGAAGCATTATGAAAATTTACATTAGCATTATAGCAATCATTTTAATTTCCACCAAGGGTTTTGCTCAAACCGACAGCAAGCTGATCCCATTTGAAGACAAGCAATACAAGATCAACCACAATGGTATGATCGTTCTTTCATCATGGGGTGGTGCTAATTTAGTAAGTGGTGCCATTGGTTATGGAACGTCTGCTAAATTTGAAGATCAACAATTTCATTTAATGAATGCGGCATGGGGAGCCATCAATTTGGGAATTGCTTTACCAAGCGTGTTCAATAAACAAAAAAGTGCCGCTTCTCTTTTTGACCTGCAAAAGAAACAAACCACCTTTGAGAAATTATTTTTAGCCAATGCCTTATTGGATGTTGTTTATATAAGCGGTGGCGCTTATTTAACACAGGTTTCAAAAAACCAAACAGACAGCAAAACAAGCCAACGATTAAATGCTTACGGAAATTCCGTTATGATACAAGGCGCAGGCTTGTTTGTATTTGACACATTTATGACCCTATTTCATAACAGAAACAGAAAACGTCATCTGGATCCTCTGTTGAAAAACGCGACGTTTACATTTACCGGGAATTCGGTGAAGCTTGGGTATAGGTTTAATTAAACCACTAATCCAATGTAATTACCAGTGAAATAATTCCCTTTTCGCATTTTATAAAAAGAGTATCTTTACATTATGACACCCATTATTGAACTCAACGATATAAAAAAGGAATACAAAATTGGCACCGAAGAAATTCATGCCCTCAGCGGTGTTTCTTTAAACATTTTCAAAAATGAATACGTTGCCTTAATGGGTCCCAGCGGAAGCGGAAAATCAACCTTAATGAATATGTTGGGTTGTTTAGATTCCCCAAGCTCCGGAACTTACATATTAAATGGTTTATCAGTTGCTCAAATGAGTGATAATGAATTGGCCGAAGTACGTAACAAACAAATAGGCTTCGTTTTTCAAACTTTTAATTTATTGCCCCGTTCTTCTACTTTAGAAAACGTGATGTTGCCTTTGGTGTACTCTGGCATTGAAAAAACAAAGCGCGAGGAAATGGCAAAAAAAGTGTTGGAACAGGTTGGCTTAGGCAACCGTATGAGCCACAAACCAAACGAACTATCAGGTGGACAGCGCCAACGTGTGGCCATTGCCAGAGCTTTGGTAAATAATCCTGCTATTATTTTAGCCGATGAGCCTACCGGAAACTTAGACAGTAAAACCTCTGTGGAAATTATGGGTTTGTTTGAAGAGATCCATAAAAACGGGAACACCATTATTTTAGTAACGCACGAAGAAGACATTGCCTTGCACGCTCATCGCATTGTTCGATTAAAAGATGGTTTGGTAGAATCTGATCAGCCTAATACAAATGTGATTACGTTTAAAAAACGGATGGAAAGCATTGGTTAATTCTATTTTTTATAGAACTCAGATAACGCTGATTAATGTGATTGGTTATGATTTTATGTCTATTCTATTTATAAAATAGCAATTTGTCAGTTCGAGCGAAGTCGAGAACAAACAAGGCATCTCGACTTCGCTCGATGAGACAAAAAATTATTATCTAAAATCATAAATATCTGTGTCATCTGTGTTCTATACTAACAATTATAAAATCCAACAAAAAAATTCAATATATTTGATTAACACAATCAAATTGATTCATCACATCCTATGAAAGATTTCATCAAATTATCCTTACTCACTATTCTGATGATTGCCGTCATCAGTTTATTTTTTGAATATTGCATCAACCGACCGCTTAATGTGTATTTACAATACGCTTTATCGGCTGTGATGTTCATTGTTACCGTGGCCTTTTTAGTGTACTTAGTTAAACAAATTATTAAACATTTAAACTCTTAAACTTATGATCTCATTGTACATTTTTATTGCTTTTACCGTTTTTGCGATTGGTCTTTTATACGCTACCAGACATAAATTCAATCTTCAAGTTGAACGCATGAAATGGTTAACCCGACCAATTCTTGTTTTTATTTTAGGGATCATCATTGCAGCCATCAATCCGTTTTCGTTGGAGCGTGTGGATGCAGGACACATTGGCTTGAAAGTAAACTTAACCGGCGATGAACGTGGTGTATCTGATTACACTTACAAAACAGGTTGGGTAGTATTTAATAACTGGACCGAAAAGTTATATGAATTCCCAACCTACCAACAGCACATTGACTACAATGTGCAAACCGTTATAACCAAAGGTGGTTTTAGTGCCGATATTAGACCATCGTTTAACTACGCCTTAGTAGCAACTACGGTTGGAGACATGTTTCAGAATTTACGTTTACCAATTAAAGAAGTGGAACAAGGTTGGTTAAAAACAGCCATTGTTGGTTCGGTAAATGATGTGGCTAATAAATGGGCGGTGGATAGTATTTTCAACCACCGTGAACAATTTGAATCAGCCATAGTTGTTGAGTGCAACAAACGTATTTCAAAATGGTTTACCGTAAGTCAACTAAGAACTAACATTACTCCTCCTCCGGCCTTACAATCGGCTATTGAAGCAAAAACAAAAGCATTGCAAGATGTGCAGGTAGCAGAGAACCAAAAACAAGTAGCTGTGGCGGATGCGATGAGAAAAATTGCTATTGCACGAGGTGACTCTGCACAAGTAGTAATTGAAGCATCGGGTGAAGCAGAAGCCATGCGCAGAAAACAAGTAACCTTAAGCCCAATGTATATTGAGTATTTAAAAATACAACAATGGGATGGAAAAACGCCGACTACTGTTTTAGGAAATGGTGCCAGTACAATTATTTCTGTAAAATAAATAAGACTGATAAAGTAGCGCCTATACAACAACCACATGTTAGATAGGCGAACTTTTATGACGGGTATAAGTAAGTTAGGGGTAATACGCCAAGACATATAACTATGAATAAATTCTTTTCAAAAATTACCGACAGACAACAAACTACAATACATCTGACTCTAATAGTTCTTATCATGGCGACATTTGTTTTTTTGGGCGTCAGAATTGTGAGTGGAAATTATTTGTTTGAATCATATAATCTCGGTGACAAAGGAACTCTCGGTGACGCTGTAAATGGACTTAGTGCCCCTTTTATTAGCTTTTTTAGTGCCGTTCTTATTTATATTACTTTCAGAGAACAAGTAAAAGCAAATAAATTGCTTCAATCGCAATGGCAAATTGACACATTTCTAAAAATTTTCAATGACATGAACGATAAATTAAAAAGTCTTTACGCAAAGGACTTTGACGGCACATATGAAGAAGGAGGAGAAATGATTCAACGTGAATATAAAGGGGCGCAAATCGCTGATTATATAGCAATGATTCACAGTTCATATAAAAATACAGTTCCTCCTGAGTTAATTGAGTTCATTTACATAATTGATGATCTTACATTCCTTTGTGAGTTGGTAAATGAATCTCCAACAAACCGTAAAGAATTTATGAAACAAAAGGTAATTAGGTTCTACTTTTCCGGTTTTCACACTGCGCTTTATCGACTCAAAAAAAGTCTTCCAAAAGACGAACGCCCTTATAGACCATTTAGGAATGCAACAGAAAGACTCCAAAAACAAATTGACGGAATTATCACAATTGGAGACATTCTTTCAGCCAATGGTGGCGGTGACGAATATGATGAATTAAGAAACGATTTACCTTTTTAAAAATCAGTGGACACTTATAATAAACTGTGTGTGGCGTACATACCCCTAACACACGGTTTGCCTTATTTGGGCAGAAATCAATGCATTTGCAAAATCGGCAGACAATTTTTCTATTTTTTCTTTGCAAATGCCTAGCAACATAGTATCTTTAAACAAACATTTCGGTAGACATTGTTTCAAACTCCAAACAAGGCAAACCGCGAAACCGTTATAGGGCATTTTAAGACGACACCAAACGAACGACAGAAACAGAAATTGAAACGGAAAACTATAAATTACAGCATTACTGTTACAATAGATCAATGGGGTCATCTTCTGGAAAATGTTATGACCCTTCGGTGACCAAAAAAACATAAATTCGGTTTTACGTAAACAATGACAAATTAAATTTGAAATAAAAATCACTATGGCAGAATTAGATAACGAACTGAAAGAAAAGATTCAAACATTAATAGATGAATCTTTGGATGTATACTCAGATGATTCAATTGACGAGTGTATTGAGCTATTGGAAAAGGCGTGGAGTCTTGTCCCTGATCCTAAAGACAACTGGGAAGAGGGTTATCTTGTCACACACGAAATTTTTGAAACATATTTCATTGCTGGTGAATTTGAACTGGCACATAAATGGGCCGAAATCTACCTAAAATGCGATGAAAAGCACCGCAACTTTGGTGATGCCGAATTTTATCTAGGAAAAATGGCCTTTGAAGAAGACGAATTGGATAAGGCTAAAAAGTACTTCGAAATCGCTGATAAGAAATCAAATGGAAGAGTTTGGCCAGGTGAAGATGAACCAAAATATTACAAGTTCTTTAAGTCCAAATAAGATAAGTTAAACAGATATATGGATCTTGACAAAAATATTCACGACAGTATTGTTGTGCTGTGTAAAAAAGGAGATCATTTATTTGAAAAGAACAGACTGGATGCTGCCCTGTTAAAATATAAGGAGGCGCTGGAACTATTACCGAAACCATGGTCTTCCTGGGAAGCAAGTATTTGGATTTATGTAGCTATCGGCGAAGTCTATTTTTACAAACGGGATTTTATGAAAGCGACAGATGCATTTTACAATGCCTACAATGGTCCTGATGTAATAGAAAATCCGTTTGTAAACCTCCGTCTTGGTCAATCGCTTTTCGAGATAAACCAACTTGACAAAGCGGAAGATTTTCTCCTGCGGGCATATATGCTGGATGGGAATAAAATCTTTGAAGCCGAAGATGAAAAATACCTAAAATATATGTATAGTAAATATAATCTTTAACCATGTTCACACTCCAAATGGGCATCCGAAAAATCACTGCTTAACATTTTCTGAAATTTTCCGAGGTAAAGCAGGGATTCCTCTCTCTGTTCAGGGAAGACAACAAAATCATAATCTACTGAAACAACAACATTGACACTAAATATGACTTTGACATTTTGAAAGCCATTAATAAGACGGATTAAAAATATATTGGAAAACCATTTATGGTTTTAAGAACTTGAAAACGATAAGACCATTAATGCGACTTACTTATTGAAAGACCTTATTGAAAATAAATAGTTCAAGCAAGGGGAGAACTTTCTTTCCTAATTGATTTAATGTAGTTCAAGAAGGGGAAATGTATTACTAAAAAGAAAAACGCCCTATAACACACGCTAAGGCAACAGTTTGGCAGACATCAAGGCTTTTGCAAAAGTAGTCGCTTCGCGAAAGACAGTTATTTTCGCTTTGCAAAAGTCCAATAAGCAGTTATCTTTGTTAATACCATTTCGGTAAGACACGGTTTCAAATCAAACCGTTGCTTAGCGCGAAAACGTTAGGTGCAAACCGTCAGAATACAATAAAGACAACTAATGATGGAATTTATAATAACAAACAGTAAGAAATACTTATTCATTACAAGTGCAGTATTGCTTATGCTTTGCTCCATCTTTCAAGGACTTCCACAAGCCTTTCTTGACAACATTAATTTCAATTATGCCCCGATAAAAGACTTGATTTTTGCTATTTCTTACGGTTACGTTTTGTACATCTTCATTACATACTTCAATTTCTATTCATTGCGAACTCTTTCTATTCTAACAAAAATCATTCTTGCGCTTGAGTTAATCGGCGCATGCATTTTAATATTAAAATCTACATCAGTAATAGACCTAAGTGACCTAAGAAGTGTATTAAATACCGTGGTAATAATTATTGAGATAATTTGGCTATGTTATTTGCTTCCTTTAAAGAACAAAGACCTAACCGCAATATCCTTACTCTGCAATTATGGTATATCAATCATCGTAACGTTTTTCTTAGCAATTGTCGTAATGTTTAATATTGTCTATTCTCAAATATTGCCAACCTATGGCATTAGCGACTTTATTCTTGCAATCCCGTATGCTTTTTTGATCTATTTCGGGATCAACTTGAAAAGCGTAAAGGACGAAACGGCCAGCACCTAACCGCACCTATAAAAAATGCGGGTATTCGGCTCTGGCATTTGCAAAAGCGGTAGACAATTAGTTGATTTTTGCTTTGCAAATGGCCAATAAACATTTAGCTTTGTTTTAAGTTATTTGGTGGACAGCGGCTTCAAAGCACAAGCTTTCAAAACATTAGCAACATTTTAAGACCACAAACGATGACTCCTTATTTAACAACTATTTTTCTCTTGACAATTAATCTTGCATTTGGGCAACTCGACACAGTTAGCTCGGAAACAAATTTTCAAATGCAAACAACTTACACCTGGAAAGGTGCATGCTGCGACAATAATGGAAAACCATTAAATCCAGGTGATGTATCAAACCAGGTTTACAATGTAAAAGAATTCAAATCCAAAACGCCTATTGACATCACTATAAAATCGGTACAACTTGGTTCGCAAACACTAAATCTCGACATTCATTATCAGGACAAAATTGAAGGCGACACTAAAATCATAAACTTAAACGACACGGTTGGCATCAAATTTACTCTTGCTAAAACAGTGGAGAATGGAATTAAAAAATACCTTTACAAACTTCAGGTTTATAAAAAGGACAAGGAGAGTAATTGTTGGCGACCACTGACAGCCTCTATGTCTTTCTTTGATGTGTATTCGCAAACCATGTCATTAAATTTATTTACAATCGGCTATCCTAACACAAAAGACTATTTTCAAATCGTTGAAGGTTGGATAAAATTTGACTAATCAAAACATTTACAAATTCAACAACAATGGATCAATCAAATAAGCAAAGCATCAGCAACCAGGACATTGTAGATATTTTTGATAAAATGCGAGCAGGTGAAACCATTCGAATGGATGATCACCAATACCCGAAAATTCATGCGGTAATTAAACGCACCATCAAACTGAACGCTAAACTCAATATATCAGAAGATGTTAAACAAATACGAAAACATCTGGGCGAAATCATCGGTACAGAAATAGATGCATCTACCATCATCTTCGCTCCTTTTTATACCAATTTTGGTCGCTTCATCACACTAGGCAAAAATGTATTTATCAATCATGCCTGTTCCTTTCTTGATATGGGCGGCATTACGATTGAAGACAATGTATTAATTGGCCCTAAAGTAAATCTCGTTACCGAGAATCATCCCATAGATCCCAACGACAGAAAATCGTTGATCTGCAAACCAATTATAATAAAACGTAATGCCTGGATTGGTGCCGCAGCAACGATATTGCCCGGAGTAAGCATCGGCGAAAATTCGATTGTGGCAGCCGGCGCTGTTGTTAATGTGGATGTTCCTGCAAATACGATGGTAGGTGGTGTTCCTGCAAAATTCATTAAGACTATTTAATTCTTTAACACAACTGTAATCCATGATAAAAAATATAGGATCATGATATTACAGATCCCTAACCGCTAAAACATTTATGTTGATCTTTTAGTAAGCGATGTTTTACAAAAGGTTGGCAGACGAGGCAACTATGTTTTTTTCAAACTGGTAAACACCAGATCATTTAAAAAAGCAATTATTTCGCTTTCCTCTTTAGTTTTACCAAAATCAGTAAGTGATGGCAGATTATTCATAAAGAAGTTTTGAAAATGTGCCATTTCAATAATTGTTGAAGCCAGAGACTTTGGGTATTTATATTTCGGACTACATTCTAAAATCATAGTTCCAATAACCGCGCAGAGGTCTTTGTATGGCTTAAAAAAATGTTGCTTATTATCTTCTTCTACTTGCTTTGTCAGGTATGCTTTCGACCCTTCGGCAATAATAATTTGATAAAGTAAACTTTCGTCTATGTAACTGGTTTGTACATCATCTTCCACTGCGGTGGCCAATAGTTTTATTACTTTCTTTAACTTAACAGTTGGGTCTTTAATATTATTGGTATGAAAACTAATCTGAAATTCAAGCCAACCCCAATACCAGGCTGTTAGGTAAACCAACAATTTATGCTTGTTCTCAAAATATCTGTAAACCCCGGCTTCCGTTGTTCCAATATCTTCCGCCAGTTTTTTAAATGTAAATGATTCAAAACCCGTTTTATAGATCAGTTGAACACTGTGCTTAAGGATGTTCTTTCCTAACTCCGAACTTTCCGGATTACGAAGAAACAACGCTTCATTCATTTTTATCTGTAACTGTAGTTTCATTTTAGGTATTTTTTACTTCTGTTTAATAAAACAGCAAAGCTACATAAAAAAAATTTCACAATTATTAATAATAGTATTACTATCATTTAAAAAACTATTCCTATCTTTGTTCCGAAATTAGAAATTTATGTTACTCAATAAACAAATACCGGTGTACTACATACTAAACAAGGTGAAGCATGACCTTGTATATGTGTTGTTATTATCCTTATTGGTTTTATTTATTACAGATCGGTATCAGTCGCTTTTACCTGAATTACCTTTAACAATTCCTGCTTTTATAGGAACAGCCATTTCCATTCTACTTTCATTTAAATTAAGCCAATCTTACGACAGATGGTGGGAAGCCCGCAAAGTATGGGGGGCTATTGTTAATGACTCCCGCAGTTTTGTTATTCAACTGCAATCACTCACGGCAAAAGGCAATGAAGCAATGATCAGAAAAATAGCGTTCAGGCAAATTGCCTGGTGCTACTCCTTAGGTCAATCTCTCAGAGGATTGAACGCTAGTGACAATTTGCATAAATTTATTTCGGAAGAAGACCTTAACGAAATTAAAAAACACGCTAATAAACCTTTAGCCTTACTTCAATTACATGGAAAGGATATTAAAGAGCTTAAAGAAAAAAATCAATTAGACATTTTTTCGCAAATACAATTAGACCACACTCTTGTAAGACTTTGCGATGCACAAGGAAAAACTGAACGAATAAAAACAACAATATTTCCTGTAACCTATCGGTTGTTTTTGCACGCCATTATTTACTTATTTGTGATCACCCTTTCCATCGCTTTAAAAAATGTAGCCGGTTTATTTGAAATTCCTCTTTTGCTTTTGATTTCAACGGCCTTCTTTTTATTAGAAAAATCAGCAACCCATATGCAAGATCCTTTTGAAAACAGACCAACAGACACTGCAATGACAGCTATTGCCCGAACCATTGAAATAAATATTAAGGAGCTATTAAAAGAAAGCGAAATTCCACAACCACTTGAATCGGAAAAATTTTACCTGTTATAACAATTAAAAACAACTACACATGAAAACCTTAACCAAAGAAATGCAAGCTGCCATAACTCCTCCAATGGCTTTAGACTTATTAAAAGAGGGGAACAAACGATTTGTAAGCAACCTTAAAGTCAATAGAAACCTTTTGCAACAAGCAAATGAAACCTCTGACGGGCAACATCCTTTTGCTGTGATCCTAAGCTGTATCGACAGCCGGACTTCTGCCGAATTAATTTTTGATCAGGGTCTTGGTGACATTTTCAGTGTTCGTATTGCCGGAAACATTATCAATGAAGATATTTTAGGTAGCATGGAATTTGCCTGCAAAGTAGCGGGTTCAAAAATCATTGTTGTATTAGGCCACACCAAATGCGGAGCAGTAAAAGGCGCTTGCGACCATGTAGAGATGGGTAATTTAACAGCATTACTAACAAAAATAAGACCAGCTGTAGATGATGAAACTACTACAAAAGAAAATCGCACTTCTTCTAACTCAACATTTGTAGAAAATGTGTCAACCATTAACGTGAAGCGAACTGTAAGATCTATCATGGAACGTAGCCCGATCCTGAAAGAAATGATCGAAGGCGGACAAATCGGAATTGTAGGTGGTACTCACGACATTACGACCGGTGAAGTAACATTTTATCCCGAAACAATGAAACTTAGCTCTTAAGAAGACTATACCTTATAGCATCGCACACGCTGTAACAGCAGAAAATCAAAACAACGACCAATGCTGTTAAAAGTGTGTGCTTTTTTATAATGAGATGATAATCGGCAACAACATTAAAAAAAGAACAGTACCTAACAGTAATTGACGAAGGTGATGTGATAGAAAGTTTTGTATCTTTAAACAACTATAAATTAAAATGAAAAAGGATCGTTAAAAGTAGAGCATCACTCGATATGAAACTGGATCGCAAACCACCAATGTATTGTTAAATGAAAGAATTAAATGAACTTGAACTAAGCTTGTTAAATGGATTAACAGAAAAATATCCCTCTTTAAAATCTCATCTGTCCTATTTGAAAGTAGCGGAAAGAAAGATGACAAGTACGGGCATGTCTGTAAACTTTGAATACACTAATACAGATGAACAAATTACTATAGAAGAAGATATCAATGCTTTATTTAGTAACGGAGAAAACATTCAGGTTAAAAATTTAAAAAAAGGGTTGGGTTATGTGATTGACATTACCGGAGGGAAAATTGAATACATTGAATTTACAACCTATGGCGAAAGCTGGAATGGCAAATTTGATGATTTTAAAATTGTAAGCCGAGATATCGAAAACCAATAAAAAAACATTCATTTTAGTATCTTCTTTTTGCTTGTTCAAAAAATGATCTGAACTAATATTCCTAAAATAAAAAAAGCCTTGAGAAAATTCTCAAGGCTTTTTTATTAGGATCAAAATAATAATTACTCTTTAATTAATTTGATGATCTGTTGTTTATCATGTTGAATCACTTTCACAAAATAAACTCCGGTAGCTTGATAATGAATATCTAAACTATGTTTACCTGTTTCCAATGTTTCAGAGATTACTACTTGTCCTAATGCATTAATTACAATAACCTGAGATGTAGTATTTAACTCAATTGTAAACAACCCATTATTAGGGTTTGGGAATACTCTCAATGTGGATTCGAAAGCCTCAGTTGCCATGATACCAGTACATGAACTTACATCTTGCGAAACAGTCGTTGTATTAACACAACCATTTGCATCTGTTCCATCAACGGTATAGATCGCATTTACAGTTGGGCTTACCGCAATGTCAGCTGTGTTTTCAGCAGTGCTCCATGTATAAGATGTAGCTCCTGTTACAGATAAAGTAGCTGTTTCGCCAACACATAATAACGTGTTAGTTGTAGTAGCCATTATGATAGGTAAAGCATTAACCGTTACGTTAGAAACAGCATCTGTTGAAGATACACATCCGTTAGCATCTGTTCCGCTTACAGAATATGTTGCATCAGCAGTTGGCGTTACTACATCCGTTCCGTTTGAATACGTATAAGTACTTGCTCCTGATGGAACCATAGTGAAAGATTGACCTGCACAAATTGATCCTGAGTTTACAGAAATTGTAGGTAAAGCATTAACCGTTACATTAGAAACAGCAGCTATTGAAGATACACATCCGTTAGCATCTGTTCCGCTTACTGAATACGTTGCATCAGCAGTTGGGGTTACTACATCCGTTCCGTTTGAATATGTATAAGTACTTGCACCTGATGGAATCATGGTGAATGATTGTCCTGCACAAATTGCTCCGCTGGTTACTGAAACAGTTGGTAAAGCATTTACCGTTACACTTGAGATAGCATCTGTTGAAGATACACATCCGTTAGCGTCTGTACCACTTACCGAATACGTTGCATCTGCTGTTGGTGTTACCACAGCTGTTCCGTTTGAATATGTATAAGTACTTGCACCTGATGGAATCATGGTGAATGACTGTCCTGCACAAATTGCTCCACTGGTTACTGAAACAGTTGGTAAAGCATTTACCGTTACACTTGAGATAGCATCTGTTGAAGATACACATCCGTTAGCGTCTGTTCCACTTACTGAATATGTTGCATCTGTTGTTGGTGTTACCACATCCGTTCCATTTGAATACGTATAAGTACTTGCTCCTGATGGAATCATTGTGAATGACTGTCCGGCACAAATTGCTCCGCTGGTTACTGAAACAGTTGGTAAAGCATTTACTGTCACAGAAGATATTGCCATTGCTTCACAACCAACTGCATTTGTACCTGTTACTGTATAAGTGGCATCTGCTGTTGGCATTGCTACATCAGTTCCGTTTGAGTAAGTATAAGTTACTGCTCCTGAAGGAGACATTGTAAAAGATTGACCTGCGCAAATTGCTCCGCTGTTAACTGTAACAACCGGAGGCGCTAAAGTTGTTGTGTAATCAGAAACTACACCACCTGGCGCAACCCAGTTAGAAGCAGATCCATTTAAACCAAAACCACTTAAAATTCCGTTAGACCCATTCCCTGAAGCGTCCGTTAGTGTCGTCTCTGTTGGATTTGAATAAGCACTTAATCCTTGATTAAAATGATAATTTGCTAATAAACCTGTCATTGAATTTGGAATTTCGCTATTCATATAGGTGTTAATTTCACACTGAGTTCTAGCTACATTCCACACTCGTACTTCGTCCAATTTTCCTGAAAAATAACAAGCACCAGTATGTCTGCCAATATAAGTAGTTGGAATTCCACTATAAGGACCAGCACTATTACCGCTTGCTACCATGTTACCATTTACATATAACTTCATTGTTGATGTTAAAGCATCGTAAGTTACTGCTGTGTGAACCCAGGTATTAAGTGGAAAATTAGAAACATCCTGAACATAATTATAATTACCGTTATTACCTGCTGCAAGTCGACCACTTGATAAATAAAAAGGGTCATCACCTGAACTTAGAAGATTATTACAATTATTATCTAATGCATACACCCACATTTCTTTAGTATATGAACTTCCAGCCGGAATAACATTTCCTATTTCTACATAATCATTGGAACCATCAAAATTTAAAGCAGCTGCTATCGTACAAACCGTTGGAGTAGTGAATCCAGAAACAACTCCTCCAGGAGCCACCCAGTTCGAAGTAGTTCCATTTAAAGCAAAATTATTCAATGTTCCGGAAAATGCATTTCCTGAAGCATCCGTCAATGTTGTCACAGCCGGATTTAAATCAGAAGGAAATCCCTGGTTAAAATGATAATTTGAGATTAATCCAGATATTGACGCGGATATTTCACAGTTTTTGTAAGATACAATGTCACACTGGCTGCGCGCAGTTGACCAGATTCTAACTTCATCGATACTTCCAGCAAAAGGTTCAGGATAAGAATTACTACCAATAACGACATTGTTGGCAGTAGAAACGAAACTAGATCCTGTAACTCCTGCTACAGTGGAAACCAAAACACCATCAATATACAAGTAAAGTGCAGAACCATTCCAAACACCTGCAACATGCTGCCAGCTATTGAGAACTACCGAAGACGGAGCTGAACTTACTACTTGATAGCCTGAACCTGCATCCACCCAAAATGTGTACGTACTTCCATCTCTTCTCAATAAAAATTGCATTTCATTATTTGGTGCAGCATAATTTCCCGCAATAACACCATTGAAAGCAATGTTAGTTGGTTTAACCCATGCCTCTACAGTAATTGTATTAAGAGGATCCAAGATTGTATTGATAGAATTAGATATTTCAATTTTATCATTAACACCATCAAAGTTTAAAGCGGAAGCCGTAGGACAAACTGAAAGAGTGGTATTTCCTGAAACAACTCCCCCCGGAGCAATCCAGTTAGATGTTGAGCCTGACAAACTGAAGTTTATTAACGATCCTGTTCTTATGCTAGTGGAGAAGTCCGTTAAAGTTGTTTCTGAGGTATTTACTCCCGCATCAATTCCCTGATTAAAATGGTAATTACCTACTAAGCCTGTTGCTGTGGTTGGGATCTCACAATCTTTATATATATTCAACTCACATTCTGTTCTTGCTACATTCCATAAACGTGTTTCGTCCATCATACCGTTAAAAAATGCTACACCAACATTTGCCCAACCGCTCAATCGTAAGCTGTTTTGGCCTGTATTCAGATTACGCATACCCGGCTCTAAGCGGGAGCCTTGCAGTACACCATTCACATAAATATAAATGTTTAGCCCTGATCTTACCACTGCCACATGATTCCATGCACCAACGGTAATGACATTATTAGCTGTAGCAAAATAAGCAGAACCCATTCCGGCATCAGCAAGTTCCAGCCCAATTCCACCGTTATTATTATAATGAATTACAAACCAATTACCTGCTCCGCCCATTTCAACTGACCTATTTGTAATTAAATATGCACCAGCTGAAGTATTGGGTTTCATCCATGTTTCAATGGTAAAATTCGCAGTTCCAAAATTTGGATCAGTTAATTGAACATAATCACCAGACCCGCTGAAAGCAAGGGCAGCACCACTTTGGGCATTAGTTTGAATACTTACAACAAGTATCAGGAAGAGAAATCGCAATTGTTTTTTCATAAAATTTAATTTTTTGCGCAATGCTACAGAAATAATACGGTTTTATTCAAATTATGTGACAAACAGTAAATTAATGTATGCGAACAACATTTACTGTAAAAAAATATGAAGAAAATATTATTTGAAGATTTCAGATAAATTGGGCAGATAGGTTCTTCCTATAGCCAACTCCCGACCATTAATAAGCAAACTCGTGGATTTAATTTCAGTCACATGCTTCTTGTTAACCACAAATGATTTATGAATTCTCACAAAGCTAGAAGAAGACAGTTGCTTCTCCATATCAGATAAAGTTGTTCTCACTACACGTCTTTCATTTCCGGTTAAATAGATGCTTGTGTAGTTACCCTCCGCTTCTAACCATAATATATTTGAGCGATACAACCGCACCATAGCACGGCCATCTTTTATAATCAATTCTTCATCCTCCGTTTGCCATTGAGTATTCATAGATGCGCTGAATAAACCTAATTCTATGGCAATTAAAAGATCCTCTTTCTTAAAAGGCTTTAAAATGTATGCGCTTGGGTGCGTATGTTTAGCTTTCTCTATCATTCCCTTATCGGCATGTGAAGTAATATAGATAAATGGGATTTTATAACGAGTATGCAATATACTGCCCAAATCAATACCTGACTTATCATTACCAAGTGCAATGTCTGTCAGAACAAAGTCGATTTTAGATGAATTGAGGGCTTCAATCGCTTCGTCAACAGATTCTACAATGGAAATTTCAGTACATCCTTCTCCTTTCAAAAAATCAGAAATTGTTTCCGCAATTAACAATTCATCTTCTACAATCAGGAACCTTGAGGCGGCAATCATAAATACGGGACTATTTTTGTTTAATAAGGCTAAATATAATATTAAAAACTGCACCATTTTCATTTTTCATGATCAGTCGCCCTTTTATTTGTTTAGTCATAATATTCACCAATTTAAGGCCCAAACTATCCTGCCTACGGTTGGTTTCGAGTTGCAGTCCCTTTCCGTTGTCGGAGATGGTAATCTGCCAGTTGCCTTCAATATCATTTTTAATCAGTTGAACGCGGATTTCTCCGTCAGCTTTGTTTTTAAACGCATACTTGATGGAATTTGTCACTAATTCATTAATAATTAATGCTAAGGGCACTGCCAATTTCGTTGGGAAACTAACCGGCGCAATATCAGTTTTAATGGAAATCCCCTCACCCTTCGATTTCAATACATCTCTATGGAAATCCAGCACTTTTTCAATGTACTCCTTCATATTTATTTCGAGAGGCGAATTGGTATCATACAGCAATTCATGCAAAGCCGAAAGAGATTGTATTCTATTCTGGCTTTGTGTCAGGTATTCTTTTAATTTTTCATTATCAGCACTGCTTGCCTGTAAGGCAAGTAAGCTGGATATTATCTGAAGATTATTATTAATGCGATGGTGAACCTCCTGAAGCAATGTGTCTTTCCGTTGATCTTCTGAGGCAAGGAATGCAGCCAAACTTTTTTTATTATCATAAGCTCTTTTCACAAAAAATATAACTCCGCAAGCAAGCGCTATGACTACAATAAAAAACCATCGCCACTGTCTCTGGAGTTCATTTTCAGCAGCCAGTTGATACACAACCTTATCATGATCAAACTTAACAGCAGCCTGCTTTTTATCAAATTCGTAATTCATTTCTGCCTGTACACTCTGTTTTGTATTTTCATTATTATATACAGAATCTCTTAAAGCGATATAATTTTTATAATGCTTAAATGCTTTTTCAAATTCATGTCTTTCAGAATAAAATTCACTAACCGCCAATTCAAGTGAGCTCTTCAGATCCAAATCATCTGTTTCCTCAGTATAACTCAATGCTTTATTAAAATAAATTTCAGCAACTCTATTATTTTTTAATTGTGAATTTGCGAAAGCTATATTTAACAAACAAGTGGCAATCTGATTTTTATCTTTTAACTCCTCCACTATTTTCAATGCTAACAAATATTTTTCCAATGCTAGCTTTGCGTCTCCTTTTTCTATATAAACGTTTCCACTGTTAATTAAAACACTTGACATTCCTCTTTTAAAATCAATTGCCCTGTAATTTTCATAAGCAATATTATAATATTTTAAAGCCGTATCAATTTTCTGCAGATTAGAATAAACGTCTGCTTTGTTAGCTAAAATATGAGCGATTGCTTTTCGATCATTTAATTTTTCAGCCAGCTTTTGTGCTCTGTCATAATATTCCAAAGCTTTACTATTTTCATTTTGATTAAAATAAATAACGCCGATGTTACCTAGTTTTAATAAAGCACCGGTCTTATTATCTATTACTTCATCCGTTGCCAAGCCTTTATAATAATAATTTAGTGCATCCGGATAATTAGCTTTATGCCTGCTAATATTTCCAAGGTTACTATAAGCCTCTGAAATTCCTAACTGATACTTTAGTTTTAGCGAAATTGCTAATGCTTTGTTTGCCAGATAAGTTGCTGAATCGGATTGATCATTTTTTTCAAAGCTCGCACTTTGATTATTTAATTTAATGACTGTATTAGTATCAATTTGAGATTTGGATGAAATAAAAAACATCAACAAGAAAGCGGAAATAAAAAATCTCATGCCGTAAATAAACGAAATAATAGTGGAATTTAATAAACGTCAATCAAGACCGAAAATTTTAAACTTCTGTAGCACTTAGAAACACAGAACTTTTAACATTTTAAATAAGAATGTTTCTTACTTAAGGATATGAAAAAAACCTTCAAAAATACAAAATTGGAAGAAAGATAATTGCAGGATTCTGAAGTGCAAGTAACTCAGAATAAAGAAAACGGTACAATTTTAATAATTAAAAAGACGAAATCTTAATTGATTGAAACCGTTTAAATAAGCCTCGAACTCAGGTCTTCCCACTTTTGCATCTCAACTTCCAGATCTTTTTTCAATTTATTATATGCGTTAAAAAAATTAGGGTCTTTACTTAACTCATCATACGTAGCAGGCACAGCCAGCTTATCATCTAAAGCTTTTATTTCTGCTTCTAAACGTTCTATTTGCTCTTCTGATTTTTTGATTTGAGAAGCAATTTGGGTTTGTAATTTTTTCTTTTCCTGTGCTTCAAAATCAGAAGCGACTGCCACTTTTTTCTCGGCAACCGGTACTGCTTTTACTCCCGATTTATCCAGATCCAATTGATTCAATCGTTCTACCTTACGGATCTCCATAAATTCTTTAATGTCGCATAAATATTCTTTTACGCTGCCATCTCTGAATTCAAATAAACGATCACACATCCCTGTCATAAAATCCCTATCGTGGCTTACCATCACGATCGTTCCTTCATAATCGATCAAAGCTTGCTTTAATACTTCCTTTGATTTAATATCCAAGTGATTGGTAGGCTCATCGAGTAACAATAAATTGTATGGCTCTAATAATAATTTACAAAGCGCTAAACGGCCACGCTCTCCCCCACTCAATACTTTCACTTTTTTATCAATATCTTCTCCCTGAAATAAGAATGAACCCAATAAACTACGAACTTGTCTACGAACATCACCAACAGCTAATTCATCGATCGTTTCAAAAACAGTTTTATCCAGATTTAATTTTTCTTCCTGATCCTGCTCAAAATAACCCATCAACACACTGTGTCCCAATTGCACCGTTCCATCAAAAGGAATTTTTTTAGCGATCATTTTCATCATGGTTGATTTACCTTCACCATTACGGCCAACTAAACCAATCTTTTCACCTTTAGTAATAATGAAACTTGCATCAGAAAAAATTTGTTTCTCACCGTATTTTTTTCCTGCATGTTCAGCAGTAATTACAATTTTACCACTATGGGCCGGTGCAGGAAAACGGAAACGAACAGACGCTGTATCCAGGTCGTCTACTTCCACACGCTCCATCTTATCTAACTTTTTGATCAATGACTGGGCAAAGGCAGCTTTACTGGCTTTGGCTCTGTTCTTATCAATCAATGTTTCGTATTGATTAATGATACGTTGTTGGTTTTTGGCAGCGTTCTCTTGTTGTTCTTTACGCTCTTTACGTAACTCTAAATAATGAGAGTAATTAGTTCTGTAATCGTAAATCTTTTGATTCACAATTTCAATAGTACGTTTAGTAACGGTATCTAAAAATGTTTTATCATGGCTGATTAAAACTACAGCTCCCGAAAATGTTTCCATGAATTCCTCTAACCATTGGATCGCTTCAATATCCAAGTGATTGGTAGGCTCATCCAACATCAATACATCCGGCTTTTGTAATAATAATTTAGCCAATTCAATACGCATTCTCCATCCACCACTAAATTCAGAAGTTTGACGGGTAAACTCTTTGCGTTCAAAACCCAAACCAATTAATATTTTTTCAATTTCCTCAGTCGTATTACTGGCACCAACAATATCTAAACGCGTATTAATTTCAGTAAGGTCTTCAATTAATTTCATGTAAGCATCACTTTCGTAATCTGTACGAGTTTCCAATTGATGATTGATGTCGCTTAAACGAGCCTGCATCGCCATAATTTCGGCAAAAGCAGATTCGGTTTCCTCAAACACTGTACGCCCATGCTGATGCGTCATATCCTGAGGCAAATAACCTATTTTGCAATCTTTTGGAATCGTTACTTCGCCTTTAGTAGGGCTCTGGTGTCCGGCCAATAGCTTAAGCATGGTACTTTTACCTGCACCATTTTTACCTGCCAAACCAATTCTATCTTTTTGATTAATTAAAAAAGATACATTGTCAAACAAATTATACCCGCCAAACGAAACTGTTACGCTATTTACTGAAACCATTGAATACTAAAATTTTAAGGCGGCAAAGATAGGTAAAATTAAGCGATTAGCCCGAATTTATGTCATAAAAAAAGCCCCTTTCGGGGCTTAAATATTTATTGTGGTCTTTTGATATCAATTACAACTGGTGGTTTACCATTTGGAAAGGTAATCAACACATATGCAACCTCCTCTCCTATTTTAAAATCAACTTGTGCTCCTGGATGGTAGAAATCTCTAGTAGCTCCTGAACCATCTTCTAATAATGAACCTGTTTCTGAGTCAAAAAATGTTTTGATAACACCTGTTTTTTGTTCTGCTGCCATAATTTTGTATTTTTAAGATTTATATAACAGCAATGTAATAGATTTTTTTTTATGAACAAACTAAAATTCTTTTTTCTTTTTGTACCGTTTTGGGTTTGTTCTCAAGAAATCGATACTTCTTCCTTCTCTGTAGAAAAAGTCAAATCATTGGCTAACGATTCTTTTAAAATTAACACCTTACATCAATTAATCAATCAAATTCAAATCTATAATCCTCAAAAAGCGATACAATATGCTTTGGAGGAAGTAAAAGCAAGTGAATCAATAAATTATAAAGTTGAAACAGCTTATGACGATTTAGCTTGGCTCTATAAAAATACAGCTGAGTACAAAAAAAGTTTAGAGATCTATTTTAAATGTGAGAAGTATGCCCAAAATTTTAAATCGCCTAAAAGGGAAAAAATATTGGCGGATGCATATAATGGCCTAGCAAGTGTTTACGCTAAATTAAACAACTACGATTTGGCAATAGAAAAAGATAAATTAGCTATAGAAAATTATAAATTAATAAAAAATAAAAGCGGTATAGCATATGCAAATCTTAATTTAGGAAATCATTATTATTACAAAGGAGATTATCAAAATGCACTAAAACAATATCAAATTGCCGAAAATAATTTTATTCAAAATAACGATTCCGTGTATTTACCAAACTGCTACAATAGCATAGCTGGAGTTTTATTTCAACTTAAAAATCACAAAGAAGCACTAAATTATTATAATAAATTTTATAATTTATCTTTCAAAAACAACCCAAACGACTTTTCTAATTTGGCGGTTGCAAATCAAAATTTAGGGCAAACCTATGCCATATTAGGTGATCTTGAAAAAGGCATCTCATACTGTTTAAAAGCTGCTGATTTATTTAAAAAATTAAATGATTATACAAATGTTTATAATACTTACGAGAGCATAGCTGATTATTATTCAAAGCAAGGCAACTATAAAGCATCTAATGAATATTATAGTAAATATGTGCATTTAAAAGATTCTGTTTTTGATCAGGATACAAAAAACACCATACATGAAATGTCTGTTAAATATGAATCAGACAAAAAAGAAAAAGAAAATCAAGTATTGACTCTCGAAAACAAAAACAAAAAACAGGTGATCTATTTTGCCTTTGGAGGATGTGTTTTATTATTAGGCTTAGTGTTTTTTATTTTCAGAGGCTATAAAACCAAACAAAAAGCCAACAAAGCATTAGAAGAAAAAAACGCCATTATCAATCATCAAAAAGCCATTGTTGAAGAACAACATCAGGACATTACAGACAGTATTAAATATGCTCAACGCATACAAGGTGCTATTTTGCCTCCAAAAAACATGTGGCAAAAAATATTACCCAATTCGTTTGTACTACATATGCCAAAAGATATTTTGAGTGGCGATTTTTATTGGATCGAGGAAACAAAAGATTATATCTATGTAGCTGCAGCAGATTGCACAGGTCATGGCGTTCCCGGAGCATTAATTTCTATCGTCAACTTTAATTTATTAAATAAAGCTGTATTAGAAAAAGGGTTAATAACTCCATCCGAAATTTTAGATGCCATTAATTTATGGCTAACCGAAAGCTTACATCAATCATACAGAGAAAGTGCCGTAAGAGATGGAATGGATGTTTCCTTAATTGCCATTCATAAACATTCAAACGAAGTATTGTTTTCAGGAGCTAACAATCCTATTTACGTTTTACAACATGGAGAGCTCCTACAAATAAAAGGAGATAAATTTCCTGTTGGTGCTTTTATAGAAGACAAAATTCAAAAATTTACCACGAAACGATTTACAGTAGCACAAGGTGATTCTATTTATTTGTTTTCAGATGGTTATGCCGATCAGTTTGGAGGAGATAAAGGGAAAAAATACAAATACTCACCTTTTCAGGAAAAACTAAAAAACAGTTCAAACCTTTCTCTTTCAGATCAAAGAAAAACGATGAAAGACGAATTCATTAAATGGAAAGGCTCTCACGAACAAGTGGATGATGTGCTTTTAATTGGAATTAAAATCCTTTAAACATTACGTTTTGGCGGTTCCCAGGCGCTTTCGTGTGAAGCCGAAATGAATTTAAAATAGCCTAATAACAACGCAAAATTCATTAATATAAAATGTCCTAACGCATTAATGATCGGGAGTTTAATCTTGATCATTTCTAAAAATATGGTCATTACCGGTAATATCACAGATAAACTATACGCAAAGCTTATCACAATAAAAATCGGGAAATAAAATGCTAGTATAAATGACAATAAAAAAGAAAATACTAAAGCAAAAGGAGTAAACCAACGCAATACCTTATGAGAGAAAAAAGCAAATCCAAAACCTTTGTGAATAGGAAACAATAAGTGTTTGTAGTATTTTAAATTTCTGAAATTACCTAATGAGATCCTGATCTTACGCTTGAATTCGATCATAGGAGCATCATTCACATCCTCATAACACACTGCTTCCGGCTCAAATAGCACTTTACCCTTTTTAGAAATAACATCTAAGGTGATAAAAAAATCATCCATTAAAAATCCATCTGGCACTTTAACAAACCATTCTTTTTTTATAGCATAACAACCACCTTCTACTCCAACACAAAAATCATATACTAAACTTTCATGGTACTTTAATTGATTTTCGAAGTTCATATAAAAAATTTCTTGCTTAGAAATCCCTTCATTCTTAGGCGAAAATTTCATGATATTGCCACAAACCAATTTGGCATCTTTAACTAATAGACCATACACTAATGCTTTTACTGTTATTGGTTCAAAAAACACATTCGCATCTGTAAAAATCAAATGTTCTGTTTTTACACGATCAACTAATTCATTAATGATCTTTAATTTTCCATTACGCGATTCTTTTTTAACAAGAGTAATATTGGAATTTCGAGATATAAACTCTTCGATAATTTGATGTGTAGCATCTGTTGAATTATCAGAACCGATCAGTATTTGTAATTTATCATTTGGGTAATCTGAATTTAAAATCGATTCCAGTTTTCTTCTGATCACTTTTTCTTCGTTAAATACCGAAAAAACGATCGTTACAAGAGGCCAATCTTTAATCAATTCATAATTATTTTTTTGAACTGTTAATTTCGCCGCCCGTTGTTTCATTAGCCAAGGAAATATCACATAGCTGAAAACCGGCACTAATAAACAAACAACAAAGAGTATCAATAAAAGAAAACTCATCTATTTTAATTAACGGAATAATCTTTTACAATATTGTATAAGGTATCTCTTTCTACCGGGGTACGCTTAACTTGAGTAATTAAGTTTACCAATTCCTGAGTGGTTAATTTAGGAGTTTGTTCTTCTGCACCGGCCATACTATAAATTTTGGTAGTGTCATCAATGGTTCCATCAATATCATCTACGCCAAAGTTTAATGATAACTGTGCCGTACTTCTTCCTATCATTGCCCAGTATGCTTTTATATGATCAAAATTATCCAGGTAAATTCTACTGATGGCATAATTTCTTAGATCTTCAATGACACTCACTTCAGGCACGTCAGACATCGCATTATTTCCATTTCTAAATTTTAATGGAATAAACGCATTGAATCCTTTTGTTTTATCCTGTAACTGGCGCAAACGTTCCAAGTGATCGATACGGTGTGCAAAGGTTTCAATGTGTCCGTATAACATGGTAGCATTTGAATGCATACCCATATTGTGCCATATTTCGTGAATGCTTAACCATTCTTCGGCACTGCATTTCCCGCCGGCAATTTTATCTCTGATGTCTTTATCAAAAATTTCGGCTCCGCCTCCAGGCATCGAATCTAAACCTGCTTCGTGCATTAACTGCATTCCTTCTTCGTAACTTACTTTGGCCTTTTTAAAGATATAATGTAATTCAACCGGAGTTAATGCTTTGATGTGCAGTTCAGGGCGATGTTGTTTAATAGTTCGGAATAACTCTGTATAAAAAGCCAGATCCTGTTTTGGGATAACACCACCTGTCATGTGAACTTCAGTTACCTCCTGATCATCATATTTTTTAATGATGTCCATCATTTGTTCGATGGATAATTCCCAACCTTCTTCGCGTTGTTTAATTAAACGTGAGTAAGCGCAAAAAGCACAAGTATAAACACAAATATTAGTAGGTTCCACATGAAAGTTGCGATTAAAAAAAACATAATTCTTATTCTTTTTTTCGCGAACATAATTAGCTAATGTTCCCAAATAAGATAAATCAGCATGTTCAAAAAGATACACACCTTCATCAAAAGAAATACGCTGACCCGAAAACACTTTTTGAGCAATGTTCTTTAATTCAACACTTAACTGATTTGATTCTAAAATAAACTGAGCTGAGCTTTCCATAGTGGCAACAAATGTACAGCTATAAAACAAAAAAGTCTCGCTTTTTGGCGAGACTTTTTAAACTATAGTTAATTAAAATTAATTAAAATGTAATTTTTTAACAGATGATTTACCATCAGGGTTTGTCATTTTTAGATAATAATTACCTGCCGGCAGATTACTAAAATCAAACGATTTTGAATCAGTTGCCATTTTTTCTTTAAAAACAACTTCACCTAAAATATTGATCAATTCTAAATTTGAATTGATACTTATATTTTTTACAGTAAGGTTTCCGTTTGAAGGATTAGGGAATACCATCAATTCATTGTTCGATAATTCTGTTAAACCTGTGCAAATATCTACCACAAGAACACCTCCTGTAATATCTTGCACCTTTTGTCCATTATCTGCCCCAAGTTGGTATTTACCTACCATAGAAGCCGTGTAATTTCCTGCAGCAGCATATGAATGAGAAGGGTTTACCTCATAACTTAGTGGAGACGCGTCACCAAAATTGGTTGTATAGATAGAATCGCCTACAGGAACAAGTGATGCAGAGATAGCTGCTGGCCATTTAACTAAAAACTTATTCAAATTAAATTGAGGGTTTTCAAATAAAGAAGTAGAGGTATTTGCAATTGAAATAGTTGTTACCGGGCAATATGGTCCGGCTGTTGTAGGCATCGCAGTTGTGGTTAAACTAAACGATACCAAAGGAATAGTTACAAACTCTCTATCTGTGTTTGGTCCCCATGTGCCTAATTGTGGTGTGAAACTTCCATTAATTTTTAAGAATGACAAACCTTCTCCGTAACGTAAAGCAGGAGCAACTGCTGTATTAGTTGGCGCAGAAGCATTATTCATAAATGGTCTGATAGTATCAGTTGTTAATGAAGCACACTTATAAGCAATCGCAAAGCTCGCTGTTAATGTGCGAGGCTGCGTGAACATTGCGCCAATAAAAGCACCTGCCGTGCCTGTTACTACCGCTAAACCTGAATCTATTTTTGTAGTTGGCTTATTAGTAGCGTCTACATTATATAAATAAATTTTAACAGGAACAGCTGTTGATGTAGATGCTGCATTTCTTGAACATAACACATAAGCTCCATTTACCGTTACTGTAGATGTATTAACAAAAGTACTTGACATCTCAGACAAACTAACGCTTCCAACTTGATAAGGAGATTTAAAAGTACTGAATCCGACAGCCGGATTATTACGGTAGTAGTGTTTATTATAGAAGTACCACAAAGTATCATTGGTTCCTACTGTTGAAACCTTTGCTGCATTTTGGGTAGAATTATACATAAACAATTGTTTTCTTGATACCGGATCTGCATCTTCGCTAACAAACTGATTGCTTTGTGCAAAAGCCGTAACGCTCAAAATTGCAAACGCGAAAATTGAAAGTAGTTTTTTTATCATTTTAGTTTTTTTAATGGTTTAAACAAATATAAAAAAGATATAATATGGTAAGCCTAAAAACCAACAAATGTTTGTAAAATAAATGAATTCTGTAGTTTATTTGTAGAAATTAATTTTCTTATTTTAAAACCAAATTAAAATAAAAAAGCCTCCGCTAAATAGCGGAGGCTTTGAATAAAAAAATTAGATAAAATTATTTATTTAATACTAATTTTTGAACCATTTTATCTTTACCGTTAGAAACAGTTACAAAGTAAACACCGTTATTTTGGCCAGATAAATCTAAAGAGATCAAATCGTTATAAATTGAATTATAATTATTAGACATAACTACTTGTCCTAATGCATTAGAGATAGAAATAGTTAAGTTTTCTTTAGTAGCTAAAGTAACAACTACGTTAACTAAACCTGTTGTAGGATTAGGCATAACTGTAACATTTTTGCTTAAACCTAAATTTTCAGAAATACCTGTAGTTGTAGTTCCACAGATTTTTGGTAAGATCAATAAATTACCATTAGTTCCCCAAGCAGAAGAAATACTGTGCCATGATAAATCACTCCACATTTCCCAAGCTAAGTTAACTGGAGCAGATGCTTGATTAACCAATGCTGCTGTATCTCCAGGAGTTGTAGGTACTGCAACTGAAGCATAAAAACCACCTGATACTGGCGCGTTAATAGGAGTTGCAAAATCAAATGTATAGAAGAAAATAGTATTAGTTGTTGTGTGAGCTGCAGTAATTTGAGCTAATGTTGCAACAGTTGAACCTAAAGCTGCACCTGGTGCTGCGGTAGCTGCTGTTCCGCCATAGATATTTAATCCAACAGTTCCTGTAGGTGCGCCACCTGTACCTTCAGTTAAATTGTTATAAAAAGCAACAATAACACCAGTAATTTGAGGAGTTGACATTACAGAATACATACTTGCTGCAAAGAAATTTGCTTTTTCAAGATCTCCATAACAGTTTGTACCATAAACATAACCTGCATTAGGAGAACATCCTGGAGTTGCTGTATCTGAACTAGCAGCACCTACACCTAAAGCTGTAGTAGTGATTGTAGAAAGAGTATCACAAGTGATTGCAGAACTACCAGCTGTAATAGATTGTGGCTTGATCACAACTTCATTACTGTTAATTGTGTGACCTGGTTTAAATATTCTACCATTTGTTTGAGCTACTGCAACAACCGAAAAGCCAATTGCAAAAAGAGAAAGTAAAGTTTTTTTCATGTTTGTTTTGTTAAGTTTATAATAAATATTAGAATCCCAAATCTACAATAAATATTTATTTAAAATTTAAAATACAATTTTTTTCCAAAATTGCATTCCTATATGTTAAAATATCTTTTTCTCAAATTATGTAAAAATCAAATATTTAGCATCTAAACACTAAATTATTTAGATTTATTTTGGTATATTTGAGGTTACATCTGAATCAAATTAGACATATCTTACATGTAAGTACCATGCGATTGGCATTGGTATTTATTTTCTTCGCGATTTTCAATGGCTCGGCAGCTTATTCTCAAGTAAAAAATGAAGCAGATCTTAAAAAACAAGCTGAAAAACATTTTGAAGATGAAAATTATAACGATGCCTATAAATTATATGCGCAATTAGTTTCTCTTTATCCTAAAGATCCTGAATATAATTACCGACTGGGTGTTTGTATGCTATATACAGAACCTGATAAAAAGAAACCTTATTCTTATCTTCAAATTGCTACCGGCAATGCAAAAGAAGCGCCAAAAGATGCCAAATTTTATTTAGCAAAAACCTACCACATCAATTACAAATTTGACGAAGCTTTAAAACTTTATAATGAATACAGGCTAACCGCCAGTGCTTCCTCCTCTAAAAAACTAGAAGTGGACAGAGAAATGGAAGCTTGTAAAAACGGGAAACGTTTATTGTCCAATCTATCTGACTTAGTAGTACTGAGCAAAAAACAATTAAATGAAGCTGATTATTTCAGAAGCTACGATCTAAAAGATATTGGCGGAAAACTATTAGTGAAACCTGATGATTTTAAAAGCGGGATCGATAAAAAGAAAAAAGAAAAATCGGTTATCTATTTACCTCGTAATGGCGAAAGAGTTTATTATTCGAGCTATGGAGAAAACGGAGATAAAGGACGAGATATTTATTTTGTGAACCGATTACCAAACGGATCCTGGAGTAAACCACAAGCTATGCCGGCAGGCATCAATACTGAGTATGACGAAGATTACCCTTTTTTACATCCAAATGGAAAAACATTGTATTTCAGTTCTAAAGGACATAACAGCATGGGTGGCTACGATGTTTTTAAAACAACTTATAATAACGAAACTCAAACCTGGAGTAAGCCGGTAAACCTTGAGTTTCCAATTAATTCGCCGGATGATGATATTTTATTTGTAACAGACTCTTTAGAAAAAACAGCTTTTTTTAGTACCGGAAGATATAGCCCTTATGGCAAAATCGATGTTTTGAAAATAAATACCGAACGACGTCCGATGAATTTTGCAGTGTTAAAAGGTACTGTTGTAAAAGAAGAATCATCACAAAGTTTAAAATCAAAAATTACTGTAAAAAATATGGATAATGGCGAGATCGTTGGCACCTATCAAGCTAAGGATAATGGCGATTATTATATGGAATTACCAAACGGCGGGAAATTTTTGTTTACTGTTGAAACTCCAGGCTTACCAACGCAATCAGATGCTGTTCAAATGCCGGTGGCTTATACATTAAAACCTTATAAGCAAGTAATTTCTTACGATAATAAAGTATTGAAGATCATCAATTATTTTGATGGCAAACCATCTGATGATAATTATGCCATGATGATCGATCTGATCGAGAAAAAAGCTAAGTTGGAAATTAATGAAATGGATCCTTATAATAATAACTTAAAGGATGCTTCCATAAAAAATAATCAGACTAATGAGAATGCCAATAACTTAAATGCAGTAAATACAACTAATCCAAGTATTGTAAACGAAACAACAAACCCTAAAAACAATACCAATAAAAATGTAACAAACGATCAGTTACTTTCTATGGCAAAAATGGATGCCAAAGAAGCGGCGGATGAAGCAACCAAACTAAAACAAGAAGCGACAGATGCATTTGGGTTAGCCACTCAAAAAACCGAAGAAGCTAATACCAAACAAAAAGAAGCAGACATTGCCATTGCAAATGCTAATTCTATTACTGATATAACTAAAAAGAATGAAGAACTGAGTAAAGCAAACGAATTAAAAGAAGATGCCAAGATAGCCAGTAATGTTGCGAATACTGCCACCAATATGGCAAAAAAGCTGGAGATGGATGCCAACCAAAAACAAAAGGAAGCTGATCTTACCAATCAATTCATCAAAGAATTAGAAGCCGTTACAAAAAACAAAAACAATAAAGAAGCCTTAGCCAAACTGGAACAAATACAAAAGGAATTAGATGCACTCAATAATCAAACAAATCAATCTGATGAGTTAGTTAATTCTATTAAGGCTGAATCTGAATTAAAACAAAAAGAATTACAGAAAACCGAAACCAAAAGCAATGAAATAACTAATGAGATCAACATCTTAAAAAATGAGGCGAAAACCTTGGAAAATGATCTGGCTAATGAAAATGACAAAACCTTAAAGGAAAATATTTCGGCTCAGATCAGAGAATTAAACAATGACCTCGAAATTAAAAACAAAGAACTGACCGTTAATAATCAAAAAATAGAAAACCTTACAAATGAAGTTGAAGGCTTAAATCAAGAACTGCAAATTGCCACCAAAATACTCAATGAAACAACTGACACTAATGTTGCCATAAACAACAACAACGAGGTTAACACTAATAATAATACAGCTATTGTAAGCTACAATTCTATTAATTCTGACTATTTAAATAAATTAAATACAATAAAAAACAATACTGAAACTAAAGACAATTTGAATGACGAAAATGAAATTTTAACCAATTACAATAACGATCTGAATGCCTTATTAACAAAAACAAAAAACGAATTAAGTAAAACAAAAGATGCTACTGTAAAAGCTCAATTAACTGAAGAAGTTAAAAACATAGAGAAGCAAAAAACAAACAACGATCAGCAAATTGCCACTAACATTGAAAAGATCAAAGAATTTGATGCTGTAGCAACCAATACCATCAATAACAATGCAACAAACAATAATGGTAACACTAACATCTCTGAAAACAATAATAACAATGCTGTTGTAACCAATAATGAAAATTCAGCCAATGTTTCTGAAAACAACAATATAACCATTACAACAAATAAAACAAACGAAACTAAAACTGAAATAAAACCTATCAATACTGCCATATCCAGCAATAATGAATTGTTAACTGAAATAACCAGTTTAAAAAATAATTTAAATTCTAATTCCTCATCAGCTAATATAAACTTTACAAATACCGATTATAAAGAAGCTTCCTCATTAACGCTTAAAGAAGATGCTTCTCAGAAATTTAATACTTTAAAACAAAATGAAACTGCTTTAAATAATCTTATTAATCAAATTGAGAATAATATAAATTCAACAGCTTCTTCCAATCCAACTAATCTTTTGAACGAAGCGGATGACTTAAATGCAAAAGCGCTAATATTACGAAAAGAAGCCGCCACAAAAACCGGAGCAGAAAAAGATCTGATCATAAAACAAGCGGTTGAAAATGAAAAATTAGCAGTTACGAAAACACTGGAAGCCTCAACTGTACAACAAACACAAAACAAAAGTAATTTTGATAATAACAATACCAATCTGTTAGAACTACAAAAACTAACGGGTGATAAATCCAGTAACGAAATTTCGCAGGCTAACTTATTAATTGACGAAGCTGTTCTTAATTTCAAACAAGCGCAAAAAATTAAAGAAGAGGCCAACAACTATCCGTCAGATGCGGCTAAACTTGGCGGATACAACAACGCAGAAGAAAAAGAGAATGAAGCATTATTTAAACAACAAAAAGCATTAGATATTTTATCAAAAATTAATCCTAACTATCAATTAAAAACTATTGACTCTAATACAAATCCGGGAGACAATATCACAAAACTTAATGAGCAAATTACCAAAACCACACAGTCTCAATTTGATGCTTATTTAGCATTAAGTAAAGCAAATCAAAATGAAGTAAAACTTCAATCAAACAAGTTATCGAATAATCCTGCTTTTAATAATGCATCTAATACACAAGCGCAAGATCTTAAATTAAATTCTGATAATTTAAATAAAGAAGCTCAGTCTCTAATTGGTCAATCTTTAGTAGCAAAAACAATTTCGGAGAAAACCAATTTACTTTTAAAAGCAAATGAAAAAGAAGCTGAAGCTCTTAAAAAATTAAACGAAGCAAATGCTTTATTAAATTCGGAAGTTGTCGCGAACAACAACAACAACAACAACAACAACAATGTTGTTAATGAAAATAATGCGGTAACAAGCAACACAACCACAACAAACAATGGCAATGTTAACAGGACAAACAATAATGGAAATGCCACAAATACTAATACTACTGCCATTACCAGCGAAACTATAACCTCAAATGAAAACAATGTTGCTATTGAAAATAACGCAAATGCAACTAATACTGTAACTGCTATTGAAACAAACACTGTTGACCCTAATAACAATACAACCACAGCAAGTAATGGCATTGGCGATGATGCTAAAAAGTTAAAAAGCGGTTTAAATAATCCTAAAGAAAATAACCTTTCTGTTTTTAATGCATACACTAACTCCGAAGCAATTTCATTAAAAGATCAGGCCAAAGAAAAGATCAATAATGCGTTAAAAGAAGATAACTCTATTTCCACAGAGTTAGATCAGATCTCTGATCTGGCAGCTAAGTCTAATAATGGTGGTACCATCAATGAAGAAGTGATCTCCTCTTTAATTAATGAAGCTGATAAATTAAATACAGAGGCTTATAATTTGAAAAAAACAGCCGCTACCAAAACAGGGGTTGAAAAAGACAATTTGATCAATGAAGCCAAAACTTTAGAACAACAAGCAATTGCAAAAAAAATAGAAGCAGCTACCAAACTTCAAACTTTAAACAATGCTACTTACTTAACTAATAATGAAAGTTTAGCCGACTTAGCAAAAATGGCTCAAGGCAAAAACATTACTGAATTAAATAATATAGAATCATTGATCAATGAGATTAATACAGGCATTAAACAAGCAGATAATTTAAGAAAAGAAGCAAGCTCTTATCCAACCGATGCTGCAAAACTTGGAGGTTATAATAATGCAGAAGAAAAAGAAGCTTGGGTTATTGCAAAACAACAAAGCCTGTTAGATACTTATAAAAAATATTTTTCTAACTACACACCAAAACAAGTTAATGTAAGTGGTGATAATACTGTTGTTGCAAATCAATTTAGCGAAACAAAAAACAAATTAAATAGCAATAATCAACAACACGTTGATGGCTTAACTTTATTAGCACAGGCAAATGAAAAAGAATACAAATCACGTTTCTTAAGCTTACCGGTAACTTTAAACGAAAATCAGACTAAACTTAAAACACAAGCACAAGCGGCTTACAAAAAAAATCAGGAGTTAATTACTCAAGCCAATCAAACAACTGATCTAATCACTAAGAAAAATTTATTAGTAGAAGCGAATGAAAAAGGTCAGGAGTCGATTAGCTTATTAGATCAAATTTCTAATCCGGATGCAATTGCAACAAACAATAATGCTACCAACAACAATAACAACACAACTAACAACAATAACGCTACTAATAACAATAACACCACCAATAACAATAATGCTAATAACAATGTAGCTGCAAATACTAACGCCAACAATAATAACGCAACTACAAACAACAACACAACTAATAATACGGCTGCTAATAACAATGCCGGTACAAACAATATTGTTAAGTTAAAAGTAGAAGGATTAGAAGTTAAAAATGCGAATGCATACTCTGCTACTAAACCAATTCCTATTGACGAAAAAATGCCGGACGGTTTAGTTTTTAAAGTTCAGATCGGGGCATTTAAATCGCCTTTACCTAATAATACCTTTAAAGGATTGACTCCTGTTATTGCACAAACAACACCTAATGGTTACTTAAGATACATGGCCGGTAACTTTGATAAATACGAAAGCGCCAACGCTGTAAAAAATGATCTAAGAAATTTAGGTTATAACGATGCATTTGTTGTTGTATACTTTAATGGTCAGCGTATTACATTAGCAGAAGCTATCGAAAAATTAAAAGCATCCGGTCAACCGGCAAATTTAGTTTCGGTAAACAATACCAGTGCCGGCTTAACAACTAATGCCAATGTTCCAAAAAACACTTTTGCAGCTAACCCTAATAATGTGACCAATGCAGCAAACTCTCAACCTGTAGAAGTTACTAAAGAGTTAGAACAAATGAATGGATTATTGTATACGGTTCAAATTGGAGTATTCTCTAAACAAGTTACCCGCGCACAATTATTTAATTTAAAACCGATCTATACCGAAAAATTACCAAACGGATTATACCGATATACAGCAGGGATTTATAATCAATCATCTAAATTATTAGAAGATAAACGTAAAGTAGTTGATTTAGGAGTGAAAGATGCTTTTGTATCAGCCTACTATAATGCTAAACGCGTACCATTTGCTGAAGGGCAAAAATTACAAGCAGAAAACACTAATTTAAAAATGGAAACTGAAAATCCGATCATTTTCTCAGGAGCTATTAATAACCAAACTACAAATAATACAGTAACTCCAACAAATACAGTTACAGCAAATACCAATAATACCTCAACTGTTACACCATTTACTAATGGCGTAACTACAGGACCTACTCCTACTGCTGATAATGGGGTAAAAACAGATGACGCCGGAATATCTTATAAAGTACAAATTGGTGCTTATGTTAACCAAGTGCCTAATGACGTTGCGGCAAAATTCTCGTCTATTAAATCCTGGCCGGTTAAAAACGTAACCATTAATGGGTTATTTATTTATACTATTGGGAATTTTAACGCTATGTCTTTTGCTAAACAACTAAGAGATGAAGCCATCAGCTTAGGCATAACCGATGCTTACATTACTGTATATAAAGATGGCAAAAAGCTTTACGGAGCTGCCGCTACAGAGTATTTGAGTAAGTAAAAAAAATGCCATAACTTTGCACTATGATTTATAATAATTATACAGATACCGAAGAGTTATTAGAAGAAGAGATCTTAACTCAGGAAGAAAAATTGAACAATATCATTTTGTTTAATGATGATGTCAATACGTTTGAGTGGGTAATTGAATGTTTAATGCAGTATTGCGAACACGATTCTATTCAGGCCGAACAATGTGCACATATTGTACATTTTAACGGGAAATGCGCTGTTAAAAAAGGTCCTTTAAATAAACTAAAACCAATTTGTGATACCCTTTTACAAAAAGGTTTAAGTGCAGAAATCAACTAATTATCTTTTATGAAAAAAATCATCATAACCTCTTTATTATTTGGCTCATTGTTTTTTGCTTGTCAAAAAAATGCCATTACAGGGAGACGTTCCTTAAATATTATTCCTGAATCGGAAATGATGGCAATGAGTTATACTGAATACGATAAATTTTTAGCCGAACATAAACCTCTACCCGACAATAATGCTAATGTTATTTTAGTGAGAAGAGTTGGCGCAAAAATTCAGGGTGCCGTAGAAAAATATTATGCCGATAAAGGCTTAAGTTCACAATTAGATGGCTTTAAATGGTCGTTTAATGTTGTAGATGAAAACACAGTAAATGCCTGGTGTATGCCTGGCGGCAAGGTAGTAGTTTACACGGGATTGTTACCTATCACACAAGATGAAGCAAGTTTAGCGGTAGTGATGGGGCATGAAATTGCTCATGCCATTGCCCGCCATGGTAGCGAGCGTATGTCGGATGCTATGTTAATACAATTAGGAGGTACTGCTTTAGGAGCAGCCATGCAAACTAAACCTCAATTAACACAAGCCATCTTTCAGCAATCGTTTGGTATCGGATCTCAATTAGGCCAATTAAAATTCAGTAGAAATCACGAAACGGAAGCCGATAAAATGGGTTTAGTTTTTGCTGCAATGGGCGGTTATAATCCTGAAGTGGCTGTTTCTTTTTGGGAAAGAATGGCTCAGGCAGGAGGCGAACAAAAACCACCTGAACTACTAAGCACGCACCCTAGCGATGAAACCCGTATTGCGAACCTAAAGGCTTTTATGCCGGAAGCGAAGAAATACTATAATCCGGCTAAATAATTTATTGAAAATTTGTTTGCGTTTCAATTTATTTGTTAGATTTGTGTCTACAAATTTTTAAAATAATAAAATGAGCACAGGAACAGTAAAATTTTTTAATGAAACTAAAGGTTTTGGTTTTATTAAAGAGGACGAATCAGGAAAAGAGTACTTTGTACACGTAACTGGTTTAGTAGACAAAATCAGAGAAAACGACAACGTTACTTTCGAGATCCAAGAAGGTAAAAAAGGATTAAATGCAGTAAACGTAAAACTTTCGTAGTTATATAGTACCATTTAAAATTTTAACCAGACGTTAGTGTCTGGTTTTTTTTTTGCCCATATATCTCATAAAATTGGCAAGTAAATTAAGAAATCATTAAAAAAATGGTATTTTAGCCAACTCATAAAAAACACTAAAACTAATATGGAACAAGCTACTACACCTAAAGGTCATCCAAAAGGACTATATTTTTTATTTTTTACTGAAATGTGGGAACGTTTTAGTTATTATGGAATGCGTGCCATTTTCATTCTATTTATGACTAAAGTGTTATTAATGCAGGATAAAGACGCTTCTGAAATTTATGGTAGCTATACAGGCCTGGTTTACTTAACTCCCTTATTAGGAGGTTATTTATGTGATAAATTTTTAGGAAACCGTAGAAGTATCATTATTGGTGGTGCATTAATGGCTTTAGGTCAATTTTTAATGTTTTTAAGTGCCAATGTTGGCGCAGGCGGTGGCGTTTCTATTATGTGGGCGGCATTAACGGCGATTATTATCGGTAATGGGTTCTTTAAACCTAACATTTCTACAATGGTTGGGCAATTGTATCCAAAAAATGACAGAAGAATTGACAGCGCTTTTACCATATTTTATATGGGAATTAACTTAGGAGCTTTCTTCTCTCCATTAGTTTGTGGTTCACTGGATTTTAAATGGGGCTTTTTAGCTGCAGGTATTGGTATGCTTATCGGATTAGCTACATTTATTATTTACCAAAAAAAATATTTAATATCTGAAGAAGGAAAAGAAATTGGATTACCGGTAAAAAAACTAGACACAAAAAACATCTTTGTTGTTATTGGTTCTATTGCCATTATATTTTTTATGTTAAACTTCAAACAGATGTTTAGATCTGATGTTGACATTATTGGTTATTTCATTTATGGCGCTATGATCTTAATGCCAATTATCATTCTAACAGATAAAAGTTTAACAAAAGTTGAACGTAACCGTATCATTGTGATCTTCATTTTAGCCTTTTTCGTTATTTTCTTCTGGGGCGCTTTTGAACAAGCAGGAGCATCGTTAACCTTATTTGCAGATAGACAAACAGAAAGAACCATTTTTGGTTGGGAAATGCCCGCTTCTTATTTTCAATCAGTAAATCCATTAGCGGTAATTTGTTTAGCTCCTTTATTCTCATTGTTATGGGGCTTTTTATATTTCAGAAAATTAGAACCATCTTCTCCTAAAAAAATGGCTATCGGTTTAGCCTTAGTAGCATTAGGTTATGTATTTATTGCTTTTGCAGTAAAAGGTCTTGGTGTATCTGATAAAGTAAGCATGTGGTGGTTATTTGCATTATATATCATTCACTCAATGGGTGAGTTATGCTTATCTCCAATTGGGTTATCAATGGTATCTAAATTAGCGCCTTTACGTTTATCCTCTTTAATGATGGGTACATGGTTTTTAGCAAATGCAGCTGCTAATAAATTTGCAGGAACCTTAAGTGCATTAATTCCTCCTACTGCAGATCCAACTAATACTGCACCGTTGGTTTATCCATCATTTATTGGTTTTCAAATCACAAATTTATACGAATTCTTTATGGTGTTTATTTTAATGACTGCTGCTGCTGCAGGAATTTTATTCTTCTTAAGTGCTTGGTTACAAAAAATGATGAAAGAAGGCCATGTAGAAGGTCATATTGAAGAATTACGTTAATCAATTATTCATTTAGAAAAACCCTAATAAACCTGATATTTCATCAAAAGGTTTATTAGGGTTTTTTATTAAAAAAATATTTCAATTATGGAACAGCAACTAACTATCGAAGAAATACAAAACTTTAAAGGCAAATACCCAAAACAAATCTGGCCTTTATTTTTTAGTGAGATGTGGGAACGTTTTTCGTTTTACGGAATGCGTGGCATGTTGGTGTTCTTTATGATTAATCAACTTGATTTTAACGAAGTAGTTGCCAATTTACAATATGGAGCCACGCAAGCCTTTGTATATGCCTTTACATTTGTGGGAGGATTATTTGCTGATAAAATATTAGGAAAACGTCGCTCATTATTTTGGGGTGGTATCTTAATGATCATTGGTAGCGTTTTATTAGCAATCAATCCAAGTGATTTCTTTTTTTTAGGTATTGCTTTTAACGTGGTTGGAACAGGTTTTTTTAAACCTAACATTTCGAGCATGGTGGGTAATTTATACAGAGATGGGGATCATCGGGTTGATGCGGGTTTTATGTTATTTTATGCAGGAGTTAATGCCGGTGCATTTTTTGGTGGCTATGCTTGTATTGCTATTGGTAAAGGCGAAATGTTTTCATCGTTGGTTCCTGAATCTGTACGTTGGAATGTAGCATTTGGTTTATCTTCTGTATTTATGATGATCAGTTTGTTAACCTTTACTCAAACTCAAAAAAAATTAGGCAACATTGGTTTATCACCACTTTTACATTTACCAAAAAACACACGCCTAACGCGTGAGATTTTGACGTTTACAGGATCTTTGATCGCCGTGCCGGTAATTATGTTTATGGTGGCAAAAACGGAGTATACAGATTGGTTTATGTACATTATTGGGCCTTTAGCTGTATTGTATGTGATTTTTGAAATGAGAAATTTTTCGGTAGTAGAAAATAAAAAAATTGTAGCGGCCTTGTTATTTATGATCTTCTCTATCTTCTTTTGGGCCTTTTTTGAGCAAAGCGGCGGTTCGTTAAGTATTTTTGCTGCCAATAATTTAAGTGATTCTATACTTGGTATTCCCTTAGATCCAAATGGTGTAAACAACTCGTCAAACTCTTTATATGTGATTATTTTCGCAACTCCCTTAGGCTTATTATGGTTGTGGTTAGCTAACAGAAAAGCTGAGCCTAACACCATTGTGAAGTTTGGATTAGGCTTTATATTTTTAGCAATAGGATTTTACATTTTTTATTCCAGTAAATTCTTTAGCAATGAGCAAGGTATTTCGTCATTAGGTTTATTTGCTTTTGGTTGGTTCATCATCACTTTTGGAGAACTTTGCCTCTCGCCTATCGGTACATCGGTTATGACAAAATTATCTCCTCAAAAACTACAAGCGGTTATTATGGGTATGTGGTTTTTGGCCAGTGCTTATGGCCAGTATTTTGCAGGATTATTAGGTGCAAACATTGCCAGTGCGTCCGAAAATTCAACCAACATAGAGAAATTAACTATTTATGCAGACGGATATAAGCAATTAGGTATTTATGCCCTTATAGCGGGCTTGATCCTGATCCTTATTTCTCCTTTGGTAAAAAAGTTGATGGGAGGTGTAAAATAGAGGAAGTTTTTATTATTACTGAGTTAAGATCGGCCTCCAATGAGTATACATCGATGATTTAACGGTTTTTGGCACAAGGTTTGTAATATTTGTCGTGCATGTTTAATTGGAGAGATATATCAATGGCGGGAATTATTGTTCTGGCTATCGTTTTTTTTACTTGTAAAAAAAGCTCCTTGCAGGCATCTATTCATTCTCCCGAAAACAGAGTCAGTAATTACATTCAACAAAACAATGTGGTATTTTCTACAACCTCAGAAAACACGTATACTGAATTTACTGATAAATCAGCTGTCAATTGGATAAGCTTTGAAGAAGCTTACCTTAAATGTAAAAAAAATCCACGCCCCATTATGGTGGATGTCTATACTACCTGGTGCGGGCCTTGTAAAATGATGAGTGCTCAAACATTTAATCACCCTCAAATAGCTAAATACATTAACGATAATTTTTACGCTGTAAAATTTGATGCTGAAACTAAAGACAGTGTGAAATTTGATAAATACACCTTTGTTAGTTCTGATATTTCAAATCCTAAAGCTCCTCACCAATTTGCAGCATCTATACTTGATAATCAATTAGCCTACCCATCTGTTGTATTTTTAAACAATCAGATCCAACGACTGGATATCATTAAAGGATTTATGCCGGCCAAAAACTTTGAACCTATTTTAACTTATTACGGTTCCGGCGACTATCAAAAAACCAAATGGGAAGAATATGAAAAAGAGTTTAAGTCAACTATTAAATAAATAGTACTTTCAGCTTCGTTCTCTTCAATAACTTTATTAAATTAATTCGCCGTACAAATCAAAATCACTGGCATCGTTAATTTTCACATTAGCAAAATCACCTATTCTGATATAATTATCATCAGTAGCTTTTACTAACACTTCATTATCTACATCCGGGCTATCGAACTCAGTACGACCAATAAAATAATCGTTTTCTTTTCTGTCAAATAAAACTTTATACGTTTTACCAATCTTTTCCTGATTTAGATTATAAGAAATTTCCTGTTGCACTTGCATAACAGCATCGGCACGTTCTTTCTTCACTTTTTCCTTCACGTCATCTTTTAATAAATGTGCGTGCGTATTTTCTTCGTGCGAATAAGTAAAAATACCCAAGCGTTCAAATTTAGAATCAGAAACCCATTGCAACATTTCTTCATGATCTTGTTGCGTTTCGCCCGGATATCCTGCAATTAAAGTAGTACGAATAGCAATGCCCGGTACTTTATCTCTTATTTGATTAACCGTATCAATTGTTTTTTGTTTAGAAATACCACGACGCATGCTTTTTAGCATATTGTCGCTGATGTGCTGCAAAGGCATATCTAAATAATTACACACATTGCTTTTTTTATTCATTACATCTAACACATCCATAGGAAAACCACTAGGAAATGCATAGTGTAAACGAATCCAGTCAATTCCTTCTACATCACTTAATTGATCTACTAAATTAGCTAACTCTCGTTTTTTATAAATATCTAATCCGTAATAGGTTAGATCCTGAGCTATTAATAAGAGTTCTTTAGTGCCTTTAGCCGCCAATATTTTAGCACGACTCACTAATTGTTCAATTGGTTCAGAAATATGTCCGCCACGCATTAATGGAATAGCACAAAAACTGCAAGGTCTGTCGCAGCCTTCGCTAATTTTAAAATAGGCAAAATGGTTTGGGGTCGTTAATAATCGTTCTCCAACTAATTCTTTTTTGTAATCTGCTTTTAGTGTTTTTAAGATCTTAGGTAATTCTCTGGTTCCAAAGTATGCATCCACATCCGGAATTTCTTTTTCCAGATCGGCTTTATAGCGCTCGCTCAAGCAACCTGTAACATATAATTTCTCAATAGAACCCTCTTTTTTAGCATCTACATAACGTAAAATAGTATCAATACTTTCTTGTTTTGCGTTTTCCACAAAACCACAGGTATTAATAATAACGATCTGATGATTATCGTCTTTACTTTCGTGCTCAACACTAAAGTTATTGGCCTTTAACTGACCCATTAATACTTCGCTATCTACAATGTTTTTGCTACATCCAAGTGTAACTACATTGACAGAATTCTTTTTTCTTGTTTTAGTCTTCATTGATTTGGCGAAGATACCACTTTTTTAGCTTACATAAATCTTTGGTTTTTCTTGTTAATCTTTGATTTTATGCAATTAATCGAATATTTTATATATTTTAGCATAAACTTTAACCCTTTATTATGAAAAATCTATTTAAAAAATCAGCTAAAAAAGAAACAAAATCATCTGTTCAGAAATTAGACAAAACTCAATTAGAAAAAGTAATTGGTGGAACAGAAACAAAACCATTGACTTCTATCCAAGATGAAAGCAAAGGGTTTTCAAGTTTAATCAGATAAAATATTAATCTTTAAGTTCAATACAAAATGAAAAACTTATTTAAAAAATCAACTAAAAAAGAAACAAAATCAACTATTCAAAAATTAGAAAAAAATCAGTTAGAAAAAATGGTTGGTGGAACAGAGACAGCAACTACAACTGTTAGACAAGTAGCCACTTCTGAAGGGCCAAGATATTAGTAACCAATTTGTTTAATTAATCTCGATGATAAATTAAAAAGGCAGCTAAAACAGCTGCCTTTTTAATTGAATTTAAATAACCAATCATAGCCTTTTGGCAATTGATTTTACAGAGATATAAGTTTCAACTTTATTATTTAGCAGAAAATTGTATTTTTATGTTATGAGAATTACCTTATTCATTTTTATTATTTTTAGACTTAGCATTTACTCCGCATTGCAAGCGCAAGAATGTGATACTATAACGATTAACAACCTTTGTACTGAATCGCACAAAAATCTCTCAAAAAATCTGGCTAAATCTTACGATTTGGCTAAACAAGCGTATGCCATAGGTAAACAATGCCCTAATACTAACCACCACTATAAATCAGCTATTACTTTATCTACTGTATTTTATCAATATGATTATGCCGATTCTATTATTGAACTCATCACACCAATTGTCAACAATCTACCCAAAGATGTTTCAATAAGCTATAAGGGCAAACTTTATCACAAATTAGGATCAGGTTTTGCTATGAAATTACAATTCAAAAACGCTTTATATAATACACTTGAAGGGTTAAAATATTTTGAGCAAATAAAAGATACTTCCAATATTATTAATTCCTTAGTTAATATTTCTAATATATATAGCCAACAATACAATTTTAACCAATCAGAAAAACAAATAAGAAAAGCAGAATATATTGCACAAAAACATGGAAACAAAGTGACGATTGGAAATGTTTACAATACGATGGGAATAATATATGCGGAGAACAAACGTCTTGACTCTGCTGAGAAATTTTTTCTATTATCAACAAAAGTACGCGAAGAATTACACGACAACACTTCTGTTGTATGGAATTACAACAATCTTGGCGGTTTATATTTAATGCAAAAAAAACCTAAAGAAGGCATTATTTATTTAGAAAAGGCTTTAAAAAAATTCGAAGACCTTAAAAATTTTGAAGGACAAACATCTGTTGCCAATAATTTAGCGGAAGCTTATATGCAACTCAAGAATCCTAAAAAAGCATTGGAATATTATAACTACTCAAGAGTTTTATATCAAATAACTAAAAATCCTGAAAATCTTGAAAACCTATATACAAATTTATCTAACTATTATAATACAATGGGGGATCTGGAAAAAGCGTTTAGATACTCTGATTCATTAATTGTATTAAAAGATTCTATATATGGAAAAAGACTTGATGAAAGCATGGCTGAGATGCAAACAAAATTTGACGTTGAAAAAAAGGATCTTGAAATAGCAAAAAACAAAGCAGAATTTGAAATTGAAAAAAACAAACGCTATATCACTTATGGGGCTTTAGCTTTCTTTGTTTTACTTTTTTCAATTGCTATCTGGGCTTTTATACAAAAACGTAAAAATAGCCGACTATTAGAAACTAAAAATAGTTTGCTTGAAAATGCCAATCAGGAAATTTCCCACCAAAAAGAACAATTAAGTGAAAAACAAAAAGAGATCGTTGATTCGATCAACTATGCAAAAAAAATACAAACGGCTTTGTTAGCAAATGAAGAAATGCTATTAGAAAACCAGATCAATCATTTCATTTTATTTAAACCAAAAGATATTGTAAGTGGTGATTTTACCTGGGCTACAAAAAAGGATGATCTGTTTTATCTGGCTTGTTGTGATAGTACCGGACATGGCGTTCCCGGTGCTTTTATGAGTTTATTGAATATTGGCTTTTTAAATGAAGCTATTAAGGAACGAAATATTGCAGAGCCTGGTAAAATATTTGATTATGTACGTGATAGATTAATTGATACAATTGGTAAAGACAAACAAAATGATGGCTTTGATGGCATTTTACTTTGCATTGATCTAAAGAAGAATCTCATCACGTATGCTGCTGCCAATAACTCACCGGCGCTAATTAGAAATAACGAATTACAACATTTAAGTTGCAATAAAATGCCCGTTGGTAAAGGAATTAAAACAGATACGTTTGACACCTTTACCTTACACTACCAGAAAAACGATTCGTTATACCTTTATACGGATGGTTATCCCGATCAGTTTGGTGGACCAAGAGGTAAAAAATTCAAGTATAAACAACTGGAAGAACTGCTACTCGAAAATGTAACCCTAAGTTTAAACTCACAAAACGAAAAGCTCAATTCTGTTTTTGAACAATGGCAAGGTAACTTGGAGCAAGTGGATGATGTTTGTATTATCGGGATCGCATTCTAAGAACGAATAAAACTGAAATGGATCCTGATATTGACTTTATTAAAACATATTTTACCGAAGAAAAAATTGAAAGCTTTTTCTTCATTGTGATTGGCTTAATTTCAATTTCACTGGCTCTTATATTTTGGTTTGTTATAAAATATTCATTTTATAACGGTTTGGCATATCCCTTATTAATTATTGGAATTATACAATTAGTAGTTGGAACAACCGTTTACTTACGTTCGCCAAAAGACACTATGCGGGTTGAGTTCATTATAAAAAATGAGCCGTCAAAAATAAAAACCGAGGAGTTACCAAGAATGGATCAGGTCATCAAAAATTTTGGAATTTATAAGATCATAGAAATTGGTTTAGCGATCATTGGTCTTGTCTTGGTAATTCTGTTTTTCAGATCTGGCCAAACTTTTTGGAAAGGCATCGGTTTTGGTCTTTTGATTCAAGCTACATTAATGTTGATTTTAGACCTATTAGCCGAGGACAGAGCTAATAAATTTATAGACGAATTAAGCAAAATATCGTCCTAAAAATTTAAAGGATTAACATTAAATTTTTAGTAAAAATTCTTCGGAAACTCATTATAATCCCAGCAAATTTCTTAACTTTATACAAAACAGGTTTGTTTCATCGCTCTTTATTTTAAGGGAGGAAAGTCCGGGCAACGCAGAGCAATTTGCCATTTGAAAAAATGGGTATGTTTTTAGGAATAAAAACATAACAGATAGTGTCACAGAAAACCAGGTAGCCAAGATGTTACAATCTTGGTGATAGTGAAAATGTGAGGTAAGAGCTCACATGTGCAACTGGCAACAGCTGCATAGGATAAACCTCTTATGTTGTAAGGCCATGTAAACCTTAAATTTACGGCGGCTCGTCGTAATAACGCAAGTTATGTTAAGGAGGGTAGGCTGCATAGATAAATGATGGAAGTTATCCGCCAGCTGGCGGATAAGACAGAACTCGGCTTATAGAACCTGTTTTTATTTTAAAAATTAATATGATTAAACGACTACTGTATATTCTATTTATTGTTTTGTCTGCAAAACAAATAGATGCACAGTGCCCGCAAGTTTATGATTATCTGGGAAATTTATCGAACAGACCTTACTTTGTTAGTTGTACAGGTGCTGTAAGCTACAACATGAATGTGGCTTCAAATACAAGTTGGGGCGCATACACCATTAATTGGGGAGATGGTTCTTCTAATACCACCGGAGCTTCTTACACCGCAAATTCATTAATTAATCATATTTATAACTCTGCCAGCCCTGATACTTTTCAAATCACATTAACCATTCCTTCATTAAACTGTACTTTAACCGGAATAGCCGTAATGGAAAAACCGGTAAATGCGTCTATTCAAATTCCGATTGGAGGAGTTACGACAGCCTGTGCTCCAAAAGCTCTATTGTTTACTAATTCGAGCACCGATGTTTCTGAAACAACTTGGTTTACCTGGAATTTTGGAGATGGAACTCCTGTTCAAACTTTTGATTATACAAATTTAGGGCAAACCATTTCACATACCTATAACCGAGGAACTGTTAATTGCCAAACGATGGTAACCTTAACCGCTCAAAATTATTGTACACCCGCACCAACAACAGCAAACTTCAATCCTATTCAAATTTATGATTTAGATGATGCCGCTATCACGCCATCAGCCTTTATCAAATGCTGGCCCGACAATAGTTTTACATTTACCAACTCAACAAACCGTAATTGCGTGCCTCAGGGAAATACATTTCAACGACAAGAAAAATGGAATTTCGGAAATTATTGGGGTTTAGGTCATGACTCGATTGTTGGCTGGAATCCCTGGCCTCCAAGTTCTCCCTCAACCATTTCTTATCCTTCTGTAGGTACTTATTCTGTTCAATTAAGTGATAGTAACTTATGTGGGGTAGATGTTCAAGTAATCAGCGTAACAATTGTCAATCCTCCAAGCGCGGGTCTTATCGCTCCGGCACAACCACTATGTCAAAATACTTCTATTACCTTTACCAATTCAAGCTCTGCGGGATATAGTTATCGATGGAACTTTGGTGACGGAGGTGGATTTGTTGCAAAGCCATTTGGTCCCCAATCTTATACCTATGCTAATCCAGGCACTTACACGGTTTCGGTTGTAGCATTAATTCCCGGAGCCGGAACTGCTTGTACAGATACAGATAAAGTAGTTATTACTATTTTACCAAAACCAATAGCGAGTTTTAGTTTAACTCCAAATAAAGGTTGTAATATTATTTCCGGAGCTGAATTTACAGACTTATCTACAAGCGCTGTTGCCTGGGATTGGAATTTCGGAAATGGTAATATTTTTTCAGGACAAAATCCCCCAACTCAAAATTATAATAGCATTGGAAGTTTTGCAGCCTCGTTAACAGTAACAGCAGCAAATACTTGTATTCATACATTTACAGCGCCAATTACAGTTTATCAAAAGCCTGTGGCCGCATTTCCTGTAACTACTGCCTGTGCATTTTCTACATCCTCCTTTACCGACAATTCTACTTTTGCAGCAGGAGATCCGATCACATCCTGGCATTGGGATTTTGGCGATGCTTCATCTACAGCAACAACCACTATCCAAAATCCTACACATACGTACTCAGCCCAAAACACATATTCCGTTCAATTAATTGTTAATACCGCTAATTGCTCAGATACAACTTCTCAGAATATTACGATCAACATTAAACCTACTTCTGGTTTTTCTGTAGCTCCTTCAAACGGTTGTCCAACTTTGACAGTCAATTTTACCAATCAATCAAACAATGCCGATTCGTATGTTTGGGATTTTGGTAATGGTAATACATCCACTGCTACAAATACAGCACAAGCTTTTACCAATACATTAACCACTAACAAAATTTACACCGTTAGCTTAACTGCACAAACTCTTTTGGGCTGTACCGATAATTTTACCCAAACCGTTACAGTGTTTCCTAATCCAACCGCATCGCTCACAACAAGTGGACCGGCCGGTTGTTCGCCCGTTGCTGCTACCTTTACCAATAATTCAACAGGTGCATCTTCTTATACTTGGAATTTTGGGGACCTAACAACAAGCACATCAACGTTAGCCACATTATCTCATACATATACCAATGCTACTTTATTGATCCAAACTTATACAGGCACATTAGTTGCAATTAGCAGCAATGGCTGTAGAGATAGTATTAACTTTAATGTAACCGCTTATCCAAGACCCATATTCAATTTTACAATGATACCAAATAGCGGATGCTCGCCGCTTGCAGTAAATTTTCCACCGGTATTAGGTGCCGTAAGTTACTTATGGGATTTTGGTGATGGTAGCCCTACATCGTCTTCTGCAAACCCTGTGCATACCTTTACAAATAATTCAACTTCAGATGTAACATACACCGTGCAATTAATTGCATCAAATGCTTTTGGATGTGTGGATACAGCATATGGTAATCCTGTTGTATTTGCAAAACCACAACCTATTTTTGCCATGACGCCAACTGTTGGTTGTTCGCCTTTAACCGTAACCTTAAGTAACACCAGCCTTTCTGCTTCTTCTGCCTTCTGGTATTTTGGTGACGGAAATACATCTTCTTCATTATTTGGGTTACATACTTATTCTAATTCCAGCACTACCAGTAATCAATCTTATACCTGTACTTTTGTGGCAATTAGCAGTAATGGTTGCCGAGATTCTATTAACAAATCTATTCTATTACTACCTCAACCAAAAGCTGATTTTTCTGTAGATACTCCTGCATGTTCGCCCAAAGTATTAACCTTTACTAACTCATCAATAGGCGCTACAAATTATAATTGGAACTTTGGATTCACGACTTCAACAAGTACAAACGTTTCAGTACCTTTTGTAAATACAAGTGGAGCCAATATAACAAACACCGTACAACTCATTGCTAGTTCTATTAATAATTGCAAAGACACGTTATTAGTATCATTTGTTGTTCATCCTAAACCTGAATTTACCATCGTAGCCAGTCCTGATAGTGGATGTACAGCCTTGAATGTCAATTTTTCAAATATTTCGGGTGTAGCTTCTTATCAATGGACTTTTGGTGATGGTAATGCGTCTAATGATCCAAATCCGACCAAACTTTTTTATAATAATGAAGTTAATAGCACAAAAGTTTTTACGGTACAATTGATCGGAAGTGATGCTTATGGATGCAAAGACACTTCAACTAAAATCATTAAAGTGTTTTCTAAACCAACTGCTTTTTTTAGCGCGAATCCTGGTCTTGTATTTATTCCCAATACACCTGTTGAATGTACTAATCAATCATCGCCTGATGCTAATAGTTTTTATTGGAATTTTGGTGACCTGCAAACCTCTACGGCTCAAAACCCAACACATTATTATCAATCAGAAGGCGATTATGAAATTACCTTAACCGTTACCAATAAACATGGCTGTCAAGATATAACAGATGTACCAACTCTTATCCTTGCTAAATTAGACAGCGAAATAGAAGTGCCAAATGCATTTTCACCAAACCCAAATGGAAGTAATGGCGGAACTTTTTCTAACACTGACATAAACAACGATGTATTCCATCCGGTAATAAGAGGTGTGGATAAATATGAATTAAATATTTATTCACGTTGGGGAGAATTATTATTTGTATCCAGAGATTTAACAATTGGCTGGGATGGATATTACAAAGGCAAACTATGCACACAGGATGTGTATGTATGGAAAATTAAAGCAACAACAATTGACTCAAAAAAAATAGATAAAACCGGTGATGTACTTTTACTAAGATAATTATTAAAGACTATGAAAATAAAATTATACATATTCATGATACTGTTTTCGGCAAATGCTTTTTCTCAAACAAAAGTAAATCCAAAACTTTATGCTAAAGATTTGAAAACAGCTAATCTGTATTTTGAAACGGAAGATTACTATAATGCCATCAATGCTTATAAAAAAGTGTTGGCCATTAACCCTGATCATGAACTTTCTAATTTGAATTCTACAATAAGCCGAATAAAATTAGGCCAGCCAACAGATTCGTGCTATATCAATTTACTGAAATTAAAAGGCAGTAAACTTCCGGAAGTACAATTTTACTTTGGTAACATCTATCACTTGACAGGTAATTTTAATGAAGCCATTAACTGCTATTCAAAATACAGAGCCATGTTGCCTAAATACCGTACTATTTCTGATGAAGAAGTAGACTATTACATTGCTTGTAGTAAAAATGCTCAAGAATTTATAGGAAAACCACACTTATCTCTTATTAAAAATTTAGGGAATAAAATTAATTCGCCTTATGCTGATTATGTGCCATTAATTACGCCTGATGAAAGTGTTTTATACTTTACATCAAGACGCCAAGGCAGTACCGGGAATTTAAAAGATGTGTATAATAATTACTATGAAGACGTTTATATGTCAACAAAAACAGAAGATGGTAAATGGTCTACACCTCAAAATATTGGTGCACCTATCAATACCAATACACATGATGCCTGCGTGGCTTTAAGTTTTGATGGCAACGAAATGATGATCTATAGAACGTCTGCGGATATGATTAGTGGAGACCTATACATTTGTAAAACAAACCAAACAGGTTGGACAGAACCACAAAAACTTGGACCTGAAATCAATACACCTTTTATTGAAACAAGCGCTTGCTTTAGTAATGACACCAGCGTGATATTTTTTAGTAGTAATAAACCGGGAGGTTTTGGAGGTAAAGATATTTATCGAATAAAAAAATTACCTAACGGACGTTGGTCTACTCCAATGAATTTAGGAGCAAAAATAAACTCTAGTAGAGATGAAGACTCTCCATACTTTCATCCGGATGGGAAAACGCTTTACTTTAGTTCAAGAGGTCATAATACCATGGGTGATTATGATGTATTTAAAACTATGTGGGACAATGAAACCAATCAATTCTCTGAGGTCGAAAATTTAGGTTATCCCATCAATACTGTAAACAATGATAATTTCTTTGTATTAAATGCCAATGGATCGAGAGGATATTATTCTTCTATAAGAGAAGAGACTTTCGGGGGATCTGATCTTTATGTAATAGACACCCGCTATGGCGATAATGACCTAAAAGTGAAAGAGGGAAAAGTAGTATACGGAAGCGTGCCCCAAAAAGCTAAAATCACGTTAATTGATATTGAAAGTAAACAAGTGAGTGGGATTTTTAATGCAAGTGCTAAAACCGGTAAATTTTTATTAGTGATGAATCCTTTAAAAGCTTACAAAGCAATTATTGAAGAGGACGGTTATCAAACAATGATACTGGATCTAGAGCCTTTAGCAAACGAAAGTAGTGACAGTGAACTCATTTTAAGTTTAACAAAAAAGAACTAAATACATTAAAAAGTTACGTACATATTTTTTCTTAAACTTATTTACCCTTGTGTTTATTACTTCTGCTAAGGCGCAGGATCCTCAATTTACACAATTTTATGCGGCACCTATGTACTTAAATCCCGCTTACACAGGACTTACTTACGAGCACCGCTTTGTAGCCAATTTCAGAAACCAATGGCCCGGAGTGAGTAAGGCCTATCAAACGTATATGGCTAGTTATGATTATAACATGTCTAATTTAAATAGTGGTTTAGGGGTAATAGTGATGCAAGATAGAGCCGGTACAGCTGGTTTAACGCATACTCAATTTGGCGTAAGTTATTCTTATCACTTTAAAGTTGGCAGGTTTACAGAAATCAGAATGGGAGCCAATTTATCCTACAATATGAAACGTATTGATTTTTCTAAACTAAAGTTTAACGACCAAATAACTACAGGCTCCGGTACTTCAATAGATGCCGGTAATTATACTCCGCTTTCTTATATGGATTTTGGCGCAGGAGCATTATTAAACTCTACCAAATACTGGCTAGGTTTAAGTGCTAAACATCTATCGCAACCAAACGCAAGCTTAACAGGTGATCAAATTCCTTTACCTATAACAGTAAGTTTACATGGTGGCTATCGTTTCGTATTTGAAGAAAAATCAAGAAATGTTTTAAAACGATATTTTTCGCCCGCATTTAATTACAGACATCAACAAAAGTATGACCAATTGGATATTGGCGTTTACTATTATCATTTGCCTCTTAATATTGGCCTTTGGTATAGAGGGTTACCATTTAAAAAATATGGTCCAACTTACACAAGTCAGGAAAGTATTGCTGTATTAATTGGTTTTGATCTAACCTCTTACAATATACGCATGGGTTATAGTTATGATATCACTGTTTCTAAATTAGGTGTAGGTAATTCATTAGGTGCTCATGAAGTTTCATTGATCTATGAAATTGCCCAAAAGAAAAAGCGAAACAGAAAAGTGTTGGTGAGTTGTCCTAAGTTTTAGATCTTACTCTCCTAATTCCAAAGCTTTAATATCACCGATGGCGTTGCCCGCAATTCCTTTTACTGAACCATAAAAATTAGTGGTATTCAATAATACTTTTTCTAATTGTTTTTCTCGCTCTTTCCAGATCTTTTGCATGGCATTTTTTTCTTTTTGAATACCTTCCTGCAATTCAGTAAAGCCTTCTACAATGGCTTCTATTTGTTGTCGGAATTCGGTTCCGGTTAAATAAGAATACAACATGCTCATTTTATCGCCTTTGTTTTCCTGACTGGCATTGGCAGCATATATTTTCACTAAACTATCACGAAGCACATAAGCCAACGATTTTATTTCGTGAAAACTACATACCCAAACGCCGTCTTTCATCCCAAATCTATCCATGTCTTTTGGCATTGTTTCGGTCACGATCACAGCAATATCGGCTTGCGTAGAACGCATGTCGTGTTTTAGTTTATCTATCCAATCACCACCAAAGGCTTTTGTGTTTTTACTTTCGTAAATGATCTTTCCGCACGCCTGACCTAAAGGATTACGAACAGTTTGTACAGCATCTGCCCCTCGTACGCCCTTCCCTACTTCTTCTATCAGATCAAAAGGAAACGTCGCTCTTAGCAGATCTTCTAATGCGAGTTCCTGAACTTCACCTTGCAATTGCATAGAACCTTGTCCCTGCTTACGCACCATCTCTTCTGTTAACTTTTTTTGATCTTCTAATTGCTTTTGAAGTTCTTTTACTTTAAAATCTGTTTTTTCGCTTTCAATCTTCCTGATCTTTTCTTCAACTAATTTTTCGCGCTCTAATAATTGTTTTTCAAGCTCTACATTAAACATTTCTTGTTTTTCTTTCAATGCTTTTTCCTTTTGCATTAATTCCAGCTCTTTCAGCTGTGATTCTTTTATCTTTTCAGTTTTTTCAAGCAACTCTTTCTCCATCAACTTTACACGTATATCCACCTCTTCCGCTGCTTTTTTAGTAGCTTCCTGTTCCAAGATACTGCGTTGCAATTTCACTTTTTCAGCAATGATCCTGTCTTGTTCTTCTTGTTGTTTCTTTAATTGCTCTAATTGAATTTCGTATTGCTTTTCTTTATCAGCTAATTCTTTTTGATCTTTATTAAAACGCTCCATGTAACGCGTTTTAATTTTCGCTTCAATTTCGGCAGATATAGCATCGCCCAATTGAAATTCATGTTTACAATTGGGGCATTTAACGGTTGATGTGGTACTCATGGTAATATTATCGTAATTCGGTTTACAAAGAAACTAAACTATTTGTTATGTGAATATTATGAATGAACTAATTCGTGCAATTGTTTGGATAAAACCGTCATGCCTTCCACGGCAGTGGCTTTTATTACTGTTAGGTTTTTGATATAATCTAAATTGAACTCGTTAGGGTCAATTAAATATTTCGGGACATGACTTTGCACTACATGAATTAAATTAGCTGCAGGATATACATTTAAGGAAGTGCCGATGGTAATAAAAACATCAGCTTCTTCGGTTAATTCTATGGCTTTATCCATTTCGGGTACAGCCTCTCCAAACCAAACAATATATGGGCGAAGTTGAGCACCTTTTTCGCAGGTATCACCTAATTTAATTTCCCAATGTTTAAGAGGATATATTAAATGAGAATTAACAGTACTTTGGCTTTTCATGATCTCACCATGTAAATGCAGCACTTTTTTACTACCGGCACGTTCATGCAAATCATCAATATTTTGAGTAATAACCTGAACATCATGTGTTTTTTGAAGTTCTGCCACCAATTCGTGCGCTTTATTGGGTTTAGCTGCCATAACCTGCTTACGGCGCTGATTATAAAAATCCAGCACCAAAGCCGGGTTTTTAAGCCAGGCGTCAAAGGTTGCCACTTCCTCAATTTTGAACTCTTCCCACAAACCACCGCTATCTCTGAAGGTTTTAATGCCACTTTCAGCGCTCATTCCGGCTCCACTAAACACAACAATCTTTTTTTTCTTCATTTAACCCAAAATAAACTTTAAACAATCTACAAACAGATGTAAATTATATGATTTGCTTATTTTAAATTTACAAAAAATAAACATTACATCGGGCATTATTTGTTAAGCTATTATTAAAAATAATAAACAATACATTAAACCTGAATAACTAAAAAAATAACAACCAACTATGAAATTTTTTATTGATACCGCAAACTTAGCACAGATCAAAGAAGCTCAGGATTTAGGTGTATTAGACGGAGTAACTACTAACCCAACCCTAATGGCTAAAGAAGGCATTAAAGGACAGGATAACATCATGAAGCACTATGTGGATATATGTGAGATCACCAGTGGAGATGTGAGTGCAGAAGTTATTTCTACCGATTTCAAAGGCATGGTACGTGAAGGCGAAATGTTAGCTGATCTTCACCCTCGTATCGTTGTTAAAATACCAATGATCAAAGATGGTATCAAAGCCATAAAATATTTCACTGAAAAAGGTATCAAAACCAATTGTACTTTGGTATTTTCTGCCGGACAAGCTTTATTAGCGGCAAAAGCCGGAGCTACTTATGTTTCTCCGTTTATTGGTCGTTTAGATGATGTGAGTACTGATGGTATTCAGTTAATTGCAAACATTCGTTTGATCTATGACAACTATGCTTACGAAACTCAAATTTTAGCAGCTTCTGTTCGTCACCCAATGCATATTATTGATTGTGCTAAAGTTGGTGCTGATGTGATTACTGCGCCATTAAGCGCCATTTCTGCTTTATTAAACCATCCTTTAACGGATAAGGGTTTAGAGCAATTTTTAGCTGACGCTAAAAAATAAGATAAAAAAAATCCCCCGAATATTCGGGGGATTTTTTTATCTATTACATAAAGCCTAATTTGTAATGCACTACTTTTTTAGTTTCAAAAAACTCTTCTTCAAAATAGTTTTTTAGATCATAAAATGTGGCTTTGTCGTAATGTTTACCAAACTCTTCTTTTAGATCGCCTCCTTTTAAATATAAAATACCGTTAGGAAGGTCATTGAAATTTTCTTTCAATATTTTTCTGTAAATCCAGTTATAAAACTCAGGAAACTCTGTTACGGCACGGCTCACAATAAAGTGGTAACGGTCGTTTATTTTTTCAGCACGCTCATGTTGCGCCGTTAAATTAGTTAAACCAACACCTTTGGCTACTTCCTCAACTACCTTTATTTTTTTACCAATAGAATCTACCAGATGAAAGGTAGATTCAGGAAACATAATAGCTAAAGGAATTCCAGGAAAACCACCGCCGCACCCCACATCCAGAATTTTGGTACCGGGTTTAAATTGCATCACTTTAGCAATACCTAAAGAATGTAAAACATGGCGTTCAAACAATAGATCGATGTCTTTACGAGAGATCACATTGATCTGTGCGTTCCAAAAACTATATAGATCAAACAATTGAGCAAATTGCTCATGTTGATGTGGCGTAATGTTCGGAAAATATTTAAGGATAATATCGGGTTTCAAAATTAGATCTTGTTCTCAGAGTTTTTAAGAATGTTATATAAAAAATCGCGTGCTCTAAATAATTGTGCTTTTACTGTACCAACCGGCAGATCCAATTTTACGGCAATTTCTTCGTAACTCAATTCTTCATAATAACGCAGTTTAACCAATTCTTTATAGCGTGGCTTTAATTTCTCAACCACATCACGTAACATATCAATTTTTTGTTTTTTAATAATATGTTCTTCCGGATCTAAGCCCGGAGATTGAATGTTTTTAGAAAATTCCTGCCCTTCGTCATTCTCCATTTTACTGTCTAAAGACAAAGCTGTATTTTTCTTTTTATTTCTCAAAAAATCGATCGCATTATTACTGGCAATTTTGAACAACCATGTACTAAACGCAAAAGTAGGTGTGTATTGTTCTAATCGTTTAAAAGCTCTGCCAAAAGCTTCAATGGTCAAATCTTCGGCATCATCTTTATTATTACACATGCGCAGCATCATAAAATAAACCGATTCGCGGTAACGCTGCAATAATTCAGCATACGCTTTCTGATCGCCTTTGTGTAAAGCCAATTGAATGAGTTTATAATCATAAACAGCTTTGGTTGTAAGCTTTTCAGTTGGATCTAACTCTTCCATTTGTTAGGTTTATAAAATAATTTACTAATATGAAACACAGGGTACACCATTAATAGAACAAATTCATAAAAAAATGCAAGCGACCATAAATCCGGTTCATTGAGTTTTTTAGACGCTTTTCTAAATATAATCATTTGTATGCAAATTTTAATCACCAAACCTAAAAAAGCTGAAATTAAAGTTAGCTTAAAAAATAATAAACTAAAAAATAACACATGGAAAGCATACTGTAAAAAATAGCCGCTCATTATTTTGATCTTACTGGAAGAATTGTAAAATGGAGCTGTGGTTAAATGACGTAATTTTTGTCGTTTCCAGTCAGTGAAATTTTTCTTTGCTAAAGAATAAGTAATAGAACTATGAGATAATACAACATTAGTATTTTCCGGTGTGCAAGCATAATTCACAAACAAGTCATCGTCACCTGAATTAATATGGTAATGTTTCGAAAATCCTTTTTGTTTATAGAATAGATCTTTTTTATAACCTAGATTTCTTCCCACGCCCATATAAGCCTGGCCTTTAATAGCGGCAGATAAATAACCTAAAGCTATAGAAAAAGCATCAAAACGAATCAATTTATTGATAAATCCTTTTTCTTTTTGATAAGCTCCATAACCTAATACGATTTCACGTTTGTTCACAAAAGCAGTGCTCATTCCGCTTAACCAATTTTCATCGGCCGGAAAACAATCGGCATCCGTAAACACTAAGTTTTCATACACAGCTTTTTTAATGCCCACCATCACGGCAAATTTTTTGCCATGCTTATAATAATCATCTTCTTTGATCGTTACTTTTTTGAGATTAGGGAAAATCTTTGCAAACTCATCAATTACATTTTCGGTATTATCGAACGAACAATCGTCCACTACGATCACTTCAAAATCAGGATAATTTTGAGTTAAAATTTTGGGTAAGAACTCCGTTAGATTATCATCTTCGTTACGAGCACAAATGATAACAGAAACAGAATCTTGTTTATCGTTTTTTTCTAAGGAATCGGATTTAAAAGAACCTACCGGAACAATATTTAAAACATAGTAAATAATGACGCCAATAAGCGACACAAAAAAGGCAATTAACAAGAGTTCTTCTGCTCCTATATCAACAAAATCTGGAAAATACATAACACAAATTTACCTAGCAAACACCTATTTTTTTAATGTATCTTCGCTTTTATTAAACAAAGAAATTAACAATGCTAAAAGGGATAAAAGCCATTATTTTTGACATGGATGGGGTTATTATTGATTCGGAACCTCTTTGGAGACGAGCTATGATCCAGAGTTTTAATGAAATAGGCATTCCTTTTACAGATGAAGAGTGTCGAATGACGACCGGTTTACGCTTTATTGAAGTGGCCGAATTTTGGTTTACAACACACAATGTTACACACATGACTACTTTTGAGTTCGATCATTTGGTGATTTCCCGTTTATGCGATCTCATCATCAAAGAAGGCAAATTGATGAAAGGGGTTGAAGAGGCTTTAATTCATTTCAAAAAACATAATTATAGAATTGCATTAGGTACTTCATCCAATGTGCGATTAATGAATACGGTAGTAGACGATCTGGGCATACGAAATTATTTTGATGCTATTTGCTCTGCCGAACATTTGGAATATGGTAAACCTCACCCTGAGGTATTTTTAAATTGCGCAAAGGAATTACAGGTAAAACCTACTGAATGTCTGGTTATAGAAGATTCCGTAAACGGTGTGATAGCAGCTAAAGCAGCTCAAATGAAAGTGTTAGTAGTGCCGGAAGATGAGAACATGCATAATCCTAAATTTGCTATTGCGGATTATAAGTTGAGTTCTTTGGTGGAGTTTTTGGAGATTGCTTAAATCTGTTTTTTACTTTTTTCTTAGTCAAAAAAGTAAACAAAAAAACAAGTCAAAACGATTCCCTCCCTCTCTTTTAATTTTAAAGATTCGTTACCGAAAGAGAACTAAAGCTCTTTCGGACTCATCTAAAAAAATTAAAATTCACAGCTCATCGCCATCGCGTTTTGACAAGCCTACCCGCTTCTACGATTGGAATTTTGATTTAATAATTTAGATTTTCTAAGAAATTACCTACATACAATTCCTCAAAAATGTATTCAATGGATACATAGCTTTAAAGACCTTAGCTGCATAGGCCGGAAAATTTTTATCCATGATTTGTTCGTCCTTAATATTATGCACGACAATAAAATGTTTGTGCTGTAATAAACTTAGATCAGGATGATCTTTAGGGTAACCTTTGGGCGCTGTTTTTAATTTTTCTTCCTCAGATAGGTCCTTGAAATAGGTTTTAAAATCTTTGGCAGCTAAAATCTTTTTAAAATCTTTAGCGTTATAATCTATCTCCTGACGAATAGCGGCTAATACTTCCGGTGGTGGCATATAACAACCTCCCGCTAAAAAACTTTTTCCCGGTTCAACATGTAAATAATAACCGGCTCCCATTTCTTTCTTTCCACCAGGATTCATGCTTGCACCCATATTTAATTTATACGGTGATTTGTCTTTACTAAAACGGATATCACGATTAATACGAAACAGACATTTTTTAGCTTCGAGCCCTGCTAAACCTTTATCAAATGCTGAGCTTTTATCAATAATGGATTTAACTACTGTTTCAAACTCTGCTTTACATGATTCATAAGTTTTACGATTAATATCAAACCATTCTTTAGAATTATTTTTAGCTAATTGTTTTAAAAATTTGAAAGTTGCCTCCATTGTAAAATTTATTTGGTCTCATATCAAAAATAATAGAATTAATGGAGAGTACAATCATTTTTTATTTTCTTTTTGCTTGACCAAAAAGAAACAAAAAGTCAAGACGAAACGCCAACTTCAATTCTTTTCTCGTACAAATCTCCGCAATGCCACCGAAAAAATTGCAGTTCGCTCCGTTTCGTCAAAATCAGCCGCACTATTACCAACGTATGCTAGAGTTTGATAATCGAGATTTATTCAGGTAAATTTTCAGTTAATTTTTTAAAGAACTTGAAGTGATCCAAAAATTCTTTCGCAATAATTCTTAATAAGGTATAACTTGGTATCGCCACTACCATTCCTAAAATACCACCAATAGCTCCGGCCATTAAGATCACAATAAATATTTCCAATGGATGTGCTTTTACTGTATTGGAGAAAATAGTAGGCTGAATAAAAAAAGCATCTAATAAATTAGTTCCAATTAAAATAAATACAATTTTGGTAATAGTAGATGTAATTAATTCATACTGATTAAATTCGATACAGCCAGAAACACCTAAAAAAACGGCAAAAACCAATGTTATCATTGGCCCAATGTATGGGATCACATTCATCACACCTGCCAAACAACCAATAACCAAAGCATTTTTAATACCAAATAACCACATTAATGTTGTCACAATAAAACTGATCAATACAATATCAATTAATAATCCAATAAAATATTTACTCAACATTTTTTTAGAAGTACGTAAAATATCGATCATCTCTCCTTCAAAAGGCGAAGGCGTAATTAACAATAAAGATTTAACCACCATCTTTTCATCTTTCAAAAAAAAGAAAGAGATGAATAATACAGAAAAAACGCCACCCAGAATACTTCCCGCATATGAAATTGTATTATTTAAAATAGAAGATAAATTCTGAAAATTGATCAATTGATTGATCTGATGACTTACCGTTGACATGATCTGTTGTTCTGTACCAAACTTAGATAAAGTATATTTTAAATCGGGATACTGTTGCAAAATATTATAGGTAACATCATGAAAATTCAACTTTGATAAAAAGGTGATTTGAGAAACTAAGGGAGGTAAAAAGGTGATACCTATCAAATAGATGAGAACAAAAAATAACACTAAGGTTAATAAAGATGCAATAGCACCATTTAACTTAAACTTACCAATTTTAATTTCGGATAAAAACTGAGCGATTGGCATTCCTATGAGCGCTAATACCAATGAAATAACCAAATACACAAACACGTTGGTAAACAGATACACAAAACCAGCTATAGCGGCTAAGGTAAGTAAGGGAATCAAATATTTTCTGAATGCCATAAATTAAAGATATAAAAAACTAATTGGGATTTTCTTTTCGGCTTTTAAAATAATCCATTAATAAAATTGGAATTAATAACAAACTCAAGCAATAAAACACATCTTCTACCGGTATGGTATAAATACGTAAAGCCATATTCTCATTATCATTATAAATAACCACAGGCAGTTTGGTTAAAATACCATTACAGATCAAGAAGGGAATTAAACTCACCAAATAAGCCAAATAAAAGCGGCCTAAGTTTTTAAATTTTATAACAAAAGTTGCAAACACTAACAAGATCAAACAAAGGCCCGCATTAACCAGTGTGTATAACCGATCGTAATAAATAATGCATAACGCTAACAATATAACACTCAGCAACACACTAATTCTTTGACCACAACCTCCCAGTACATCTCTTTTAACATAAGCATTGAATACTTCATAGATAAAGACACAAGAATAAGGCACACACAGAAAAAACAAAACTTCTTCCAATGGCAGATTGAAAATATAAATACCTAAAATATAATCAGGATTAAATCCCCACACTCCTTTTGCTGTAAATAAGATGTCCCATAAAATAAAAAAAACACCATTGATTAAAATAGCCGGAAACAAATACTTCCAGGTTTTGTAAAAAGCTACTTTTTTATCGAAGCTTAATACAAAGGGAAATAAAACACAAACCAGATTTAACAACAAATAGGTATAATGTGAATTTAGCATAGTATTATAAAGATACAAGGTTTACACGAAAAAATACAATGAGGCAAAAAACACCAATTCTATTATATAAAATGCCTTTGCAGTGAGGTTTGGTTTTTGCGATAAGTGCTTTTGAAATAGAAAATTTAAACCCAAAGAGATCACAAACCAGGCAATATAATTTTGCAAAGGAATGTGTGCATTTTTCCAATACCAAAAATCAAATTTAGATGCATTTTGTTCCATGAAAAAATCTAATAGAACCATCAATACTGCTCCAAAAACAATATTAACCCACTCATTTTTAAATTTAGAGAATTGTGCCGTACTATATAATAAAACAGCCCAATTAAGACCTATTAACAATGGAACCGATAACCATCTATACCCTAAAGAATTACCATAATGATAGGTGCCAAAGATCAGTTCTGTTTTAACTCCTAAAACTTCTATAAAAAACCCTAAAACAGCTACAGCTAAAATAGATCCGTAAAATGGCCATTTGGTTTGATTACACATTAACAATACTAAACCTGCCGAAAGCATCAAATTCAGTGGGCTTAATGGCCTGAAATAAGCTGGGTTTATAATAAATCCAACAAATCCTATCACATGAAAAATGAGGATAATGGCAATGGGAATATGTTTTTTAATGAATGTCATTTATTGTTTCAAAACTGTTCAAATGTAATTAAAATCAAAAAACTATTTACTGTGATTTTAGTATATTTGATAACAAAAATTGTAGCTAGCAGAATCTTATGCAAAAACAAAAAATTCCTTACATCAATAGAGAAATTAGTTGGTTATCATTTAATGATCGCGTACTTCAAGAAGCCTCTGATCTATCGACTCCGCTTATTGAACGTTTAAAATTTTTAGGTATTTTCAGTAATAACCGAGATGAGTTTTACAGAGTACGCGTTGCTACCATTAACCGTTTAACCAAGCTTGGTAAAAAAGCCATTGCCATTTATGGCGATGATCCAAAGGAATTATTGCAAAAAATGCAGAAAAAAGTGATTGAACAACAAAATCGCTTTGAAGCCATTTATCAGCAATTATTAAAACAATTAGCCAAAGAAAATGTATTTATTATTAATGAAAAGCAATTAAATAAAACACAACAACATTTCGTTAAGGATTATTTTCACAAAGAGGTTATTTCTACCTTATTCCCTATCATGGTAGATGAGCATAAACCTTTTCCTTATATGAAGGATAAATATGGTTACTTGTTTATCAGGCTTATTAATGACGATCCTAAGAAAAAAAACAAATACGCATTAATTGAAATTCCATCCAAAGTAACTACCCGTTTTGTGAGTTTACCTCACGAACGTAATAAAACCTTCATCATTTTATTAGATGATGTCATTCGTTTTAATGTTCACGAACTATTTGAAGGTTTTGGTTATGCGGTGAAAGAGATCATCAATATTAAATTAACGCGTGATGCTGAATTAGATATTGACTCTGACGTTAGTAAAAGTATGCTAGAGAAGATCTCTAAAAGTGTGAAAGATCGTAAAAAAGGATTGCCTGTTCGATTTGTTTATGATAGTGCCATGAGTAAGGAAATGCTCGGCTTTATCATGAAAAAATTAGGAATGGATAAAAAAGATAATGCGATTCCGGGAGGTCGTTATCATAACTTTAAAGATTTTATCAGATTCCCAAGTGTAGGCGACAAAAAATTAATATTCAATCATCCGCGTGCGCTTAATCATAAATATTTACATAACATTCACACCAATATTTTACCCGTAATTAAAGAACGTGATATTTTACTGCATTACCCTTATCACACCTTTGATCACATCATAACTTTATTAAGAGAAGCCTCTATTGATGCGACTGTTGAATCCATTAAAATTACCTTATACCGCGTAGCTGATTCATCGAAGATTGCTAACTCATTGATCAATGCTATTAAAAACGGAAAAAAAGTAACCGTATTGGTAGAATTACAAGCACGATTTGATGAAGAGAATAATATTTATTGGGCAAACAAATTGCAAGAAGAAGGGGCACATGTCATTTATGGTGTACCGGGATTAAAAGTTCACAGCAAACTATTTTTAATTACTACTCGCGTTAATGGCAGAGAATTAAAGTACGCTCATATTGGCACAGGAAATTTCAACGAAAAAACAGCCCGTATTTATACAGACTTTAGTTTACTAACGGCTGATAAAAACATTACGTCTGAGATCAGCCAGGTATTTGATTTTTATGCCAATAATTTCAAAACAGGAACATTCAAGCATTTAGCGGTAGCGCCGTTTTTTATGCGCCAAACATTTGTAAACTTAATAGATCATGAAATTGCTAATGCCAAGCACGGTAAGAAAGCATACATGATATTAAAAATGAATAGTTTGGTTGATAATGAAATGATCAAAAAATTATACGAAGCCTCTCAAGCCGGTGTAGAGATCACTTTAATTATTCGTGGCATCTGTTCTTTAGTAACTGAGATAGCTAATTTCAGCGACAATATCAAAGCTTATAGTATCGTTGATAAATATTTGGAACACACCCGAGTGTTTATTTTTGGAAACAATGGTGATGAAAAAATATTTATCACATCGGCTGATTGGATGAGCAGAAACTTAGATAGCCGAAGCGAAGTAGCTGTTCCTATTTATCATCCTGAAGTAAAAAAACAAATTAAAGACATCATCAATATTCAATTATCCGGTAACACTAAAGTGCGAGTTTTAGATAGGCTTCAACAAAACATCTATAAGAAAGCTAAACCAGGCGAACGCAAGATCAGGGTACAAGATGAAATATACAATTACTTGAAAAAGGATAAAGAAACTTACTTAAAACGTATCTCTCATTTAAAACATAACTTAAGACCATGATCTTTGCCGCTGTAGATATAGGAAGTAACGCCATGCGATTATTATTTTGCAGAGCATACGATGTTAATGGAAAACCACACTTTTCTAAGGAAGAATTAATTCGTTTACCTATTCGTTTGGGTGAAGACGTGTTTTTGAATGGAAAAATTTCTGATCGTAAAGCCGAAAAATTAATTACGGCTATGCGCGGTTTTAGAGAATTAATAAAAGTATATGAAGTAGATGGTTACAGAGCCGTGGCAACCAGTGCCATGCGTGATGCCAGCAATGGATCTGAAATTATTGAACGCATCAAAAAAGAAGCAGACCTTGAAGTTGAAATTATTGACGGAAAATTAGAAGCTCAATTGGTTTTCTCTAACCATATTGAAGAATTATTAAATCCAAAGCATGCCTATTTGTACATTGATGTAGGTGGCGGTAGCACTGAGTTAACATTGTATTACAACCATAAAGTAATTGCTGCCAAATCTTTTAACATTGGAACCGTGAGGATGTTATTAGACAAGGTAGAAAAAGACGAATGGGAAAAAATGAAGGAGTGGATCAAAAAAAACACGGTTGGTATTCGTCCGCTACATGCCATTGGCTCTGGTGGAAACATCAATAAGCTTTTTAAAATGACCAAAAAGGAAAATAAGAATTTGAGTTATAACAAACTTAAAGGCTTACATGATATGTTAAACTCATATACCGTTTCTGAACGTGTTGAAGTACTGGGTTTAAAACCGGATAGAGCCGATGTAATTGTTCACGCTTCTAAGATCTTTATTACCATTATGAAAACTGCAGATATTGAAGATATTTTTGTTCCTCAAATTGGTTTATCGGATGGTATCGTGCATGAGTTGTATGATAGATATAGAGGGAAGTAATCTCTTGTGAAATTGATATAAGACAAATGATTAAAGATAAAAGAAACTTAATCTTAAATCATTTGTCATTAATCTTTTATCTGATTGAAAACTAGAAATAAAAGAATCCTATTACTTCTCGGCTAAATAAATAGACGCCAGGCCAAAGCCCACAGAACTAAACGAAGCATTCTTATAACCTACTTTTTCAAGTATAGCTGTAAATCGTTCGTTATCAGGAAATGCTTTGATAGACTCGGGTAAATACGTATAAGCACGTGTATCTTTCGAGAACATTTTTCCTAAAGTAGGTGTAATGTATTTGAAGTGAAATTTATAAAATTGTTTTACCGGAAATTTACGAGGAGAAGAAAATTCCAATACGCATAATTGCCCGCCCGGTTTCAAAATACGTAACATATTTTCTAAGCCTTTTTCCAGGTTCTCAAAATTACGAACGCCAAAACCAACGGTAATGGCATCCATCGAATTACTTGGCAAATCACAGGTTTCAGCATCACCATATTGCAGAATGATCTTTTTATCCAATCCCAACTTCACTAATTTTTCGCGACCATGTTTCATCATGCCTTCGCTAATATCAATTCCTATTACTGATTCCGGATTCAATTTCATTGCGCCTATGGCAAAATCTGCAGTACCGGTAGCTACATCCAAAATATGTTTGGGCTTTTTAGCTGCAATCAATTTAATGCATTTTTTTCTCCAGCCCTTATGAATACCAAGAGATAGTAATGAATTTAAAAAATCATAACGAAAAGCAATATTGTCAAACATCTGAGCAACCTGCTCTTTCTTTGAATCGTTAGAATTATATGGTGTAACTGGTTCCATTATTTTGTTTGTCTTCGACTCCGCTCAGACTGACAATGTCAGGTCTTAAATCTTGAATCTTATATCTTTAATCTAAAACTACTTTACAAAGTCCAACTTCAACGCTTCTTCCAACAACAACTCTTTATCAATTGGCACAACGCCAATTTGCTCGCAAACCAGGCCGCCCGCTAAATTTGATATAGACGCCATAACGATAGGATTTGCATGCAGGGCCATCAACAAAGCTGCAACACTGATTACAGTATCACCTGCTCCACTCACATCAGCAATGCTACGGATGTGTGCCGGAATATGCTCTTTTACCGAACGAGAATTAGTGATAACACCTTTCTCTGCTAAAGTTACTAATGCTGTATCAAATTTTAATTTTACTCTAAAGCTACTAATTGCGCGTTGTAGTTCATTAATGTTATCTGAGCTGATATCTAATTTTAAACCTTCGCGTAACTCTTTTAAATTTGGTTTAAACAAAGTCACTCCTTTGTAAGCATTAAAGTTTCTCTTTTTAGGATCTACACAAGTTGGAATTCCTTTGCTCTTTGCTAATTCCACTACTTTAGAAATTAACTTAGGCGTTATTAATCCTTTGTTATAATCTTCAAATAAGATCACATCAATTTTATCATGCTGAATGATATATGAGATCAATGTAATTAATTGCTGCGTTTCAGGAGGCGTAATATCTTCTTCAATTTCTTCATCTACTCTCAACATCTGTGTATTGTTACCAATAATACGTGTTTTTTCGGTAGTGATACGAGTACGTGATTTTAAAATTCCTTTTTGAGATAATTTTTGTTGCTTAAGCAGATCCAAAAACATTTGTCCTTCCAGATCAATTCCAATTACCGAACACAAAATAGGATTAGCACCCATAGCTTGTATATTCAACGCTACATTAGCTGCACCACCTAAACGTTTTTCTTTTTTATGAACCGTTACAATTGGAACCGGAGCTTCAGGAGAAATACGATTCACTTTTCCCCACATGTAACTATCAATCATCACATCACCAATAATTAAAACATTCAAATTGTTGAATGACTTAAACATCTCACGGATGTGCTCTTTTTTTACAGATAATTTTTTCATTTTTAAAATATCACAATCTTAAATCTTGTGTCTTTTGTCTTTTAACTTAATTTTTCAACTGCTTCTTTGATACGTTTACAAGCTTCAATTAATTTATCTTCTGAAGTTGCATACGAAAAACGAATATAACTATCGTCTCCAAAAGCGGCACCCGGTACCAAGGCCACATGTGCAACATCTAACAAGAACATTGATAGATCAGTCGCATTGTTAACCGTAAAACCGTTGTATGATTTACCAAACAAAGCCGAAACTTCAGGATACACGTAAAAAGCACCTTGCGGAACGTTAGTTTTAAATCCTTTAATGTCTTTCATCAAACCTAATACCAGATCACGACGTTTCTTAAAAGCATCACGCATGCTGTGAGTAGCTTCAGCCGGCATTTCCATCGCGGCATGCATTGCTTTTTGAGTAATGCTGCAAGTAGCTGATGTAAATTGTCCTTGCATTTTATCACAAGCTTGTGCTATCCATTTTGGAGCTGCCATAATTCCACCTCTCCAGCCAGTCATTGCAAAACCTTTTGACACACCATTGATCGTAATTACTCTGTCTTTAATATCAGGAAACTGAGCCATACTCTCATGACCACCAACAAAATTAATGTGTTCATAGATCTCATCACTCATGATATATAATTCATCATGTTGTTTCACGACATCTGCAATAGCTCTTAATTCAGCTTTACTATAAACAGAACCCGTAGGATTACACGGTGTGCTAAACATCATCATACGTGTTTTAGGTGTGATGTGAGCTTTTAATTCTTCGGCTGTAATTTTAAAATCGTTTTCAATAGTTGTATTGATAATAACCGGTACACCACCTGTTAGTTTTAATATCTCTAAATAACTTACCCAAAACGGAGCAGGAATAATCACTTCATCACCCGGATTGATCAAACATAATACCGCATTGGCAATACTTTGTTTAGCACCCGTAGAAACAACGATATCATCTGCATGATAATCTAAACCATTATCACGTTTAAATTTTTTGACAATTGCTTCGCGCAATTCCACATAACCGCTTACATGTGTATAATAACTAAAATTATCGTTAATGGCTTTAATGGCCGCTTGTTTAACTACATCAGGTGTTGTAAAATCAGGTTCACCTAAACTCAAGCTAATGATGTCTATGCCTTGAGCTTTTAATTCGCGGCTTTTACGAGCCATTGCAATTGTTTGTGATTCTGAAATTAAATTAATTCTATCTGATAAATGTGCCATAAATTTTGCTTTAAAAATGCGTAACAAATCTAGTAATTACTGGGATAAATCAAACTTATTTTCGATGAATTTGTTGGGTAAAATGTTATCAATTTCTTTTGTAGAAAACTATTAAATTAATTACTTTCAAAATGTGTTATTATCCTATAAATAGTCGAATTAATATATGAACTACTGGCTTATAAAATCAGAACCCTTTAAATACAGTTGGGAACAACTCCTAAAAGATAAAAAAACAGTATGGGACGGCGTGCGTAATTACGCGGCTCGCAACAATTTAAGAGCAATGAAAAAAGGCGATCTGGCTTTTTTTTACCACAGCAATGAAGGTTTACATATTGTAGGCATTGCTAAAGTGGTAAAAGAATCTTACCAAGACCCTACAACAGAAGAAACAGCTTGGCTATCGGTAGATTTTGCTCCTTTTAAAACCTTGAAAAAACCGGTAACGCTAAACGAGATCAAAGCAGACAAGCAATTACAAGATATGCAGTTAGTAAAACTGCAACGTTTATCGGTAAGTTCCGTAAAAGCTGAAGAGTTTGATAGAATTTGTATGTTAAGCGAATCGTAAAGCTTAACCGCAAAGAACGCTAAGAGTTCACAAAGACCGCAAAATTAAGAAGTTGGAGAAGTTGTGACATTTGTAAAAAAAATCATTATAAATTAAAATACAGAAAACATAAATAATATCTGCGGGCTTCTGCGAAATCTGCGAGACAAAAAATTAAAAACCAAAAACCATGAAACAATTAACCTTCCTATTCGCTTTATTCTTTTCATTATCTGTGTTTTCACAAGTAAAAGGCACATTTCCAACATTAACCGGACATACCTTAGAAAGCAATGCCATTACAATTCCATTAGCCAGCACCAAAAAATTTACCATTGTAGGTTTGTGTTATAAACGTGCTGCCGAAGAAGATCTAAAAACCTGGATACAGCCAATGTATGATGTGTTTGTTGCGAAACCAAACGCCGGCGATTATTTTGATGTAGCTAATTATTATGATGTCAATTATTTTTTTATTCCATTAATTAGTGGCTTTAAAAAAGCAGCGGCCGATTTTAAAGCCAGTACACAACCTGATCTGTGGAAAAACGTGATCGATTGCGATACTGAAATTAAATTATTGAAAGCTCAACTTAAACCTACAAGCGACGATATTCCCTATTTTTATGTGATCGACACTAATGGAAAAATAACTGAAATTGTTTCTGGCAAATATACTGAAGCAAAAATGGATAAAATCCAAGAGGCAATTGATTAGTATATAGACTATGAAACCTCCTAAGAAATGGAAAATGGCAATTCTTATCTGGATTGCCATTTATCCAACCATTACTACTTTATTTTTTCTCTTTGGCAACGAATTAATTAAGATTAATCCCTTACCATTAAGAACACTTGTCTTAACCATTGTAGTTGTTCCTTTGATGGTATTTGTATTAATACCTCTGTTACAAAAAGTTTTAGGAAAATGGCTCAATAAATAAAACCCACCAAAGTCTATAACTCTGGAGGGTTCCATTCACATAAAACAAAACAAACAAAAACTTAGTGTTCTTTTTGACTGATAAATGCTTTGATCAAAAATAATCCCAAAGCGATGACACACACTACCGGTAAAGTAAATTCGTAATTGATGGAAGAAATAAAAGTTGTTAATTTATTTTGAGAGAACACCGAAGAAGAACTCAGGATAAACAATAAACAAAAGATAATTCCTTTACTGCTTGTTGATTTTAAAGTTTCCATAACTTATGTATTTAAATTGTTAGACTTCTAACTGATTATACCACCATCAATACTTAAAGTTTTTGCCAATTGGTAAGTGGTGAGGTTTAAATCATAAGTGGTGGCTTTTAAAAGGAATTTGTGTTGATGTCAGTTCGAGCGACCGTCCAAACGGATTCATCCGGGCGGAAAGTCAAGAACAATAGCTTAATGTCTTCTATATTATTGTTTTAAGAAAAGATTGCTTAAATTTATAATAAGAGCTATGCAATACAATCGAATGCCCATAGAAGTAGAAAGCCCGGAAATGATGGGCTACGAAAACGTTAAATACAATTTAGCGGAAAGCTCGGTGAGCGACGTTTTGCTTTCGGAATTAAACTTACAATTAAAAGATCTCTTACTTTGCTACGGGCACCATATTGGTAAACCCGAACTGAGAGCATTGATCGCTAATTTATATTCCAACACATTATCTATTGAAGATGTATTAATAACACCAAGCGCAGCAACGGCATTATTCATTGTGCATACTGCCCTACTCGACACCAAAGATACATTGTTAGTGATGCGTCCCAACTATGCCACGAATATTGAAACACCCCGTGCCATTGGCTGTAATATCAAATTCATTGATCTGATATTTGAAAATAATTACCAGCCGGATATCGAATCGATCAGATCTCAAATTGATGCAAATACAAAACTCATTAGCATTACTACACCTCACAATCCTACAGGAGTTTGTTTCTCAGATGAGTTCATTGATCAATTAATTAAAATAGTAAAAGAGAAAAATATTTTTTTATTGATCGATGAAACTTACAAAGACCTTCAGTTTGATCAAACTCAAAAACCATATTATGCCGGCAAAAGCAAACAGGTGATCTCTGTTTCCTCTGTATCCAAAGCTTATGGTATACCCGGTGTGCGCATAGGTTGGCTGGTTTGCCAAAACGAAACTTTAATGCAAACATTTTTAGCAGCCAAAGAACAAATCTTAATTTGCAACTCAGTAGTAGATGAAGAGATTGCTTATCAATTCTTAATGAAACGAAATGAATATCTACCGACTATTCAAAAACGTATTCAGCAAAATTTTTCTTATCTCGAAAATTATTTACAGGATCATTCAATGCTAGAATGGATAAAACCAAGTGGCGGAGTGGTTTGTTTTCCTCGCATCAAAAACAATATCAATATCGACATTGAGAAATTTTATAAAACCTTAAATGAGAAATACGAAACTTTTGTAGGTTCAGGACATTGGTTCGAACAAAACAAACGTAATTTCCGTTTAGGATTTGGATACAGCGACCATGAAAATTTCAAACAAGCATTAGCCAATCTTGATAAGGCGTTGGAGGAAAGTAGAATTTAGAAAATTTTACGCAAAGTTCGCAAAGATTCACGCAAAGTTTCGCAGAGTTATATTTATACAAACATCTCGACTTCGCTCGATGTGACAATAATGTCAGTTCGAGCGAAGTCGAGAACAAATAACTTTACTGTAAATTAATCAAAGGTTTACGATCAATAAAACCACCACCGATTAAATCATCACCTTCATAAATCACCGCGCTTTGCCCTGGAGCAATGCCCGTAGCTGATTCATGAAACACAATGTTTAATTTATCATCAATGGTATTGATGGTACTTAATCGTCCGGCATCCTTGTAGCGTATTTTTGTTAAGGCTACATAATCCTGAGGTAAAGAAGCGTATTTAATAAAATTAAAATCGCGTACATTAATTTCCTGTTCTTTCAGATCTTCCAGATCACCTAATACAACTGTATTTGTTTCCGGAATAATTTCTTTCACAAACACAGGCTCGCCCATTGCTAAATCCAGGCCTTTACGTTGACCAATGGTATAAAACGGATAACCTCTATGTGTTCCAACTTTTTTTCCTTTAAAAATATAATCTCCTCCTTCTACACTTGCTTCCAGGTTTGGTAAACGGTGTTTTAAAAAGGCACGGTAATCATTATCAGGAACAAAACAAATATCATAACTCTCGCTTTTATTTGCTAAGTCAATAAACCCGGCATCTTTGGCCATTTGTTTGATCTCAGGTTTTTTATAACCGCCTAAAGGAAACATGGTGCGTTGCAAACTGTCTTGTCCTAAACCCCACAACACGTATGTTTGATCTTTCGTTTGATCAACTCCTTTGAAAATAACTCTGCGGTTATTTTCTTCGCGAACTTGTGCATAGTGACCGGTTGCAATAAATTCACAATCCAACATATCAGCACGCTTCAATAAAGCTTCCCATTTAATATGTGTGTTACACAATACACAAGGGTTTGGTGTACGTCCCGCTAAATATTCTTCAACAAAATTATTAATGATGTGATCTCCAAATTCTCCGCGTATATCTAAAATATAATGCGGGAAACCAAAGTTAACCGCCATTGAACGCGCATCGTTAATGCTGTCTAAACTGCAACAACCTGTTTCTTTTTTACTACTACCGGAAGATTCGTAATCCCATGTTTTCATAGTGATTCCGATTACTTCGTAACCTTGTTCGTGTAACATCATAGCGGCAACGGAACTATCAATCCCTCCACTCATCGCCACTAAAACTTTTCCGTGCTTACTCATTTTTTTATTCCAGTCTTAAATTCTTATTTCGTTGCTTTAGTTGTTTTTGGTTTAGCTCCTGCAGGTTTTTTGTCTTCAGCTTTTCCCTTCACTTTTTCATCCACTACTTTATTCTTATTAAAGAAAGCATCTGTTTCTTTTTTATCAGCTAGCTTTCCGTTTTTATATAATTCTTTCTCTTTAATTTTTCCGTCTTTTTCTTTATAGATCCAAGGACCAACTTTTTGTCCGTTTTTATAAAAGCCTGTAGCAGCAGCAATTCCATTAGGATAGTAATATGCATTCTTACCATCTAATTGTCCGTTCACATAATTACCTTCGCCCTTAACAGTTTTGGCGTCAAAATATTGTTTAAACGGTCCGTCTTGCACATCCATTTTGTAATTACGCTCTTCACTTACTACACCATCAGGAAAATACACAATTACTTTTCCATTTTTCTTTCCATTTACAAACGTTTCCTTTGAAATTAAAACTGCTTTCTCATCATAGTAAGTCCAAACCGAATCTTTATTCTCACCAATATATTTTCCACTCGCCATTTTTTTACCGGTTGGGTGAAACATGGTTGAATAAGCATATTTTCCATCCTGCTTAAAATTCATAATGGCTTTGATCGTATCATGAGGATAGTAATATTTAAAAATACCTTGCGGCTTGTCATCTTTAAACATTCCTTCATAGATCAATTTATTTGTTTTCTCATCCTTCTTTTTCCAATAGCCTTGTTTCTTGCCATTAGCATCAGTTTGAGTTTGAGCAAACATAAATGAGCTTAATAAAACTCCTGAAATCAATAAAATTTGTTTAATCATAAAATTGGGTTTTTCTATATAACCTATTTAGCTTGCAAAGTTACGTTATAATGCCTAAAAAAAGGTCAGGAAGCTTCTTTTTTATAAAAAAATAAGATCCAAAAGCCTAAAATTTGTAAAAATTGAGTTTACCTGTAACTAATCGACTCATTAAGGCGTTATATCAGCATGAAAAAACTACTTATCCTGACAGGCTTAAGCCTTGGTATCTTATTCTTTTATAATTTCAAACAAGAAAAACCTTATAAAGACGGTGATATTATCTTCCAAACCACCGGCGGAGACAGAGGGCGAGCCATACAATTGGCTACTCACAGTACTTATAATCATTGTGGAATTTTATTTTATGAGAATAATCAATGGGTGGTTTATGAAGCCGTTCAACCGGTAGGAAAAATAAGTTTAGATGACTTTAATGCGCGAGGTGCCGGAACAGTGATGCGATTAAAAAACAGTCAGTCTGTTTTAAATAAAGAAGCCATTTTAAAATTGAAAGCCGCTTTTAAGACTTATGAAAATAAAAACTACGACATGGCCTTTAATTGGAGTGATAAAGACATTTACTGTAGTGAATTAGTTTACAAACTTTATCAAAATGCTTTAAACCTTAAATTGTGCGAGCCTCGTCAATTAAAAGATTTTGACTTAAACAACAAATTAGTGAAACAACAACTCAAAGCAACCTATGGCGATCAAATCCCTTTAAATGAGCCAATGGTAGCGCCTTCGGATATCTCTAATTCGCAATTACTGGAACTAGTTAAATAAAAAAACCACCCGTTGGCATACGGGTGGTTTCAAATCTCAAAAAACAAAAAACAATTTATGCGTTGGCAGCTTCTTCAGCTAAAGCCATTTTAATTTTATTCTCGATCTCTTCGGCTAAATCAGGGTTTTCCTGAAAAATATTCTTAACAGAATCTCTTCCTTGCCCTAATTTAGTTTCTTCATAACTAAACCAAGAACCACTCTTTTTGATAATACCTTTATCAACACCAATATCAATGATCTCCCCTACTTTACTGATACCTTCACCAAATACGATGTCGAATTCAGCCATACGGAAAGGAGGTGCTAATTTGTTCTTAATAACCTTCACACGGGTTCTGTTACCACTTACTACATCACCATCTTTAATTTGACTGATTCTTCTGATATCTAAACGTACAGAAGCGTAAAATTTAAGAGCATTACCGCCGGTTGTTGTTTCAGGATTACCAAACATAACACCGATTTTTTCACGTAATTGGTTAATGAAAATACAGCAACAGCCAGTTTTATTAATAGTTCCGGTTAACTTACGTAAAGCCTGACTCATTAAACGAGCCTGTAAACCCATACGGCTATCACCCATTTCTCCTTCGATCTCCGCTTTTGGTGTTAAAGCCGCTACCGAGTCAATTACCACTAGATCCACAGCACCCGAACGGATCAAATTATCGGCAATTTCTAGGGCTTGTTCACCATTATCCGGTTGAGAGATCAATAAGCTTTTAGTATCAACCCCTAATTTTTCGGCATAAAAACGATCAAAGGCATGCTCAGCATCAACAATAGCTGCAATACCACCCGCTTTTTGCACATTAGCAATAGCGTGAATAGCTAAAGTTGTTTTACCAGATGACTCAGGTCCATAAATTTCAACCACACGACCACGAGGTAAACCGCCAATTCCTAAGGCAATATCTAAACCTAAAGAACCGGTTGAAATAGAATCCATTGGTTCAACTTGTGTATCTCCTAATTTCATTACAGTGCCTTTACCATAAGTTTTTTCCAACTTATCTAAGGTTAATTGTAATGCTTTTAACTTCTCGCTGCTCACTGATTTTTTTTCTAGTGTGTCAACTGAATCGTCTGTTTTTTTTGCCATGATATATTATTGTTTTAAGTTACAAGTTTAAGGGGTCGGCCTGATAAAAAGTTAATAACCAAATGCCTGATCCGATACAAATTTAAATGAAAAAAGAAGCACAGTGTTGCTATAATTTGTAGCATTGCTAAAAATAACAGTGTTTACAATGGTTTGAGGGGTCAAACTTTTTTTGATCTTATCACAAATTCTGTTCAAAAAATCAAAAACCCACTAGGTTGGTCTTGACTAAAAGCGAAAAAAATATTTAAAATTTTCATTATTTTTTTAGTGTAGATAAAAAAAAAGTATATATTTGCACTCTAATTTTTATAAAGAGTAGATTTAGGTCAATCTTTATTAAAGTTCGGGGTGTAGCGTAGCCCGGTATCGCGCCACGTTTGGGACGTGGAGGCCGTCAGTTCGAATCTGGCCACCCCGACAAAGAGTAATTCAAACTCATTCAGAAGCCAGTAAATCAATTGATTTTACTGGCTTTTTAATTTTTTTCCATATCACAATAAGTCAAAATAAATCATCATCATAGGGACCTATTCGGTTACCTAATCTATCTCATATATTCACGTAACCCTTTAATATCGAGAGGATATTGTCATATTAACCTCAAGATTAGCATGCCTCGCCGCAGGAATTGTCCGTTTCATATTTCATTGTGAAATTTTCACATACTTTTAATATATTTTTGTGAGATGAAATATCCATATAAAAATCTTTTAAAAACAGCGCTGATAGCTACCCCAATAATGGTTATTCCTAGGTTGTTCCCTATGTATTTTCAATCTCAATCTTCTTCCCAACGACTAATATTTACACTGCTTTATGAAACTCCAATTATATTATTGATTTGGGGCATTAACATCGCATTAGTAAAAGCATTTGAGAAATCACCAAAAAAAATTCTAAGATACACCTTAAGTATCGTCATTACTTTTTTATTGGCTTACGTAATATCAAGTTTCATTGACATTACAAAATTCATTATGCTTCCAACGCCGCCAAATGGTATGCCGTCTTCTCAACTAAAAGGTCCATCGCCATTCCCATTTCTTTCTATCATGTTCAATAATCTGTTTGTACTTTTTATTATTGATCTTATTATTTCGAGATACAGAGAAAAAATGGTTGAAAACGAAAATTCAATTTTAAGAATTAAAAACCTGGAAGCACAGCAAATTCAATTAAGGCAGCAAATCCAACCCCACTTTTTATTTAATTCCCTTAATGCGCTGAAATCTCTTATTTATAAGCATCCCGCTGAAGCAGAAGAATACCTCGTTAAATTATCTTCTTTTCTACGATACAATTTGAGTTCAAATGATCAAAATCTAATTTTATTAACAGATGAATTGAAAATTGGAAAAGAATACCTTGAAATTCAAAAAGTCAGATTTAAAGAAGCCTTAAAATATTCGATAGATATTGATGAACAAAAGATTGCAACTGTTCAAATACCAATTTTCGCTATTCAGGTTCTTCTTGAAAATACAATAAAACACAATACACTTACAGTGGAAAATCCTCTAATAATTGAAGTTTCACTCACGTCAGATAATAAAATAAAAGTAAGTAACAATTTACAGGAAAGAAAAAAATCCGATGTTGAATCAACCCAAATTGGGCTGAAAAACTTACAGGAGCGATATAGTCTTTTGGATAAAAAAGAAATCTCTGTTTCCAAAACATCCGACAAATTCGAAGTATTATTATCCTTAGTATAATTACATGAATGTTATAATAATAGAAGATGAGCAATACACTGCAGAAGATCTTCAAAGAAATATAAATATAGCATCGCCTGATATTAAAATACAAGCTATTTTAACATCAGTCAAAAAAGCAACCGCTTATCTTAAAAGCAATCCTCAACCCGATCTGATTTTTTCTGATATACAACTTGGTGATGGATTAAGTTTTGAGATATTCAAAAATATCAGATCATCTGCCCCTGTTATTTTTATAACAGCGTTTGATGAATATGCATTAAACGCTTTTAATTCTAATGGAATTGATTATATCCTTAAACCATTTAATTCAAAAACGATCAAGGATTCGATTAATAAATTTAAAACACTCACATCAAACAAGTCACAGAACAATATTGATAAATTATTGTCTTACCTACAAAACAAAGAAGTAAAACAAGGATCGATCTTGGTTTACCAACGAGATAAAATTATACCTGTAAATACAGATGAAATAGCTTTGTTGTATACAGAGAATGAAGTGATAAAAGCATTATGTTTTAACGAAAAACAATATGTAACCAATAATACTCTTGAAGAATTAGAAAAACAGGTTGGGCAAGACTTCTTTCGGGCTAATCGCCAACACATAGTAAATCGCAAAGCTATTATTGACGTTTCTCAATACTTTAGCAGGAAACTGCTTTTAAATATTAATATTAATTATCCGGAGAAAATTCTGATAAGCAAAGAAAGATCCACATCTTTTTTAAATTGGCTTTCACAAACATAAAACTTGACCTACCATTTTGTCTGTTTCACTTATTTTAATTCAGATCTAAATTCTTTATATTGGAAATTGGCGCTATTTAAACCTATAAGTTTGAAAGGCGTTAAAATTTTTAATCTTGTCTATAGTCAAAACAATTTTGATCTTTATAAAAAGACCATTGCTATTTGGTATTTAATAGAACAGCCTTCTATAGACAATCATAGAGAAGATCTTATTTCTTTAATAAAACATCTAATAACAGCAGGTTCAGACATTCATGTGTTTGCTAATGATAGATCAATCCTAAATAACCTTCAATCAAGTTGTGCCATCACTTGTTTTGAAGACATGTATAATTGTTTACCCAATGCAGAAATATTAATTGTTTTCGGTAAAATCATAACTGAAGATATGCTAACAAAATGCCCTTTTTCAAAACGACGAGCTCTGTCATTAATAATTGATTCCGGATTCCAAAACCCTTGCTTTATTTTGCATAAAAACTATATACACGTTTAACTATTTCACCCTCTATTTTGTCCGTTTGAACTTCAATAGTTAAATATTACTGTTTTATAAACTTAATCTTTGCGTGCAGTTACATCCCAGCAATAACTAAAGAAGTAGGTAATGAATAGTTTCATATCTAAAGAATTAAAGTATATGGTTTTATATTATTTAAGGGAAAAAGAAATCTTAAAACTAAGATTGGAAATAGCGTCTCTTAGCAATGCAGATAAGCTACGCATCTATAAAAAAATAAGTACGCTTAATTCAAAAATTACTACTATCAAGGAGTGTATCGGTTCGCCTAAATTAAAAATCAATTATTCAAACAATTAAACCCATCAACATTGAAGTTATTTTTTAAATATTCGTTTTTTATTCTATGTTTCATCAATAGCTTTCATATTAATGCACAAAAAGAATTTGCTGTTAATTCGCCGGGGAGTGTTTGTCATTTTCATTTCCTATGCTACGCTCCTAATAGTAATTATGTCAATACTAAACGACCTTACATTTTTATTATTGGTAAACCTGAAGAAACTACTCAAGATACATACGCACAGGACTCTTTAAAAGACATTGCCCAGTTTTACAATTATATGTTTGTCTATATTCCTAACCTGGGTAAAAGTTCTGCACAAAAATTAGACTGCATAGAAACCCTTGCAAGTCTTCTTACTTACAATTATACATATGGAAAAAGTAATCTATTTTTTCAGGTAAAAGATAAAGAAATTACTCAAACAGATATAAATGCATTTTCATTAAATAAAGTATTTAAATCAGTCAGACTAAACAATACCGTCATAGCTGATTCTGCTGTAGCCGGTACACCACCGCAAAATGTCACTCAGGCATTTGTTGAATCTGTTGCGGCTTATGATACAGAGACTGAATCAGAAGAAGATAAATATGGAACTTTTTATGAGGAAGAGGAAAAAGAAAGTTCCAAAACTTTTGAAAACACAAAATCACAAAAAGTGTATTTTGGTCCACCACAAACATTCAAATATACATTAACAGGATTAATCAGAGATCGATCTACAGGAGAAGCTTTGCCTTTTGCTAACATTATGGTAAAAGGGACTAACATAGGAACCATTACAAACGCTGATGGATATTTTACATTACAAAAAATACCAACCGACACAAGCGTGTTAATTGCGCAATATGTTGGGTATGAAAAAACAGAAATTTTTCTTACACCTATGATGCCCAAAAAGAATTTTATGATAGAAATCAAACCTTCTGGGCAAAACCTAAAAGCAGTTACTGTAACCGGATATAGAGAAGATGTAGTTCTTGTAAATAAAACGGATGTCAGTGTAATTAAAATGACACCTAAAAAACTAGAGCAATTACCAAATATAGGCGAACGCGATGTGATGCGTTCATTTCAATTAATGCCGGGTGTTAGTGCAGCAAATGAATCTTCTTCAGGCCTATATGTTCGTGGAGGAACACCGGATCAAAACCTTGTTTTGTACGATGGTTTTACGGTATACCATGTTGACCATTTATATGGATTCTTTAGCGCTTTCAACTCAAATGCGCTAAAAGATGTTCAACTATACAAAGGTGGTTTTGAATCTAAATTTGGAGGCAGGTTATCAAGTGTAACGGAAATTACCGGTAAGGATGGTAATCAGAACAAAATTAATGTAGGTGGAGATGTGAGTTTACTAAGCTTTAATGTTTTTGCTGAAGTTCCTATTGGCAAAAAGTTTTCGTCAGTTGTCGCGTTTCGCAGATCATATAAAGGATTTCTATACAACAAGATTTTTGATAAATTCAACAAAAGTAGCTCATCCGGTACTGCTCAATCAGGAGGGATGCCTTCTGGTGGCCCTGGCGGTGGTGGTGGCAGGCAAACTTCAAACACAAAAGCAAGCTCCTTCTTTTATGATTTGAACGGTAAATTTACTTATAGGCCAACAAGTAGAGATGTTATTTCATTAAGTATTTTTAATGGTACGGATAAATTAGATAACAGTTCATCTTCGGATGCATCAGGCTTCGGCGCATCTAACGGAAGTTTCAGTATGAGTTCAACCGATTTAACCAAATATGGAAACGTTGGTGCAAGTTTGAAATGGTCAAAAAAATGGACAGATAAATTATATGGCAATACAATTATAAGTTATTCAAAGTACTATAGTGATAGAGACAGATCTCAAGAAAGAACACTTACAAAATCAAACGGAGAAACAACAACAACCAAAAGTGGAATATTTGAAAATAATGACCTGCAGGATTATAGTGTAAAATCCGATTATCAATGGGATATATTCAACTTTAGTCAACTACAGTTTGGTGGCTTCGCAACTCAATACGATATAAAATATTCTTATGCTCAAAGCGATACAGTTACAGTGCTTGATAAAAAAAACAAAGCCCTTCTGGCAGGCGGATATCTGCAAAGCAAATTCCGTTTCTTTAAAGATAGGTTACAATTTTTACCTGGTATCAGGGCTAGTTATTTTGAAACAACTAAACAATGGTATTATGAACCGAGGGCTTCAATGTCGTTTAATCTTACCAAACGTCTTACCCTCAAAGGTGCAACTGGCAAATACTATCAGTTTGCAAACCGCGTAACTCGCGAAGATATTTTATCGGGGAGTAAAGATTTCTGGTTACTTTCTGACGGTAAATCTGTTCCTGTTAGTTCGGCCTTACATTATATCGCAGGATTTTCCTATGAAACAAACAATTATCTGTTCAGTGCAGAAGGCTATTATAAAAAATTGGACAGCTTAACCGAATATTCTCTCCGATTTAATTCAAGTCCTAATGGTGTAAGCTATAATGAAAATTTCTTTTCGGGGTATGGTTATTCCAGGGGCGTAGAATTTTTAGTCCAAAAAAAATCAGGCAATTTTAATGGCTGGATAAGCTACACATTAGGTCAGGCTCGTAATCACTTCGATGTTTATTCTGATGATTATTTTCCGGCTAATCAGGATGTCACACATGAGTTCAAAATCGTAGCTCTCTATAAATACAAACGATGGGACTTTTCGGCAACTTGGATCTATGCTACAGGCCGCCCATACACTGCGCCATCAGGAGCATACAAAATAACCTTGCTTGATGGTTCAACGCAAGATTTTTTTACAGTTACAGCAAAAAACGGCTTACGTTTACCCGAATATCATCGTATGGATTTTTCCGCAAACTATAAACTTTTGAAAGGCGAAAAAGGTGATAAAAAACGTAGAGAAATAGGTTACATAGGATTCTCCATATTTAATGTTTACAACCGCACCAATATTTGGTATAAACAATACACTATTGAAGACGGTTCAATTCTCGAAACTAACGTAAACTATTTAGGAATAGTTCCCAATCTCACCCTATCACTTAAACTAAGATAACATGAAATACAGATCGATCCTTCTTAAAGCAACAGTCATGCAGTTAATCACTTTTGTATTATTCTCTGGCTGTAAAAAAGAAGAAAATAAAGAATTTACAGATTCTCCTATCATTGAATCCTATTTACAGACAGGCAATTATCTCAATGTAAAGATTAGCCGACAGATTCCATTTTCTTCAGGAGTAACCTATTCTTCTGATGATATTAATAATTTAACTCTCAAAGTTGACTATAATAATGCTACACATATTTTAGAACCATTGGGTGATGGTAAATACATCGACAGTTCAATTATTGTATCAGAAGGGGCAACGTATAACTTGTCTTTTGAATATAATTCAAAAAATGTCAGCGCCTACACTTACATACCTATTAAACCTATTAACGTTACAGCATCCACAACTGTTATGACTATAGAACCAATAACTGTTGGTAGTGGGCCTCCTTCCGGTGGGGCACCAACAATGCCTGATCCGATAACCATAAGCTGGACCAATTCTGATGCATCATACTATCTTATAACAGTAGAAAATCTTGAAAGTACATTAACTGCTATACGTGATTTTGGAGACAATGCACCTCCTGCTAATATATTTAAAAAATCACCCACAAATTCAAATACAGATCAAATAAGGTCTATGGAATTTCAGTATTATGGAATGCATCGTATAGTAATATATCATGTACTGCCTGATTATGCAGCGTTATACGACCAAAATAGCACAAGCTCACAAAATTTAACCAATCCATCAACAAGTATTGTTAATGGTTATGGAATATTTACAGGTTTAAACTCCGACACCATATACGTTGAAATAAATCAGTAATGAAGATACGAACCGCACCGGGGAGTTAAGTTTTTATGTGTTTTCTCGGAAAACGAGAGATATAAGGAAGCACATTGTAATTTTTTCAGAGCTCCCCGGCAGGTTCGCCAATTTAACTCTAATGCAAAAAAAGAAATTAAATAGATCATTAACAATTATGTTAATAGATGATTCTGAGATCGATCTTTTGATTCATAGAACACTTATTACAAGATGTTTTCCTGATTTTAATATTATTGAATTTAATAACCCGGTTGACGCTTTGAATTATCTCAAAAATAAAGCAAGCGATGACAAACATTTTCATGTTATTCCTGATTTTATTTTACTTGATATTTTTATACACTCGAAAAGTGGATTTCAGTTTTTAAATGATTTTAAATCCCTTAATTTCCCTACAATGCGAAGCCCTGAATTAATAGTGATAACAGCTTCAATTGATCCACTCGACAAATATAGATGTCTTAATAATAAACATGTCAAAGCCTTTTTAGTAAAACCTTTGATAACTGAACATATTCTCAAAATATTTGGCAGAAAATAATAAAAAATTTGGTTATACAGAGCTTAATAAAATCAGTTTTATGAGTGTTGATAAATTTATGTTAGGCAACATTATTCTAGTGATATTATATTTCATAAACAAAAAACTTAAAAAAACATCTTCACCCTTTTATTTGTCCGCTTCGTCATCTTTTACACTATCGTTACCCCATTTTAACTGCAATTTTGTGTATCAATTAAACCTATGAAGAAACGTATTTTAATATTCGCTATTTCATTATTATCGCTTAGCTCAGTAGCTCAAAATGAAGTAGATGGTAATCCATCGGAGTGGAAACTTCCATTGCAAAATTATGATAAAGATGCGCACTTCCAATATAGCGCAACTAATAATGATAGTATGCTGTATATCTGCATTCGTATTCCAGATGCAAGATTTCAAATAAAAGCCGCAAAAGCAGGTATGTCAATTTTTATTGACACAACCGGAAAGAAAAAGCAAATCATTGGCATTGATTATCCGGTTAAATCCAACGATCAAACAACCTCAAAAATGGAAAGACCGATGTCGATGTCGGGTACTTCTGACATAAATCAAATAAAAAAAATAGTGGAACCATCCTTGAAACAATTTAACACCAAAGGTTTTATAACAGGAAATGGCACATACATTCAAAAAAATATTGAAGGAATTATTGCAGTTGGCGCTTACGATGAAATAGGCATCCTTACTGTAGAATACCAGGTGCCTTTCAAAACATTTTACCATAACCTTACCACCACAGATAAAGACAAAAAAATAACTTTATCAATAGTGGTAAATGGTCTTCCAATGCCACAGTTTTCAGGTAATCCCCCGGGAGGTGATGGTCCACCTATGGGAGGTGGTTCTCCGAGTGGTAATATGCCAGATCCTCAGGAAATGGAACAAATGTTTCAAAGTACTACAACCATTTTTAAATATCAACTTCATTTAAAATAATTGAAAGCACACAGTATCATATTAATTGCTCTTCTTTTAAAATTAAATTCATACGCACAAAAAACAGTTCAACTCTCTGGTATAGTTCATGATAGCATTACCAAGGAAATGCTGCCGGGTACGATAGTCAAAATTGAAGGTGCAAAAAAATTTTATACTTCAACCGATGTTGCAGGAGAGTTTATTGTGAATATACCCGAAGGTCATTATTTAATCTCACTATATCTGATTGGATATGATAGCTGCAAAACAAAAATTGATTTGTTTTCAAACAAAAAACTCAATTTTAATCTGAATATTAAAACAAAAAATCTCAAAGAAATTGAGGTAATAGGCGAACAGAATCTCGCAAAACAAAATGGCGATACAACAGAGCATAATGCATTAGCTTACAAACTCAATAGTGATGCCACCGCAGAAGATTTGATTAAAAAACTTCCCGGCACAACAATAGAAAACGGTACCGTAAAATCAAATGGAGAGGAAGTTAAAAAGGTAACGGTAGATGGAAAAGAGTTCTTCGGAGATGATGTTTCTATTACGCTTAAAAATCTTCCTGCTGATATGATAAGTAGTGTTCAGATTTATGACAAATCTTCTGATCAGGCAAACTTTACAGGGTTTAAAGATGGAAATACAACCAAAACAATGAATATAAAAACCAAAAATGGAATTAAAAACTCTGTTTTCGGAAAGACTTATGGAGGCTATGGCACAAATGATAGATATAACTTTGGAGGAAATATTAATTACTTCTCTGGCAACAGAAGGATTTCACTTATAACTAATTTTAATAACATCAATCAGCAGAATTTCGCTATTCAAGATATACTTGGTTCTATGGGTATGGGCAACATGCCTAAAATGCCGGGAGGAATGAATCCTCAAATGATACAAGGAATGATGGGTAGCGCGCCAGGCGGTCTTGATTTGTCTGATTATTTTACGACACAACAATCTGGTATTAATACAATAAATGCTACGGGGCTCAACTATTCCGATACATGGGGTAAAAAAATTAATGTTAGCAGCAGCTATTTTTTCAATAGCAATAAAAACAATACGGAAAGTAATATACAACGACAGTACTTTTTAAGGGAAGGTCAGAATCAATATTATAATGAGAAAACAATTTCCGAATCAAAAAGCGAAAACCACAGAATAAACTTTAAGCTTCAGTATAACATTGATTCGATGAATACTATCATAATTACACCTAGGATTACTTTCCAAAACTCAACAATAAATAAAAACTTTACATCAGAAACAAAACTAGACTCTTCAATTTTTAATACTAACAACAGTATTACTCAAGCCAATAAATCCGGTTATATGTTTTCAGGTACAGCGCTTTACAATCATAAATTTTCGAAACCCGGCAGAACGATTTCCCTAAACATTGCAACTGATCAAAATCAATCACAAAGCAATACTACATTAAACTCAGGCCTAAGTTATTTGGGTGACAGTATTAGTAAGCAAAATCAATTAAGTGAAGTTAAGGGGGGCGGTAAAAACTACTCTGCTAATATTACTTATACAGAAAAGGCTTTCAAAAACGGACAAGTGTTATTGTCCTACAATCCATCATACACTCTATCAGACAATAACAGCTTAAATTATAGTTATAATGAGCAGCAAAGCGATTACAATCAATTGAACTCCTCGCTTTCGAGCAAATATTCAAATAATACAACTACCCAAAAACTCGGCCTTTTATATGCATGGAATAAAAGGAAAATAAATCTAAATGCCGGCACCTACGCACAGAATTTACAGTTAAATGGAAACCAACAGTATCCAACCGATCTTAAAAGTATTTATTCGTTCAAAACCCTTTTACCTACAGCTAACTTTACTTATAAGTCATCTTTTTTCAAAGTACTACGATTAAATTATCGAACATCTACTACTGTTCCGGGAATATCACAAATGCAAAATGTAATAGACAATTCTAATCCTACAAGTTTATCAACCGGAAATCCTTACCTCAAACAACAATACGACCACAATATAACCTTGCGCTATAATAATATTAATTTAAGCAACTCTCGCACACTTTTCTTTTTCGCATCTGCTAAACTATCTCAAAATTACATTGGTAATAATACCTATATCCTTTTTAATGATACCACAATTAATAACTATTTCATAAACAAAGGAACACAACTCACTACAACGCAAAATTTAAATGGCTACTCAACTTTCAGGTCATTCTTAGCCTATGGCTTCAAAGTTAGACCAATTAAATCAAATCTTAATTTCAATTTCGGGGGTAATTATACCCGTACACCGGTAAGTATAAATAATAAAACCAATATTTCTGAAGCCTCTACTATTACAGGAGGACTTAATTTATCTAGCAATATCAGTGAGAAAATAGACTTTACAATTGGCTACACTGGAAACTATAACATAAACGTAAATAGTATTCAGTCAAACCAAAACAATAACTACTACTATGATAATATAGATGCAAAATTAAACTTCACATTGTTTAAACACCTTGTACTTACATCAGAATTTCAACGCACTTCTTATTATGGACTTGCAGCAGGCTACAATCAACAGGTAAACCTTTTATCTTCTAGCATTGCTTATAAATTTTTGAAGAACAACGCAGCCGAAATAAAACTCTCCGCGTTTGATCTATTGAATAATAACAATAGCATCACGCGTACAATATCCTCAAATTACATAGAGGATAATCAGACAAAAGTCCTCTCGCAGTATTTTATGTTTCATTTAACTTACAATTTCAAACAAATTAAATCCACATTATAATATCACAAAACATCTTGATGATTGCACACACAAATAGACAACTTTCAGATTTAGAAAATAAAATGCGTTTAATTACAGCAGACAATAATAACACATTAAACGATCTGAACTTTCCTTTAAATCTTACAAGAAAACTATTGCAATAGTCAAAAAAATTATAATTAAATAGAGGGGCGTAAGATGAACGATAAACATCATGAATTAAGAAAAGCCAGAATCATTAAACGATTAGTAAGTTATTCATTCGTATATGAAAAAATGGAGTTAGAGAAACTATCTATAAAACAGCTAATCTTTTTACAAAAAAGCACTTTTGTAGAACTTAATATAATCATAATTTACAGACGTAGACACAACAAAACTGCCTTTATATAATATCATTAAACAACTATTAACCTTTAAAACAAAATGACTTTACCACATTTTTTATCAGGGTACAAATTTCAAAACTTAGATTATTTACTTTATAGATGTTATTTTTTAATAAAAAAGCCTTACAGAAACGTAAGGCTTTCTATTTTAATACTATCTATTTATTTTTCCAACGCTCCAAATTAGGGATTCCTTTTGTGAACCAACCGGCAATAAATCCAGGAAAACCAAACTCCTTCAATTTACCCTTTACTAAAGTTTGCATTTCTGTTACAGTCATATTGGGATTCACAAATTTGCCATTTTCATAACATTTACTGCAATACATTGTGCTTTTTGTGCCATCGGCATTTGTTCCTCCACCCTTTTCGTCTTTCTTTAAAGGCATTCCGCAACTCTGGCAATTTTTATACGTCTCTGTCATATGGTTTTGAATTTAAGTTATGTGATTTATTCGTTTAATTAAAAAATCAAAGGATTTTTGATTTATCAATAGACATAGTCAAAATAAACAATTCTCTATTTTTTCTTGGGCTTTTTTGTTTTTGGAATTCTGCCTATTCTTATGTCCTTCTGTTTGATCAGTTCACACACTTTGATCACCATCTCTTCAAAATGGTCATCGCTTTCTCTTATCAACTGCCATTCCATTGTTTCCTTGTTTTTAGTTGCTGAACTCATTGTTTGTAATGATAATTCATTTTTTAAACTTTCGTGATACTCTTTATGCGTGGCAACCCATACACCGTTTGATTCAGGAGATTTTTCGCTTTTTTTTAAGATCAGTAGTATTTTTTCTTCTACATAGATCGCCTTCATCCCAAACATAGGCTTCACAATTATTTCCAAAGGAATTAAATGATCAAAAACAAAACTATAAGGAATGCTTTTAGGCTTCATATCTTCTCAAAAGTGATTACAATTTACTAAATAGTTTCCATAAAAATTATTTTATTACCACTCATATACTTATTTAATAGTTTCATATATTTGATATATCAAATACTTTATAAATCATTTACCTTTACATCAGAAATCATGGACAAATTAAACACCACTCTTTTCTACACTATTGAAAAAGCTATTAAAACATACAGACAGTTTGCTCAAAAGCAATTGCGACAAGCCGGATTAAAAATTACAATTGATCAATGGTTAATTATCAAGAGTATTTTAGATAATCCGGAGATACAACAACAGGAGATCGCTGATAAAGTATTTAAAGATAATGCCTCGGTAACACGCATCATTAGTTTGTTAGTAAAGGCAAAGTACTTAAAACGTACTGTTAACAAAACAGATAAACGCAGAAGTAATTTGGTAATTACTCCTGAAGGAAATAAAGTAATTAAAGAAGTATCCAAAGTAGTATTAAATAACAGGGAAACAGCGCTTCAAAATATTAATGATAAAGATATTACAACAACTCAAAAAGTATTATCGGCCATCATTAAAAATTGTGACTGAAGGCTAATACCATAAACAATATGCCATGAAACAATCAGTATTCATATTCGCAATTATTTTCTTTGCAAACCAAATCAGTGCTCAGGAAAATAATATTCAAAAGAATGAACTCATCGGCTATATTGTAAATGAACAAAAACAGCCTGTTCAAGATGTCATTATTCAACTATTAAAAACCAGTGATTCTTCGTTAGTTAAAACAGAGTTTAGCGATGAAAAAGGAGAGTTTAAATTCAGCGACATCAATACTGGCAGTTACTTTATCCAAACCAATTCAATTGGTTATGTAAAACATAACAGTGAATTGATCTTCCTTAATCAATCAAAAACACTCGAGCCGGTTATCTTACAAAAAACCGCAGTTGCTTTAACTGAAGTAACCGTTTCTGCCAGAAAACCATATATAGAAAGAGAGCATGGGAAAATGATCCTGAATGTTGAGAATAGTATTGCCTCAACAGGCTCATCTGCTTTTGAAGTCATTGAAAAGGCTCCGGGAGTAAGGGTTGATAATAATGACAATATCAGCTTCAAAGGCCGTTCAGGTGTTTCCATATGGATTGATGGTAAACCAACTCCAATGACAGGAAGTGATCTTGCAAATTATCTAAGAGGAATTTCTTCCTCAGCTATCGATAAAATAGAATTTATTGCTAATCCTTCTTCAAAATACGACGCGGCCGGTTCATCCATTATCAATATCAAATTAAAAAAAGATAATGCAAAGTAAGGATGCAAAGATTTGGGGTAAAAGTGATCCAAATCCATATAAGCCTTTAACTTTATATAGCCGTCAAACGTCCAATAATCTACTATGCAATAAGCCGCGATGTCCCCCGCCGCCATTTTGTCGACAATGCTCTTTAGCGAAGACTCGCACTCTTCCTGCTTCATGGTGGGAAACCGTTGGCCCTTCCAATGGAAAGATGCGGGGGTATGAATGTGCATATCCCATTTTCGCCACACTGAGCCTTTAGGATCATTCATAATCAGGAAATCATATCAGACATTACATGATTGTTGCTTCGGTCCTGTCGTAAGAGCGGCAACGGGTTGGACGTCGGATGACGGCGCGAGGTCATCGGGAACTGAGTGCGGGAGTGGGAGGGGGCCGGTCGGAAGCATGCTATTTTTCAGGGTGTGGCGGCGAGGGCGATCGACTGGCCGAGTCCGCGATAGCGGTCGGGGTGGCAGGTGAGGATGAGAATTTGAAGGCGGGCGGCTTGGGCTCCGAGGACGTCGAGAATGCGGTCTTGGCGGACGGGGTCGGTGTTTACCAAGACATCATCAAGGATGAGGACTTGTGGTTCGTCGGCCGCGAGTTCCTGGGCGACGGCGATGCGGAGGCACAGGAGGAGCTGTTCTTTCGCTCCTTGGGATAGCAGCTCGAACGCATGACTCTCCGCGCGCGTGCGACCGATGCCGGAGATTTGTAGATGTTCGTCGAGGAAGACTTCGCGGGCCCGATCGCCGGTCAGTTCGGCAAATGCGGCCGTGAGGCGCTGCTCCAGCGGCGTGAGCACGGCGCGCGTGGCAGCTTGTTTCCGGTGCTCGATTAAAGTGTGCGCGATAC
>JAKFDE010000064.1:0-224428 GCA_036676295.1 Bacteroidia bacterium | reverse complement strand
ATTATATTAACGATTCATTTTTGTATAAACCTCAAAATTTTTTATTGAAAATAACAGATTACTTGCGACAAAATCCTAAGGGTGAATATGTAATTGATGGGATTAATGGGGTCTCCGAAGATTCAGAAAATCCAAAACAAGCTGTGGCAGATTTGTTGAAGAAATTTCAACGAGCACATGAAAAACATTTTGGAAAAAAAAAGTTGCTACTCATTATTGATGGTTTAGACGAAATCCCTATTTCTGAAAAAAGTATTTTTGATTTTATTCCTGAACATGATACCATCACAGTTCCGGTAACGCAGACAGAAGCACGTCAAATAGAAAATATATTTCATCATAAGGAGGAAACTGCCTTCCATCAGGAAAATCAAAAAGTGAGAAACGCATTACCTTCACGAAAAACAATGAAAGGATTTAACCAAAACCGAGGCAGAAAATAAAACTGTTTCGTCTCCTATTTTTTTTCAATTAAAATTCATTGTCACGGGCATTTCGTCCGTGACTTAACAGATCAACAGTAACCGGTTCTCTCCGGCTTTTTCTTTTGGTGCGCGGTGAATACAAGGAAGCACTTTACTTTCGGGATGATCAACTGCCAAGCGCCATAGGTGACCTTGGCCTAAGCTGATAGGGCTTGCCTTAGGTTTAGCTTGATAATGCAGATCAAAGAAATGTTCACTTAAAAATGATTCAAATTCTTCATCTGGTTTGTTCGCCGACAAGGCGGGACCACTATATAGTTTTTTGAGTTCAGCACGTATTTCGGGAACCAACACTTTTTGTTCGGCTTGCGAATTTGGTATTATTTCACTCGACTCGCCATAGTAAGTGCATAAAAAAGTATCGGATGGTACAGGAGAGCGATCTACATGAAAAGAATAAACATCGGTTGGAAAAAAGCTATCATCTCTTTCATAACATTTGATCAGATTAAGAACTGGAGAGGCGCCATGAGCTTTCAACAGCTTCATATCATTTAAAAGAATGTCACGAGCTAGCTGCCCTTGTTCACTCAATTCAATATCCAAAAGATCCTTTGGATCAATTACGGTTATATTTTCTTTTAGTTCTAATTTGTTAACGATCTCAGAAAAATCACCTTTGAGTTCACGAGTCCAGCACATCGCATTAACCTCACCCTGAAAAGGCGTGGAAACAAGGTCCTGAAAATTTGTGACATAGTGAATCCGATAGCTATCGGATTGACTTTCAGAAGGAGATAAATGGTTCATAATTGATGAAATTCTTTCTTCGTTGTCGCGGACATTTTGTCCGTGACCTAAGTTACATCGTATTTACTAAAATTATAGTTTGATTACAAAGAAACCTTTTATGCTGGTCACGGACTACAAGTCCGCGATAACGAATGCTGTTAGCGGTAGTTGTTTTATATATTTCTAAATAGTTCGTCAATAACTTTATTATTAATTTTATTTATGAATTCTTTCTCTGTAAATGATTTTAATTTATCAATTTCATTTCTATTTGCTCTGATGAAATAGTTTCTTGATTTTTGTTCTCCGTCAATTTTTATAAAATAGGATAAAACAAAATTATTTACGTCAACATGTGTGTTTGATAATTCTATAAAAAAATCATAACTGTATTTTTCTATTGATGATATAATTTCATATATGTTTTTCCCAGTTAATTCAATATTGATAACAAAGAAGGCTTCTTTGTTATTTTCTGGCATAGAAACAAAAATATCTTCAAATTGGTTTGTTTTCAAGTGCTCTTTTAGTTCTTTTCTTCCATTTTTAATCAATAGCTCTTTGAGTATTATATTTTCCTTCGATATATCAACATCAATATTATCAATTAATTCATTTTTAGTTTTTGATTTATATTCTTGTTCAGAAAATTCGAAAAATTGAGGAATAATTTTAATTATTACTAATACGCTAAAAACAAGACAACTTATAGTTGTCATATATACTTGATGATTATTGAAATTGTAAGGCTCATTAAAATGCAGTGGATAAAAAAATACAATGTAAATTGTTCCGTAAATAATGATGTTTTGAAGAATGCCTAAATTTCTAATGTATCTGAAATATCTTAGTAGTCCCTCTTTATGTGGATTAAACTTCTCTGAGTGTAATGTTATTATATATCCTTTATGCGAATAGAAATCAAGAAAATATTTTGAAAACACTAAAGAAAAAAATATGTGAATGAAGAATAGAAGTTTGGGAGTAACGTTCAAATATAGAATTATGATTGAAAAGAGTATATTATAAGTTAAACTTAAAAATATAAATTTACTTTGATGTACATAATATTTAACAAACATACTTCGACTATATTGAAATGAAGTAAAACCACTTTGCAGAATAAATGTACTTGTCGCAACAATTAATCCCAAAATAGTTCCAGAAAGCGCTAATTGACTTTCAAAGTATTTGTCATAGTCATTTAATTGTTTGAAAAAATTTATCATTCTGTCTTTTTTAATTCTGTGAGTTTTTTTTACCAATCTTGCGAATTTTACAAGATTCCGCCAATTTTTTTCTTTTCTAAATATATTATTTAATCATCTCCAAAAACTCATCTTCGTTTAGGATCTTAACTCCAAGCGATTCTGCTTTCTTTAATTTTTCAGGTCCCATATTATCACCGGCTAACACAAAACTTGTTTTTTTAGAAATAGAACTGGAGTTTTTTCCACCATTCAGTTCGATCATATCTTTGTATTGATCGCGGCTGTGTTTGGTAAACACCCCACTAATTACAATGGTTAAATCTTTTAATTTATCAGTACCCGCCTGTTGTTGGTCTTCGGTTAATTCAAACTGCAAACCGGCTGCTTTTAATTTTTGGATGATATGTTTGTTTTGTTCATTGCTAAAAAATTCGCTGATGCTAATGGCAATGATGTCGCCCACTTCGTCAATCGCTAATAATTCTTCTTTGGTGGAGTTCACTAAAACATCCAGTGTTTTTACTTTCTTGGCAATTTTTTTGGCGGTGGTTTCTCCAACATGTCTTATACCGATGGCGTATAATACACGTTCAAAAGGTACTTGCTTGCTGGCTTCTATGCCTTCCATTAAATTGTTAGCCGATTTTTCAGCCATGCGCTCTAAAGGAAGTATCTGTTCTTTTTTCAGATCATAGATGTCGGCAATGTTTTTTACCAAGCCGGCTTTGTATAATTGCACAATGGTTTCTCCACCCAAACTGTCAATGTTCATCGCCTTACGCGATACAAAATGTTCCATCTTTCCAATCACTTGTGGCGGGCAGGCATTTTCATTCGGGCAAAAATGATTGGCTTCTCCTTCATTGCGTTCTAAAGGCGTATTGCATTCCGGACAATGCGTAATGTATTTGGTTGGCTCAGAATCAGCTTTGCGTTTGGTGAGATCCACTCCAATAATTTTAGGAATGATCTCTCCACCTTTTTCTACAAACACATGATCGCCAATACGTACATCCAGTTTTTCAATGATATCGGCATTGTGCAATGAGGCACGTTTTACCGTTGTGCCTCCTAAGGCAATTGGTTTTAAATTAGCAACAGGCGTAATCGCACCCGTGCGACCAACCTGATAAGAAATACTTTGTAATTCGGTACTGACTTGCTCGGCTTTAAATTTATAAGCAATGGCCCAGCGTGGAGATTTTGCGGTGAAACCAAGGTTCTTTTGTTGTTTGTAATCATTTACTTTAACAACAATGCCATCAATATCATAAGGCAGATCGTAACGTTTTTTGTCCCAGTAATTAATGAAATCCAATACTTCGTTAATACCATGACACAATTTAGCATCCTTAGAAATTTTAAAACCCCAGGATTGTGCAGCATGCATGTTTTCAAAATGCGTTTGGTGTGGTAAGTCTTCGCCTAACACATAATATAAAAAGCAATCCAGTTTACGTTTGGCTACTTGTGCCGAGTCTTGCATTTTCATGGTTCCCGAAGCGGCATTACGAGGGTTTGCCATTAAGGCGTCACCAATTTCTTCTCGTTCTTTGTTAATGGCATCAAACACCGGGCGCGACATAAATACTTCGCCACGGATCTCAAATCGTTTAGGGAAATTGCCTTTTAAATGTAAAGGAATGGATCTGATGGTTTTGGCATTGGTGGTCACATCATCGCCCTGTACACCATCTCCACGGGTTATGGCTTGTGTTAAAACACCATTTTCATAGATTAAACTCAAAGATAAACCATCAAATTTTAATTCGCATACATAATCTATTTGTTCATCGAATAAACCGTTAGAAGTTATGCCTAATCCTTCACGCACGCGTCTGTCAAAGTCCTGCATGTCTTCAATACCATAACTATTGCTTAACGATAGCATGGCGTATTGATGTTTAACCGATTTGAATTCTTTGGTTAATTGGCCGCCAACACGCTGGCTTGGTGAGTTTTCGGATAAAAACTCAGGGAATTGTTTTTCTAAAGCGATCAACTCTTCCAGCAATTTATCAAACTCAAAATCGCTGATAGTAGGCTTATCCAGGGCGTAATAATTGTAATTATGCTGTTCCAGTTCTTTAGACAGTTCTTGTATTTTATGTTGGGCTTCGTTAGGCGTCATATACTGTTTGTATTCTTTAACAAATTTGTTATTTTTGAATCAGATTACATAGTAAATTTGTAAGTAGAAATTAACATCATTTGAAATTTAAATTCATTAAAATATTCTTTTCACTAGTAGTTTTCACCTATGTGTTTTCTACAGTTGGGGTGTGCATTATTGGGCATTACTGTGGTGGTGAGTTGGAGCAAATCTCCTTATTTTCAAAACCATCTTCTTGTTGCGATGGTGAAGAAGAAGAAAATGCCGCCAATGATTGCTGTAAAAACGATGTGAAACATGTGGTGTTTCAACAGGATTTCACTTTTTATACTTTAGCAACCGACTGTAAAGCCTTTGTTTCTGATCTGTTTATCATCAGACCAAGCTTTATTAAATTAGCTATTCAAAACAATTCTGAGTTCGATTTTTTAATTCATAAAAAAAATCATCCACCAAATCTTGTCCAGCAAGATATTGTTTCCAATAGCGTTATTAGAATTTGATTTTTCGATTTAACAACTTTGAAAAAGTTGTCAGATCGAGCGTAGTCGAGATCTTTTTGTAATTGCCCTTCGACTCCGCTCAGGGTGACAAAAAGTAAAATTTCTAAAAACAAAACAATGAAAACCATCATCATATTTATCATAAGCCTTATCGTTTCAATAAATGTTCAGGCACAATCAACAGTTACAACATCAACAGTGGCCGTTAAAGGAAATTGCGACGAATGTAAAGAACGCATCGAAAATGCCGCTGACATTAAAGGCGTTAAAAATGCAGTGTGGAGCGAAGAAAAACAAGCTCTTACCGTTACTTACGATACTAAAAAAGTAAGTTTAGAGCAGATCGAAAAAGCCATTGCTAAATCCGGTCACGAAACCGGCCATCAAAAAGCCGATCAAAAAGCTTACAATGGTTTACCTGCTTGTTGTAAATACGAAAGCGAAGATTGCCATAAAAAATAATAACCGGTTCTGTTATGAAAAAGTTATTATTTGCCCTATTGGGCTTCGCTTGTGCATTCCATAGTTTTGCACAGGTAAAAGGAAGAGTGTTAGAAATAAGCTCTTCCAAAGACACAACGTTAGTTCCCGGAGTGATTGTGTTATGGAGTAATACGTCCATCAATACAACCAGCAACGAAAATGGTTTTTTTAAATTGAATACCAGTTCCGAAACGAATCAATTAGTGATCCGTGCAACAGGTTATTTGGCAGATACCATTACCGTGACCGATACTACTAAATTGATGACCATCATTCTTAAAAATGGGATCGATCTGAAAGAAGTGGATGTGGTTTATGAAACCACAGGAACCGAGCTTTCTTACATGAATCCCATTAAAGTAGAAACGTTAAATGAGCGATCGTTAATGAAAGCTGCTTGTTGTAATCTCTCCGAAAGTTTTGAAACGAACCCAAGTGTGGATGTGAATTTTGCAGATGCCGTAACAGGAACCAAACAAATTCAAATGTTAGGTTTATCCGGGCAATATGCACAGATCACCAAAGAGAATATGCCTTATTTACGTGGCCTTGCTAATGGTTACGGTTTAAGTTTTGTTCCCGGCACATGGATTCAATCTATACAATTGAGTAAAGGTGCAGGTTCTGTGATCAATGGTTACGAAAGTTTAACCGGACAGATCAATACAGAATTGCAAAGTCCTGAAACCTCTGATCGTTTTAATTTCAATACGTACGTTAATCAAAATGCGCGTAATGAATATAACCTGAACGTAAAGCATCGTTTCAATGAAAAATTCTCAGCCGGTATTTTATCCCACATGAGTTTCAATCCCATGCAGGAAGATCTGAATAAAGATGGTTTTATGGATATTCCAACCGGTAAACAATACAACATCATGAACAAGTATAGCTACAATACCAACAAAGGTTTTGAAGCTCAGTTTGGTGGTGGTTATTTGGAAGATTCCAGAGCAGGCGGACAAATGCCGCAAATGAGATCTGATAGCACAACACTTTATAAAATCGGGATCGAAAATAAAAAATGGGAGTTGTATAGTAAAACAGGCTATGTGTTTAGAAAGAAACCAGGTCATAGTATGGGTTTACAGTTATCTTATTTGAATCATGATCAGCACAATACTTATGGTTTAAATACGTACAATGGTTTACAAAAAACATTTTATGCTAATTATATTTTTCAGGGAATTATTAAAACAACGGATAATACGTATAAAGTTGGCGCTAGTTTCATGAATGATAACGTAGCAGAATCCTACAAACTATATGTATTTAATCGCGATGAAAAAGTAGGTGGGGCCTTTGCTGAATTTGCTCATAATAGCGGCGATAAATTTAATATCGTAGCAGGTTTGCGTGCTGATTATCATAATTATTATGGATTATTTTTCACGCCTCGTTTGCATTTACGTTATGGGTTGAACGAAAGCAAAACTGTGTTTAGAATCAGCGGTGGCAGAGCTTTAAAAACAGCTAATGTGTTTGCAGAAAATACAGCTTTAATGGCGACTTCAAGAGATTGGATCCTTACGCCAAGTGATTTGAGTATGCCTTATGGTTTAAAGCCTGAAACGGGTTGGAACTATGGATTTAATTTCACTCAAAAAATGAAATTGAATTATAAAGATGCTTATGTGACTATTGATCTATACCGAACTGATTTTACACAACAAGTAGTAGCCGATGTGGATTATAATACGCAACAAGTGTGGTTTTATAATTCAAACGGACCCTCTTTTTCAAATACTGCTCAAGCAGAATTTGGTTGGGAAGTTAGAAAACGTTTGAATGTGAAAACGGCGTATCGTTATGTAGATACAAAAGTGAGTTATAAAACGGGGTTGTTGCAAAAAGCCTTAGTGTCAACACACAGAGCCTTTGTGAACGTGGCCTACGAAACTAAAAACAAACACTGGTTGTTTGATGCGACGTTACAATACAATGGTAAAAAACGTTTGCCTCAAACAAATTTAAATCCAACAGAATATCAAAGAGCAGAGTATTCTCCGGATTTTTATAATGTGTTGGCGCAGATCACGTATTTAACCAAGATCAAACGTTCTGATTTTAATGTGTATGTAGGTGTAGAAAATGCAACGGATTATAAGCAACCCAATCCAATCGTAGCAAGTGATGCACCATTCAATAAATACTTTGATGCCAGCATGGTATGGGGGCCAATTTATGGCAGAATGCTTTATGCGGGATTAAGGTTTAAGATTAAGTAAATACAGAATATTTTTTTGATTTTGTTTTTCTTTTTGCTTGAACAAAAAGAAACAAAAATTCAAGTCAAAACGATTCCTTCCCGCTCTTTTAATTTTCAAGATTCGTTACCGAAAGAGAACTAAAGCTCTTTCGGGCGAATCTATAAAAATCAAAATTCACTTCTTGTCGCCTTCGCGTTTTGACAGCCCACGCACCGTAAACAATATGTTTAATTATAAATATTATTAGCACGTTTATGATTTTGTGTAGTAACAATTTATTTCCGGCCTTTTAAAATTTAGCGTATAAATCAAATGGCTCCAAAAGCGAGGGAATGTGTGAAGATGATTTGGGCTGTTCGCGAAGCGCTTCAAATCATCAGCTTGAAGCCATGCAGGTTTTAGCTAAATTTTAAGAAGCCTTGATTTCTTTTGTTCCTTTTCTTTATCAAGAAAGAAAAGAAAGTAGAAATTCATAAGCTTTTTGGATACTTTTTGGCTGCAAAAAGTATCATATAAAAAAGAACATAAAAAAATAAGGCTCCATTATGGAGCCTTATTACCTGTTACATCAGTTGGTAAAGGTGCCGGAGGCCAGCTTCCTTTATATTTGAATGATAATTTTGAATAATAATCGTTGCTGTAAAAAGATACTTTATCCATGATCCAATTAATTTCTACTTGATCTAAGCCTTTTGCTGGTCTTAAACTCATGATATAAAACCAATCGCCCTTTTTGCAAATGGCACAACTATACATATCGTAGTTTATTTCTAATAGATCTACATAAAATGCTTCGTTGTTTTTTTCTGGCACTTTAAACAACGGGCTGCAAACTTGTACATAATAATTCTCCGGTGTTGTCGGAAAATTAAATACGTCAATGTAAACAGGTGCACCATTTACGGTGATGTTCCATTGTCCCGGGTTTTCTTTTCTTGAGGCTACAGGGTCAATGTTTAATCCCTGAATACTTGTCTCTACTAATTGTGATGCTTCTTGTAAATTCATGCTAGTCTATAAATTAAATTAATGTTTTTTCTTTTTGTGACTAAAACTTGGACAAGTATCACATTTGTTTTTGCTTCTGAATAAAAAGCAACTCGACAGTAGTAACGAACTTGATAAAGCAATAACCACTAAATAAATATATTTAGTCCGATTCATATACACGAATATACAAAAATTGTCAGAGATATTTACACCGTTATTTTGAGATAAAACCATTTTTTCTAATACAAACTTCTTTAGTAAATTGAGCGCAGGCTTGTCAAAAATGCGAGCCGGACAAGGGGTGAATCGAGAAAACAAGTTCCGAAGCTAATCTTCGGAACGCTAGTTTTCCGAGAGGAGCGTGGAAGCATATTTTTGACTTGATTTTTTGCATACTTTTTCATCTAAGGAAAAAGTATGATAAAGGAATTAAATATGACTTTTTAGAGAATAAAACCGCTAAAAAATATACATTTGTATATGAACTCACACGAACAATTTTTAAAGGAAGAATACATCCCTTTATTACAAAAATTAACCGGAAAAGAAGTAGGAGCCTGGGGTGTTTTATCACCACAAGGAATGATCGAACACATGACCGATTCCATCGGAGTTGCACATGGTCGAATTAAAGAAGAATTACAAACTCCAACAGCGGTTTTAGAAAGGGTAAGAGCTTTTGCCTTAAGTGATAAGGAATTTAAACCCGATACCAAAAACTCTTTAATGAGCGAAACTCCGGCTGCTTTAAGATTTGCAACAATTGGAGAAGCAATTACAGAATTACAAGAAGAGATAAATTTGTTCTTCAATTATTATAAAGAACACCCGGAGCAAAAAGTGTTAAACCCATTTTTTGGAGAATTTAATTATGATGAATGGTTGCATTTATTACACAAACATGCAAATCATCATTTAAAACAATTTAATTTAATATAAGTATGGAGCGTAGAGATAGTAGAGGAGGTTTTAGAAAAGAAAATCACAATACGGATAATTTAATTTTTGGTACACGTGCAGTGATCGAAGCTATTGCTGCCGGAAAAGAAATTGATAAGATTATTCTTCAAAAAGGCTTATCCAATCAATTGTTTAATGAATTGCGTAAAGCCATTCATGGTTTGGATATTCCATTACAATTTGTGCCACCCGAAAAATTAAACCGCATTACAACCAGTAACCATCAAGGAGTGGTTGCCTTTGTGGCAGAGGTTACTTACTACGACGTAGAAGATATGTTGGCTCAGGTATTTGAAAAAGGAAAAACACCCTTGGTGTTAATTTTAGACAGGATCACTGATGTTCGTAATTTTGGAGCTATTGCCCGTAGTGCAGATTGTTCGGGTGTTGATTTTATTGTGATCCCAAGTCGTGGTGCTGCACAAATAAATGCGGACGCTGTGAAGACGAGTGCAGGTGCATTAAACAGAATGCCGGTTTGTAGAGAAGAGAATTTAAAAGATACGATCGAATATTTAAAAGAAAGCGGATTACAAATTATTGCTTGTCACGAAAAAACGGATAATTACTATTTTAATGCCGATTTAACGAAGCCTACTGCTATTATTATGGGTTCAGAAGAAAATGGCATTTCTAATGAGTATTTAAAACGCAGCGATATGCAAGTGAAAATTCCCATGGTAGGAAATATTGCTTCATTAAATGTATCAGTTGCTACAGGTATTATTTTATTCGACGCTGTAAAACAAAGACTTTAATTTTAACTTATTCCCCTCTGGAGGGGGCAGGGGGAGGAATTTTGAAAACTATAGAAGACATAATAGAACGCGGACTCATCAAAGAATGTAGCTTTAAAACAGCGCGTTCAGGTGGAGCTGGTGGTCAAAATGTCAATAAGGTTGAAACAAAAGTGGAGTTATGGTTTAATATCTCTGAATCGAATAAATTAACAGAAGAAGAAAAAGAACTCTTATTAAAAAAGTTAGCTAACAAATTAGATAAGGAAAATAACTTACATCTACAGGAACAAACGGATAGAACGCAATTAAAAAATAAAGAGTTGTTAATTGCAAAATTTTATAATTTAGTACTACAAGCGCTAAAGGTTGCTAAACCTCGTAAGCCAACAAAAATTAGTAAAGCTGTAAAAGCAAAACGTCTGGATAGAAAAAAAGCAAAAGGAGAAATTAAAAAATTAAGAAAAAAAATAATGTAGAAATATAGTAATAAGATATGAGTGATAAATTATAAGTTTAATAGAACTGGTTTATTAACTCATCTTTCATGTCTTATAACTCTCAACTTATAACTAAATAAATTATGCCAAAGATATTAATCATAGACGACGAAAAAGCCATTCGCAGAACCATTAAAGAAATTCTTGAATTTGAAAAGTATGTGGTTGACGAAGCAGAAGATGGCCAACAAGGATTGGACATGGCGCTTAAGGGTGGTTACGATGTTATTTTAAGTGATATTAAAATGCCAAAATTAGATGGCGTTGAATTGCTGACTAAATTAATGGCTCATGGTACGGATTCCGCATTGATCATGATGAGCGGACATGGTAATATTGAAACCGCTGTAGATACCGTTAAGAAAGGAGCTTTTGATTATTTGGCAAAACCAATTGATCTGAATCGTTTATTGGTAACCATTCGTAATGCCATGGATAAAACGACTTTAGTTGCCGAAACTAAAGTGCTTAAAAAACGCATCAATAAATCGTATGAAATGATTGGTGATTCAAAAGCCCTGAATAACATACGCGAGATGATCGAGAAAGTAGCTCCAACGGATGCCCGTGTATTAATTACCGGAAGCAATGGCAGTGGTAAAGAACTAGTAGCTCGCGAAATTCATAATAAAAGTAACAGAGCCAATGCACCTTTAATTGAAGTGAACTGTGCCGCTATCCCAAGTGAGTTAATTGAGAGTGAATTGTTTGGTCACGAAAAAGGCGCCTTTACAAGTGCTGTAGCAACTCGCAAAGGCAAATTCGAATTAGCCGAAGGCGGAACTATTTTTCTGGATGAAATTGGAGATATGAGTTTATCAGCGCAAGCAAAAGTATTACGTGCCTTACAGGAAAATAAAATTACCCGTGTTGGTGGCGATAAAGAAATAAAAGTAGACGTAAGAATCTTAGCAGCGACTAATAAAGATCTGAAAAAGGAAATTGAAAAGGGTGAGTTCAGAGAGGATCTATTTCATCGTTTAAGTGTCATTCCAATACAGGTACCATCGTTAAATGAAAGAAAAGAAGACATCCCTTTATTGGCAGATCATTTTATTGATATGATCTGTTCTGATTATGGTATGCCTCCTAAAACAATTTCTAAAGCCGGTATAGCCGAATTACAAAAGAAAGATTGGACAGGAAATATTCGTGAATTCAGAAACGTCATTGAACGATTAATTATCCTTTGCGGAAAAGAGATCACAGATAAGGACGTTAAACAATTCGCTTAGAACAAGGATTAAAGATTTAAGACATAAGATTAAAGAGGTCTTTTGTTCTGTCTTAAATCATTCATCATTTATCTTTCATCATTATTAAAATGCAAAAAACAACCGAAGCAGATTCATACTATAACAATCTCGAGCAAATGAGTATTCATGAACTGTTACAGAACATGAATAAAGAGGATATTTCTGTGCCATTAGCTGTTGCTAAAGCCATTCCTCAAATCGAAAAATTAGTTGAAGTGGTAGTTGAAAAAATGCAACAAGGTGGCCGCTTATTTTATATGGGTGCAGGTACAAGTGGTCGATTAGGTATTTTAGATGCCAGCGAATGTCCGCCAACATATGGTATTGAGCAAGGTAGAGTAGTGGGTTTAATTGCAGGAGGAGATACCGCCATTCGTAAAGCAGTGGAGTTCGCCGAAGATGATATCAATCAAGGTTGGACCGATCTACAAGACTATAAAATTAATGCGAATGATGTAGTGGTTGGTATTGCTGCTTCAGGCACAACACCTTATGTGATTGGTGCTTTAGAGGTTTGTAATAAAAATAATATTCAAACGGGTTGTATCGTTTGTAATAACGGTTCACCTGTGGCTGCAGTTTCTAAATTTCCGATTGAAGTTGTAGTTGGTCCTGAATTTGTAACAGGTTCCACGCGTATGAAATCAGGTACTGCTCAAAAATTAGTGCTTAATATGATCTCTACCTCGGTGATGATAAAACTGGGAAGAGTAAAAGGCAATAAAATGGTGGATATGGCTTTGAGTAATGATAAGCTGGTTGACAGAGGAACAAAAATGTTGATGAAAAATACTGGACTCGAAGATTATGAAACAGCGAAAGCATTATTATTAAAACACGGTAGTGTCAGAAAAGCTACTGAAAATTATACTAAGTAAATTATGTCTCAACCCAACAACCCCTTACACGGCAAAACCTTACAAAGTATTTTGGAAGAGTTGCTAGTGCGTTATAGATGGGATGGATTAGCGTATCACATCGATGTCAAATGTTTTAAAGAAAATCCAAGTATCAAATCTAGCCTTACTTTTTTGCGCAAAACAGAATGGGCTCGTAAAAAGGTAGAAGAATTATACTTACAGTCATTAAAAAGAAATTAAAACAATAAACCATGAACGACCCTAAAATATTAGTACTGATATCAAAACATATTGAAGGGAACGAAACTTCTGAAGAACAAACAGAATTTTCAAGTTGGCTTAAAGAAGCTGAAAATAATCAGCTTCTTTTTACAAAGATAAAAAATACGTGGATGGATATTAAAGAAGAGCCAACACCTTTTCTTAAGAAATTCAGTCGTAAATATTTAACCAATGTGGTGATTCAAAAAACATTGGGAAATTTGGTTGGCTTTGCTGTAGGTATTTTAGTGACTAATTCCTTTACACATTATGTTACTGAAAGAAAAAGTATTAAAAATTTATTTGGACTCGCACATAGAAAACAAGTTCAGGTAAATGATACACCGGAATGGGTTCAGTACATTGTTTCTATTTTATTAGGTTTTATTGTATTGGAAGTCATTAATTATTTCTTTGAATCTAAAAAACACCTGTTGATTTTTGATTTTATAAAAAAGAAAATACGTAAAGATTAAATTCTATTTTTGTTACAAATAAATACTTTGAAAAACACCTTTAACATAAACGAATTTACAGATGGTATCTTATCATCTCATATTTCTTTTGTGAGTAAGGCTATTACATTAGTAGAATCAACTAAACAAGAACATCAGGAACAAGCTCAGCAGATTATCAATACTATTATTAAACACAGCGGTAAGTCGTTTAGGCTTGGTATTACCGGTGTGCCGGGCGTTGGTAAGAGTACTTTTATAGAAAGTTTTGGTTTAGAGGTGATCAATCGCGGACATAAACTCGCTGTGTTGGCTATCGATCCGAGTTCTCAGTTAAGTAAAGGAAGTATATTGGGTGATAAAACCCGTATGGAACAGTTATCCGTTCATCCTAAAGCATTTATTCGTCCTTCGCCGAGCTCTGGTAGTTTAGGTGGTGTGGCGCGCAAAACCAAAGAGAGTATCATTATTTGCGAAGCAGCCGGCTACGATTATGTGTTGGTAGAAACCGTTGGAGTAGGGCAAAGCGAAACCGCTGTTCATCAGTTAACGGATTTCTTTTTGTTATTAATGTTGGCAGGTGCAGGCGATGAATTACAAGGTATTAAACGTGGTATTATGGAAATGGCAGATGGTATGGTTATTACCAAAGCGGATGGAAGTAATATTGATAAAGCAAAATTAGCAAGAGGCGAATATGCGCGAGCCTTACATTTATTTCCGCCAACCGAAAGTAATTGGATCCCGGAAGTATTAACCTGTTCAAGTACAGAGAACAAAGGAATTTCAGAGGTATATGATATGATCGATAAATACCATCGTCATACAATTGCTAATGGCTATTTTGATCAGAAAAGAGCTAAGCAAACAAAACAATGGTTACATCAAACCATTCACGATACATTAATAGAACGTTTTTATTCTAACGCCCATATTAACGAAGAAATTCATAAAATAGAAAAACAACTCGAGCAAAATCTGATCAATCCTTATCAAGCAGCTCAGGATTTGTTGAAGAAAATTTAATCCCTCAAAGCAATATTGCATTGCTATTCACGTTGGTAATGGTGCGGCTGGTTTGGCAATTCGGTGCGAACATCCATTTTTTACTCCGTTTCCTGGGGAGGCTTGTGCGCAAAAAATGGATGTTGGCGAATTGCCTTGACTTTTTTGTTTCTTTTTTCGTCAAGGAAAAAAGAAAATAGTAGATTTATCAAGTTTTGAAAAAGAAAAAAGTCATAGTCTCAGTCATCAACGATCTGGTTACCGACCAGCGAGTAGCCCGTACTTGTTCTGTTTTACAGGAATTAAACTATGAAGTGTTATTAGTTGGCAGACAAAAAAAAGATTCTCAAGCTTTAACAAAACGCGATTACGAATGCAAACGCATGACGTTGTTGTTTGAACAAGGACCTCAATTTTATTTCTTTTTTAACCTAAGATTATTTCTGTTTTTATTATTTCATAAAGCTGATGTTTTGCTGGCCAATGATCTGGATACTTTATGGCCAAATTACATGGTGTCTAAATTAAAAGGGATCAAATTGATCTATGATAGTCATGAGATTTTTTGCGAAGTGCCCGAGTTGCAGGCTAATCCAACTAAAAAACGTATTTGGGAAAAGTTAGAGACGGGTATTGTTCCTAAATTAAAATACTGCTTAACCGTTAATCAAAGTATAGCTGAGTATTTTAGGGAAAAATATAAAGTACCATTTGAGTTTGTAAGAAACATTCCTAATTATACTAAACTTGATGTTGTAAAAACGCGTTCAGAATTAGATCTGCCTTCCGATAAAAAAATAATCATTCTGCAAGGCGCCGGTATTAATGTACAGCGTGGCGCAGAAGAATTAGTAGAAGCTTTTCAATATTTAAATGAGGGTTTTTTATTGCTCATCATTGGCAGTGGAGATGTGATCCATCAATTAAAGGCTAATGTGATAAAATTGCAATTGCAAAATAAAGTTAAATTCATTGATAAGATGCCTGCTGCCGAATTAAGACAGTATACCGTTAATTCAGACCTGGGAGTTACGATTGATAAGGATACGAACATGAACTATCATTTTAGTTTACCTAATAAAGTGTTTGATTATATACATGCAGGTATTCCAATTTTAGCCACCAAACTACCTGAAATCGAAAACATTGTTAAAACCTATCATGTTGGCACATTTATTGAAAATCACCACCCTGAGCATATTGCTGAACGAATTGAATCTTTCTTAAATAGTGATGATTATTTAATTTGTAAAGCAAATACTCAAAAAGCAGCTGCAGAAAATAATTGGCAAACAGAAAAACAAAAATTGATAAAACTCATTCATGAAACTTTATAAATACATAATCGTTTTTTTTGTTTTTATCTCTACGAATTTTTTCGCGCAAACTACTTTTTCAAATATAGATACGCTTCTTGCTAAAACTTTTCATTCGGTTAGTTTAAAAGATTCTTCTCAATATTTAACTTTAGTAAATCAAACGGCTATTTTTAAAGATAAAAAAGTAAAATCCAAATCGGATTCTCTTGAGATCCTAAAACCTTATACAGAATCGTATAGAGATTTATTTGAATCTTTTGAAGAGATGGCCGCAAGCCCTGATTTTATAGTGTCATACAGCGAATACAGCATTGCTAATAAAAAACCATTAGACCTTGCTTTTAAAGGTAAGATCTTATTGCACGTAAAATTAATAGTAAACGATAATTTTACCGTAACTGTTCCTTTTATGTTAACGGTAAATAATGGCGTATATTCAATTGAATCTCCTTTGATGGCGATGTTTGTAGAGAATTAATTAGCTTCCGCCGTTAGTAACTACATCTGATTTTCGTTCGCCAATTTGTTGTCTCCACATCGCATAGTATAAACCTTTTTCATTCAATAGATCCTGGTGTTTACCTTGCTCAATGATTTTTCCCTGTTCCAATACAAATATTTTATCGGCATGCATGATCGTTGATAAACGATGTGCGATTAATACCGTGATCTGATCTTGCTTAGACGAAATATCTCTGATGGTTTGAGTGATTTCTTCTTCGGTGATGGAATCTAATGCTGAAGTAGCTTCATCAAAGATCAGTAAATGTGGTTTTCTTAATAAAGCTCTGGCAATTGATAAACGTTGTTTTTCTCCACCGGATACTTTAATCCCACCTTCTCCAATTGTACTATTGATGCCATTTTCTGCGCGCCTTAATAAATTATGACAAGCCGCTTTTCTTAAGACATCATTTATTTCTTCATCAGTGGCGTTTGGTTTCACAAACAATAAATTGTCTTTAATAGTGCCCGAAAATAACTGTGGATCCTGAGTTACAAATCCTAATTGCTGACGTAATTCAGTCAAGTCAATATCTTTAGCGTTTTTCGAATTGTAAAAAATATCTCCATCTTCCGGGTTGTATAAGCCCACTAACATTTTCACTAAAGTAGTTTTACCGCTACCTGATGGCCCCACAAAAGCAATGGTTTCGCCGGCATTGGCTTCAAACGAAATACCACTTACAGCATGCATTTTAGCAGTTTGGTGTTTAAACGAAATATTTGAAAAACGCAAATGATTAATAGGACCAATTGGTTTAGGATTAACAGGTTTTGGTTCGCTTTTAGAATTCATTAGTTTGCTAAAATTATCCATAGAAGCCTGTGTTTCATTATACACTGCAATAACGTTTCCTAATTCCTGTAATGGATTAAAAATAAAGAAAGAGAAAAACATTAAGGTAATTAAGTCTCCTATTTTAATGATCCCATTAAACACAAATAGATATAAGGTAAACACTAAAACGGTTCGCACTAAATGCACTGTTGTGCCTTGTATAAAACTTAAACTGCGAATGAAACGTACTTTTTTTAATTCTAGTCCTAATATTTTAATAGTAGTTGTATTTAAACGATTCACTTCCTGATTCGTTAATCCCAAACTTTTTACCAATTCAATATTTCGTAACGATTCGGTGGTAGCTCCTGCTAATGCAGTTGTTTCTCCTAATATTTGTTTGGAGACTAATTTTATTTTCTTCCCTAAAAAAGAACTTACAAATGCAATTACGGGAACAGTTGCTAAAAATAAAGGACCCAATAACCAATGAATATTGATGGCGTAAACAACCACAAATAAAATCCCCACGATTGATTGAAAGAACATGGAAATGAACAAGGTGATAAATTTTTCGCAATCCGTTTTTACTTTTTGCAATTTACCCAAAGTCTCTCCACTTCGTTGATCTTCAAAATCATGATATGGTAGTTCTAATGCTTTTTTAATACCATCGGTATACATTTGAGCCCCGGTTCTTTGAATGATGATATTGGTGAAATAATCCTGAAAATTCTTAGCAATTCGAGACATGAGCGCTGCTCCTATAGATAAACTCAGGAACACCAACAAGCTTTTGATAAAACTGTTTAAATCATCACCAATGTGCCAGTAATAAGTATTTCCATCTTCTGTATGAGGAACACTAAATTTATTGATCAGTTTACCTGTAATAATAGAATCGCACAGAGAAAAACATTGATTAATTGTAGCTAAAACAAGCGCTAATATTAAAAGAGATTTATGGGATTTTACGTAATTATATAGTATCTTCATTGAAGTATTAATGTAAATATTGAAGCCTCAAAATTAAGCTTAAAACAGCTATTTTCGGAATTAATAATTGAAAGTGAATAACTATTTATAGAGTTGAAAAAATATCAGAAATTCCCTTTTAAATTTACCTAATGAGTTTTGGCATTTGTACACTAAGCATCGTTCCTTGTCGTAAGGAAGCATCCAGCACCAGCGAAATGGTTACGCAATTGCTATTTGGCGAAACCTATACTGTAGTTGAGGATAAAGAAGATTGGATCCAGATCACAACTTCTTACGATAATTACCCTTGTTGGATCAGCGCCAAGCAACACACCTCAATTTCCGCATCCGATTTTAAAAACATCGATCAAAATACCCTTAGTTCGGAATTAGTGCAGGTGATCAATAATACCGATACAAACTCGGTAACACCTTTAACCATAGGCGCCACTTTGTTTAACTTTAAAAATTCCAATGTTTCTATTGGTAATCTATCCTTTAATTTTGAAGGAAATACAATAAACTGTACTCAAAAAAGACCGATCAAAGATGTGATAGAAACAGCCTATTTGTTTTTAAATGCGCCATATTTGTGGGGTGGGCGAAGTCCTTTTGGGATTGATTGCTCAGGTTTTACCCAATTAGTGTATAAATTAAATGGTTATAAATTGCCCCGCGATGCCAATCAGCAGGTAGAATTAGGCACTTCATTAAGTTTTGTGGAAGAAGCAGAACCGGGTGATCTGGCTTTTTTTGATAATGAAGCCGGTAATATTGTTCATGTAGGAATAATCCTTGATAATCAGCAGATTATACACGCCAGCGGAAGTGTTCGTGTTGATAAATTCGATCATTATGGGATTTTTCATTCCAACAATAAAAAATACTCACACATGCTAAGAGTCATCAAAAAAATCATTTAATTTTCTTACTTTTACACCTTTATTTACAAAATCGTATTCAAAATCAGTTATTCTAAAATTCCAAATTATTATGAAAGATATATTCGAGAAAATTGAAAAAAACATGGGGCCAATTGGTGAGCATTCAAAAGCATCACATGGCTATTTCACATTCCCAAAATTAGAAGGAGAAGTATCTCCACACATGGGTTTTAGAGGAAAAAAATTACTGAACTGGAGTTTAAATAACTATTTAGGATTAGCTAATCACCCTGAAGTAAGAAAAGCAGATGCAGAAGGCGCAGAAAAATTTGGTTTAGCGTTACCAATGGGTGCGCGTATGATGAGTGGAAACTCTGATTTACATGAGCAATTAGAGCAAGGTTTATCTAAATTATCTAAAAAAGAAGACACTATACTTTGTAATTTCGGTTACCAGGCAATGGTTTCTGCTATTGATGCGTTAGTTGACAGACATGATGTTATTGTTTATGATGCCGAATCTCATGCTTGCATTTTAGATGGTGTGCGTTTACACATGGGTAAGCGTTTTGTATTTAAACACAATGATATTGCAGATTGCGAAAAACAATTAGAACGCGCAAAACGTTTAGCTGAAACTACCGGTGGTGGTATTTTAGTGATTACCGAAGGTGTGTTTGGAATGCGTGGCGATCAAGGTAAATTAAAAGAGATCGTTGAATTAAAGAAAAAATTCAACTTCCGTTTATTTGTGGATGATGCTCATGGTGTTGGTACTTTGGGGCCAAACGGTGGTGGAACAGGAGAAGAGCAAGGTTGTCAGGATGGAATTGATATTTATTTTGGAACATTTGCTAAATCATTTGCTTTAATTGGTGGATACATTAGCTCAACAAAACAAGTAGTCACGTATTTGAGATACAACATGCGTTCTCAGATCTTTGCTAAATCATTACCAATGCCTTTAGTATATGGTTTATTAAAACGTTTAGAGTTAATTAATAAACACCCTGAATACAGAACTAAATTATGGGCTATTTCTTCTGAATTACAAAAAGGTTTAGTAGAAGCAGGTTTTGATATTGGTGTGACTAATACACCTGTAACTCCTGTCTACATGCGTGGTTCAATTCCGGAAGCAACTAACATGGTAATTGATTTACGTGAAAATTTTGGTATCTTCTGTTCAATGGTTGTGTATCCGGTAATACCAAAAGGAATGATCATTTTACGATTAATTCCTACGGCAATGCATACATCAGAAGATGTAAAATATACGATTGAAAGTTTCTCTAAAATCAAAGATAAATTATACGGAGGTCAATACGTTGCCGATCAGATCAGAGAAGGTTTTTCTCAAGCATTATAATTTTGTTGCACTAAGAAAAGTGTAACAAAAAGAATACGCAAACACACCATGTATCATTTGATAATGGTGTGTTTGTTTTTTAGAATGTGTTTATTGTTTTTTAATAATACGGCATTAAATAATTTAAAATTAGCATCATTATTAAACCAAACTACATGGAAAACAGAGCGCAATCACTAAAAAAAATACTTCCTAAAATAGAAGGAAATAAAGAAACTGATTCTCCAAACGAGGCTTTTCAAAACGATGTATTGAGACCGATCTTAAAATTTCAAAATGAAATTATCATTTTATATTTCGAGCATTTTATCGTAGAAAGTAAAATTGAATTTCAAAAATTAAAGCATTCTCATAAAATTACTCAGGTACACGATCTGTTTAAAACCAATATACAATTCAAACAATTTTGTTTAGGTTTGGTAGTGGCTTGTTTTACTCCAGCTGATTTTGATTTTTATGTTCATGATAAAAAAGAAATCAATAAGCGCATCATCGCTATGTTGATCGAAAGAATTTGCAGCCAATTAGAAAGTATCAAATAAAAAATGACTCCATATATTAACATACATACACACCATTTATCGAAAGATAATGGTGTGTTTTTGTTTAATAATCGTTTTGGTTTTGATAAAGATGTTTATACCCAATCTTTCTTTTCTATTGGTATACATCCTTGGGATACACATTTAATTAAATCAATTGATATTGCCAATTTAGAACAATTAATCAAAAATGAAAATTGTTTAGCTATTGGCGAATGTGGCTTGGATAACGTCTGTAAATCTGATTTTAGAGAACAGAAATATTTTTTCGAGTTGCAACTACAATTAGCTCTAAAGTATAATAAGGCTGTTATTATTCATTGCGTAAAAGCGTACGATGAACTAATTGGTATTTGCAAGCCCTATCAACAAAAAATCCCATTAATAATTCATGGATTTAATAAAACGGATGTTTTAGCGTTACAATTAATAAATAAAGGTTTTTATTTGTCTGTTTCAAATTCATTTTTGCTAAGAACTAAATTACCTTATTCGGTATTGAATAACTTGTTTTTGGAAACAGACGATCAAAATAGTCTATCCATCATTGATGTTTATGATCTTGCTTCTCAAAAACTATCTTTAGATAAAGCCATTCTTAAAGAAAAAATTTACAGTAACTTTGTCTCGCTTTTTAAAGCTAAGTTAGAAAATGAGTAGTGAAGAAAAACAATGGATGCAACGTACCCGACTTTTAGTTGGAGATAATGGTATTGATATTTTACAAAGATCACACGTTTTAATTGTTGGTTTAGGTGGAGTAGGTTCTTATGCCGCAGAAGCCATTTGCCGAGCAGGAGTGGGACATATGACTATTGTTGATGGCGACGTGGTAGACCCAACTAACCGAAACAGGCAATTACAAGCTCTGGCTACAACTCATGGTATGAGCAAAGCGGCTTTAATGGCAGAACGTTTGTTGCAAATTAATCCCGCAGTTAAGTTGACTGTTATCGCCGAATTTCAGGATCCGGAAATGGTCATCGAATTGTTAAAACAACCTTTTGATTATGTTGTAGATGCCATTGATAGTATTTCTCCAAAACTGCATTTGATCAAAACCGCTAAAGAAATGGGCCATAAGATCATTTCTTCGATGGGGGCAGGTGGTAAAATGGATCCAACGCAATTAAAAGTGGTAGATATATCCAAAACTTTTAATTGTCCAATGGCTTATTATTTAAGAAAACGATTAAAAGCATTAGGCATTTATAAAGGCGTAAAGGCCGTTTTTTCTACCGAATTACCGTTAAGAGATTCGATCATGAGAACGGATGGCAGCAACTTTAAAAAATCAGCCTTTGGAACCATTTCTTACATTCCGGCTGTCTTTGGAATGACTTGCGCTTCGGTGGTTATACGAGATTTGATTGATTGGAAAGAGGTAAAATAAAATTGAAACTTTCTGATAGTTAACCACTTATTTGCCATAACCCACCAGTTATCAAAATTTTTAACATTATTTTGGGTTAATTTAAATTAATCGTTAAGTTTGCCATAATAAAATTCTCCGTTTACTAAAATTAGTATTAAAATGAAAAAAAATTTACTAGGTGCAATTGCCTGTTTATCGATGTTTGCGACAACAAGTATTGCTCAAACCATTATCCCTTGCGGTACAAACCAAGCTTTAGAATATTGCATTAAAAATATTCCGGGTTATAAAGCCCAAATGGAAGCTAAGAAGGCTGCAATTGATGCTGATTTGCAAACAAAAATGCAAAATATGGCAGCTAAAACGTCAACTTTACCTGCGTCCTATACTTTTACAATTCCTACCGTTTTTCATATTTTGCATATGAACGGGTCGGAAAACATTTCTGATGCATCTTGTATTGCTGCTTTAAACCAGGTTAATAAAGATTATGCTCGTAAAGGTGCGGATACAACTCAAATTGACCCTTTGTATGAGCCATTATATGTTAACTCCCATATTCAATTACAATTAGCTAAGAAAGATCCTTACGGAAATTGTACTAATGGTATAGTTCATCATTATAATGTAAATACAAATTGGGAACAAAATGATATTTATAATTTTGAATACAGTACAGTTGGAACTTACAATTGGAATTCATCTAAATATTTAAATATTTATATTGTAAAAAATATTATTAGTGGTGATCCAAATCAACAAGGAATTATTGTTGGTTATACTTATAAACCTGGAACTGCTCCTAACACAGGTGCTGATGCTATTGTTTACAGACATGACTTTTTAAGTGGATTAAATGCACGTTCATTAAGTCATGAGCTTGGTCACTGGTTAGGCTTAGGACATACTTTTGGAGATGGTAACAGTGCAGGGTCTATTTGTGGAAATGATGATATCGCAGATACTCCGGCTACATCGGGTTTCTTTAGCACTTGTCCATTGCCATATACAGCATTAAATGATTCTTGCGATCCGGGTAATAGACCAAACATCAATAACATTATGGACTATTCTGGTTGTCCAATGATGTTTACTCAAGGACAAACTTCAAAAATGCGTGGTATTTGTGAGTCTTCTGTTGCTAACAGAAAAAATTTATCTGATACAGCAAATTTGATTCTTACCGGAATCTTAAATAATACTACAACTGTTTGTGGTCCAATTGCTGATTTTTATGCAAATAAAATTTATTCTTGTGCCGGACAAAGTGTAACTTATAATAGCACTTCATATAACAGTACTGCTATAACAAACTACACGTGGACATTTGACGGAGGTACTCCTTCAACATCTAATGCCCCTTCTCCTACAGTTTTGTATAACAATCCTGGTGTTTATGGAGCAACATTAACTGTGTCTAATGCTAATGGAACAAGTACTGTTTCTAGAGCTGATTTCGTTACAGTTCGTTGGAATTCAGAAATTAACACGTTCCCACATACCGAAAGTTTTGAAGCTGGTGTATTACCAGATCGTTGGTCGGTTTATAATTTAGACTACAATACGATCTCATGGCAAATTTGTAACTATGGTTCTCAAGGTACAGGTAAATCTATGTTATTACCTAATGCAAATGGTGGTTATTGGTATGATAATATTGACATCTTAGAAACTCCACAGTTTAATTTCAATAATACTACTAATATTTCTGTGTCTTTTGATTATTCTTATGCTAGAAGACCTGGAACAACCGGAGAAGTTTTCAAATTCCAATATACTACTGATTGTGGCGGAAACTGGACAGATATGCCAGGAACACCTTCTACAACTGTAATGGCTGCAAGTGGTGGTACTATGACTGCGCCGTATATTCCTTTTACTTCTAATAAATGGGTAACCAAAACTTACAATCCTATTTCAATTGCTGCATTAAACAATAAAAGAGATGTTAAATTCCGTTTTTATTTCAATAATGACCCTATGACGGGTTCTGCTCAGAATTTATACATCGATCAATTTAGCATCAGTGCTACAGTTGGATTGGAAGAATTTGCCAATGAAATTGGTTTAGCAATTTATCCAAACCCTACTAACGCTTCATCTACAATTGAGTTTACATCTTCATCAGATTCTAAAGTAGAAATATCTGTTTATGATGTAACCGGTAGAAAAGTGGAAGAAAGCTCTTTAAATGCCTCTGCAGGTGTATTGACTAAGCATGAAGTTAATAAAGCTGATAATTTAACAGCTGGTGTTTATTTCGTTACTTTATCAATGAATAATCAAAAAGTGACTAAAAAATTAATTATTGAGTAATTAATTATATTTTATTTAAAATCCCCTTAAGTATCACTTAAGGGGATTTTTTTTATTTTAAATATTTCCTAAATACTTGATTATATGCATTTTACATTAAATTACTTATTTGAAAAGTGTTCCTTTAGCTGTTGATATATGTAGTGGTTTTGATGGATGTGAAATTATTATTAGGTCATTCAGATAATAATACCTACATTTATTAAACTTCTTATGAAGATTGTATTTCAATCTGGTTTGTAACTCCTAATTACAATTCAAAAATTTTACTTTTTTCTTAATGGATAATGAAGATATATCTCCTTTTTGGAGGTTATCCGATTGAATAAAACAAACAAAAAAATAACCCGCTCGGTTTATTGCTGAGCACAAAACAAAACAAAATGAATAAAGGAACAGTAAAATTTTTTAACGATGCCAAAGGTTTCGGATTTATTAAAGATGAAAACGGACAAGAAGTATTTGTTCACGCAACAGGTTTAAAAGAAGAAATTCGCGAGAATGACGAAGTAACGTATGATTTAGAAGAAGGCAAAAAAGGCCTTAGCGCAGTTAATGTTAGCGTAATCTAAGACTCACAAAAGAATAAAAACAATCCGCTCGGTTTATTGCTGAGCACAAAACAAAACAAAATGAATAAAGGAACAGTAAAATTTTTTAACGATACCAAAGGTTTCGGATTTATTAAAGGTGAAAACGGACAAGAAGTATTTGTTCACGTAACAGGTTTAAAAGAAGATATTCGTGAAAACGACGAAGTAACTTACGATATAGAAGAAGGTAAAAAAGGCTTAAGCGCAGTTAATGTTAGCATAGCTTAATTAATACATTATTTATCAATAAAAAGCATCCCCTGAATAGAGGATGCTTTTTTATTGTAAAAAAAGTCAGATCCGGTGTTTAATTTATAGTTCTTGAATCGTTATCCTTCTTTTTTCTTTTAATTTTTTAAAATGAGTAGGCGATAGTCCTGTTACCTTTTTGAATTGATTTGATAAATGAGCAACACTACTGTAATGTAATTTATAGGTGATCTCTTTAAGTGTATATTCTTCAAGGATAAGCAATTCTTTAATACGTTCTATTTTTAGAGAAATAACATATTGCTCTATTGTGGTAGCTTCTACTTCTGAGAAAAAGTTAGCCAGATAACCATAGTTGTAATTTAGTTTTTTACTTAATAACTCAGAAAAGTTAATGTCTGATTTTTCATCGGAGTTGTATACATAATCAATAATAACTTTCCTTATTTTCTCGATCACTACGCCGTGTTTCTTTTCTAATAGTTCTAACCCGGCTTTTTTGATCTTGCTATTTAACTTTTTCTTATCATCATCTGTTATATCTTCTTTAGTTTCAATTTCGCCTAATTCTATTCTTGCTGCAGATATATCTAGTTCCTCTAACGCCTTTTTTACAAATATTTTGCAGCTTTCACAAGCCATATTTTTTATATAAATTTTCATTTTTTGAAATTAATGGTGATTAAAATTTAACTAACCCTTTTTCTTAGTTGTGAAAACAAATAAAAGACAGATAGTTGTTTGTTATTATTCGGTAAGTTGTATTGGGTATCAATTACTAATGAGCAATTTCAGGTATTGCTGTGAATGGAATCCGCTATAAAACGAAGCTAGTCAATTTTATCGAATAAAACTAAGTATAAGATATTAATCACAGAAGAGTAGTGATAAAAAAAGCCTCTCGATAAGGAGAGGCTTTTTTTATAAATGAAATTATATATTATTTCTTTCTTTCTAGATCTACTACGATTGGAGTAGAAATACATAATGAAGAATAAGTACCAATAACACGTCCAATCAATAAAGCGAAGATGAATCCACGGATACTGTCTCCACCAAAGATGAAGATCACCACTAATACGAAGAACACGGTTAACGATGTTAAAATGGTACGACTTAATGTACTATTTAAAGCGTAGTTAATTAATTTATTACGCTCTTCACCTGTTGCATCTGCTTTTCCGCTTTCTGCTAAACGCTCACGGATACGGTCAAATACAACCACTGTTTCAGTCATTGTGTAACCCATTACCGTTAAGATAGCAGCTATGAAATCCTGGCCGATCTCTAAAGAGAAAGGAACCACACCATGTAAAATGGTATAGAATGATAATACCACTAACACATCATGAAATAAAGCCACAACCGCACCTAAACCATATTGCCATTTTTTGAATCGTACAACGATATAAATAAACATCACTAGACAAGAGAATAAGATAGCTCCATAAGCACCGTACAAAATATCGGTAGCGATAGTAGGACCTACTTTTTGTTGAGTTACGATCTCATATTTAGTGTTTAATTTACTTAAACCATCATTTAATACTTTTTCAACTTCCGTATCAACTGTTTGAGAGTTATCAGCCACACGGAATGTAGTTGTGATCTTTAATTGATTGGCATTACCAACAGTTTTAATTTCCGGAGCGGATTCAAAACCTTTTGCTAAAGCTTGTTTCACATCTTCGGTATTCATTTCTTTTTCAAAACGAACCTGATAAGTACGTCCACCTTTAAAATCAACACCTAGATCAAATCCACCGTTTTTGAAATAGAATACAACGCCTAAAGCAATAATTACAGTAGAAATTGCATAATATAATTTACGACGGCCAACAAAATCAAACGCTACATTTTTGAAAGCATTACGAGTGGCATTGTTATCAAATGGAATTTCCATTTTGCGTTCCAACATCCAATCGAAAATTAAACGAGTAATTAAAATTGCTGAGAATAAAGAAGCTCCAATACCAATTAATAATGTGGTTGCGAATCCTTGAACAGGACCAGAACCAAATACCATTAAGATAACCGCTAAGATTGCTAAGGTAACGTTGGAGTCAATAATAGAACTCATGGCATGTTTGAAACCTTCTTTAATGGCTTGGTTAGATGATTTTCCAAGAGCTAATTCCTCACGAATACGCTCAAAGATCAGGATATTCGCATCTACCGCCAAACCGATGGTTAATACGATACCGGCAATACCAGGTAAGGTTAACACCGCCGTCATAGAGGCAAGGATACCCATAATAAAGAACATATTGGCTATTAAGGCAACGTTAGCTACCATACCAGCTTTGTTGTAATACATGTACATAAATACTAATATTACTAATAAGGCAATCATAGTAGACATTAAACCTGAATCAATGGCTTCCTGACCTAAAGTAGGACCAACCACACTTTCTTCAACGATACGAGCAGGAGCAGGTAATTTACCGGCACTTAATACAGCCGCTAATGTTTCAGCTTCTTCAACTGTAAAGTTTCCGGTGATTTGAGATTGCCCACCTTTAATTTCTCCATTTACAGTAGGTGCAGAATAAACCATGTTATCCATTACTACAGCAATAGAACGACCTTTTTTATCACCTTGAGGAGAATTGTCTTTAGTTAATTTTGCCCATTTAATAGCTGCATCACCTGTCATGGTCATACTAATGTATGGGTGACCACCGCTTTGAGCGTCAAAATCTTTACGTGCATCAGAAATGATATCACCATACATCGCAGCTTTACCGCTTCTGTCTGTTACTTTAATAGCATATAGATCAAAAGTTTCTACTTGATTCTTTTCATCACCACGTAAATTTGCTTTTGCTCCCCACATGAATTTAATTTTAGAAGGGAAAACAGATTTTACTTTTTCGTTACGTAAGTATTCACCAATTTTAGCTGTATCTGCTTTTAAAGCATAACCAACCATTGGACCAGGAATGTAAGCGTATCCTTTAGATTGAGGATCTTGATAAACCGCTGCTTTTAATGGAGAGTATAAAGAGTATAAAGGGAAACGCTTCATGAAGTTTTCATAAGCTGTATCCTGAGCTGCTTTTGTAGGAGTAACCGGTTTATTTAACCCTAATAATGAATCAGAAACTTTTGAAGAATCTTTTACTGTAGTAGTTGATGTAGCAGCTACAGAATTTGTTTTAGCAGCTAAAGAATCTGCTGCTACAGTTGCAGTATCATTTTTAGTTTCAAAATCAGGATATAAAACTTGTTTTAATTTATCGTTTGCTTTTTCAAATAATGGAGCTACTTCCATATTCTCATAAGTTTCCCAAAACTCTAAGTTTGCAGTACCTTGTAATAATTCACGTACGCGTTCTTTATCTTTTACACCAGGTAATTCAACTAAGATACGACCAGTATTCCCTAATTTTTGAATGTTAGGTTGTGCTACACCAAAACGATCGATACGAGAACGGAACGTTTTTTCTGAGTTAGAAATAGACTCATCAACTTTAGCTCTGATAAAAGTAATTACTTCTTCGTTTGTAGCATTGTAAGCAATACCACCTTTTAATTCTAATGTTTGAAATAAAGGAGCTAAACGTCCTGCCGGTGCATTTATTTTATATTTTTTCTCAAATAAAGTTAAGAAATCATCGTTGTTTCCTTTACCCATATTATCTTGCGCATCTTTGATAGACTTATTGAAAGCCGCATCAGGATTAGCATTAGATAAGTTCTTTAAGATATCAGCTACAGATATTTCTAACGTAACGTTCATACCACCACGTAAATCTAAACCTAAGTTGATCTCACGTTTTTTACACTCTTCGTAAGTGTAATCTGCTATAAACAAATCGTAAACCGGTTGTTTTTTGATTGAATCCAAGTATCTGTCCAACACTTTTGTTTTAACAGAATCAACATAAAATAACTCTTTGGTTGTATTTCCGTTTGCATAAGCTTTAGCAGCAGTTTGCACTCCTGCAGAACTTGAAATTCCTTCAGCATATTCTTTTGCATCATTTTCTACGCCACGGGTTACCCATGAGAACGATAAGTAAAAAATACAGGCTAAAGCTAATAGAATAGCAAAAATTTTAATGGCACCTTTGTTTTGCATAAATTTGGTATTATTTCAAATAAAATTAAGGTTGCAAATATATACGTATAGCCTATATAAAGCAAATTATTTTAATGCTGAAAATAAGGAAGTTAAGTAAAATTTGATGTTTTAATTCGTAATTTTGCACTTATATGAGTCGTTTAATTTTAGTATTGGTTTTTAGCAGCATTTTATTAAAATTAAAGGCTCAAACCAATGTGTATAGAGATACAATCCCTGTTTTTGAATCCGGAGTTCAATTAATGAATCCATGGGCAGGGGGGCTTAATTTTAGCTCATTTACTGCTATTGATCTGAATAATGATGGCAAAGAAGACATTGTTGCCTACGATAAAGTAAGCGGTTCTGGCGGAAAACTGCGTGTTTTTCTAAATGTAGGTACTTTTGGGGTTTCTAAATACAAACATGCTCCTGAATACGAAAGTCAAATGCCAAAAGTGAGTGATTGGGCTATGTTTTTTGATTACAATAATGATGGGAAGGCTGATTTGTTTACGTCTACCGTTGGTGGTATCAAAGTTTTTAAAAATCAAAGTGTTGGCGCCAATCTTACTTTAACTCTCGAAAAACCTTTGCTTTTAAGCGATTATAATCCTACCGGTACACCAAATATTTCTAATATCTACAGCAATGCTGTGGCTTTACCCGGAATAGCAGATATTGATGGGGATGGGGATCTGGACATTTTAACCTACTCCGTTTTTGGGGTAAAAATGGAATTTCATAAAAATATGAGCAAGGAGTTATATGGAATTGCTGATAGTTTGGTGTTTGATATGGTAGACGATTGTTGGGGTGATATGCAGGAAAGTAATTGCGAAGTGTACATGAGTCAATGCCCATATCCTAAATTATTCAATGAGGCTATTAATGGGAATAAATATGGTAATAAAACAGCACATGCCGGTTCTTGTATCATGTGTTTTGATAGAAACGGAGACGGCGATCAGGATTTGATCTTAGGAGATATTTCTTGTAATCAGGTATTTTTTGTAGAAAACGTGGGCAGTTCATCAAATGCTCATATAGGAGATACAACCCATACGTACCCTAATTATCCTAATAAAGCAAATACGACGATCGTTAAAATGAACACTTATCCATGCACCTACTATTTGGATGTGGATAATGACGGATTTAAGGATTTACTTGCCAGTCCAAATACGGTTTCTGGTTCGGAAAACTACGAAAGTGTGTGGTTCTATAAAAATGCCGCCAGTACGGCTACCGTTGATTTTGTATTTCAGAAAAAGAATTTCTTACAGGAAGGCATGATCGAATTGGGAGAGGGAGCTTACCCGGTTTTGTTTGATGCCGATGCTGATGGTAAACAAGATCTAATTGTGGGTGATTTAGGTTATTATACTGTAAATACAAACAAATCTAAATTAGCTTATTATAGAAATATTGGCACATCAACAGCACCTTCTTTTTCTTTAATAACCAAAGATTATCAATCGTTTTCTACCTATAATATATATTCGATGGCCCCAACCTTTGGCGATTTGGATGGGGATGGCGACAAGGATCTATTAATTGGAGAAAATAACGGAAGTTTACATTATTTTGAAAACACCGCAGGGGTGGGGAATCCCGCAGTTTTTGCTAATCACGTAGCTAATTATCAAAGTATAGATGTGGGGAATTTTGCTTACCCGCAATTATATGATGTGAATAAAGATGGTTTGCTGGAATTGGTGATTGGCGGGCAAAATGGAAAATTATCTCACTATAGAAATGCAGGAACGGCTTCTGCACCGTTATTTGGCTTACTAACTTCTTCTTTTGGTGGCGTTGATGTAAAACAATTTGGTTATATCACGGGTTATAGTGTGCCTTATTTGTTTGATAATGCGGGTACTACAAAACTATTAGTAGGAAGTGAAATAGGTAATATTTATTTATACGATAACATTGATGGAAATTTAACAGGAACATTTAATCGCGTGGACACAAATTTATACTTAATTAATGAAGGAACCCGTTGTGCTGTGGCTTTTGAAGATATTACCAATGATGGTAAACGAGATCTGTTTATTGGAAATCATGCTGGAGGATTAGCTTTTTTTAATTCGGCCAATGTGAATAATGTTGGGATAGAAGAATTGGATTTAAGTTCTTTTGTTTCCGTGTATCCAAATCCTGCATCTGATCTATTAACGATTAAGGTTGATAATAACACTTTTGAGGAGTATCGTTTTCAAATTATTGATCTATTAGGAAAAGAAGTATTTGCTACTAAAACCTATAACAAACAACTGTCCATAGATGTTTCATTATTTGCAAAAGGTTTTTATTTTGTAAAAGCGATTGATAGCAATCAATATCAGACAATCGTAAAAGTGATCGTTGAGTAATAACGATCTTCTAAAAAAGCGATTGAAAAAAATATTTTTCTTTTAATGTTTTAATAAATTAAAAAAAATCCTACATTTACGCTCTCTTAAATTAAATAAGAGTTGGAGAGGTGCCTGAGTGGCCGAAAGGACATGTTTGCTAAACATGCGTACGGGTAACTGTACCGAGGGTTCGAATCCCTCCTTCTCCGCAGAATGCATCAAATGAGGTCCCGCTATTGCGGGACTTTTTTGTTTTCCGAAAAGACAGAAAGCTCTGCTTTCAATGGCTTGTAGAAAATAAAAAATAGCGCAGCCACACATTTGATGTTGACGATGGGAGACTGGGGATCAAGGAACGAAGTGAATTAATCCCTTAGTAGCTTGATATTATTAATAATAAACAGATCGAAACGTAAATATTTGTTTCATTAATGAAAAACCTTTTTTGTTTTTAAATACTATATTTCTAAAATTTAATCAATAAAGTGAATATCTTTAGGGCTTTAACTTTTCAATCATTTAAAAGATTTAATTTTAGTATTTCATTGAAACAAGATAAGGTAATAATTAATGCTGGTTTAGGTTCTTCCTTCTCTCTTAAAGAAATTTTAAGATACAAAAGCTTATTAAATAATTTAGCTAAAAGAGATTTTTTGGTTAGGTACAAACAAGCCTTTGCCGGTATTGTATGGGCTCTTGTAAAACCAACCATCAGTATTTTAGTGTTTGGTTATATTTCAAGTAAAATAAACAATGCCGAAAGCACGGCTACAAATTTTGTTTATGTGGCATCAGCAATGTTGTTGTGGCAATTATTTTCAAGCATCTTTAGTGATGTTAGTAATTCCATTATCAATAATGCTAACTTATTTTCAAAAGTCTATTTCCCAAAGATCATTATTCCAATCAGTACCATTTTAGTGTGTTTGGTGGATTTTTTAATTTCATTGGTTATTTTGATCGTATTGTTTATTGTGGCAGGACAAAGTATACATTGGCATATTTTATTAGCACCATTATTTATTTTACTAACCATCATTAATGGTTTTGGGATTGGTTTATATTTTGCTACTATCAATGTAAAATTCAGAGATGTGAAATTTATTGTACCGGTTATTTTACAATTTGGAATGTACGCTTCTCCGGTTATTTTTTCTACTAATTATTATTTAGAAAGAATGCCGAATTGGTTACACTGGTTATTCTGTTTAAATCCTATGGTTGGCGCTATTGATGGATTTAAGTATGCCTTGTTTGGCGGTAACGCTATTTACGATTGGAGCTATTTTATTGTTTCGATTTGTGTATCGTTTTTGTTTTTAATTATTGGAATAAAATATTTCTTTAAGTTCGAACGTAGTTTTGTGGATTACATTTAATGAGTAGTAATGCAATTATAAAAGTAGAAGGATTAAGTAAGCAATACATACTTAATAAAAATGCTGTACAGCAAAGTGATACCCTGTATGGTAATCTCATTAACGGAGCTAAGAATTTACGAAACATCGTAAGAAAAAAAGAGACCGAAGATTTTTGGGCTTTGAAAGATGTGTCTTTTGAAATTAACCAGGGAGATAGAGTAGGAGTGATCGGCAGAAACGGTGCAGGTAAATCAACTTTACTTAAAATATTATCACGTATTACTCCACCAACTTCCGGTAAAATTGAGTACATCGGCCGTATGGCTTCTTTGTTAGAAGTAGGTACGGGTTTTCATGGTGATCTATCGGGCAGAGAAAATATTTATTTGAATGGCTCTATTCTTGGAATGAGCAAGCATGAGATCGACAAAAAATTTGACGAGATCGTTGCGTTTAGTGAAATAGAAAAATTCTTGGACACACCTGTTAAACGTTATAGCAGCGGGATGTATGTGCGTTTGGCTTTTGCAGTAGCTGCGCATTTAGAGCCGGAGATCTTAATAGTAGATGAAGTGTTAGCAGTTGGTGATGCGGCTTTTCAAAAAAAGTGTATTGGCAAAATGAATGATGTGAGTAAGGGAGAGGGAAGAACTATTTTGTTTGTAAGCCACAATATGCAAGCCATTCAGAAATTATGTAATAAAGGATTGTATTTGAACAAGGGAACGATGCATTCTTATGGCGAGATCGATGATATTGTTGGACATTATTTGCAATCAGGAGAAGCCAGTCAATCTGAATTTAAATTACCACAACCGCAAGAGCTATCTTATGGTTATGCGCATACCGTGTTTATTGAAGACATGAAAGGAAATTCTTTAGTTGAAATTCCTGTTGGAGATGATTGGAGAGCAAGAATTGTATTTACAATTCTTAAACCTACGCCACATTTTATTATGGGATTTGGTATTGTATCTTCTTTCGAACAAGCGATCAGAACGTCCTGGAGTGCTCCGGACGACTTGGTGGCCGGAGAATATGAAATGACGTTTGATAATACAGATCTGATGTTAACAACCGGTGTTTATTCGATCGTAATTGGTCTGTCATCTGAACAACGCGCTTTTCAATATGTAGATAATGTAGTTAGTATTTCAATTTCTGATGTTGGGGAAACTTCTCAAAATAAGAGAATTGTGAATACCCAAAGCGGGTTGATCTTAAATCCAATGCCTGTTAAATTTAAAAAATTGAGTTAGTATGTTTTTCCCTGAAAGAATAACCAACATAAAATCAACGGATAGAGTTTTAGAAATAGGTCCTGGTTCCACACCGTTTCATCGTTCGGATGTGTTGTTGGAAATGGATTTTGATGATGAAGCCGAATACGAAAAACAATTTGGACATGCAGATAAATTAGTGACCGATAAGCAAATTGTGTTTTATAAAGGAGATGTTTTTCCTTTTAAGGATAATGAATTTGATTATGTGATCTGTTCTCATGTATTAGAACATGTGCCTGATGTTCCTAAATTTTTAGCAGAAGTTTTTAGAGTTGCTCCAAAAGGTTATTTTGAATTTCCTTTAATGTATTATGAATACTTGTATAATATTGATGCACATATCAGTTTTCTGAGATTTGATGGGAAAATTTTATTGTACATGCCTAAAAAAAATACGGCTATTCAAAGCTTTAAACCAATTCAATCATTTTTATTGGAAACCTTGCGAATGGGACACAGCAAAACAATCGTTGATATTCCTGAATATTTTATTCAAGGGTTTGAATGGACTGAGCCTTTTAAAGCGTTAGAAACAAACGATTTGAATCAATTGGCACATCCTACATTATCTGTGTCAGGACCTAAAATACCTGAAGTGATCATTGAAAAAGAAACGATCATGCAGTTAGCTAAAAAAATAGTCAAAAAAATTATTGGCAGAGAATAGTTTATTTAATCCAATTGCAAAAACACGTTTCTATATCTGTTGTTATTCCAACCTACAATCGTGCTAACGATTTAGTGAAGGCAATTGCCAGTGTTTTAATGCAAACTTATCCGGTTACCGAAATATTAGTTTGTGATGATGGTTCAACGGATAACTCGAAAGAATTAGTAATTGCGATCAATGATCCAAAAGTTAAATGGATTGATTGCGGTATAAATGGTGGTCCCGCTATTCCAAGAAACATAGGAATTAAACAAAGTCAGGGCGATTGGGTAGCTTTTTTAGATAGTGATGATGAATGGATGCCAACTAAAATTGAGAAACAAATTGAGGCTATCGAAAAATATCAGGTAAAAGCAGTTTGTACCAATGCTAGCAGAATGAGGTTTGGCGAAGATAAAGGAATGTTTTCTGACTTTAGTAATTCAACAGTTACGCTTAAAGATCTGATGCTTCAGAACTCAATTATTTGCAGTTCGGTATTAGTTAATAAACAGTTGCTACTAGATACTTCTTTGTTTCCTGAAGAAAAAAAATTCATTGCCATTGAGGATTATGCTTTATGGTTAAGGGTTTCTACGAAAACTGATTTTGCTTTTGTTAATGAAACTTTAATTAAGTATATCGACAATGTTGAGACATCTATTAGATCTACTCATTCTGATGGTTGGATTATTTTTGACACCATATTTTCTGACTTTAAAAATTGGATCAAAAAAAATAATTTCAGATTAAATAAAGAGCAAAAAAATGATTTCAAAAAGCTTTTAAAGAAAATAAAAAATAAAGGAATCCCCACAGCTTCAGATGAATTCTTTAGAAAACTAAGTGACAAATTAGGGATTAAAACCAGATACAATAGTTAAATGAATACCGATCCATTAATAAGTGTAGTGATGCCTGTGTATAATGGGCAGGATTATTTGAAAGAAGCCATCGATTGTATCTTAGATCAATCGTATATTCATTTCGAATTTATTATTATTAATGATGGCTCTAAAGATAGATCAGATGAGATCATTCGTTCTTATTCCGATCCGCGAATCAAGTACATTGATCAGGAAAACCAGGGGTTAGGAGCTACATTAAATATTGGACTTGGTTTATGTAATGGTAAATACATTGCTCGTCAAGATCAGGATGATATTTCTCATCGTGATCGTTTTAAAAAACAAGTAGCGTATTTAGAGCAATATTCTAATGTATTGTTATTGGGTACAAGAGCCAAAATATTTCAGGATAATTCAAACAAGGTTTTATATCATATTCATGCCAGTCATTCGGCCGATTTGAAATTTGATCTTATGTTTGATAATCCGTTTGTGCATAGTTCTGTAATGTTCAGAAAATCGGCCATAGAATTAGTTGGAAACTATAATCCGGATAGAAATTTGTATGAAGATTTTGATCTGTGGTCGCGGTTTTCGGAAAAAGGAGATGTTGCTAATTTACCGGAAATATTGGTAGATTACAGGCATCATGATAAAGGTTTATCAAAGAACTTTGCAAATTTTAAGGAGTACGCTCTTTATAATCAAGGTTTGAAAAACATAGAGCATTTAATAGGAGAAACTAACCAAGCCATCATTGATCTGGAAGCTTTATATCATTGGAAAAAAGAATTATACAAAGGATCTTCAATTGCAGAGCTTGAACAAGCGTTAAGAAAAATAGCTGATGAAATTGCCGTTTTGTATCCTAATGATAAAGCAATCATCGAAGAAAGAAAAAAACAGTATGAGAAAATAATCAGATACCGTTTAAATATATTGAGCCGGAGAGAAAACAAATCTAACCCATTTAAAATGTTAATGCTTAAAATAGAAAACAAATTATTTGGTTTACATCCTTTTGTCATTAATAAATAGGAATTCTTATCTTTAAAAAAAATCTCTCTATGATCAAAAAATTATTTAGCAAAAGCAAACCATTGGGTAACCCGGTTTTGACTCATGGAGCAAAAGAATTTGAAGTAAATAATTGGGTTACTTCTGATTTCATAGTGAATAAATTGGTTCCTATAGTTGGCTTCCATCCTTTTCCGCTAAATGAGTTAATGTTGATGACATCTGCTGTCTGTTATTTTAAACCGGAATATATTTTTGAGTGGGGGACAAACATTGGTAAATCTGCCAGAATCTTTCATGAGATCTCTGAAGCGTTTAATATTTCATCAGAAATTCATTCTATTGATCTACCGGATGATGTGTTTCATAATGAACACCCTCAGGACAACAGAGGTAAAATGGTGAGAGGTATTAAAAAAGTAACTTTACATCAGGCAGATGGTTTGGTAAAATCATTTGAAATTATTAATGCAAAGAAACCTAAAGGCAGAGTTTTGTTTTTTGTTGATGGCGATCATAGTTACGAATCAGTTAAGCGTGAATTGGAAACAATTTTAGATAAAGCTCCTGACGCTGCTGTATTATTGCATGATACTTTTTACCAAACAGAAGAATCAAATTATAACATCGGGCCATTTAAAGCCATTAAAGATGTATTAGCAAGTCGCCAGGATAAATATAATGTGGTATCTACCAATATGGGTTTGCCGGGCATGACTCTGGTATATAAATAGAGTTAAAAATTAAGAGTAATGAAAATTTTTCATTGTGTTGAGTCGTATTTTCCCGCCGTGGGCGGAATGCAGGAAGTGGTAAAACAACTTTCTGAAAGATTAGTAAAATTAGGACATGATGTGACGGTATTAACCCGTTTTCATCCCGATAGAACATTTACTGAACTTCATGGCGTAAAGATCAAAACCTTTAATATTGTTGGGAATCCGCGTAAAGTGGAAAATGAAAATGATCAGGAATACGTTGATTTTTTATTAAACAATTCATCTGATATCATTTCGTTTTTTGCTGCGCAGCAATGGGCTACTAATTTGGCTTTACCAATCTTAAATCAGATCAAAGCCAAAAAGGTTTCTATTCCTACCGGTTATTCAGGTTTGTATTGGCCGGAGTTCAAAGATTATTTTGAAGACATGAAAACCTGGATTCATGGTTACGACATGAATGTGTATTTAAGTAATGATTACCGGGATATTAATTATGCACGCGAAAATAATGTGAAGCACATTACCTTGATTCCTAATGGAGCTGCGGCTGATGAGTTTTTACCTGAAACAAAAATTGACATCCGTAAAGAGTTAGGAATCCCTAAAGATGATTTTTTGATCTTATTAGTTGGTTCTTATACAGGTTGGAAAGGACATAAAGAAGCGATCGAATTGTTTTTGAGATCAAAAATTAAACAGGGTACGCTATTGATGATTGGGAATAACTACCAGTATTTTAAAAGACAATACATCAAGCATCCAAAATTAGCCTGGTTAAGTTTTATCAATAAATTGTTCGGTCGTAAAAAGATCATTTTTAATTATTTCTCAAGAGAGTTCACAGTAGCGGCTTACAAAGAAGCTGATCTGTTTTTGTTTCCATCTAATGTAGAATGTTCGCCAATAGTCTTGTTTGAATGTGCGGCTTCTAAATTGCCTTTCTTATCAACGGATGTGGGTAATTCAATAGAAATTGCACAATGGACAAAAGGTGGGGAAATTATGGCTACCACTAAAGATGAAGGTGGTTTTAGTCATGTTGTTGTATCTGATGGCGTTGAAAAATTAAATGCCTTGTATGATAACAAAACAAAACGCGAAAAGATGGCCAATGAATCGTTTGAGATCTGGCAACAAAAATATAGCTGGGAAGTGATCACCAAGGAGTATGAGCAATTATATTCAAACTTATTGAAATCATGATCGTTGTAAAATTAATTGGTGGTTTAGGAAATCAGATGTTTCAATATGCTGCGGGTAAGGCTTTGGCATTGAGACATCATACAGAAGTTAAAGTTGATACCATTGAATTAGAGAGTGATCCTGAAGGGAAATTTACTAAACGTCATTTTGAATTAGGGATCTTTGAAGCTAAAATTACTGTTGCTTCTAAAGAAGAAATCAATGCATTTTCAAATTTAGGAAAGAATAAATTCAAACGGGAATTACAACGTCGCTTCCCTTTTTTATTCAATCGCATGATGGCGGTAGAAAGTGGAACGCCTTATCATACGGAGTTTACAAAGTATCCTAAACATACGTATTTGAGTGGTTTTTGGCAAAGCGAATTGTACTTTAAAGATGTTGCTCAAGACATCAAAAAGGATTTTACATTTGGCGCAAAGATCGTTGATAGAAATAAAGAATTATTAGCTAAAATTTCGGGAGTGAATAGTGTGTCTGTTCATGTTCGTCGAGGCGATTATGTTTCTAATGCAAATGCACATCAGTTTCATGGTTTATGTTCTTTGGATTATTACAATCAGGCTATCTCATTGCTTTCAAATAAACAGGATGCTATTGAGTTATTTGTTTTTTCGGATGATATAGCCTGGTGTAAAGAAAATTTGAAATATGATTTTCCTGTTAACTTTGTAGAAACCAATGATGCTCATAGCGATATGTATTTAATGTCGTTATGTAAGCATAATATTATTGCTAATAGCAGCTTTAGCTGGTGGGGAGCATGGTTAAATAATAATTCTCAAAAAATAGTTGTTGCACCAAAACAATGGATCGCTGATCCATCAGTTAATACAAAAGACATTATTCCTCAATCTTGGATCAAACTATAAATATAACTGAACCGAAAGTATCGGTTGTGATGTCTGTTTATAACGGAGCCATTTATTTGCGTGAAGCAATTGACAGTATTTTAAGTCAAAGTTTTTCAGATTTTGAATTCATTATTGTGAATGATGGTTCAACGGATGAGAGTTTGAATATCATTAAATCCTATAATGATAAGAAAATAGTTTTGATCGATAATGATGGGAACAAAGGGTTGATCTATTCTTTAAACACCGCATTTCATCAAGCTAAAGGGAAATACATTGCACGTATGGATGCGGATGATGTGAGTTTACCAAATCGTTTACAAAAGCAATTTGATTTTTTAGAACAACATCCTGAAATTGGTGTATGTTCTTGCAACTATACACAATTTGATGGTCAATCAGAAAAGTCATACACTGCTTTTAAAAACCACGATGAGATCTTCTCTTATTTATTTTTTAATTCCAGTGTGGTTCATCCGACCTTAATGCTGAGAAATTCTGAATTGAAAGATCTACAAGTATTATTTGATGCCAACTATAAACATGCCGAAGATTATGAATTATGGAGCCGCTTGATCTTTAAGACTCGTTTTTCGGCAGTTCCTGAAACATTATTAAAATATCGGCTTCACCCTCAACAGGTTACTCAAAAACATCACGCAGCTCAAATAGAATCTTCAAACAGAATACGGCAGCAAATTTTAAAACAAGCCGGCTTTGATTTTACGGAAGATGATTTGAGAGTATATTGTTTGTTAGGCAATTCTCAAATCATTACATCAGCACAAGATTTACAATTATTAGAAAAATGGTTCAGACAACTTATTGCCCAAAATAAAACAGCTAAACTGATTGATCCTCAGATTTTTGAAGTTGTTATCATGAAGCATTGGTTAGATGCTTGTGGTTTAACTAACTTAGGAGTAAAAGCGTTTTCTATTTATTTAAAATCTGAGTTGAGAAATAAAAAAAATGAGAATTTGTTAAAGCTTTTTATCAAATGTTTAGTGCGGCGTTTCAAGAGTTAATAAAGCTTCCTGCAATTTCAAACTCCAGGTATCCCAATTTAAAAATTTATCGTACAGTTGACGGGTATTTTTAGTAAGTGCTTCGTAAGCGGTTGGATCTTGAAACAATTCCATTATTTTTTTAGCGTAAGCTTCGCCCTGATCTTCATAGGGAATTAAGAAACCATTAACACCTTCTTTTATATGGCCTTCAACACCACCGGTTTTTGAACATAAAATAGGTAAGGCAAATGAACTGGCTTCGCAAAATACAATTGGTGTACAATCAAAACGAGTAGGAAGTATAAAAAAACTATGACTTAAAAATAACTCTTCCAGTTGTTTTAATCCGTCTGGTGTGTTTTTATTTAAAAAAGGAATATTGGTAATATGCTTAACATTAACCGGTTCATCAGGAGTGCAACCAACAATGGTTAAATGAGCAGGAATATTATTTTGCAGTAAAATATTTAAAGTATTAATCGCAATATCAACACCTTTATTTTTCCAGGCTGTTCCAACTAATAATAATTTACAAATGGTGTTTTTTGATTTATGAGTAAATACATAATCAGCAGTAGGCGTTACATCCATATTGGCACCAAAAGGTAACACAATGGTGGTTTTTTTATTGAGTTTGTAATGATCAATTGCAAAATCAGCTGCCCAGTGCGAAGAAAGAATATTCAAAGCACAACGCTTTAATGCTATACTTTCTGTTTTAATACTTTGTTGCTCCGACCATTTCCATAAATTACTGATAATGGTATGATAGCCAATGGCATTAGCAATGATACGATCGCCTACAAAAACAATAGGAACCGATGTTTTTAAATAAGCTATATAAGCAATACCTGCAGGAGAAACAATCAGGTCGTAGGGTTTTTGTTTTAATTTTTTGTCAAACAACCTGCCGCAAGCTTTGGCATAAAAGGTTGAGTTACGGTAATCAAATCGTTTTTTGAAAATATATAAGGAAATGCCATGTACTATCTGACATAAAAAGGTCACTAATTTAGGTTCATCCGGTCCTAACAGATCAACCTGTCCAAATCGTTTTTCAAGCGCTTTCCATATATAGTGGTTAGTGCCACTCCAGGCATGTTTGTCTCTGGGATCAGAAACGGTGATGTAGGCTATGTTTTTGGGCTGGATCAATGGCTAAAATTAATGACAAAGTTATCATTTTTATAAGCTTACCATAAATATTTTAAACTTGCGCTGTTTATAACCTTTTGGATAAGAAATGAGATATTGCGACAAACTCTTTATTTTTATACAATGTCAAAAACGATGAGAGTTATTTTATTAGCTGATACTTATTCTGAACACACCGAAAAGTGGGCTTTGGGTTTGGCAGCTAATGGTGTAGAAGTTGGATTATTTAGTTTCAATAAAGCCTCTTATCTCTGGTATCAAAATAATCCTCATATAACTTTGTTATACGAGCCTGTATCTCGACTTGAATCGGATAAAAGCGTAAAAAAAATAGCTTATCTAAGACATGTTAAACAATTAAAAAAAGTAATTCGGGAATTTAAACCGGATGTGTTGCACGCACATTATGCTACAAGTTATGGTTTAGTGGGAGCTTTGAGTGGTTTTCATCCATTTGTGATCTCAGCCTGGGGAACGGATGTAATGAAATTTCCACAAAAAAATTTCATTAATAAATCCTTACTGAAATTTAATTTAAAAAAGGCTGACGCTATTTGTGCAACATCTTATACCATTAAGGATTATTTAAGACCCGTAACCAATAAAGAGGTTAATGTGATTCCTTTTGGAGTAAACATAGAAGAGTTTAAAGCCAAGGCCGTGAACAGTTTATTTGATTACTCTGCGTTTGTTTTTGGAAGTATTAAGCAACTGGAAAAGCTTTATAATACGGATATTCTTATAAGATCTTTTAGCGCATTAAAATCTAAATATCCTCAAAAAAATATTAAACTTTTAATTATAGGAGAAGGTTCTCAATCAGGCAATTTAAAACAATTAGCGGCTGATCTACAAATAGAAAAGGATGTCGTGTTTACTGGAAGGATTGCTTTTTCAGAAGTGTCTAATTATTATAATATGTTAAATGTACTTGTTAATATCAGTGAGTATGAAAGTTTTGGAGTATCAGTTATTGAAGCCATGGCTTGCGAAAAAGCAGTGGTAGTAACTAATACGGGTGGATTAAAAGAAATAGTTGAAAATAGCGATTTTGGATCTTTGGTAGAAGTAAGAAACGTAGAGCAAACTACTCAAGAAATGGAAAAATATTTACTGGATTGGGATCTAACGGTAAGAGTTGGTAAACAAGCCAGAGAAAAAGTTGTCGCAAAATATAATTGGAACCATAATATTCAACAGATGATTGCCGTTTATAAGCAATTAATAAAATGATCTTAAAGGTAGTTGAACATATAGATGTATTTGTAGAGAAAGCTGAACCGCATATTGGCGTTTTCGGCAGTAAAGCCTGGTTGTCTATTTATGGCAATGGTTTGGTGATGATTGGAATTTACAAAGACGAACACCAATTAATTGGCGGTTTTTACTATTTAAAAACAAAAAAGTTTGGATTTGATTTTATTAAGCTACCGCCTTATACACCGCACTGTGGTTTGTTTTTTATAAGCGATAGTAAAAATCAATCTTCGAAAAACAGTTTTTCAAAAGAGGTGATGCAGGAAGTGTGTAATTATTTTTCTGCTCAAAAAAGTGCGTTGACTATTTTAGCTTTTCCGTCTGAAATGATCGATATGCAAGCTTTTATTTGGAATAAGTACAAAGTGGTTCCTAATTATACTTACCGAATTAATTTAGAGAAAAGCGTTGAAGAGATCACTTCCAATTTTGATTCTAAAACCCGTAATGCCATTAGTAAGGCCATTAAAGAAGGTGTGGAAACGTCGGTTAACAGTTTATCTCAACAACAGGTATTCGATTTTTTCAAGGAAAACTTATCGGCAACAGGTGCCAATATTTATGAAGACACCTTAAAGAAAATAATGTTAGAGTTTTCAAGTCCATCTAATTCTTTTCATTTTGTAGCTAAAAAAAATGAGGAAGTGTTAGGAATGGTTTTTTGCATTTATGATAAAAGATCCTGTTATTACTTATTAGGAGGTATCAATAAACAATCGGGTATTCAGGGCGTTAATAATTTATTGGTTCAAAAAAGTATTGAAAGAGCTAAAGAGTTGAATTGTGAGATCTTTGATTTTGAGGGCTCCATGCTAAAAGGAGTTGAGAAATTTTTCAGAAGTTTTGGCCCTGAATTATTCCCTTACTATACAGCCAATAAGGCGGTGTTGCCTTTAGAAATTTTATTAAAATTTAAAAAGAGAGAATTGTTTTAAAATAAATTATTAGTGCGAAAACTACTTCTTAAAATATTACCTCAAACGGTTATTGATTTTTATAAAAATAATAAGAAGCGATCCAAATTAAAACAACGCGAGACTCTTTTAAAAAATAAACAAATTGTTACCAAACAGGAGATCATCCAACAATTGCATGAAGTTGGTATTAAGCATGGCGATATTGTTATGCTCCATTCCAGCTTAAGTAAAATTGGTTATGTAGATGGTGGTGCCGATACGGTGATCAATGCTTTGTTACACACTGTTGGTGAAGATGGTACCTTGATGATGCCTGCTTTTCCTGCCATTGGTTATAATTATGATTACTTAAACACAGATCCTGTTTTTGATGTGAAACATACACCTTCAAAAATGGGAATCATTACTGAGCTATTTAGAAAACGAAAAGGCGTCGTGAGAAGTTTGCATCCAACTGATTCGGTGTGTGCCATTGGAAAACAAGCATATTATTTAACGAAGGGGCATTTTGGTCAATTAACGCCATACAATAGCCATAGTCCGTTTTACAGGTTGTGTGAATTAAAGGGAAAGATCATATTGATGGGAGTTGATCTGAATAGTTTAACGAATTTACATACACTGGAAGATGCGGTGGATGATTTTAAATACCCGGTTTATCATACTCATGTCTTTAATTGTAAACTTATTAATGATAAAGGAGAACATTTGGAAATGAAAACCAAAGCTCATAATCCGGTGTATTCTAAAAAAAGAAAATGCAATGAGCTGATTCCTCATTTTGAAAAAGCAGGTTTTTTGAAACACTTTAAAGTGGGATTGGCCGATTGTTTATTGATTGATGCACAACACATGCATTTGTCGATGGTGAAAAATTATATTGATTTTGGTATAACAATGTATACGCCAAATGGGAATAAATAAGATGCAGATACATATCACATTTGATTATGAATTATTTTTCGGTTCCGATTCAGGTACTGCTGAAAACTGCATTTTAAAACCAACTCAAAAACTCATTGAGATCAGTGAAAAATACAAAACACCATTTGTGTTTTATGTGGATGCAGGGTATTTATACAAATTAAAACAATTTGCTCATATCGAATCCTGCAAACAAGATTATGAGCGTATAAAAACACAATTGATTCGGTTAGCGGAAATGGGTCACGAAATTGGCTTACATGTTCATCCTCATTGGGAAGATTGTCGTTATGAAAATAGCCAATGGCTAATTGATACAAGTCGCTATAAGCTGGCTAGTTTTATTGAAAGCGAAGCAGAAAGCATTGTGACTAAATATCATCAAACTATTATTGATATTATTGAAAAGCCTTGCAAGTCATACAGGGCAGGAGGTTGGTGTGTGCAACCATTTGATCCAATTAAAAATGCTTTACTGAAAAATAATATTTTAATTGATAGCTCAGTTTATTATAATGGCTTACATCTTTCGCCGGCACATGCTTATGATTTTACTTCTGCCCAGAATAAAGACAGCTGGACTTTTGAAAATGATCCCTGCATGGAAACCAAAGGTGGACAATTTTTAGAGATTCCGACAACGCCTGATGTGATACCACCTTTTTTTTACTGGAACATGTATTATAAAATGAGAACCAATCCCGAGATCTATAAACCTGTGGGTGATGGTAAATGGTTGGTTGACAGGAAACGTGTATACAAACATTTTTATTCTTCTACCAATCATTTTGCTTGTTGCGATGGTTTTTTTGCTTCCAGATTATCGGCAGTTTTAAAACGTGCTCAAAAAGAAAATAGAAAACATTTAACGGTTTTAAGTCACCCGAAATCTATGGCCCCATATTCGTTTGATGCTTTAGAACAGTTTATTAAATTGGCTAGATCAAAAGGACACACATTTACAACAATAGCCGGCTAATGAACAATATACAACACATTAAACATAATGATATTGATTTTGAAAAATGGGACAAAACTATTTTGTCATCTCAGTATCCTTTGGTTTTTGCACAATCTTTTTATTTAAATGCAACGTGTCCCGATTGGGATGCTCTGGTATTTGGCGATTATGAAACCGTATTTCCCTTAACACAAAAAGTAAAATTCGGGATCTCGTATTTGCATCAACCTTCTTTTACCCCTCAATTAGGTATGTTTGGTAAGTTTAATTTAGCACAAGAGCAAAAGGTTTACGATCATTTAAAGCAACAGTATAAATTAATTGAAATAGAAATTAATGCGTCTAATGAATTAAAGACAAAACATCATACAAAAAAATCAACTTATATTATTGATTACAAGCAAGAGTATAAGCAAAATCAAAATACCAAACGCAATATTGCGAAAGCTTTAGAAAATAAATTAAAGTTTGAAGCAATTCCGGAAAATGAGATCGTTGAATTATCCAAAACATACCTTGATCCTTTTCTTTCTAAGAAATTACATTTGTCAGATAACAGCATTAATTCGTTTAATAATTTATTGTTGTCAGGAATAAAACATAAAACATTGTTTTCTTTCAGAGTGGTTGATGCGCAAAATAATTTAAAAGCTATTGCTCATTTTATCAGTAATGGTAAACACACTGTTTATTTAAAAGGAACTAATTTTGATAAATCAGAAAACTCAGGTAGTATGCACTTACTTACCAGTTCAGCCATTCAGTTTTTCGAACACAGATCTGATTTTTTTGATTTTGGAGGCGGTTCAAAAGAGAGTTTAGCCTCGTTTTACAAGGGATTTGGTGCTTTATCGTTAGATTACCATTTTTTGATGATCAATAATTTACCCTGGCTAATAAAATTTTTAAAAAACAAAAAGTAAGCTTTTAAAATTAGTAAATTTAGAACCGCATGAAAGCTATAGTTTCTCACGATATAGATCATTTAACTCCTTCAGAACATTATCTGAAAGATCTGATCGTGCCTAAGTTTTTTGTGAGGAGTAAAATAGAATTATTGTCAGGAAAAATTTCTTTAACTGAATACTTCAATAGAATAGGCGATGTATTTAAAAATCAGTGGCAACATATTGAGTCTTTACACCAGTTTAATCTTAAGTATTCGGTACCAACAACTTATTTTATTGGAGTAAGCCAAGGTTTAGGACTTTCTTATTCCAAAGATAAGTCTGCTTATTGGATTCGTAAACTGCAAGAAATGGGCTGCTGTGTCGGCCCGCATGGTATTGAATTTGAATCTTATGAGAAAATAAACTCAGAATACATATTATTCAAGTCTTTATCGAAGCAAGATAATTTTGGTACCCGTATGCATTACATTAGAAAAAATGATCATACCTATTCAAACATGGCTAAAGTAGGGTATGTGTTTGATAGTAGCGAATTGAGTTTTAAAGTGCCTTACAAAATTGATTCGATGTGGGAATTTCCGTTTCAAATAATGGATAGTTACATTATAGAAAAACCAAAGCAGTGGCAGAGTAAAAATTTTCATCAGTGTTGTGAAGAAACTAAAAAGATCATTGATAAGGCCGTTGATATGCAATTACCTTATCTCGGAATTATTTTTCACGACCGTTATTTTTCGGATGCTCACAAAACCTGGAAAGATTGGTATATGTGGCTAATAGAATATTTATCTGCCAATAAAATAGAATTTGTTAGTTTTAATCAAGCCATTAAAGAATTAGAAAAATAAGTTGAAAACCGTTGCCATAGTTATACCTTGTTTAAATGAGAAGGACTACATTATCAAATGTTTGTCTTCCATTGCTGCGCAATCGTATACCGGTAATCTGATCTCCACTTATGTGTGCGATGGTAATAGTAATGATGGAACTCAACAATTGATCAACGATTTTATTAAAGAGCATCCGCAGTTCCATTTGCTTATCAATACAAAGAAAACAACGCCCTTTGCTTTAAACCTTGGTATACAAACTGCAAATACTGATATCATCATTATCCTTGGAGCACATTCGGAGTTGGATAAAGACTTTGTTGCAAAAAATGTAGAGAGTTTAGCAACTGATACCAACGTGATGTGTGCCGGAGGAATTTTAGAGAATGTGTATGAAAATCGCGCTTCTCAAATTATAGGAGCTGCCATGTCCTCTTCTTTTGGAGTGGGCAATGCTCATTTTAGAACAGGCACCAAACAAGGTTATGTAGATACGGTTGCCTTTGGCGCTTATAAAAAGGAAATTTTTGATAAGGTTGGTTTGTTTGATGAAGAGTTGATCCGTAATCAGGACGATGAATTTAATTACCGTATTACATCTAATGGTTACAAGATCTTATTAAACCCGGAGATTAAATGCCAGTATTATGTAAGAGCGTCTTACCGTAAATTATTCAAGCAATATTTTCAGTATGGTTACTGGAAAGTATACGTTAATAAAAAACACAGAGCTATTACCACTGTTAGGCAATTGATTCCTTTGTTCTTTGTAGTATACTTAATTACGTTAGCTCTAAGCTTTTTGATCAATTGGCAATGGGGCGCCATTTATTCGGTGTTTTTGGGCTTATACTTTTTATTAGCGTTTGTGTTTGCACTCAGAAAATCAACAGAGGTTGGTGCTGTATTTGGCATCGCTTTCACGTTTGGTATTCTGCATTTTAGTTATGGCATTGGTTACTTAAAAGGTATTATTGATTTTTTTATTGCAGGAAAATCCATTAAAAAACAAGAATCATTATCAAGATAACACCATGTTTCAAAAATTAAGAAATAGCTATCAGCAGTGGGGATACAATCTACCATTGATGATCTCTTTTTTATTGCCCTTTGGTGTGAACTATGCCATTTTGATCATGTTATGGGCACTTTGCTTTTTTGCTTTTGATGATGTGAAGCAAGGGCTGAAGAAAGTATTCACTAATAAATGGTCGTATGTGTTTTTAGGATTCTTTTTTTTACATGCCATTGCTTATTTTTTCTCTGCTAATAAACATGAAGCCTTAACGAGTATTGAAATTAAACTCAGTTTTTTTGCTTTCCCTATTTTAATTTTCTCATCTAATTATTCTGATATTCAGGTTAAAAAAATTGCCATCACTTTTGTTACAGGTTGTTTTATGGCTTGTTTTATTTGTTTATTCAGAGCCTTCTATTTGTTTTATTTTCAAGACTTTAATGCCTTCTTTTATTCGGAGTTTACGTATTTCATGCATCCCAGTTATTTTGCCATGTATTTGGTGTTGGCGCAATTAATGGTGATGTTGTATTACAAACAATGGTTAAGCCATTTAACCAATCTCAACTTTAAAATTGGATTTATCTCTTGTGTTTTATTAACCGGTATTTTCTTAGCTTCTTCAAAAATGGGATTAGCTTCTGCCGTTTTAATATTACCGGCTGTGCTATTGGCTATGTTTTATAAGAAAGGGTATAAAAAAGCCATTATTGCTTTTATGTTGAGTATTGTCGTAGTCATTAGTGTGGCTTATAAATTAGTACCATCTTATTTCGAACGTATTAAAACAGCTATTTCAGTTACGTCTTCTGCCGAAACGATCGATAAAACAGCTACAGAAAGTACGGCCGTTAGGATCTTGATCTGGGAAGAATCCATTAAACTTATTAAAGAAAATGTTTTGTTTGGAACCACTCCGGGCGATGCAAATGATGAATTGCAAAAAGCCTATCATGAAAGTGGTATGACGGGTGCCAGCAAAAAAAATCTGAACGCGCATAATCAATTCTTTCAAACGTTTATTGGTACAGGTATTATTGGATTTATGTTATTGTTGATTATGACTTTGGGAACATTGGTGTATGGTCTGGTTAAACGAAATTCCTTGTTGAGTTTGTTCAGCGTGTTAATGATCTTAAACTTTTTAGTAGAATCTATGTTGCAAGCGCAAGCCGGTTTTATATTCTTTGTATTTTTTATTTGTTTATTTTTACAATATAATTTTTCTAAACAACATATTATTAAATGAGTTTTTTCATTTATAATTTTAAATTTTTCATTTATAATTTCATTGCATGATACCATTTTCTCCTCCCCGTATTGATGATAAGATAATTGCTGAAGTTACCGCAGCATTAAAATCAGGATGGATCACAACCGGTCCGCGTACCAAAGAGTTTGAAAAAAAGATCTCTGCTTACTGCGGCAATAAAAATACTTTGTGTTTAAATTCGGCCACAGCCGGTTTAGAAATCATGTTGCGTTGGTTTGGAGTAGGCGAGGGCGACGAAGTCATTTTACCTGCCTATACGTATTCAGCTACGGCTAATGTGGTTATTCATTGTGGAGCCAAGCCGGTATTTGTAGATGTGAATGCTTCTGATTTTAATATCTCAGTCGCAAACATTGAACGTGCCATTAACCAACATACCAAAGTCATTATGCCGGTTGATTTTGCCGGTTATCCTTGTGATTACGATGAGATCAATGCCTTGGTAGAAAAACATAAATTGTTGTTTCGTCCTAAATCCGATAATCAAAAAAAATTAGGTCGCATTATGGTTTTGTCCGATTCGGCGCATTCGTTTGGGGCGACGTATAAAGGCAAAAAGTGTGGAAGCTTAACTGATGTATCGGTGTTTTCTTTTCATGCGGTTAAAAATTTAACTACAGCCGAAGGTGGCGCTATTGCTTTGAATTTTCCGGCACCCTTTGATAACGAAGAGATCTACAAATATTTATGTATGTTTACTTTGCACGGCCAAAATAAAGATGCCCTGGCTAAAACACAAAAGGGTAATTGGAAATACGACATTATTGAAGCCGGTTATAAATGTAATATGACCGATCTATCGGCCGCTATTGGTTTGATAGAACTGGAACGTTACGATAACGACACCCAATTAAAACGTAAGGATATTTTTGATGCATACAACAAAGCCTTTGGAAAAGATGATCGTTTTCAGTTACCGGAACATGAAACCGCTAACAAAAAAGGTTGCTATCATTTGTATCCATTACGTATCAATGGTATTACCGAAGTGCAACGCGATGCTATTATGAAAGAAATTTTTGATCAGGATGTATCAGTCAATGTGCATTTTATTCCGGTGCCGGCTATGACCTATTATAAAAACTTGGGTTACGATCTCAAAGATTACCCAACCACTTACGATAATTTTAGTCGTGAAATTTCATTGCCTGTGTATTATGATCTGTCGGCCGATAATGTACAAACAGTGGTTAATGCTGTGATTAGTTCAGTTGATAAAATCTTAAATTAGATCATGACAAAAAAGGAAATTGTAAAATTAACACAAACCTATTTAGAAACGCGAGAGGGCGATTTTGCAAATACTGTAGCCGAAGTATTAGAAGAAATTCAGGATAGTGTACAAAACGGATCAAATGGCTTAATGTTTTTGTTAGATGAGGATGCCTCTTTAGATACAGTGGAGAAAATAAAAGAAGAATTAGTAACATTAGGTTTTGATACTAAAATTTTTGATGAGAAACATTTAGATAAAATTAATTTTGGTTTAGATATTACTTGGTAAAAATGCTAAAAAGAACGTTCGATATTTTTTGTTCATTGATAGGTTTATTGTTATTAATGCCATTTTTTATTTTAATTAGTTTGGCAATAATGATTAATAATGGCCTACCGGTGTTTTATTTTCAAACACGTGTAGGATTAAATAATACCAATTTCAAGTTATTTAAATTTAGAACCATGTCTAAAGATGCCGATAAAAAAGGCTTGCTAACAGTTGGTGGTCGCGATCCTCGTGTAACAGCTATTGGTTATTATTTACGTAAATATAAGTTAGATGAGTTGCCGCAATTGTTCAATGTATTATTTGGTAGCATGAGTTTAGTAGGGCCAAGACCGGAAGTACGCAAGTATGTAGATCTGTATACGCCTGACCAACAACGTGTGTTATTAGTAAAACCGGGCATTACTGATTTTGCGTCTTTAGAATACATTAACGAAAACGATCTGTTAGCTGCTTCTTCAAACCCCGAAGAAACTTATATTAAAGAAATTATGCCCGCTAAACTGGCACTGAATCTTAAATACATTGACGAGCAAAGTTTTGGCGTAGATGTTAAAGTGATCTTAGATACGATCAAGAAAATTGTTGGTTGATCAATAAATACCTAAAAATATTACGAATCTTTAAGCTTTAGTATATTTTACTTTCAACTTATTTGCCATCCAAAATAGCCAATTCTTCACAATAAATAAAGCTGTTTTACCCACAAAGGCTGGGGTATTTTGTTTATAAAAACACAATAAAATCAAGCTTTCTATTTTTATATTTACTGTTCTTAAATTGAAATAAAAATTATGAAAAATTTGTCTCTTATTTTAAATGGTGTGCTGGCTGTGGCTGTGGGCATTTTATTTTATCAGGTTAACTCTTTAAAACAGGCCGTTAATCCATCCGATGCAACCCAAGAATCTACCGATGTGGCTATTAAACCAACCATTACCGCTAGTTCTACAAATTTAGGAGATGCTAAAATTGCGTATATCAATACAGATAGTTTAAATGAAAACTACGACTACATCGCAGATTTCACCAAAGTATTAAGAGGCAAAAAAGCAACTTTAGAAGCTCAAATGGAAAGTATGACCATGAAGTTTCAAAAAGAATACCAGGAGTTTCAACAATCGGCACAAGCCGGTATTGCTCCACAAGCAGAGTTGCAAAAACAACAACAAAGTTTGGAGCGTCAGCAACAAGAGTTAGCTAACAAAGAATTGCAAATGCAAAACTTAGGTTTAGAGCTAGAAGAAAAAAATATGGAGTTAAACAAAAACGTAAAAGACTTCTTAAAAAGATTCAACGCCGGTAAATTCGATTACATTTTATCGTATTCGGATATGGTACCAACGATCTTGTTAACTAATGAGAAATTAGACATCACCAAAGAAGTGTTACAAGGCTTAAATGACGAGTACAAAGCTAAAAAAGGAAAAAAATAATTGCTTAAAATTTTATCAGATGGAAACTAAAAACGATCTACTAGGAAAAATAATGGCAGTACACCATTTTCATGAAACTTTTAAAATTGGAAATGCAAACGAACCTACTTTAATCGAAGAAAAAGATTACACCTTACGTTATAACTTAATTAAAGAAGAAAACGATGAATATCTGGAAGCTTGTCAGAAAGGTGATCTAGTGGAGATTGCTGATGCTTTAGGCGATAAATTATATATATTATTCGGAACTATTTTAAAACACGGCTTACAACATAAAATAGAAGAAGTGTTTGATGAAATTCAACGCAGCAACATGAGTAAGTTGGATGAGAATGGTAACCCAATTTACAGAGAAGACGGGAAGATCTTAAAAAGCAATTTGTATTTTCGTCCTAATATCAAAGCTATTATTGAGAAATAATTGTTCTGTCACCCTGAGCGGAGTCGAAGGGTTTTGTTTAGGCTTCGTCTTGCTCAGCCTGACATTCCTATAGTTTAAATTTTCTTTTTTTCCTTCTTTTTGGCTTACTTTTTTGTTTCTTTTTTCGTCAAGGAAAAAAGAAAGAGAGAAGAAAAAAATTACAAAGTATAAACCACTCGCTCTAAATAACGCTTATTCTTTATTTCATGATTTTGTTTCTAAACATAAATAGTGTAGAGCGTAAGCATTTATCTTAAAAAACTCACCCATTAAAATTGCTTTCTAAAATAAATTTCTGTAGAAAGTCTGTATTTTACGAGGTGTTCAGAGCTTTATGATTGCAATAGTTAGCACTATTTGTTTTTTTTGGTAATAAAATATTCATGTAGTTTGTGGCATAAACTTTAATCTAAAATTAACATGAAAAAAATTACACTATTATTTTTAGGATGTTTGGCCGGTTTGCAATTTGCAAAAGCTCAGTCCTTCTCCGATGACTTTGAGTCCTATACGGTTGGAAGTAAATTAGGGTCACAATCTCCAAATTGGACAACATGGAGCGCTGCTGATGGCGGAACAGAAGATGTTAATGTTATTACAACAGATAACCATACCAGTGGTGGTTCAAAATCAATTTATTGTGTATCCACATCAACAGCAGGTGGCCCTGCTGATGTAGTGTTGCCTTTTGGTGGCGTACAAACCAGTGGTATCTTCACTTTTTCATCATGGTTTAAAGTGCCTGCAGGAAAAACAGGTTACTTTAATTTTATAGGAAGTGCAACTATTAATGCTGCCGGTACAGGTAATATATACGCCTTAGATTGTTTTATGAATGCTGATGGAAGCATTTATTTTAATAATAGCGCTACAACTAAATTAATTACTACTTATCCTCAAGGAGTATGGTATGAATTAAAAATTGTAGCAAATCTTACTACTAATAATTGGGAAGTATTTATTGATGGGGTTTCAAAAGGTGCTTTTGCATCAACAGAAAACAAAGTATCATTCTTAGATATCTATCCTTCAAATGCTCAAGCTTCATTTTGGGTAGATGATGTTCATTATGATATAGCTCCTTACACATTACCTCCGGTAAATGGCTCAGTGTCTTCATTAGTTGTTGCTAATGGATTGTCAGGACAGCAACAAACTCCTTCAGTAATAGTTAAAAATGTTGGTTCTAATGCAATCACTTCATTTAATTTGACATTCAATAATAATGGTGCAACCACAACACAAACAATTACAGGTGTAAACATTGCCTCATTGACATCTTATACTGTAGCTATTCCTGCTGTAACATTAGCTAGTGGCACAAATTCATTTGTTGCAACTATCAGTAATGTTAATGGTGCAGGACCAGATGCAAGTGCTTCTGATGATGCAAAGTCTGTGTCATTTAATGCCGTAACACCTGCTGCCGGTAAAATGGTAGTAGCAGAAGAGGGTACAGGAACATGGTGTGGATGGTGCCCAAGAGGTGCTGTTTTTATGGATGCGCTGGCTACTAAATACAATGGGTATTTTGCCGGAATTGCAGTTCATAATGGAACTAATGATCCAATGAAGGATGCTACTTATGATACTGGTATGGGTTCTTTAATATCTGGATACCCAAGTGCATTAGTTGACAGAGGTTCGGAAACAGATCCGAGTGATATTGAACCAGATTTTTTATCTAAAGTTGCTATTGCTCCAAAAGCATTTATTGCTAATACTAGTATTTATAATGCCGCAACTCGCCAATTAAGTGTAACTATTACAACAACAGTTCAACAAGCTATATCAGGCGATTATCGTTTGGCATGCGTATTAACAGAAGATGATGTTACAGGAACTACATCTGGTTACAATCAGGCAAATTATTATGCAGGTGGTAGCTCTGGTCAAATGGGAGGTTTTGAAACGTTAGCAAATCCGGTACCTGCGGCTCAAATGCATTACAATCATGTAGCAAGAGCAATTAATCCATCATTTACAGGTATTCCTAATGCATATGGTGCAAGCGCAACCATTGGACAAGTATTTACACATATATTTACTTTCACATTAGCAGCTACTTGGGATGCAAGTCAAATGAATATTGTAGGTATGTTCATTGATTCTAACGGAAAAATTGATAATGCTTCATCTAGCAAGATCTCTGGTGCTGTTGGAATTAATGAAGTAAATAGTTCTGATGTTCAATTCAGCTTATTTCCAAACCCAGCAACTAACAATGCAGCTATTTCTTTAAACCTTGAAAAAAAGTCTGCTGTTGAAGTGGCTATTTATTCAGTAAACGGAGCATTAATTGCAGAAAAAAACTATGGTAAACTTTCTGGAGAAACAGTTTTGCCAATTGAATTGACAAATGTTAAAGCCGGAATGTATTTTGTAAATCTTACCATTGATGGTAAAACAATAGTAAAAAAATTAATAAAAGAATAACTCTCTTTTATTAAAAAATTAAACGTCCCGCTAAATCATTTAGCGGGACGTTTTTATTTTAAGTCATAAGAATAAATTACCCCTTCTAAATACCGCTTATTCTTTATTTCATTCAACACTTTAAAACCGTTTTGCTCAAAAACGCTTTTGTATTTTGGATTCAGGTAAATGCAATTGATCTCTCTTGGATGCTGCTTTACGCTCTCTTTAATATTATCTAACACCTGTTGGATGATCTCGGCACCAAAGGGATTGAAAAAGTAAAACACGGCGGCATCATCAGGAATTTGGTATTTAGTGGCATCACTAAAAATAAAGTCAATACTGCTTTGTGTGTTTTTTAATTGGTATCGTTTTTTATTTTCATTAGCATCATCTATCAATTCCTTGGCAATATCTACACCTATTAATTTGGTAAAACCGCATTGCTCAGCTACAAAAAGCGCACGCCCTTTGCCACAACCAAAATCAATAAAAGGTTTGTTTTTCAAGTGCTGTGGCAGTTTTTCGAAAATCGAAAATAAGATATAATAGCTCGCTCCCTGGTAATGGTGGTTTTGGTCGGAGTTGTCGCCATCCAGCGTCAGTTGGTCTAAATTAACGATGCTGTGCGTGCTGATGCCCAGTTGTTTTTCATACTTTCCTTCGTAGGTTAGTAGCTTAAAGGTATTCACCAAACCACGGTAATACAGCGATCTGAAAAAGTAGTAGGTATATTGAAATAATCTCATCGATCAAATGTACTATCTTGTATGAATACTCTTGATAATTTTAATAAAAAAAAGTATCTTCATACCAACAAATTGTTGGTATGCAAATAGACTTAGAAGCTGAAAAGAAAGAAATATTAAACCGCTATAAAGCTTTGATGAAGGCGTGTAAACGCCAGTTAGAGAAAGGTGACAAGGAAATTATACGTAAAGCCTTTGAGGTTTCTGTGGAAGCTCACAAGGAAATGCGCCGTAAATCGGGCGAACCATACATTTACCACCCAATTGCCGTAGCGCAAATTTGTGCCGAAGAAATTGGATTGGGTACCACTTCCATTGTTTGTGCTTTACTGCATGATACAGTAGAAGATACCGACATGTCGCTTGAAGATATCAAGGGAATGTTTGGCGAAAAAGTGGCTCAGATCATTGATGGTTTAACGAAGATCTCCGGTGTGTTCGATCACACGTCTTCTATACAAGCGGAGAATTTCAGAAAAATGTTATTGACCCTTTCTGAAGATGTACGCGTGATCCTGATCAAGCTGGCCGATCGTTTACACAACATGCGCACGCTCGATCACATGAAGCGTGATAAGCAAATGAAGATTGCCGGAGAAACTTTGTACTTGTATGCGCCGTTAGCTCACCGTTTAGGTTTAAACGCCATCAAATCGGAGTTAGAAGATCTGGGTTTAAAATATACCAATGAAGATTGGTACAATGATATTACTCATAAGCTCGAAGAAACTGAGCCAATGCGCAAGAAGTTCATCAAAAACTTCATCGAACCGATCAACGATATTTTAAAAGAACAAGGGTTTAAATTCAAAATTTTTGGACGACCAAAATCCATTTATTCTATTTACAATAAAATAAAACACAAGGGAGTTCCATTCGAAGAGATCTACGATCTGTTTGCAATCCGCATCGTTATAGAATCGCCTTTGGAATTAGAAAAAGCAGATTGCTGGAAAATTTATTCCATCATTACCGATTTCTATCACCCTAATCCTGATCGATTAAGAGATTGGGTATCCACACCAAAAAGTAATGGCTATGAGAGCTTGCACACTACGGTTATGGGTCCTGAAGGTAAGTGGGTAGAAGTACAGATCAGAACGGTTCGTATGGATGACCTAGCAGAGATGGGTTATGCTGCTCACTGGAAATACAAAGATGCTGCCGCAGAAAAAGAAAGTAATCTGGAAAACTGGTTACGTCGTATTCGCGAAATGTTGGATAATCCTGATCCCAACGCTTTAGAGTTTATTGATGATTTTAAATTAAATTTATTTGCCGACGAGATCTTTGTATTTACCCCAAAAGGTGATATGAAAAACTTGCCTTCATCAGCCACAGCTTTGGATTTCGCTTTTGAGATCCATACTAAAGTTGGAGAACATTGTATCGGAGCCAAGGTGAATCATAAGTTAGTACCATTAAGTTATCAGCTTAAAAGTGGCGATCAGGTTGAGATCTTAACTTCTTCTAAGCAAATGCCAAAAGAAGATTGGATCAGTTATGTGGTAACAGCTCGCGCTAAGTCAAAAATTAAAAGTGCGCTAAAAGAAAATCGCCGAAGAATTTCAGAAGAAGGAAAAGAGGTTTTGGAGAAGAAGTTTTACAAATGTAAAATGGATTTCACCATTCAAAATATCAATGAATTTGTTATCTTTTTAAAATTACCATCATCGGGCGAGTTGTTTTACAGAACGGCACTTGGAAATATTGATATTAAGGAGATCAAAGAGTTTGTTGAATTTAAACAGCATCCGGAGCGATTTAAACATAAAAAACAGGATCAGAAAATTGAAGAACTGGTTACCAATGTAAGAGGAGGCAGCTCGGATATGTTGGTGATCGGTGATGATATGCAAAAACTGGATTATGGTTTATCGCCTTGTTGTAACCCAATTCCGGGAGATGATGTATTTGGTTTTGTGACGGTGAATGAAGGAATTAAAATACATCGTGTCAATTGTCCTAATGCGGTTAAACTTCTCTCTAACTATGCGTACAGAGTTGTAAAAGCGAAATGGAACAATGACCATTTAATTTCCTTCTTAGCAGGTATCAGAATATTAGGGACTGACGAAATGGGCTTGGTAAATAATATTACTAAAGTCATTTCCAACCAGTTAAATATTAATATGCGATCCATCGCTTTTGATACAGAAGATGGTATATTTGAGGGAACAATTATGGTGTTTGTACATGATGCTAAACACTTAAATCATTTAATAAGTAACTTACTGAAAGTGAAAGGCGTAACTAATGTTACCCGTATAGATAATAATTAAGAGAATGACACAAGAAACGAAAGAGGCTGTAGAAAAAATATTAACCGATTACCTCGAGAAAAATAAACATCGTAAAACCTCAGAGCGTTTTGCCATTTTAAATGAGATCTATTCTCATGACGGGCATTTTGATATTGAAGGGTTATACGTGATGATGAAAAATAAAAAGTATCGTGTGAGTCGTGCTACTTTGTATAATAACATTGAACTTTTATTAGAAGCGGGTTTGGTGATCAAACATCAGTTTGGAAAAAATTTAGCGCAGTTTGAAAAAGCATATAAGTTTAAACAGCATGATCATTTAATTTGCAGCGATTGCGAAAAAGTGTTTGAGTTTTGCGACCCTCGTATCATGCAAATTCAAAAAATGGCCGAGGATATGCTTAATTTCGATGTATTCCATCATTCCTTAAACTTTTTCGCCAAATGCAGAGGGTTAAAAGAAAATGGTGTTTGTGAGCATAAAAAAACGATCAAAAATGTGTAATTTTACGCTGTAATAGTAGAAAACTTTATTAATTTAGTTGTAGACATTGTATGGTATTAGATTATAAAATAACAGAAGAAAAGAACATTCAATTTTTAGAGTTGAGTGGAGAATTAATTGATAAAAATCAGGCGATCGATTTGATAAAGGCTGTGGATGAATTATTAGAATATGGAAAAAATAAACTGGTAATTGATCTGTCTAATTTAAAATACATGAACAGTAGCGGATTGAATGTTTTAATTCAATTGCTAACTAAAACCCGTACCAGAGGTGGCGAAAGCGTTATTTGCCACGTGAGTAAAAAAGTAAATGAATTATTGATCATCACAAAATTGAATACTTTATTTAAAGTAACCGATACTAAAGAAGAAGCCATGAAATTATTAGCTTAATTTTATTCTTTAAAAAAATAGAACCCTGTTGGAATTTAGATTCTGACAGGGTTTTTTGTTTTTATAAGTTATGGAAAACATGTCCGCAGCAACTGGTAAGCAATGAATTCAATTGTCATCCCATTTGGGAATATCAGAATTCGTTTTATTCTGCATCCGGTTATCATCTGAGTTAATTAAATAGATTCCCTCTATGACATCACAACCCAGTTTTCCATTAAAAACAGTGAGAGTGACGCTATCGGCTTCATTAACTGATTCATATTCTGTATAGTTTAATCGTATTTCCTTTATTATGCCGAAGTAATTGATTTGAAATAAAGGATATTTATTGCTTTGATTTTTGTTTCTCGTAAATGATTTTGAAATGATTTTAAATTTATGAGTTTTGAGATCTTTACCTATAAACGAATTATTTATAGTAAGAAACAATGTCATAAATAAGCCTCCAAAAAAAATTGTGTTGCCAATTAATCTAACAATAAATCTTTTTGTGTAGAGGAAATGGAACCATAGTTTTGTTGTGATAAAAGTGATAAGCAGACTAGGTATAAACCAAACACATGCAATAATCCGACCTGAGACAATGGCATTTTTGAAAAGACATGATAACGTGAAGAGTAAAATGATACTCAATGCGAGTAAAACTAGTCCACTATAGCCCATTCGAATTAAGCGTTTTTCGTGATCTTTTTTTGAATAAGAAGGTTCAATGTTTTTCACTACTACGATTGTTTAGAAATCACTTCACACGCTTTATAAACCAATTGAAACACATCTTCAAAGCCTTGTTCTCCACCAAAATAAGGATCCGGTACTTCCGGTATTTCATTTGAATCAATTTCGCTTAACAACAATTTTACTTTTTGTTGGTGGTGTTCATTAGCCGCTAAAGCCAATACGTTGGAACGATTACTTTTATCCATTACGTAGATGATGTCAAATTGATCAAAGTCGGATGCTTTGAATTGTCTGGCTCTTAAGGGACTGAGATCAATACCATGTTTTTTAGCGTTGTTAATAGTACGTTTATCAGGTTGTTCTCCTACATGATAGTTTGATGTGCCGGCTGAATCAACACTGATATCTAAATTATTATCAGCAATTAATTTCAGCATAATGCCTTCGGCCAGTGGCGAACGACAAATATTGCCTAAGCATACCATTAAGATCTTCATTGTATTAGTTTAAAGGATTAAAGATGTATGATAAAGGATTTAGAGGTTTTAGTTAATCTCTTTTATCCTGGATCTTTCATCTTTTATCAATTTATGCAGGTACAAACTCACTTTGCTCTGCATAAAACGCTGTTTTAGTCAATAACATGGTGATGTTTTCTTTAGTTAAAGTGTTTGCTTCTGTGGTGTATTTTAAAAATACCGATTCTTCCATAATAGCATAGACTATAGAACTCATACCATAATTTTTTTTCAGTAAATGCAATAAAAAAGCTTCTTTACTGTCGTCAGGTAAACCACATAAGGGGCAAACGATTTGAAACAGAAATTGATTTTGCTGTTCCCATACATCTACCATGATGTCAAATTTTCCTTTTTTTAAATTCCATTGGCCGGCTTGTTCACCGCGTGTTTCATCAGGGTTTAAACCTAAGTCTGTAATAGCGGCATCAACTAGTTTGTAATAAGTAGCTAACATGTTTTTATTTGGTTAATTCGTTTAATTTTTCAGTAAAAAAAACAGATTTTTGATTGGTGTAGAACTTGTTTTTAAATTGGCCTACCCACTGTATGCCTTTAATGGCATTGGTTAAAAACACTTCATCACCATCTGTTAGAGTGTGAACTGTAAGATGTTGTTCAAAGGTTAATAATTTATTTTGAGCAGCAATGGCTAATATTTGTTTTCTCATAACACCATCAACGCAACCATCAGTAATAGGTGATGTATAGAGTGTTCCGTTTTTTACCACAAAAATATTAGAGCTGATGGCTTCAATGATGTTACCATTATCGTTTACCAATAAACAATCATCTAATCGCAATGATGTTTTGGTAAGCCCGGCCATTACGTAGAGTAGGGCACTACCGGTTTTTAGGCTGGATATTTTATTGATTGGTTTTTTTATTTCGGCATAAATATCAACCCAAATCCCTTTTTGATTTAAGGTGTAGCCTGTTGTTTCAAGAGCTTCAGCTTCAATTAAAAAAGAAATATCGTTTACATCAGGTGTATAAAAGCCGCCATCATTTCTAAATACAGTTAATCTGATCCTTACATCAGCCGTTAAATTATTTTTAGAAATTAAATGAAGAATTAATTCTTGTATGTTATTGGTATTAAACTCTGCCGGCACATTCATGCGCAAAGTGGTCATGCTTAATTTGATGCGCTTAATGTGATCTGCAAGAAACATTACTTTGCCATTTGTATAACGAATGGATTCAAATAAAGAATCGCCATATCTAAATGCTCTATTGGTAAAGCTGATCGCCGGCTCATAGAGATTGATCAGGTGTCCGTTATATATGCAGTAAGTGTCTAGCATGAGAAGTCAAAATTAGCTAAATATGCCACTAATGCCAAATCTATTGAAAATTGTTGAAAACAACGAAAACTGAAGTATAAGTACGAATTGTACTATAGTTTAAAACTTAAAACTGATTCTGTCCAGGATTTAGGAGAGATGGATTTTGATAATTGATTGGATCGTTTTCCCATTTCAATTAATTCGGCATCAGATAAGCTAATTGTTTTTTTAAGAACGGCTTTGATTTGGGCAACATTATTGGCTGGAAAGGAAAATCCATTTTTACCTTCTAGCAAAAATTGATCTTTAGCCCCAATTTTATCACTTAGTAATAAAGGGAAGCCGCTTGCCGCAAATTCATGTACTACAACTCCCCAGGGTTCGTAGCGACTTGGTAAAATAAATACACCCGTTTGAGACGTGTAAGTGGCCAGGTCTTTTGGTTGCACAAAGCCAAAGTGTTTGATGTTTGGATGTTGAACGGGTTCAATATCACCAACACCTAAGCACCATAATTCCCACCTGTTAGCTATCGGGTCGGTAGCTTGTTCTGTTTGAAGTTCTATAAAAGCTTGCCACAATTCCTGAATGCCTTTAAACTCATAGTATCGGCCAACATAAATAAAGCGTTTAGGGAATTGTGATTCTTTGTGTGCTTTTTGAGTTTGGTAAATGTTTTCGAAATGAGATAAGTCGCAACTATAAAAACCTTTTTGAATGGTATTGTCTTTAAATCCCAGATTCAATACATATTGCTTTTGTATTTGTCCCGGAACCCAGGCGTGCGAAAAAATACGCAATAAAGTAAATCGGCTAAGCACTGTTGCTAAACGTTGTTTCAAACCGCCATTCCAATGCGTATCGCAGGTCATAACCGTTGGAATTTTTTTGAAATAAGGTTTGGTGATTTTCAGGTAATCCTTATCGATCCATCCGCTGCAAACAATCACACTTGGGTTAATTCGTTTTACGAGTGCTTGTAATTCCTCAAAATTATATTCTGATTTAGTATATACTTTTAATTGAGGGTTTATGTGAAATTGAAAAGGTGCTTCTTTATTTACCGGCCAGCGAATAATGTGTACTTCGCCATGTTTGGCCAGTTCATTACAACACGCTAAAAAATATTCGGCTATTTCGGTATATAAAAAAAGGAATCGCATAATGTTCTAAATGTACTAAAATAAAAAATCCATTCGTCGTTTGACAAATGGATTTTTTAAGATCAAAAAAATGAAATTATTTTTTAGCGTAACGAGTTTTGAATTTATCAATACGTCCTGCTGTATCTACCAACATTTGTTTACCTGTATAGAACGGGTGAGATGTCATAGAGATATCTAATTTAATTAAAGGATACTCATTACCATCTTCGTGAGTAATTGTATCTTTAGTATCTGCACAAGATTTAGTTAAAAAAGTGTAACCATTAGACATATCTTTAAATACAACTAATCTGTAATTTTCTGGGTGAATTTCTGCTTTCATGTTATAATTCAATTATTTATTTCAAAAATTTTGGAACGCAAAGATAGTAATATTATCTGATTTCCAACTATTTTTAGCAAAATTAAAATAAAATAACCGACTTTGCGTTATTAATATTATAAATTTGTCTGATGAAGCGCTTTTTAATCTTTTTATTCATAACTACTTGTTTATCAGTTTGTTTTATCTCTTGTAAAAAAGATAAACTCTTAACTGATCCTTCTGCTTCGGTTTCTTTTTCTCAGGATTCGGTATTATTTGACACCGTTTTTACCACAATTGGCTCTACAACCCGAAATATTCGAATTATCAACAAAAATAGTCAAAAGATCAATTTATCCTCTGTTCGCCTGGAAAAAGGTACAGCTTCTAATTTTATATTAAATGTGGATGGAATTTCCGGAAAAGAAGTAACCGATGTGGAGATCCTGGCTAATGACAGCGTTTATGTGTTTATTCAGGTAAATGTTGATCCTACAAACCAAAACAGCCCTTTAGTTATTCAGGATAAAATTATAGTTACAGTAAATGGTAATCAGCAAAGTGTGGCCCTGGAAGCCTGGGGGCAAGATGCTTACTACCATTTTCCGGATCAGGCCATTCAGTACCAAACCGGATTTTTACCTTATTCTACAATAGCTGCAGGCACCAATACTACAGTTACCTGGAATAATGATAAGCCTCATGTGGTTTATGGCTGGTTAGTGGTTGACTCTACTCAAAAGTTAATTATTAATCAGGGTGTAAGGGTGTATTTTCATCAAAATGCCGGACTTTGGGTGTATCGTTATGGTACTTTACAGGTAAATGGCGTTAAGGGCAATGAAGTGACGTTTCAGGGAGACAGGCGAGAAATGGATTATGCCGATGAACCCGGACAATGGGATAGAATTTGGATCAATGAAGGACATACTGATAATCATATCAATTATGCCATTATCAAAAACAGTTACATCGGCATTCAGGCCGAAGTGATCATGAATATTAATCAACCAAAACGATTAAAATTAACCAATACCATTGTGAAAAATTGTTCTAAATGGGGTTTATATTGTGTAGCCTTTCATGTTTGGGGAGCTAATAATGTGATCGTTAATTGTAAAGAATATTGCGGTGCATTTACCTTAGGAGGAAATTATACATTCATTCATTCGACCTTTGCCAACTATTTTAGTAAAGATGGTGGAAGAGGAGGGCAGCCTTGTGTGCATATTGATAATACAGATGGAACAACGAATTTTCCATTGGATAGTATGTATTTTGCCAATTCCATTATTGATGGAGGGCAGGCCAATGAACTGGAAACAGATGTGAGAACAGTTATGCCAAGTCCGGTTTTTCAGTTTAATACATGTGTAATTAAAACAACCTCTGCATTATCGGGAACAGTATCCGTGAATAATCGTTATAATCAGTCACCTAATTTTATTGATGCAGCAAATTATAATTTTGGAATACCCGGCAATACTTCGTCAGCGGCATTTAATTTTAGTGACGCTTCATTTCAAACGACTTATCCTTTTCTTCAATTTGATATTAAAGGAGCTTCAAGAGTCAGTAATCCTGATGCCGGGGCGATACAACATTAGTTAATGTAATTATACTTTCAGTATAAATACTAAAATATCATCAGTCTGTTCGTGTTTACCTTTCCAGTTATTAAAGGCTGTTTCAATGGCATTTTTTTGATCGTTGGCGTTTAACGAAGATGTTTCGATCAACAAATTTTTAAATGCTTTGGTTGTATATTTTTTTTCTTTCGCACCACCAAACTGATCGGCATAACCATCGGTAGAAAGTACAATTGTATCGCCTGCTACTAATTGGATGTGGTGGAGTTCATATTGCTGTATCAACGGAACTTGTCCACCCACCGAAACTTTAGTGGCTTTGTATTCGGTTAATTCTCCTTTGGCATTTATAATATATAAAGGTCTGTTGGCCCCGGCGTAAAGCAATTCATTGGTGGTTGTGTTTAACGAACAAAAAGCAATATCCATCCCATCGTTTGTCAATGACTCACTATCCTGACGAAGTGTTAATTTCACTAATCGGTTCAGTTCTGTTAAAACTTCATTTGGTTGATAGATCTTTTTTTCATTAAAAATCTCATTCAATAACATACTCCCTATCATACTGGTAATAGCACCGGGAACTCCGTGTCCTGTACAATCACCTACACCAAGCAGAGCGAAATTCTTTGTTGCCTCAGCCCAATAAAAATCTCCGCTAACGACATCTTTTGGTTTAAAGAATAGATTGTGGTTTTTAAAATAAGTGCTTAACTCAGCTTTTGTAGGAATGCTGGCTGTTTGAATTCGTAAGGCATAATTAATACTATCGCTTATTTCCAGGTTTTTTGCATCAACTAATTTTTTCTGATGTTCAATTTCCTTTTTTTGTTTTTGTAAAATATTATTGGCTTTTTGTTTGGCTCTGTAGTTTTTTACGGTTACAATTAGCATCACACTAATAATAGCTAAACCTATCAATAAGTAATTACGCTGTTTGCGTTCATTCTCAAGTTCCGCTTTATTTAAAATGTCTTTTGCTAAAGCTTCTTCTCTGATCTTTTTTTGAGTTTGTTCAAACTCATAGTTTAATTTTAATTCGGTTTGTTTTTTTGTGTCATTTACATTGTAAGATGAATCAGACCATGCTTTGTATAGAACATAATTTTCGTAGGCTTTTTTATAATCACCTAAAATTCTATAGATCTCAGATACTTTAAAATACTCAAGCATAATTGTTTCTTGTGCCACCGTTTTGTTTGTGTATTTTAAACAGATCTTATAATTATCTAAAGCTTTTTGATAATCCTTTGTTTTGTAATATAAAGCGCCTAAGTAAGAGTATAACAAATTCAGCTTATTAGTGTCGTTGTATTTCAATCCTAATGCTAATGCTTTTTGATAATTTTTTTCAGCTTCTTTGTAGTTACCATCTTCTATATCAAAGCCGGCTATATTGGAATAATCAAATACTAATCCGGCATCGTCGTTACGTTTCAAATGAATGTTTAAAGTTTCGGTTAAATAGTAGCGAGCGCTATCCAGATTTCTTAATTTATGAAATAATTTGCCGAGTTTGTAAAATACAATAGCTTGATCATTTTCATCCTGATCAATTTGATTGATCAATAATGCTTTTCTGTAAAGAGCTTTTGCTTTATCATTATCATTTGTTTTTTCGTACATCGTACCCAGATTGATACAAATGGTAAACATTTTTTCGTAGTTCTTTTCTGCTTCGGCAATAGCCATTGCTTCCAGTAAATATTTTAAAGATTCGGTTACTTTATTGATCTTTTTAAAATAGATACCTAAAGACATATTTGCCGACAACATTTCGTTTTGGTCTTTAATAGATTTGCTGATCTCTAAAGCTTTAAAGAAATTTTCGAGAACAAGATTGTTGTTATTGGTTTGATCATATATCGTTCCCAGTAAATTGTGGGCTTTTGCTATATGACTTTGATTTTTATTTTTTTTAGCAATTAACATGGCTGTTTCAACAGTGCTAAAAGCTTCTTCTGATTTTTTTTGTTTGCGATCAATTAAAGCTTTGTTATAATATCCTTCGAAATTATACTGCTCATTCTTTTTTGCTTTAGCCAGATCAATGGATTGTTTATTGAATAATAAAGCTGAATCCAGATCTCTGTCGATGTATATTCTGGTGATAGAGTTTAACGCATTTAGTTTTTGAGTGTCGGATTTAGCAGTATTTAGTTTAAGAAACAAGGATTTCACATCCTGCGATTGACCAAAGCAAACGAAGGAAATAAATAAAAAAGCAAACCAGATAGTTTTATGCATAATCAAACTCAAAAGCAGAGGAGTTATCTCTCTAAAGTAGAGGTTTGTGAGTTATTAAGCAAATATTATTACTTAATTATTTATCCTGCTGATTAAAATCTCGTTCGCGTTTAACTTTACGTTCCTTGATATTGAACAGTTCTATCATCATGGCAAAAGCTAAAGCTATGTAAGCATAGTTTTTATTTAATTCGATATGATGATCTTCGCTTACAGTGGTATTGTAACTGTCTAACAGCGCTTCTGCTACTAAGATCCCACCGATCACTAATAAAAAAGATAAGGCGATCATTTTGATGCCCGGGTTTTTATTAATAAAATCAGCAACTAAACCTGAGAATAAGATCATTAAGAACATAGAAATCACTACTGCGGTTATCATAATTAAAACTACACCTGATAAGCCCACAGCCGCTAAAATACTGTCAAAAGAAAATACAAAATCAATGATGATGATCTGAAGGATAATTGCCTGAAACGTACTTTTTCCTTTTTTATCAGTGCTCACTTCATCTCCGTGCCCGTTCATGTGTTCCTGAATTTCCTGCCAGGTTTTTACTAATAAAAAGATCCCTCCACCTAATAAGATCAAGGCTTTTCCTGATACGCCATAAGCCCCGATGTGAAAAAAGGGTTCTTTTAATCCGGCTATCCAACCAATGAAACATAATAAAATAGTTCTTACTACTAAAGCTAAGACTAAACCTATGGTTCTTGCTTTTGATTGTTGAAGACGGGGTAATTTATCAACCGCGATGGATATAAAGATGATATTATCAATACCCAAAACAATTTCCAGAATTGTTAAAGTTAATAAGCTAATAAGTCCGTTTAAGGTTAATAAGTGGCTTAAATCAGAAGAAAAATCGTGCATGTTTTTAAGAAAACACAAATATAAAGGCTTTTTACCTCTTAACCTAAAAAATTAAATTAACTGATAATCAATTAGTTAATATTTTTATTAGTACTATGTGTTGCATAGTACTAATAAATTGACTTATCTTTGTGTCACCGAATAGTGAAATTGATATAGTACTAAAAAACGTTCTTTTTTTCATTTTAAACGCTGCAGCCCTGATCGAAAGTCGGGAAAATGATACAAAGCTTTGAATTAATTGTTCGAAAACGCGATTCGGATAAATTAAAAAGAAGAAACAACGGAAACGGTACTAAACATTATAAACATTTAAAAAAATAGAAAACATGAAAAATTTTATAAAAAAATCACTCTCCATTTTAGCAGCCGGACTTTTAATAAGTTTTAATGCAAAAGCAGGAGATAACGAAAAACCAAAAGCAATTATTATTTCCGAAGCAGGTAAGATCATTAAAGAGCATGTAAAGTTTCCAAACTTAATGTTGAACTTTAATGAAGAAGAAAAAGTAAACGTTGTGTTTACTGTAAATGAAACGGGTCAAATAAATTTAGTGATAGCCAATACCAATAACGAAATTTTGAAAAAGGCCATTGAAACTCAGTTTATGAAACTAACCTTAAGTCATTTAAAAGCAAACAACGCTTATAGTATTCAATTTAATTTTAAAACTATATAATCATGATAAATTCAGAGAACGCAAAAGCACAGATGCGCAAAGGTGTTCTGGAACTCTGCATACTTTCTATTCTTTCTCAAAGAGAAGCTTATCCAACAGAAATCATTGAGAAATTAAAAGAAACAAAGTTAGTAGTAGTTGAAGGAACGCTTTATCCGCTCTTAACCAGATTGAAAAATACGGGACTATTGAACTACCGTTGGGAAGAAAGTACTTCGGGGCCACCTCGCAAATACTACAAACTAACAGAAATTGGAGAAACGTATTTAAAAGAACTTCAATTATCCTGGGTAGATCTGGTAGATGCCGTAAATAAAACCATTCAACAACCAAATTAAGAGTTAATAATCACTAATAAAAATATTATGAATAAGACAGTAACCATAAATATAAGCGGCATCATTTTTCATATAGAAGAAGATGCTTACGATAAGTTGAGTAAATACTTATCTACCATTAGAGGCTATTTTAACAGAGCTGATGGTGGGAATGAAATAATGAGCGATATAGAAGCTCGTATTGCAGAAATGCTGCAAAGTAAGACCAGTGCTGTAAAGCAAGTGGTGTTAATGGTTGATGTGGATTATGTAATGGATAGCATGGGTAAACCTGAAGAGTTTGCCGGCGATGCTCAGCAGGATGATTCATCAAATCAAAATGATTACAGTTATGAAGATCCAATTAAAAAACGATTGTATAGAGATACCGATGGCAAAGTATTAGGTGGTGTTTGTAGTGGTATTGGTTATTATTTCGGTTTTGATCCGGTTTGGCTTCGTATTGCATTAGCGTTATTGTTTTTCTTTGGTGGTACGGGTGTTTTACTTTATATCATTCTTTGGGTAGCTATTCCTGAAGCTAAAACAACTGCCGAAAAATTAGCAATGAAAGGAGAGAGAGCTGATATCAATAACATTTCTAAAGCTGTTAAAGAAGAAGCTGAGCAATTGAAAAAACGCATGGAAAAATACGGTAAAGAATTTAGTAATATGGCTAAAGATCGTATGCCACCAAGAAATTCGGTTGAAAAAATTGTAGACTTTTTCGGAGACGTGTTTGTGAATATAGGCAGAGTTTTATTGAAAGTGTTGGGAGTATTGATGGTAATTTTCGGAGTGATCTTTTTCTTTGGATTATTTAGTTCAGTATTCGGAATGTCTTTTATGACTAGTAATGTAGAGGCAAAAGACTGGATCGATATGATATTATTAGATGGTAAAGATTTTTATTTAGGCTTAATAGGTGTATCGATATTTTTTGGAACTCCAATCATTATGATGATATATGGTGGTATTAAAATTTTATTTAAGATTCGTTATAGTAACCGTTGGTTAAATTTAGGCGCAGGTGTTTTATGGTTAATTGGTTTTGTTATTACGTTATATGTTGGTATAAAAACCGGTAGTGATTTTGGAAAAGAAGCTAAAGTGAGAGAAAATATCAGTGTGCAACAAAAGGATACTTTGTACCTAAAATTAAATGCTTTAGCCTTAAATTATGATGAGTTAAATGTGAACGAAGATGATGATCACGTCGTTATTAGAAGGCGTCATGACGATTACATGATCGGTAAACACAACGGCTTAAAATATTTATTGGGACATGCTCAATTAAACATCATCAAATCTCAAACCGATAAAATAGAGTTAGTTATTGTTAAAGAAGCTAATGGTTATGAGAAAAAAGATGCAACGGCACGTGCAAAAAATATTTCGTATTCGGTTGTTCAAAAAGACAGCATGCTAAGTTTTGATAATATCTTCAGAGTTAACAATGCCGATAAATTCAGAATGCAGGATGTGAAAGTGATCTTAAAAGTACCGGTTGGTAAGGTCGTTTATTTGGATAAATCGTTAGAAGATTTCATTTACGATATCGAAAATGTAACAAATACTTACGATGGCGACATGGTGAACCGCAGATGGGTGATGACTGAAAATGGATTGAAATGTTTGGATTGTGATGGTTTAGCAATTAACAATAATGATGATGATGGTTTTGATGGACATCCAACACCTCCAACTCCTCCCACTGTTCATATTGGTGACGAAACAATTCATATTAATGATCATAATGATACCAAAGTGACCATTGATAAACATGGTGTTCATATTGAAACAGATAAAGACAAAAAATAGGTTTTAATTAAACAACATTTAACAAAACCAGTTTTATATCCTAAACCTTAATGGTTTAGGATATTTTTTTATGGTGAATACAATTTTGATTACTTTTGGTTAACTAAACAATTATCTATGAAAAAAACCTTTACTTTAATTTTATCTTCTTTTAGTTTATTTGCCATTGCTCAGCAACAATTAACCAATGGTGGTTTTGAAACCTGGGGAAATGCTAGTCCTGGTGTTAGTGCCGAACCTACTGGTTGGTATTCAAATAAATCAGGTTCAAATATTGCTAAATTAGGACCTCAAACTTGTTTTCAGGATAATACAATAAAACGTACAGGTACTTCATCTATGCGTTTAGAAACCTTAAATTATTTTGGTACTGCCGTTAATGGAAGTGCAAGCACAGGTGTTATTAATGCTACAGGAACTAATAAAGCTGAAGGTTATATTGGCACAATAAATTACAGTACCGCATCCGATATTCGTCGTTTGGCATTTACCAGCACACCTGATAGTATTGTTGGTTATTATCAATACTTACCTGGTGGAGCAGGGGAGCAAGGTAAAGTAACTGCTATCTTGCATACAGGTGATTACAATGATCCGGAAGCTCCGGTTAATAGCAATCATCCTGATCTATCTGCTAATAAAATTGCCCGTGCTTTATTTGTTACACCAACAACTACGGTTTCTACGTGGACTCGTTTTACAGCTCCGTTTGTTTATGTTAATGCAACTACTCCGGCTTACATTATGATCAACATGACCTCCTCTAATAACCAAACCACAACTATTACAGGTAGTAAAATTTGGTTAGATGATATTTCTTTTATTTATAACCCTCCGGTTGGCATCAAAGAAAATTCATTTGATAAAAACGTAAAAGTATACTCTTATGGAAAAACTATTTATGTTGATTTTTCGGATAAGAGTAATGATCAGTCTACTCTTGAAATCTATGATGCTACAGGTAAATTAGTGGCTTCTCATACAATAAATAACAATATAAATACAACAATTGATATGTCTGATTTAAATTCAGGTTTATATTTATATAAAATGAATCATAAATCTCAAGGTAAATCCGGTAAATTATTTATTGACTAATCAAATTCAATCATTCTTTTAAACCCTAACATATTGGTTGGGGTTTTCTTTTTACTTTATGTTTACAAAACACTTTATAGTAATTATATGTTTTTTCAGTAGCCTGACTTCTGTTTTCTCGCAAGAAAACACCGGTGTTATTAAAGGAACGATCGTAGATAAAGATACCAAAGAACCGATCATTGGAGCTACCATTCAATTGCTGAGCGATCTGTCAAAAGGAACGGCTTCTGACATTGAAGGTAATTATGTGTTAGTGTTAGATACGGGTAAACATAAATTGTTGTGCAGTTATTTAGGTTTACAAACCGATACGTTTTCTGTTTATATTAAAAATAATGAAGTTATTCAGAAAAATATTTATTTGAAGCAAGTTGCTAAAACTTTAGAAACAGTAGTTGTATCATCCGGTAAGTTTGAACAGCGATTGGAAGAATTAACTGTTTCTATGGAAGTGATCAAGCCTGGTTTAATTGAAGGAAAAAATACTACAAGTATTGAAACCGCTTTAGAGCAAGTACCAGGATTAACCATCATTGATAACGATCCTCAAATACGCGGTGGCAGTGGTTTTACATTTGGTGTAGGAAGTAGGGTAGCTATTGTAGTAGATGGAATTCCGTTATTGAGCGGAGACGCCGGCAGACCCGAATGGAGTTATATTCCGGTAGAAAATATTGAACAGATAGAGATCATCAAAGGAGCTTCCTCTGTATTGTACGGTTCTTCCGCTTTAAATGGCGTGATAAATATTCGCACAGCCTATCCGCGTAGTAAACCAAAAACAAGTATTAACTATTCAGTTGGTCATTATAGTTTGCCAAATGCTCCTGCCGATAACTGGTATAAAGATCATCATTCCATTCCGGGCTTTAGTAATTTGAATTTATTTCATTCTCGCATTATAAAAAACAATTTGGATTTTGTGATCGGCGCTAACTTTAATATTGATCAAGGATACATTGGCCCACCACCACCGGCTCCTTATTTACCGGCCGATCTAAAGAAATTTTTTTTAGTAGCGGATACAATTTTTGCTTTTAATAATGATGATATGATCAAACAACGTGGTCGTGTGAATTTTAATTTACGTTACCGTTCCAAACGCATTGAAGGATTGAATTTTGGCGTGAATGCTAATTTCATGTTGAATAAAACCAATATGGTATTTGCCTGGCTAGATGATTCATTAGGTTTATATAAAGGTTATCCGGGCGCGGTGTTTTTAGAAGATCAAACGTTGTTTAATGTTGATCCTTTTATTAAATACACCACCAGAAATGGGGTTAGTCATAGTTTACAAACACGTGTCTTTCATTCGGATAATGTGATCACTAATAACCAATCCAATAAAGGCACCATGTATTTTGGCGAATACCAGCTGCAACGTAAATTCAAAAGTATTGATCTGACCTTTACCAGTGGTTTGGTTGGAAACCTTTCTTATTCAACATCACGCTTATATGTATCGAGTGGGACTCCTCAAAATAAAATTGTGAATGCCTCCGGTTATATTCAGTTAGATAAAAAATTCTGGAGAATATTAAATCTATCAGGCGGTGTGCGTTACGAATATTTTAAAATGAATGATCTGAATAGTGTAGTAGCTCCGATATTTCGGGCTGGCGCTAATTTACAGGTTATGAAAGCAACTTACGTAAGAGCGTCTTACGGACAAGGCTATCGTTATCCAACCATTACTGAAAGATACATTACTACTAAAGCAGGTATGTTTGGAGTATTTGCTAACCCTGATCTTAAACCGGAAACCAGTAAGAGTTTTGAAATTGGAGTGAAGCAAGGGTTTAAAATAGGAAACTGTATGGGCTATTTGGATGTAGCGGGCTTTTATCAAAAATATGAAAACACCATTGAGTATTTATTTGGTAACTGGGATCCCAAGGTTGCTTTAGTTGGTTTTAAATTTTTGAATACGGGTAATACCCGGGTTCGAGGTATGGATTTTTCTTTAGCTGCCACTACACCCGAAACCAATAAACGCTTTGGAGTAAGCGCATTAGTAGGTTATACGTATATAGAACCTGTGTCATTAAATCCGGATAGTGTGTATGCCCGTGATAGTTCATCAATGAAACAGCCCTTAAGCTACAAGAAAAGTAGTATGGATACAACTGATAATATCTTGAAATACCGTTTTAAACATATGTTTAAGGCCGACTTGGAAATTAAGATCTATAAATTTGCTATAGGAGCTAGTTACCGCTACTATAGCCGAATGCAAAATATAGATAAAGCATTTAAAGATGTTGAAGATCTTACAGCTAATGCCTATCCTTTTATAAATAAAATTGAAGCTACTTACTTTTGGAAAACCCATTTATATACCGAAGTAGTTGATGCCCGAATAAGCTATGCTATTAACCAAAAACAAAAACTGTCAATTGTTTGTAATAATGTGTTTAATGCCACGTATTCTTTAAGGCCATTGAAAATTGAATCTCCTAGAACAACTTCTTTGCAATATGTTTTAACTTTCTAGGGTTCAGCGTTTTTTGTGTGATTAAATTCTTTACTTTTACTTAAAGTTTTAATTCCCTTATTTGTGAACACTCTGCAAGCGTTAAATGATTTTTTTAGCCAATATCTGCCCGTTAAAAATCCGGTATTAATTCTTGCCCTCGTTCTATTAATTATATTATTTGCCCCTTTATTTTTAAAACGATTCCGTATTCCGGGTATCATTGGTTTAATTATTGCCGGTGTAATTATTGGGCCTCATACACTTCACATCATCGAAAAATCAACAAGCTTTGAATTATTCAGTAAAACAGGTTTGTTGTACATCATGTTTTTGGCGGGTTTAGAAATTGATATGCAGGAATACAAACAAAACCGAACCAAGAGTTTGGTATTTGGCGCTTTTACTTTTTTTATACCCATTACCATAGGTTACCTGGTTTGTATTTATGTATTTGGATTTTCTTTATGGCCGGCATTATTGCTAGCCAGTATGTTTTCTACCCATACATTATTGAGTTACCCCATTGTAAGTAACATGGGTATTGTGAAGAACAGAGCAGTGCAGGTTTCGTTTGGTGGAACCATTATTACCGATAGTGCTGTACTTATTTTACTAGGTGTCATTACTAATGTGGTAGGCGGAGAGATCAACTCCATGTTTTGGATTCGTTTGATCCTTTCATTAGGCTTATTATGTTTTGCGGTTTTATATTTATTGCCAAAGGTAAGCCGTTGGTTTTTCAGGAACATTGAAGGGCAGGGGAGTTCGCAATATATTTATGTGCTAGCGGTTGTATTCATTGCCGGTTTCTTTTCTGAGTTGGCAGGCGTTGAACCTATTATTGGTGCTTTCTTAGCAGGTTTGGCTTTGAACAGAGTTATTCCACATAATTCGGTATTGATGAACCGTGTTATTTTTATTGGTAACACCATCTTCATTCCTTTCTTTTTAATTAGCGCCGGTATGTTGGTTGACTTTAGCGTATTTTTAAAAGGAACAGATGCCTTGATATTTGCCGGTATATTAAGTTTGGTAGCTTTAGTTACCAAATGGTTGGCTGCACAAGCTACAGGAGCCATATATAAATATACTAAGTACGAACGACGAGTGATGTTTGGCTTAAGTGCCTCGCATGCAGCTGCAACCTTAGCGGTAATTAAGGTAGGTTATGATATAGGATTGTTCGATCAGAATGTGATCAATGGAACTATTATTTTGATTTTGGTGACGTGTATGGTGAGTTCATTTGTCACAGAAAGAGCGGCGCGTAAAATTGCGATGACCGAAAAAGAAAACACTAAAAAAATTACAGAAAGAACAGAACGTATTTTAATTCCGGTGAGTAACCCCGAAAATATTGCGCGGTTAATTGATCTGGCCTTGATCATTAAAGATAACCGCTCTAATGAGCCAATTTATCCTTTATCTGTTATTGAAGAAGGAGAAGATGCAGATGAAAAAATTAATGTAGTTAAAAAAGTAATTGAAGGCGTTGTAGAACAAATTGCTTCCAGCGACAGGAATGTACAAGTGCTTAAAAAAGTAGATTTGAGTATTGTAGATGGTATTGCCCGAACAGCCAGAGCTTATAGTATTTCAGATATTCTGATCAGTTGGAAAGCACAGCAGGGAACTTCTAATTTGATTTTTGGCACCATTGCCGATAATTTATTAGTGAAAACTAAACAAGCCATCATTATCTCAAAAGTGATTCAACCTTTAAATACGTATAAACGTGTGGTTTTTGTAATGGCTCCAAATTGTGAACTGGAAAGCGGCTTTAATTTAGTTTCCCGAAAGATCAATGCTGTATTAAAACAAGTTGGTAACCAAACCATTGTTTACGGTCAACAAAAAACAATTGCTGCATTTAGTAAGCTGATCAACGATAAGAAACGTGATTTTTACAATTATTTAATTGTAAATGATTTTGAAGAAAATGATGTGTTGGCAAATATCAAAGAAGATGACTTATATATTTTCTTAAGCAGTAGAAAACAGACGGTATCTTTCGATTTCCATATTGATAACATGCCTAAGACCATGAATAAAAATAATGAGTTTACCAGCTTTGTTGTGTTTTACCCTGAGTCTCAAAAATCGTTGAGTGATGCACAGATCACTGAAATGACTACGCCTGCCATACAGGAAAACATTGAAAAAGTAATTCAGTTAAAAGAAAAGCTGAAAGGTATTTTTAAAGGAGATAATAATTAGTTGAGAATTATTTATTGTTCATGTTATAAACATGCATCAGGAGTATAAGTTACTCTCGCAAAATTTTTAGTAATGAGTTCTGTATCTACTATTTTACCACCTTCAAATTTTAAGATCTTATTTCTCCAAATTTCATTTTTTCGATAATAGAGATTATCGATTTTCAGAAACTGATGATCCTTTTCAAATACATGGTAAGCGTAGTCAAGCTCTTTGTTGATTCTTAATTCACCTTCTAAACATTTGTCGGTTAACCATAAATTGATTTGAAATGTATGACTAGTGTTATTAGTAAATTGATAATCTCTGTAGTTATAAAATATGGTGGCTCCACTTCCAAAAGGCAATACACGTCCATCATCGGGGAATGGATCAAATGAATGATGGTAACGTTCTGTTACAGTTAATGGGCTGTGCATCACCAACCAATGAATAAGATTAGAGATCTGGCAAATTCCGCCACCAATTCCTGCTCTGGCTTCGCCAAAGGATAGTTCCATTCCATGTAAATACCCTTTTGATTTTGTTGGTAGCCCCACAAGCTTACAAAATGAAAAGGTTTCACCTGGTTTAATTATAATACCATTGATGTTTTGGATAGCTAATTTAATGTTAGTGACTTTGTTTAATTGCAATTGCACATCACTATCACCAAGTTTTTTTAGTAAAACAGATTGGTGTTTTTTTATTCTGAAATCTAGTTTATTATTTGAAAATGTTTTACTGTATTTTTTAGAATCAGTATACCATTGAATTTGTCTTTTAACTCTTCTTAAGCCCACCGCCAGAAAATATAAAATAGGATGTCTTTGACTAAGAAGTTTACGTTGGCTCATGATACTAACCGTTATTAAAACTTCAACCTTGCCTGCAACTTCAATTCTGTTTTGTGAGGAGAGTCAATTTGGTTTAAGCTACCTTCTGATTGCACGGTTTGGTTATCGTACACCGTGCGGGCTACGCGCACCCAAATTTCAAAGTTTCGGGTTATGTCCCAGTTTACAATAAAGTAAGCGCGTTGTCCTTTATAATATAAAGCAGGAACAGAATAACCGTATAACACATCATTTTCGTAGGTGTATACGCGACTATCAAAACTTTTGGTATCGAATACAGCATAACGAAGAGTTACTGTAAAAGGAAACTTCATTTTTTTATAGATCAGATCTTGTACAAAAGCTACACCGTTTTCATCAGGGGCATCTGTTTTATCAATGTGTGTATATTCTACACGCGATTTGAATTTAATGTCGGGTGTAATTTGTGCCGATAAGTTGTAACGGTAATTTGTTTGTACATAAGGTACTAAGTAATCGTAGAAATTATCTTCGGTACTGTTTTGGAATTTTGTGCGGTGTCTGAATCTAAAGTACATGTCAATTTTTTTAGTTGGCGTGTAATTCAATTGGGTGAAAATATCTCTGCCGCTAGATGGGGCGCTGGCACTGGATTTTAACCAGGAAAATTTATATTGATCTAAATAAAGAGAAAAGGTGAGAGTTTTAAATAATTTGGCTTCCATGCCTAAGTACAAGCTTTTTTCGTTTTGAGGTAAAGTGTTTTCTGAAATGGCATTGCCATATAAGTTTTGAAAATTCTTTTCAAAGTTGCGGTAATGCGCCGCAAAGGTTAGTTTAGGATCCAAGGCTACAATTAATCCCTGACAAAAAGCTTTTCCGCCATTGGCACTCATGGAATATTCTCCAAAAAAATTGGTGTTTTTAAATACATAATTATAATCAACGCCACCCACAAAATTTGATCTTCCTTGAAAATCATAACGGTTGTATAAACTTGGTGATTTAATTAATTCTGCACTAAGGTTCATGTTATAAGCCGTCATACCAATATGTAAACCTTTATTGTTATATGCAGCGTTACCCCCCAATATTGTTTGATTAATGGTGCCTTTGTCCTGCATTAAGCCATTGGTATTGTGTAAACCACTTATTTCTAAACTACTTACACCAACAATATCAATTTCGCCATTACTGGATGTATCTGCTAAAATAGCATTGGCATCCAATTTTTTATAAGAGGCTAATGCAGTGAGTTCAAATTTTTTGATACGAACAGTTCCGGCTGCTCCTCTAAAAAAACGGTTCTCATCAAACGATCGGTAAGCTTTGATTCCAATACCATAACGTTTGATACTCATAGCAGAAGCCGATTTACCAAAGGCAAAGCCTTGCCATAAAGTTAAACCCTGGCCAAAAGTTGCCTGATAATCACCGATCACTAAGGTTTTAATAAATTTGATATTTCTGATGGCAATGTGTCCGGTATAAAAATCAAAACCCTTTGTTTGACGGTAAACTACACGTCTGCCTCCAGTACTTAAATTGCTAGTGACACTGTCCATTTTATTTCCACCTAAGTTAAACTGTTCACCGGCATCTTTTTCTCCGGCAATAGCAAAGGATACGTTATTGTTGTATTGAAACGTATAACGTGCAAACACACGATTAGGATCTCCTAAATAGTAAGAGTTTGGTTTAAGTGATTTGATACTGTCAGAAACATTATACCCGGCTTGGGGTTCAATGATACGTTGCAAGCGGGTTACAAATTCATGCTTGCCATCCTTAAACATTTCTTTGGTGCTAAAAAAAGCTGTATTGAAATTATCACTTACATATACAAAAGGCAGAATTTTTTTAATACTCGCCAGATCAAAACCATCAATGCTTTGAAGTTCATAGATGCTGATCATGTTTCCGTTTTTCTCGCGATGGTTTAAAAGATTGTTGATCTGAATATCGTTCAGTAATTGTAATTCCAGTAATTCTTCTTTACCTGCTCTGTTTAAATTGATAGGGTGTTTTTTATAATAATGCCATGTATCTGTAAGGTTGGAAACGTCGCCGTCTTCACTTTGTAATTGTTCGGATAACAATTCCACATTTTGATTGATCAATTCATCAACTTGTTCATTATTCTTGTTGGTGCTGTCAATCTGAGCAATACTACTCAAAGAGAATAGCGCAAAAATAAAACTGAATATGTGAGTTCTGAAATTGATAAGAATTTGTAATTATAATTTATCTACATCTCCTGTAGAATTACGTTTAGTTGATTTCACTTTACCAAAGGCATAGCTTAAACCAATTTGCGGCGATAAACCTAACACGCTATGATACATAGAGCTAACATCAATTTTTAATCCGTTGTAATTAACTCCAACGCCAAATGCAGCTTGAGTGGGATAGGAGGCACCACCCACACGAATGTATACCAGTGATGAAGGATTGTATTCGATACCACCTTTGATATTAACTTTTTGAGCCGATGTTTTTTCGGCTTCGGCTACTAGAAATACTTTTTTAGAAAAAATGTACTGAGCTCCGAATTTAAAAATAGTAGGTACTTTTTCATTATTATAATCCGTGATCTTAACACGAAAAGGATTATAAACATGCGCAGATACGGTTACTTGTGGAATTAGTTTGGCTGTTAAGCCTACAGAACCTGTAAAAGCATTGGCTTGTCCGTATATATCAGCAATTTTTGTATTTAAATAATCAAAGGCGACTCCGGCCGAAATGTTTTCTCCTAATAGCATGGCATAACTCAAACTAGCTTGCGACTCTCGGTATAATTTATAACCTAAAGAGGAATAGCTAAACCCAAAGGTTCCTTTTTTGATAGGTAACGCAGCAGCAAAACCACTTTGCGTTAATTCTTTAACGAAGAAACGGTTTTCGTAAAAGGCTCCTACTTCAGTTTGTCTTACAAAACCAAGACTACCCTGATTGTTACGGGTACTCCACACATCGTATAAACATGAAGAGGCATGACCCAAAGCCGCAGAACGAGGACCAATTGGTCCATCGCCATTAGAGGCTAGTAAACTAAAAGGCATTAATATAATGGAAAGTAAAATTTTCTTCATCTAATCAAATATAATTTAATTTATGAGAACTAAAAAACATGAATTCGTTAAATAGTCAGGATTTTATGAAGTATTTTACACTATTTTCAAAAATAAAAATATTAAATATCCTTGTGAAATAGTTTTCTGGTAGAAGTACTGATGTCTCTGAAATAAGCAATGTTAATTTTATTGGATAATAGCGTTTGTAAAAACACCTCACTACTAATTTGTTTATCAACTGTAATTACAGATGTGGTTCCTGAATCTTCAATTTTCACATTATAATCGGCAAATATTTGATGCAATTGTTCGCGTGTAAAACTTCCTGTCAGTTCAAAGGTATTTGTTAATCGCTCTAAAGCAAAGTGTTGTTGGTTGCCATTGTAAATGGTTTTACCTTGTTTGATGAAAATAATATTATCTGAAATGCTTTCAACTTCGTGAAGAGCCTGAGAACTTAAAATAATACTTAATGGAAATTTATAGGATTTGACAAAGAATTTTAGATCCTGTAAAAACAGTTGTTGCGCATTGATATCTAAATTAGCTAATGGCTCATCCAGTAAAATTAATTTAGGACGCCACATAATGGCTTTGGCTAATTCAAAACGTAAACGGTAACCGCTGGATAATTCGCTCCATTTCAGATCTCTGAATTTATCCAAACCTAAACGGAATAAAATATATTCTATTTGTTTGTTATTCTCTACATCTGTAAAACCGTGTATGCTGGCAAAAAAACGCAAGTTATCTAATAAATTTCCATGCCAGCGTGGGATGCGTTGTGGAATAAAAACAAATTGATTTTTTACTTTATACCAATTCGTGTCGTCGGCATGTAAAGCCGGATAAGCAATAGTACCGGTATCATGTGATAACTCTCCTGCTAAAATTCTGAGCAAGGTGGTTTTACCGTTTCCGTTTTCGCCAACTACACCTGTAATTTCACCAAACTTTAATTGAACATCAAGAGGTTGTAAAAAAAACGGACGAGAACCGGAATGGTATTGCTTGCTTATGTTTTGAGCATCGCACACTAAAGTAGAAAAATCTTGTTGAGCTGTTTCTGAAATATCTGTTTGAGATAAAGAAATAAGTAATTGATTGGCTATAGTTTGCAACTCTTGTTTAGAGTTGTCGTTTGCATATAAATACGATTTTCGGAAAGCATAAATTTGCTCTTCTGTTAACGCATCAAACTTATTTTCAACCGATAGGTCTAGTAATTTACGCGACAATTGACTGAAGTCTTCTTGTTCTGCTAACGCTTTTAATTCGGAAATTAAATCAGATGCCATGATAGATAGGTTTAGTATCAAATTTAATAAAAATAGATTGTAATCAAAAGAGGTTGAAGTTTAAAGTTGGTTACACGTCATTGCGAGGAGGTACGACGAAGCAATCTGATTTAGAGGGCGATTATACAATACGTTTCGTTCGTAATGACGTATTTTCTTTAAGAAAATTCTTTGGCTTTATCCGTTAAAAATTCCAAGGCCGCTTCTCTTTCATTTGGGATTACACCATCCAGAATAGCATCTTTTAAAGCATTTTTCAGATCACCTACTTTTTTGCAAGGCTGTAAATTGAAAATACTCATAATTTCTTCGCCACTTACCGGGGGCTGCCAGTTGCGGATCTTATCTTTTTCTTCCAGTTCTTTGAGTTTAGATCTCACCACTTCAAAGTTTTGTAAGTAACGCTTTACTTTATTTGGATTTTTAGTGGTGATGTCGGCTTCGCACAAACTCATCAGGTCATCAATATCATCACCCGCTTCAAATAATACGCGTCTGATAGCGCTATCCGAAATTTCTGTTTTAGCTAACACAATAGGGCGTAAATGCAATAACACTAATTTTTGCACATACTTCATTTTATCATTTAATGGTAAACGAAGTGATTCGAAAATTTTCGGAACCATGCGGGCACCTTTATCTTCATGGCCGTGAAAGGTCCATCCATGATCCGGTTCAAAACGTTTGGTGGCAGGTTTGGCAATATCATGTAAAATAGCAGACCAGCGTAACCAAAGGTTATCACTCTTTTTAGCTACATTATCTAACACTTCCAGTGTATGGTAAAAATTATCTTTATGAGATTTTCCGTTAACCGTTTCTACGCCATACAATTTTACCATTTCAGGAAATATCAAATGTAATAATCCGGTGTCAAACAATAATTTGAAACCAACAGATGGAACAGGAGAGAGGATGATCTTATTCAGTTCATCTGTAATGCGTTCTTTTGATACAATAGAGATGCGGTCTTTATGATCTGCAATCGCCTTTAAAGACGCCGGTTCAATAGTAAAATTTAACTGAGATGCAAAACGAATGGCACGCATCATACGCAATGGATCATCACTATAAGTAATTCCAGGCTCTAAAGGAGTACGAATGATCTTCTGTGCAACATCTTCAATCCCTTTAAAGGGATCAAGCAATTCACCAAAATTATTTTTACTTAACCCAATAGCTAAAGCATTGATCGTGAAATCACGTCTGTTTTGATCATCACTCAAACTACCATTTTCTACTATGGGTTTGCGCGATTGACGATTGTAGGATTCTTTACGAGCCCCAACAAACTCTATTTCCAGATCTTTAAATTTTACCTGAGCGGTACCAAAATTTTTAAAGACAGATAAATGAGCTTCTTCACCTAATTGTTTGTGAACTGACTCTGCTAACTCAATACCTTTGCCAATAGTAACAATATCAATATCCTTACTATCACGTTTTAAAAAAATATCACGCACATAACCACCAATCACATAAGCATCTACACCTAATTGATCGGCGCAGTTAGCAATAATATTAAAGATAGGAAGAGTTAAATGTTGCTTCACCCCACAAAAATAAGGCTATTTTTTGAAATTTTGGTTGCCGGAAATACTTTTACTGTCTAATTTATAGTTATATCTACTCACTATAAATTAAAGCAATGCATACAAGATTTTTTCTTGAATTTTTTTAGTTCAGGAGCGCTTTTTACGTTTTTGATCTCGTTAGAACATTTGTTTAAGTTTTTACAGCTGCGGTATTTGTGGTAAAATTTATCTTTACCATCCATGCAAACATAAACGTTAATGGGCTTAGCCGTTGTTTTTTTGGTAGCTGTTTTCTTGGCAGCCGGTTTTGTTTGTGTTTTAGTTTGAGCCATTCCGCTTAGAGTAAAAGCAAAAAAGGCAATTATGATAAAAGATAGCGTTCTGTTTTTCATAATAATAGTTTTTAATTGGTTATTCTTCTACGAGTAATTATTGTAATGGTTACTTATAGAAAGACTTTTTTATCATTATGAAATTAAAACAATTATAGTGAATTGTCAATAGTGAAATCTGATGTTGTTGAAAATAGCATTAATTTTTCACTATCATTAGGAATGGTGATCATTTTTTCAAATGTCATTCCAAGCTTTTTTAATAAAGAGACAGAGCGTTCATTATCTGTATCTGTAAAAGCAACTATTTTTTTTAATGCCAAATTGATTGTTGCATAGTTTAATGTTGCTTTTGCTGCTTCATAGGCATATCCTTTTTCGGTGTACTGAGGTAATAGGGCAAAGCCAATATCCACATCTTCTAAATAATCGCGTTGTATTAAACCACACATACCAATAGGAACTTGTTCCAGTTTTAATTTAATTAACCATAAACCAAATCCATGTTTATTGTAACTGGCCATTGGTCCTGTAATAATATAATCACGGGCATCGGCCAGGGTTTTAATGCCTTTATCGCCAATATATTGAAGCCATGTAGGTGTATTAAGTAATTCGAAAATAAACTCTACATCATTGGGAGAGATCTTACAAAGTTCTAAGCGGTCCGTTTCTAAGATCATTAGTGCTTATTTACTTTTTTACAATCAGGAAATAAAAGAATATCACATAAGTCAGGGAGATCTTCTATATGTCCATCTTTATCCTGAGCTTTTAGTTTAATTAAACAAATTTTTGTGGCACTTGATCTTGTTTTGGTAAAAAACTTAATAGTTTTTTCAGGAAAGGTGTTGCCAACTACAGCCGCTTCATAAACATTTTTTCCTTCGCTATATACTATACTGAAGGATTTTATTGCTTGTTCGTGTGGATTACCGTAGCGGTCAAAGGCAATGACCTTGTAATTTGTTTCGTCAAAAGCTGCTTTAGAAAAGAGGTTTTCTTTTTTTACTTTAATGCTTTTCACTTCTTCTTGACATAAAAAGGAATGGCTAATGAATAGAAAGCCAACAAGGAAAAGTGAATGTAGAATTTTTTTCAAAAAATTAGCTGTTTAATTTATGTTCAATTAACGCAATAGTATCTAATACAGAGGGGTTTGGCGATTTTACTTTACGTAACAACTCCAGCCCATGTTTTAATTGATCTTCCGGTATCTCCGATTCCATTTCCTGTATAACGGTAAAGGCTTCTAAAGATACACCAAAATCGTTTGTGCAAATTAGATCTATAAACACGGGGAAATCCTTACTGAAATCCAACCCGGTTTCCCAACAGGCAGCTACTACAAGTGCTTTTTGTTCAAGCTTTTTGGTTTTAGCAATAGCACTTAACATAAAAGCTTGAGCATTATTTTCTTTTAATTGACTTAATGCCTCATCTTTTTCTTCGCGGGTTCTTTGAGGGCTCACAATAATACTTAAGTAATCAGCCGCATTAGTGTCTTTTTTATTCATGCCCTCAACGCCAATAATTATTGTTGAGTATTCTTTCTCATCAAATAATTTTGATGGGTCTATTTCAGGTACTAAATCGCCTTTTAATTCTTCCGGTAAATCTTTTTCGTCAATCATCTTATAATTTCTAGTTAAAGTATTTCAAGTTTCTAGTTGTTTGCAAATTTAGCAACTTCAAACCAGAAACCAGTAACTTTTTAATAGGTTAAAGGCTCATCATATCTTTTAACTTAACTGCCTGACGGCGAGAAATTTCAATTTCCTGGCCGCCTTTTAGTTTCACCATTAAACCGCCATTAAACCAGGTTTCTATGCTTTCTACCCAGCTTAAGTTCACAATATGTTTACGACTCGCTCTAAAAAAGGTTTTTTCATTCAAACGTTCTTCCAAACTATTTAGGCTACGTAAAATTAATGGGCGGTAATTGTCAAAATACACTCGTACATAATTTCCTTCGCTTTCAAATAAGCGAATATTACTTAAGCGTACAAACCATGTTTTTTCACCGTCTTTAATAAATACCTGATCGTTTTCGGTTAAAGGAGTTGTGTTTTCTTTCTTTTCAGAAGTTTCCTTTAACGTTAATTTTTTGATCGTTTCAGCCAAACGTTCCGGTTGAACTGGTTTTAATAAGTAATCGTAAGCATTTACTTCAAACGCTTTTAAAGCGTATTCGTCGTATGCTGTTACAAAAACCACATCCGGTAAAGCAGATACTTCTTCTATTAATTCTAAACCTGATTTTCCGGGCATTTGAATGTCTAAGAAAATAACATCCGGATTTAATTCAGCTATTTTTTCTTTGGCAGATTCTGCATTATTGCATTCTGCTATCACTTCAATTTCTTTGTGAGCTGCTAATAAATTTCTTAACTCTTGTCTGGCAAGGCGTTCATCATCTATGATTATTGCTTTCATAATTTATAAGTTTTAATTTTTAATTAATATTTTACTGATCACATGTTTTTCGTCCAAATTATTCAAACTAAAAGATGCTTTATTGCCGTATAAAAATTCTAAGCGATGTTTTGTGTTTTCTATTCCAAATCCGGAATCACTTTTTGTGGATGAGAATAACTGGCCGGTATTAATGATCTCGATCATAAATTCATTGCCTTGTTTCTGTGTTTTTAATTTAATTTCCCCGCCTTCAGGATATTTACTGATGCCATGTTTTATCCCATTTTCAACCAAGGTTTGTATCATCATTGGCGGAATATTTAAAGACAAGGTTTGTGGATCAATATCAAAATAATAACATAAACGCTCTTCAAACCGGATATGCTCTAGTTCCAAATAATCTTTCACTAAGGCTAATTCATCTTCCACTGAAATGAATTTGTTTTTATGCATCATCAATGTATTTCTTAAAATATTGGATAACTGCGTGATGGCTACTTTTGCTTTTTTAGGATCTTCATCAACTAGGGCTCTGATACTGTTCATGCTATTGAACATAAAATGAGGGTTGAGTTGAGATTTTAATTTATTTAATTCAATTTCTTTTGTGGTTGCTTCTAATTTAAGATTTTGAATTTCTGTTTTTTTGTAATTATCAAAAAAGTGAAAACCAAAATAGATCAATGACCAAAAAATAAAAATAACAGTTAAACTTAAAATGTTTGAAAAAGCGGCTACAATATTTATTTTATAGGTAATGATGCCAAATACCTTGGCAATGCCCACGGTTAAAAAGAAAAATAAAAAGGCGTTGATAAATCCCGAAACAATAACAATGGGAATTTGCGTGAAAATGTTGAATTTTAAAACATTGAATTTTTGTAATAAAAAACGAAAAAAATGAGTGATAGAAATACCAACAGGCAACCAAATCAAATAGTTTAAAATATCTTTAATGTTGGTACTGTAGCTTAGTTTAAAAAAAAATAAATTCAGCGCCGCAAAAAACGTCCAACCGCTAATTTGACAAGCCCAGTATATATTTTGTTTTTTATTCATATAAGATATGAGAGGTTAGATATGAGATTTGAGAATGTTTTAGCTCACTTCTCAAATCTTAATTCTCAGGTCTGTTCTTTAGTTAATCCCCAACCACGCTTTTCTGGCAGCTATTTGTTGTTCTGTTGCTCTTTCGTTTATTTCTAATAAGTCAGTTTCTGTTACTTTAACTTTTTGCACTTTCGCTTTTAAAGTTTTGGTCGACTCATTTCCTTTTTTGTCTTTTCGTAATACTTCAATTACCAATTTATCTCCTTCTTTGGTATTTTGTATAAAACTGCCTAACACATCTTTCATGTTATCTAAACCAAGTTTACGATTATTGAAAGTGATGATCTCATCGCCTTCTTTAAACTTTAGTTTTTTTCCGAAAGCATCCAGTTTATCTGTATTAACCACCACTAAGTGTTGAGTTGTGGGGTTGTATCCTACAGAAATGCCACCTAATGTAATTTGATCTTCTTCTTTTTTATCGGTATAATTTAAACCAACCATGGCAAAGGTTTCTTTGTAAGGTAAAGGTTTGTTACCGGCTACATGATTATTTAAAAAATAACGGATCTCTTTATAACTCAACTTTTCAATATCATTAAACAGATCGTCATCATTAAACGATTTGTTTTTTCCATATTGTTTTGCCAGATCCTTCATCATATCCTGTGTGCCATAATTGCCATTACTGTAGTAGCGTAACATAATATCTAAACACATCCCAATCAAGGCGCCTTTCTCATAAACATTATTGTACTGTTTTTTATATTTATCCAAAACATATTTACTCATTACGGTAAATGGTAAAGTATCATTATAATTTTCGCGGGAGTTTTGCATCTTATCGATCATTACATTAAAAAAGTCATCAAATTCTATGAGGCCTGTTTTTACCTGCATGTGGTGAGCTGCATATTCGGTTAAGCCTTCATACAACCAAAGGTGTTTACTCATACCCGGATTATTAAAATCAAATTCACCAATTTCTTTGGAATGGATATTGAGCGGTGTAACAATATGAAAAAATTCGTGTGCGGCTACATCTCTGATCTCCTGGGCTAAAGCTGCGGTGTCAGCTTCAGGTAAAACGTAAAAAGAAGAGTAGGAGTGTTCCAATGCCCCTGATGCGCCACTTAAAGTAGCTTTATCAGAAAAATAAAACAAGAAAGCATATTTATTTATAGGCAATTCTCCACCCAAGTATTCGGCTTGAGCAAATAATAATTCGTGTAAGTTGCGGGCAATAAAATCAGAAGTTAAGACTTTGTTTGGAGAATAAACTGAAATTAAAATCTGTGATTTACCAATTTGAATACTGGCTGTATCAGGTATACAATACATAATTGGAGAATCTACCAGATCATGATAGTTGAAAACAGAGATCACATCTTTTGTTTCACCATTTGTGATATTGGTTAGAGCGGTTGATGCATAAAAGCCTTTTGGCTTACTGATCTCTAATATAAAATTAGCCTCTATTTTATTTTTAAAGTAACCAAAAAAACCATGAGTATTCAACGAAAAGTTTTTCCCTTCTTCAATATTTGTTCCGCCCGGTTCAAATACAAATTTTTCTTTAATGTCTGTATCCCAAGTATCTTCTACCTCATAGCTAATTTCTTTAATGGCATTGGCAGGCGAAAGTTTGTAAGAATTTTTATCCAATTTTTCAATGGTAATGATTTTTCCATCTTTTCCTTCGGCTTTAAAATTAGATACAAAGCGTCCAAAGTCATACACATCATAGGTTCCGGGAACCATAGCCGGAAACATAAACACCGTTTCGTTTTCGGTAATGTCAGGTGGAGTTAATTTAATCGTGAGTTTATCATTGTTTACCGATGTTAGATCTACATAATAACGATAATCTCCGTCAGCACATAATTGACTAATAGAAAATAAGGCGGATATAAAAAAGAAAGCTTGCTTCATCATAATTGAGGTTTAACGAATTAATAAATTCCAGTTAGATAATTTGTATTTTTTATAAAGAATAAAAAAGCAGATAGCTGCCATCACGATCCAAATACCAAATTCACCACCCGGATTTTCAGAGGATGTGTATAAGATAGCGTCTGTTTGTAAGACTGAGTTTTTGGAGCATACCAATAAACTGGATAGTAAATTATTGGCACAATGAATGCCCATTGCCAATTCAGCGCCTTCATCCAATAAGGTCAACATCCCTAAAAAAGCACCAAAGAAAATATAATAAGGCATCATGATCAATAAACCATGCGCTTTAGCTTCGGGATTTGAAGCATGCATTAACCCAAATAAAATGGATGTGATCATCAAAGGAGCAATAGCATTTTTAAAAGCTAAGCCAATACCTTGCATTAAATAACCCCTAAATAGAATTTCTTCAGTAGCTGTTTGTATGGGAATAAAAATAAGAGTTACAACTAACAATACCATGAATTTTCCAAGATCAAAATGCACTTCAAAGTCTCCGGGAGAAGCAAAATAACCTACTACTGTTAATACAATTAATAAAGTAGCCCATATTCCGAAGGCAAAGAAATAACGCTTCCAACGAATTTTTTCAAAGGCAGTAATTACTGAAACTAATGTTTTTTTATGAAAGAGTTTTAAGGCTAACCAAAAAAACAATAGGGTAAATACGAACATGCCCATCATTAAAGCCAGTAATAATGAGCGATTCATTCCTACTGCATCCGGGTTAAATATGATATTGGGATTATCGATGATTTGCTCCATTTTAATGCCATTGCTTAAGGCAGCGGACATGAGAGGAACCATCATAATAAATTGAAAAGTGACATATCCTAAAAAGGCTGCTGCAATTCCACCTAAATACAACCACCACTTATTTAATCCGGTGCTAAAGCCTTTTATTAAAAAACGATTGGTAAAGGGGCTTTTATCATAAGCCGCTATCTGAATATCTTCTTGTAATTCCATACTATACAAATTTATCATTTTTACACAGTTTTAGATGGCTTTATACATAAAAGGTTCAAAGGGTAATTTATCGGTTTTTAGAGTATATGTTAACTTATTTTATCAGTTTTAATCGTTGTAGGTGAAATTTGTATTTGCTTAATTCCTATATATTTGCAGCATGATTTCAACCATTATTAAAATTTTTAGTATAGCTTCTGTTGTGTTTGTAATTGCCTGTACAAATTCCGGAAAACAAGATAAACTGATAAAAGAACCTCATACTGTGGAAGAATTGGGAGAACTGTTATTTCATGATCCGATCTTGTCTCGTGAAAATCAGGTGAGTTGTGCTTCTTGTCATAAACCCGAGTTTGCCTTTGCAGATAATGTGGCGTTTAGTTTTGGAGTAGATAGTGCCAAAGGCGGCAGAAATACACCAAGCGTTATGAATCAGGGTGCCCGAAATTTTTTCTTTCATGATGGCAGAGCGGAAAGTTTAGAAGAACAAGCATCGGGACCAATGGAAAATCCTATAGAAATGGATATTCCATTATCAACCATCGTAAGAAAATTAAATCAACACAAACAATACAAAGCTTTTTTTATAAAAATTTTTGGTAAACCGGCCGATAAGCAAAATGTAGTAGATGCCCTCTCTGCTTTTGAAAGAACGCTAGAAACCAGCGATTCTCCTTTTGATAATTACATGAGCGGAAAGGATACAACACAGTTTACAGCTAGTGCCAAGCGTGGACAAATATTATTTAACGAAAAAGGGAAATGTTTTGATTGCCATTTTGGCCCTGATTTTACAGGAGATGAGTTTAAAAATATTGGTTTGTTTAATGGTAAAGACCTGAACGATAGTGGACGTTATTTAATTAGCCGTAATCCAAAAGACATAGGAAGCTTTAAGGTTCCGGGCTTAAGAAATGTAAGTGTTACCAAACCATATATGCATAATGGCATGTTTAAATCATTGAAAGAAGTGATTGACTATTATAACGAACCGGATAAAGTTGTTTCAAATTCGGTTAATAGAGATACATCTATGTTAAAACCATTAAACCTTACGGCTCAAGAAAAACAAGATATTGAAGCTTTCTTATTATCTCTGACTGATAACAGATTTAAAAAGTAAACCGCGTTTTCTTTTATAAAGAGAGATTTTAGCTCTCTTTAAAAGCACGATTTAACCGTTTTAATAACAGCATCATAATAACAAATGCAAGCATTAATAAAGCAAAATTCAACCAAAAGAAGTTTGCTTTATTATCAAAATTATCCCAGTTTTTGGCTAATACACCACTCATTTTGTTTCCAATAGATGTTGCAAGACTCCAACCTCCCATCATTAAAGCTGTAAAGCGAAAAGGAGATAATTTTGATACCATGGATAATCCCATCGGACTTAAGCATAACTCGCCAATGGTTATCACCCCATAACTACCAACAAGCCACCAGGCACTCGCTTTGCTAACTCCATTATTAGTAAAGTATACCGCAGCAACCATAACTAAGGTCGACAAACCGCTGATTAACAAACCATAGGCAATTTTTGTAGCAGTTGTAGGTTCTTTTTTTCTTCTTCTTAAAAAGCCAAAGAACATAACAATTAACGGTGTTAAAACAATTACAAAGAAAGGGTTGATGGATTGAAATAATTCTGTTGGAATTAAGTTTAATCTCTCCCCTGGTTCAGGATATTTTTCAGGTTCCAGGTTTTTGAAATAGGATGGATAATCAACACATTTTATTGCTTTACCATTTGCATCTTTGATCCTTCTGAAATGCTCATCCAGCTGATATACGGTATCATTTTTAGCCACTACTGAATTATCGCACTGATATAGATATTGAGCAGGTTTTACAAGTGCTGTTGGCATTTCCCTATCTGTATATGAGTTGGCATAGGTTGTTAAAGCAGTGCCATTTAATTTAAAAATTGCCCAGAAAATAATAACGATCCCAAAAATTGTATACATGGTACCAACCGGTTTTTTTTCTTCTTCGGTACAGCTTTTATAAATAGTTGCATAAAAATAAACAACAGGAATACAGGCACATAAAAAGGCATCTGTACTGTCGCTTCCGAAAATAGTATCAGGGATAAACCAACCTAGGGCACCAAAGCCTACTGCAATCGCTAACACTTTCAAAAACCTCATGATAATGGGTTTGTCTTGTGGAGTTGGTTCTTTTCTTACATCCACATGTTTGTAATGTTTCATTCCAATCCAAAAGGTAATAACACCTAAAAACATTCCAATACCTGCAGTAATAAAAGCAAAGCTCCAGCCATATTTGATACGCATGAACGCTGCAATAAAATTACATAAGAATGCACCTATGTTGATACTCATATAAAACAGGTTATAACCGGTATCCTTATTTGCTTTGTATTGAGGGTCGTTATATAAATTTCCCAAAAGCGTAGAAATATTAGGTTTAAAGAAACCATTTCCAACGATCATGATACACAGTGAAGTATAAAAAGCCCATTCCTCCCTTATAGATAATAAACAATACCCAATTCCCATTAAGATTCCACCAAGTGTTACCGCAAAACGATAACCAAGTTTCATATCGGCTAACAAGCCACCAATAAAAGGTGTTAAGTACACGCAGGCGATAAAAGTTCCGAATACATCAGATGCTTTTCCGCTTTCCCATGCAAAACCTCCTGTTTCTGTATCGGTCATATACAAAAAGAAAATACCGATCATGAGGTAATACCCAAAGCGTTCCCAAAACTCAGTAAATGCTAAAAATAAAAGTCCCTTTGGATGTTTAGAAGTTGATGCCATAAGTTTGAATTTGGCTAAAGATAAAAAAAGAAAGCTACTTCGCTAAAAATTTATTTTGAAGCAAAGCTTTCTTGGTTTTAGTATTAATCACCTCAAACTTAATAGTTTGAGAGGGGATACATGTACCTTCTAATAAGGTTTGAAAAGATGTATCAATTAACGTATGAGAATATTTCATGCCTTTAATAGGAACCAATTTGAAAAGTGTATCATTACCCGTCCTTTTAAACTGAGCATTTTCAACGGTAATTTGTAACTGGTGTTTTAAACTATCTGGTAGTTTAATGTAAAACAAATCGCTTTTGTCTTTAATCAACAGATCGGTTTGAGTTCCCATCTGAAAAAACAAAAAGCGATTATCTTCCTTTTTTACCTTAATGACTTTTTGAGCGCTAACACTTAGTGTTAAAGTCAAAGATATAATTACAGATAAAATTAACTTCATAGTATAAATTTAAATTAAGTATATAACTTAAATTATGTAAGAAGTTACTAATTCAACGCATCAATTAATTTCTCAGCTAACTCAACACCAATACGTTCCTGAGCTTCGTTAGTAGCTGCACCGATGTGAGGAGTTAAAGAGATCTTTGGATGTTTTAATAAAACTTCGTTAGGTGTTGGTTCATTTTCAAATACATCTAAACAAGCATGCGCAATCTTCCCTGAATCTAATCCTGCAATAAGATCTGCTTCATCAATTACACCACCACGAGAAGCATTCACTAAGATCACTCCGTTTTTCATGTTGGCAATTTCTTTAGCAGTGATCATTTTTCCGCCCGGTACATGCATCGAGATCATGTCTGAGTGTCCGATTAATTCTTCTAAACTTACGGTTTGAATTTTAATATTCACGCCATTAGTACCATGAATGTTTAACGTTAAAGTAGCTTCTTTTACAAATGGATCATACGCTAATACTTTCATACCACAACCTAAAGCAATTTTTGCAGTGTATTGCCCAATACGTCCAAAACCTATAATACCAATGGTTTTACCACTTAATTCAATTCCTTTAGAGTATGCTTTTTTAAGATCGTCAAATTTTGCATTTCCGTTTACAGGCATTTGACGATTGCTATCGTACACAAAACGAACAGCATTAAACAAATGAGCAAATACTAACTCTGCTACCGAATTACTGGAAGCTGCCGGTGTATTGATGACTTGTATTCCTTTTGAACGGGCGTAATCTACATCAATATTATCCATACCAACACCACCGCGGCCAATCACTTTTAAATTAGGACAAGCATCGATCACATCTTTACGAACTTTAGTAGCGCTACGCACTGTTAAGGCAACATAACCCTTATCGTTAATTTCTTTGGCTAAATTTTCTTGAGCTACTTTTTCAGTTATTACTGTGTAACCTGCTTTTTCTAAAAGACTTTTTCCTACCGCATCAATGCCATCGTTGGCTAAAATTAATTTACTCATTTAAAATGTTTAATGTTTGTTGTTTACTTTTCAATATAAAAGTCTTCTACTTCGCTCAGACTGACACTTGTTTAGATTTTAATCTCAAATCTCATTTCTAAATTCTCAAATCTATTTATTTCAATTGCTCAATAATATCTTCAATGCTTACACCATCCGCTTCTGCTTTGTAGTTACGAATGATACGGTGACGTAAAATCGAATTAGCTACAGCTTTTACATCTTCAATATCCGGACTGTATTTACCATTAATAGCAGCATGACATTTAGCACCAAGTACTAAGAACTGTGATGCACGTGGACCGGCACCCCAAGCCAAATATTTTTTTGCTACATCTGAACTGAACTCAGAGTTTAAACGTGTTTTGTTTACCAGTTTGACAGCATATTCCAATACATTATCCGCTACCGGAATCTTACGAATCAAATGCTGAAAATATAAGATCTCTTCAGCAGAAATAATTTTATTTAAAACGACGTTTCTGTCAGTAGTCGTGCTTTTTACAACCTCTAATTCTTCTGCAAAGCTCGGATAATCTAACCATACATTAAACATAAAACGGTCTAATTGAGCTTCGGGTAGGGGATAGGTTCCTTCTTGTTCAATTGGGTTTTGTGTAGCTAGTACAAAAAATGGATTTCCGATCTCGTATTTTTTACCCGCAGCTGTTACACAACGTTCTTGCATTGCTTCTAATAAAGCAGCTTGCGTTTTGGGAGGAGTACGGTTGATCTCATCGGCTAACACAATATTTGCAAATAAAGGTCCTTTAATGAATTTAAAATTACGGTGTTCATCCAAAATTTCAGAACCAATAATGTCACTTGGCATTAGATCTGGTGTAAATTGAATACGATTAAAAGTTAAGCCTAATACATCGGCTATGGTATTAACCAATAAAGTTTTCGCTAAACCGGGAACACCAACTAACAAACAATGTCCTTTACAAAAAATAGAGATCAATACATTTTTCACTGTATCATTTTGCCCAACAATTACTTTGGCAATTTCAGTATTTAATTCTTTGTACTTAACTACAAAGGCATCAATAGCTTCTACATCGTTTTTATAATTCATAAAGCCAGTTTTTGATTTATTGATTATTTATTTGTGATTTTTTTAACTGCTTTCTGCTACTGATTAATAGTCCAGTTGTATTCTAATTTGCAACTATTAAATTCGTTATCAATTTTTATGTAGGTTGATTTAGATTTTTTAGCGATCCATTCCTGAATTGTTTTTTTCTGGTGATCATATGTTGCCATGTTTAAAAGCTTTGTGTAATCATCTTTCATATTTGCTTTATGTGGTTCTGTTCTGGATTTTAAATAAATGATCCTCCAAGCTGGTTTAGCATCAATAGCATGCTGAATAACAGGACTCACATCTCCAACTTTCATTTGGTTTTCCAACATAAATACTAAGTTCTGATCCATTTGTGCGATCTCATCTAATTCCCATTTGGTGCCTGCCGAAGCCGGATTAACTAATAAACCACCATTTTGTTTAGTGTCTTTATCATCACTGTATTTTAATGCAGCATCGTCAAATTTTATGGTGCCGTCAATAATTTGTAGTCTGATACTGTCTAATTGTTGTTTAGCTTTCAATATATCTAATTGGGATGTTTTTGGAGCCATTAACAAATGTCTTACATCTACTGATTCTCCTTTACGTGCTACTAATTGCATGAAGTGAAAACCATAACTTGTTTCAAAGATCTCGGATACTTCACCGGCTTTTAATCGAAAAGCCACCGCTTCAAACTCCGGAACCATTTGCCCACGCATAACAGATTCATAACGCCCACCGTTTTTGGCAGAACCCGGATCTTCGCTGTATAATGCAGCTAGTACGCTCATGCTTTCTCCATTGATCACTCGCTGTCTGTAAGTTTCTAATTGATCTCTTACTTCTTTTTTTGCTTCGTCGGTTACCGGTGGTTTTTTTACGATGTGTCCTATTTCTAATTCAGAATTAATTAAAGGCAAACTATCTACATTTAAAGTATTGAAAAACATTCTTACTTCACTTGGTGTTAATTTAATTTCTCCGGTTACTTTTTGTTGCATTTTTTGGGCCAGTAACTGATCTTTCACATCATCTCTCAATTCATCTTTAAAAACACTGATTCGCTTTCCATAAAATTGTTCAAATTTCTCTTCACTTCCCAACATCCCTACATAATATTGAATACGGCGGGTTAATTCCCCATCAACTTCATTGTCTGTAACTACAATACTATCTCTGTCTGCTTGCGATAATAATAGTTTCTGAAATAACAGATCTTCAAACACCTTACATTTTGAGTTTGCTCCCAGATCTTGTTTTTCTTTTTGTTGTAATAAATTGGTTTCTACTTCAGATAACAGTAAAGGATTTTTTCCTATAACTGCTACTACCTTATCCAATACTTGTGGTTGGGCTTGTGTTATAGACGCTAGTAATATAAATGCGATGGCAATTTTGAAGTTCATTGTACTAAATTAATTATAAATTTCTAATTCTTTATTGGTTTTGGCTTTGTCAAAAAAATCTTTTCGGATGTTTGAGATCAATTTTTGTTTGCGTTGATTGATCAGGATATTCTTGATATTGTTTTTTTCAAAGTTTAATGGAGATAAGGTGTTTTTAGATTTTACATCCAGGATCTTTAAAAAGTAATAGCTGGTAGCGTCTGTAAATTCAAAGATCTTTCCATTTTGTATGCTATAGTCTGGTACCTCTTTTAATTGAGTCATTTCTTTTTTCAAATCGTCAAACATTAACCAGGTATTATCATTCATGAAGTAATTATTGGCATATTGTATACACATGCTTTTTAATTGGTCAATGTCTTTTGGGTTTGTCGAAAAACATAATTTTTTAAGTTTCTCTAAATTAGGTGTTGCAATAGGTGTTTTGATGTAAAGTACTTTTACGATGTTATTTCTAAGTAAGAAATTTTGAACATTAGCATTATAATACTCCTCTATTTGTTCATCAGACACTACAGTGTCTAGTTTTTCGTTGATAAGTTTGATTTGAAATTTATAGGCGATCAATTCCTTTTTATAGTCTTCAATTTCTTTATCTACATTTAGTTCCTCTTCAGATAAATAATTTACAGCTTGCTGGTAGAATACTTCATTACTTGCCCATTTATTAATAACGTTTGTTACAAAAGCTATGCTGTCTGATTTTGATACACCAATAGGTGTTGCATATTTTAGATCTGATAAGAATAAGGTGCTGGTATTTACTTTAGCTAATGCTTTTCCTTTATCTTCTGTTTGAGTGGATGTATTATTAGTATTGCAAGAAAAACCACCTATTACAAATAGAAGTAGGTAAATGCTATGCTGTATTTTTAAAATGAAATTCAATGTTGTGCTATAAAATAAAAAGGCTGTATCTTGTTGTACAGCCTTTTTATAAAAAATGTGAGTGTTATTTAACTGTATTCAAAACCTCTTCATTCACTTTTACGGTGTATTTATTTTTTAAATAGGCTAACCATTCTTTTTCTAAATAATTTTGGTAATCTGCAGTGATCATGCCTTTTGCTTCAGCAATGGTTTTTGGTGTTTTAGGTAATAATTTATTGATAACAATAATAGTTACTTTATTGTCTTTATCTTTTATATCAGTTGCAGATACACCTTCTTTCCAGGTAGCATCTACATCTTTGTTTTCGCCTTTAAGATAAGTAATGCTTTCAGCAGCAACATTTAATTGAGATGTTTTATTAATAGCATCAACAATTTCTTTTTCTGATTTTTTCTTTTTCAATAAAGCACGCACTTCTTTAGCAATTTTATCGTTTGCGCATTTGTATGTAGTAACTTCTGCACGTTCATCCCATAGGTAATTGTTTTTGTTTTTTTCGTAAAATGCTTTTAAGCCGGCGGTATCTTTCACTGCTTTACTCCATACTTTTTGATCAGTCAGATCAAATAATAAAATACCATCTCTGTATTCTTTCAATAAATTTTTGAATTCAGGGTATTTAGCTTCAAGGTTCGAATCTTCATAGTTAACTATTGCTTCATCAACAAATTCATTATAAGATTGTTGTAAGAACATATTGTTATCCATTGCAGGGCGAGCTGTTTGGTGAGATTCAATGTATCTTGCAAAATCATCCTGACCATAAATAATAGTTGTTTCTTTATTTAATGCTTTGTCTTTAGTTGAAAGTCTGAATAATTCTTTTTTACCTAAATTCTCAGCTTTCTTCGCTTCCCATTTGCCTTGGTAAACGGTGCTGTCTAATACTTTCAGGAATTCTTTTCTGTTAGCTGCGTTTTCTTTAAAGTTATTGTCTTTTTTTATTTTTGCAATTAACGAAGTTCTTCCGGCTTGCGTACGGCTATCTTTTCCAATACGTTGTTTTAGATCGCCTTTCATTTCATCAAAAGAAGCTAATCCTTTTTTATCTAAACGTTTTACGATGTGCCATCCGTAATTAGTTGTAAATGGTTCGCTATAATCGCCATTATTTTGTAAAGCAAATGCGGCTTTTTCAAATTCAATTGGCATACGGCTGCTACCAAACCACTGTAATTGTCCGCCTTTCTCAGCGCTTGGTTTATCGTCAGAAAACTGGCGAGCTACATCTTCAAATTTTTCACCTGCTTTTAATTTAGCATAGATCTCATCAATTTTGGTTTTCAAATTGGCTTTTTCTTTTTCGCCCATGTCTTTAGCAAATTTCACCATAATGTGAGCGGTTAAAATTTCACCCTGACTAGCACGTTTGTCTTCTACTTTAATAATATGGTAGCCAAAACGTGTACGAACAGGCATGCTAATGTCGCCAGGATTTGTATTATAGGCTACATTTTCAAAAGGATAAACCATTTGTAAAGAAGTGAAATAGCCTAAATCACCACCATTTTCAACGGCTGAAGGGTCATCGGATGTTTTTTTAGCAACAGCAGTAAATCTATTAGCACCATTTAGAGAAGCAATATTTTTAATTGCATCTAATTTTATTTTGTAGTTAGAACTATCTGTTTTGGTAGATGTTTTAGTTAAAGCAGAAGAGCTTTTTTTCAAAATAGCTTCATACTCAGCAATTTTTGCTGCCGATGGATTTTTTCCCATTGCTGCATCACGAATGATCATGATACGTGTATATGCTTCAATGGTATCTTTTGGTAAAGCGTCTTCAGGTAGTCTTATTAAGATGTGAGCTGCTTTTACTTCAGTTTTCATTCGGTCGTAGGCTTCGTGCAACAAAGCATCATTCACATTTTTGTCTGTAAGATAAGGCGCAGCCAATTGCTTACGGTAACCTCCTAATTCTGTTTTAAAAGCCGAGTTGGTATCTAAACCATTTTCCTCTGCTTCAAATACTTTCATTTTGAAGGTTGAAAACAGATCAACGTATTCTTTTACTGATTTTTGTTCTTTGTTGATCTCTTTGCCACTGTTTTTTTTGTAAACATTTTCAAATTCATTTTTATAAACCGCTTTCCCGTTAATAGTCATAATAACCGGTTCGTTGGTTTGAGCTGAGCTTGTTTGAGCAATAAAAGATAAAGAAAAGGCTGATAAGCTTAAAAATCCTAAAGTACGTTTATTCATAATTCTTTTGTTTTTAATATAAGGCTGACAAATTTATAATTAGTTTTTAGTTATTAGTGCTTAGTTATTAGTTTTTTTAAGTTAAGATTCAATCAAAAATTCTTAATTATTAAACTCTAAAAATTAAACATTTAAATTATTTTATAAGCTCTTCCAATTTAGCATCCAAGTCAGGACCACGTAAATTTTTAGCTATAATTTTACCTTCCTTATCTAGTAATAGATTTTGAGGAATACTGCTGATGCCATATAATTTAGCGGCTTCATTACCCCAACCTTTTAAATCGCTAACATGTGTCCAGGTTAAATTATCCACTTTAATGGCTTGTAACCATTTGTCTTTATTTTGATCTAAAGAAACACCAAAAACGGTAAATCCTTTGTCTTTATATTTATTGAAAGCAGCTACAACATTAGGATTTTCGCCGCGGCATGGCCCACACCAGCTTGCCCAAAAATCAACCAATACATATTTACCTTTTAGATCGGTTAAATTCACCATTTTTCCATCAGGATTAGCTTGAGCAAAGTTTAGGGCAGGGTATCCAATGGTAGTGCCTTTTAGTTGATTTAATTTTTCTTGAGCTAATTTGCCGTATTTGGTGTTAAGTATGCTTTTATCCAATAAGCCAACAATTCTTTCTAACTCTTCCATTGGAGCTGTTGAGTTTTGGTAATTGAAATAAATGGCATAACCGCTTACAGCTGATTTTGGGTGTGTTTTAATGAAATTTTCGATAGCACCTTTAACTTCTTTGTCCATATTTTGGTACTCGGTATATTTAGCACCCATGGTAACCTGATCATTTTTAGTTTTAGCTTCATTAAAAGCGTTAACAATAGCTTGTTGTTTTGCGGTAAAGCTATTCATCATGGTATTATAGTCGGCATAATCTTTTTGAGATTGACCACCAACTACAGTAGCATAATTTATGCTGTCTAAATTACCTGAAATAGTTGTTTTACCACCATCCACAAAGAAAATAAGATTTGGTTGTTCATTCATGTTCGAGGTTTTGGTCATCCAAAACATGTTTACTTCCGGTTCCTTACCCGAAAAGCTGAATTTTCCTGCTTTTACTTTAGCGCTATCTGTAAAATCCTTATTGTTCCATTTGTGATGTAAATAAATATAAGAATTGTCTTTCAGGTTTTTTAAAGAACCATTGATGGAGTAGTTATAAGATGTTTGCGCCAAAACCGGAAAAGAAACCGCTAGTAAGGCTATTTGAAGTGATTTTATCATTATAAATTTGTTAAACAAACAAATGTACTTTTTATTGTGCGAGTGTAAATGGTTTATTCGTTAAAAAATGAAAATTTAAGTCTAAAATGACTGATTGAAAATCAAGTTATTAGCTAAATGGTTACATATTTAAGAAATTGTTAAATCTTATTTACCAAAACGTCAATTTTATTCACAAATTATTGTTGGCAATACAATTTGTCGTAAATTTGTAACACATAAATGTAAGTGAACATCCTACAGGCATTTTTTAATCAAATCCCACGATTAAAAAAATGATCCGAAACCACTTGCTGACTTAAATTTTAAACAATTAAATAAAAAAATAACATGAAAAAAACTTTACTAAGTTTATCATTAATTGCACTAGCTTTCATAGGTAAAGCGCAAAACTGTTCAGATTTATTTATATCGGAATATGTAGAAGGAACCGGAAATAACAAAGCTATGGAATTTTATAATCCAACAGCTAACACTATTAATTTAAGTAATTACCGTTTAGTTCGCTACTCAAATGGTTCGTTTACAGGTTCTGACAGTACTGATCTAGTAGGTTCTGTTAACTCATACAGTACTTTTGTTATTTCAAATGGACAAACTACAGGAAATGCTAGTTCTCCGGCTTGTAGCCCAACTTTACAAGCGTTGGCTCAGCAATTAGATCACGCGTATCCGGCTCCAACATATATGAATGGTGATGATGCGATGGTTCTTGTAAAAATTAGCCCGTATAAAATTTTAGATATTTTCGGTGAAATTGGTGTTCAACCTACTACTGCATGGAGCGATCAACCACCCTATGATGGAACTGCAGGTAAATGGTGGACAGCGAATCATTCTTTGCAAAGAAAAGCTACTGTGCAACAAGGTGTTTTGACCAACCCTTCGCCTTTTATTGTTACTGTTCAATGGGATTCTTTACCTAAGGATAATTGGTCTAATTTGAATATTCACGTATGTGATTGTAAACCGGTTGGTGTAAATGAAAATGTAAAATCTATTTATTTAAAAGTATCACCAAATCCGGCTAATGGATCTGAATTAAGCTTTGTTAGCGATAAAGCAATTAAAGAGATTAATATTATCAATGCTATTGGACAAGTAGTTTTTTCTAATAAATATGCTACCGAAAATAAAACGGTTGTATTAAAGAATTTGAACTTAACAAATGGGTTGTATTATGCTGTTGTTAAAAACGAAGTAGGTACTAAAACCGAAAAAATAATTATTCAATAAAAATTTCTTTTTATTTTAAACCAAAGGGCTGATGCAATATTCAGCCCTTTTATTTGATAAATGCTCATGTTTAAAAAAGGTTTTCTACTATTATTTGTTATTTGTAGCTTATTTTCAAAAGCACAAGACAGCTCTACAGTAATTTTATCTGGTTCTATAAAGGATGTTGAAACCGGCGAAGGATTAATTGGCGCTACTATACTAGCTAAAACTGGAATTGGAACTACAGCAGATTTAGACGGTAATTTTATATTGAAATTACCAAAGGGTGATTATACGATCGAAGTATCTATGTTGGGTTATAATAAGTTTGTTCAAAAGATCAAATTATATTCTAACAAAAAAATAGAGGTAAAACTAGAAAGTGCTGTGTTAGATGAAGTAGAAGTAGTGGCTAATGTGGCTCAAATAAGAGAGACACCGGTAGCTTTTAGTTCAATTTCTGCTACTAAAATTCAGGAAGAACTAGGAGGTAAAGACATTAGTATGATAGCGAATACTACTCCCGGAGCTTATGCAACTTCACAAGGAGGCGGCGCAGGTGATTCACGCGTTACAATTCGTGGTTTTGACCAAAGAAATATTGGTGTTTTGGTAGATGGGATTCCGGTAAATGATATGGAAAATGGTCAGGTATATTGGAGTAATTGGGATGGGTTAAGAGATATTACAAAATCTATGCAAATTCAGCGTGGATTAGGTGCATCGAAACTAGCCATTTCTTCGATAGGTGGTACTATGAATTTTATTACAAATGGCATTGAAGGGAAACAACAATTGGTTGTAAAAAAAGAATGGGGAAATAATAAGGCTAATTTAATGAGTCTGGCTTACAACTCAGGACTTATTAATAATAAATGGGGTTTTACTTTAGCAGGAACTTATAGAAATGGTGATGGTTGGGCAGAACAAACCTGGTATCAAGCATATTCTTATTTTGTAAAAATACAGTATATGCCAAGTCCTAAACATATCATTAGCATTGGAGCTAACGGTGCTCCTCAATCACATGGTCAAAGATCGACAAAAATGCCTATTACTGTTTATGACAGAGAGTATGCAAAAAAATTAGGAGTAAATACGGATTCTGTTTTACATGATATGAGTACTACAGGAATTAAATATACAACAACTCTTCAAGGCGATAGAGATTTACGTTGGAATCCTGATCAAATATTATTAGATAAAAAAACATTGTTAAATGATAAATCAAATTATTTTCATAAACCATTATTCAATTTAAACCATTTTTGGAAAATTAGCGAAAAAACCACTCTTTCTACGGTAGTATATGCTTCTTTTGGAAAAGGTGGTGGTACTAGTTTTGCTCCTAGTAACCCTACTTTTAGAGATTCAATAACCGGATATTATTCAGTAAAATCATTCACCACTCCAAATCCGGCAACGGCAACATTTATGCCTGGTGAAATAAAAAGTACTACAATTTTAAGAACCCAAAATAATAACCATAATTGGTTTGGACTACTTTCTACAGCAACTTCAAAATTGAATCAACTTTTTACTTTAACCTATGGCGTAGATTTAAGATATTATAAAGGATTACACTTTAATTCTGTTTATAATTTATTAGGTGGTGATTATTATGTTGAAACGACAAAAGATCCTTATCTGGATTATTTAGATCCAAATAATTTTGTGAAACGCAAAAATGACCTCTATGGCGCAAACTATAACAGTTATGTAAAGTGGGGAGGTTTATTTAGCCAAATTGAATTTAAAAAAGGCAAGTGGACCGGTTTTTTTACTGCCACTGGCTCTAAATCAGGTTATAACCGGATTGATTATTACAAGAAAAAGGATTTGGTTATTGATGGGAAAGTTTTTGAGCAGGCCATTTATAATGGAGAAACCTTTTATTATAACGGAACAGATCAAATTACTTCTGTTAGAGGCGCAACAGTTACTACAAATGGAGATACTACATTTATTAAGCAAAATGGTGCTTCTCCTGTAGTTTCTATTTTAAATGCCAAAGGATATACCATTGATTCAAAAGAAGCCAGACCTTCAACAACAGGTTGGAAATGGCAATTTGGTTACACTTTAAAAGGAGGAGCTAATTATAATATTAACGATCATCATAATGTTTTTGTTAATGTAGGTATTATGCAAATACCTCAAAGATTAGATAATACATTTAGTTTTAATAATCGATTAATAAGCGGGTTTAAACCACAATACATTCAGTCATATGAAGTTGGTTATGGTTTAAAATACAGCAGACTACTTGCAAATATTAATGCTTATTACACTACCTGGCAAAATCAACCACAATTTTCAAGAAACGATCCTAATGGTTTTCCTTATGTAGCTAATGGAATAGACGTTATTTATAAAGGTATAGAGTTTGAAGGAACCTATAAACCTATTAAACAACTTGAAATTGAAGGCGTAATCTCTTTCGGTGATTGGAGATACAATTCAGGTGGTATGGTATATTCTTATGATTTGGATAATAATCTTCAAGATTCTATTGAGTATGATGCGAAAGGGGTTCACTTAGGGAATGCAGCACAAAATCAAATAAGTTTAGGCGTTAAATACATTCCTATTAAAGGTATGTACATTAAACCAAGACTTACACGATTTGATAAAAACTACGCTAGTTTTAATGCGTTAGATTTAAATAATAGAACAACAGATCCTGCTACGGGTAAAATTATTGATAATAGAGGAAGAGAAAGCTGGAAATTACCTGCATATTATTTATTTGATGTTAGCGCAGGTTATGAAATTCCTTTTAAAGAGTTTAAACTTAACCTTTATGGTAATGTGAACAATATTTTAAATTTAAGATACATCAGTGATGCTCAAAATAATGGGGCTTCTCAAAGTGCAAATGGTTTTGATGCAACATCTGCTTCAGTATTTTTTGGAGTTGGGAGAACTTTTATTTTCGGTACCAAATTGACATTTTAAATATATTGCTTGAAAACTATGATTTAATTATATAAGAACAACTAAAAAATCAACCCATGAAAAAAATTAAACTATTTGCTTTACTATGCAGCATGCAGGTAATAAACGCAAATGCACAATGCCCTTTACCAACCGGGTATAATTTTGAGAATTTTATCTCAACTTCTAGTTTCACACCTTGTACTACAGGATGGTCAACAAATATTGGTGGGACGTTTACCTACGCTACAGGTCAGGCTGGGTTAGCCGGTAAAATTGATATCGCAAATGAATATGTTCAACTTCAAACAGCTGACGCCATTGGAGTTGTGAGTTATTATTTAAAAGGTTGGAACACCGGCGGTGCCTGGTCAGGTACTTTTAAATTACAAGAGTCTGTTAACGGAACTGCATGGACAGATCTAACCGTTTTTACAAATAATTTAAATAGCGCTTCTTATGTAAATTATACGGTTACCCCAAATTCAAGTTCAAGGTATTTGAAATGGATTTTATCATCTAAAACAACAGGTAATAATGTAGGTATTGATGAGATCAATATTGCTGCAGCGCCAGTTACAGCGCAAGAAATTAATGTAAAACAAGCAGGTAATACTATTTTATCAGGTGGTAATTCAGCTTTATTTAATTCAGCTGTTAGTTCGCCTACCACTGTTCCTTTTACAATTGAAAATTTAGGAAGTGTAAATGCTTTATCAATTAGCTCATTTGTTTTAACCGGACCTGCTGCTGCTGATTATTCTGTGGCTGCACCAACCGCTCCTTCAACAGTAAATCCATCTTCCAATGTAGCTTTAAGTTTATCATTCAATCCTTCAGTTGCCGGAACCCGTTCAGCTGTTTTAACCATTAATAGTGATGATGCTGACGAAAGCGCTTATATTATTAACTTAAATGGTATTGGAGGAAATTTAGCAACTGAGCCAACTGCTCAAGCAACCACGTTATCTTTTTCCGGAATTAAATCATATAGAGCATCAGCAGCATTTGTTGCAGCTAGCGGTTCTCCTGATGGTTATTTAGTCTTAAAAAAACAAACAGCATCAACTATTACAGATGTTCCTGTTGATGGTGTAGCGTATAAAATTGGCGATGCGATAGGTGGAAGTAAAGTGATTTATGCAGGTAGCGCTATTAATTTAGGTTTAAGTAATATTTATGCCGGCCTTGATTATCAATTGGCGATTTATTCTTATAATGGATCAGGTTCATTTGTAAATTATTTAACTGCTAGTCCGTTAACAGGTGGATTTACTGCTTTAGCAACAATGCAACCTGTTTCAGAATACAGTTCTTTAAATGTGACCAACTCAAATTTTTTGTCGGCGTTATCAGCTCAAATTTATCCTCATTCTTCTGTATTCTATGGTAATTATGATGAAACTATGATCAAATTATTTTCTGCTCGCGATACAACTAATGGACAAAAAGTAGTGACTTGTGTATACAGTAGCGAAAATTATGTATATACAGAGCCTTTTGATTTTTCTTATATGAGCCGTGAGCATAGCTATTGCCATCAATGGATGCCAACTAATCCGGCAGATGGTTCAGCGTCTTCACCTAACAATGTTGAGAGAAAAGAATATAATGATCAACATCATTTATTTCCAACCAATCAGGATAATGCAAATGCAGTAAGAAGTAATCGTCCTATGGGAGAGGTTGTTAATCAAACCGGATCTTACTTAAGTGCAAAATGGGGTACTGATATTAATGGTAATTTTGTGTTTGAACCAAGAAATAATCATAAAGGTGATTTTGCCCGTGCAATCATGTATATGTGTACTGCTTACAATGGACAAAATGATGCTTTTGGAAATCCAATGAATTGGAAATTGAAAAATCCTATTAGCGCTACTATTCAATATGGTCAGGATCAAAATATTTTAAAGAAATGGCATTTTCAGGATCTGCCGGATTCTTATGAGATCTCTCGTAACGACTTTTTAGATTCTTTACAAGGTAACCGTAACCCATTTATTGATAGCGTACGTTATGCGTGTTATATTGATTTTTCTAATATGACTTATATTGCTAACCCAGGATCAGCTCCATGTTATGTTACCGTTGGCTTAAAAGAAAATGTAGCTACTCATTTTGAATATGTATTGGCTCCAAACCCAACATCTGGCGAATTTTATTTAATGATCGATGCTAAAGTGGCAGAGACACTTAATTTAGATATTACTGATGTTACAGGAAGAAACGTTTACAAAAGAAAAGTAGATGTTGTAAATGGATTTAATAACGTTGCAGTGAATGATATTAATTTACAAAGTGGTGTTTACTTTGTGAACTTGATCTATAAAAATGAAAAAATTACTCGCAAGTTAATTATTGAGTAAATAATAAATTGATTATAATTAAAAGAGGCTATCTCAATTTGAGATAGCCTCTTTTATTTTTTCAGAAGAGTTGGTGACCGATAGCAATAATCAGAGTAATACATCGCGGTTATCGATTTCATTAGTAAGAAAAATAGTTGATTTAACTTGGGTTTATATAAAAAAAAGGCTCCGTCACGCTTATAGTTTGACGGAGCCTTTTTTTATAATTCGATCAAATTAATCTTTCAATAATTCTCTGCTAATTACCAATTTCTGAATTTCGCTGGTTCCTTCGCCAATAGTACATAATTTACTATCGCGGTAGTATTTTTCAGCAGGGAAATCTTTTGTAAACCCGTAACCTCCAAAAATTTGAACGGCTTCGTTTGCATTTCTTACACAAACTTCAGATGCGTAGTATTTAGCAAAAGCACCTTCTTTAGTCATTTTTTGGTGACGATTTTTTAAGTCGGCTGCTTTGAAGGTTAATAATTCAGCGGCTTCTAATTCAGTTGCCATATCTGCTAATTTGAAGCTGATCGCTTGAAACTGAGCAATTGGTTTGCCAAATTGTTCACGTTCTTTAGCATATTTTTTTGAACACTCGTAAGCGCCACGAGCAATACCACAACTTAACGCTGCAATAGAGATACGGCCACCATCTAATACTTTCATGGCTTGGATAAACCCATCACCTTCTTTACCCATCATTTGGTCTTTGTGCACGCGACAGTTTTCGAAAATTAATTCGGCTGTTTCGCTGGCACGCATTCCTAATTTATTTTCTTTTTTACCTGATTTAAAACCAGGAGTTCCTTTTTCAATAATGAAAGCAGACATACCGTGGCTATCACCTTTTTCGCCGGTACGAACAATAACTACAGCTACGCTTCCTGTAATAGCGTGAGTGATAAAGTTTTTGCTTCCGTTTAAAATATAGTAATCACCATCTTTAACTGCTGTAGTAGCCATACCACCTGCATCAGAACCTGTACCGGTTTCCGTTAAGCCCCAAGCACCAATCCACTCAGCAGTTGCTAATTTTGGTAAATATTTTTTCTTTTGTTCATCGTTACCAAATGCTAAAATATGACCTGTACATAATGAATTATGTGCAGCCATTGATAAACCAATAGAACCGCAAATTTTACTTAATTCAATAATTGCAGTTACGTATTCTGTATACGATAATCCTGATCCACCATACTCTTCAGGTACTAAAACGCCCATTAAACCTAAGTCACCTAATTTTTTGAATACTTCAACCGGGAAGGTTTGTGCTTCGTCCCATTCCATCATTTTAGGATAGATGTTTTCTTTACCAAATTTGCGGATCATATCGGCAATGGCAATTTGATTTTCGTTAAGTTGGAAACTCATTCCAACGTTGTTTTCTAATACTGTGCTAGACATGTGATGTTATTTGAATGTATATTTAATTTTTGTTTTCCGTTTAAAAATTCTAAGCCTATCACGAAATTAAATCCGCTGACATTGCCTCCTTGTTGTTCAATTAAATGGGCTGCGGCTTCAGCAGTTCCACCGGTTGCTAACAAATCATCATGAACAATTACGTTCCAACCTTTTTTAATGCTATCAATATGCATTTCTATTTTGGCTGTTCCGTACTCTAATGAATATTCGTGACTAATTGTTTTGTAAGGCAATTTTCCTGCTTTTCTAACTAAAACAAAAGGAATATTTAATTTATTTGCCAGTAAAATACCAAATAAAAACCCTCTGCTTTCAATCCCTACAATAGCGTCTGGTTTTTCTCCTAAACGTTCAATAAATCCATCTACAATTTCATTACACAAAAGTTGATTTTCCAAAATAGGAGTAATGTCTTTGAACATGATTCCCGGTTTAGGAAAATCAGGAACATCTCTTACTGCAGCTTTAATATTGGTTTCTAAGGACATCTTTAGTTAGATTACAAACATAATGATATTTTACTAAAAATCGTACAATTAAATAAAATTAACAAGCTGATTTTTAGGCAAAAAGGAGATGAAATCTAGTTTTTGAAAATGATCCAATTGCTCTGTTTTGAGGTCTGAGATAGGTCTCTTCCAATGGTTACAATTTTTTGAGTGGCCGGCGTCTTATACCAACCTTCGTCCCAGGCTCCCATATCAGTATAGATGAGTTGTGAAACACCTAAAAGCGCCAGATCTTCAGAAAAAACTTTTAAGGTGATGTTTTCATAGCTTTCAATGATGGCAACGGAATTATCTTTTAAAATGGCAATACCGCGTCGCTGAAATAGTTTTTGGTCTTTAAAACTGGCCGCTTTTCCATTTTGAATACATTGTATTTGTTGAAAGAAAGAAGCTTTATTTTTTGTAGCCAATTTTAATAAACTGTCGTTAAATAATTTTCCTTTACCTGATTGAAACACTTTACAAATGCCATTTTCTATATAAAAAACGCCTCCCAAAGTTTTGTTGATGTTTTTTTGATTTTCAATTTTACCATTAATGGCATAAATCCCATCTACTTTATAATTCGTTAATTCTGTGAAAGCCGCCGGGATACAAGCTAGTATGGTTTTGTCAGTTTTATCGGGACGTTTATGCTCAAATGAAATTTTACAATTATTTTTTTTAATAAAAGTGTAGGTCGTTTTACTTTTTCCGATCTTCTTTTCAATAGAAATGGTTTGCGATAGCAAACCATTTCCTGAACAAATAATGAAAATATAAATGAAAATTGATCTGATCATTTTAATTAGTTGAGTAAAACTTTTTTCACATCAGCTAAAATGTCAAATGCTTTTTCTTGAGTTGCCGCTTCGGCATAAGTTCTTAGTACTGGCTCTGTTCCAGAGGCACGGATCATTGTCCATGTATTTTCATCAATGAAAAATTTATGACCATCCAGATCATCTACGCGTTGTATTTTATACTTACCAAATTCTTTGTAAGCATTGTTATTACAATTCTCTACGATTTTATTTTTTAATTCTTCTGTAATCGTTAGATCATTACGCTCAAAAGAGAATGTACCGGTAATAGCATAAACTTCCTCAATTAACTCGTTTAAGCTTTTACCTGTTTTTGCCATAAATTCCCATAAGGTTAAACCCATCCAAATACCATCACGTTCAGGAATATGGCCTTTAATAGCAATACCACCGCTTTCTTCACCACCAACTAGAACATCTTCGGTGATCATGATATTACAAATGTATTTAAAACCGATTTTTACCACATCCAAAGGCAAGTTGTAATGGTCGCACATGTTTTTGATTTTAACAGTAGAACTAAAAGCAGTACAAACTTTACCATCCATGCCTTTGTATTTTTTTAGATAATGGATCAGTAATAAAATAATATGATGTGAATCTACGAAATTACCTTTAGCATCATAAAGTCCTATTCTATCGGCGTCTCCATCGGTACATAACCCACAATCAATATCACCACGTGATTTGATCAGGTTAGAGAACTCCAATAAATTTTTATGAATTGGCTCAGGAGCTTGTCCATGAAAACTTGGGTTATGATCGCTATGTAAATGTAAGATCTCCGGAAATAAACGACGCATGACACGTTGTCCAGCTCCATACATACTATCGTAAGCAAATGTAAGTCCTGATTTTTTAATTGTAGCCAGATCAAAATTGTCTTCAACATGTTTTACATACATGTCTTCTAAAGCTGTAATTGATAAGATTCCTTTTTGTTGTGCGGCTGTTAGATCGATCGCATCTAAATTCACGGTACTTTTATCAGCGATCATGTCTTCAATTTCCTGAACTTTTTCAGGACCTAAAGGGCCACCGTAATTTCCTTTTAACTTATAGCCATTATATGATGCCGGATTATGAGAAGCTGTAATTATAATACCTAAACTTGCTTTATGTCTTACGGTTCCTAATGAAACCATTGGAGTACTTACATAATCTTTAGCTAAAAAAACGGTGATATTATTAGCTACTAAAACTTTAGCAACTGTTTCTGCAAATAATTCGCCGGCAAAACGACAATCGTGTCCAACAACTACGCTAGGCTTTTCAAAATTATTCTTCAACCAAATAGCTGTAGCTTCTGTAACGCGAGCTACATTTTCAACAGTAAAATCTTTTGCTATAATGGCTCTCCAGCCGTCTGTTCCAAATTTAATTTTTGTCATATGCTTTTATAAAAATAGACTTTAAATATATTTAAAAAATACTGATTTACCAACGAAATTCAGCCTAATTTATTGCATTAAGCTTGTTAAATGCTTTAAGGTTGACTCATCTTCCCAATTAACATATCCTATATGTTCGTATACGATCTCACCTTTTGTATTTAATAAATAAACGGTAGGGATAGAATATATTTTCAGATCATTAAATGATTTGTTGAGTTTTAAAAACGTAAAAGGATATTGTTTTTTTGTTTTAAATGAGATCATTTTCTCTAAAGTTTCATCAGTAATTGCCAACACTGTTACATCTTTTAACTTACTGTCTTTTATGGAGTTAATTACCTTGAGTTCCTTTAAACAATCACCACACCACGAGGCATAAAAACTAACGATTACTTTTTGTCCTTTTAGGCTTTTAATATCAAATGCTGTAGAGTTTTCGTCTATCACTTCCAAATTTGCAATATCAATTTTGGGCGCTACCTTATATTTATTGAAAAAGTACAGTCCAATTAAAGCGCCAATAGTGATGATTAATACCGTATATATTTTGTTATTGTTCATGTTATTAAGAGAGAATTGTTGCTAAAAAATAAAATCACTGTAAACATAAGGGAAATAGAATAATATTTTTACCAAAAAATGATAAAAATACTGGGTAAGATATGGACACTATTTTGGAAAGGCTGTGTGGCTTTTATTATTTTGTCAATTGTATCTGTTATTATTTTTAGATGGGTTCCAATACCGATCACTCCATTAATGTTGGTGCGTTGTATTGAGCAAAAATCTGACGGAAAAGACATGACCTTAAAACACGATTGGGTGCCTTTGGAAGAGATCTCTCCAAAATTACAATTAGCAGTGGTTTGCAGCGAAGATCAAAATTATTTGAAACATTTTGGGTTTGATTGGGGTGCCATGGAAAAAGCGATGAAAGAAAATGAAGAAGGGAAACGTTTTAGAGGAGGAAGTACCATAACTCAACAAACAGCTAAAAATGTGTTCTTATGGCAAGGCAGAAGCTATTTGAGAAAAGCATTTGAGGCTTGGTTTACCTTGTTAATTGAGGTGTTTTGGAGCAAAGAACGCATCATGGAAGTGTATTTAAATAGTATTGAAATGGGTAACGGTGTTTATGGTGCCGAAGCTGCAGCCCAACATTGGTTTAAAAAATCAGCTAAAAAATTAACTAAAGATGAAGCTGCTTCTATTGCGGCCATATTACCTAATCCATTACGATTAAAGGCAAAGCCGGCAACTGCATATGTGAACAAAAGAAAAGGCTGGATCATGCAACAAATGAACTTTTGGGGTAATAAATTAGACTACAACAAGTATAAAGACGACGAGGAGCCTGAAAAAACAAAAAACTAGCCATAATTTCGCACATACCTAACAATGAAGTACTTAGTGTTAATTATCTTATTTTCTTTTTTGATTATCAATGGTAATCAAACAGAAGGTTTTACTATAGAACCAATTTATAATTCACCACAAAAACCAACGGTGCATTCTACAGTAGATTCTGCTAAATACAAAGCTGAGATCTTTAGAATTGATACCTTATTTCAAAAACTATATAAGGCCAATGCTTTTAACGGGAATGTATTAATTGCTAAAAACAATCAGATCATCTATCAAAAATCATTTGGCTTAGCTGTTAAAGAAACGAATCAATCGTTAACTGATTCATCTATGTTCCAATTAGCTTCAGTATCAAAAGTAATTACCGGTATTGGTGTGTTAATGTTATATGAACAAGGTAAATTAAAATTAGAACAAGAAATATCTGAGATATTACCTGAGTTTCCATACAAAGGCATAACCATAAAGCATCTATTATCTCACCGTTCCGGCTTGGCTAACTACACTTATTTTTGTTGCGAATATCTTCAAAATGACAATACGCAATTATGTAATAAAGATGTATTGGATCTGATGGTAAAACACCAACCAAAACCTTATTTTAAGCAAGGTGCTAAATTTAATTACAGTAATACGAACTATGCACTATTGGCTTTAATTATCGAAAAAATTTCCGGTAAAACGTATAGCTCTTTCTTAAAAGAAGAATTGTTTACTCCATTAGGAATGGCTCACACTCAAATTTTACCGGAGCTGGATTTCTTAAATAAAAATATCACGTTTGGTTATACCAATTCATACAAACGTGTTGCTAACGATCGATTTGATGGAGTAGTTGGAGATAAAGGAATTTATACCACCACTCATGATCTGTTTTTATTAAGTGCCGCCTTGTATCAGCATAAACTATTATCCTATCAAACTCAGGAAATGGCTTTTTCTCCAAATAGTCCTGAAAAAAAACAAAGTAATTATGGTTTAGGTTGGAGAATGAGAGATATTGATACCGAAAACAAGGATGTGTTTCATAATGGATGGTGGCATGGTTACCGTACATCTTTTCACCGTCGTTTAAAAGATAGTTTAACCGTAATTGTTTTAAGTAATCGTTTAAACAAAAGTGTGTATGCTACCTGGCGTATTTACAGTGCCATTGATGGCCCAAATGCAACTTCTAGTAATATTACTGCCGAAGACGAGTAGATTTCATAAATAGATTTCTGTATAAATCATTTTAATTAATTTATTTGAAAGAGTAAATTTCACTATCTTGTTTTATGGTTATATGATATAAATATGACCCTAATCTGTTGCGTTTATATATGATAGATGTTATTATCATATTTTCTTTATTCTTATTAAACGGCTTATTTGCCATGTGCGAAATTGCTTTGGTATCCTCTCGTAAATCAAAACTGGAACAATTAGCTAAAAAAGGCAGTAATGGGGCTAAAATAGCATTGAATTTACTGAAGGAACCTGAGAAATTTCTCTCCACTATACAAATCGGAATTACATTAGTAGGTATTGTGGCAGGTGCTTATGGTGCAGAAGTATTCACCAAAGATTTACAACCTTTTTTTGAAAACATTATTTGGTTAAAACATTATGCAGAAGAAATAGCTTTTGTTTCTATAGTTACAGCCATTACCTATTTTTCATTAATTATTGGAGAATTAGTACCTAAGTCAATTGCACTTAATAACCCCGAAAACATTACAATAACTTTTGCTCCTTTTATGAAAGGCTTAGCCATTTTCACTTATCCCTTTGTGGCCTTTTTAAGTTTATCAACTAAATTACTATTAAAACTGTTAATGATCAAAGCCAGTAAAGAACCTCCTGTTACTGAAGAAGAATTAAAATATATGATCGAAACCGGGTCTCAACACGGAATTATTGAAAAGCAAGAAGGCGAAATCATGTATGGTGTTTTCAGGTTTGGAGATAAAAAAGCGAATGATATAATGACGAGAAAAAAAGATATTACCTGGCTTAATGTTAATCAAACTTTACCTGAAATATTGGCAAATGTTTTCCAATCGTCATGTACTAAGTTTCCTGTGTGTGAAGATTCATTAGATAAGATCATTGGAGTTGTTTCTGTTAAAGATGTTTTAAGGTATTTGGATAATAAAGAACAATTCGTTCTTAAGGAACACTTATTTGAACCTATTTTTTTTCCTGAAACTACACCGGCGTTAAAAATTCTGGAAACCTTTCGTGACAAGCAAATTCATATTGGTTTTGTTGTTAGCGAATATGGAAATACTGTGGGGCTAGTTACGTTACATGATTTAGTAGAAAATATTATTGGTGATTTACCTGAGATAGGAGATGAGGATCTTATCAAGATAATAATAAGAGAAGATGGTTCATTATTAGCGGATGGAGATGTAGAAATAGAAGAATTAAAGCAAATGCTTAAACTTGATTCATTACCAAATGAAAAAAGTTATTCAACCCTTGCAGGATTTATTATTTATCAGCTTCATTCTATCCCTAAAACAGGGGATAATTTTATATTTGGTAATTATAAATTTGAAGTTATTGACATGGATGGTCATAGAATCGATAAAGTACTAATTACCCCTCTAACGAAGATAAATGACTAAATAAAGGCACTTAAACGTGGTTTATTTAGTTTTTTTAATGATCTATAGTTTTTTAATCTCCAAAACCTATGGCTAATTTTTGTAACTTTGCCAAATCGTAAAAATTGCTGACATAGAATTAGGAGATTTTCCTTTATTACTTGCTCCCATGGAGGATGTGAGTGATCCACCATTTAGATACGTTTGTAAAAAATATGGTGCTGATCTAATGTATACCGAATTTATCAGTAGCGAAGGTTTGATCAGAGACGCTATTAAAAGCCGTCAGAAGTTAGATATTTTTGATTACGAAAAACCAATCGGTATTCAGATTTTTGGTGGGGATGAAGAAGCAATGGCTATGTCTGCAAAAATTGTAGATGCCACACAGCCTGATTTGTTAGATATTAATTTTGGTTGCCCTGTAAAAAAAGTAGTTTGTAAAGGAGCAGGAGCAGGGGTTTTAAAAGATGTAGATCTAATGGTGCGCTTAACTAAAGCGGTTGTTAAATCAACTAATTTACCCGTTACTGTTAAAACACGCTTAGGCTGGGATGATAGTATGATCAACATTATGGAAGTGGCAGAACGCTTGCAGGATGTTGGCATCAAAGCTTTAACTGTGCATGGTAGAACCAGAGCACAAATGTATAAAGGTCATTCAAGATGGGAATACATTGCCGAAGTAAAGAATAATCCACGTATGTACATTCCAATTTTTGGAAACGGTGATATTGATTCGCCTGAAAAAGCATTAGAATACAAAAACAAATATGGTTTGGATGGTATCATGATTGGCCGTGCCAGTATTGGTTACCCATGGATCTTTAATGAAATTAAACATTTTATGAAAACCGGAACGCATTTACCGGCACCTACGATTGAAAACCGAGTTGAAGTTTGCATGGCTCATTTCCAAAAATCGATCGAGTGGAAAGGACCAAAATTAGGTGTGTTAGAAATGCGCCCACATTATTCCAATTATTTTAAAGGCATCAGTCATTTTAAAGATACTCGTATGAAGTTGGTGACTACTGATAATATTGAAGAGATAGAACAATTATTATTATCGATTCCTGATAAGTTTTACGAGGCAATTTAACTCTTTCTGAATAGAATTTTATTCTGTAACAATAATTATTTCTGTATTTAGCTTTTCTAAAATAAGTTCGACGTGGCCTAAGTTTGTTTTTGTCCTATTTCTAATTATTTCTATAGTTTGACATTTTAAAAAGTGTTCAGCTGTGTTTTTATAAATATTTTCATGTTTTCCTTCATTTTCTTCTAAATGTTTTTCGACTTCTGATACAAAATTTTCAAAATATGTATGAGGAAGTCTTTTTTCTAAATTATCAAGATAGCCAATAATATTAATAACATTGTTGAACTTTTTTCCATAAATAGCTTGTAAATCAGTCATAGGTAATGTTTTCAATAAAGATGAATTGAATGTAGGATACATACTTAAAGTAACTCCATTATAATCGTATTTATTAATTGCATTAGAAACAATTTTTGTTTCTTTTTTTATTTTTTCAAATGAAGGTGAAATTGATTCTTTAAGAAATGACTTTACTGTACTTTTTATTCTGTTTCTTTTAAGCCAATTAATTATTATTCCAGTAATTATTGTAAATAATGAACCAATAGCAGCACTAAGTAAAAAGTTTTTGTATATAGTTTCCATTCTTTCGTTTTATGTAAAAATATACATTATTAAACAAAAACCCCTGTCAGATTTTTAATCTAACAGGGGTTTTATATTAGTTTCGCCCTTCGACTCCGCTCAGGGTGACAGTAATGAAATTATCTTTTATTCTGCGCGTCAACTACAGCAATAGTGGTCATGTTAACGATCTCTCGAACAGAACTTCCTAATTGTAAAACGTGTACCGGTTTTTTTAATCCCATTAATACAGGACCAATCGCTTCGGCACCGCCTAACTCTTGTAAAATTTTATAAGCAATATTTCCGGCTGCTAAATTCGGGAAGATAAATGTATTCACATCTTTATCTACCAAAGTGCTGAACGGAAATTGTTCTTTTAATAAAGGATTATTTATTGCGAAGTTAGCTTGCACATCACCATCTACAATTAAACCAGGGTAATTGGTGTGTAATATCTTAGCAGCTTCCTGTACTTTTTTAGGTACATCACCTTCTGCAGAACCAAAGTTAGAGTAAGATAACAAGGCCATTCTTGGTGTGATGTTAAACTGTTTTACTGTATTAGCAGTTAACACAGCAATATCAACTAATTGTTGCGCCGTAGGATCCACATTCATGGTTGTGTCAGCAAAGAAGTATGGACCACGTTTGGTAACCATAATGTATAAACCGGCTACGCGAGTAACACCTTCTTGTACACCAATAATATCTAAAGCAGGTTTAATAGGTGCTCCATATTTACGGGTTAATCCCGAGATCATCGCATCCGCTAAACCTTGTTCTACCATCATGGCACCAAAATAATTTCGGTCGCGCATTAATTTACGTGAATCGTATTGTGTTAATCCACGACGTTGACGTTTATGCCATAAAATATCACCAAATTCATTACGACGAGCTTCTTCTTCCGGTAACCAGGTATCAATAATAGGAGTATCGCCCATATCTAAATGGTGTTCTTCCATCAAAGCCAATATTTTTTCTTTATTACCTAATAAGATAGGTTTTGCAATACCTTCGTCTTTAGCTAACTGAGCAGCTTTTAAGATTTTATATGTATCAGCTTCAGCAAATACCACACGTTTAGGGTTCGATTTTGCCTTATTGGCAATCGTTCTCATCAACTTGTTATCTTTACCTAAACGGTTATCCAAGTCTGTTCTATATGCATCCCAATCGGTAATGATATGTTTGGCTACACCGCTGTCAATAGCAGCTTTCGCAACTGCAGAACTAACAATAGAAATTAAACGATTATCAATTGGTTTAGGTATAATATATTCAGTACCAAATGTTAAGTTTTTTGAACCATAGGCTAAGTTTACATAGTCAGGCACACTTTCTTTAGCTAAAGCAGCAATGGCTAAAGCGGCCGCTAATTTCATTTCTTCATTAATACTAGTTGCACGAACATCTAACGCTCCTCTAAAAATAAAAGGGAAACCTAATACGTTATTAACCTGGTTAGGATGATCGCTTCTTCCGGTTGCTATAATAATATCAGGACGAGCGGCAACGGCCTCTTCATAAGAAATTTCAGGAGTAGGGTTAGCTAAGGCAAATACGATACAGTTTTTAGCCATAGAGCGAACCATATCTTGAGATAAAATATTTCCTTTAGATAAACCAACAAATACATCAGCACCTTTAATAGCTTCTTCTAATGTATTTTTGCTAGTATCGTCAGAAGCAAAGAATGATTTGTACTGATCTAAGTCGGTACGCTTTTTATGAATTACTCCTTTGCTATCTAGCATAAGGATGTTTTCTTTTTTTACACCAACAGCAATGTACATTTTTGCACATGAGTTAGCAGAAGCGCCGGCACCGTTAATTACCAACTTCACTTCGCTCATTTTTTTGCCTGAGATCTCTACAGCATTTAATAAACCTGCTGAAGAAATAATTGCTGTACCGTGTTGATCATCGTGCATTAAAGGGATATTTAATTCTTCCTTTAAACGACGTTCTATTTCAAAACACTCAGGGGCTTTAATGTCTTCTAAGTTAATACCACCAAATGTGCAAGCAATGTTTTTTACGGTGTTAACGAATTCATCAATATTTTTAGTGTCTACTTCAATATCAAATACATCAATATCTGCAAAGATCTTGAATAATAATCCTTTCCCTTCCATTACCGGTTTTGAAGCCAAAGCACCAATATCGCCTAATCCTAAAACAGCAGTGCCGTTAGAAATAACAGCTACTAAATTTCCTTTAGCAGTATACTTGTAAGCATCTTCTGCATTCTTTTCGATCTCTAAACAGGGTTCTGCAACACCTGGTGAATATGCTAAGGTTAAGTCTCTTTGCGTACTATATGGTTTGGTTGGAACTACTTCAATCTTTCCGGGGCGTCCTTGTGAGTGATAATCCAAGGCATCTTGTTTTCTGAATTTTGCCATAAATGTTAAAATTTAAGAGAACGAATGTACTGTTTATAAAGGAAAAAGACAATAATAAAAGAAAATAGGAATAGCTTAAAAAATGAATTAAATTAGCTAGTATAAATCTTATAAATTGACCTCTGTCCCATGAAAAAACATCTACTCATTTTCTGTTTATTTTTATCGCTATTTTCTTTACAAGCACAAACTACCGTAGTGGATAGTATTTACACAGGAGGTATTTACAGAACTTATCGTTTGTATGTACCTGCTATTTATACGGGAGCTACTGCCAGACCTTTAGTTTTTAATTTACATGGTTATACTAGCAATGCTTTAGCTCAGCAACAATACTCGGTTTTTGGTCCCATTGCCGATACGGCTAATTTTTTAATGGTGTTTCCACAAGGCACTAAAGATGGATCAAACCAACCATTTTGGAATGCAGGTATGAGTTCTAGCTTAGTAAATGATATTGGATTTTTAAATGCCTTGATCGATTCTTTGGATCTGAATTACAATATTGATCTAAATGCTGTTTATTCTTGCGGTATGAGTAATGGCGGTTTTATGAGTCATACATTGGCTTGCGAATTGAGTAATCGTATCACTGCAATTGCATCAGTTACAGGAAGTATTTTTTCTACACAATACGGTGCTAATTGTCATCCAACACGTCCGGTGCCGGTGATGCAAATTTCAGGTACTGCTGATGGAACTGTTCCATACGCAGGAGGATCTGGAATGATGCACATTGATACTGTAGTGAAATATTGGGTAAAGAAAAATAATTGTAATCCAACAGCAGCATTTAGTAATGTGCCTAATATTAATACAGGAGATGGCTGCACAGCAGAGCATTATGTGTATACAGGCGGTAATTTAGGGAGCAGTGTAGAATTATATAAAATTATTGGAGGTGGTCATACCTGGCCTGGATCCCCTTATATCGTTGGAACTACGAATCAGGATTTTTCAGCTTCAAAAGAGATCTGGCGTTTTTTCAGACAATACAAATTGAACACATTAACTTCTGTAAAAGAAGTTGATCAACAAAATCTGGATCTGCAACTATACCCTAATCCGGCAAAAGATGTGTTAACGATTAATTTTAATAAAGAAGAAAATACTTTTTATTCAGTTGAAGTGATTGATGTATTAGGTAAATCAATTGTATCTAAGAGCCTTGAAAACAATAGTTTAACTATTGAACAATTGAATTCAGGATTTTATTTTATATCTCTTAAAAAGAATGGATTAGAGATGGCAAAGCAAAAATTTGTGAAAGAGTAATATTGCGATGATTTTGAGAGCCTCAATCACCGCTTGTAATAATTATGTCACATCGAGCAAAGTCGAGATGCAATCTTACTTCTTCAACAGATCTTTTTTATAAGTAGGTAATAATTCTAAAAATTCATTAACGGTTTTTTTAAGATCACTCACATTTCCTCGTCCACCAGCCGCATTGATGTGGCCGCCGCCATTAAAGTGTTTGCGGGCAAATTGGTTGACATCAAATTTTCCTTTGCTACGGAAAGAGATCTTTATTTTTCCTTCACCTTCAGAAAAGAAGGCACAGAAACGAATGCCTTTAATAGAAAAAGGATAATTCACAATTCCTTCCGTATCGCCTTTTTGGTAATTAAACTTGGCTAATTCTTTTTCTGTAACTGAAATATAAGCTGCCTGAAATTCAGGTAACACTACCATTTTTTCGGTTAAGCAATAACCTAACAATTTAACGCGGCTTTCGCTGTAAGTGTCATAAATAGCTGTATGAATATCACTTGGTTTGATCCCTGTATCTAATAGATCAGCTAATACACGGTGTGTTGTAGGTGTTACGCTGTCAAAACGAAAAGAACCGGTATCGGTCATAATTCCTGTATAGATACAAGAAGCAATGTCTTTATCAATTAATTTTTTACCACCTAAGCCGCAAATAAATTCGTGTATCAACTCACAAGTAGAGCCTGCCAGTACATCATGATAATATAAAGTTGCATAATTATCCGGTTGTTGATGATGATCGATGATGATCTTTTTAGCCGTTGATTTTGCTAATAAGTCTCCCAATCCTTCCAGTCTGGAATAATTATTAAAATCTAAAGTGAAAATTAAATCACTATTAGCGATAAGTGTAGCTGCTTTTTTAGGATTTTTGCTATAGGCAATCACTTTTTTATTGCCAGGTAACCAATGCAAAAAGTCAGGATAATCGTTAGGAGTTATAACGGTTACATTTTTATTTACTTTCAAAAAGTAGTTATATAAAGCCAGTGAAGAGCCCATGGCATCTCCATCAGGGTTATAATGTGTTACAATAACAATGTTATTAGATTTATTAATTAATGACTTGAATTTAGGAAAGGAGTCTTTTTGCATAGCAGATAAATAAGGCATAAAGGTAAATAATTTAATTGCTAATTTGATTTTGATTAAGTATTTGTATCTTTGCGGCCTAAAAACAAGAAAATGGCAGGAAATATTACTTTTACAATGATTAAGCCCGATGCAGTTGAAGCTAACAACATCGGACCAATTTTAGCAAAAATCAACCAATCTGGTTTCAGAATTGTTGCTATGAAATACATGAAATTAAGCGCTGAAACAGCAGGTAAATTTTATGAAGTTCACAAAGAACGTCCTTTTTATGGTGAATTAGTAAGTTATATGAGCAGCGGACCAATCGTAGCAGCTGTTTTAGCTAAAGATAACGCCGTAGCAGAATACAGAACTTTAATCGGAGCAACTGATCCTACTAAAGCTGATCCGGGAACTATTCGTCAATTATTTGCTAAATCTATTGCTGCTAACGCCGTTCATGGTTCTGACAGCGATGAAAATGCAAACATTGAAGCTAATTTCTTTTTCTCTCAAACAGAAAGATTTTAATAAATAATTTATTTTTTAGTTTAAATCGAGGGCTGCAATTTTGTAGCCCTTTATTTTTATATTTACGTTAAGTAATAATTTTTTGCTGTGAAAAAACTCATTCCGCCATTTCTTAAAAAATTTGATGATTATTTATTGTTGAATTACCCTTTGCTGTGGATAAGCAAATTACACTATGTGTTATTTTATGGAGTGTGTATGTTGCTTTTTTCGGCACTGGTTGGTTTTATTATTCCTTTAAATTTATCACAAACACAGGATCTGGGTTTATGGTACACCATGTTTACCATTTTATCCATTGTGGCTTTATGTTTTTGGATCTATCGCAATGTTATTTTTAACATCGAAAAAAAGTTTGGCTTACGAAAATGGACAGATGAGTACAAGGTGTTTTTCCTGAACTTTGTTTGTGTGTTAATGTTCATGTCCTTTCCATTGCCTTTCACTAGTATTTATAATAGCAGAGTAGCAAAGGTGGTAACGGATGTGGAGTTGATAGAAGATATTAATACCCTGAATTTATCTTCACCTTTTATTGTTAATGATCTGAATAATTATGAGTCGCATTACGATTCGATCACTGAGTCGTATTTTTATGATATCAGAAAATTACAACGTTATGATGATTATACGCCATGGCATATTAAGTATGATACCCTGAAGTTTCAAAATCTCTTATCTTCTTTTCAGTTAGAAAAACGTTATGGAACTCAAAAAAAGAGTGATGCTGAAATATTGAAACTCATTAATAAACACATTTTTATTCTCAACAAATATGGTTTCAAATTCAATTCTACTTCAGAGTTTGAATTAAAAACCTATAATGAGTTATATGAAAAATCTCCCATCTCAATCAATACGTTTAATTATCGGAATATTGGTTCTAAATATGAGTTAAGCCGTTGTATTGAAAATATAGCTGATGCTAAGTTTAATACATTATTTATCTGGAAACTTGAATTTTTACATTTTCTGTTTTACGCTTCATTTTATATTACCTTATTGGTGATGTTGTTTAAAATGGTTAATTGGCGCCAATATCTAATTACCTTGCTGGCACTGGTTATTATTCCAATTGTGTTATTTATCATCAGTCAGGTATTGCCGTATAGCACTAATTACCGATTTAGAGAAAACGCTTACACTATTTTATTATCCGTTATCTTCTTTACGTCATTATTATTTACGATACTGAGTATCAATGAAGATAATCGCTTTAGTGCTTTTAAAAATATTTGTTCACAGATATTTTATTTAAGTGTTCCTGTTTTTCCGATGTTGTTTGTTTATGTTCTTAAAAGTGTCACCAATATATTTGGCCCGTCTTATAACGATGTATATTCTTTATCGGCGTCAACAAAATATGAAGCAGAAACATGGAATAATACAGCGTCGTCTTATTATAACACAGCAGAATACCTTTATACTCAATTATTAGCAGACTATTGGCGTCATCAATATGAACTTTGGTTTTGGGCTATGATGTATGGTGCGTTGGCTGTTTTTATTTTAATGATCCTTCCGTTGATGAAACAACTTTTTGTAAAACAATTAGCCTTACCTCGTAATTCATAATGTCGTTTCATTTAAATTTTGATCCACCGGTTAGTAAGCAAAAACTAACCCATCATGACCAGGTACTAATGATGGGTTCTTGCTTTAGTGAGCATATTGCCCAACGCTTATCGTCTTTAAAGTTTCAGGTTGAAACCAATCCTTTTGGTATTACATTTAATCCTGAAAGTATTGAAATGGCTTTGAATAGGATTATTGATAAACGTTATTTTACAGAAGAAGATGTTTTTGAAAAAGAGGGAAGATGGTTCAGTTTAGAAGCTCATAGTTCAGTTTTATCATTTTCTGAAAATAAATTACTTGAGTTATTAAATAATAGTATTGATAGCTGGAATGCGAAACTTAAAACAGCAAAGTATTTAGTGATCACGTTTGGCTCTGCGTTTTTTTATACTCATAAAGCAAAAGATAGCACAGTTGCTAATTGTCATAAATTACCGGCTACTCTTTTCGAAAAACGATTAGCAGACGTTCATTTAATCGTGAAAAAGTATCAGGATCTGGTTGAAAAATTAAAAACGATCAACCCTCAATTAAGTGTTTTATTTACCGTATCTCCTGTTAAACATTTACGAGATGGAGTGGTGGAGAACAACTTGAGCAAAGCTATTTTAATACAAATGGTTCATCAAGTAATTAAGCAAAATTCACATTGTTTTTATTTTCCTGCTTATGAGTTAGTGATTGATGATTTACGTGATTATCGCTTTTATGAAGCAGATATGGCACATCCTAATCAACAAGCTATTGAGTATGTTTGGAGAAAATTTTCGGATACGTATTTTGATCAAGAGACAAAAAGCCTGATCGAAAAAATTCAGGAAATTAATCAGGCGCTGAATCACAGACCATTTAACCCCGAAACAGAAACTCACCTTAAGTTTAAAAAAGCCTTTTATCAAAAGTGTGAGGCGTTAATAGCTAGCCATAAATGGTTGGATCTAAAAAAAGAATTAAATTATTTTTCGAGCTAGATCATTAAGGAGATTAAACACATATTTTTTGATCTGGATAACACCTTATGGGATTTTGAAAAAAATTCGCGTGAGGGATTGAAACATTTGTTTCTGAAATATGATTTTGAAAGTGTTTGTCGTACTTCATTTGACGAATTTATAAAGGTTTACGAGGAGATTAATCACGAATTGTGGCATTTATATAGCATTAATAAAACCACAAAAGAAGAATTAAGATACCAGCGTTTTCATAAAGCTTTTCAATACTTTAAATATGATGATGTTGATTTTGCTAAACAATGGTCGGAAGAATACATTCAGATCTCGCCCTATAAAACACATTTGGTGGATGGTACCATCGATATTTTAAATTACCTGAAGCCAAATTATAAATTACATATCATTACCAATGGTTTTAAAGAAGTGCAACACATCAAATTAGACTGTTGTAAACTCAAACCTTATTTTGATCAGGTTATTATTTCTGAAGAACATGGCTTTAATAAACCGGATATTCAAATTTTTGAACTGGCTCAAAACTTAACAAATTCAGTACATACAGAATGTGTGATGATTGGCGATAATTATGATACTGATATTTTAGGCTCTTTAAATGCTAATTGGCAAAGCATTCATTTAGCGAATAAAAAAGTAGATAATGAGTCTGTGAATTTTTACCACATACAAAACCTTGTAGAATTAAAGCATTTGTTGTAAAGGAAAATGATCAATAAATTATGGTTTAGCTAACCATTTTTCAATTTCAGTTTGATCGAGTTGCATATAATTGATCCAGTTTTCCACTACCGAATTATTTACCATGAAAATCGCTGGCATATCTAATCCGGCGAGGTACACAAAGGTTTTGCCGTTTAAAATACAATAATCAATGTTTCTGGCTTTAGTCTCTTCAAAAAATGGTTGAATTTTATTATAGTCACCATTTAAAACCAGATACATTGAAATATCCGGATTTTTTTCTTTCATTAATCTCAGTTTTTTGGCCGCAATTCTGCAATGCGGGCAACTTAAACTCATAAAAGCAATGATATGTTTGCCTTTGCTTAACGTTTTAGGAGGCGTATGAATTTTAGCATTATTGTATAAGCTATCTAATTCTAAAGGAAATTGATCTTCTTTTTTAGTTAAGTAGGCTTCAGAATAATTAAAATCAACATAATTTAAAATATGAGGTAGGGCAAAGGAAGTGATCAATAAAGCTCCAAATAACCATTTCCCTATTTTACCAAAATTAAAGCCATCGTAAAATTTATAAATGACCAAGCATACAGCTATCATTATAGCATTTTTGATCAACGCTTGAAGTGGGGTCATACTGATAGCATTGCCAAAACATCCACAATTACCTTTATTTCCTGCAGTGGCCATCAAAAAGAATAAATAGATCGAAAAAAGTATTAAAGAAGCGATCGTTAATTTTATAGTAAATCGCTTAATAAATAATCCAATAATTAATAAGAATCCAATGAAAAATTCTAGTCCTATCATAAATCTGGCAATAAAAGGAGCCAGTTTCCAACCACCAATACCTAGATCTACAAAGGTGTATTCAAAAGGTTCAATTGGATAAAGTTTGGTGTAGCCACTAAATAAAAACACCAAGCCCATTAGTGAACATAGTAGAAAGAAGAAGATCTTAATAAGAATAGGTTTCATAGGTAAAAATGAAGTGCGAAGTTAAGTTTTTATTTAACGTGTATTTATCAGAGCTTGTAATAATACTATAATATACGTTAATTCTTTTTTGTGGTTATAAAATTTAAAAGGCCTTCACTGATACAGCGAAGGCCTTTTAAAATAATTTTAATTAAAATTAGTTGCTTAAAGAACAAGTTTCGCCTGTATCTTGTAAACCTGTACACCAAGTTTCAGCAGTTTTTTTCTTAACTTTTGTACCTGTTGTATAAACATCAGTATAAGTTGTTCCATAGTAGTTGTAAGTACAAGTACAAGTGTAAACTTTTCTGCAAGAAGCAAAAGACGCAGCTACGATAACAGCAGCTAATAAAGTAATTTTTTTCATTTGTTTATTTTTAAAAGATTTTAACCGAAAGTAGTTAAAAAATATGAATTCGTGACATTTTAGACTCCATTTAACGAAAAAAGCTTCCTCTCAGAGGAAGCTTTTTAGAATAATTTTAAATAAAAATTATTTGCTTAAAGAACAAGTTTCACCTGTGCTTTGTAAACCTGTACACCAAGTTTCAGCAGTTTTTTTCTTAACTTTTGTACCTGTTGTGTAAACATCAGTATAAGTGATACCACTGCTAGCAGAAGTATAAGTACAAGTACAAGTGTAAACTTTTCTGCAAGAAGCAAAAGACGCAGCTACGATAACAGCAGCTAATAAAGTAATTTTTTTCATTTGTTTGTTTTTAGATTTTAAACGAAAGTAATTAAAAAATATGGATTGGTCATATTTTAAACTCACTTAAACAAAAAAAGCTTCCTCTGAGAGGAAGCTTTTTAGAATAATTTTTAAATAAAAATTATTTGCTTAAAGTACAAGTTTCACCTGTGCTTTGTAAACCTGTACACCAAGTTTCAGCAGTTTTTTTCTTAACTTTTGTACCTGTTGTGTAAACATCAGTGTAAGTTGTTCCGCTGTAAGTGTAAGTACAAGTACAAGTGTAAACTTTTCTGCAAGAAGCAAAAGACGCAGCTACGATAACAGCAGCTAATAAAGTAATTTTTTTCATTTGTTTGTTTTTATAGATTTTGCTCGAAAATAGTAAAAAAAAATGAAATCTAAATGTTAAATACTCATTTTAGTTCGAAAATAAGTTTTACTGTATAAAGTCTTTTTATTTGGCTGTAAATAACTCTTTATGGTATGTGAGATGCCTAATTATGGGTCATTTTCTTGTTAAAAGTAGTACTTAACTGTTTTTATTTTACAGATATTATTATGGTAAATATCTAATGGAGTGATCAGGAATTGATATAAGACGTGTGTTTTTGAAATGTAAATTACTCAATGTGTAATTATGGTAAAACAAAGTCATATTTCTTTGTTTTTAATTCAGTTCAATAACTCCAAAGTATATACCAGCAAAGTATTCATCGTGATTAACCGTGAATTGTTTCTTTTTTTCCGTAGTTTTTTAGTAATTCTGCTTCAAAATCGATCCATTGTTGCCATCTGGCATCAATATCTTCTACATTTGCGCCATATTTACGAGCAAAACCAATAAATAGGGTGTAGTGTCCGGCTTCACTGATCATTAATTCTCTGTAAAACGCTTTTAGATCTGTATCATTTAACTGTTCAGACAATAATTTAAAACGTTCACAGCTTCTGGCTTCGATCATAGCTGCAAATAATAATCGGTCAATCAATACAATTTCCTTTTTATGACCTTTACGCATGAATCGGTATAATTCGTTCACATACTCATCTTTGCGTTCAAAACCTAAAGTTAAACCTCTGTCTTTTATCTTTTGATGAACCATTTCAAAATGGGTCAATTCTTCTTTAGCTAATTTCAGCATTTCATCTACAAGATCCGTATAATAAGGAAAAGCTATTAAAATGGATATGGCATTGGTTGCTGCTTTTTGTTCGCAGTAGGCATGATCTGTTAAAATTTCTTCGATGTTTTTTTCTACAATATTTACCCAGCGTGGGTCTGTTTCAAGCTTTAAGCCTAGCATGTTTAGAAAAGATTAAATTTATTGACAAAGGTAAAATTTAATTCATTAAAGGCGTTTTTATCCTCTTAATTTATCCAGTAAATCATTAAGAGTCTGCATTTCGCTCTCTGACAGGGTATTGAAGATGCCTTGGAAATCCTCGTCAATATTATCAAGAGACTCTAATAATTTGAGTCCGGCTTCTGTAATAATAATATCAACATTTCTGCGATCATCAGGGCATTCGTTTCTTAGTAATAATTTTTTCTGTTTTAATTTATCAACGATCCTGGAAGCATCACTCATGCGGTCAAGCATTCGTTCTTTGATCAGTTTAATGTTACATGGATTGGGATATTGACCTCTTAAAATACGCAACACATTATATTGTTGTGTGGTAATATCCGAATTCTTAAAAAATGAACTATAATGTCCGTTTAACCAATTGCTTGTATATAATAGATTAACAGCCAATTTTTGCGACTCACTTTTGAATTTTTTTTGTTGTATTTCGTCTTCTAGTTTCACCAGTATTCAATTAATATTATAAGCTACAAAGCACAAAGATATTAAAGTATTATCAAATCCTATACCCTTAAGTTCTCTGCAACTTTGTAGCAATAATATATTGAAAATTATTTTGCTTTTGTTAATTCAATTGTACAATTGATAGCAACAACTTCACTAACGGCAACTCCACCTGCTTCTAGGGCAGCATTCCATTTTAAACCATATTCAGATCTGTTTAAATTTCCCATTACTTTAAATGCGTAACGTTCCATTCCCCAAGGATCTTTTACAATTTTTGAAGCACCAATAGCTGTTAATGTAATCTTTTTAGTTACACCATGCATTGTTAAGTCGCCTGTTAATGTATAAGTTCCTTTTACTTTTCCTGGCTTCATTGAGGTACTTTTAAATGTAATTTTTGGATAGTTTGCAACATCAAAAAAATCAGCACTTTTTAAATGGCCATCTCTTTTTTCATCATCAGTATTGATACTATTTACATCTACAGAAAAATCAATAGTAGCATCAGTAAAATCTAAATCTTTTTTTGAAGCAACTTTACCTTCATAAATCTTAAATTTCCCTTCTGTTTCGCTCACCATCATGTGAGTTACTGCAAAACCTAATTTACTGTGAGAAGCATCTACATTCCAATTTGTTTGTGCTTTTGCGCTTAAGCTTAATGCAAAAACGGCTACTAATGTTTTAATGGTTGTTTTCATGTTTTTTTATTTTAATAGTTAATTTTTTAATTCTTTTACAAATGTAAGTTATAACATTGAATGTTGCAACATCTAATTTGAAATAATTTGTATATTGTTGATTTACAGGTAAATATTTTCATAAAAAAAACCTAAACAGAATTGTTTAGGTTTAAAAAGTTAAAATAATTGGGATTTAAGGTTTAAAGATCAATAGTTTTTGGCTAGAAATAGCAACATCATTAGATGAAAACAGAATGTGGTAAGACCCAGCATCAGCTTCTATAGGGAAAACAAACGAATTTATACCATTATTTAGATCAACCTTTGTTTCTAAAACTATGACCCCAACATTATTAAACAGTTTAATCGTACCATTAGCAATAGGGTTATTGATGTTTAAAATGATATTGATTTCTGTAGATGCGGGATTGGGAAATAATATCATTTGATCCGGTGTGTTTTTATCGCACTGCACATCAAGGGTTTTAAAAACTGTAATTTTCCCATCAAGATCTATTTGAGAAAGTCGATAATAAACCATACTACCGGAGCTTTCTGTATCGGTATGAATGTATTTGTTTATAGCACCACTTGTTCCACGGCCACTAACTTTTGCTAATGTAGTCCATTCTGTAGCATTCGTACTTTTTTCAATTAAAAAATAATTATTATTCAATTCAGATGCTGTGGTCCAGTTTAGTTGAACACCATTAACGATACATGTACCGGAAAAATCGATTAACTCAACAGGTAATGGGCTTACTCCTAAACTTGAAGGTCCGGTTAATGGTCCGTCTGCTGCTTTCCAAACAACTATATCACATATTTCTATGGTATTAGAATTTCCTCCACCATTGCCTGGATCAATAATTCCTCCTGACCCTATATAAACATATGAGTTGCAGGGTAATAACAATTTTTTTCCAGTTTCAAATTTTAAAGTGCCATTAATGGTAAAAGACATGGCAGTTGAGCAAGGATTATTAGGCGAATAATCTTGTTGTACAGTAATAGAAACAGTTATACCTGCGGGTATAACAACAACATCACCACAACCAGGCTTTGAACCGCCGCTCCAGCTGGCTCCATTATCCCAATTTCCAGATGCTAAGGCTGTTTTTGTAGAGGCGTAGCTCGCTAAAAAACTAAAGATCATAATCAAAAGAAAAACTATTTTTCCGGTTGATCTGTTAAGCAGTTGGAGTGATAAATGTTTCATATTCTTATTTTTTAATTATTCAAAACCGTATTTTTTGCCTATAACATTACTTACTTCCAGTATTCCATGTATCATTCCGAAAAAACTTTACATATATTTTGATAATAATTTGTACTAAATCTACAAAAAATTTACATATGTAAGAATTTAATACAAATTGTTAAAAGCAATATTACAAAAATAATACCAAATTGAATTGTTAATATTTCTGATTGCCCATTAGCGAAAAAATTTTATCTTTGTTCCCCTTAATTAAAGCCCACGTTGTAAGTGGGGTAAGCATATGATAAAAATAACTCTACCAGATGGTTCCATCCGCGAATACCCAAAAGGAACCAGCTCTATGCAAGTAGCACAGAGTATTAGCGAAGGCCTAGCACGTAATGTATTGGCAGCAAAAGTTAGCGGCGAAGTAATAGATGCTAACAGACCCATTAATCAGGATTCTACCTTAAGTTTATTGACCTGGAACGATGATGAAGGAAAAAACACCTTATGGCATTCAACAGCGCATCTTTTAGCTGAAGCTTTAGAAGCCATATACCCTGGAGTTAAATTTTGGGTTGGCCCACCATTAGAAAATGGTTTTTATTATGATGTGGATTTAAACGGACAAACTTTAGCACCGGCTGATTTTGAAAAAATTGAAGCTAAGATGTTAGAGTTGGCTCGTCAAAACAACCAATATATTCGTAAAGAAATTAGTAAAGCAGAAGCTATTGCTTATTTTAAAGAAAAAGGTGATGAGTATAAATTAGATCTATTGGAGCGTTTAGAAGATGGAAACATTTCTCTTTATACTCAAGGTAATTTTACCGATCTATGTCGCGGACCACATATTCCAAATACCGGATTTATTAAGGCTGTAAAGGTTTTAAGTATAGCAGGTGCTTACTGGAAAGGCGACGAGAAAAATAAAATGTTGACCCGCGTTTATGGCATTGGTTTCCCTAAAGATAAAGAGTTAAAAGACTATTTATTATTATTAGAAGAAGCTAAAAAACGCGATCACCGTAAGCTTGGTAAAGAATTAGAATTATTCACGTTCTCGGAAAAAGTAGGAATGGGTTTACCGTTATGGTTGCCTAAAGGAGCTATGTTGCGTGAGCGTTTAATTCAATTTTTACAAAAAGCACAGCTTAAAGCAGGTTATTTACCGGTTGTTACACCTCATATTGCTCAAAAAGAATTGTACGTTTGTTCAGGACATTATGAAAAATATGGCGCAGATTCTTTTCAGCCAATTAAAACACCTCATGAAGGAGAGGAGTTTTTCTTAAAACCAATGAATTGTCCACACCATTGCGAAATTTATAAATCGTCACCAAAATCTTATAAAGATCTACCTGTGCGTTATGCAGAGTTTGGAACCGTTTACCGTTACGAGCAAAAAGGAGAATTACACGGTTTAACCCGTGTGCGTGGCTTTACTCAGGATGATGCGCATTTATTTGTTCGTCCTGATCAGGTAAAAGAAGAGTTTTTGAAAGTAATTGATTTGGTACTGTATGTATTTAATGCTTTAGATTTTAAAGATTATACAGCGCAAATTTCTTTACGTGATCCTGAAAATAAAGCTAAATACATTGGTTCTGATGCAAATTGGGCTTTAGCTGAACAGGCAATTATTGATTCGGCAGCTGAAAAAGGCTTAAAAACAGTGGTTGAACTTGGAGAAGCAGCGTTTTACGGGCCTAAACTGGATTTTATGGTAAAAGATGCCATTGGTCGTAAATGGCAGTTAGGAACTATTCAGGTGGATTATAACTTGCCTGAGCGTTTTGAATTGGAATATACCGGTTCTGATAATTTAAAACACCGTCCGGTAATGATTCATCGTGCGCCATTTGGGTCATTAGAGCGTTTTATTGCTGTTTTAATTGAGCATTGTGGTGGAAATTTCCCGCTTTGGTTAACTCCAAATCAGGTAGCAATATTGCCAATTAGTGAAAAATACAATGATTATGCAAAAAAAGTTTTAGAATTGTTAAATATTTCCGATATTCGCGGCCTTGTTGACGAGAGAAATGAAAAGATAGGGAAGAAAATTCGTGACAATGAAGTAAACAAAATACCGTTTATGTTAGTTGTTGGCGAAAAAGAAGAGGCAGAAGGAATTGTGGCAGTGCGTGAACATGGTAAAGGTGATATAGGGTCTATGAAAATTGAAGACTTTGCAAAACTGATACAAACAACTATAGATAGCGATTTTAAACAAAAAGTAAATAATTAATAATTAAAAAGCGGAGGTTACTATTAGCGTTTTTAAAAAACCAATAAACAACAACAACAAGAACACAGGGCCTATTAAACCAGGCACTGGTCCTGCTGCACCGGTTCCATTCAAACGTCCAAGAGGATTAAGAGAAGGATTTAAACGTCCGGGTGTAAGAGAAGAACAACATCGTATAAATAAAAATATACGTAATACACCACAAGTGCGTGTGGTTGGTGATGATATTGAACCAGGAGTTTACCCTATTGAAGAAGCTATTAAAATGGCCGAGGAATTAGGTGTTGATTTAGTGGAAATAGCTCCCAATGTTGATCCTCCTGTTTGTAAGGTAGTTGACTATGGTAAGTATTTATACGAACTAAAAAAGAAAGCAAAAGAAGTAAAAGCGAAAGCATCAAAAGTGGTTGTAAAAGATATCCGTTTTGGACCACATACTGATGAGCATGATTATTTGTTTAAGAAAAATCACGCGATGAAGTTTTTACAAGAAGGATTTAAAGTGAAGGCTTTTGTATTTTTTAGAGGTCGTGAGATCGTTTTTAAAGAGCAAGGAACAATTTTGTTATTACGTTTCGCTTCGGAATTAGAAGAGTGGGGTAAAGCAGAGCAATTACCGGTATTAGAAGGCAAGAAAATGCAAATGGTTCTAGCACCTAAGAAAGTAAATAAATAAGAGTACTAACAAATAAATATAAATAAAGCAAGATGCCAAAAATGAAAACAAACTCTAGTGCAAAGAAGAGATTCTCTGTAACTGGGACCGGCAAAATCAAAAGAAAACATGCTTTCAAAAGTCATATCTTGACCAAGAAAACAACTAAAGGAAAACGTGCGTTAACCAAATCAGGCTTAGTACATGAGCGTGATATGAATAACATCAAGTTTTTATTAGCAATGTAATCTTTACATTAACCCGAGTACAACGGTTATTAAATTAACCAGAAACTACGTTTTAAAAGCGCTAAAAATTAGCCACGTAAAATCAAAAAATTAAAAAGAAATGCCACGTTCAGTCAATCACGTAGCGAGTAGAGCTCGCAGAAAAAAAATCCTAGCTTTAACCAAAGGTTATTGGGGTGCTAGAGGTAATGTTTGGACAATTGCCAAAAATACTCTAGAAAAAGGTTTAACTTATGCATACCGCGATCGTAAAAACAAAAAACGTACTATGCGTTCATTGTGGATCCAGCGTATCAATGCAGGTGTACGTCAGTACGGAATGAGTTATTCTGAATTTATCGGAAAAGTGAATGCTAAAAACATCAACTTAAATCGTAAAGTATTAGCTGATTTAGCAATGAATCATCCTGAAGCTTTCAAAGCTGTTGTTGATCAAGTAAAATAATTTTTGAAGATCATAAAAAAAGCTCATCTGCTATTAGTAGATGAGCTTTTTTATTTATTGTAATTTAATGAACAGTTATTATCCATTCATTAAACGTTATTGTTTTACAAATTTTAAATTAGAAACAGATCTTTGATTTTTGATAGAGATAAAATAAATTCCATTTTGCCATTGGCTACAATCTATCGGAAATGATTGTATATGTGATACCGTTTTTTCTTCAATGAGTTTGCCACTCACATCAGTTATAAGAATAGTGTAATCATCCAAAGAAGATACGTGATTGATTATCTGAATTTGTTCTGAAGAAGGATTGGGATATATTGAGAATGCCTGTGTTAATTCTACTTCTTCTACAAATACAGTAATGTCTATTTTCCAGATACTATCTGCCCATTGAGGGTTATCAATAAAAGGGTTTCTGTTATTTTGGTAACGATAATAAATAGAATCATTACGTGCAATTTCTTTAGCGCTAACAGGATCATCATGATGCCATTGTAACAATACATTTACCTGCCAGGGTAAAATAGTAGCTTTGTTAGTTGCACCTGAAGTTGACCAACCTGCATCTTCGCTATAGTAACGAGTACTCATATAAAAATAACCTCTGGCCAGATCGCCTTTATATTCGTCTATTGGTTCAAAAACAGTTTGATAATAACCTAAGTCTACACTTGCCCCTAATTTTCCACCATTTAAACTTGTATAGGTTGGCGTGCTAACATTTCCATAGGGATAATTACTTCTTTCTCCGTTTACTTTTCCATCAGTAGGATAAATGTGAAACATATCAGATACCGGACCGGTCACAGAATTAAACCAACTTTGTGGCCAGCTGTGCTCGCGGTTATAACAATCACCTTCTGTACTATAGTTGCCACACTGATCTGTAACAAAAGTATATTCGTAAGGAGGTGTTCCGCCCGGAACATCACTGTAAATATCCCATACTTTACCGTTTGGTTTTTTATCAGTTTTAGGATAGGCGTTCCATAAATTGGTATAAGAAATAACCGTATGATTATCAATAATATTATGAAGCGCAATTTTTAGAGGATTGCCGGTTAAACCCTGAGCAGAATTATAATAACCAGCCGGTATTTGAGCAATACCCAAAAAAGGAAGGACTATTAAAAGTTTAAGGATACGGTTCATGTAAATAAGTTGTAAGGTAAAGTTAGTGAAAATAAAGGTGGCTTTTATTCAGAGTATGATAGATTTGTGTTAAAAATCTAATAGTTTTTTCCGTTCTGTAAACGATAATTTTACTTCCTGAGGATTTGTACCGGTTAGTTTAATAATATAACGTTGTACGTTTGTAAAGATGCGATACTCCGGAACGCAAGGAGTTTTAAGTTCGTTAATAGCCCATTGTTTAATATACAAGATATTGTAATCGTCATTTTTTGTAACAAAATGTCGAATGTAATATGGTAATTTATTGTAAGCGTTATCAGATAAAATGAGTTGACAATTATGAGTATTGGCAGAATATAAAGAACTGGATAAATAGGAATCGTATTTATTATTCAAACTAAAAATTGGAAAGATCAACATTAGGGTAATAACGATATAGAAAGCGGCGCTTTTAAATAGAATAGAAATATCAAAAAAGCGTTCTTGTTTTACATTGGCAAATAGTAATAAATCAATCATGATCATGATGATATTCCATGGCCAAACAACGTAATTATAAGATTTACCAAAAGGCCCCAGCATTATTAAAATAAATATATGCATGATAATAACCAATGGAACTGCAATAAATCTAAAGGGACGAAATAATAAACCAAGGCCAATACATAATTCGATATAAGGAACAGCATGTCCCAGTTTTTGAAATACATTCATTTGTCGGGTAGAAAAAATGGAGTCTAAAGAGCTGATCATCCATGTAAACGTATCTGGTACAAAAAGTGAATTTAATTTTTGGATACCACTAAAAATATAGACCAGTGCTACTAAAATTTGTAATGAGATAAAAACTGTAGTGTAATTATTTGGCTCATCAACACGTTTTTTATAAAACAAGAAAATAACTAAGATCAATACATAGTTATAAAACCAGGGTTGTAATCTATTTTGATCATCTATGCATAAATACACGCAAAATAAGATCAGTAAAACAAGTGGAACTTTACTTCTTGATAATATAGATATAACTAAAAGAAGAAGTAATACACCTAAATTAATGTAATCGAAAGGTGCTTGTAAGCCAACAAAGAATTCAAATAAAGGAGCTTTTGGAAACCAACGTTGCCCTGCCCATAAGTTTATACTTAATAATACAGAGGCAATGATACCTATGAGAGTAACTATTTTTAATAAAGCTAAGCGTTCAGTAATTCGCATTGTTATTTATAATTCTCTTTTTTTATTTCAAAAATAAAAGCATCGTGCTCGTTGCATTTGTCTTCTCTTAAAAAAGTCATTCCCATCTTTTTTAAGACGTTGATGGAACCGGTATTTTCATTCATTGCTCGGCCAATGATGCTATCTAATTTTAAAACATTAAATCCATAATCAATACATGGTTTTGCTGCTTCGGTAGCATAGCCTTTGTTCCAATATTTTTGCATGAAACGATAGCCCAGATCAACAAATTTTTCGTCATCATGGTATTTTAATCCACACCAGCCAGTAAGATCTCCTGTTTCTTTTTCGATAACTACCCAACGGCCATAACCGTTCTTTTGATATTGAGCCTGTACATAACGTATTCTTTCTACAGATTCTTCCAGATCTTTAAAAGCATCATCTCCTGTATATTTAATTACTTCAGGATCTAAATTTAATTCAAAAAAGAAAGGAGCATCAGTTAGTTCCATTTCTCTTAAAATTAAGCGAGGTGTTTCCAAAATTATTTTCGTTTCCATAAACTACACTAAACTAAAAAAAGAGATATTACTATCTCTTTTTAAATGGAATATTTATAAACTATTGAATGTTTAGATGGTGTATCTAAAAAGCGATTACTTTATAGGTTTTGGTTTGATTATTTTGTGTTAAATGGATAAGATACATTCCGGGCTTGACGTGCGAAAGGTCTATCGATACTTTTGCTTTATCGCTACAGGAAATAGCTTTTTCATTTGAAACTATTTTTCCTTGTATATCAAAAACCTGAACTTGAGTTTGATCACAATTAAATTCATTTACAATTTCGTATCTGTTGTTATCCAAATACCTTAAAGAATAATTTTTATTTTCAAGTGATGCAACATCAGTGGCTATAAGCGCAGATATTTTGAAGTTATCCATTCTGAAACCTTGTTCACTAGGATTGATATACATGTGTCCTCCTTTGAATGCATATCTGAATTTAACATTTCCTGCTCCGGACAAGAATGAAAGATTGATTTTACAGTTACTATTATTAAACCAAGTTTTCCAACCGGGTAAATTACCGAGTGTTGTAACGGTACTTGTTACAGCATATAAATTTAATGCACTTGGATCTTGCTGATAGGAAATGACATTCCAGTTAAGTCCGCCATTTATTGAGTATTGGATATTGCCACCTTGAGATGGACTGCCATTGGTGCCAACACATGAAAAATCGAACTCTAACAAATAGTTTGTAAACCCTGAAAAATTAAAAGTCGGGCTTTCTAAATAATAAACAGGATAGCCACTTGTCCAAAAACTACTGCCGTTATAGTTAATCCGATCTAAAAACCATTCTCCATCATCAGCTAAATAAGCATTATCGCCCATTATTAGTTTATTTCTAAAACGATGAGATAAATAAAAACCAGCGGAATCATTGTATTCTGACCATCCATCAACATTGGCATTATTAAAATCATTAAAGTAGGGTAAAGACAAGGATGTATTGTTACATAGCTTGAAGTAACCTGTATTGTTAGTTTCATTAGACTCTACAACTAAATTTTGTGGGTCTAGTTGATATATCAGATAAGTATAGCCTGAGGAAAGTAGATTTGTATTTCCTTTTATTTTTGAATAAAACTGCCTTACCGGTCTTATGCTTGTAATGGTTTTTGTAGTAAATAAAACATCTGCTCCATCTAAAATAGTATCTGTTGATAGGTATAATTTCATTTCGGATTGAGGAGAAGTGTAATTTCCATTATTGTTTACATTAAAAAAAGTAGAAATATATTTATCCGTAGGAGCAGCCAAAATATCTTTTTTCTCATTAATCGCATAGTCAATAGTTGCTTCTGAAAGTTTAAAATTATCAATCATTGCACCATCAACAGGTGCATTTACATTAGCATAATTATATCTGAATATAATTTTTGATTTAGATTTTATAAAATCCAGATCAACTACATAATGGGTTGTATTTAGGCCATCTCTTGTTTGGTAAATGAAATAATTAATGAAATTATTTTCGTCCTTTGATGAAATGACTGTACTTTTATATGAAGCGGGGGATACAAATTGGTCGACTCCCGAAACAGACTCAAATTCCATTGCATGGTACCAGCGAGCAAATGAATTGTTAGTAGTATCTAAAACGGCCCATGTTAATCCACCATCTATAGAGTAAGACATGTTTAATGCATTATATGGCCAAAAAGAATAACCGTTAACTCCATAAGTTAGAAGTTTCATATCAAATTCTAAAACAGGATGATTAAGTTGTGTTAGATCAAATACAGGAGTATACAAATGCATTTTTGAATATTGACTGGCGTTACCTGTTGCATTTGTTAACCAAGCCTTTGTTCCTGAAAATACAGAGGTAATATTCGGTTTACTGGGTGTAGAACAAATCCAGTCGTCGTTTCCTAAATTTGCCTGATGTACCCAATTAGTTGTATTGGTTTCAAAATCATTAAAATAAGGTAGGGTAGCATCTAGGTTTTGGATAACTTTTACATAGCCAATGTTATTGTATTCTCTCATTTCTGAAACACTATTGCTAAAATCTAATTGATAAATAATGAAATAGGTTCCAGGGGTTAAATTAGGTTTTGTATAAAATAACTTTCTTTTTATACTGGTTGTATCAGTAATTAAAGGTTCCGTTTGTGTAGCAAATAAAATATCTCCAGCATCAAAAATACTATCGGTTGACCAGAAAAATTTAGTAGTACTAGAAGGTAAACTCGCTAAACCTGAATTATACAAATCGTAATAAAGTGTATCCGAAGTTTTACTCGAACATGTAAAATGGTTACCATCTCTAAAATCAATCGATGCATCCGGTTTACATTCTCCGATATAGACATCATCTATAGCGTTTCTTGAATAATTATAAATAGCAGCTTCTGCAGAAACATTTAATGTTGAAGGAGCTATGGCGAATTTTGTACTGACAATTGTATCAAATGCATTTCCTAATTTGTAACAAAAACATCCCCAATCATTGTTTTTGGTACTTGGTAATTGAACCCCTGAAAGATAACTTGGAGCTGTACTTTTAAAAGACTGATATGGAGGTAATCTTAATTGCATTTTTGGCACTACAAATGGATTTGTCATTTTATACCAAAAACAAATAGATTGATTGGTTTTATGACTCAAATCTAAATAAGGAGTTTCCAGTAAAACACCACCTGTATTAACTTTTGTTGAAAATGCATTGTTGCCGGAATGAGCTTTTTCCATGCGGAAATAATTTGGTGGTTCTTGTTTCCATAATGAAGCTCCGGAACTATAGGTTGTATTCCATTTATTATAAGTTGTGTCAAAATTTTCTACATAGTTTGAGTTATAAATTGAATCTAAAAGAAGCACTGTGAAATTTGAATTATCCGTTTCTATATTTTCATTTAAAACATTTGTTACGTCTAAGTCATATAGTACATAATAAGTTCCGGCATTTAAATTAGGTGGTAGGGTAAGAGTGTTTGTCCAATTAGCGACTGTAGCGCTGGCGTTTAAAGTTCTTGTTCCAATGGCAATATCTCCTCCATCTTTTATTTGATCTTTAGATAAATAAAAATTATTGGTAAAATTTTTAACTACTGTATATTGGTTGTCAAACTGAAAATTGAACTTGAGCTGAAATTGAGTAAAAAAATGGTTTATATTCCTAATTGTATCTCCTGGTACAGCCTGGACATTATAAAATTCCGGCTTTATACTAAAATTGTCAATAATCCACCCATCTCCGCTTGCTGCGGCACTTGTAAATCTAAACCTAAAGCAAACAGAAGGATTACCTTGTAGAAACTTAATATTAATAGCGGCGTTTGAATATGACGGACCAATATTAGTGGAAAATCCGGTTGCTCCTTGCCAATATTTTTTAGGAGTAATACTGTTTGTTAAAACAGACCATGTAGATCCATTGTTAAGAGAGTATTCAACAATAAAAGTATAAGGAGTAGAATTATTGTCTGTTTTATGATAAAAAGAAAAAACTAATTTTTGAGTGGTGTCTGATAAATCAAAGCAAGGAGTTTGTAAAACCCTATTTGAATTAGCCGAAAAATTACCTGTTTTATTAGTTACCCAGGCTTTAGGCGCTGAATAAGCACTGGTGAAATTAACTTTTTGAGGGGTGGTTAATTTCCAGTCATCTGTCCCACTAATAGCGTAATGCGACCATCCCAAGGTATCATTAGAGTCAAAATCATTTTGGTAAGGTGGAATTATTTGCGAAAAAATATTATTTACTTGAAATAATATAATGACTATAAAAAAAATAGCTTTTTTGGCAAAGTTTTGTAACATATAGTTTGTGTTAAAAAATAATTTCATTAAAGTTTATTTTTAGGGGATGTTGCAGGCTGAGATGGAACTTCATCATCAGATAGAAAATATTTTCCTTTAGCATCAATGTTTACTTTAGGTAGCCAATGGTTTTCTTCAAAGTAATCATAAACCGGTTTTAAGGTTCTCCAAAATGAAATTTTACTTTTTGGGTAATTATCCTCCAGCATCTTTATATTTTCGGGAGTAAATTTAGTTGGATAAATGTCTATATAAATAGGATTGTTTCGGTTACGAGCCTCTAAACAAAGAACATAGAGTTCCTTAATTTTATCATTGGTCATAGGTAAACAACCAATGGTCACACATTCGCCGTGCATCATAATGGCACCTCCAACACTTGCACCTTCTTTTAAGATGATGTCGCTGGAATTTGGGTAATTAATGCGCATACTTAAATAATAGTCGCTTTTAGGGTTAAATAGATCAATTTTGTAAAACCCTTCGGGCACCTGCCCATCTCCTTCCATTCGTTTTGGTCCCAGTGTACCGCTACTGGCGCAAATATCATAGGTTTTAAAAAGATGGTATCTGGTTTCGCTTCCATTTTTCATCCAAACTTCAACAATTTGTTCGTGTTTAAACGCTCGCATATAAATATCAAATTCATCCGGATTAATTTTTGAAGCTTTTAATTCGGCTTGTAATGTAGCCCATTTAGTATCATAAGCATCTTTTACACGTTGATTTTTTAATTGTCCTGTTTTGAAAGCCAAGGTTTTTACCTGAGCGGTTGAAAATGAGCTAAAAAATAAAATTAACAGAACAGTATGTATAACATTTTTAAATGCCATAGTATTTAGAGGTTGATTTGAATTAAATTTGTTTACCAAATTAATAAATCTTTCGTTAATGAGAATCCTAAATTTGTTAAAAAACAAATACTTAATTGCTGTTATTGGTTTAATAGTATGGTTACTCTATTTTGATAAAAATGATGTATTTACTCAATTTGACCTGATATCGAAATGTAATAAACTGAAGGTTGAACGAGATTATTATATTGCAGAGATAGAAAACAATATAAAAGAAATATCAGAGTTAGAAAATAATGTAGAAAGTTTAGAAACCTTTGCCCGCGAAAAATATTTGATGAAACGCGATAATGAAGAGGTATTTGTCTTTGTTCAGAAATAAAAAAAAGGGTTAGAATTTTCTAACCCTTTTTTTATTAATAAGCGTAATCGCTTAAGTATTCAAAGTTCGGCATGAGTTTACCATCCTTACAAATACTGGCTCTTTCAATTACTTTATCCACATCGTCTTTAAATAAGAAAGGCAACACGCGTTCCATCAGATCTTTTCCAAAATCATCACTGGCATCACGTGGTAATTCGCACGGTAAATTATCCACAGCCATAATACAGATGGTTTCCTTACTAAAAGAAACATCTTCTTTATCTGTTTTAGGGTTGTAACCATAAAATGGTTTATCAATAGTACTTGATCTTAATGTAGTAGGAACGCTTCCATCAATATCACAAGTAATATCAGCAATTACACTGATATGAAAATCAGTTGCTTTCATATCATCTGTGGTAAACATTTTAGGAGAACGTGGATCCCAGAAATGGGCTGAAATAAAAATATCAGTGGCTTTTGTATACGGAGGAAATTTAGACACGAAATGTTCTGGGTGTGTGAAAAAGTCATTTAAATCGAAATTATGGTCATTAGGTCTTTCTACATAATCTCTTGGATTTAATTGACAATACACCGGTTCGCGAAACGATGCCATTAAAAATTCTTCGGGAGTTACCTTTCTGATTCTTAACGCTGATAATGTTTCGATAGCGCCATTAGCTACACGACCACCACCTGTTAAAGCAATTTTAATGTTTGGTAATTTTACACGCTTCAATTCCTCTTCCATTTCTGCACGGTCTCTGCATAAATTGGCCGGTTTAATTTGGAACAAGTCATATTTACGACCATAACCTAAAATACCATTATAAGCTCCCACAATACCTGCATAACGTCCAAAACCAATGATACGGTTATGGTTTTTATCAGTCAGTGTTTCGTAATCGATCATTTGAATTTTCTTATCGATCAGGGTTTTCATCAACTTAACATTGTGAGCCTGTTTTTTGATAGTGTGAGAGAAGAAAAAATATTTTTTACCTGGAATTAAATTCTCTTTAGGAACTTCTTTTACACCCATTAACACATCACAGTCACTAAGATCTTCCTGTAAGGTCAATCCAAAAGCTAAATATTCTTCATCGCTGTAGCATCTGATCTTACTTGGCTGAATAACAATTTCTAAATTAGGATAGGTTCTTAATAATTCGGTACAAATTAATGGGGTTAAAGGTACACGTTTATCCGGGGGAGATTTTTCTTCGCGAAGAACTCCTATTTTAAATTTTGACATAATGCTTAATCTGTTTGTTTTTGTATAATCATACAAATATACAAGTTTAATTAAATTCAGATATTCTACACTTAATCTTTATAGACCCTTTTTATGTATGATTTTGAAGCCCAGTATTTATAGGCTTTTTTTGAGTTTAATTTTTATATTTGAGTTATTAAAACCTTTAATCATCAAAATATGAAGTATCTATTAAAAACGCTTGTTTGTTTATTTATAATTCAATCAGGCTTTGCTCAAGGTAATTTTATCAAAGATAGTTTGGATACTTATATCAAGCGCGAAATGGCACGTTGGAATTTTCCGGGATTAGCGATTGCTGTGGTTAAAGATGGTAAAGTGATTTTTATGAAAGGTTATGGTTATGCAGATGTAACTAAAAAAACACCCGTTACAGAAAATACCGAGTTTCAAATTGCATCCAATAGTAAAGCTTTTACAGGAACTTCTTTAGCGTTATTAGAGCATTATGGCAAATTAAAATTAGATGATAAGGTGAAAACTTATTTACCTTATTTTAAAATGAGCGATGATTATTTAACGGAGCATGTTACCATTAGAGATGTGTTATCTCACAGAATAGGGTATGGGACATTTCAAACAGATCTGTTAAATTGGGCAAGCACAAAAACGCGAAAAGAATTGATAGAAAACATGGCTAATGTTAAACCAAGATATGGTTTTAGAGAAACATACGGCTATTGCAACGTCGGTTTTTTAACGGCAGGAGAGATCATTCCGATGGTGACAGATACAACCTGGGATGATTATTTAAAGTACCATTATTTTATGCCTTTAGGGATGACACGTACAGGAACGACCTACCAAAATTTCATCACGTCGCCCAATGCATCTAAGGCTTACACGTTATTAAATGGAGCTGTTTATGAAATCATTCCGTCGAAGGTTGATAATTTAGGGCCTGCCGGTTCCATGACATCTAATGTGAATGATCTGAGTAAATGGGTAATGATGCAATTAGATAACGGAAAGTACAATGGTAAACAGATTATCCCTAAGTCAGTTATACAAGAAACCAGAAAATCAAATACAATTGTTGGTAATAGCAGAGGCAAGGGAAACTATTTTAATACCTATGGTTTAGGTTGGTTTATGAAAGATAAATTCGGTAAAAAAATAGTGACACATGATGGAGGTGCCAATGGTTTTTTAAGTAAAACAGTTTTGGTACCTGAAGAAAAATTTGGTTATGTGATCTTAACAAATAGTGATGCACAGTATTTATTTGAAGCCATTGATGCACAAATAATGGATGATTTGACAGGACAGCCTTATGTAAACACAAGTGCTTTGTACTATGAAGGATTTAAGGAAGAACAGGAAGGAATACAAGAAGATATAAAAAAAATAAAAGCAGAAGTTAACTCATATAAACCATCAGCAGATGCTTATAAGAAAATAGCAGGTATTTATACGAATAAAGTGTACGGCAAAATAGCTATTGATGCAAAAGATACTTATGCCGAGGTAAGTTTTGAATTTCATCCACAATATAAAGGTAAGATCCAGTTTAAAAGCTCTACAGCTATGATGATCGAGTACAATGATGCTTCTTCATTGGGAACTCATGAAATTAGTTATCAGGATAAAGGCATTGAAAAAACAATTGAAATTAAAGTAACGCCGTTTGTAGATATGGATACTTATATTTTTACAAAAATCAGCGAAAGTTTTAAAGCATTTAAATAAAAAAAGCGGTTCAGAAATGAACCACTTTTTCTATGAGATAATTATTTAATTATCTTTATGGCTTTAAATTCTGTTCTTCTGTTTTGCTGGTGTTCTTCTTCAGTACATTTCACATCATTTTTACATTGGTTCACCAATTTACTTTCTCCATAACCTTTCCATCTCATTCTGTTTTTATCAACTCCTTTTGAAGCTACATATTCTACGGCTGCTTTAGCTCGTTTATCAGATAATACCAAGTTGTATTGATCACCCGCTCTAGAGTCTGTGTGGGAGCTTAACTCTATATTTAGAGTCGGGTTGTCGTTCATTAATTGAACTAATCTATCTAACTCTTTTGCAGCATCAGGACGAATAAACCATTTATCTAAATCATAATAAATATTTTCTAATACAATTGGTTTTTCGATGATGATTTGATCTAATTCAAAATTAGCTGTAAAGTTTTCGGAATTTTTTTTACCAATCATACATACATTTTTAGGTTCAGTAACCGTAAAGTACATTGGTTTTGAAGCTTTGATCAAATACTCACTTTTTGATTTTAATTTTATTTTGTAAAATCCAGACTTGTTTGTTAAAATTGTTTCTTTTGTTTTTTCGGTTAAGTTTTGAATTTCAATCACAGCTGAATCAATCATTGATCTTGGTTTACCTTTTTGAGATACAATCCCCGATAAAATAAATGTTGGTTCATTTTTAGTGATTTCATAAATTTGGTCACCTTCACCACGATTAGATGATACATATCCTGTTTTACTATCTGGATTTAAAACAAAAGCAAAATCATCTTTTGATGTGTTTAATGGATAGTTCAAGTTCTCTACTTGTAGCCATTTTTTTCCATCATAAGAAGACATGAACACATCTAAACCACCTAAGTTATTATGAGCATCTGATGAGAAGTAAAACGTGCCATCGCTATGAATGTATGGAAACATTTCATTACCACTTGTGTTAATTACATCTCCTAAATTCTCCGGCTTAGTCCAAGTAGTTCCATCAAAGGTTGTTTTGTATATATCAGTTCCTCCGGCTCCGCCCGGCATATCAGAAATATAATATAAAGTTTTATCATCCGCACTTAATGAAGGATGACCGCATGAATATTCATCACTGTTAAACGGCATAGAAGTGACATTCGTCCATTTATCACCCACTAATTCTGCTCTGAACAATTGTAAATTGTTTTCACTTTTTGAACTTTTTGCTAACTTCTTTTTAGCATAATTACTTCTTGTAAAGTAAACAACATTTCCTTCTTTATTAAAACAAGCAGGACCTTCGTGGTATTGTCCATTTACATTACCTTTTAATAACATTGGACTTAACCATTTTCCACTATGATCTTTTTGAGAAAAGTAAATATCTAAATAGGAGCGACCAGTCCAGTTTGCAGTTGTTGAGTTCTTAAAAGACATTTTATCCGCCGTAAAGATAATACCCTCTCCGTAAGGAATTTGAGCAAATGCTGTTGAAATTTCAGGAATCTCAGCTTGTTTTATAGTAAATAGAGTAGTGTCTTTCTTAAATGTATTAACCGATTTACAAGAAACTAATAACATTTCTGCTACAAAATCATTTGGCACTTTTTCTAAATATTTATTGAACCAAATTTGAGCGTCTTTGTATTTCTCTTGTCCCATTAGAAGTTTAGCGTAATAAAACATATTAATAGCTTCGCTTTCTGGTAATTCAACTATTTTAGAAAACCACTTCTCTGCATTTGGTACGTCATTTACTAAACGGTATGCATTTGCTAATTTAATTTTGGCATCAGCAGGTTCGTCTTTTTTAAGAAGGTATTTTTCAAAATTATCAATAGCATTAGTATAAGCCATTTTATCATAATTTTTAACTCCTTTTTTATATAAACTGTTTGTACAACTCCCAAAAATAAGGGTGGCTGATAGGGTGATGAATAGTATTTTTTTCATAATGTTGTTTATTAGAAGTAACGTGGTGTTTTAACTTTAACTAAATCTTTACCAAAATCGTAACCAATCATGATCTCATGTGTTCCTGTAGAATAATTTCTGATTTTTGTAGTTGTATAATCAAATGCATAACCAACTCTGAATCGAGAATTAGTTTGGTATTCAACCATAATAACTACAGCATCCATTGAACGGTAAGATGCTCCAATCCAAAACTGGTCTTTGTATAATAAATTCAAATTCAAATCAGCTTCAACCGGCGCAGAAGGTAAATATTTCATTAATACCGATGGTTTTAATTTAAATTGTTCGTTTAGTTTAAATACATATCCACCATATGCATAGTAATGTCTGTTTACAAATGATCCTTTGTTAACATCAAAACTAAAATCATGATTGGAATCGTAAGCTACTAAAGTCGGTACTGATAATCCGGCATACCAATTATCACAAAAGTAATATGCTCCGGCTCCAAATTTTGGTAACCACGCAGTTCTGCGACCTGTAAATACTTGATCATTTGCATCCCACACCGTTACATTATCGCTTTTAAAAACGTAGTTAGAAGCGCCGGCTTTTAAACCAAAAGCTAATTTTCCTTTTTTTAATTTCAATTGATAAGCATAGTTTGCATAGATATCTGTTTGTTCTGTTGCACCAATTCTATCATGTGCAACGATTAAACCAATACCCATGTTTTCAGATTTACCAGGGATTAATCCATCTACCGCTAGTAATGAAGTTTTTGGAGCTCCGGGGAAATTGACCCATTGAGTACGGTGCAATAAACTTGAACTAAAGTATTTATGACTACCGGAATATGCAGGATTTAAGAACAATCCATTAAACATATACTGACTTATCATTGGATCTTGCTGGGCTTTTGCTGTAATGTTTAACAATGCAACAAAAAATATAATGATTGATTTTTTCATGGTAATATTTTTTTATTTTTTATTATCGTCTTAATTCAACATAACCTTTTAATACTATTTCTCCTTTATTTACTTCGAGTATAGCAAAGTAAGTAGCATCTGGTAATTGTTGGTCGTTATTACTAATGCCGTTCCATTCGTTAAAGTATCCGGCTTTGCTGTAAACAATATTACCCCATCTGTTGTAGATTGTTAATACATTATCAGGATAAGCTTCAATACCATGAACTACAAATAAATCGTTTTTACCATCATCGTTAGGAGAAAAGCCTTGAGGCATTTCTAATACTAAAGGTTGAGTTAAAGTAATTTCACCTGAAATTCTACAACCATTGGTATCCATTACAGTAACAAAATAATTTCCTGAATTTAAGTTGCTGATGTTTTGTGTTGTTGCTCCATTTGACCATAAGTAGCTATATGGGGTTATACCACCGGAAACAACTAACTCTACAGAACCATCATTACCTTGATAAGAACTTACATTGTAGCCACTAAATAATACAGGACTTGTTAATGTAATTTGTAATGGTGTTGGTTCAGTAATTTTTGTTGTATCATGATACACACAACTATTTGCATCTGTCATTATAGCGCTGTATGTGCCACTAGGAATATTTATTAAATCTTTTGTTGTACTTCCATCTGACCATAAGTAAGTATATGGCGATGTTCCTCCATTTGGACTTAAGAAAATATTGCCTAATGTATCTCCGTTACATTTTAAATTATCCACTGTTTTCTTAATACCTAATGTGTCCGGTTGGTTTACAGTTAATACGGCGAAGTTGTTGCATCCATTAAGGTCGTTATAAGTTACAGTATATGTTCCGGCAGATACATTCGAAATGTCATCAGTAGTTGCTGTATTACTCCAAGTGTAAGTATAAGGGCTAACTCCTCCTGAAAGACCAGTGTTAACAGAACCGGTTGGTACACCGTAACATTTTAGATCTGTTATAGAAGATGTAAATGTTAATACAGTAGGAGCAGTTAATAGAGTATCAATACTGGTTGTACATCTGTTTTGATCGGTTACTAATAAAGTGTATAAACCAACTCCAACATTTGATAGATCTTGATTTGTTGAGTTGTTACTCCAAGTATAAGAGTAAGTGCTAGCGCCACCAGTTGCCGTTACATAAACAGAACCGTTTTGAGAACCAAAACAACTTACATTGTATCCATTGTAATGACTCAACGAATCAATAGTAACAACTAATTGAGTTGGCTCAGTTAAAGTAGTTGTTAATGTATCTTTACATCCGTTAACATCTGATACAACTACTGAATATGAACCGGCACCAAGATTTAAGATGTCTTGAGTTGTTGCCGTGTTCGACCAAGTGTAAGTATATGCTCCTGTTCCGCCATTTACGGTAATATCAATATTACCATCAGTGCTTCCAAAACAATTGACATTGAAGCCATTATATGAACTTAAACTAAATACTTGAGCATCGATAGGCATTGGTTGATTGATCGTTAAACTTGTAGTGATGTTGCAGCCATTGATATCAGTAACTGTTACACTGTATACACCTGCTCCTAAATTATTAGCCGAAGTTGTTGTTTGTGTTGGCGCAGAAGACCAAGAATATGAATAAGGTGTTGTTCCGCCAGAAGGAATTACATTTGCCGAAGCATCTGCTAAACCAAAACAACTAATGTTTTGTCCGTTGTAGTTTGATGTGATAGAAGTAGCTGCCGCAACTGCTGTAGGTTCTGAAACAGAAATTGTTTTAGTAATAGCACAGCCATTAATATCAGTCATCACAACACTGTATGTTCCTGCGCCAACACCTGTTACTAAAGTTCCTGTTTGAACTGGAGTTGTTGTCCAAGTGTAAGTATAAGGAGCTGTTCCATCAGATGCTAAAGCAGTGATAGACGCATTGGTTGCACCAAAACAAGTAACTTGTTGCCCGTTGTAATTTGATGTAACAGCTAAGGTAGAACTCATAGAAGCCGGTTGTGTTAAAGTAACTGTTGTTGTAACAGAACAGTTATTGACGTCTTTTACCACTACCGAATAAGTTCCTGCTGTTAATCCAGTAGCTAAAGTTGTAGTTTGTGTTGGAATAGAATTCCATGCATAAGTATAAGGCGTTGTTCCTCCTCCGGCAGTTACCGAAGCAGATCCGTCGTTATATCCAAAGCAACTAATGTTTTGTCCATTAAAGTCTGATGTTACTATTGCTGTTGATGTTACAACTGTAGGTTCAGTTAAGGTTACTGTATTTGTAATTGTACAGTTATTCACGTCTTTAATTGTTACGGTATAAGTTCCGGCACCAATGTTTGAAGCATTTGCTGTGTTTTGAGCCGGAGTTGAAGACCAAGTATAAGAGTAAGCACCAGTTCCACCATTTACTGTAGCAGCAGCCGAACCATCAGTTAAACCAAAACAGCTAATGTTTTGTCCGTTATAATTTGACGTAATAGCAACTGTTGATGTTAACTGAGGTGATTGAATTAAAGTAACAGTTTTAGTAATATTACAACCATTAACGTCTGTTACCGTAACACTATAAGTTCCTGCGCCAACAGTAGTTAATGCAGATGTTGTTTGAGATGGCACTGACGTCCAAGAATAAGAATAAGGTGTTGTTCCACCTGTAGGTATTACATTGGCAGAACCATCTGTTAAACCAAAACAACTAATGTTTTGACCGTTATAATTTGATGTTACTGAAGTTGTGGCAGCAACAATAGCAGGTTGAGAAACCGTTACTGTTTTAGTAATATTACAACCATTCAAGTCAGTTACAGTCACACTATAAGTTCCTGCACCAACACCTGTTGCTATTGTTCCGGTTTGAACAGGAGTTGTATTCCAAGAATAAGTAAATGGAGCCGTACCATTAGAAGCAGTTGTTGTAATAGAAGCGTTTGTTGCTCCAAAACAAGTTACTTGTTGTCCGTTGTAGTTTGAAGTTACAGTAGCTGTAGCAGTAATAGCTGCAGGTTGTGTTAAAGTAACAGTGGTTGTTACGGGACAGTTATTCACATCTTTCACAACTACTGAGTAAGTTCCAGCACTTAAACCAGTAGCAATAGCTATTGTTTGAGTTGGAATAGAATTCCAAGCATAAGTATAAGGTGTTGTTCCGCCGCCGGCGGTTACACTCGCTGTACCATCAGATAACCCGTTGCAGCTAATGTTTTGTCCGTTATAATTTGAAGTGACAGAAGCGGTTGCCGTTACTGATGTTGGTTGAATTAAAGTTACTGTATTTGTAATGGCACATCCGTTACCATCTTTAATTGTTACCGAATAAGTTCCATTACCAACATTGCTTAAAGCAGCTGTTGTTTGAGATGGAGTAGACGTCCATGAATACGTATAAGTGCCAGAACCACCAGCTGCTGTTACTAATGCAGACCCATCTGTTAATCCAAAACAACTAATGTTTTGTCCGTTATAGTTTGAAGTTACAGAAGTAGTTGCATTAAAAATTGCCGGTAAAGAGATTGTTTTTACAGCCGATATACAACCTCTTGTATCTTTAATAATAACCGTATAGCTTGATGCTACTGCTACATTAGATGTATAAGTTCCAGTTGTTAAATAAGTAGATCCATTATTGAATGAAACAGAGTAAGGTCCGTTATCACCACCTGAAGGATAAACACTAACAGGAACAGTTGTTGTCCCAACAGTATAACATTTTCCAAAAGTAACACTATCAATTTTTACTTCTTTTTTAATGGTTAAAGTATCTGCTTTTAAGGACACACAGTTATTGTTATCTTTTAAAACAATAGAGTAGGTAGTAGCATTGTTTAACATTGTAGAATATACACCTGCTGTTTCGAACGTAGTACCATTATTATAAGATACTTGAAAAACTCCTGAGTAGCCACCAGTTGGAACAACTGTTACCTGAGTTTGGTTAGAACCCGGAATAGAACAAGCAACAATAAAAGAATCTACTTTTAAAGAATCGGGTTGGCCAATACCAATAATTAAAGGTGTTGCTATTTGACAGAAGTTTGCATCTCTAACAGATACGGTATACCCACCTGCCGGTAAATTAGTAATGCTCTGAGTGGTTGCTCCTGTTGACCAAGTGTAAGTATAAGGAATTGTTCCTCCTGTTACATTTAAAGCAATAGAGCCATCAGTTCCATATATACATGTTACATTTTGTGTAGTAGCTGTTACAGCTAATACAGGTGGTTCTGTAATTTGTTCGGATGCAATTGATGAACATCCATTAGCATCAATTACTTGTACAGAGTAGGTATCAGGTTTTAAGTTCGTTAAATCTTCAGCAGTTGACATTCCTGAATTCCAGTTAAAGGTATAAGGGAATGTACCACCGGATATATTTAAATCAATAGTTCCGTTTGGAGAACCATTACAACTCACGTCGGTGTGTGAAATACCTAACGTTAATTGGCTAGGTTCTGTAATAGTGAAATTAAAAAACTCAGTACAATTAGCAGTATCTGAAACGCTTACAGAATAATTACCCGCTACTAAACCGGTTACAGATTGTCCGATAGTACCGTCACTCCAAGTTACTGTATAAGTTCCTTTTGCTCCAGTAACAATAGCAAAGGCAGAACCTTTACTTCCATAACATAAGGCGTTACTTGTGAACACATTTAAGGTTAATCCATTGCATGGAGGCTGAGTGATTTTTACGCTATCAGTTTTCACACAACCCTTGTTGTCTGTAATATTCACCGTGTATGTTCCCGCAAATAAATTAGTAATTGAAGAAGTTGTTGCTGATGTGTTCCATAAATACGTATATGGTGTTGAACCACCAAATGGGTTAGCTCCCGCCGAACCATTATTGCCATTAATTACAGTTACATCTGTATGAGTCATCACATTGGTTAATAAAGTTGGTTCGCTTACTGTCACATTTGCTGTTTGAACACAACCATTAAAATCAGTAACTAAAACCGTATAAACGCCTGCTTTTAAATTATTGGCAGTAGCAGTGTTTTGAGCCGGAACAGAATTCCATGTATAAGTATATGCCAGGGCTCCTCCAGAAACGGTAACACTTGCTGCACCTGTTGATTCACCAAAACAATTGATGTTTGTTGCCGTTGCCAAGGCTGTTAATCCTGAGCATAAAGAGTTTCCAACTACTGTGCTACCAGAAATCTGACAGCCATTAGCATCAGTTACTACTGCCGAGTAAATGCCATAGGGTAAACCCGAAAGAGAGAATGTATTTAATCCGCCCGGAGTCCATGTTACTGTATAAGCCGGAGTTCCACCATTTACAGTAACAGAAGCTGTACCAGTGCTGCTGCCATCCGGTACTACATTAGTTGAATTGAAATTTAAACTTAAAGCGGTTGGAGCTACAATAGTAGAACTCGTATTTGCTGAAACACAATTTAAAGAGTCATAAACAATCACAGAGTAATATCCTTGACCTCCTGTTGTTGAACTATTTTTAACTCCTGTATTCCATAAATAGTTATAAGGGCCTGTACCGCCAGATACAGTAGCTTGAATAGTTGTTGTACTATTATTACATGCTAATGATCCTGAACTAATAGAAACACTTGGTGTTGAAGAAAAATAAATAATGGTTGAATCTTTTTTATTAACGCAGCCTCCGCCGGCACCAGAGCTTGTTAAATATAATTTTACAAATCCGGCAGCAATTTCTGTTGATGATGGAGAGTAGTTGGTATTTAAATAGGTATTACCGGGATTATAAGTTCCTGAACCACCGCTCCAAATTCCACTACTAGCATTTTGTACCGTGCCGGATAAAGCAGTTAAAGGAGTAGATGCACACACTTTTTGACTTGGTCCAGCATCCACCGTTGGAACAACTCCCACCGAAACAGATATTGGTGAAACAATTGTAGAAGGACAAGTAGAGGTATTGTATAATCTATCTTTAACTTCTAATTTATAAGCACCTTGTGCGGTAGCTGTATATGCTGCTCCTGTACCTAATACAGTATTAGAACTATTTAACCATGTGTATGAATAAGTTGGTAAACCTCCTCCGGCAACACCTGTTAATGTAACACCGCTTCCCGGACCAACATTACAAAATGTAGCAGGGTTTGGAGTTACAGTAGCTGTTAATGAAGGATAATTATAAACACGAACTGTATCGCAAACAGTTAAACTAAAACCACAACCAGATGCTTGTGGGAATCCACATACTTTATAATCTACATAGGCTGGTGCTCCAACTCCAGGACTATAAGTAGGACTTGCTACATTAATAGAATCTAAATAACTATTGTATTGTCCAGGTGTTCCTGGAAAAATAGATTGCCAGGTAACCGTGTTGTTGACGATGCCCAGAGTTACTAGTTTTTTCTTACAACCAATACGTGTGGTATCATCATTTGGAAACAAAGGTTTTGAGATAGACGTGATTTTATACACGTTTTTATTTCCACCTGGTTTACAAAATGTAATTTGATGAGGACCAACTCCGGAAATACATTTGATTTGACCTCCTGGATAATTTCCTGTACAATTGATATCGTAAAATAATGAACCTGCAGGATCGGCACCTATCATATCAATTTGAATGCCTGCCGTATTGGGGTCAAGCGTTAAATTAAAATAGATGCATTGATCTGGCGATACAGCTGTACAACATTGATCGTTTCGAGAAACGTTCGGAGACGACCAAATACCTGCGGGATTTCCTGTAAGGTTAATGGTGTAGGAAGGCACCGTTGCCATACAAGGACTTTGCGCTTGTACCTTTTTATTGCTTAATAGAGTAAGCAATAATACCAGTATGGTGACTGGTAATGTTTTTTTGATTTTTTTTAGCTTTTGTAACATACTGTAATCGGTTTTTTATTCTGCTACAAAATTGTAATCAAAAATTTTGTTAATTTCTGACTTGCCTCAAGATGCAATATGATATTCGTCATGAAAAACAAGGTATTATATCATGTGTTAAAATTTATAAGTACAAAAACATAAAAATGTGTGTATCTTTGCAATAGTTCTTTAATATATTGGGTCCGACCGGTTTTGACAGCGAGCGCGATTGATGAGTAAGCAGGTAGTGCGTTGTAGTTATGGCACTTTAAAATCAACCTTCAAACTTTTATTTGGCGAAGAGAATTCTTACGCTATGGCTGCTTAATCTAAGATTTAGCAACCTTTGCAAACCTCGTAGCGTCGTTGCTTAGCGACGAGAACTTTGCATCATAAATTAGCACCTTGTAGTAGTGATGATGTTATCTACTGCAATATTAGCATCTAAGTTTAAGTTTGGTATGAACATACGCCTGACTTGAGCCGACAACCAAGTGTGTTCTAAACTTTGTAGAAAGCTCACTAATTCCTTGTTTGGACGAGAGTTCGAATCTCTCCGGATCCACTATAAATAAAAAAGTCCCGCCATTGGTGGGACTTTTTTATTTAAAAACAATTTATGGTATTACATTAAAACTTGGAGTTAAAGAAAGTCAAAATATTGATTTATTGTTATATTTGAGTATAAACTAAAAATACACTTTTCAATTCCATGACTCAATGTATGAGATTTTTAAAAAACCATATTGGCGTATTAAAGGGTAATCTTATCATTTGTGTTATTTTCTGTTTATGTGATAAAGCATCTGCACAAAATCAACGTGATATAGATTCTCTTCAAACGATCTTACCAACAATAACAGTTGATAGCGTTAAAATAAAAACGTTGAATAGATTAGCTGAAGAAATCGTTGATATTGATCCATCTAAATCAATTGGTTATGCCGGCGAAGCATTGAAATTAGCAGAAACCACAAAGTCTCAAAGATTTGCGGCACTAGCGCTTCATAATATAGGTAATGGTCATTATAATTTAGCTGAATATAAAACAGCTATCTCTTTTTATATGAGATCATTGAAAATTCAGGAATCAATTGGCAATAAAAAAGGGATATTATCTTCTTCGGGTGCTATAGGAAATGTATTTCTTGATCTGAAGCAACCTGATGAAGCATATAAATATTTCATAAGAGCATATGAGATTTCAAAAGAGATCAATAACAAAGGAGGAATGGCAGCTTCTTTAATCGCTATTGGAACTGTTTTTAGTGATAAACAAGATTACAAGCAATCTTTGGAATATACATTTAAGTCAATGAAACTATTTGAAGAGCTTGATGTAAAAGAAGCTGTAGCAACCTGTTTAAATAATATAGCTGATAGTTACCAAAAAACAAATGAGCCTGAAAAAGCAATGGTCTATATTAACAAGGCTTATGATACTTATGCTGAAGTAGGCAATGTTTATGGAATGGCATTAGCATTAAATAATATTGGTAATTTTTATGAAACGCTTGGAGATAACAGTAAAGCATTGGCATATTATAAGAGAGCACTTGAACACGCTAAGCAAATTGGAGCAAATGACAGAATACTTGCTTCATACAAAGGGATCTATATAACAAATAAAAAGATGGGCAATTTTAAAGAAGCCCTTGCTGTTAATGAATTGTATCAGCAAATGAACGATTCAATTTATAACACTGAAAGCAGTAAGCAAATTGCAGAAATGCAAACACGCTTTGATACTGAGAAAAAAGCAAAGGAAATAGACATACTTACCAAAGACAAAAAAATTAAAGAAGACGAGCTAATACAACAACGTTTTATCACTGGTTCTGTTACAATTGGTGGATTCTTAGTTTTGTTATTAGCATTAGTTGCGATTCGTGGTTATGCCCAAAAAAGAAAAGCCAACAATGAGTTAGCAGTTAAAAACGAGAAAATTGAAACCGCCTATAATATTATTGAAAATCAGCACAAGGATATGAAAGATAGTATCCGGTATGCTAAACGGTTACAAGAGGCAATACTTCCTACGGATGCTTTTCAAAATATATTTAAAGACAATGCTTTTGTTTTATATCAGCCAAAAGATATTGTAAGTGGCGATTTTTATTGGATAGAGGAAATTAAAACAAATAATGTAAAACAATTATTGTTTGCTGCTGTTGATTGTACAGGACATGGTGTGCCAGGGGCTTTTATGAGTATTGTCGGACATAACTTATTAAAACAAGCTGTAAATGAACATGATAAAATAAAACCTTCAGATATATTAGATGAATTAAATGTGGGTCTAAATGATACGCTTCGTCAAACATTGGAAGAGTCTACGGTGAAAGATGGAATGGATATTGCACTTTGTTCGCTTCAAAAAAATAATTCAGGTTCATTTACACTTCAGTTTTCAGGTGCCAATAATCCTTTATGGATCGTTCGGGCAAATCAACAAGCTGTGATTGAGGAAATAAAAGGAGATAAGTTTCCTATAGGTGTTTTTGTTGGCGAGGAACTTAATAAATTCAATAACCATGAAATAGAATTATTTTCGGGCGATTCATTGTATATTTTTACCGATGGTTTTGCTGATCAGTTTGGCGGCCCGAAAGGAAAAAAATTCATGTATAAACCTTTTCAAAAACATATTTTATCCATTCAGGATCAAACAATGAAAGAACAAGGGATAATCTTAACTAAAATCCTGAATGACTGGAAAGGTGATCTGGAACAAATAGATGATGTTTTAGTGATCGGAATCAGAATATAATATCAAATTTATTACAAATTAATGAAAACACTTGGCCTTATCGGAGGAATTAGTTGGGTATCTACAGCCGACTATTATAGATTTATTAATGAAGGCATCAATAAAAAACTGGGTGGGCTTAATTTTTCTAAATGTATTATCCACTCTTTTAATTATGCAGATATAAAAAAGAATAATGATAATAATGATTGGGAAAAAACATTTGAAATGCTTTCGGATGCTTGTGAACATTTAAAACAAAGCGGAGCAGAGGCGATTGTGTTATGTGCCAATACAATGCATTTTGTAGCAGACAGGATCGAAGAAAAAGTTAAGCTCCCGGTTATTCATATTGCAACTGAAACCGCTAAAGAAATTAAAAAGAGTCACTTATCTAAAGTAGGTTTGCTTGGTACTAAATTTACGATGGAACTTGATTTTTTTAAATCTAAATTAACAGAACAAGGTATTGCAACACTTATTCCGGAAACGGAAGACAGAGAATTTATTCACGCTACTATTTTTGAGGAGTTGGGAAAAGGAATTGTAAATCAAAATACAAAAGAACGTTATATAACAATCATCAAAAAACTAATAGATAATGGCGCAGAAGGAATTATACTTGGCTGTACGGAAATCCCAATGTTGATCCAGCAACAGGATGTTACAGTTCCAATATTTGACACGACATTAATTCACTCAACTGCAGCTGTTCAATTTTCATTGAGTTAAAATGTTAAAAATTTATTTCTATTTCTGTTTTCAGATGGTTTGTTAGTATCATAAACATTTTTTTTCTAACTTGTGTTTCTCTATTACGTCTAACCTAATATTAAATAATTTTTTCTGAAAGAAGCAATCCATATTCAAAGTGAAGAAGCTCGTGAAAACACGATCAATCGATTTTGTAAATTGATTGCAATATCTACCGTGCCTTCCATATTTATTTTTCTTTATTTACAAATTCATGTGTTGGTAATTGCTAATACTCTTGTTGCTCTATTGTTTTTGTTTTTTGTTTATCTCAATAAAAAAAAATATTTTAAATTTTCTCGTACGGCAATCATATTAACAACTAACATAGGCGTACTCTTCTTTTCGTTTTATCTGGGCTACGAAAGCGGAATCTACCTTTATCTCTTTTTATCACCACTTTTAATTTACTTGTTATTTGATTTTAATGAAAAAAAATACATTTTCTCTTTTTTACTATTATACCTTATTACTTTTCTATTGATCTATTTTATACAAAAAACACCTTTTACAATTTCAGAAAAATTATCGCCCTCTTCTATTAAATTTATTTACTCTTTTAATTTTTGTTCGGCATTCGTTTTATGCTTTGGATTGATTACCTATTTTGCAAATAATAATGATAAATACATTATAAACCTGATCAAACATCAGCAAGTATTGGAAGAAGAGGTTGATCTTAGAAACAAGAGCGAAGACTTATTAAGAAAAAGTTTGAACGAAAGAGGTGTTTTACTTTCAGAAGTGCATCATCGGGTTAAGAATAACTTAGCCATTATTTCTGCATTAATAAATATGCAAATAGGTAGCTTAAAGGATGAAAAAGACAAAGATATTTTTGAAGAAACAAAAAATCGAATTTATGCCATGGCTTTAATTCATAATCTATTATATCAAAACAAGTCTTTTGCTAAAATAGATTTTGTTCAGTATGTAGATAAATTTTGTGTCAATATTGTTAAAAGTTATCGATCAGAAACAATAATTGTAATTGATCAGCAAGTTGAAGCTGTAGAAATTGATATTGAAACAGCTACTTCTTTAGCGCTGATCTTTAATGAACTTATTACAAATTCTATTAAACATGCCTTTAAAAATATGGAGAAAGGTCAAATTACAATTGGTTTAGAGAACAACGAGAATAAATTTTATAAATTCTGGGTAAATGATAATGGAGTTGGTATAGATGAAAAAACGCTTGGTTCTAATACCATGGGGATGGAAATTGTTAAATCTTTAGTAGAACAAATTGATGGAAAAATGGAATATTCCAATAACAACGGAAGTCATTTTACAATAATAATTCCAATCGTTTCCGGTAGTAAAAATAAAATTAATTAAAACCCTTTTACATCTATACTGTTGCCATCGATCATGGTTACTCGTTTGCCCATCTTTTTTTGAATGACTTTAAAATGGTGCTCTTCGTCAGGACAAACTAAAGAGATGGCTTCTCCTGATGATTCTGCACGGCCTGTTCTGCCAATACGATGCACATAATCTTTTGGTGAGCGAGGTAATTCGTAATTGATCACATAGGGTAAAAATTTAATATCAATACCACGTGCTATTAGATCAGTAGCCACTAACACTTTTATTTTGCCTGATTTAAATAAGCTTAAGGCTTCGGTTCTGGCTTCCTGACTTTTCTTACTATGCATCGCATACGCATCAATGCCATTGGCATTTAATTTCACCACAATTGCATCGGCTCTATGAACAGAAGAGGCAAACACTAAAACTTGTTTCATTTTGTGGTGTTTGATGATATATCGTAATAAAGGACCTTTCTTTTCTTCAGCAATTAAATAGGCAAATTGTTTAATAAGATCCAGATTTTTAGTTTCCTCTTCAACCTTTATGACGATTGGTTCTTTCAACATAATTTTATTTACGTTGTTCACATCATCACTTAAGGTAGCCGAAAACAAAAGGTTTTGGCGACGTTTCGGTAACAAGCCAATGATGTGTTTCATCTCTTCTTCAAAACCAAGATTCAGCATTTTATCAGCTTCGTCCAATACCAATGTTTTAATGGCTGATAAGGAAACGGCATTGGAAGAAACCAATTCTATTAATCGTCCGGGTGTTGCTACTAAAATTTCGGTTCCTTGCAATTCGATCATTTGAGGGTTAATAGAAACACCTCCGTATACGGCTAAGGATTTTATTTTGTATGGTAAGTTTACTCCTAAGCTTTTAAATACATCGTTTACCTGAATGGCTAATTCTCGGGTTGGTACTAAAACTAATACTTTTACATGTCTGTTTTTAGATTGTGCTTCACCGCCAAATTGCTCTAAAATAGGTAAAACAAAACTGGCAGTTTTTCCAGAACCGGTTTGTGCGATTCCTAAAATATCATTCCCTTTTAATATTGCCGGTATAGCCTCTAACTGAATAGGGTAAGCCTGTGTGTATTTTTGATCGGCTAATGCTTTTAATAAAGGGGCTGATAAACCTAAGTTGGAAAATGACATGAATGTAGTGTTTTAGTGTTTTTTACAAGCCTCAAATATACGTCATATAATTTAGACTGGTTTTAGACGATTTTACTATCTTTAAATCTTATGAAGGTTAAATTAATTTATATACTATGTTTTTTAGTTGTTCGAAGTATTTGTTTTAGCCAGTCTCCAAGTAAAGAACAATTGATCATTGATTTAAAGGCGGCTAAACATGATACATCCAGAATAAATATATTAAATCAACTTTCCAGAGAATATATCGTACTTGGAGACTATTTAAAAGCAGATTCACTTTTACAATTAGCAATAAAGCTGGAACAAAGAGTTGATTTTAAAAAAGGTGCTTTTCATACCGAAACCAATAGTGGTGTTGTATATTGGTATCAGGATAATTTTCCTATTTCGCTTCAACATCATTTTAAGGCATTAAAACTGGCCGAGGAAATGAAAGATCATTATTTTATGTCAAGAGCACTGGCTAATATTGGTTTAGTTTTTTTAAGTCAAAAGGAATACAGCAAATCATTAGATTATTATTTTAAAGCACAAAAACTAAAAGATGATCTTAATGATAAAAAAGGAAGCGCAGTTATTTTGTGCAATATTGGCGATATTTATAAGTTAACTAAAGAAAATGATCAGGCCTTAAAGTATTATCAATCATCATTAAAATTAAGCGAGGAATTACAGTTGAAAGGTATGATCGGGTTAAATCTATCGCATATGGGTGATATTTATTTTCAGAATGGTAATGATCAGTTAGCCGAAGAAAATTACTTAAAGGCTTTAATTTTAGCATACGACATTAAAGATCAGGTGTTGATTTCCGGTATCAGTACGAGTTTGGGTTCATTATACATCAAACAACAAAAATATACTGAGGCAGAAAAACATTTGAAAACAGCATTTAGTGTTTCCAAACAAATAGGTGATTTGGGTAATAAGTCTGATGCCTGTAAAGCGCTGAGCGAATTGTATAGTGCGCAAAAGAAGTGGGAATTATCCATGACTTACTATAAAATGTATTCGGAATTAAAGGACAGTATTTTTAATGAAAATAAAACCAAGGACATTGTAAAGAATGAAATGAATTTTGAGTTTGATAAAAAACGAGCCATTGAAAAAGTAGAACAAGAAAAGAAAGATGCTATTGCCGACGAAGAATTGAAATGGCAAAAAAGGCAGCGTAATTATTTTATTTTTGGTTTTGGAATGATGCTTCTATTAGCTGTTTTTATTTTTAGGGGATATCGTCAAAAGCAAAAAGCCAATAAAATTATTGCTGCACAAAAACATGAAGTAGAGTTACAAAAAGAAAGAGTAGAGGAGCAACAGAAAGATATTTTGGATAGTATCAATTATGCTAAACGAATTCAATATGCTTTATTGGCAAGTAATACCCTGCTTACAAATAATTTGCCTGAATATTTTGTGTTGTTTAAACCTAAAGATGTGGTGAGTGGTGACTTTTATTGGGCTACACCAACACCAACCGGATTTTTATACATAACAGCGGATTGCACAGGGCATGGAGTTCCCGGTGCATTTATGAGTTTGTTGAATATTGCAAAACTCAGCCAAACAATAAATGAAAATAAAATTTATCGCCCTGATCTGATATTGAACAATGTTAGAACTGAAATTATTAATGTGTTAAACCCTCCGGGATCTGTTGTAGAAAGTAAAGATGGGATGGATGCCGTGCTTTGTAAATTGGATTTACAAAATATGAAGTTGCAATACGCTGCAGCACATAACTCTTTTTATATTATTAGACATGATACTATTTTGCATCTAAAGGCAGATAAAATGCCCGTTGGCAAAGGTCATGATGATGATATGTTATTTACTTATAATGAATTCTCGTTGCAAAAAGGCGATACCATCTATACATTTACAGATGGTTACGCCGATCAGTTTGGTGGAGAAAAAGGAAAAAAATTCAAGTACAAACAATTAGAGGAGTTATTGCTTTCTATCAAAACAGAATCCATGGAAAGACAATCTGAAATTTTACTAGAGCGATTTAATCAGTGGAAAGGCAATCTTGAACAGGTTGATGATGTTTGTATCATTGGGGTTCGTGTTTAATTTTCGCATCTCATTTTGAAATTAATATTGGCTATAAAAAACTATTAAAAATACTACCGTTAAGAGAAATTATCAATTACATTTGTTTCAGTGAAAACTAAAAATTTACATACATCTTATTATTATTCTGATTCTATCCCGAATCGGAGTTAACTATTATATTTATAATTAAAGTTTAACCTAAGCCCGATTCATGATGAGTCGGGCTTTTTTATTTACAAAATCTCAAAAAACAAAAACAAAAAAATGGAACAAAACATGAAGGCTTACACAGCCACCGATGAATGGGTTTGGAATGCACTATTCACCAGACAAATTAAACAACTGCAAACATTTGCTTGCGAAGATTATTTAACCTGTGTTAAAAAGATGTACCCGGTTCTTAATCCACATTCTATTCCTGATTTTGAAAAAATAAATGAATGGTTTGATGATCGAACAGGATGGCAGATAGAAGTTGTAGCAGGACTTATTCCAGTTGAAGAATTTTTTGAGTTGCTTGCACAAAAGCGTTTCTGTTCATCAACCTGGTTACGAAAACCAGAGCAATTGGATTATCTTGAGGAGCCGGATATGTTTCATGATATATTTGGACATATTCCTTTATTAGCTCATCCGGTATTCTCTGATTTTGCTCATGAGTTTGGAAAATTAGGTGTTAAGCTTAAAGATAATCAGGAAGCGATTATTGCTTTACAGCGGTTATACTGGTACACTATAGAGTTTGGTTTAATTAAAGAAGATAAATTTAGGATTTACGGAGCAGGAATTTTATCATCTTATGGCGAAACACCACGTTCTGTTTCTTCTGAGTTAAAGCAAACGGCATTTGATATTAAGGATGTATTAAATAAAACATTCAGAACCGATGTGATGCAGGAAGAATATGTGGTGATCAATTCATTTGAGCAATTGTTTGATTCGATTAAATTAGTAGAAGATTATTTTATAACATCATCTATTGATAAAAAAGAGTTAAGTGTAATTTAAGGATACATACAATCAGTTTTTGTTTGCACATACTATATTCTATGGTATGTGCTAAACAAGGGTTTAAATGCTTACTTTTTTAATTGTATCTTTGTAGCTTATTAATATATTCAATGGATCAATCAGCTATACTTAAGCAATTTAATATTACCGAACTTAATGATATGCAGAAAGCTATGCTGGACGCTATTACAAAACCAAATGATTTGGTGTTGGTTTCTCCTACAGGTTCAGGAAAAACTTTGGGATTTTTGTTGCCAACCCTACAATTATTAAAATCAAATCAGGATGGAGTGCAAGCTTTGATCATTGTTCCTTCAAGAGAATTAGCTATTCAAATAGAGCAGGTGTTTAAACAAATGTCTACTGCCTACAAAATCAATTGTTGTTATGGTGGACATTCCGTTAAAGTAGAAGAAAATAATCTACAACATCCACCGGCTGTTTTAGTTGGAACGCCAGGAAGAATAGCGCATCACTTACGTAGAAAAAATTTAAATTTAAATGATGCACATACGCTTATTTTAGATGAATTTGATAAATCTCTGGAGTTTGGATTTCAGGATGAAATGGAATACATTATTCAACAATGTTCAAGACTTCAAAAACGTATTTTAACTTCGGCTACAGCTATTGATGAAATACCTGATTTTGTGGGTATTAAACAGAAAATAGAACTTAATTATACAACACAACATCAGCAATTAAAATCATCTTTAGAAGTGAAATCTGTTCGTGTAACGGGAGATGACAAGTTAGAAGCCTTGATGTTGTTATTAGGTAAAGTAGGTTCAAAATCAACGATTGTATTTTGTAATCACCGCGAAGCTGTTAACAGAATTTCCGATCAATTATTTGACTATAAAGTACCACACGCTATTTATCATGGAGCTTTAGAGCAAATTGATCGTGAAAAAAGTTTGATCAAATTAAGAAATGGTAGTGTTAATTTATTGATCACAACTGATCTGGCTTCCAGAGGTTTAGATATTCCTGAAATTGAAGTGGTGATCCATTATCAATTACCGGCTACTGAAGATGTAATGATACATCGTAATGGTCGTACAGCTCGAATGCACGCCAGTGGAACTGCTTATTTTTTATTGGATGTAGATGATTACTTGCCTAAGTTTTTAGATATTACACCAATTGAAGAAACCTTACCAACTAAATTAGTATTGCCAAAAAGCAGCGAATGGAAAACCCTATACATTTCTGCCGGTAAAAAAGACAAGATCAATAAAATGGATATTGTTGGAATGTTGCTTCAAAAAGGACAATTGCAAAAAGATGAGTTAGGTAAAATAGAAGTGTTGGATTATTCCGCTTATGTTGCCATTAAAAGCGATAAGATCGCTAAAACACTACAACTAGTGAGGGATGAAAAGATCAAGAATAAGAAAGTAAAGATGGATATTTCCAGCTAAAAGCATTTTTTCGCTCAATTAGATTTTTAATTTAGTTTCAAACTCTTATATTTAGTCAATTAAGAGTAATATGTCCCGATTTCTGGTTTTAGCCTTTTTATTTTTAAGCATTTTTTGCCTTAAAGCTCAACCTAAAACAAAGTTTGATAGGTTAAGAGATTCTGTAAATAAATACGAGCAAAAAGATTACAATCTGGCGTATTTCTACGCTAAAATTGCCCTTCAAAACAAAGACGCAAAATTCTCTTATGAAGATGTTGTCAGTTTAAATACGATCATTGATACTTATTATCAAAAGCAAAACATGCTTGATTCTTCGTTTAGTGTCATCAAACAATCTTTAAAATTAGCGACAGAACATAAGGATACAATTTTAATAGCCTATACGTATAATAATATGGCTGTACTTTACGATTTGACCGAAAATAAAAGATCGGCTATTTCTATGTACAAAAAAGCATTAAAGCTTTTAGAGATCAAAAAAGAAAAAAAACAGATCGCTAATACTTGTTATAATTTATCGCTTCCCTACGAAAACCTAGGCATGATGGATTCATCGCGTCTTTATTTAGACAGAGCGTATAAAATATTTTCTGAGATTCAGGATCACTCAGGTTTAGCAAGTTGTTATGGAGCCTATGGTTCGGAGGAGGCTGATAAAAACAATTTCGATGAGGCGATACGTTTTTACAAAAAAGAAATTGCCAATTTTAAATTAGTCAATGAAACATCTAGTTTGGTAATTCCTTACGAAAATATCGCTAATAATTATCTGGATAAAAAAGACTACTTAAATTGTAAACTCTATTTAGATTCCGCCATGAATTTGGCCATTGCTCTTGGCTCAAAAACAGATATTTATGGCATTTCTGAATCCATGAGTCATTATTACGAAGAAATTGGAGATTATAAAAATTCCAATTTATTTTTAAGAAAATATTATGAAGGCAAAGATTCAATGTCGAGCGATTATTTGAAAACGGAGCTTTCTGATATGAGAAGTAGCTTTGATCGTGAAAACTCTGAAAGTCTGCTCAAAATTCAAACCCTTGAATCGGAGAAAAATTTAAGATCAAAAGAATTTATTACCTTGGGATTAATTATTTCATCTGTCTTTTTTTTAATTGTTATTGTTTTATCGGTAAACAGATACCGTATAAAGCAAAAATCTTATGTTGAATTAAATGAATATAAGAATCAGTTGGTTATTCAAAAAGAAAAGATTGAAGAAAATCAAAAGGAGATCATAGATAGTATCAATTATGCCAAACGTATCCAATCTGCTATTATGGCTAAGGAAGAAGATATTATGGCTCATTTTCCGGAAAGCTTTTTGTTTTATAAACCTAAAAACATTGTAGCCGGCGATTTTTATTTTTTTGAAACTACAGAAACACATATTTTTTATGCAGCGGCTGATTGTACAGGTCATGGTGTACCTGGTGCATTAATGAGTGTGGTATGCTCTAATTCTTTAACCCGTTGTGTGAAAGAATTTGGGTTAACAGATCCCGGAAAAATATTAGATAAGACCAGAGAGTTGGTTTTAGACACGCTAAAGAAAAGTGGTAAAGAATTAAAAGATGGGATGGACATAAGTTTAATGTCTATGGAAAAAAATAATAATTCAGATGTTACCACAATTAAGTGGGCAGGGGCTAATAATCCGTTATGGTATGTGAGTGATAAAAAATTAATAGAGATCGATGCCAACAAACAATCTATTGGTTACATCGAAAATCCAATGCCTTTTACAACGCATACTATTGAGTTAAAAAAAGAAGACATCATTTATCTATTTACAGATGGTTATGCCGATCAGTTTGGTGGCCCAAAAGGAAAAAAATTCAAATACAAACAATTAAAGGAAAAATTAGTAGCATTAATTTCAGATTCATTAATTGAACAAAAAAATAAACTAGAACATGAATTCCACCTTTGGAAAGGCGATTTAGAACAGGTAGATGATATTTGCATCATTGGCGTTCGTATTTAAACAAATCCACACAAGTCTTGTCTATTAGGTTATTGTTAATAATATCACTACATTTGTGTACTTCTTTTGAAGATTGTATCACAATCTCTTTGTAAATGCCTAATTGCAATTCGATATACTTTACACTTTTCTAATAAAGTATTACATAAAATAAAAAACATTAATGACATTCTCAGATTTAAAATTAATAGCCCCACTTCTGTCGGCTTTAGATAAAAAAGGTTACAAAAACCCATCCCCAATTCAACAACAAGCCATTCCGCATTTATTAGCAGGAAAAGATATTTTTGGTTGTGCCCAAACAGGTACCGGTAAAACAGCAGCTTTTGCTTTACCAATTCTTCAATTATTACAAAGTAAGCATGGTAAACCAGGCCCTAAAAAAGAGATCAAAGCTCTGATATTAGCACCAACTCGTGAACTAGCTTCTCAGATCAGTGAAAATTTTCAGGTGTATGGTTCAAATTTAGGATTTGTTCATACTACTATATTTGGTGGTGTATCACAATTTCATCAAGTTGTTGCACTTAAAAAAGGCGTAGATATTTTAATTGCTACTCCGGGTAGATTATTGGATTTGATGCAACAAGGATTAATTAAATTAAATCATGTTGAGTTTTTTGTGTTGGATGAAGCTGACCGTATGTTAGATATGGGCTTTATCAACGACATGAAGAAAGTAATTGCAAAATTACCTGCTAAACGTCAAACCATGTTTTTTTCGGCTACAGCTGCTCCAAATATTATGAAGTTGGCTAATACGATCTTAAATAATCCGGTAAGTGTAGCGGTTAGTCCGGTTTCTTCTACGGCTACAACAATCAGAGAAGAAGTTTATTTTGTTGAGAAAGCTAAAAAGAAATTATTACTGAAACATATTTTAAAGAATGACAACATTGGTCATGTATTAGTGTTTACACGCACTAAACATGGGGCTGATAAAGTTGCTAAAGATTTGAATAGCGTTGGTATTAAAGCTGAAGCCATTCATGGTAATAAATCGCAAGGCGCACGTGAAAGAGCATTGAAAGGATTTAAAGATAGAACTTTACGTGTATTGGTAGCTACAGATATTGCTTCTCGTGGTATTGATGTGGATAAATTATCGCATGTTATTAATTACGAAATTCCTGAACAAGCGGAAACTTATGTTCACCGTATCGGTAGAACGGGTAGAGCAGGAGAGAATGGCATTGCTATTTCTTTGTGTATGCGTGAGGAAATGCCTTATTTAAAAGCGATTCAAAAGCTCATTAAAAAAGATATTCCTGTAGTAAAAAAACATCCTTTTATTTAGGATTGTTTAAACTCAAAAGCCAATTCATTGCTTGTTCTTCTGTACTAAAGGCAGAACTGGGTTTAGGTGGTTTGTTGAATTTTAAATAAAAACTAATTAGGATTTTTTGAGCTAAATTTCTCACAACAATAGCATCTCCTATTGTGTATTTCATGCCTTCTTCGCTGGCAGAAAAATCTCGTGCTTCTGATGAAAAATGAGTATTGTCGCCCGGAACCATCATGATCAATGATTCTCTGTGATTGGCTAATTCTCCAATGGCATTGTTAATTTCGCGGCATTCATTAAAGTCAATGGTCACATCATTAAACATTTCAACTCTAATGATTTGGTTTTTTAGAAGTTGAATGTTAGCGAAGTCTAAACCTATTTCTTTAACAATATTCACATATTAAATATATGTTACTTTTTCGAAGGATCAAACTTTGTAAATAAATTGATCCATATCAAGCGTGATGTACGCATTACCAATGGAAAAAGGACAACGACAATTCCTAAAAAAGTAAATAAATAGACCAAAACGTCTAATTTTAAAAGTAGTACCATGAGTGCAAATAGTGCAAGCCCTAAACCAATGTTTAAGCCATAACTCACATACATGGCACCATAATAAAAACCAACTTCGCGATGAAATAATTCATTGCAATGCGGACATTTGTCGTGCATTACATGAAAGGTTTTTAAATTGAATGGATTTTTGTATTTGTAAAAATCACCTGTATGGCAAATGGGGCATTTGTTATTCAGGATTGAATAGAGTTTGGTATTTTTTAACATACAACAAAGGTAAAATGTATTTCGGTAAAAGCATTTTACTTTTCAGGTCAAAAATGTCACTTTTCAACTTTTTTGTGTTTTGAATTGTTGTGGCGTCATCTTTTCCTGTTTCTTAAAAAATCGTGTAAAATAAGAACCGGAATTAAAATTCAGGTAATCTGAAATATCATTGATAGAAAGAGTAGAATGGGTTAATAATCGTTTGGCTTCTAATAGTAAACGTTGATTCATCAGTTCTTTAGCCGATTTACCAATACTTTTTTTGCAAAGAGCATTTAAGTAGTTAGGGGTAATATTTAAACTATTGGCATAAAAATCGATCTGATGTTCGCTAATAAAATATTTATCGATTAATAGATCAAATTTTCGAATCACATTTAAACTATGAGTATTACCTGTTTTCTTTTCAGAGATCAATAGGGCATTTATTTTGTAAAGTAAAGCTGCTGTTAAGTTTTTAGTGATCTTTTCCTGATGGTTTTTTTCTGAAGTATATTCTTTTAATATCAATGAAAATAATTCGGTAATAAATGCCTGTTCATTTTTTGAAATATTAAAAGCGGCATCATCAAAAAAATTATGAAAGAACGACCATTCGTTTTCTATTTTAAAATCATTGGTATTAAATAATTCTTTACTGAAAAATAAGGTGTAGCCCTTTGTATTAGGTTTAATGTCCCATTGGTGCACCTGGCCTGGCGACATAAAAAACAATTGATGATTCTTTATGGGATAAGTTTTAAAATCAATGGTGTGCGTGCCTTTTCCATTGGTAATGTAAAGCAAGTAATAAAAATCATGTCGATGAGGAAAATGAATATTCTTACTATTCACTAAATGCTTTTCAAAAGGCAAAATTTCTAATAATCCAATTTTAGAAGTTTTACAACTAATGGTATGAATATTATAAACAGGAATTTTTTTCAATCCTATTTTTTAGATTGACAAGCTACACTTACTGTTTTAGCATCTGTTTTTGAAATGGCGCCAAAGCCACCGGCAACATCTACTAATTTTTTATAACCTTGTCGTTGTAATAACGATGCGGCAATCATACTACGGTAGCCACCTGCACAGTGTATATGATACTCAGTATCTTTTGAGAATTTAGTTTGCCAATCAGTAATAAAATCAAGAGGGAAAGATTCTACGTTTTCTAAGTGACTTGATTCGTATTCTCCGGGTTTTCTAACATCTAATACATTTAAGTGGCCTGTTTTAAATTTCTCTGAAAACTCAGTTGCATCAATTGATTCAATAGAAGCTGTTTCTTTACCGGCTTGTTTCCAGGCATCGATACCGCCTTCAATAAAACCTAAACAATGATCGTAACCAACACGGCTTAAACGCATCACAGCTTCTGCTTCACGGCCATGTGGTACTATTAAAATAATTGGTTGGTGTAGATCAGTAATTAATGCCCCAACCCAGGGTGCAAATTGTCCGTCAATACCAATAAAAATAGAATTTGGAATATGTTCTTTAGCAAACTCCTGCGGCTTGCGAAGATCTAATACAATGGCATTTGTTGTATTTAATAATTCTTTTGCTTCAGTTACGGTTAATGGGCGAGTACCTCTGGAAGTAATCGTATCATAATTGCCATAGCCCGATTTATTTAAGTTGGCATTTTTAGCAAAGTATTGTGGGGCGGGTAAAATACCGGTAGTTAATTCTTTTATAAACTCTTGTTTAGTTAAATTGCCTAAAGCATAATTTACTTTCTTTTGATTACCTAATAGATCAAAGGTTTCTTTACTCATGTTTTTACCACAAGCAGAACCCGCTCCATGTGCAGGATATACGATCACATCATCAGGTAAGGTCATGATCTTAGTTCTTAAAGAATCATATAGCATGCCTGCAAGGTCTTCTTGAGTCAGATCAGATTTAATGGCAAGATCAGGTCTACCTACGTCACCAATAAACAACGTATCGCCTGTAAAAATGGCGTGAGGTTTTTTGTTTTCATCTAACAATAAAAAAGTAGATGACTCTAATGTATGCCCGGGAGTGTGTAATACTTTTATGGTTAATTTGCCAATTTTAAATTCCTGGTTATCGGTAGCAATAGTGCTCTTGAAATCGGTATGAGCATTTGGCCCAAATATAATTTCAGCGCCTGTGTGATTAGCCAGGTCAATATGTCCTGATACGAAATCTGCATGAAAATGCGTTTCGAAAATATATTTGATCTTCGCATTGTTTTTTGCTGCCAGATCAGTGTAAGTTTTGTATTCTCTTAAAGGATCAATAACGGCTGCTTCACCTTCAGATTGTATGTAATAAGCACCTTGTGCAAGGCAACTGGTGTATAATTGTTCTACTAGCATAAAAAAATAATTTCTAAGCGAAGTTAAGAATATTTGTAAAAGGAAAAACGCTAAATTATCACCATTATTAAATACTTAAACAATATTATAATATATCGTTCAAGATATTAGAAGCTTCAAAAATGTAATTATCTTTTTGGATGTTTTTTGTCCATTTAACTTCCTTATTTAATTTTGAGGTGTCAGATTTCATAGCTTCTTTATCAGCATCTAATAAATTAGCTTCAAAACCTTTAATGTCCACTTTTAAATCGTCGTATTTTTTAACTTGTTCTTTCCAGGCTTTCTGTTCAGCACGGTATTTATCAAGCTTTAAACTGTATTTCGAATCATCTTTTTTAGTTTTTAACTCTTTTGATTCAGCTTCGATCAATTTAAATGCAGCACTGGTTTTAAGCCTTTCAGAATTACCTTTCTTTATTTTGTCGTAATTAATTACTTTATACTCTTCATAATTAGCTTTGGCAATTTCATCCCAGGGCATAGGGAAATCTAATTCTTTTTCTCCCATATCAATAAAGGCATAAGGATCCGGTAAGGTAACATCAGGTACAACTCCTTTTAATTGAGTAGCACCACCATTGATACGGTAAAACTTTTGCATGGTAATTTTTACTGAACCTAAAGGTCTAATCGTATCAAATTGAGGCAATAAATATTGGTCCAGATCTAAAAATGATTGAACGGTACCTTTACCAAAGCTTTGAGTTCCAATAATTATTCCTCGTTTATAATCCTGAATAGCTGCGGCTAAAATCTCAGATGCAGAGGCGCTTCCGTGATTAACCATAATAGCTAATGGCCCATCCCAGGTTACATCCGAATTTTTATCTTCCATCACATTTACCATTCCCGATTTATTTTTTACCTGAACAATTGGCCCTTTTGGGATAAATAAACCGGCCATTTCAACAACTTCCTGCAAAGAACCACCACCGTTATCACGTAGATCGATAATAATTCCTTCAACTCCCTGACTTTTTAATTTTTCGATCTCTTTTTTCATATCGGCAGCACAACGGTGTGCACCATTACGCGTAAAATCAGCATAAAACATTGGTAAGTAGATGTACCCTATTTTCTTTTTGTTGTTTAAAATAGCAGATTTCGCATACGTTTCATCAATTTCAATAACATCACGCACAATTGGAATAACCATAAAACTACCATCCGGCTTCTTTACGGTCAATCTCACTTCCGTTCCTTTTTTTCCTTTAATTAAATCGATAGCATCGTCCATTTCCATATTGGTAATATCTACCATTTCACCGGCTCCTTGTGCTACTTTATGAATTTCATCACCGGCCTTTAAATCACCTTGCTTAAAAGATGGAGAACCAACAATAATTTCAGAAACTCTTATAAAACCATCTTTCATCTGCAATCGGGCACCAATTCCTTCAAATTGCCCGCTCATGCTTTGATCAAATTTCTTTTTGTCTTTTGGCGCAAAGTATTCGGTATGAGGATCATATAATCCTGTAATTGTATTAACATAAGCAGAAAAACGATCTTTAGCTGTTATTTTGTTCAATCGTTTAAACCAGTCTTCGTTGGCTTTCAAGGTTTTGCGACGAGCATCAACTTCCAGACTATCAAATGTTTTTTCGGTAAAAACACTGTCTTTTTTAGCTTTTGCTTTTTCCTGACCAGTCATTAATTCATCCAAGCGTCCTATCACCTGATATTTCAGCATTTTTCTCCATTCGTTTTTCAACTCAGCTTCCGTATTAACGTATTTTATTTTGTCGCCATCTGTTTCATATTCCTCATCTGTCTTATAATCAAAAGGCTTTGCTAAAATCTCTTTACTCCAGTTTTCTTTCTCTTTAATACGTTTGGTAATTAATTCGGCCGATAGATTGTAAAACTCAAACGTACCGTTATTTACTTCATCATCAATTTGTCTGCGGTATTTAGCTAAAGCATCAATATCACTCTGAATTAAAAACTTTTTATTGTAATCTAATCGTTTAACATAGAGGTTAAAGGCTTTTTCGCTAAAGTCATCATTTACTTTTAACGGATTATAATGAGCCTGATTTAAAGCAGACATCAACATATCCAACAATAATTGGTTCTTACCAAATTGAAAAAACGTAAAAGAGCAAAGTCCAATTGCAAGTATTACTAGAGATGATTTAAGAAAAGAGTATCGCATAGAGCAAATTTAATGGTAATTATTTATTTAAAGTTAGAAGTTATAACGGATTATATCCGTTAGTAACAATATTTTTTTTGTTTAAACTTTGTTAATTCAAGGCATAACTAAACAATTATATTTACAATTCATTATTAAAACAGATTTTGTGCCATGATAGATTTTACGCGTTCCCAATTAACAAATTTTGTAATTCATTATGTTGGAAATAAAGGGTTAGGAGAAGAATTGACATTGAGTGAAAAAAATATACAAATAGGCGATGACTTTTTGAAAGATACCGTTTTACGTTATTTAACCTCGCCTTTTAAAACAGATATATATTACCAGTTTAAATCAAAAAACGAAATGCATTACCATGATGTGCAAAGTTATGCTGAGGATATGTTCTCGTCATCAGGCAAGTTTATGGAAAGCAGTAAGCATATAGCTGAACATCTTTATAACCAATCGATGCATCCAAAAATAAAAGGTGGTGAGTTTTATGCTTGTTATTTTAACGATTGTATGGTAGATGGTGTAATCTGTGATGCTATTGGATTATTTAAAACTGAAAATAAAGATACTTATCTAAAGGTATTCCAACATATGGATAACTTTGATATTGAATGCGATAATGGCATTAATATTAATAAATTAGATAAAGGTTGTTTGATATTTAATACAGAAAAAGAAAAAGGCTATAAAATTAGTGTGATAGATACTAATAATAGAATAGCCGATTGCGCCTTTTATTGGGTAGAAGATTTTTTAAATACAAAACTTAAGGAAAATGCTTATTTCCATACCTCTAATTTTATAGATACTTGCAAAGGTTTTTGCGAGGAGGTATTAACTGAAAACAATAATGTAACTAAGCAGGATCAAATGATGATGCTTAATAAAAGTACCAGTTTTTTCAAAGAAAAAGATAAGTTTAATATTCAGGAATTTGAACGTGAAATTTTGCCTCAACCGGAAATACAAGAGGCATTTCGTGATTATCGCAAAACGTATAATGATAAAATGGATCTAACCGCAATCGATGATTTTGAGATTTCGCCTACTGCTGTTAAGAAAAATCAAAAATTCATGAAAAGTGTAGTGAAATTAGATAAGAATTTTCATATCTACGTTCATGGCCGACATGATTATGTGGAAAAGGGCTATGATGATGAAAAAGGCTTGAAATTTTACAAATTATACTATTCTAACGAAGATTTCGGGTAGTTAACAGGTGATTTTTAACAATTTAGTGATATTTTTTCATTTGTACTTAACATTTTTTTAGTAGATTTGGAGATATTAGAATATATATTTATTTGCTTGTGAAAAAAAATATTTTGAAAAAGAAAGGTTATACGTTTGTTCTTTTGTTGTTTTCTACAGTTATTTTACAAAATGCATTTGCTCAAAATTTTAATAGAGCAAATGATTGGAAAAAGTATAGAAAAGAGGTAACAATTCAAGCCGGAGTGTCCGGATTTTTAGGTGATTTAGGTGGCTTAAATAAAATAGGAACAGATTTTAGTCCAGTTGACATTGAATTTTCTTTAACGCGTCCGGCAATTAGTTTAGCTTACCGTTATAAAGTTGCCAGAAACCTTAATTGGCATTCTAGTTTTAATTATCTATTGGTTGCCGGTGACGATAAATTAACTACCGAACCTTATAGAAATAATAGAAACTTAAATTTCAAATCTAATATATTTGAATTAGCTACACGAGTTGAATTTTCTTATTTCTCTAAGAAATCGGGTAACCGTTATGCCATTAAAAAAACATTATCAAGAAGACATAAAGCTAGAACATGGGAGTTGATGGGATTTGTTGGTATTGGTGGTTTTTATTTTAATCCAAAAGGACAAAATCCTAATACCGGAGAGTGGGTAAAATTACAACCTCTTCATACCGAAGGACAAGGTTTACCTGGCGGACCATCACAATATAAACGAATTGGTGTAAGCATTCCAATGGGAGTTGCATGGAGAACTATTATTAATAAAACATGGTCCCTTGGTCTTGAATTTAATTACAGAAAAACATTTACTGATTATATTGATGATGTTAGCACAACTTATTATGATAAAGCTGCTTTACAAGCAGCATATGGGCCTAATTCTGTTTTAATGGCAGATCCAACTACAGGAGCTATTCCGGGGGCTACTTATTTAGCCGATGGAACGGGTCAGCAACGTGGGGATAAGGAAAAGGATGCTTACATGGCTTTTCAGATCACTGTTGGTAAATTCTTTAAACCTAAACGTGGTAAAACTAAGTTACGTTCTAAATTCTAATTTTTATTTAAAATTTTCTTTTACTAAACCTCCAAATTCTATTTGGAGGTTTTTATTTGTGGCTACAATTTCTTTTCCAAATAACCAGTTATTGTTTCCCTGAAAATCATGAACAGTACCACCGGCTTCTTTTACAATAATTGCTCCGGCAGCTACATCCCATGGATTAAGATTATATTCGAAAAAAGCGTCAACTCTTCCGCAGGCTAAATAACACAGATCGGCGGCAGCAGCACCAATTCGTCTGATTCCATGAGTTGTACGCATTAATGTTTCTAAGGTTTTTAAATAATCATTAATTCGTGAAAAATTATAAATAGGAAAACCGGTAGCTATTAAACTTTCTGATAAGGTTTGTCGTTGAGAAACAGCTATATTTTGTCCATTTAAAAAAGCCCCAGCATTTTTATATGCACTGAAACATTCATTTTGGGCCACTTCATAAACTACACCCATTATTATTTCCCCTTTAAATTCTAAAGCAATACTAATGGCATAACAAGGAATTCCATGAACAAAATTGGTGGTTCCGTCCAATGGGTCTACTATCCAGTTATAATCTTTTGTACCACTTTTAGTGTTTTCTTCAACTATAAAACCAGCTTCAGGAACAATCACATTTAATTTTTCAACTAAACGTTTTTCTGATGTTTTATCGACATAACTAACCAGATCGTTTAGGCCTTTAACTTCTACATTTGTATAGGAAAACGTTTTACGTTCAGTTCGTATAAACTCACCAACTTCTTTGGCTAAAAGAATTACTTGTTCTGTAACAGAATTTAAATCAATCATTGAAATCTTATTTTTGGTAATAAAAAAAGGATTGCGACTGAACGTAATCCTTTTTTATAGTTTGTTTTTTTATATTATCCTTTAATACTTCTTATGATCTCATCTAATTGAGCCATGTCCTTGCAACGAACTTCGCGGGCTTTAGAACCTTCAAAAGGACCAATAATTCCGGCAGCTTCTAATTGATCAACGATTCGGCCGGCACGGTTATAACCTAACTTTAATTTACGTTGAAGGAATGAAGCAGAACCTTGTTGAAATTGAACCACTAATTTAGCAGCATCTTCAAACATTTTATCGCGCTCACTTAAATCAATTTCTTCTTTTCCTCCTGAGCCATCTTCACCTACATATTCAGGTAATAAAAAGGCAGAAGGGTAGGCGCGTTGTGAACCAATGAACTCTGTAATTTTTTCAGCTTCCGGCGTATCCACAAAGGCACATTGAATACGAATCAGATCATTACCTGTACTTAATAACATATCGCCTCGTCCAATTAATTGTTCTGCACCACCGGCATCTAAAATTGTTCTTGAATCTATTTTACTGGTTACTCTAAAAGCAATACGAGCCGGGAAGTTAGCTTTAATTGTACCCGTAATAATATTAACAGAAGGACGTTGAGTAGCAATAATTAAATGGATACCAATAGCTCTGGCTAACTGAGCTAAACGGGCAATTGGCGTTTCTACTTCTTTGCCGGCTGTCATAATTAAATCGGCAAACTCATCTACTACCAATACAATGTATGGTAAATATTTATGGCCTTCGTTTGGATTTAATTTACGATTGATGAATTTGACATTATACTCTTTAATATTACGAACCTGCGCATCTTGCAATAACGCATAACGGTTATCCATTTCAATACACAATGAATTCAACGTGTGAATTACTTTAGTATTATCCGTAATAATTGCATCTTCTGAATTAGGAAGTTTAGCTAAGAAATGACGTTCAATTTTATTGAATAAGGTTAACTCTACTTTTTTAGGATCAACCAATACAAACTTAATTTGAGCAGGATGTTTTTTATACAATAACGAAACTAAGATAGCATTTAAACCTACCGATTTACCCTGACCTGTTGCACCAGCCATTAATAAGTGAGGCATTTTTGCCAGATCAGCAATAAAAATTTCGTTATTAATTGTTTTACCTAAAGCAATAGGTAAGTCATGTGTTGTGTTTTGAAACTTATCAGATGCAATAATGTTACGCATCGGTACCATTTCCGGAGTTTGGTTTGGTACTTCAATACCAATAGTACCGCGACCAGGAATAGGAGCAATGATACGAATGCCTAAAGCTGCTAAGCTTAAAGCAATATCATCCTCTAAGTTTTTGATTTTAGAAATACGTACACCTGCTGCCGGAACAATTTCATATAATGTAACCGTTGGTCCAACTGTTGCCGAAATTTTATCGATCTCGATGCCGTAATTTTTTAAGGTATTAACGATTCTGTCTTTATTAGCAACTAACTCTTCGTTATTTACTTTACCGTTTCCTGTTCCATAATCAATCAATAATTCGTGACTAGGAAATTGGTAATGACCCAGATCTAAAGTAGGATCGTATTGACCAAACTCTTCTACTAATTGAGCCGCTTTTACTTCATCATCTAACGTAATGCCATCACCTTTTGGTTCTTCTTTGGCAAAGGCCGGTTCCTGAACTAATTCATCGGCAGAAGGATTATTGATCTCAAAATCTAACGATTTTTTTTCTGCTTCCGTTGGCGTATTTTTATTTAAGTCTAAAGGAATTGCTTCCTCTTGTTTTTCGATGATAGGCTCTTCTTCTTTTGTTTCCGGTGGAGATACGACTTCAAAATTCAATAACTCATCTTCTTCCTCTTTACTTAAAACAGGTTCTTGTGTTGTATCATAAACAGTAGAAGCATTTGGATTGATTTTGTTTAAAGCAGAATTGATCTCTTCTTCAATAATGTGTTCTTCTTCTAAATTAGGTAATACATCTTTTTTGATATTGAAATTTAAATTAACGCTTAATACTAAAAAGGCTAACATGCTGAAAGCCAGAATGGCTAATGAACCAATACTGCCAACGTAATTAGATAATTGTTGATTTAAAATATAACCATAACCACCACCCAGGAAAAATAATTTATCGTGAAAGAAAAAAGCAAGGGTCAAGCTTGTCCATACCATTAAAAATAACCATTTGGCTGTAAAGGCAGAAGGTTTGGTAATTTGTTTATTTAATAATTTTTGTAAACCATAAATAGCAAACACTGGAACTAAAATAAATGAGGCTACACCAAACCATTTATACATAAACAGATGAGAGATTAAGGCTCCAAATTTTCCTAACCAGTTTACTACTTTAGTGTCTATTGCAAAGAGTTCAGTTATTGGACCTAGTACTTTATCCTGATCTTTATCCCAGGTAAAAATATAGGAAACCATGGCAATACATAGGTATACACTTGCTAGGATCAGTAATAAGCCAATGAGTTTTTGTGTACGTTCATTTCGGTAAATGGAAATAGTTTTATTCCATTTCTCCAGCAACGAAATTTTAGTTTCATTAATGGAAGATTTGGTTTCTACTTTCTTTTCTGTTTTAGCAGAAGAAGGCTTAGCAGCTTTCGTTTTATTTTTTGTTGAAGTCATCGTTTCTTCAATATCGTTTTTGTCGATAATTGGTTCCTGAACAACAGTATCTTCAACAGATGTTTCTCTGAATTTATTTTTGGTTTTTGCCATGGCTAATAGTCTTTAAAATTAAAGCTAAGACAGGCAAAATGAAGGGAGTAATAAAAATGTTTTAAACGTTTGAATGTTTAAATGAATGTAGAAAAATTAACAAAAAAGGAGCTTTTTGCTCCTTTTGGGTTTAAAATGATGATTATAGACTTATCGGCCTTTATGCGGACACTCAGCATTTTCTGAAATGAAAATCAGGTTGCTGCTCGCTGCAATTTTTTTGATTTCCACAATAAAAGTTTCTTGACTTGATGTAGACAGTTCCTTTAGGTTTAAACAGTAGTCTGTTTCTCCTTCTCGACCCCAATGAATAGTTTTATAAGAAGGCTTTTTTGGGTGTTTTTCAATATAATCCAAAATTGCCTGACGTTTTTCTCCATCTGTCCCGGCTCCTTTACTGATAAAAGATATGATCAATCGGTATTTTTCGGTTTGAGGTTCAGTCATAGTTGCTGATGTTTCAGTGTTGGTAGCAGCTTGTTTCTTAGTTTTACAAGCCATAAAAGGACATGCTAAACTGATCATTGCAATTAAAAAAAACAGTTGTTTCATATAGATTTTAAATGATAATTGATTCTTGATTTTCAATTTTTATGCCATTTATTATTTGAATTTTCGTTTCAAATCCCTGTCAATGTCCTTAGCTTTTATATCGTCTCGTTTGTCAAACAATTTTTTCCCTTTTGCTAAGGCAATTTCAAGTTTAGCATATCCACTATCAGAAGTAAATAAAGTAACAGGTATAATGGTTAATCCCTGATCTTTCATCTTTTTCTGAAGCTTGGTTAGTTCTTGTTTACTAAGTAAAAGTTTGCGTTCTCTCTGAGGCTCGTGATTGTATAAGTTACCTTCGGTGTACTCGCTAATATTCATATTTTTTATAAATAGCTCTCCATTTCTAAAATAACAGTAACTATCTACTAAAGCAGCTTTCCCTTGTCTGATGGCTTTAATTTCGGTACCGAGCAAAACTAACCCCGCTGTATACGTTTCAATAAAACTGTAATCAAAACTGGCTCTGCGGTTTTTGATTGATATTTTTTGCTGTATATTTGGTTTCACAGTTAGTTGTTTAATCGTTTTTCAAATACAAATGATTGTTTTTGATAACTACAAAGATATATAAATACTTGAGTGATGGTAAACTTAGTTAAAGCAAAAGAAGAGGATTTACACGAGGTAATAGTTTTGGCTAAAATTATTTGGAATGAACATTATGTGCCAATCATCGGACAAGACCAGGTTGATTATATGCTAGCTAATATTTACAATATAGAAAGTTTGCAAGATCAATTGAATAACAAAAAACACGTATTTTATTTGATTAAAGATGACTTGGAAACTATTGGATTTTTGTCTATTAATTCCGAAAATCAACGTGATTACTTTTTACATAAATTTTATATTCAAACACAAACATCCAATCAGGGAATTGGTACCAAAATTCTTAATGAGTTGATACAATTAACTAAAGCTAAAACTTTGACACTCACTGTTAATAGACAGAATTATAAATCCATTAATTTTTATTTTAAAAATGGATTCAAGATAGATAGGGTTGAAGATTTTGATATTGGTAACGGCTATCAAATGAATGATTTTGTGATGAAGAAAATTGTTTAATCCGGATTCCTGGTTCATATTTCTAGTTTCTGATCTTTGTGATTTAGTGTAATAAAATAACACCAAAAATAAGGAACAAGAAACCCCGAAATACTCAAAGCTTTTATTAACTCTCCTTTCTTTATATCTCGACCAAAAGCGGTAAAATATGAGCAAAAATTACGTATATTTAAGGTTTTAAAGACATATGGAATACAACACACAACTCCCAAAATTACAGATACCGGAATACGGGAGAAATATTCAGGTAATGATAGATCATTGCATCACTATTGAAGATAGAGATGAACGAAATAAATGCGCTAAAGCAATCATTCAAATTATGGGACAATTAAACCCACATTTGCGTGATATAGCTGATTTTACTCATAAATTATGGGACCATTTATTCATTATTTCAAAATTTAAATTAGATGTAGATTCACCATATCCGCGCCCTAGTGCAGAAACATTTGAAACAAAACCGGCTATTGTGCCTTATCCCGCTACCAAAATCAGATACAAGCATTACGGTAAAACGATTGAACGTATCATTGATGCGGCTAAAACATACGAAGAAGGCCCTGAGAAAAAAGAGTTAACTCGCTTGATAGCTAATCACTTAAAAAAATCGTATGTAAATTGGAATAAGGATTCGGTAACGGATGATGTGATCTTTAAACAGTTCAAGGAAATGACCAATAATGAGTTACACATTGATGAGTCATCGGCATTAACTCATGCTAATGAATTGAAAAACAAAAATCATAATAACCAAACACCAATTTCTGTTAGCGTTGGCGGAACCAATAAACATCGCCATAATAACAAAAAGAATAAAAGTAAATTTAAACATAGAAACAACAATAACCGACCAACATCATAGTTTATGGCCATTTTTGAAGTTACAGGAGGAAAACAATTAAAAGGAGAAATTATCCCTCAGGGAGCTAAAAACGAAGCATTACAGATTTTATGTGCAGTGCTTTTAACATCCGAAAAGGTTGTTATTAGTAATATACCTGATATTGTTGACATCAATAAATTAATTGATCTGTTACGAGATCTTGGTGTTAAAGTTGAAAAAACCGGACACGAAGAATATACATTTCAATCTGATGAAATAAATGTAGATTATTTAGTGTCTTCTGAATTTAAAAAGAAAGGTGGCGGCTTAAGAGGTTCTACCATGATCATTGGCCCAATGTTAGCTCGTTTTGGAAGAGCTTACATGCCAAAGCCGGGTGGTGATAAGATCGGTCGCCGTAGAATGGATACCCATTTTATTGGCTTCGAAAATTTAGGTGCTAAATTCGAATACGATTCTGATAACGAAAACTTTAAAGTTACAGCCGATAAATTAAAAGGTGCTTACATGTTATTGGATGAGGCTTCTGTAACAGGAACTGCCAACATTGTAATGGCAGCCGTTTTAGCAGAAGGTACAACTACAATTTATAACGCCGCTTGCGAACCCTATTTACAACAGTTGTGTAAAATGCTGAATCGCATGGGTGCTAAAATTACAGGTGTAGGTTCTAATTTGTTAACCATCGAAGGTGTTACCTCATTAAAAGGTACAACACATCGTTTGTTACCGGATATGATCGAGATAGGCTCTTTCATTGGTTTAGCGGCAATGACTCAATCAGAAATTACCATTAAAGATGTGTCTTATGATAATTTAGGATGTATCCCAAAAGTGTTTTCTCGTTTAGGAATTCAGATGGAACGCCGTGGAGATGATATTTATATTCCTTCTCAAACGCATTATGAAATAGATTCTTTCATTGATGGATCGATGTTAACCATTTCTGATGCAATTTGGCCGGGCTTTACACCCGATCTATTAAGTATTATGTTAGTAACAGCTACTCAGGCTCGTGGTAATATTTTAATTCATCAAAAAATGTTTGAAAGCCGATTGTTCTTTGTAGATAAGTTAATTGATATGGGCGCTCAGATCATTTTATGTGATCCACACCGCGCAACTGTAATGGGCTTAGATAGAAAAGTACAATTAAGAGCTATTCAAATGGCATCTCCAGATATCAGAGCAGGTGTGGCTTTATTAATTGCAGCGATGAGTGCCAAAGGAAAAAGTACCATCTTTAATATCAATCAAATTGATAGAGGTTATCAAAATATAGATGGCCGTTTAAATGCTATAGGCGCAGAAATTATCAGAAAAAATATACCAGAATAAATTATTAATATGAAACATTATTTATTTGTTACAACCGGTGTTTTAGTTTTTGTTCTTTTTTCTTGTAAAAGTAAAAAAGAAGGAACGACAAGTACAGTTAAAAATGACCAAACGGTTACTACAACTAAGCCAGATGCAAATCAAGGTACTGTAACTATTAATGTGGTAGAAGGATTGAATTTAGGAAACAAAGCTCCTGATTTTGAAATGCAAAAACCGGATGGCGAAATGCTTAAACTTTCATCTCTAAAAGGAAAATTAGTATTGATTGATTTTTGGGCTAGCTGGTGCGCACCTTGTCGTGCCGAAAATCCTAATGTTGTATCAACTTATAACAAGTACCATACGGCTAATTTTAATAATGCCAAAGGTTTTGAAGTGTTGAGCGTATCTTTGGATTCAAAAAAAGAAAGCTGGGTAAAAGCTATCGCAAACGATCAATTGGTTTGGCCTTATCACGTTAGTGACCTAATGGGTTGGAATAATGCCGTAGCACAAAGATATGGAGTAAGTTCAATACCGGCTAATGTATTGGTTGACGGGAATGGAATTATTGTAGCCAAAAATTTAAGAGAAGGAGCATTGCCTGCAAAAATAGAATCGTTGAAAAAGTAGTATGAAAATAAAATTAATATTCTTATCCTTATTTTTATTTCAATTAGTTTCTTTGGGGCAACCTTTGTTTCCTAGATATCTTGAAACTGAAGAATTTCCCGGAAAAAATATTACAACTGAAGCTATTGCTAAATACGACTTTAATAAAGAGAAAAAAAAGGCCTTTTTATTTTTTGATGTTAAAACAGAACCTTTGGCTCAGGTAATGTATAATGGATGTAATTTTGCTTTCGATAAAGAGTTCATTGATGTTTTTCCGATTTTTTTTACCGGACAATTAACTTCTAAAAAAGGAAAGAATTTTGAAACGGCTATCCCATTTCAGTTATTCAAATCATCTTCCAAATCGTGCTTTAATGTATTTAATATAACCGAGGAAGACCTGCCTTTACTAGTTGTTTATAGCAGTAAAAATCAACTATGTGGTTATTCAGGAACTACAGAGGAGATCTCAACTCTTTATTGCAAAGATGACGATTCAGATAAAAAAATTCTACGATTAAAAATATTTACAGAAGAAAAAAACAAATATCAGGTGCCTTATGCTGAACAGTCTGTTTTTATTATTGCAACTCAAACAAATGATACTGTAGCCAGAGTAAAAACAAATAAATATGGGGATTTTAACGCAGAGATAAAGGATCTGGATCAGGATTATTTAATTGCAGTAAATGAAAAAAACAAAGACATTAATTTTGTTGTATCTACTCAATCCGGTGTTGAAGTTGGTAAGTTTAATGCAACAGAAACTGGTTTTGTTTACCGTTTATTACAAACAGAATTAGTTAAACTTCCTGACATTAAAATTGAAGATGATCTTGAATTGAAGTTTACAAATTCAAAAAATAAAGCAGAAAAAGAATTCGTTATTACTGAAAATCTATTTTATCCTTTAGGTAAAAGTAAGATCACAAAAAGCTCTAAATTAATTCTTGATAAAATGAAACAAGTATTAATAGACAATCCTGAATTTCATTTAGACGTCATTTCACATACTGATTCTCAGGGCGAAGAAAAAGCAAACTTAAAACTTTCATTAAAGCGATCTCAGGCAGTTGTTGATTATTTTAAGTCAAAGGGTATTAGTAAAAGTAAATTAACCGCACAAGGAAAAGGAGAATCTCAGATCCGAAATCGTTGTGTAAACAATATCGATTGTTCGGATCTTGAACATGAATACAACAGAAGAACAGAATTCAAATTTTCAAAAAAATGAAACAGCTATTTTTAGTCATATTACTTTTATCTGTCGGTTTTGTCAATGCACAAAAAAGCGAAAAATTAAGAGTAGGCGAGAGAATCCCTTTTTCAAAAGTAGTTGTATATAATCAGGAAAACAAAGCAACTAATCTTGATTTACCGGATGGAAAAAATATGACTGACCGTTTTGTGTTGGTGTATTTTTTTAATGCCGAAAAAACAACTAAAGAATTAGTTGCTTTTAATAATAATGTTGAACGAATTTTAAATAAATATCAAAGCAATGCTTGTAAAGGTGCCAGTGATATTGAATATGCGACTGTTTGCGTAGAAAACGATTTTGAAAAATGGCAAACTATTTTATCTGAAACTAATTATGGTAAATCTAAATTTTTGGGTAAAAAAACTAATTACATGGCTAAAACAGATGTGCAGCCAAAAGGTAAAAAAGACAAAACAAATCCAAAAGATAAAGCGGTTAATGCTTTTAAAGTAACCAAAATGCCGAGTTTATTTTTAGTGAATCCAAAAGGAAGATTGTATTTAGAAACAGATAGCTTTGAAGTTTTAGAAAAAACATTTCAAAATGTGTGTAGAGTAAATGCCGCCTATTCAACGGCTGATATTTCAGGAAAATTATTAGTAGGTGATAAAAGCAAATCTCCTCTGACCGATCATAAAGTTTATCTTATTAGAGCCAATACAGACACTATAAAAAGTGCTGCTACTGATGATTATGGTGATTTTGTATTTAAACAAATTGATACAACTCAAATTTTAAGTATCAGAATTGAACAAAATGCAAAAGTTAAAGGCGGGCCAAAAGTTTATTTAGCCAAACAAACCGGAGAAATCGTTTCAGAATTTAAGAAAAATGCTGCCGGTAATTTTGAATATAAATTATTACCGGTTGACGTTGAAAAACTTTCTGAAATTGATGAGGAAGATGATATAACGATGAAATACAAAAAATTCAATTCTACAGGAAAGAAAGATCTGGTGGTTTCTGAAAATGTGTATTACGAATTAGGTAAATATGGAGTTTTAACCGAGAGTGAAATTGTATTAGACAAAGTGATGGTTATTTTACAAGCTAACCCTAAAGTGACCTTAAATGTGATTTCTCATACAGATGCTCAGGGAGACGATGCCAGTAACCTGAAATTATCAGAAAACCGCTCTGAATCCGTTATTAACTATTTAGTAAGCAAAGGAATTGATAAAAACCGACTAAAAGCCATTGGAAAGGGAGAAACTGAAATCCGTAACAGATGTGCCAATGGTATTACCTGTTCTGACAAAGAACAGGAATATAACCGCAGAACTGAGTTTAAGTTCATTAAAAACTGACAAAATTTCGCTTTTTTGTGAATGGCAAGCATATTGATTGTGTACATTTGCCAAAATTTTTATCATGGAACAGAACGAAAAAGACGGAATTAACCAATCAGAAGAAAATATTTTAGAAAATAACGACCAAAAGGAGGAACAATCAGTTAGTTCTCCTGAAGACAATATTGCTCCAGCAGTAGATCTGGAAGCAAAAGTTGCTGAATTGAACGATAAATACCTGCGTTTATATTCAGAATTTGATAATTACAGAAAACGTACGATCAAAGAAAAATCAGACATTATTCGTTCTGCGGGCGAAGATGTATTTAAAGCGGTTATCCCAACCATTGATGATTTTGAACGTGCCATTAAAGCAAATGAATCAGTAACAGACGCTGAACCTATTAAAGAAGGAATGGTTTTGATCTATAATAAGTTAAAGGCTTCTTGTATCTCAAAAGGACTGGAAGCTATGGAAAGTGCCGGAAAACCATTTGATGCCGATATTATGGAAGCCATTACACATATTCCTTCTCCATCTGAAGATATGAAGGGTAAAGTAATTGACGAAATTGAAAAAGGTTATAAACTGGGAGATAAAGTGATTCGTTTCGCAAAAGTAGTGGTAGGTAACTAAGCAACAGAACTATGAGCAAAAGAGATTATTACGAAATATTGGGTGTTGCTAAAAGTGCTAGCGATGATGAGATAAAGAAAGCTTATCGTAAAATGGCAATTAAGTACCATCCTGATAAAAATCCTGATGATAAAAAAGCAGAAGAAAAATTTAAAGAAGCGGCAGAGGCTTATGAGATCTTAAGCAATCCTGAAAAGCGTCAGCGTTATAACCAGTTTGGTCATGCCGGAGTAGGCAGCAGTGCTGCCAGTGGTGGTGGTGGATATGGTGGCGGAATGAATATGGATGATATCTTCAGTCAGTTTGGAGATATTTTTGGTGGCGGAGGCTTTGGTGGTAGTTTTGGCGGCGGTTCTCGTGGTGGTGGCCGACGTGTGATGCGTGGATCTAACTTAAGAATTAAAGTCAAATTAAATTTACAGGAAATTGCCAAAGGCGTTGAGAAAAAACTAAAAGTAAATAAGTTTGTTAGCTGTCATACTTGCAAAGGTAGCGGTGCTAAAAATGGTCAGTTTGATACTTGTAAAGTGTGTCATGGGTCGGGTGTGCAAACCCGTACACAACAAACTTTTTTAGGAGCCATGCAAACTCAAACTACTTGCGGCGCTTGTAACGGAGAAGGAAAAACAGTAAAAGATAAATGTCATACTTGTCACGGTGATGGTATTGTTAGAGAAGAAGAAGTAATTAGCATTAATATTCCGGCCGGTGTTGCTGAAGGCATGCAGTTATCAGTTTCAGGAAAAGGGAATGCAGCTCCAAGAGGTGGTATCAATGGCGATTTGTTGGTAATGATCGAAGAAGAGGAACACCCGGAATTAAAACGCGATGGCAGTAATTTGTTTTATGATAGCTATGTGAGTTTTGTGGATGCGGCTTTAGGAACCAGTGTAGAAATTCCTACAGTAGATGGTAAAGTAAAAATCAAAATTGATCCGGGTACACAAAGCGGTAAAGTGTTACGTTTAAAAGGTAAAGGCTTGCCCGATATCAATTCATACGGACACGGCGATCTATTAGTAAATATTAATGTTTGGACACCTCAGGCTTTAACCAGCGAAGAGAAAAAAACATTGGAAGGATTAAAGGATTCTAAAAATTTTGCTCCAAATCCTAACAGAAAAGAAAAAGGTTTCTTTGATAGGATGAAAGAATATTTTGAATAATGAAAAAGGGATGTGAAAGCATCCCTTTTTTGTTCCGTCATGATGAACTTGTTTCAGTATGACGTTACTTATCAAGTTACTTTTATCCTTACTATTTTCGCAGTTTCTTCAATCACTTTACATCTGTCATCCATTCTGTAACCAACTATCCAAATAATGTGTTCTTTACTTTCCAGGATCCAAACACTTTCTTTCTCAAATAAGGATAATTTTTGATCCTTAAAAAAATCACTTAACTTCTTAAAACCGTTTAATCCAAAGGGCTTGAACTTATCACCTTGCTTCCATTTTCTTAACGTTAAGGGAAATAAATTTTCTGAGTAAGCAATTTTAATGTCTTTAGGATCGTTTGAAAATTGAGCATTGGTTGTTTCTTCAAACTGTAAATTGATCGGTAAATGTTGTGTATCAGTTAAAGAAGAAATAATAAATTCAGTGGGTGTATTTTCTATAATTAATTGTTGAACGATGATGTATTTTCTATCAATAACCAATTGATGTGTAGCTGATGAAAATTGTTTACCAATAGTTTGGTCTGAATGTAATGCTTCTGTTAATTGCTGTATTTGATTGGCTTTAAAGCTTTTAGAATTAAGCCACTCAAATAACAAAGTTTCTTTTTGCGGTTCTTTTAAGATCAGAGCAATATCAATAAACAGTTGTCCGTTTTCTTCTTTAGAGATTTCTTTAAATTTACGATTAGCAAATTCAGCAATGATTTCAGCAGATTGTTTAAAATAACTAATAGAAGTAACAAGGGTTTCCTCCAAAGCCGGGTTTAATTTTTTGAGTTCAGGAATAATTTGATGCCTGATAAAATTACGCTTGTATTTTACTTCCTGATTACTGCTGTCTTCGCGATAGGAAAGTTTGTTTTGCTGAGCATATTGTCTGATCTCTTCTTTGGTAGTAAACAATAATGGTCTCACCACTGACCGCTGTTTTTCCGGAATGCCTTGTAAGCCTTTAATACCTGTTCCTCTGATCAGATTGACAAAAAGAGTTTCTACATTATCATTCGCATGATGGGCTGTTAAAATATGAGAATAATCATATTTGTCTAAAAGATCCTTAAACCAATTATAGCGCAACTGACGCGCCGCCATTTGAATGGATAACTTATGTTCAGTCGCATATTCTTTAGTATTAAAATAAGCAACATGGCATTCTGAATGAATAGATTTTGCGTACGTTTCACAAAATTCGGTGTCCTGATTTGCTTCCGTTCCACGCAATTGAAAATTGCAATGTGCCAGGTCAAATTGGTATCCCACTTTGTGCAATAAATCAGATAAAACCACCGAATCTACCCCGCCACTAAAGGCTACTAATAGCTTATCAGTTTTGTTAAATAAGGCGTTTTTGTGTATGTTTACTTCAAATTTTTTAAGCACAATCAAATCTACATTTATTATCGCAAAAGTAAAACATAATCCTGATGCCGGTAGCTTAATTGATGAGGAAATTTCTCAAATGCAGCCCTTTGCTCAAAAGATCTGTAAAAAATTACGCAAGTTGATTTTAAGTACAGATCCTGCTATGGTTGAGGATTGGAAATGGGGTCCAAATTATTACTTAAATGGGATGGTTTGTGGTTTTTGGGGATTTGAAAAACATGTAACTTTTACCTTTTTTCAGGGAGCTTTACTAAAGGATAAGAAAAAAATATTGCAACAAAATCCGGGTAATGTGCATAATCGTCATTTAAAATTTACAGATGTTAAACAGATTGATGACGAAACCATTTTAGAATATTTGTTTGAAGCCATAGATAATAATAGTAAAGGACATAAAATTACAGAAGCAAAAGATAAAACAGTAGAAATTCCTGCAGATGTAAAAAAAAGTTTTAAAACCGCTGGTGTATTAACTTACTTCGAATCCTTAGCCTATTCTCGCCGTAAAGAATACATGATGTGGATCACCGATGCCAAGAAAGAAGAAACACGCCTAAAGAGAATTAATCAGGCAATAGAAAAATTAGCATCTAAAGAAATGATGCATGATAAATACAAGAAGAAAATTTTAAAATAATTATGAGTACTCAAAAAAACATAACAGTTGTAGGAGCCGGTTTAGTGGGCTCATTAGTGTCAATTTATTTGGCTAAACGCGGACATAAAGTTGAGATCTTTGAACGCCGACCTGATATGCGCAAAGCGGATATTAGTGCAGGAAAGTCTATTAATTTAGCCTTAAGCGATAGAGGTTGGAGAGGTTTAGAGGGTGTTGGTATTGCAGATGAGATCAAGAAAATTGCAATCCCTATGTATGGACGTTCAATCCATTTAAAAGATGGTTCATCAACTTATCAACCTTATGGTAAAGATAATCAGGCTATTTATTCTGTATCACGTGGTGGTATCAATATGAAGTTAATGGACCTGGCTGAACAACAACCAAATGTGTCCATTCATTTTGAAGAGCGTTGTGATAAGGTGGATAGAAAAACAAATGAAGTGACCTTTCACAATACTAATTCAAGTAAAGATAAAACAGTAAAAAGTGATTTCATATTTGGTTCTGATGGCGCTTTTAGTGCGGTACGTACACAAATGCAATTGCACTCAGATAGATTTGATTATCAACAATTTTACATTGATTGTGGTTATAAAGAATTAGTGATTCCAGCCGGACCAAACGGAGAACATTTAATTGAAAAGAATTGTTTACACATTTGGCCTCGTGGTAGTTTTATGATGATTGCTTTGCCTAATATGGATGGCAGTTTTACTTGTACTTTGTTTTTTCAGATGGAAGGGCAAGTATCATTTGACGCCTTGAAAACAGAAGCAGATGTGTTAGCATTTTTTAATAGAGAATTCCCTGATGCGGTGCCCTTGATGCCAACTCTTGTACATGATTATTTTGCAAATCCTACATCTAGTTTAGTAACAGTAAAATGTAAGCCCTGGGTATTTGATGATAGAATAGCTCTAATTGGTGATGCGGCTCATGCTATTGTACCTTTTTATGGACAAGGAATGAATTGTGGTTTTGAAGATTGCGTTGTATTGAATGAATTAATGGATAAACATGGTGATTTAAATGCCGCTTGTTTACACGAGTACGAACAATTACGTAAACCTGATGGAGATGCTATTGCAGATTTAGCCATAGCAAACTTTGTAGAGATGCGCGATAAAACAGCGGACAAAACATTTTTATTGCAAAAGAAGATTGAAGCTCATTTCAGCAGTAAACATCCTGATAAATGGATTCCTTTATATAGTATGGTAACATACACTCCAAGCATCAGATATAGCGAAGCATTGAGAGACGGTAACAAACAACAGGCTATCATGGATAAAGTAATGGTAATGCCAAACATTGAAGCCAAATGGGATAGCCCAGAAGTAGAAAATGCAATTTTAAATTTATTATAATGGCAGACGAAAGATTAGTAGCGTTTGAGAGACTGCTGAATATCATGGATGATTTGAGGGCTAAATGTCCCTGGGATCAAAAACAAACCATGGAAACATTGCGTCATTTAACGATAGAGGAAACTTATGAATTAAGTGATGCTATTTTAAAGAACGACAAGAACGAGATCAAAAAAGAAATTGGAGATATTTTATTACACTTAGTATTTTATGCTAAGATCGGAAGTGAGACCAATGATTTTAATATTACAGATGTGATCAATTCATTATGTGAAAAAATGATCTTTCGTCACCCGCATATTTATGGTGATGTAGTGGCTACAGATGCAGAAACAGTAACACAGAACTGGGAAAAGATCAAACAAACAGAAGGTAACAAAGGTGCATTATCCGGTGTTCCGAGCAGTATGCCGGGTTTATTAAAAGCCTTGCGCATACAGGAAAAAGCCAGAGCTAACGGTTTTGATTGGGAAGATCCTAGTCAGGTGTGGGAAAAAGTGCAGGAGGAGTTAGCGGAATTACAAGTAGAAGTGGCTTCTTTATCCTCCTCTGGAGGGGGTGCCCAAGGGACGGGGGAGGACAAAATGAAACATAAAAAAATAGAAAGTGAAATGGGTGATGTATTTTTTGCTTTGATCAATTATGCCCGTTTCCTAAAAGTAAATCCTGAAGATGCATTAGAAAAAACCAACAAAAAATTTATTAGTCGTTTCAATTACATGGAACAAAAAATATTAGCACAAGGTAAATCCTTAGCCGATTGTAAGCTGGAAGAGATGGATAAATTTTGGGAAGAAGCGAAATCATTAGAAAATAATAAATAATAAATTCAAAATATCTCAAATCTCACTTCTCATTTCTAAAATCTGATTTTAAATTGTCACTACTACAAAATATATCCAATTGGTTACTCTCTAAAAAGGAGAGTCCTAAAACCGATAAGCAATTCTTTTCTTGGAATCAATTGTCTAAAGTATTGATCATTGCTTATGATAATCAATTAAGTGAGATCGTAGATTTTGTAACCACTTGCGAAAAAGAAAATAAAAAAGTGAAGGTGCTTATTATTTATAATGGTAAACCTGAACTAGCTCCAAAGCCACCATTCGAACATGTTTTAATGGATAAAAAACAATTTTCACTTTTTAATATTGTTAGCGAGTCTTTTATTCAGTCTTTAAATGCGGAGTCTTACAATATGCTGATAGATCTTGGAAAGGAAGATTGTGTTAAGTCTCGTTCAATTTCTAAGTTAGTGAAAGCCTCATGTAAAATTGGAAGTTTTCAGGACCCCATTTTTGATCTGATTATTGATGTTGATAAAACCAATAACTCACATCAGTTCTTAAAACAAGTCGTAGTATATTTACACATGATAAAAACAGCATAATTTATAATGGCAAAAACAGTTAATTTAACAGGAACAGGTGTAGCAATAGTAACACCATTTACAAACAAAGGAGACGTTGATTATCCGGCTTTAACAAAATTAGTAGAGCATTTGATCAAAGGTAAAGTAGAGTACATTGTTGTTTTAGGAACAACAGGCGAAACAGCTACTTTGTCAAAAGAAGAAAAACAGCAAGTAATCAATCACATTATAAAGACTAATAAAAAACGTATTCCTTTAGTACTAGGAGTAGGAGGGAACAATACAGCGGAACTTGTTCATTCATTAAAAAAAGATGATCTGTCGGCTTTTTCTGCTATTCTTTCGGTATCACCTTATTATAATAAACCATCTCAAGAAGGTATTTACCAGCATTATAAAGCTCTTTCAAAAGCAAGCCCTTTGCCGATTATTTTATATAATGTTCCCGGACGTACTGCATCAAACATTACCTGGGATACAACCATTCGTTTAGCAAAAGAGTTTAAAAACATTGTAGCAATTAAAGAAGCTAGCGGTAATCTGGAACAATGTATGAAGATCATCAAACATCGTCCTGATAACTTTTTGGTAATCAGTGGTGATGATAATTTAACTTTACCGATGATAGCTAGTGGTGCCAATGGCGTTATTTCTGTGGTGGCTAATGCTTATCCTAAAGATTTTAGTGATATGGTACGCGCTGCTTTAAAACATGATCTTAAAACAGCTCAAAAATTACACTACAAATTATTGGAAATTACCGAGCAATTATTTGCTGACGGAAATCCGGGAGGAATTAAACATGTATTGGCTTTGAAAAATATCACTAAACCAACAGTGCGTTTACCGTTAGTTGAACCAAATGATACCGTAAAAGCTAAGTTAAAGAAATTAGCATATTAAGAAACCAATTTCCCGCAAATTTCGAAGATATACGTCGATTATTATCATGTATATTAGCGTCATCTGCGGGATTTTTTTATAAATAAAACTATGTTAGAATTACTAAAACAACCTTGGCCCTGGTACGTAGCCGGAGTATTAATTGGCTTAACCGTTCCGGCACTTTTAATTATCGGAAATAAATCTTTTGGGATCTCTTCATCCTTACGTCACATTTGTGCAGCATGTATTCCTGGTAACGTTAAATTTTTTAAATACGATTGGAAAAAAGAAACTTGGAATTTGTTTTTTGTTGGTGGTATTGCCATTGGAGGAATCATTGCATCATTTTTATTAACTGATCCAAATACAATGGTAGTTGCAGAAAGCACCAAACAAGCTTTGGCTGAAAATAATGTGAAAGATTTTGATCATTTATTGCCAACGGATCTGTTTAGCTGGAGTAGTTTATTAACGCTGCGTGGGTTTATTCTAATGGTTGTGGGAGGCTTTATGGTTGGTTTTGGTACTCGTTATGCCGGTGGTTGTACAAGTGGACATGCCATTATGGGCTTATCTAATTTACAATGGCCTTCCTTAATCGCAACGTGTTGCTTTATGGCGGGTGGTTTTGTTATGACCTGGTTAATATTACCTTATATACTTAATCTTTAATCAACATATTCATGAGCACAAATCAAATGGAATTTCAAACTAAAATTCATGATGAATTTGAACTAAAAGAAACTTGTATTAATAGTTCAGAAATTAAAAAACCATGGACCTCTAATTTAGTATATGCTTTTGTAGGGATTCTTTTTGGGATCACCTTTGTAAAAGCAGAGATCGTTAGTTGGTTTCGTATACAGGAAATGTTTCGATTCGATTCATTTCACATGTACGGGGTAATTGGTACAGCAGTTATGGTAGGTGTTATTTCGGTTTTCATTATTAAAAAATATAAGGTAAAAACTAAGGACGGTGAAGAAATTATATTAACTCCTAAAACTTTTAATAAAGGACAAATTATTGGTGGTTTGATGTTTGGCCTTGGCTGGGCAATAACAGGTGCTTGTCCCGGACCATTATTTGCACAAATAGGAAGTGGTTTTACGGTTGTGACCGTTACCTTTTTAAGTGCTGTTGCAGGAACTTGGGTGTATGGTTACTTTAAAGAAAAATTACCACATTAATTTTTTATGATAGAACAAGAAAATAAAGATCACAATAATCTAACGCAAGTTATTTCAAAACTGATCAATGTGATTATTGCTTTGTTATTGATCATTGTTGTACTCTCTGTTTTATTATATAATTACTTACCTTCTTATTCTCCTGAAGAAAAAATAGCCGTAAAAATTCCTCAGGCCGATTCAAATGGGAATTTTACTGACGCTGCTAAATTAGAAGCTCTAAAGCATTTGGATACAACTCACTATTGGCAAGCTCCTGATGAAGTCTCGCTTTTAGGAGAGAATAAAGAATTGGTATTATATGGTAAAGAGTTAATTGCCCACACTGCTCTGTATTATGGTGTAAATGGAAAAATATTCAAATCATCTACTAATGGCATGAATTGCCAGAATTGTCATTTAGACGCAGGAACAAAAACATTTGGTAATAATTACAGCGCGGTTGCATCTACTTATCCTAAATACAGAGCAAGATCAGGGTCTATTGAAAATATATTTAAAAGAGTCAATGATTGCTTTGAGCGCAGCTTAAATGGAAAAGCCATAGATACTACCTCTAAAGAAATGAAAGCCATCGTTGCTTACATTTATTGGTTAGGAAAAGATGTGGTTAAAGGTAAAAAGCCGGAAGGTTCTGGATTAAAAGATCTGGCCTTTTTAAAACGTGCTACAAATCCTGAAACGGGAAAAACAGTTTACACAGAAAAATGTCAAAGTTGTCATCAACCAAAAGGAGAAGGGCAATTAAACGCCGATAAAACAGAATATACCTATCCGCCTTTATGGGGAGAATACAGTTACAATGATGGAGCGGGTTTATATAGAATATCCAACTTTGCTAAGTTTGTAAAATGCAATATGCCTCAAGGGTCTTCTCATAATAATACACAATTAACAGATGAGGAAGCCTGGGATGTAGCGGCATTTGTGAATTCACAGCCTCGTCCCAAAAAAGATATTTCAAAAGACTGGCCTAAAATAAATGAAAAACCGTTTGATCATCCTTTTGGTCCATATCTGGATGGTTTTGATGAAAAGCAACATAAGTACGGACCCTACAAAGCAATTAAGGATAAACTAGCACTATTAAACAATGACAAAAAATAAATCGAATCTTACTGAAGAACAAACTAATGATCGAAGAGACTTTTTAAAGAAATCTGCTTTAGTTGGTCTAGCTGCTGTTTTAAATCCGGTGACTAATTTCGCTGCAGAAAATAAGTTAGTTGATCTTGAAAAAGAAATTGATTTTAATTCCAATACAAAATCTCAAACGATCACTCTTCTTATCACTACAGATATTCATTCTCAACTAAATACACATGACGAATTTTTTTGGGAAAATAATCAAGCTGTTTATAAGAAACGTGGTGGAATGGCTGTACTTAAAACTATGATAGATCATTTCCGAAAAGAAAATCCTAACAATACTATTTTGTACGATGGCGGAGATTTTTTTCATGGCCATGCAGTAGCTTCTTTAACAGAAGGCGAAGCATTGATTCCTATTTTTAATAAACTGGGTTACGATTTGATGTTACCGGGTAATTGGGAAGTGGTATATAAGAAGAAAAAAATGTTGTATGATATGGGACATGCTAATGCGGCAAAAATTTGCGCTAACATGTGGCATAAAACAACAGATGAAGATAATAACCAATTAGTGTATCAACCGTATTGGGTAAAATATATTGGAGGAGTAAAGATCGGGATCATTGGTTACACCGACCATTTAATTCCTAAACGTCAATCGCCGGCTTATAGCGAAGGATTAAGATTTGAGCATGCTGATGTAAATGTTGCTAAGTACATTAAACATTTAAAAGAAACAGAAGGTTGTGCCGTTGTATTAATTGCTTGTCATATGGGATTGGCACAACAAGTTGGTTTGGCAAACAATCCTGCTGTACAAGGAGCGGATTTTATTTTAGGCGCTGATACACACGAACGGGTGAGAGAACCTATTCAGGCTAAATATACTAAAGTAGTGGAGTGCGGAGCTTTTGGTTCTTTCCTCGGAAAATTAGATCTGGTGATTAAAGATGGTAAACTGGAAAGTTCTAAATATCAATTATTAGATGTTGATCCTACAAAATATCCGGCTGATAAATCAGTGCAGATTTTGGTAGATAAAGCTATAGAACCATTTAAACAAGATCTGCAAAGAGTTATTGGTACGAGTAAAACTCCGTTGGTGCGTTACTTTGTGATGGAAACACCAATGGATAATTTAATTACAGATGCCATTATGTGGAAGTTTAAACCGGACATTGCTTTATCGAACGGCTTTCGTTTTTGTCAGCCTTTAGCAGTTGACCCTAAAACCGGTGTAGCAACTATTACCAAAGAGTTTTTATGGAATATGCTACCTGTAAACAGCGAAGCTAAAACAGGAATAGTTACAGGAAAACAATTGAACGATTGGTTGGAAAAAGAATTACAAAATGCGTTTGCTAAAGATCCTTCTAAACGTTTTGGTGGTTGGTTCGTACGATTTAATGGTATGGAAGTTAACTTTACAATTGGTAATGAAAATGGAAAACGCTTGAATTGGGTAAAAATTGCAGGCCAACCATTAGATCTAACCAAAGAATACAGCATTATTGCTTGTGAGCGTGAAGGTGATCCTGATGATACGTTATGTAGAGTAGAGAAGGTGAAAGATCCTAAACGATTATCTATGCTTTTACATGATGTGATAGAAGAATATTTAAAAGCTAATTCTCCTGTTGCACCTAAATTAGAAAGCCGCTCTACTGCTACTGATGAACCTATTACTTTATTAACGCAATTAAGAGGTACTACTTACGAGTTTAGATAATTTGCTCCACTCCCTTTCCTTGTAGGAGAGGGTTGGGGGTGAGCTCTTTTGGTTCTCGACTACGCTCGAACGGGCAAAGGTTTTATTATTCTCAGATTTCCTTATTTTTGTGCTCTATGTTATTCTAATAACTACATTGCCTAATTAACTAATTGTCGAATTATCAAATTGAAAATATGAACTTATCTCTATTAAAAACAATGTGCAGCATTCATTCTCCTAGTGGAAATGAAGTGGCAATGAAAGACTTTATATTAGATTATATTAAAAAAGAACAAAAGAACTGGAAACATAAACCAAAAGTGATTCACGGCGATGGTTTTCAGGATAATATCATTTTAGTATTTGGTAAGCCACGTACAGCTATTTTTGCTCATACAGATAGTATTGGTTTTACAGTACGTTATGGAAAGCAATTAGTAAAGATTGGAGGGCCTGTTATTCAAAAAGGTTTTGAATTAGTTGGATCAGATAGTAAAGGGAAATGCGAAGCCACTTTAAATATTGTAAAAGATAAAATAGAATATAAAGCCAAACGTAATTTTGAAACCGGTACAGAATTAGTATTTAGAGCTAATTGGCGTGAGGATAAAAATTTTGTGCAGTGTTGTTATATGGATAATCGTTTAGGTTGTTATAACGCACTAAAGGTTGCCGAAACCTTGAAAGACGGAGTAATTGTATTTAGTACCTGGGAAGAACATGGAGGAGGAAGTGTATCCTATTTACAAAAATATTTAGCGGATAAATACAAGATCTCTCAAGCGCTGATCTCTGATATTTCATGGATTTCAGATGGCGTATTTCCTGCAAAAGGTCCGGTGATCAGTATGCGAGATAGTTTAATTCCTCGTAGAAGTTACATCAATAAAATTATTTCAATAGCTAAAAAACATAAAGTAGCATATCAATTAGAAGTTGAAGGTTCAGGAGGAAGTGATGCTAAAGAATTGCAAATGGCAGAGTATCCTTGGGACTGGTGTTTTATAGGAGCGGCGGAGTTATTTGTTCATACGCCAAATGAAAAAGTACATAAAAAAGATATCGAAGGTATGATAGAGTTATATAAAGCTTTGATGAAAGATCTTTAGTCTAAACTTCTACTTATGGCCGTTTCTATGGTCGAAAAAAAATACATTAAAACTATTGTTATGTCAGGATCTGGTAAGATGTTAAAGAGTTTTTTTTTAATTGCTTTCCTGTTCTTATGTGTCAATGTATTTTCTCAGGATTATTCTTTGGATTCTATAAAGAAAGTATTGGCAACACCAATGCATGATACAACAAGGTTGAGTGTAATAAGCGTTATTCTTGAAAATGAAAACCAACGCGATTCAATTAGTATTCACTATAATAAGCAAGTAATTCAGATCATTGCAAAGAATCTGCGTAACCGCGAACTCAGTCTTGATTTAAAGAAAAAATATTTATATTATTTAGGATATTGGTATACCGATAAAGCGGTTGTACTCTCGTCAATAGGAAGTAGTAAGGAAGTTGTTAAATACATTAATCAATCAATTGATGTTTTCAAATTTCTTGGTATGAATGACGAGTATTGGATCGCTGTAAATAATAAAGGTAACGCTTTAAGAAAATCAGGAGAATATGAGTTGGCTATTTCCTGTTTTTTTGAAGCGTTAAAACATAACGAATTAACAAAAAATGCATTTGGTATAGCAGCCGCAAACTCTTCTATTGGTACTGTTTATGAAGATCAAAACGACTATACTAAAGCTATAATGTATTATAAAAAAGCATTGGACTTTTATGATACCATTCAAAAGCCCGAAAACAAAGACCTTTATGAGCAAGCGGTGATCAATCACAACATTGGTTTTTGCTATTTTAAACTTGGAGAAAATGAAACAGCAAAAAAACACTTATACAAAGCGTTAGACATAGAAAAAGAAAATGGTTTTTTAAATAATATCAGTTATGTATATGATAAAATTGGTAGTATTTATCTAAAGCAGAAAGAGTATGATAAAGCGCTGGATATATCACAGGAAGGGCTTTCATATGCAAGTAAAGACAGATCAAAAGCCATATTATTAAATAGCATCGGTGAAATTTATTTTCATAATAAAAATTACAAACAGGCAGAACTCCATTTAAATAAAGCCTTGGTACATGCTAAGCTTGCTAAAGATTTAGATGCATTGGAATATAATTACTTGTATTCTTATAGAAATTATCAAGCTATGCATCAATTTGAAAAAGCACTGCAAATGTTTGAGTTGTATACTGAATTGACAAATTCCAATAATGCGGAAGCTTCAAAAAACGCATTGGCTCAACAGCAGCTTAAATATGATTACGAAAAAAAAGAATTTCAGTTTAAACTGGATCAGGAAAAAAAGTTATCTGCTATAAAAATAGAAAACGAACGAAAGAATACCCGTAAAAATATTGTACTCTATCTTTTAATATCTACCGCAATAATATTAAGTGTAACTGTTTTTTATTTATATAAGTTTTTTAAACAGAAGAACATTATTAATACCAACAAAAACAATGAGTTAAAACAAAAACTATTATTAACTCAAATGAACCCGCATTTTATTTTTAACTCTGTAGATAATATACAAAGCCTTATTCATAATAAACAAGATAAGGATGCCATCAATTACCTTACTAAGTTCTCTAAACTTACTCGTCAGATCCTTGAAAACTCAACTCAAAACTATATTACATTAAAAGAAGAATTGGAGATGACGGATAACTATTTAACGATCCAACAGTTATTGTACAATCATAAATTTACCTATAAAATAACCGTGGATGAAACAATAGATACCGAAAGTGTAATGTTACCTCCTATGCTAACCCAGCCCTTTATTGAAAATGCAGTAAAGCACGGATTAAAACATAAAACAGAAGGAGGGTTTATTGATGTTCAATTTTATATGAAAGCCCAATCTTTGTTTTTTGAAGTAAGCGATAATGGGTCCGGTTTAGAGACTAAAGAAGTAGATGATACACACAGATCCTTAGCTACTCAAATAGTAACGGAAAGATTAAAAAATAACACAACGAAAAAAATAATTGTCATTAATACTCAAAATATTATTGAAAATAATAACGTAAAAGGTGTTAAAACAATGTTTGAAATACCATATATTTATGACAACTAAGTTTTAAGTATGTTAAGAGCTGTCATAATTGACGATATAGATTCTATCAGAAGTAAAAATACTGCTCTCATTAAAGAACACTGTCCTAATGTAACGATCATGGCAGAAGCCAATGATGTCAGATCAGGGGTGGAAGTGATAAAGAAATTTTTGCCAGATCTGGTTTTTTTGGATGTAGAAATGCCGGATGGTACAGGCTTTGACTTGTTACAACAACTTAAGCCGATCAATTTTAAAGTTATTTTCATTACCGGCTTTCAGGATTTTGCCATTAAAGCATTTCGGTTTAGTGCTATCGATTATTTACTAAAACCAATTGATCCAACCGATTTAATTGAGGCAGTAAAGAAAGCGGAAGAAACACTGAACAAAGACGCTTTGGAACTTAAATTCGGAACCTTATTTACCAATATGGAGCGTCCAAAGGAGTCGCAAAAAATTATTTTAAAAACTTCCGAGAAACTTTATTCCGTGAACGTTCAGGATATTGTGCATTGTGAATCTGAAAAAAACTATACCACTTTTCATTTTATTAATGCATCCAAACTCGTTGTATCAACTACGTTGAAAGATTACGAAACACTTTTAACTCCTTATGGTTTTTTTAGAACGCATCAATCCCATCTTATAAATATGTTTTATTTTGATCATTTTATTAAAGCAGATGGAGGAACAATTGTGATGAAAAATAAAATGACTATTCCACTTGCAAGTCGTAAAAAAGAAGAGTTTCTGGCTCTTCTCGATAAATTGTAAAATCAATATAAATCCTTTACGTATTTTCGGCCATACCTTTCAAATTTTCATGTTACTCTAACGAATTTTCATCTACAAAATGACTAATTAGTACTTGTATTATTTTTGGCATTATTATTTAAAAGCCAGATAAATTAACCAAAAAATTAAGTTATAATTATGAGAATAGCCATTTTAATTCCGATTTTATTATTTAGTAGTTTTATTTTTTCTCAAAACCCGAAGTCTTTCCAGGATATGAATAATGCCAAATGGGGTTTAAAGTCGGCCGCAGGAGCTATTATTGTTAACCCTGTATATGACGAAATTACAAGTTTTAAATATGGTTTTGCATGTGTTAAGCTTAATGATAAATATGGGATGATTAATATAACCGGCAAAGAAATAACACCAATAAAGTATGACTCTTATGTTCAGTTTGATAACGATGTGGCAAGAGTAAAGCTGGATGGGAAATTAGGTTTAATAAATAAAACAGGTAAAGAGGTTATAGAACCTAAATTTGAAATAATGTTACCATCCACAGATGGTTTATATTACGTCAAATTAAATAAAAAGTGGGGTTTAATAGATAAAACAGGAAAAACAATTGTCGAGTTAAAATATGACGACTTTGCTTTTTTTGATAAAAATTTTTACAAGGCAGAACTTAAAGAAAATGCCTATAAACCTCTTTATGGTTTAGTTGATAAAACCGGAAAAGAGGTAACTCCCATAAAGTATAGTCAAATAGACGAGTTTAATGTTAATCTGGCAAAAGTGATGGCTAATGGGAAGCAAGGTTATATTTCTCCCAGTGGAGAAGAGGTAATACCTGTTAAATACGATTTTATAGAACCGTTTAACTCAGGAAATTTCGCGAGGGCTGAACTAGATAATAAATTTGGGTATGTAAATAGATTAGGAAAGGAAGTAATTCCTTTGATATATGATAAAATATCAGATTTAATAAATAGTAATAATGGATCTGTATTTGCAGCTAAATTAAATGGCAAATGGGGCTTTGTAAGTATCGAAGGAAAAGAAGTAATTCCTTTTATTTATGAGGATGTTGAGTATAAGTTTAATGAGGGAGTTACAGGAGCAAAACTAAATGATAAGTGGGGTTATATTGATTTGACAGGAAAAGTTGTTATTCCATTTAAATATGATATGGTGAAGCCATTTTATTCAAATAAGGCAGAGGTAAGAACATTAACACCACCAAACTATTCTTCGTGGGACATATTTTATATTAATAAATCCGGAGAGGTAATAGAAAGTAAATAATGTAAAGATTGGACTTGAAATTAGTACTGGCATGTTGCCTTATTTTTGTTTTTCAAATTTTCAATCAACATTAACTAATTTCCTCTTTATTGCAGCGAATGTTCATTATCTCTTAAGGTTTATTCATTAATATCTATTTTTATAAAATAAAAACTCTACACATATGAAAAGATTATTTTTCCTTTTATTCCCATTTACTTGTTTAGCACAAGTGCCACCCATTTGTTTTAATATTACAAGCACTGTTAGTGTTGGAGTTAATCCCGGAGAGATTACGACAGGCGATTTTAATGCAGATGGAAACATTGATCTTGCTGTTACAAATGTAGCTTCAGGTAATATTTCTGTATTATTGGGTTTAGGAACGGGGACGTTTTCGTCAGCAGTAAATTATACAACTGCAGGTTCACCTCAAGCGATAGTTAATAGTGATTTTAATAGTGATGGAAAGCTAGATTTGGCTGTAACGAATTATTCCGGAAATAGTATTTCTATATTAATGGGTATTGGAAACGGAAGTTTCCTGGCTTCAGTAAATTACCCGGCATCTAATCCTATTAGAATAACCACCGGAGATTTTAATAGCGATGGAAATGTTGATTTAGCCGTTGCAAATAGTGGTTCAAATAAGGCAAGCATATTAATGGGGTCACCAACTGGTACATTTGCCACAAGTGTACACTATTCTGTTGGTAATACACCATCAGGCATTACTTCCGCTGATTTAAATAATGATGGTAAATTAGATTTGGTTGTATCTCATTTTATATCAACCTACATATCTGTACTTATAAATACAGGTACAGGTACGTTTAATACGGCAGTAAACTATTCTACCGGGTTTAATAATGGATCTACAATTATTTGTAGAGATTATGATGGTGATAATCAAATAGATATTTTATCAGGTACAACTGGCAGAATTCATTTTTTTAAAGGATTAAGTGCCGGCACTTTTTCTACAGTGGTAAATACAATAGCTCAAAATCAACCATATAGCATAGTTAGTAAAGATTTTAATGGCGATGGAATATTCGATCTGGTTACGGGTGAAGGAGGTAGTCATGTAGATACTTACACGATTTCTCCGACAGCAGTAATCACAGCCGTTGGCAACTATAGCACATCAATAGGAGATTATTCGGATATAGCAACCAATGATTTTAACAACGACGGGAAGTTTGATTTAGCTGTTTCAAGTTATGGTACAAATAAATTAATCATATTTCTTAATGGCCTGCCAAATCTTTTAGTTACAGCTACTGCAAGTACAATTTGTAATGGTAATAGTACGACACTAACAGGGAGTGGAGCTAATACGTATAGCTGGAGCACAGGCGCTACAACTAATAGTATTATAGTTAGTCCAACAACTACCACCAGCTATACCTTAACAGGTACAGGGCAAAATAGCTGTGCTAATACCATTACAAAAACTATTATGGTAAATACACCAACTATTACCGTAAATAGTGGATCAATTTGTGAGGGTAAATCGTTTACAATTTCCCCATCGGGTGCAAGCACTTATACAATAAGTGGGGGTAACACTGTTGTATCGCCAATAGCAACAAGTGCTTATACGGTAATAGGAACAAGTATTGATGGTTGTACAAATACAGCAGTATCAAGCGTAACCGTAAATGCAAATCCAACAATTGGTATTAGTACTTCTAATAGTTTAATTTGTACTGGGCAAACAGCTACCTTAAGCGCTAGCGGCGCTTTAACTTATACATGGAGTACAGGTTCTAATGTAACAACCAGTAGTGTTTCTCCAACCATAACTACTACATACACCGTTACCGGTACAGATGCTAATGGTTGCACTAACAATACAACAGTGACACAAAGTGTAAGCTTATGTACAGGTATAGCAATGGAGGCAGAGGTTATAGAAGCCACATTGAGAATTTATCCGAATCCCAATAACGGTGTATTTATAATTGAATTGAATGAAATTTCACAAATTGTAATTACAAATGCTGTAGGTCAAATTGTTTTAAATGAAAAATTTAATACAAATAAGCCACAAATTGACATTCAAGATACATCTCCTGGAATTTATTTTATTAAAATAAGTGGCAGAAATAAGCAACAAACCGTTAAGTTGATTAAGCAATAAGGTTCAATTATATACTTTTAAAAAAATTAAGGCTACTCTTATTAGGGGTAGCTTTTTTTTATTTCAAAAATTTATATATATTGTAAGTACAAAAAATTGCTTGTGGCGTTTACTAAATTTTTTTATTTCTTTCTTGCATTATGTTTATCAAGTTTACTTTTAGCGAGTGAACCGGATTCTTTGTCTATTCAACATGATATTGACGTTGCTACAACTTCTGAGAAAAAAGTAAAGTCAATGATCGAGTTGGCTAGATATTTTTTGTCTAGAAATGTTGAGAAATCAATTACTATAGCTAATTCGGCAGAACAATTATCCATTAAAAATAAATACAATGAAGGCAAGGCTGATGCTATTTGCATGAGAGGAGAAGCAAATTACTTATTGGCTAATTATGAGGATGCAAAAGTAAATTTTACTGAGGCGCTTTCTTATTATGATAAAACAAAACATCCCATTGGTGTTGCTGAATCTTATGAAGGGCTTGGAAAAGTAGCTTATAAATTTGGCGATTTTGATGCTTCCTTAACACATTATAGTGAAGCGTTAGAAATTTTCGAAAAGCATAATTATAAAAATGGATTGGCTGGATTGTATATTAATTTAGGATTATTGTATGACGAATCTCTGCGCCCCGCTCAGGCGATTGATTTTTATAAAAAAGCTTTAAAGATTTCACAAGAAATCAATGATCAGATTTCGGAAGCCAGTGCTTATACAAACTTAGGAAGTATGTATAATGATCAGGGAAATCATGATCTTGCAATTGAGTGTCTCGAAAAATCAATTGTTCTTAAAAAACAAAATGGGAACAAGAAAGGCGAAGCTACTTCTTTAAACAATCTTGGAGCCACTTATTATCAAATGGGTAATATGGAAAAAGCCTTAGAATGTTTTCAGGGGTCTTATGATATTTATAATCAAATAAATGACACTAAAAATTGTTTCTCTCCTTTAAATAATCTTGGATCTATTTATTTTGATAAAAAAGAATTTGATAAGGCATTAAGCTATTATGAAAAAGCTTATGAAGTATCACAGAAATTGGGTTCCTTATCTAAAGAGATTTTATGTTTGGAGAGTTTGGCTTTAACACACAAAGAACTGGGTAACGCGTCTCAAGCCTTAGATTTTAGTATACAATGCAGCAGTTTAAAGGATACTTTATTTAATAAAGATCAGGCTGAAATTACCGCTGAGATGCAAATGAGATTTGCCAGTGAAAAAAAACAACAAGAGAATGAGATCTTAAATTTACAGGTAAAGAGCGAGTCATTTATTAAAATGATCTTTATAGTTGTAGCTGGTTTATTATTGGTATTAGCTTTTTTTATTTTTAGAGGATTAAAACAAAAACAAAAGATCAATAAAGCACTTGAAGAAAAAAATAAAATTATTGAAGAACAGAAATTAACTGTAGAGAAACAGAAACATATTGTAGAAGAGCAAAACAAAGATATTACAGATAGCATAAAATACGCTGAGCGTATTCAAAATGCTATTTTGCCGCCTGATCAATTATGGTATTCTTTATTACATGATTCTTTTGTGTTTTATAAACCGAAAGATATTTTAAGCGGTGATTTTTATTGGGTAGAACAACGTGGTGATTTAGTATTTGTAGCTGCCGCAGATTGTACAGGGCATGGAGTTCCCGGCGCATTAATCTCTATAGTTAATTATAACCTACTAAATAAAGCCGTACTCGAAAAAGAATTAAATGATCCGGCAGAGATTTTAAATTACGTTAATAATCAATTAACAGTGGCTTTGCATCAAACCTTTCAGGAATCTTCGGTGAGAGACGGCATGGATATATCATTATGTGTTATTAATACCAAAACACTTGAAATCCATTATGCCGGTGCTAATAATCCAATTTATATTGTTAGTGAAAATGCCTTAACACAATTAGTTGCTAATAAATTTCCGGTAGGGGCCTTTGTTGATGAAAAACTCCAATTGTTTACTTCACAAAAAATGAGATTGGAAAAAGGCGATTTGATTTACTTATTCTCTGATGGCTATGCTGATCAGTTTGGCGGACAAAATGGTAAGAAGTTAAAGTATAAAACCTTTAAAGAAATACTTCTGGAGATCCATCATTTGTCTGCTTCTGAACAGCAACAAATACTGGCAAATCGTTTTACTGCCTGGAAAGGAAATTTAGAACAAGTGGATGATGTATTGGTAATTGGGATCAGAGTGTAAAAATTAATTCCCGTCACCCATTATCTTAACGGTAATATTATCCATATTATCTGCTAATCTTAATTGACAGCCAAGACGAGAGGTATCTGTAATGTTTGGTAAGGTATCCAACATGGCGTACTCATCATCCGAAATGTCATTTAAATTTTCAAAACCTTCGATCACACTTACATGGCAGGTTGCACATAAAGCCATACCTCCACAGGTTGCTAAAATGTCATATTCATTGCCTTTTAAAAACTCCATTAAACTTAAACCCATATCAATAGGTGCGTCTAAAGTTGTGATAGTATTATCTTCGTTTTGAACGTTTATTTTAATATCTGCCATAATTGACTGCAAAAATAAAAAATCTAGTTGATTTGAGGGATTTTTTTTGATTTTATCACATATTTAAGATACAGAGAGAAAAGATGAAGTAAAATATATGACTTACGTTAGCTTTGATAAATAAAAAATCCCCCGTTAGTTAGCGGGGGATTTCAAGTAATTATATATTACACTAATTTACTCGATAATTAATTTTTTAGATAAACGCTGACCGTTAACTTCAATATTTACTATATAAATTCCTTTAGCTAATTGCTCGTTTTTATTGATAGTATAAGTTACTTTATTTGAAGTCGCATCAATGTTCTGATTTTCTTCTAATACTTTTCCTAATAGATCAATTACACTAATTTTCACTTTATCTGTAGTATTAACATTAAAGTCAATGGTAGCACTAGAGTTAGTTGGGTTAGGATAAATAGATAAGCCAATAGTATTTTCCAATTCAGTTATTCCAACTCCTGCAACAGTTCCCAATAAATTGATCTGATCAATATAAATGTTATTAGAGCTGGTTAAGGACATATCGTTTCTAAAATAAAAACGGAACTTAACACTTGGTTTATTATTAAGCGCCGAAAGTAAAGAACTTGGAATAGTTGCTTGTTTCCACTGAACAGACGATGGAGTGAAAGCAGTAGACGTTGTGCCGCCTGTATTAGTTGCCATAGTACCAACACTAGGAACTCCTAATATATTTGTCCAGGATCCACCACAATCTAAGCTGTATTGCACTTTAAAGGAGTCTGCTTGAGCTGCTACCTTTTTAGCATAAGCATAATAATAAGATAGGCTTATACCTGTTGTACCGCTTAAGTTATAAATTGGTGTTTCAAACCAATCAATATGTCCGGCAGTTCCGCTGGTTGATGCATTATTTAAGAACATCGATTTGGCAGTAGAATTGGCTCCAACACTTGCGTTTTGTGTCCAAGCAACAGAACCGGCATTATTATTAATAACTGAAATATTAGTAGGAACTCCACTTGATTCAATATCATGAGTATTTGGTACACTAACACCACCAGAACCATTTGTAATAGTAATGTAAGAAGTCTTATTCATTACATTTGAACCGGTTGAGTTGCTTACAGTTAAAGAAACCGAATAGGTGCCGGGAGTAGCATAAGTTACTGCTTGAGAAGTTGCGTTTGAAGTTGCAGGTGTACCTCCCTGAAAGGTCCAGGTGTATGTCCCTGAACTTCCTACATAACTCATACTAGTAAATGTAATAGGATTGCCTGTACAATTATTTAATTTATTGGCTTTAAAATCAGCTACTGGTGTACACGTATAACCACCGGCTAAGCCTGTAGCCGAATAATTTGTTGCAGTCCAAAGGTTATTTCGTCCGCTTGTAGCACTTGTAATAGCAGAACGCATACGGGTTACTTGGCCTTGGGTAAACATTTTTGGACAAGAAGAATAATCCATGATGTTTTCTATATTGTCATTAGTTGATGGATCGCATGTATTTCCTCCAATACTAGCAGGACAAGTACTAAAATGGCCTTCTGTTAATGGCGTATCACTTACATTATCATTACCGCAACTAACACCCGGTTGATTGGTACCTCCCCAAACATGAGATAAATTTAACCAATGTCCAATTTCGTGACTTAAAGTTCTTGAATCATGAGGGTTAGATTGAGCCAATTGATTTTTTAACATCACAATCGCATCTTGACTGGCGTTTGTTCCCCATGTTCCGGGTAAATATGTATAACCACCAATATATGAACCGGTAGGAGGACAAGGATTAGACGGTCCGGAAATACAATCAACAATATATACATTTAAGTATTTATTAGTTGGCCATCTGTTTGTTCCATTACCTGAATAGTTATAGGAAGGACTGGATTGATTCCAGGTCATATTATCACTATTGTGGCGAATAATACCATTTGTACATTTACCTGTTGGATCTTTTTGAGCTAAAGCAAATCGAATTTCAGCATCTACATATAAAGAAGAAAATGCTGAACTGATTGTTCCAACATCAGATCCTGTTTTAGCATAATCATTATTGATATAAGATATTATGTCTATAAAAGTTTGATCTGAGATCACTTGAGGCCCCATAATATGAAATACTACCGGTACAGTATAAATTGTTGCTGCGGTTTTTTGGGCAGAAATATTAGAAATAGCTTGCTGATATTCTAATTCTAATTGAGATTGAACTAAGTTATATCTGGATTTAGCATCCGGATTATTCTTAAAAACCTCTTCCATTGCTTCATAGGTGTTGCATGGATGAAGTTTTAGGTTTTGTTGTGCAAATGAGCCTAGCGAAAGAGCAAAAGCGCCAAACGCAAATAGTAATTGTTTTTTCATTTTAGAGTTCGTGTAGTTAGTTTTTTATAGTTGACTAAAGTTACAAAAGTGTTTCTTGAAATCAAAGATAAAAGTGTTAAAATCAGTCAATTATGGATTTTTTTTGTAGTCTTTTTGATTCAAAGCCATCATTTGTCTCATGGTTTTATCCATACCTTCTACACTACCATCTAAAAAGATAACATTGCCTTTTCCTTCTTGTGCGAAATTTTTCACAGCTTCTGTCCACATGCTAAATAAGATCAAAGAAGAATCTAATTTCGCTTCTTCCATTTCTTTAGCAGCACCCGCCATACCCTTAGCAACCTCTTGTCTGAACAAGGCAATACCTTCACCTTTTAATTGTGATGCATCTTTTTCTGCCTGAGCAGAAATTTTAATAAAGTTACCTTCAGCTTCGGCAGCTTTTGTTCTGGTAATTAATAAAGCCTGACCTTCATTTTCAGCTGCAGCTTTTAGGTTATTACTAGCTACCACTTTAGCCATCGAACGCATTACCTCTTCATCAAAAGTAATATCGTTTAATTGTAGATCGATCAAGTGATAACCCCATTCTTCTAACATTACATCTAATTGTTCTTTTACTGCCTCTACAATATCTCTACGTAAGGATAACACTTCTGCTTGTTTTTTTGTAGCCACAAAAGCTCTTACCGAACCTTCAATAGAACGAACCAAAGCTTGCATTAAATTTTTATCATCCACAAATTTAAAGGCCACATTTTTAATTGATTCTTCTTGCTGATTAACAACAGCATAAAGCAACATAGCCGTAAAATTGACATTTGCCTGATCAATAGTTACTGCCTGAAAGCCTAATTCTGCACTGCGATTTTGAATGGAGATTTTTTTGTAAACTCTTTCAATAAATGGAATTTTCATACTTAAACCGGGGGTTAATATTCGTCTGTATTTTCCAAACACAGTAATAACAGCAACTGTACCTTGCTGCACCGTTACAAATGATAATAAAATGAGCAATAAGCCTAATACACAAATAATAATAGTTGAAATCATATTTTAGTTTTATAAATTGTTTATGTAAATTTAATCATCCATTATTAAAAACAAAATTAAATTGGATGAATGGTATGTTCCATCGCTTGTGGCTGATAATAATCTTAGTAGTATCTTGTAATTGCTACTCACAAAAAGATACAGCAAAAAGCGCAAATTCGGAAATTGCTTTATACGACGCGGCTTGTAAATTATTAGATTCAGCAAAATACAAAGAGGCAATTGTTGTTTTTAAAAAAGCAATTAAACTAAAAGCAGATTACACAGAGGCGTATAATAAAATGGCATTTGCCAAATTAAAAACAGAAGACTATAAAGGTGCCGAAAAAGATCTGCAAGCTGCACTGAAAATAACGCCGGATAATTTTCAAAGTCAAAAAACTTTAGCCATACTGTATTATGAAACAAAGAAATTTAAGGAAGCAAAAGCAACCATTGATTCAGCCATTGCACTTAATATTGATGATGCAGAGTTGTTTTATTACCAAGCCAAACTAATGTTTGATGGCAAGAGTTATAAAACAGCATTGGAGGCTTGTAACAGAGCCGTTGATATAAAACCCAATTATTTGGATGTGTTATTTTTGAAAGGTGAAATTCGCTTTGCCATGAAAGATTATAACTATGCCATTAAAGAATTGAATGAAGCAATAAAGTTAGCCCCTGCAGATAAACCCAATTATAATGCTTATAAAACCAGAGCCAAAGCACGATTTGAAGTACAGGATTATAAAAATGCTGTAAATGATTGGAATGTATATATCGAAGCTTTTCCGGAAGAGGAGGGAGCTTTAGTAGCCAGAGGCGCTAACAAAATTGAAGCCGGAGATAATACAGGAGCCATAGTAGATCTGGATGCTGCCATAAAATTGAATGGAAAAAACCCGGTGAGTTATAATTACCGTGGTATAGCTAAAGCTGAAAATAAACAATTTGTAGAAGCGTTAAAAGATTTGGATAATGCGATTAAATTAAAATTTGATTATGCCGGAGCTTATGTAAATAGAGCTGCCGTAAAATTTGCCAGTAAAGATAAACGAGGTGCTTGCGAAGATCTTAATAAAGCGGATAGCTTAGGTGATGAAATGGCTATTGGGCTTATCGAAACTTATTGTAAACATTAAAATGATCACGAATCAATACGAATATACGAATCTGTGTTTGTATTGATTCGTATATTCGTACAAAATTCGTAATTAATAAAAATGAGAACCGCTGTTTATAGAAAAACCCATTTTAACTCTGCACATCGATTGCACAATCCGTCGTTTGATGATAAAACGAATCAAGAGGTGTTTGGGTTGTGTAATAATCCAAATTACCACGGACATAATTATGAACTGATCGTTAAATTAGTGGGTGATATTAATGAACAAACCGGTTATGTATTTGATTTGAAATTATTGAATGATATTATTAAGGATGAAGTACTGGAGAGGTTTGACCATAGGAATTTAAATTTAGACACCATTGAGTTTAAAAACTTAAATCCAACAGTCGAAAATATTGCCAAAGTAATTTACGATATATTAAGACTTAAAATTGATAAGGCTTATGATCTGGAAATTACACTTTACGAAACACCACGCAATTATGTGGTTTATCCGGTAATTTAATATGATTAGGATTAGTCATTTTGTTGTGTGTGCTGTTTTGAATTTTGGTTTCATGTCATGTTCAAATCACCATGAGGCTAAATCTATTCATTCAATTACTATAGTTGATCAATTTGAATTACAGGAACTTAGGATAAAAGATACTTCTCAATTAGAACGTTATTTGATCACCAAGGGTCTGGTTAATATTCACTCGCTTGATACAGCTATTAGAGTGGCTTTGCATTATGCAACCTCGCAAAATTTTTTGAAAAAACCTATCTACAAAGGCTTAGAAGATTGTTATTTACCTTGCGAAGTGGCTATTAAATTATGTAATGCCCAAGTCTATTTGAAACAACAGTTTCCTTTATACAATATAATTGTATTTGATGCCGTAAGGCCATTATCAATTCAACAACAAATGTGGGATGAATTAGATATGCCTACTGAACAAAAAGTTAAATATTTAGCTGATCCCGGTTCGGTTTCTTTACATAATTATGGTGCCGCAGTTGATGTGGGAATCATTGGAACTGATAATGTGTTATTAGACATGGGTACACCTTTTGATTATTTTGGAGAATTAAGTCAACCAAAAATGGAACTACAATTTTATAAAGAAGGTAAGCTGTCGAAAGAAGCTTTAGCTAACCGATTATTGTTAAGACAAATTATGCTGAAGGCAGGTTTTACAACTATAGCAACAGAGTGGTGGCATTTTAATTCAACCACTAAAATAATAGCCGCTCAGCAATATGAATTAATTGAATAGATTTATGAAGCAGGGATAGGCTTTTTATGAATGTATTTTCCAATAGCATAATGCCCCACATAAATTAATGGAATTAAGGCAATTGCAATGATCAGTTTAAATGAATAACCCCAGCTGGCATTTACCAAAAACTCATCAAAAGTCCATTTACCGGGCAATACAAAAGCAATAAATTGTACTACAAAAGTATCAACTAACTGACTAATAACGGTGCTTCCTGTAGAACGCAGCCAGATATGTTTTTCTCCGGTTAGTTTTTTAAACACCCAAAACATATTTACATCCACAAGTTGCGAAATAAGAAACGCAATGATGCTTCCCACTATGATCCATTGCGATTGGCCAAATACTGTTTGAAAAGCTCCGTCTGATACCGGTGAGAAATTTGTGGCAGGTATGTTTAAAGCAACGGTCAGTAATATAAATGTAAAAGCAATAAGACCCATGGTAATGTAAGTTAGTTTCTTAACACCATCTTTACCAAAGTATTCATTAATGAGATCGGTTAAAACAAAAATCACAGGCCACAAAATAATACCAATGCTTTGTGTAAATAAACCAAAAAACTGAACCAATTTTCCGCCAATTAATTCAGCAACAATGGCATTAGTGACAAAAAAACCAGCTAACACTAGGAATACTAAATCTTTTCTGCTTTTAAAATCCATTTAATTTTGTTTTCACAAGGTTATTAAAAATAAGCCCAAGTTTATACATTTTTATTAAATTTATACACTTATAATGGTTTTCAAAAGTAAACTGATATTTTATAAATTTTTTATTTCGCTGTGTTTTTTACTGGTGAATTTTTTTAGCTATTCCCAAAATCTAAAATTTAAGCGTTTAAGTATTGATGAGGGTTTATCAGCGGTTACAGTTAATACTATTTTTCAGGATTCACAGGATTTTATTTGGATCGGTACTCAGGATGGTTTGAATCGTTACGATGGATACCATTTTAAAGTATTTAAAAATGATCCATTTAACCCAAAAACTATTTCCTCCAATGATGTGAAATGTATTTTGGAAGATAAGAATGGTATCATTTATTTAGGAAGTAACGGTGGTGGCTTATCTATTTATGATAAATACACCGAAACGTTTACGAATTTACGTGCCGGATTAAGTGCTAATTCATTATCAAATAATATTATCAGAGATATCATTGAAATTGATAATTATGAATTATTGATATCTACAGCTAATGGCGTTAATGTATATAACAAAGCATCTAAAAAATTCAAACAAATTTATTATAAGGAATCTGATGAAGGTTTTGGGTTTTCAAAATTATTTAAAGACTCACAAGGTACTATTTGGGTAGCGTCAGAGAGTAATTATATTTTTGAATACGACCCGACAAATTATAAACTGATCAATTATGAATTACCAGCAAAGTTTTCTGAACACGATAAACTCAATAAAGATATTGCTTCTCGTAGAAAAAGCATATATAGTTTTACACAAAACAAGAATAATTTAATTTGTGGTTCTGATGGTGGATTATTGTTTTTTGATATTAAAAAAAGAGAATACACTCATATTTTTTCTTTTGATGAGAACAACCGTTATAATAACAGGGTAAAATCTTTTGTAAATACTTCCGACTCTAATCGCTTGTGGTTTGGTACGTGGGGAGGTTTGGTCAAATTAAATCTAAAGGATTATTCATATACTATTGAGAAGAAAAGCGAAACATCAGTCAATTCTTTATCAAGTGATAAGATCTCTTGCATTTTAAAAGATAAACAAAACAATTTATGGATAGGGACTGAGGAAAATGGAGTAAGTATTTATTTCAATTCTTTAAATAAATTTCCTTTATATAATGCAAATAATGGTTTGTTAAATGATTTTGTATATTCTATCTGTCAGCTTAAAAACAACAATATTTTAATTGGTACAGAAGATGGGTTGTTTAATTTAAACCCTTTAACTCAGGAAGTAAAAGATTACAGTAGTATTTTAAAAAAACATAGCATCAATACTGTTCTTAGCCTTTTTGAAGATAAGACTGGTAATATATGGATTGGTAGTTACGGACAGGGCATTATAGTTTATAATCCTGTTACCAAAACCGAAAAAAAATTATTGGCCGACAAGAATTTAGGAGGTACAGTTATGAAAATCATTCAGGATAAAAACGATGTGATTTGGGTAGCTACCTATAAAGATGGACTATATTCAATTAACCCCAACACTTTTGCAATTAGAAGATATACTACAGCAAATGGATTATCCTCTAATAATATTTACTGTGTTTACGAAAACAAAGCTGATAATTCTTTAATGATAGGAACTGATGGCGGAGGATTGTGTATTTTAAATTTTGTAACCAGTATTGAAAAACCTTTAGTAACAACCTTTAAACACATTGACAATAAAAATTCTATCAGTTCAAATTCGGTTAATAGTATTTATAAAGACAAGAATAATATTTTTTGGATTGCCACAAGCAATGGCTTAAACAAATTTGATTTTAAGAAAAAACAATTCATTGTATATACCGAAAAAGATGGATTACCAAACAGTTACATTTATGATGTATTACCCGATCTGAACAATAATTTATGGTTACCCACTAATTTTGGACTAACAAAATTTAATCCGTTTGAGTCAAATGAAGGTGGTAATGCTTTTAAAAATTACAATACCAATGATGGAATTCAAGCAAGAGAATTTAATCAGGGCGCTTCTTTTTTATGTAAAGATGGTAAGATATTAGTAGGTGGCATTGCCGGTTTAAATTACTTCGACCCCTTGTTAATAAAGGAAAGCAAGATCACTCCACATTCTTATATTTATTCTTATTCTCGCCAGGGAAAAAGTGTAAAAACAGACACCAGTATTTTATATACAAATCATTTAGAGTTAAATTATAAAGAAAATTATTTCACACTAGAGTTAGTTGCTTTGGATTATGTATCTATCGAAAAAACAAAATTCATGTATTATCTCGAAGGTTATGATAGAGACTGGTCATCGCCAACAACAGTACGTTATGTGTCTTATACCGAATTGCCGGGTGGTAATTATACATTTAAAATAAAAGCTACAAACAGTGATGGAGTATGGAATGAAATACCTACGGAATTGAAAATTAAAGTTATTCCGCCATGGTGGAAAACAACATTCTTTTATGTTACCACGGCTATTTTATCTATCGCTTTAGTGTTTGGCTTCATTAGTTATAGAACCCGATCTATTAAAAAAGAGAATAAAATATTAGAGAATAAAGTAGAAGAACGCACAAAAGAGTTAGCAGAAAAAAATAGAGATATTACCAGTAGTATAGAGTACGCAAAACGTATTCAGGAAGCTATATTACCTTCCAAAGACTTGATTTTTTCAAAACTCAAAAACGCGTTTATATTGTATAAACCAAAGGATATCGTAAGTGGTGATTTCTATTGGTTTGGCGAAAAGGATAATTACAAGATCATAGCAGCCGTAGATTGTACAGGACACGGTGTGCCCGGCGCGTTTATGAGTATGATCGGACATAATCTGTTAAATCAGATTGTTTCAGAAAAAGGAAATTATGATCCGGGCATTATATTACAAGAATTACATAAAGGAGTTCAGTCCGCACTAAAACAAGGCCAAAACCAAGTAAATACGAATGATGGGATGGATGTATCCATATTGGCTTTAAATACAGAGACTAATGAGTGCTTATGGGCAGGAGCTTTTAGGAGCTTGGTCATTATTGATAAAGATGGCAAACTGGAAAAAATAGACGGTAATAAATACCCGGTTGGAGGTGCTCAATTAGATTCGGAAAGAATATTTACCACTCAATCCAAAACTTTACAAAAAAATGATAGTTTGTATATGTTTAGTGACGGTTATGCTGATCAGTTTGGCGGGCCAAAAGGTAAAAAGTTCATGGTTAAACGATTCCATGATAATTTATTATCAATTTATAAATTAAGTATTAACGAACAATATAAAGAACTCGAAAGTCAGTTTAATAATTGGAAAGGGGATTTTGAACAAGTAGATGACGTTTTAGTTATAGGAATTAAATTATAAAAAATCAAATTACTTGCATAAATAAATTAAGTTTTTTACATTTGATATAAAATTGGCATCTTATTTGTCACCAGAAACTAGTCTTAATAAAACGTTACAATGAAAAAAAATATTATTTTATCGATTATATTAGTTGCTTCGTCGATACTTGTTCTTGATTCTTGTAAAAAGAAAAAAGAAGTGGATAACGAAACACAAACAGTTGTAGATAACGCAGTTTGTGAACAACAGTTCATGTCTATTCAGCCGGTAGTAAATGAAAAAGGAATTAATCAGGCAGGTATCAAAAAAATTAATGCTTGTGAAGCATGGAATATTTTAGGTGCAATGGGAGGAACAAATACTCCAAATCCAACATTAGATACTTTAGATGTTAATGCTGATGGATTTTATGATAACGGACCTGTTACCTTTCAAATCGATTATGGAACTACAGGTTGTGCAGGTGTGGATGGCATTATTAAAACCGGGAAAATTAATATCACTACAGCTAAAAGATGGTCAAAATTTAATAATTCAATTACTGTTGAGTTAGTTGGATATAAATATGGTAATATCTCCTATACAGGAACTGTTACAATATCAAAACCTGATTCAGTAACAATAACAACTAGTGTAATTAACGGTCACTGTACTGATGGTACTTGGAACATTGATTACGCTTGTAGCAAAACAATGAAGCAAATTGCCGGTTACAGTACAAAAAATGATTTAACAGACGATGCTTATTCTATTTATGGAACATCGAATGGTACAAATAGAGATGGTAGAACTTTTACAACAAGTATTTCAAGTTCTAATCCAATCGTAAAATATGCAAATTGTAAATGGATTTCGTCTGGTGTTATTGAAGTTACACCAAATGGTTTAGACCCTAGATCAGTTGATTTTGGAAGCGGTACTTGTGATGATGACGCTACTTTTACCGTAAATGGTCAAACGGTTGCATTTAAATTAAAATAAGAAAGAGGGTGCACCATTCCGTTTCTATGATTGACGCGTTCAATATATATGACAAGATGGAGAAGAATAATATTCTTCTTTCATTTAAAGGCGATATTACCTCTGAATTATTGACTTCTATACTCCAGATTATGGAGAATAAGATGGACAATATGCAGGAGGAACCTAAAACTAAAAAGAAAGTATACAATGTTTTAGTGGAATGTTTACAAAACTTGTATCACCATATGGATGATGCAACTGACGAAAATGGTGATAAAAACAGAAGCGCTATTTTTATGATAGCTAAACATGAAGGTTCTTATAACATTATTACAGGTAATTATATTTTAGGAGAAAATATTCATGGTCTTAGATCTCGTTTAGATGAAGTAAATTCATTATCTAAAGATCAATTAAAAGATTACTATAAATCGGTGTTAAACAATGGAGAAATGTCATTGAAAGGCGGCGGCGGATTAGGAATGATTGATATTGCAAGAAAGACTGGTGAAAAATTAGAGTATAATTTTTTGGAAATTGACAATAAAGTTTCTTTCTTTACACTTATTATAAAAGTAACACAACCACAATTAATATAAAACACAGCTCATTATGGAAAAATACGCTATCGAAGGCACACCAAAAACACCAACAATTTCATTTGATATTCAAGGTGGTGTATTAGAAATTAAAGGACGTTCGATCCCTGAAAATTCTATTGAATTTTATAAACCATTAGTAGATGCTTTAGATAAATATTCTTCAGCTTCAAAACCTGCAACTACGGTTAATATTCAATTAGAATATTTCAATACCAGTTCTTCAAAATGCATCTTGGATGTATTCAAAAAATTAGAGTCTATTCACAAAGGAGGAAGCGCAGTAACTATCAACTGGCATTACGAAGAAGATGATGAAGATATGTTAGAAGCTGGTGAAGATTACCAAGCAATTATCAATGTTCCTTTTAAAATGGTTCAGGTAGCTGAATAATTTTTAAAACATATTTGTTAAAAAACCCCGATTATTCGGGGTTTTTTTATGCTGTTTTTCGTCAATTATTAGTTAAATTTGTCATCTTAAAAACAGAAACCCTTTATGTCAAAAATAACCGATTTATTAGGAGCTCAGGCTGATGGTTTATTAAACCATACTTGTAAAACCATTTCTAAAGACAACATTGTTATCCCAAACGCTAACTTTATTGACCAAACGTTTGCTTATACCAACAGAAACCCTCAGGTTTTAAGAAGCTTACAACAATTGTATGGTACCGGAAGATTAGCTAATACCGGTTATATGAGTATTTTACCTGTAGATCAAGGCATAGAACATAGTGCAGGCGCTTCTTTTGCTCCGAATCCTATTTATTTTGATAGCGAAAACATTGTGAAATTAGCTATTGAAGGAGGTTGTAACGGAGTGGCATCCACTTATGGTGTATTGGCTTCTGTAGCTCGTAAATATGCCCACAAAATACCTTTTATCGTAAAAATTAACCATAATGAGTTTTTAACTTATCCTGATAAATTTGACCAAATAATGTTTGGTTCAGTAGAAGAGGCTTGGAATATGGGTGCTGTAGCTGTAGGAGCTACTATTTATTTTGGTTCTTCAGATTCAAATCGTCAAATTGTTGAAGTAGCTCAAGCATTTGAACGCGCTCACGAATTAGGGATGGCCACTATTTTATGGTGTTATACTCGTAACTCTGCTTTCAAAAAAGATGGCGTAGATTATCATACGGCAGCTGATTTATCGGCTCAGGCAAATCATTTAGGAGTAACTATTCAGGCTGATATTATTAAACAAAAAATGTCTGATAAAAATGGTGGTTACCTGGCTACAGGTCATGGTAAAACTCACCCAAAAGTATATTCAGAATTAACAACAGATCATCCAATTGATTTATGCCGTTATCAGGTAGCAAACTGCTACATGGGTAAAATTGGTTTAATTAATAGTGGTGGTGAAAGTAAAGGCGCTTCTGATTTAGCAGAAGCAGTTACTACAGCAGTTGTTAATAAGCGTGGTGGTGGACAAGGTTTGATCTCAGGACGTAAAGCTTTCCAAAAACCATTAAAAGAAGGTGTTGAATTATTGAATACAATTCAAGATGTTTATTTAGATAAAACAATTACAGTAGCATAATTTCAGTTATTAGTTTTTAATGTTGAGTCATTAATATTAAAAACTATAAACTAATAACTTAAAATTAAAAATATGGGTTGGTTTAAAAGATTAAAAGAAGGTATTACTACAACAACAGTTGAAAAGAGAGAAACTCCGGAAGGGTTGTGGTATAAATGTCCATCTTGTAAAAAAATACATACAGCACAAGAACATAAGGCACATCAAAATGTATGTATTGAATGTGGTTATCATGAACGAATTAATAGTGCTGAGTATTTTGAAATTATTTTTGATAATAATCAGTTTACGGAGTTGCACGAGAATTTAGTAAGTGGAGATCCATTGGAATTTACGGATACTAAAAAATATGCCGATAGATTAGTTGATACCATTAAAAAAACAGGATTGAAAGATGCTTTGAGAAGCGGTTATGGAAAAGTTAACGGTGAAGATCTTGTGGTATGTTGTATGGACTTTGGTTTTATTGGTGGTTCAATGGGAAGTGTAGTAGGAGAGAAGATATCTCGTGCTATAGACTTTTGCTTGAAAACAAAAACACCCTTATTGATCATTTCAAAATCAGGTGGAGCCAGAATGATGGAAGCAGCATTTTCTTTAATGCAAATGGCTAAAACATCGGCTAAATTATCATTGATGGATAAAGCAGGTATTCCTTATATCTCATTATGTACTGATCCTACAACAGGTGGTGTAACGGCAAGTTATGCAATGTTAGGAGATCTGAATATTTCTGAACCAGGTGCTTTAATTGGTTTTGCAGGACCTCGAGTTGTAAAAGAAACTATTGGTAAAGATCTTCCAAAAGGATTTCAAACAGCTGAGTTTGTATTAGAACACGGTTTTTTAGATAAGATCATCGTTCGTACAGAGCTTAAAGAAAAATTAGGCACATTACTTAAAATGTTTAAAAACTAAATAAACTATTTTAATACGGCAATCATTTTTTCAGCTATTATTTTAGAGATCTTATAATTGGATTCGTGCGTCCACCCGGCAATATGTGGTGTTAAAATTACTTGTTCGCTTTTTAGCAAATATTGCATTGGCTCTGGCAGGCTAGTCGCATCAATGTTTTCAAAGGATATTGTTTCGTATTCTAGTACATCCAAACAAGCACCCAACACTTTCCCTGCTTTTAAATGTTTAACTAAGTCGGCAGTATTTAAACATTTTCCTCGCGCCGTATTAATGATGTAAATATTTTTTTTGAAAGAGTTTATAAATTCATTATTAATAAAATAGGTGGTTTCATCTGTTAAAGGAATATGGATACTTATTATATCAGCTTCAGAATAAATTTGTGTTAAACTAGCTTCGGTAATATATTCGTTTGCGAAATTTGTTTTGTATTTATCGTACACTAAAATATTACAACCAAAGCCTTGTAGGCGTTTGGCAAATTCGCTTCCCATATTGCCATAACCAATAATACCTACGGTTTTTCCTTTTATTTCATAACCACGGTTTTCTGCACGTTTCCAAATACCTTGTCTTACTTCGTTATCAGCACGTTTTAAATTGTTCAATAGCATAAGCAGCATTCCTAAGGCATGTTCTCCCACGGCATCACGATTGCCTTCCGGGGCGTGTACGCAGGTTATGCCTTTGCTATTAGCATAATCTACATCAATATTTTCCATACCGGCTCCGGCTCTTCCTATGCATTTTAATTGAGTAGCTGTGTCTAATATTTCTTTAGTGATCTTAAACTTACTTCTGATGACAATGCCATTATAATTTGGAATTAATTGGAGTAATTCTTTTTTTGGTTTATCCCAAAACAGATCGCACTGAAACCCCGCTTGTATCAGAGTTTCGTGTAACACATCATGATTGGAATCTATGCAAAGGATCTTTTTCAATTTATGAATGTGATTGGTTCATGAAATCTTGTAAACTTTTTCCTGCAATGTTTCTGATCTTATTTTTCAGAAAAGGAGTCCAGCCTAATAAAAAGCCGGTAAATCCCAAGGCTTGTTTTGACCAGGTATAAAAACTGAATGAGTCAATATGCTTGATAATTTTCCCATTTTCAAAAATAAACTGAGCATCAATTCTATTAATAACTTTATTACCTGTTTTAGAAAACGTATAATGAGCGTCCCAATGAGCTTTGCCACTTTGTTCGTTAGCCTCAACTTTACTGAAATCCAGTTTTAGATCTTTACCGGTTTTGATCAGCATTTCCCACATAGCTTTGACTTCTTTAGCATTTAAATTTGTAAAAACTTCATCGCTAAAAGTAGCATTATCAGCATAACAGGCCTGCATTCCTTTATAATCCTTGTTTTGAAAACAAGTATAAAAATGAGTGATGAGTTCCTGATTTGTTGTCATGATTTATGGAATATCAATGTATTTATGAGTTTGTAAAGAGATCATCCAGCGCGGATGTTGTTTTACGTATTCTACGATCAAAGGAGTGATCTCATTTCTTTTGCTCCATTCTGGTTGTAAATACAAGAAACAATCTTTACCAACTTTTTGAGCTTGTTCTTCGGCCCAAATAAAATCATGTTTATTAAACACAATAATTTTTAATTCATGCGCTGCTTTATAATTTTCTTCTTTGGGCAACATGGTTTT
>JAKFDE010000063.1:0-2164 GCA_036676295.1 Bacteroidia bacterium | reverse complement strand
TAAGAATATTTTAATATATTTGGAATTTAATAAACTTCATTCGAATTAATATAAAACATCTAAATTTTAGTATCATGCAGCAAGTTATAGAAACTATGGATAAAAAAGAATGTAAACATTTAGACTGTAAAGAAACTGCTGAGTTAGGTCATCTTTGTAGATTTCACTATGATGGAGGTGTTTTTGGTATTGGTGAAACATATGAACAATATCAAGTAATAGAAGAAGACTTTATAAATTTTATAAAGATAATTCCTTTGAATGATAATAGAAATATGAAGGTTTGTTCCCCCGTTTTAAGAGACTTAATAATACGTAGTTGTGTTCAAATTGAAATATTCTTTAAAGAATGGGCAAAATATGAGTGTGCTGCAAATAAGGATATTGAATTGTCGATTTCATATAATCACCCTAACAAAAACGGAATTAGAAATTGGAGTATGAAGCACTATCATTATTTCAAACAGAATCATTCTTTAGATAAGGCAGGCGCACATATTCGAGAACTTAATAAGAATATCTATCCTTTCAATTCATGGAAAGAAAAATCACCACCAAAATGGTGGGATGTATATAATTCGATAAAACATGGTGGATTAGAAAGTAAGATTGAATGTAATTTAGAAATAGCTCTTGAATGTATTTCTTCATTATTTATTTTACATTGCGCAAATATTTATTCTCGAAATTATCTAAGACAATTTATTTCCATATCTGCATTACAGAAAACCTTTGGAAAAACAAAAATTACTTTCGATAAAATTAAAACTCCATTAGATTCTAAAAAATATCTTTTTCAGGATATCTCAGGTTCGGCCAAATCAATTGAGTTTTCAGACTCAAGAGAAGAGGAAGATAGTTTACGAGCAGGTAGAATAGGTAAAAGGGTATAACTTCAAAAATAAATACTGATTTTAAACCACCTGCTTACTCATAAGTAATGGTTAAAATTTAATGTCGTATTTAATGCCAAAATTATTCAGGACAAAATTTAATTTTTCTTTGAGGTTTTGGAATGACTTATAAGCATCAAAGTCTAACCATTGATATTTTATTCTTCTCCATAGAATTTCTATCAGATTTAACTCTGGAGAATACGGTGGCAAAAAGTAAATCAAAACATCTTTTTCTTTCCATTCTTCTATTTTAGCCATAAACTTTTTTGATTTATGGATTGGCGAGTTGTCAAGAATCACAATGGTTTTTTTAACGGTTTGTTCCACAAAACGATTCATAAAACAGATGATTCTATCTGAATTAAAGGTTGTTTCAAGTATTTCAAAATAAAGCTTGTTTTTACGTGTCATTAATCCAACTACATTTTGATATTTGCCTTTAGCAGCAGGTAACAATACTGGGTTTTCCTTTGTTTGCCAGGCATAAGGCACATTGGGAGTGAGTCCAAAATGACTTTGGTCTCCAAAATATAAATCAATATACCCGCTATCTTCCAAGTTCTTTAGTGTTTCTATTTGCTTTTGTTTAAATCGAAATTGTTCTTCGTTTCGTTTGCCTTTTAAGGAGAGCCTAGCTCTTTTCCAACTATAACCCAGTAACTTTTAAAAAATTCTGCAATGTTTTTTTGCAGATGATAATGTTGTGTTGCTCTTCAAAGTAAATCAATACATTTTTTAAATTTCTATTGTGAAGTTCTAATTGCTCCGAAACCTCTATGGAATAGTCTTTTAAAAGGGTTTTCGCTCCTCTTCCTTCTGCTATTCCAAGGGAATCAACCCCGATTTCAGCCCAACTATCAAACCAACGTTCAATCGTTCTGCGACTGACTTTGAAAATAGAAGCCAAGTCCTTAATCTTATGCCTTTGATGCGATAAAACAATACATTGACTACGTTTTCTAACAGTATTATTGGGACTGTTTTGATGAAGGTATTTCAATACCTCTAATTCTTCTTTTCTAAGTTCTACATATCTCATAATGAGATAAATATACTATTTTTAGCACATATAAACAAATAAATACGACATTATTTTATTCTAATTACTTAAGTAGAAAAAAATTATCAAAATTATACATAAAAAATCACTACCAAACGACTAAAGTAAAAAATAGGCAAAAAAACTCCTGCATCCCTTTATTTACAAGAATGTTCTTTTAAAGTTCAAAACCTACCTCCCTCTATTATTAGAATAATTCTGTTTGAAA
>JAKFDE010000062.1:0-226240 GCA_036676295.1 Bacteroidia bacterium | reverse complement strand
GGATTCCATGTATAAGTACTGGCTCCTGTAGAAGTTAAAGTAGCAGTACCGGTGCCACATAATACAGTTGGATTGCTTACCGCTGTTAAAGTTGGATTCGCATTTACAGTTAATACAACTGTTCTAGTTCCTATACATCCATTATTATTACTACTTACGGTATACGTTGTTGTTGTGGAAGGACTAACGGTCACGGAGCTGCCGCTTAAAGATCCCGGCATCCAAGTATAAGTTGTTCCGCCTGTAGCTGTTAATGTAGCTGTTGATCCTGAACAAATACTCGTTGCACTTGAAGATGCAGTTAATGTTGGCGTTGGAGTTACAGAAACCGTAACAGCGCTGGTATAGTTAGTTGTTGCACCTGCGCCACAAGCCGCTACCACCATAGTAGCAGTATAATTTCCTGTAGCTGTTGGACATACGGTTACGGCTGTGCCGGTACCAGCGGCGCCTGTTGGGCCAGCCCAATTTACGGTATAATTTGGTGTACCGGTTGGAACAAATCTCCAAGCTTCGTTTGTTGCTGTCCAGTTTGTTAATACGTTTCTTCCTGCCGGAGCAGCAACAGTAGTTCCCAAAGCATTTTGTATACCAACTAATCCTCTATCTGCGTTACCACCAGTTCCACAAGGGGTCGTTGTTTCAATATAAACATCTACATAATTTGTTCCTTCGTTTAATACTATTTGAAAAGAGTTTAATACCGTTCCACAATTCCATAAAGGTACATTATCCCAATAAGCAACAAATTTTCGGCACGGTGCAACTCCCGTGGTATAGGTTCTTGCAACACCTCCGGCTGATAGATCAATATCTTTAAATACACCACAAATTGTATTACCGGGTAAATCAATTAGGTTAGGTAAAACGCTTGTGATATTCCAATTGTTAAAACCGCCGGCTAATGCTGTATTAAAGCTGATTTCACCGTTTGAGCCTACAATCAATTGATTAAAGGAATTACCATAATAACAAAAATTAAATCCAATATTAATAGCATTACTCCAGATATCATCAATAGGCGCTAATGCAGTTCCTCCGGTAGAGGCAAAGGGAGCAAAAGGAATTGATTGTACTGAATAACTAGTTGTTGAATTAACAGGAATAAGTGTGGCTGTTAAATTAGCACATTGACCTGAACATATTGTTGTGCTTGTACCTGTTCCGGCTAATGCCGTTATAGATGGGCAAGTTTGCGCAAATCCGTTTTGGGAAAGGACAACAATAAATAATAACCCTTGAAGAATTCTGTTTAAAAATCTCATAAATTACTTATTGAATAGTTAATTGAAGTTGATTAATACTTTGTGGATTAGATAAATCTAAAGCATCGATTATTTTGATATCTTCTTTGGAAAGCTTTGAATACTGAGCTTCTGAGAGCAGAGCACTTTCTTTTTTTTCGTTATCGGTTAATTCGAAATATTCGATTGAACCTTTAGAGTGTTTGCTTAAAAACACTAAACATTCCTTTCTAACCTTGCAGGCAAAATAAAAACTTGACTGTGTATCATTAAATGATTTCACGGATTCCTCCTGTTGTTTTAGGAGTTCCTTGAATGTGGACTCATAATTGGTATGATTCTGCCCAATCATGTGCTTATGCACGCTTCTGATAGCTAAATGATTTTTATTGATAAAATCTTTTAGATCCTTAGAGGATTGCGATTTTACAGATATGGCAACGATTAAAAAACAAAAAAGTAGTTTTAGTTTCATATAGGACAATAATTATGATTACCCATAAAGATAAGAAAAACATCATAATTATTAACATGTTTTTAACAAAATTCTTTGTTCTAATGATTAAATGCCTGAAAATGAACTGAGAAATACGGTCTGTAATGAGTAATCGAATATTTCAGGAACTCTGTTTTACCTTAATTAGAATGAATAAAAAAAGCGCTACATTTAAGTAGCGCTTTAAAAAAATTGTAATTAAAAAAATTATTTAGCGGCTGCTGCTGCACTTTTTGCTTTAGCATCTTCTAAAATTTTATTGCAACGGGCGTCGGATTCATCTAACACTTTTTGAGCTTTTTTATCGACTTCTTTTTTAGCCACTTCTGCTGCTTTTTTAGCTGCAATTTTCGCTAATGGATTAGAGGCTTGTTCTACCAATTTGTCTGCTTCTGCATATCCGTCTGCTTTTAGTTTGTCTACAGTAGCTTGTGTTTCTGCTTTTATTTTATCAACCTGTGCTTGTGCATCAGCCAATATTTTTTGAGCCTCTTCGTTAGCTTTATCTTTCGCGGTATTTACTAATTGGTCTTTTACAGTTGTTGTAGCTTCACCACCTTTCATTCCGGTTTTAACAGTAGGATTTGTTACCGTTCCTCCAAAGCCAACATTTACTTTTACTGATTTAGGCATGCTAATGTTTGTTCCAGCAGCTGAACTTGCCTGTCCTAATAATCCGGCAACCATGGTGTTGGCTTGCGAACCAAACATTTCAGTAGGTACATCCATTTTCCAATTATAGTCAATGGATTGATCAAATCCGGTTGAACCTGTAATATCAGCACTGATCTTATCAATTTTTACTTTTACCGGATTTCTTAAAGCTACTCTGCCATCTTTAAATTCATATTCGGCATTTACATTTTGCAGAGTTAAATTTTTAAGTTTTTGAATTTTTAGAGCATCTGCTAATTTATTAAATGGCTCAAAACCACTTACCTCTACACTATTAGTTTTAAGAACACCATTTCCGTGAATTGAAGACAATACCGGTTCCATTTTAGAATCCAGATCAGCTTTAAAATTCTCTAAAGTAGCGGTGAACATACCTTTTGCATATTTGCCAATTGGTGCTAATTTTTGTACTGTATTAAATGCGTTAAACGTTTTTTGTATATCAAAATTATCTACTTTGAAATTCATGTTTACTGTTGGTTTTTTTGGATTGGTAGTTTCGTAAAAACCATTCATTAAAACATTACCACCTAATACACCTAATTTCAAATTCGTCATATCGACTTTCTTCTTTTTGATCTCAATGTTTCCATTCAAGTTATCAATTACTAAATTGTCGTATAACAATTGTTTGATGTCTGTGTTCATTACGAAATCAATATTACCCGGTACTTCTACAACAGTCATAGCTGCTGTATCAGCTGCTGCAGGTTGGGCTGTTGCTGTTTCGGTAGTTGAGGAGCTCATCAATTGATTTAGGTCCATCAAATCAGATTGCATATTAAAGTGACCAACAATTAAAGAATCTTTAAAAATGTATTGCATAAAATTGTCAATTTTACCTTGGGCTTTAATATCAGATTTACCCATTTTAGCATCAAAGGCTGCTAATTCAACAAACTGATTAGTGAAATTTAATTTCAATACATTTAATAAAACATCATACGGAAGGGTCGTTGTTTTATAGTTCATTTCGTTGATCTCCAATACACCACTTAATTTGAATTTATCGTATTCTTTTTTATCAATGCTACTCATGCGGCCGGCAGCGGCTATATCCGCTTTTACCATACCACTCATTTCATCGCCTTTTTCTAAAGGAACAAATTCTTTTACCGAAGCTAAATTGATTATCCCTTTTATTTCAGCATTTAGATCAGGGTCTGAAATAGGTGTTTTTACATGCGCCCACATATTAATAGGATTACCTGCCATTTCTAAATGAAATTTATTCACATCAATGGTAGTTGCATCTAAATAATCTTTTTTGTTTTCTACATGCACATCAATATTAATATTGTTTACTGATTTTGGTAAAGATGGATATTTAAACATCGCATCAGCAATTCCTAAGTTAATTTCAAAAGAAGGATACGTATCGCTTTTGCCATCAGTACTTGTATGCATAGTGCCTTTTGCCATACCGTTTAAAGTTAATTTCCCTTTGGTTTGTACACTAGCAAAGTCTTTAGAATATACGCTTGGAATTAATGATAAAATAGATTTGAATTCAGTTTGTTTAGCTGCAAATTTCAGATCCATACCAATATCTTCTTTTGGCATGCTAATAAAACCATCAAAAGATAAGCCCAGATCATTTAAGTCTAATTCATTTTCTTTAAATGTAAATTTCATATTTGGCATATCCATATCCAAATCAGCCTTACCTCGTACTTTTGCTTTAGTTAAATAACCAACTCCTCCCATATCAAAAGAAGTTTCAGCAATTTCCAATAAATTACTCATAGTGAAATTGTCTTGAGTAAAATCACCACTTAAGGAATAATTCAGATCTTTTAAAACAGCCGACATATTTCCTTGCATATCATTGTAAGTAATATTTGCGTGGTTAATTTTTAACGAGTTTAGTTTCATGGCAAACTTGGTAGCACTGGTGTCAACCGGTGTAGTAGCAGTAGTGTCTATACTTGGTTTAGCAATATCCCAGTTGGCTTTACCATCGGCTAAAACAATTCCATTGATTTTTGGTTCATCAATAATTAAAGAGTTGATCTGATATTTATCACCACTGATCACACTTTTAATATTTAGATCAAAGGATAATTCTTTGATGTAGGCAAGGGTATCACCTGCAAATGGTTCAATATTAATAACGCTCACGTTTTGGATTTTAAATCTAAAATCCGGGAACGAACTAAATAAGGTTAAGTCAAAATCACCAAAATCAACTTTGGCATTCAAGCTTTTATTGGCTTCATCTTTAACGATCTGTACTAACTTATCTTTAAAAATAAAAGGCGCTGCAATTACTAAAATCAGGAGTAGCAAAAAAGTAATGCCCGACCATTTTAATATTCTTTTAAAAAGACTTTTCTTTTTTTTAGGTTGCTCAGTATTCATAAGATTAAAATAAGGTAAATTTTGAATAACGAATATAGCAAGAAACTACTTAAATCCTTTGTAGAATTTTAGAAATTAAACATTAAATTTCCTTAAAAGGACTCTTTTAATTAAGCTTAACATTGAGATCAAATGTCAATTTGAAGCAGGTGCCTTCCTCAACAGTAAATTCATACTTGCCTTCCAGTTGTTCGCAAAGCGATTGAATTACTGTGATCCCAAGTGATTCACTGGTTTCGTATTCCGGACGAAGTCCTATGCCATTGTCTTTCACTATCAATTTTATCTTATTGTCTTCCTGAGAAAATGAAATATAAATTGAGCCATTCGTTTTTCCTTTAAAAGCATGTTTATAACAATTGGTCAGCAATTCATTTAAAATTAAACCACATGGAATAGCTGTGTTAACATTAAGGGTTATGTTACTTATGTGAGTGTTAACAGCAATTGTATTTGCAAAAGCCGGATAACTGATTTTGATTTCAGAAATAAGTTCGTTGATGTATTGGTCGAAGTTAACATTGGCAAAATTCGAATTTTTATATAAACGGTTATGAATTAAAGCCATGGAGCGCACACGATTCCTGCTTTCCAATAAAACTTCTTTTGCTTCTTCATTTTTTACGCTGTCTAGTTTTAAGCTAAATAATCCTGCAATAACCGCTAAATTGTTTTTCACACGGTGGTGTAATTCAGTTAATAAAATATCTTTTTCAGTAATGGTTTGTTTGATGGTTTTTTCGGCCAACTCACGTTCAGCAATTTGTTGTTGATACAGATCACTGGTGGTTAAATTGTTTTTTACAGTTAAATAGATAAAAAAACCAACAGCACCGGCACTAAACAATAAATTAAAAATAAACATTTGATAACGTTTATCATCTGTAATAAAATTGCTTTTAAATAAACTATAATGGGTGAATGCATTAATAGTCATAAGCGTTAGGATGAGAGAAAAATAAAGTATCATTATTTTTTTATCTTTTTTAAAATCGAATAAAAAAGCAATGGCGAGTATTAATGGAAAATAATAAAGGTATGTTCCCGATAATAAACCGGAGTATGAATCGAAATAAAAAACAGCCAGACTGATAAAACTGAATAAAAAAATAATAGCAAAGCGATGATATTGAATACGGTTAAAATATAAGCCGATCAAACATATAATAACAAAGCTTTCAATAATAAAAAACGAAAAAATATCTCCCAGTATCAAATTGTTAATGCCACTCAACAAAAAGATGATCAAGGCTATACAAGAAAATTGATTGGCCAGCGTGATACGCCTGGCCAGATCTTTATCGTATGCTTCTTTGATCCCAATAGAAGAAATATAATCCCAAAATTTCAGGAGCATATATTATTTACTCAAGATTTTAAATTCAGTTCTTCTGTTTTGTTGTCTTCCTTCATCAGTGTCATTAGTTGCTACCGCTACTGTTTCGCCATAACCTTTGGCTACTAGCCTGTCGGTAGCAATTCCTTTCCCAATTAAATAAGTAACTACAGATTGAGAACGTGATTGTGATAGTTTTTGATTGTATTCATCACTTCCTTTGCTATCGGTGTGACTACCTAATTCAATTTTTAGAGTTGGATTTTCATTTAGCAATTTAATTAATCGTTCTAATTCGTTGGCAGATTCAGGACGAATGGTAGCTTTATCAAAGTCAAAGAAAATGTTTTTCAGAACGATACTTTTTCCAATATCGATCTTTTTCAACTCGATATTTTTTTCAACTTCTTGGTAACTGGCTGTAGCCGGTATGTCAAAATTTTCGGAGTGAAATAAATAACCATCTCTTTTCACAGCAATACCATAGTTTTTACCGGATGGAAGAGATACTAGATATTTACCGGTTGTGCTATTTGATTTGAATGTGGCAATAACTTCGTTTTTAGAGTTATCAACCAATTCAATTTGTCCTTCTAAAGGTTGTTTGGTTTGTTCATCTGTAACGATCCCTTTTAGGATGGTCATTTTAGGGCCAACAGATTCAATTTTTTCTGCTTTGAATTCGCTTACGGGTGCAGCAACACTAGCCAATAAATTATCTTCATTCATTAATAAAGGCGACTTTTCCGGGCCTAAAAAAGTGATCTTGTAAATATCGATCAAACCCATACCGCCTTGTTTTGCTGAAGCAAAATAACCGTGGTGGCCACTACCATTCACTACAAAAAACACATCGTCATCGGGTCCATTGATCGGGTATCCTAAATTTTGTGGTTCTGTCCATTGTCCATTTTCTAAGGTTGATTTAAAAATATCAAATCCACCCATGGTGTTATGACCTTTTGAGCTGAAGTAAATAGTTTTACCATCAGGATGAATAAAAACGCCTTCTTCTGCATATTTTGTGTTTAGTGATGGGCCGGGATTTTCAGCCACACCCCAATCTCCTTTTACATCAGTATTAGATACATAAATGTCTCTGTCTCCTAAACCACCTTCTCTGTCAGAAATAAAATATAATTTTTTAGAATCAAATGATAAACTCACAGATGATTCGTGCTTTTTAGAATTTATGTTTTTATTTAAACGTGTGGGTTTTGACCAGGTAGTGCCTGTTAGATTACTTACATAAATATCTCCTCCATCTTTTTCTGAATACTTGAACACAAACATAATGGTTCCATCTGCTGATAAGCCTGCTGTTGCATCGTGTTCATCTGTATTAACAATGGCTCCCATATTTTGAGCCGGAGCCCATTTGCCGTTCATTTTATTAGATTGGTATAGATCTTCAAAAGGAAAATTATCATCCTGAGATAATTTACCTCCGGTAGAACCATCACGTCTTGATGTAAACACGATCATTGATTCATCGGCTGTAATAAAGGCACTATATTCATGATAAGATGAATTGATAGATGATCCCAGATTATCAACATAAACACGCTCAGGAGAATCCATTAATTTTTTTCCGGTTTTACATTCTGCTATTTTTTTTGTGATGTCTTCAATGGCAAATGCATTGTCTTTAGCATTTGTATTTAAAAAAGCATTATATAGCTGATAATATTTGATCGCATCGTCCCATTTCAAATGCATTTGGTAGGCCCAGCCTAAGATATAAGCAGCATCGGCCGGAAGCTTAGGGCTTAGCTTGAAGGCTTTTTCTAAATACGTAACACTTTGGTCTCCTTGAGGATTAAGGTTGAAATAAATAAACCCAAGCATATAATTTAAGTCGGCATTGTTAGGATTAAATTCTTGAGCTTTTTGTAATAAAGGTAAAGCTTGTTTAAAATATATATCGCCGGCACGTTGATAATCTTTACGACTTACCGGATAATATTTGTTTTTTTCAACGTAGCCTTCTATAATATATTCATATTCTTTCTTGCCCAGATCAAAGGCGTCCTTACCATCATTATAGTTGCTTCTTGCATCTTTAAATTGATCTTTTTTATCAGGGAAATTACTTTTCTCGAATTCTACACTCTGCGCTGTAGCAATTGATGTACCTAGTAAAATGAAGGCGAAAACTTTATATAATTTTATCATAAAAATAGTATCTAATTAATTAATCACATAATCCTGCTGAAAAACTTGTGCCTTCGTGAATGCCTAATTCTGCGGCTTTTTTCCAATCAGAGCAGGCTCCGCTTTCGTCACGAAGCATTTGTTTGGCAATACCACGATTGAGGTAAGCGGCTCCGGATTTAGCATCATTTTGAATGGCTTTATTCGCCCAGTCAGTAGCGATTTTATATTCCTTCTTTTTAAGGTAGGCTGAAGCCATATTATTTAAGGCTAAGGTGTAATCCGATTTTATTCTTAAGGCCGCATCAAAATCTGCAATGGCGCCAGCAATATCATTGTTGTTTAATTTTGCGGTTCCCCTGTTGTTTAATGCAATATAATAATCAGGTTTTATACTAATGGCTTTGTTGTATGCTTCAACAGCTCCTGCATTGTCGCCTTTATTACGTTTACAAGAGCCTAAATTATTATAAGCAAAAAACAATTTAGGATCATTTGCTAAAGCTTTTTCATAATCAGCAATTGCACCGGCATCATCACCTAATTGTTTTTTAGAAGATGCTCTGTCATTATAGGCATAAGCATAATCAGGTTTAGCAGCAATGGCTTTGTCATATTCGGCAATGGCTTCTTTGTAATCACCGCTTTCAAATTTCATCTGACCTAATAAGTAAAATGCTTTACTATAATTCTCATCCAGCATAGTTACTTTGTTCAAATAACCTAAGCAAGAATCTTTTCTTCCGGTTGCATAAAAAACTTGTGCTTTTCCAAACAAAGCATCTGAACTGCTAGGTTTAATGCTAAGGGCTTTATTATAGTCTTCCAAAGCGCCATCCATGTTCTTGGATTCAAATTTTACAAAGCCTCTGTTGGAATACGCTTTATCAAAATTGGGATTTAATTGTATGGCTTTCGAGAAATTTTCGGTAGCCATGTTATAATCTTTTTTTCCAATAAACTCTAAACCTAAGTTGTAAGCATTTTCAGCTTCTTGTTCGGGAGTTAAATTGGTTTTTACTTTTACAGTGTCTTGGGCAGATATGTTTAAACACATCGCACTAAAACATACTACAATTGCTTTTTGCATAGGTATCATTGTTATAATTTAAAGATAAAGATTTAAACGAAAAAAGCCGAGTTTTTTGCAGCTTATTTGTTAAAAATTTACGTAATAATCTTTGGTGAGTTCTTTATACTCAGAGGTGTACTGATGTCTTTCCTGTTGCTCAATAACTAAAGTAGTTTCAGAAAACTCAGTAGGTGTAAACTCAAATTGCATGATGTGACGTTTGTCAGTGTCTTTATCAGCTCTGGATTTGATACGTAATAGTTTAGATAAGTGCAATCCCTTTTTTTCTGCCAAAGCTCTGAATTTTTCAGCCTCTAATTTCGGGAGGATCAAACAAAATTTACCTTTTGGATCCAACAGTTTAATCACACCATCCAACAGGTCTTCAAATGGCAGAACATCTGCATGGCGGGCATGTGAGCGTTTTTGATCCGATGATTTGAGAGATTGTTCAAAGTAAGGAGGATTGGTGACGATCAAATTAAATTTTTTGTCGCTGTTTTTTGCAAACTCCTGGAAGGAAATATGATTAACAATGATGTTATTGGAAAATTTACTTTCAGAAATATTTTGTTTGGCTTGTATAACAGCGTTTTCATCAATGTCAATGGCGTCAATTTCAGCCTTGGATTTTTGCGCTAACATTAAGGAAATAATTCCGGTACCTGTCCCTATATCTAAAATGTTAGAACTTCCGTTGGGAATGATCCAGGCGCCTAATAACACAGCATCTGTTCCTACTTTCATAGCACACAGATCCTGCTTGATGGTAAATTGTTTAAAGGCAAACGAGGTATTTGACATAAACCATGTTATCGTTTTGAATTACATAAAGTTAACAACAAAATTGAGATCGCCATATTTTTTTTAGATTAAGCAATTATTTTTATAAAAATTTAATATTTGATTTATAATGAAAGTTGTCTTTTTTTTACTGTTAAGTCTTATTCCATTTTTAACATATACGCAATCGAGTATCGATTCTGTTTTAGATGCTTATAAAAAAGATAAAGATCTAACACATGCTAATTACAGTTTTTGTGTATTGGAAGCGTCAAGCGGAAAAACAATAAAAGAATATAATTCAGAATTAGCGTTAGTGCCTGCCAGCACGTTGAAAATAATTACAACTTCTGCGGCGCTTGGAGTATTGGGGAAAGATTATACCTACAAAACAAACTACAATTTATTGTTAACTGAAGATTCATTGGCAAATATCATAGTATATGGTAGTGGAGATCCGTCATTTAATTCGTCATATTTTTACAGTAACGATTCCTTATTTTTTTTACCGTTGATCAAAAAGATAAAATCAAAAAATATTAAAAAACTAACAACTAATATCGGAGTAAATACAAATTGCTTTGATGATAAAATACCAAGTAATTGGATCTGGGGAGATATAGGCAATTACTTTGGTGCCGGCGCCAATAGCTTATCCTATAAAGACAATAAATTCTCATTGTATTATACCAGCAAAGATCAAAAATACTATGCGAGGCTAGAAAGTATTAAGCCAACTTATTTTGAAAATAGAATGAAGATTGAATCTTTGGTGTCTTGTTATGGGACAGAGGATGAAGCCTATGTATTTGGTAATCCTTACGAGTACACAAGGAAAGTTTCAGGATCTATCCCTCCAAATAAAGTTAATTATGAAGTGGAAGCTCAAATGCCTGAACCATTTAATTTTTTTAAATATGAATTAAATGAGCAATTGAAAAAAAATAACTTATCTGCGAATGATGAAAATAATTTTATTGCTGTAAATTGGGACGATTCCAATATTAAATCTCAGCTCTTGCATACTCATATTTCACCTAAGCTCGAAAAAATAGTGTTTTACACCAATACGAAAAGTAATAACCATTATGCTGAGAGTTTATTGAAAACAGTTGGTGGAGTAAAATCCGGCAAACAAGGCACAACGGCTAATGGGATTGAGGCCGTAAAAAATTATTGGAAAGATAGAGGCGTTGATGTATCGGGTTTGCATATGGAAGATGGCAGTGGATTATCAAGAGCCAATACGGTGACTACAAAAATTCAGGCAACGATCCTTTCGAAAATTTATCGAGATAGTGTGATGTACACAGCCTTTAATATTTCGTTACCCGTTGCAGGAAAAAATGGAAGTATGGTTAATTTATGCAAGGGAACTTTTGCTGAAGGTAACATGCGTGCTAAAACAGGTTACATCAATAGAGCCAGAGGGTATTGCGGTTATGTGAAAACGAAATCGGGTAAGGAGTTGGCTTTTTCAGTACTCTTTAATAATTACGATTGTTCGGCTAAAGAAATGAAATTGAAGATCGAGAAATTGTTGGTGACCTTGGTAGAACTTTAATGCAATTATTTTGATGACTCATTAATTGACTCTAAAATAATCTCACAAGCTTTTTTAATTTCTTCGTCGGTAATCACCAATGGCGGCGCTAAACGCATACTGTGCGAGTTGAATAAGAACCAATCTACAATTAATCCTTTTTGTACACAGGTTTCAATAATTTTGAAATTAAGATCCGTGTCTTCAAAATCAATAGAGAGCATTAAACCTTTTCCTTTAATTTTTTTGATGGCAGGATGAACTAAAAGCGAACGGATTAAATTAGATTTGTGTTCTACCGTATCTAATAATTTTTCTGATTGAATGGTTTGTAAACAGGCTAATGAAGCCGCGCAACATACGGCGTTTCCTCCAAACGTATTAATATTTCCTAAAACAGGACTGTGAGTAAATTCATTCAATAATTTTTGATCGCTGATGAAACAACCAATGGGTAATCCGCCGCCCATGCCTTTTGCTAATAATAAAACATCAGGTATGATGCCAAATTGTTCCAATGCAAAAAAAGTGCCGCTTCTTCCAAAACCATTTTGAATTTCATCTAAAATAAATAGAGCACCATGTTGTTTGCAAGCTAATTCAATCGCCTTCAAAAAATCTTTTGATGCAACGGTGTAACCAGTTTCGCTTTGTATAGGTTCTAATATAACCGCTGCTGTTTTATTGGTAATATGTTGCTGAATTTCTTCAACTGAATTATAAGTTAATATTTTAATATCCGGTAATAATGGACGAAAGGCTTGTTTAAATTCTTCATTACCCATTACACTTAAAGCACCCTGTGTGCTTCCATGGTAAGAATCCTTGAAACAAATAATTTCGCTTCTTCCGGTAACACGCTTGGCTAATTTCAAGGCGCCTTCTGTTGCTTCGGTGCCGGAGTTTGTATAAAAAACAGAATTTAAGTTTTTAGGCAACAAACTCGTTAAGGCTTTGGCCAATTGAATTTGTGGTGCTTGTACATATTCGCCATACACCATTAAGTGCATGTATGTTTCTGCTTGTAACTGAATTGCTTTTACCACATTTGGATGACAATGACCAACATTGCTAACAGAAATTCCGGAAATAAAATCCATATAGGATTTGTTATGTACATCATATAAGTAAACCCCTTTTGCATTTACTATTTCCAAGTCCATTGGTTTTGGAGAAGTTTGAGCAACGTGGTTTAAAAATAACTGACGGTTTGAGATTTGCATAGTATCACAAAGATATTAGAAATTAGATAATAATTTCAAGCCACTTATTTTCTTCAATTTTTCTTCGCATTGTTCACTATTGGCTTTGCGTATGCTAAATTGAATTTCACAATTGGTATCAAAATTTTGTTGTGTGATCTTGCAATCCAGTTGCTTCATTAATTTCATCACATCATTCAATTGTTCAAACGAAAAATGGATGGTGTAATTAAACAGGATCTGTTTTTCTACAATCGTTGAATTCTGTATGACTTCAGCGGCTGATGTTTTGTAGGCATTGATTAAACCACTGACTCCAAGTAAGGTTCCACCAAAATAACGAACCACAACAATTAAAATATTAGTTAAGTCTTTTGATTGAATTTGCCCTAATATTGGTTTGCCGGCAGTATTACTTGGCTCACCATCATCATTAGCTCTATAGTTTAATTTATCAGCACCCAAGCGATAGGCATAACAATGATGATTAGCCTGAGGATGTTCTTTTTTTAATTGAAATAAAGTGTCTTTTATTTGTTGTTCGTTTTCAACCGGAAATGCAAAGCATAAAAATTTACTACCCTTATCTTTAAAGATAATATCTGATTTTTTTTCAATAGTTAAATACGTATCAGAAAAAAGCATTGTTTACTTTAGTAATTGTGGTAATAATCCTAAAATGAAAATAGCTAATAAACTTAATACAATACCTATCCAGTTTTTGGTAGAGAGTTTTTCTTTATAGACTAATACAGATATTAAAGTGGCTATTGTTAAGATGCTCAGATTATTGATTGGAAATAGGGCAGAAGGCTCCAGTACGCCCGAGTTAAGCGCTCTGATGATGCAATACATGGTGCTATAATTTATGGCACCTAATATAATTCCGGCGGGGATCGCTTTCCCTTGAATGCGCTCTTTTTTAATAATTATTTGATACATCAGAATAATCAATCCAAAAATAAATGCTGTAGAAAAAATAGTGGATAAAAACGCATCAAAATTACTTTCATTCACTAATTCACGCTGTGCGTAATTTATTGCTGAATCAACAATGCCACTGCATAAGAAAATGATTAATGGAAATACCCACCAAAATTTATCTTCTTTTTTTCCTTCGGCTTCTTTATGAGATACTAAATACACGGCAGCAATGGCTAAAAGAATTCCAATCACTTTAGATGCAGTGATGCTGTCTCCATAAAATAAAATAGCAATGCTAATTGGAATAACTACCGACATACGGTTGGCTACCTGCGCTACCGAAATGCCATATTTTGCAGTTGTTTCGGCAATCGCAAATAAACTACCAATAAAAATAACGCCTAATAAAATGGCCAGGTAAAAAAACGGTTGATGAATAACATTTAAAGGTGTGAGATCAGATTTGGTAGTTAAAAAGCCTAAAGCACCCGCAACAATATAATTGACAACAATTGCCTGAAAAGCATTAATGTTTTTTAAGGAAATAATTTTGAATGAAATACCGAAAAGTGTAGAAACTACAATTGATAAAATTAGAAAGAGCATGGGTTAATTGTTTAAGATGTAAAGTAGATCAGTTCCGCTGCTGATGGATTGAATTGAATGAATCTCAATTTCGGGAGCTAATACACCGCTTTTGAAATATAAATTTGGATTCACAAATATGCGGGCTTCATCCCATAAATTTTGCTGGATGAAATGATTGATGGTTTTTGTGCCACCTTCGATGATGATACTGGCAATATTTTGTAAATAACATTGATGTAATATGTCGTTAAGCATATTACCTGAGTCAATTTTTATATAATGAATATTGTTTTTCACATCGTTTTTAATACAGTTAAAGATAATCGTTTTAGCTTCGGTATTAAAAATATTTAAATGCATAGGCAGCTCTAAATGCTTATCAATGATTAATCGAATGGGATTTGAGCCTTTAACTAGTCGCGTGGTTAGTAAGGGATCATCTCCAATGGCAGTATTATAACCAATTAAAATGGCTTGTTCTTCTGCCCTCCATTGATGTACTAGTTGTTTACTCTCAGTAGTTGTGATCCAGTTATCTTCTTTGTTTTCAGGTATTGGTAATTTACTGATAAAGCCATCCTGTGTTTGCGCCCATTTTAAAATAATGTATGGACGTTTTTTTTCCTGGAAAGTAAAAAAGCGTTTGTTTAATTCACGACACTCTTTGTCTAAAATACCATATTCTACTTCTATTCCGGCATCATGTAATTTTTTAATGCCTTTGCCTGCTACTAATGGATTAGGGTCTAAACAGCCAACAAAAACTTTAGGAATTCCTTTGCTTACGATGAGATCAGCGCAAGGAGCTGTTTTTCCAAAATGACTACAGGGTTCAAGGCTAACGTAAAGTGTGCATTTTTTCAAATGCTCATCGCGTACTTGTTTAATGGCGTTCGGTTCAGCATGTGCTTCACCATATTTTTGATGATAACCTTCGGCTATAATTTTACCTTCGTACACCACCACGCAGCCAACCATAGGGTTAGGCGCTACTTGTCCCAACCCTTTTTTTGCCAGTTCAAGGCAACGCTGCATGTATGTTTCGTGTGTACTAATGGCCTAAGTAATGCTTTATTTACAAGGTTTAAAGTTATAACATAAATTTCAAATTGGCTCTATAATTCCTTACTTTTGAAACATGTTAAAATCAATGACTGGCTTTGGAAAAGCCGCAAAAGAATTTTCGAATAAAACGGTAAGCGTGGAAATACGTTCTCTCAATAGTAAGAATGTAGATTTAAGTTTGCGCTTATCATCTATTTACCGAGATAAGGAACATGAACTGAAAAGTGAAGTGGCTAAGTTGTTAGAGCGTGGTAAAATTGATCTATCGGTTTATGTTGAATCTAAAAAGCAAGAAACACCGGTTGAAGTGAATACTGAGTTAGCCAAAGCGTATTATGAAAAACTAAAACAATTGGCTATCGATTTAAATGAACCACAAACTAATTTATTGACTCAGGTTTTAAAAATGCCGGACGTTTTAAAATCAGAACGTAAAGAACCTGATGAGCAAGACTGGAAAGACATTCATGAGGTAATAATGACTGCCATTGCTTCTTTAAATAAATTCAGAGAAGATGAAGGGAATTCTATTGTAAAAGATTTTGAAGATAGACTAGGAATTATATCAGACTCTTTGGAAAAAATAAAAGAACACGATGCTGCCAGAATCCAAACAATTAAAGATCGTATCCGAAAAAATCTCGAAGAAGTAGTTGGTACGGATAAAATAGACAATAACCGTTTTGAACAGGAGTTGATCTATTATATTGAAAAATTAGACATCAATGAAGAAAAAGTGCGTTTAAAAACACACTTGGATTATTTCATTAAAACAATGAAAGAACCTTCCGGTGGCAGAAAATTAAATTTTATTGGACAAGAGATTGGCAGAGAGGTCAACACCATTGGCTCTAAAGCTAATGATGCAGAGATGCAAAAATTAGTGGTATTGATGAAAGATGAATTAGAAAAAATTAAAGAACAAACGAATAACGTATTATAATGAATTTGTTTAAACTATCAGGATATTTATCTGTTGTGTTTGGCGCAGCAGCTAGCTTAACGCTCATCAATCCGTTCTATTTATTTTTTTCTTTATTGTTTGCCATTATAGGATTTGTTTTTTCTACAGTAAATATTTATCTGAATGCAAAATACGAGATCACTAAAAGTAACTTTAGTTTAGGATATGTTGGTGTTGTTTTGTCTTCTATACCTGTCGTATTTTTAATGGTATTAATCTTCAGAAGCTAACATGACAGGAATTAAACATTATTTATCATTAGTAAAGTTTAGTCATACCATTTTTGCTTTGCCTTTTGCCTGCATTGGCTTTGTATTAGCCTTGCAACAAGGGTACTCTTTTTCGTTAAAATTATTTTTATTGGTATTAGCTTGTATGGTTACTGCCCGAAATTCGGCCATGGCCTTTAATCGTTTTATTGATCGAAAATTTGATGCTTTAAATCCACGCACTGCGGTACGGGAAATTCCGTCCGGTATCATCAATTCAAATAATGCTTTGTTTTTTATTATTATAAACTGCGCATTATTTGTAACAGCAACCTGGTTCATTAACAGCATTTGTTTTTTTCTTTCGCCTGTTGCTTTGTTTGTGATTTTGTTTTATAGTTATACTAAACGTTTTACGCCCTTGTGCCATTTAGTATTAGGTTGTGGCTTAGCATTGGCACCTATCGGTGCTTATTTAGCGGTTACCGGAGAATTTGCCTGGTTGCCGTTACTGTTTTCATTTACGGTATTTTGTTGGGTAAGTGGGTTTGATATTATTTATGCGTTGCAGGACGAAGCCTTTGACAGAGAAAATAAATTAAAATCCATTCCGGTATTATTAGGAACCAAAGGTGCTCTGCGTTTTTCAGAAGTGTTGCATGCTTTTTCTATCGCCTTTGTTTTATTGGCAGGTTATATTGGGCATTTTAATTTTTTATATTGGATAGGGGCAGGCTTGTTTTCTTGTTTGGTGATCTATCAGCACACTTTGGTTAAACCAAATGATCTGTCTAAAGTTAATTTAGCATTCTTTACAACCAATGGTATTGCCAGCGTATTGTTTGCGGTGTTTACGATCGTATCGTTTTTCATTTAATGAAAACCTTTTTTCTAACATATAAACGTGCTTTTAAATGGTTAATGTTTTCATTCATTTTTTGTTTTCTTTTAATTCTCATAAGTAATTATTGGATCGTTTCGTCTACTAAAACTCAATTGTATTCAGATGCAGAGAAACTACCAAAACATAAGATTGGGCTGGTTTTAGGAGCCAGTAAATTTAGCAGACGTGGAACGGCTAATATGTATTTTACATACCGCATACAAGCAGCTTACGAATTATTCATTACTCACAAAGTACAATTTTTATTATTGAGTGGAGATAATCATGTTGAAGGATATGACGAACCCTCGGATATGCGTGAAGCCTTACTGAAATTAGGTGTCCCGGATTCCTGCATGGTATTGGATTACGCAGGTTTCAGAACGTTGGATAGTGTAGTGCGTTGTAAGGAAGTATTTGGAGAAGATTCCATTACGATCATCTCGCAAGAATTTCATAATCAACGAGCGTTGTTTATTGCCAATAAAAATGATATTACAGCTATTGCGTTTAATGCCAAAGAGGTAAATAAAAATTATTCGTTTAAAACTAAACTGCGCGAGTATTTTGCCAGAGTTAAATGTGTATTGGATATTTATTTGTTGCACACGTCTCCAAAATTTTTGGGAGAGAAGATCACTATTAAATAAGCAATTAACTTTTATCTCCCGTAAACATCGTAATACGTTTCAGCGTGTTTCTCGTAACGTTTGATCAAATCAATATTCTTTTTTTCAATATCCGTTAAGTCCTTTGAAACATCTGTTGATACTGGAATGTACCAATCTACATAAGCGTCAAAAAAGTTACGCATTTGTCTGTTTTTAAATGAATAACCATGTCTTGCATAAATAGCATTACGCATCACTTCCAAATCGCGCTTATACATATTTTCTACATCCTCTTTTTTAAGTAAAGTGGTAGACGCATTAAATTTACCCGCATCCGAAGTGATACGTTCAAACTCATCAGTATTAGCATTAGAAGATTGGTACACTTCAACAGAAATATCGCCTAATTCCTGATGAGGATTATATTTGAATTCTACTTTCTTTAGATCATAAGAACGTTCGGTTACTGCTAATTTTTTATCATTGGATGTCCATGCTCCTTTAATACTTTCATCTTGAGGGTTCAGCGTAAAAGTAAAAACACCATCGTATTTATCATCACCCGGCTCTTTGCACTCCGCAATGTATAGTCCATCTTTTTTAATAAATTTTCCGGTAAATGATCGGTTGTTTCCTGCAACCACAGAGTGACCAAATAAGACATCATTTGATATGGAGTCTAGTGAAATACTGATCTTGTTTTCAAGCATGGGATTTTTCTTGTCGTTCATTTTCTTTGACCTGAAAACACCTACGTACAAAGAAAGTATCACGTCTTTTGCAACTGCTGTTTTATGTTGAACTTTTTCTTTTTGTTCAGCGTTTAAAGTTTTTTCTTTATCAATATTTTGAACATCTTCTGTGATAACATGTTCTTTGGCATCTTTTGATGAATTTTGATCACAAGCAAAGCTCACTAAGGCAATAAGTGATAAGCTAAATAGTTGTTTGATACTCATGTTTTATTTTATTTAAAATAATTAATTCTGCTATTACTAAATTTAATGTCCAACCCAACCAGGCTACAATTTGATATATGTCCATCGGTTTTGGATGAAATGCTGCGACTAATACATATTTCCATGCTCGTAATGTAATGGCTGATAAGGCCAAGGCAAAACTGCGGATCATCCAGGCTTTATGTGAAGATACTTGTTTTTTTATAATTTTAAAAAGAGCCATGGCTGTAAACAGCATCCACAAAAATGCCAGTAAACAAAAGGCGATTTGAGAACTTAATCCTCCATTTGCATAAATGGCAATAATGAATCCTGATGGCCCTGCAAACAATAATGTCACAACAACATATAACCAGCCTAAACGACGGTGCCACTGCGGAAACTTTATTCTGATTGAGTTTGAGAATTGTGTGTAACCTGCTAATAATACAAAAATGGCACTGAATACATGAATGAAAAACGCGATTCGATAATGTAATAAATGAATGTAATCTTGTTTAATGGATAAGAAAGCCACATCTGTTTGTATTGGCCAGTATTGCAAAGTAATTTTTATCATTAGCCATAAAAAATAGGAATACACCAACAGTAATAAGATAATTGCATATCTGGTGAGTTTGTTTTTTTTTATGGAAGGTGAAATAGCTTTCATTAATCTCGATCAAAAATAATAAATCAATGCGGCTTTTATCAAATAAAAAAACCCGCTCATATCCTGAACGGGTTTTTTATAATTTGTTTTTTATTTAGTGATGAGCTTCTTCTTTGTGCTCTTCTTTATGACCTTCAGTAGCAGCTGCATCATGGTGTCCGTGACCAGCTTTTAATTTTTCTTGTTGTTTAATAAATGTAGGTTCCATTTTCACTTTGTTTTGAGGATCGCCGCTATAAGTACCTTCATTTAAGATCACAAAAATACCATACAACATAAATACAGTATAAGGTAATAATACAACGTATTTCATGAATTTTACTTCATGCCCTAAGTGCATAAAGGCCATAACGATAAAGCCTGCTTTAACAATTGTTAAACCAATGAATAATGCTTTTAACCAAAATGCGCCACTCCAACCTTGTCCTGGAGCCATGGCTCCGATTATTAATTCAACAATAGTAATAGCTAACATTATCCAAAACACATTCCAAAGCGTGCGACGGATCTTTTTTCCTTCCTCCTCGCTATGGTTAGCCATTAACTCATATTGTGGGTAATCATCGTGAAATTCTGACATAATATTTAAGTTTTAAGTTCTTGAATTTTATTAATAGTTATTTTATAGTAGATAGAAGAAGGTAAATACGAATACCCAAACTAAATCTACAAAGTGCCAGTATAAACCAACTTTTTCGATCATTTCATAATGACCGCGTCTTTCGTAAGTGCCTTTAATAACATTTAAGAAAATGATCAAGTTGATGATAACTCCTGAGAATACGTGGAATCCGTGGAATCCTGTAATGAAGAAGAAATAGTTAGCAAATTGAGCAGGCCCATATTCATTTACAGTCATGTTGGCTCCATGAACAACTTGTTCTACATATTTACCTGTTTCCATATCCCACACCTGGCGTAAAGCACCTTCAGCAGTTCCATGAATGAAGTGATACCACTCCCAAGCTTGAGAACCTACGAATGTAGCTCCACCAACAATGGTCCAGAACATCCAAACAATAACTTTCTTTTTATCATTTCTGTGACCTGCTTCTACAGCTAATACCATAGTTACAGAAGACATAATTAAGATAAATGTCATTAAACCTACGTAAGCTAAAGGTAAGTGTTGCTCAACAAATGGAAAGTGAGTAAACACATTTTCGGCTTTTGGCCATTCTGCAGGCCATTTGTGACGGATAAATCCATAAGACACCAATAAACCACCAAAGGTTAAGGCATCAGAAATAAGGAAAAACCACATCATCATTTTTCCGTAGCTTACGCGAAACGGTGATTGGCCGCCGCCCCAGGCTTCTTTTGAATCAATTTCTGTACTATGAGACATAAATTAAAATTTGAGTTTTAACAATTTTTGAGTAAAATATGGTGCAAGTTTAACGAATATAATACAAAAATAAAAACAAATAGACCCATAAAATATCCAGAAAATGCCAATATATTGAACAAAGCTCTAAACCAAGGGTATTTTCCGCATTATATTTTCGCCTAAGGCTATTGATTAGGGTTACCAGCAGCGAAATCAAGCCCCCGAATAAATGTGCTAAATGTAGTCCTGTTAATACATATAAAAATGACCCTGAAGCGTTGGCATACTTACCTGCAAAAACAACTCCTTTTGCGGTTAATTCATTCCAGCCTGCAAATTGACAGTAAGTAAAGATGATCCCCAAGATAAAAGTAGCCAAAACACTGAAGACAACACCTTTGTTATTGTTTTTCTTGGCCATTTGCAGACCAATAAATAAGGTAATGCTACTGGCAATAATAACAGCCGTACTAACAAAAAATATATCCGGCATATTAAAAATTAACCAATTACCATTATCGGCTCTTACTACATAAGCACTGGTTAAGCCTGCAAAAAGCATTACTATACTTACAATTCCAACCCATAACAAAGGTTTGGAGGCTTTTTGCTGAGCTGCTTTTAATTCGGATTTGTAATTGGGGCTAGGTTTGATTTTTTCTTCCATGATAGAATTAATTTAAAAATTTACAGTCAATCATTAAGGCTAACTGCACAATGGGTAAATAAATAAATGAGCCAAACATTAATTTTCGGGCATCGTCAATACTCCCTGATCTGTATAAATTGTAGGCTTGATAAATAAATACTACTCCCATACTACTCACTATAGCAGCTGATATCCAGCCTGTGAACTCAAAAAAATAGGGAGTTAAAGCAATAGGAAATAAAGACAAGGTGTACACTAAAATTTGCGAGCGGGAACTTTTGTCTCTGCCGCCTTTTGATGGTAGCATAAAGAAGCCGGCACGTTGGTAGTCATCATGGCTTACCCAGGCAATGGCCCAAAAATGAGGAAACTGCCAAAAAAATTGGATCAAAAACAAGAGTACAGCAAAAAAAGATATTTTACCAAAACCTTCGGATGCCGCAATGGCTCCAATAAGTGTAGGTAGCGCCCCGGGAATAGCGCCAATAAATACAGAAAATGGAGTAACGCGTTTTAAAGGTGTATACACAAAAGCATACATAATAATAGATAAAAAGCCAATGATTCCGGATAAAGGGTTAGTAAATAGCCATAGCAAAACAGTACCTGTAATGCCAAAAAGAGCACAAAATAAAAGAGCTTGAGCAACCGATAAATTACCTGTAGGGATAGGTCTTAATTTAGTTCGGTTCATTAATTTATCCAGATCTTTTTCGATGATCTGATTAAAGCCATTAGCTGCCGCTGTTACAAAAAACCCACCTATGCAAATGGCAAATACTTGTTTCCAGTTAAACTCTTCGGCAACCGTAAAAAAAGTAATGATGGCCGAAAATACTACTAAAGCAGATAAGGTAAACTTAGTTAACTTAAAAAATGATTTGAGTTTACTATAAACTATAGCATCACTAGTTGTATTATGAGAATCGGTTTGCAAGGCGCGACAAATTTAGAAAAATAAATCGCTTTTTTACGCTATTCCTTTATCTTTGTTAGATAACAAACATAAATCATGAAATAGCCATTTTTCAATATTAACATCATAAATAGTTAGTGTTTGGCGTATTCCATATGACAAATTAAAAATAATATAATCTCCATATGAAAAACCTATTTGTATTAGCTTTAGCAGCAATTTCAGCATCTTTTACAAGTTCAGATATGAAAACATTACACGAGTTTAAAACCCAAACGTTAGATGGCAAGGAGTTTAATTTTGCAGATCTAAAAGGCAAAAAAGTATTAATTGTAAATACAGCTTCCGAATGTGGTTATACGCCTCAATACGTTGGTTTAGAAGGGTTGTACCAGATGTATAAGTCTAAAAATTTTATAGTGATAGGCTTTCCTTGTAATGATTTTGGCGGACAGGAACCAGGCACAAACTCTGATATTAAAGCATTTTGCAGTAAAAATTACGGCGTTACTTTTCCGATGATGGATAAGATCAGTATTAAAAGCAGCCCTATTTACCAATGGTTAACCTCTAAAAAAGAAAATGGTGTTTTAGATGCAACCGTGAAATGGAATTTCAATAAATTTTTAATTAACGAAAAAGGTCAGGTTGTAAAATATCTTCCTTCATCGGTTGAACCAACTGATGAACAAATTACTAATTGGATCGAAGGGAAATAAGGTTTTCTCATATTAAACAAAAAGAGGAAATAAATTTTATTTCCTCTTTTTGTATTGTCACCCTGAGCGGAGTCGAAGGGTTATTTATCAAGCCATAAAGAAAAGGCTTCGACTCCGCTCAGCCTGACAATACAATTTAATTCACCAATTCTGCTCTTTCAATAATGTAAGGTGTATCTGACTGCCAAAAGAAATTTTTCATCACTTCTTTATAATAGAGTCGCACATGTTTGCCTTGAGTTTTGACTAATTTATTATACAATGCAGTATCGTTTCTTTGGATAGAAAAATTCCATATACGTGTTGGCATAATAGTACCATCTCCTTCTGATATACCGCCTAAGTTTAACTCACCTTCGTAAGTTTTAAATAGATAACCTTTTTGCGAGATCTTTATCACAATTCCGGTTCTGGCCCCTGTACTATAAGTGATCCCGCAAATTAAAACATAAGAAACTAATGAAATAATAAGCAAACATAACACTATGATCGCAATCCTTTTCCATTTACTTTTTTTAGGTAAAGGAGTATTTGTTGTAATTGTTTCCATATCATAAAGTTAATCAATTATTTGATAGCAAGTTCTTTAGCGCGTTGTTCGGCATTTTTAAGAGCGTCTATAATAGTATCACCCATCTTATTTTCATCAAATATTCTTAAAGCCGCCTCAGTTGTTCCTCCTTTAGAAGCAACAGATGTAATATATTCATCTAATGTTTTTTGTCCGTTATTAATTAAATGAAAAGCGCCTAACATCGTTTGTTTTGCCAGGATAGACGCTACAGATTCTTCTAAACCCATTTCTACCCCGGCCTCGATCAAGTGCTTCATAAAATAAAAAAAGTATGCCGGGCCACTGCCACTTAAAGCTGTTACAGCATTTAATTGTTGCTCGTCTTTTAAATATAACGTTCTTCCGGTGGTTGATAATAAATTTTCAACTAACAAAATATTATCATGTGATATTTCTTTGGATGAGCTAAAGGCCGTCATGCCCATACTTAATTCTACCGGAAGATTTGGCATAGCTCGTACTATAAATGGATGGTTTAATTGTGTTTGTATAAAGGCAATTTCTGTTCCGGCCATGATGGATAAGATGACACAATTAGGATTGATGACTTCTTTTAAGCTTTGTGCCAACTCTTTAAAATCTTGTGGCTTTACAGCTAAAATAACAATGTTACAATTGGCAATAGATGGATCGGTAGTAGTTACCACTTTGCCAATGTTCATGGCTGATAAACTGTTTTGTCGATCACTGTTTTTTTCTACCAGCAATAAATTTTCTTTGGTAACGATTTTGTATCGCAAAAAGGAATTGGCATAGATCAAACCCATATTCCCACATCCGATGATGGCTATTTTATTCATAATTTTTGAGTTGTTCTCGACTTCGCTCGAACTGACAGGCTCTCGTCAGATTGAGTAGAATCGAAGATTATTTTTTTAATTGTGACTTATATTCTTCTTCGGTTGATAGTTCGCAGGTATTGCCTACATCGTGTAAGAGATCATGCAGCAAGTTTCTATCGGGTAATATTTTTGCATGGTGCTTTGTGACGATCATTTTTGATCCAATAAAATGAATTTCATCAAATTCACTGTTACTAATGATCTTGAAGAAGTGTTTGTTGTTTTTGTATTTTCTGTATTGAGGAAATGTCATGTTAATTTTTATTAGTTGTAGACGCCTCGATTATGCTCAGCGTTATATAAAACAAAAACGCCCCGAGAAAAATCTACGGGGCGTTTTAAAGTTAAGTACTTTATTGCAACACTTGTTCCGGTTGTTGCTGCGCTGGCCCCTGCTGCTCTTGCGGCATTAATTCTTCCATGGGGACAATAGCTGTTAATCGGGTCATTAATTCTTTAGAATGTGCATCTTGTTTAAATTGTTCTGCTAACATTACTAAACGACGCATGATTTCTTTAGCCTGACCGATCTCACGGTTAAACGAAGCTCTATGTGCTGATTTTTGTGATTGATATACTTTCAGATCATTTTCATAAATGTCAAATAATTTACCGGATAGCTCAGTCGCTTTTTTCATATTACCTATTTGGTAATAACCTGCCGTAATAGTATACAATGTAGCTTCATAACGAACATTTTCATCAGGCATTTTTTCTAAACATAAGTCAAGCACTTTTTCTGCTTTTTGCTTTTGACCTTTGTTAATTAAAGCCCCTGCTAAAGTTGCCATTTGCATACGCATGTTTGATGCCATACGTGTACAGTTTTCATCTAAACTCACCCCTTCTTTATCTAAACCACCCCACACAAATTTATTCATGATGTTGTCATACATAGCGTCTGTGTTTACACGGCCACCTTGTTGCATTTCTGTTTCCGTATTTTTAATTGGCACTAAACGGTAAGATAAACCTTCCAATTGGAAATATTCTTCTAATCCTAAATAAGCTTCAGCGCCTGTCGTTACAGCAAAATAAATAGGGCGTTTCCAGTTATTATGTGCAATTAGATCTAATACCATTAGATCGTTTTTAGTTAAGTAAGAACGATTAATTTTCCATTTAATGTTTTTAGCTAAACGCGCAGTGTCTTTCACCGCAATTACTTTTTCTTTCATTACCTGCATTGAATCAACAGGCACGTAGAAAGTATTTGATGGGAAATAATCTAATGGTCTGCTGCCATAGTCTAATTTATTAGTTGGATCATCAGACTCTACAAACTCAATGGCTTTTTTCAAATTCATTGGTCCTGTGCCTTTATCCATAATATATACTACATCACGGGTTCCTTGCACATATTTTTCTGCAGGAATAGTAAATGGTACAGGTGCAGATTCATAAGCTGCACGACGCATTTGATTGATATACCAATCTGTTTGCAATAAACTTAAGTTTACAACGCGCACGTCGGTTCTAATGCCTTCCACTTCTTGTGCATACCACAATGGGAAAGTATCGTTATCACCATTGGTAAATAAGATGGCATTTGGTGCACAAGAGTTTAAGTAGTTAACAGCAAAATCGCGACTCATTGTTCTTTTAGAACGATTGTGATCATCCCAACCTTGAGCTGCCATAATGGTAGGAATAATTAAACCAACAACCGTTGCTAATATCGCTGCTGTTTTTGCATTTGATTTTTTGCTTATCAGATCAAAAAGGAATAATACTCCTAATCCGATCCACACTGCAAAGGCGTAGAAAGAGGCGGCGTAAGCATAATCACGCTCACGTGGTTGATAAGGATATTGATTCAGATAAAATACAATGGCAACTCCGGTTAATAAGAATAGTAAAGATACTACCCACATATCGCCTTTGTTATTTTTGTATTGGAAGAAGAATCCTAAAATTCCTAAAATAAATGGTAAAGCAAAAAATGAATTGTTGGCCATATTATTTTTAGCCGCATGTTGTACAAAAGAAGTATCTGTATCTAAAAAGAAATCATCCACACCTTTGATGCCGGTTTTCCAGTTTCCTTCTAATGGATTTCCATTTAAGCCTTGTATATCGTTTTGACGACCAATAAAGTTCCAGGCAAAATAACGCAAGTACATGTATTTAAGCTGGTAGCCTACAAAGTAATTTAAGTTAGCCATAAATGTTGGAATCTGTACTTCCTCCATTTGCCCGCTTTGTTCGTTCATCTTCACTTTTTTCTTGTGATGACTTTGTACATCACCCCAATAGCGGTAAGATGCTTCGTGATTAGCTTGCTGGCTCCACATACGTGGGAAAATAGTGCAATATTCTTCTTCATAAACCGGAATCGATTTTTTACGATCGTCGGTTATTTCATATTTCTGAGTTTTTTCGTTTTTAGCATAAACCGGTTCTCCATCTTTAAAATACTGTTGAGATTTTGTTGGAGCATTGTAGTACTGTCCGTAAGTTAAAGGCCAGTCGCCATATTGCTCACGATTTAAGTATGATAACATCGTGATCGCATTTTCCGGATCATTCTCATCCATTGGCGTATTAGCTTGCGAGCGGATAATTAAAATAAAGAAAGATGAGTAACCAATAATTAACGTAGCAAAACTAATTAAGATGACATTTAATGTGTTTTCACTTTTTGTTTTTAGTTTATGAATACCGTAAAGTAAAGCACCCAAAACAATAGCACGTGTTATAAAAGCAGAAGCTCCGTAGCCTGAAATGGTAGCAATAGCAGCAAATAAAATAGCCGTATAAAAACCAAATTTATAATACGACTCTTTTTTATTGATAGTATGAAGGATCAAAGATGTGATAGCAGTGAACAATAACACGAAATAAACAATGGAACCAACGTTAAAGCCCATGCCCAATTTATTTACGAAAAACACCTCGTAATCAGCAGCAAACTTCACAATTTTAGGGATCATGATGTTTTGGATCCCACCCAACAAGATCAGGGAAATAATACCGGTAATGATGAACGATTTCCATTCGAACTTGTGTTTTTTGAAATAATACACAAAGCAAATAGTAGGAATAACTAGTAAGTTCAGTAAATGGACACCAATGGATAAACCCATTAAGTAAGCAATGACCACTAACCAACGCATAGCTCCAATCGGGTTGGTAGTATCTTCCTCTTCCCACTTTAAAATTGCCCAAAATACAAATGCTGTAAAGAAAGACGACATCGCGTAAACCTCACCTTCAACAGCCGAAAACCAGAATGAATCAGAAAATGTGTAAGCTAAACCACCAACAGCACCGGCACCAATAACAGCCCATTGTTTAGCAGTTGTAAATTCTTCGCCTTTTTTTACAATGGCTTTGATTCCCAAACGGGTAATACTCCAGAATAAAAATAAGATAGAGAATGAACTGCATAAAGCCGACATGATATTGATCATTTTGCCTGCCATTGCCGGATCGCCACCTGCCAGTAAAGCAAAGAAACGCCCTACTAATAAGAAAAATGGTGCTCCCGGAGGGTGACCAACCTCTAATTTGTAGGCACAGGCAATATATTCACCGCAATCCCAAAAACTGGCTGTAGGCTCAATAGTAGAGACATAAGTGAAAGTTGCTATGGCAAAAACCAGCCATCCAATAATGTTGTTAAGTTTTTTAAACTGCATAAGTATTTTTTAAAAACGTATAAGATGCGAATTTAACTAAAAAAGGCTGCCAAAGGGAATGAATATTTTTTTTTATGAATTTTTTGTAAATGAAGATATTTTGCTATTTTTGTCGCCCGAACTTTTAAATAAGTTCAGATTGTCCGATGGTGTAACTGGCAACACGACTGATTTTGGTTCAGTAGAGTCTAGGTTCGAGCCCTAGTCGGACAACGGAAAGCCTCTGATTCTTCAGAGGCTTTTTTTATGCAACCGATTTTAAGCGGAGTTGTACCTTTTCCTTAATCAGTTCCTGAACAGGTCGGTTTTGAATCTTGGCCTCCAGCCAGGAAATAATATCAAAGTATAAAAAGGCTCTTTTTTCGAATTTATTTTTACGTAACGATTCCATTTGTTCTTTCAATAACACAAATCGGTTGCGCACGTTTTTAATTTCGCGCTCCATTAATAATCGTTTTAAGAAATCTAAAATATATTTTTGGTATAAAGAGAGGTCACCTTTTTTGATGAAATAACGATACGTGGATTTGATATAAGATTCTACCAGATCGTCATTACCCAATTCGAAATGACTGATCAATGATAAGATTCGTGAAAAAGAATGAATGTCTTCGCGCAAAGCAATTTCGCGCTCGTTGGTAATTTTATTTAGCCAGGTTAAAGCAGTTCTATAATCGCCGCTTCCAAAATACAAACAGGCAATTTTGTAATACAATAATAAAATAGAGTGCTTGTCCAGCTTGGTCACAAATTTATTTAACTCATCCTCTAAGGCAACAACAATGCGGGTTCCGGACTTGAATTCACCTAACATAAAATGTCGGTTCATCTCATGAATGTAAATCGCTTTAAATAAATTCAGATTTAAATTTTCCGTTAAGATGAATTTTTTTTCACGTTTAATAGAGACTAATTGTTTCAACGTTTCGGTAAACTCATTGTACTTAAATAATTTATTTTGCACCGCCAATAAACTATTCAACGCCTTGATATACATCTCAGGTTTCAAGGGTTTCATTTCGGGTTGTTCTTCAAATAAACTCACCCATTTATTGGCGTAAATGTAACCTTGTTTAAAATCCTGAATGAAAAAAAAGAAACTCACATAGGATTTATAGAGGTAAAGTTTTTCCTGAAAGGATATTTTATTGATCTGATAATTTGGTAAGCTCGCTTTAAAAAACCGGGTTACTTTTTCCAGATCGCGCTTGTTACGCACAAAGCCTAATTGTGTGTAGTAAGAATCAAGTTTAATGGAAAGGTTAGAAAAGGTATTGATGTTTTTGATACTCTCGGTTACCTTAGACGTTTCAGTAATGATATTATTAACGCGTTCTTCGTTACCGGCATCTAATGTTTTAGAAACTACCAGTTTTTCCAGTTCTAAAATTTCCAGCAAAAAGATGGATTGATCGTATGCGATGGCCATTTTTTTAGCCTTATCGATCATCTTCACACATTCTTTATATAAACATTTACTGTACAATAGCCTCGAATAGTCAACTAGCTCCAGGATTTTAATGCTTTTTAGGCCATTACTATTACACAATCTTAAGCTTTTTAAGAGCTGAAAATAGAGATGCGTTTTTAAGTTGGGTAATTGCTTGGGGTTTAAGGTTGTTTCACGTTCCAGAATTTTGCTTTCATTGTATTCTTTTTGTTTCTCAATGGCATCAAACAGAACGATGAATTTTTTGTCATCAATGTCTCCTAATCTCGAAACATAGAGCTTAAAAAACCGTTTTTCGCCTTTGGATAAGGCTTTAATTAGGTTGAATAATTGTTCCGTTTTTACGTTAGACATCGTATAATTAAATTATAATAATCCTTTATTTATGGCTATTAATACAAATTTATGCAATAAAATTATATTTTGAGCATCGTAATATGGTTTTATTTTAATTCCCAAGTAGAGCTCAGCTAAAATAACTTAGTATCCGGAAATTAATCTCATTAAATGAAATGAAAGTTACTGCAGCAATTACCGGAGTATCGGCCTACCTTCCTGAATACATTTTAACGAATAAAGAGTTAGAAACAATGATGGACACCACTGACGAATGGATTATGTCTCGTTCGGGTATCAGTGAACGTCGTATCATGAAAGATCCGGATAAAGCCTCTGCTTTTATGGCGGCTGAAGCTGCAAAAACATTATTGAAAAAGAAAAATTTATCTCCTTTAGATATTGACCTGATCATTGTTGCTACGGTAACACCCGATCATCAATATCCTTCAACCGCTAATATTGTAGCCGATATGATCGGAGCTACTAACTCGTGGAGCTTTGATCTGCAAGCGGCTTGTTCCAGTTTTATATATGCCTTAACTACCGGTTCTAAGTTTATTGAAACAGGAGTTCACAAAAAAGTATTAGTGATTGGCTCTGATAAAATGAGTAGTATCATGGATTATACCGATCGCAAAACGTCTATTTTATTTGGAGATGGAGCGGGAGCAGTGTTGTTAGAACCAACTACGGATGGTACGGGTATTTTAGACAGTAAAATGTATGTAGATGGTAGCGGAAAAAAATATTTATACCAACCTGCCGGCGGAAGTTTAGTGCCTGCAACTATTGAGTCTGTAACCAAGAAACAACATTATGTGGAGATGGATGGACAAGCGGTGTTTAAAGTAGCGGTTATTAAAATGGCCGATGTAGCAGAGGAGATCATGAAACGTAATAATTTAACCTCCGAAAATGTAGCTTTTTTGGTACCACATCAGGCTAATAAACGTATTATCGAAGCTACCGCCAACCGTATGGGAGTGAGCATGGATAAAGTAATGCTCAATATTCAAAAATACGGTAACACTACGTCTGCCACATTACCAATCTGCTTGGCTGAGTGGGAAAACCAACTAAAAAAAGGCGATAACATTGTGCTAACCACGTTTGGCGCAGGGTTTACCTGGGGTGGTTTGTATATTAAATGGAGTTACTAAGTTCTTCCTTGTCATTTTGTCATTTTTGTGTATAATGGTATAACCTTTGTCTATTGTAGGACACTAACCATTATATAATTAAAATACATAAAAAATGAGCACAGGAAAGATTAATGTACAGACCGAGAACATTTTCCCAATTATTAAAAAATTCCTTTACAGCGATCACGAGATCTTTTTACGTGAGTTAGTAAGTAATGCTACCGATGCGACTCAAAAATTAAAAGCCTTAAACTCGATGGGTGAAGCCAAAGGAGATTTAGGCGATCTTAAAATTGAAGTTGTTTTAGATAAAGCAGCTAAAACTTTGACCATTAAAGATAAAGGTTTGGGGATGACAGCTGAGGAAATTGAAAAATACATTACTCAAATTGCATTTAGTGGCGCCGAAGAATTTGTAAATAAATACAAAGATAAAGTAGATAAGAATGTAGTCATTGGTCATTTTGGTTTAGGTTTCTATTCTGCCTTTATGGTGGCTAAAAAAGTAGAGATCTTTTCGTTGTCTTTTAAGGAAGGTGCTAAAGCGGTGCGTTGGGAATGTGATGGAAGCCCTGAATATACGATTGAAGAAACAACTAAAGCAGAACGTGGCACCAATATCGTCTTACACATTGCTGATGATAGCGAAGAGTTTTTAGAAAAAGAACGTATTGACACCTTACTTAAAAAGTATTGTAAATTTTTACCGGTTGAAATTGTATTTGGTACAAAAACAGATTGGGTTGGAACAGGAGAGAAAGATGAAAAAGGCATTGAAAAAGAAAAGGAAGTTCAGATCGAAAACATCATCAACAATCCAACTCCGGCCTGGATTAAAAAACCGGTTGATCTAAAAGATGAAGATTATAAATCTTTTTACCGCGAATTGTATCCAATGCAATTTGAAGAGCCATTATTTCACATTCATTTAAATGTTGATTATCCGTTTAACTTAACCGGTATTTTATATTTTCCTAAATTATCTAACAAGTTCGAAGCGCCTAAAGATCGTATTCAGTTATACTCTAACCAGGTGTTTGTAACAGATAATGTAGAGAATATTGTCCCTGATTTTTTAACCATGTTACGTGGTGTCATTGATAGTCCGGATATTCCTTTAAACGTAAGCCGTAGTTATTTACAAGCTGATGGTAACGTGAAGAAAATATCCGCACATATTACTAAAAAAGTAGCGGATAAATTAGAGGAGATCTTTAAAAAAGAGCGTTCTGATTTTGAAGCCAAATGGGATGATATTAAAATCTTCGTGCAGTACGGAATGATCAGTGACGAAAAGTTTTACGAAAAAGCAGAGAAATTTGCCTTAGTAAAAAACACCGAAGCTAAAGCCTTTACATTAGAAGAATATGCAAATCATGTAAAAGCAAATCAAACGAATAAAGACAATAAAGTCATTTATTTATACGCTACTAATACAGATGAACAACATACTTACATTGATGCTGCAAAGAGCAGAGGCTACGATGTGTTGTTAATGGATTCTCCGTTAGACGCGCACTTAATTAATTATTTAGAAAGTAAATTATCTAACACGCAATTTGTACGTGTAGATAGTGATACGGTTGAAAAATTAATTAAGAAAGAAGATGATCAACCAAGTAAATTAACGGAAGAAGAACAAACAAAATTAAAGCCTATTGTTGAAGGCGTTGTTGCTAAAGAAAAATACACAGTGGTGTTTGAAAGCTTAAGCGAAACGGATTCTCCGATGTTAATTACCCGTCCTGAATTTATGCGTCGTATGAAAGACATGAGCGCCATGGGTGGCGGAGGTGGAATGAACTTTTATGGTTCGATGCCTGACATGTATAATTTAGTAGTGAATGCGAATCATCCATTGGTTAGTAAAATTTTAGCGGAAACAGATAATGCGAAACAAACGCAATTAGCGAAGCAAGCTGCGGATCTGGCTTTATTATCTCAGGGCTTACTAAAAGGTGAGGAGTTAACGAAGTTTATTAAGCGTTCGGTAGAGATGATTAATTAAATTAATGTCAGTTCGAGCGTAGTCGAGAACAAATGAAAAACATCTCGACTACGTTCGATGTGACAAAAAAGTTTTACCTTTATATAAAATAAATCACATGGAAAATCAAAACCCTGAAAATCAGTTAAACATTGAACTTTCTGAAGAGATTGCAGAAGGGATATATTCAAACCTTGCTATCATTACGCATTCTCCAACTGAGTTTGTGGTTGATTTTATTAAAGTAATGCCGGGTGTGCCTAAAGCAAAAGTGAAATCACGCATTGTTTTAACGCCTCAGCACGCTAAACGTTTAATGAAAGCTTTAGCAGATAATGTAAGTCGTTTTGAGCAAATGCACGGTAAAATTAAAGACAGTGAAATGAATGCTTTGCCATTGAATTTTGGTGGCCCAACAGCTCAAGCTTAATCTATTAAAATTTATAGTCAATAAAAAAATCCCCTCAGTTATCTGAGGGGATTTTTTGTTATTTGAGAAACCTTTATGTCAGTTCGAGCGGAGTCGAGAACACATAAAGTTTTATTGACTCATACTTCTCTCTTCACACATGCCCGCTCAGAAATCCACAGGATTTTTGCCGTGCTCGAACGTGACAAAACATGAGCCGATATAAAATATTACATCACCAATTTCTTGTAACGAGGGCGTTTTGGCTCCACATTACCTAAACGTTTTTTACGGTTCTCTTCATATTCTGAATAACCACCTTCAAACCAATATACCGAACTATCACCTTCAAAGGCTAAGATATGTGTACACACACGATCTAAAAACCATCTATCGTGACTAATAATTACAGCACAACCGGCAAAGTCTTCTAAACCTTCTTCTAATGCACGCAATGTATTTACGTCCAAATCATTGGTAGGCTCATCCAGTAACAACACGTTACCTTCGTTTTTTAAAGCCATGGCTAAGTGTAAACGGTTACGCTCTCCACCCGATAATACACTTACTTTTTTTCCTTGATCGCTTCCTGCAAAGTTAAAACGAGAAATGTACGCGCGTGAGTTCATTGGTCTGCCGCCCAGGATGATATTGTCTAAGCCACCGCTAATAACATCGTATACGGTTTTATTAGGATCTAATTCTTTGTGGTTTTGATCTACGTAAGAGATTTTAACAGTTGGCCCCACTTTAAATTCACCGGAGGTTGGTTTTTCCTCTCCCATGATCATACGGAACAAAGTTGTTTTACCGGCACCGTTTGGCCCAATAATACCAACGATTCCAGCTGGTGGCAACTTAAAGTTCAATCCTTCGTATAATAATCTGTCTCCAAATCCTTTGGATACATTAATTGCTTCAATAACTTCGTTACCAAGTCGTGGACCGTTAGGAATAAAGATCTCTAATTTTTCTTCTTTATCCTTAATGTCTTCGCTCATCATTTTGTCGTAGTTGTTCAAACGGGCTTTTTGCTTAACACCACGTCCTTTCACGCCTTGACGAACCCAGTCTAACTCTCGGGCTAAGTTTTTCTGACGCTTACTCTCCGTTTTCTCCTCTTGTTTTAAACGCGCACCTTTTTGTTCTAACCATGATGAGTAATTTCCTTTCCAAGGAATACCTTCTCCACGATCTAATTCTAAGATCCAACCTGCTACGTTATCTAAGAAATAACGATCATGGGTTACAGCGATAACAGTTCCTTTGTATTGTTGTAAATGTTGTTCTAACCAATCAACAGATTCAGCATCCAAGTGATTGGTAGGCTCATCTAATAATAAAATATCCGGTTCTTGTAATAATAAACGACATAACGCTACACGACGACGTTCACCTCCTGATAATACTTTGATAAGTGTATCACTTTCAGCACAACGTAAAGCGTCCATGGCACGCTCCAAACGGTTATCTAAATTCCAAAGATCATGTTGGTCAATTAACTCTTGCAATTGTGCCTGACGGTTAATTAATTTATCCATTTTATCAGGATCATTTAAAATCTCTTCATCCATGAACTTGTTGTTCACTTCTTCAAATTCATTTAAAATATCCACATGTTTTTGAGCCCCTTCACGAACGATCTCAATAACTGTTTTGTTCTCATCTAATTTTGGTTCTTGTTCTAATAAACCAATACTATAACCCGGAGATTGGTGAATCTCTCCTAAATAGTCTTTATCAAGACCAGCCATGATACGTAATAGAGACGATTTACCTGAACCGTTCAAACCTAATACGCCAATTTTGGCTCCGTAATAAAATGAGATATAAATATCTTTTAATACTTGTTTTTGTGGTGGGTGTATCTTAGATACATTCACCATACTGTAAATTATTTGTCTTCCTACTTCTGACATGTTCTTTGAAAATTTGAGGAGCGAAGTTAATGTAAAAAATCGAGTTTTACTAAGCGCTTTGCCTAGAAAAAGAATTAGCCTTTTGGGAAATAAACAGGGTGTTTTTCGTTGTAAAGTCTAATGTATTTGAAGGCCAGTTCTTTTTTCTTTTTTTTGCTGAGCATCGAAAATTCTTTAAAAAGGGCTTCATCACGTTTTAAATACTCTTCTGTTTTATCAATGCTAAAAGGCACAATTTCTCCGCTATAAAAGTCAAATAAAAATTGTCGGATCTCTCTGGTTTTATAAGCTGTATTACCCATTGGCACATTCATTAAAGGATCGTATCCGCGAGAATAACTGACAACTTCAACCGTTCCAATAAAATTACTGATAGAACCAAATACCGGAATACGATAAAATCTTTTGTCCTGATTAATAAAAATGATGTTGTTTTGGCAATATCCCCACACATTTTCAGGTTTAATTTTGCTGATAGAACCATCTCTTTCCTGATATTCGATCATCCCTTCTTCGATCAGTTTACTGTAAAAATCCAATTGATCTTTATTGATGTTGGTAATGATCTTTTCTTTAGGGATGGGCCAGTTGTATCTAAAATCCTGATAACCCAAGTATAATCCCTCGTATAATCTGAAATCTTTAGAAAAAGCAACAGAATCTTGCGCTTTACTTTTAGTGAAAAGAGAAAGAATGATCAACGTATAAATGACGTAAAGTCGCATGTTGTAAATATCTAAATTTTTTGTAATTTAAATCCATTAAAATTTACCATGATCCGGCTTTTTACATTTTTTATCATAATATTATTTGTCTCAGTTAATTTAACGGCTCAGAGTACTTTAAATGTAGAGCTGATCAAAAAAACACAGTCTCTTTCGGATAATGAACAGGTTAACGTATTGCTTTTAAAAAAGAACAATACAGATCTTGATTTGTCGGCATATGGAGATGTGAAAATTCATTATACCTCCGGCGATATTTTTTCAATTACCGCAAGTTTAAAATCAATAAAAAAATTAGCGAATGACCGACGTATTTTGAGAATGGAATCTGTTCAGCATCATATACAGTTAATGGCAGATACCTGTGTGGTAAGAAATAGAATTAAAAATGTGAGGCTTGGAACAGTGCCCTTAACTCAAGCTTATGATGGAACGGGTGTAATTGTTGGCATTATCGATTCAGGTACGGATTTTAGTCATCCTGATTTTAAAGATGCTAGCGGTAATAGTCGTATTAAATTTTTATGGGATATGACAAAACCCGTGGATGTGAATACACCAATGTTATTTGGATATGGGCAGGAATGGAATAATTACGAAATAGATCTTGGGCAATGTACCCATAATGATCTAGCTCATTCCGGCCACGGAACGGCTTCATCAGGCATTGCGGCCGGAAACGGATTGTCGATCAATCATTATGAAGGCATTGCGCCAAAAGCAGATATTATGGTTGTAGCAGTAGATTTTAGCAGACCCGGCTTTACTATTGCCGATGCTGTTAGTTATTTAATTAATAAGGCACAATTAATAGGAAAGCCAATAGTAATCAATGCGAGTTTAGGTGATTATTATGGAAGCCATGATGGTACGGATCTGGAAACACAGATGATTAACAATTTAATTACAGCTTCGCCGGGCAGAGCCATGGTGGCTTCGGCCGGAAATGCCGGCGATGAATTTTTTCATGTGGGTTATAACATAACCAGCATTGATACTAATTTTACGTGGATCAAAAGAACAAGTTCGGTCATTAATCTTTCGGAGTATGCTGATACCAATCAAATTAAAAATGTAAAATACTCGGTAGGCGTTAATAATCCTGCATATACAAACTTGGGCAATACAAGTTTTAAGGCTTATAATTATGCATTAAATACAGTAAAGAGAGACACGATCTATCATAATTCAAATCGCATTGGCATTGTTGAAAGCGTTGCAAGTATCAATACGTTTGGAGTTTACGAATTAGAAATAACCATTAAAGCAGATAGTTTAAATTATTTGTGGCGAATAGAACATACAGGAACAGGGAGAATTGATTCCTGGAATTTTGATTATGTTTCTTCCGGATTACCAACATTGGCTCAGTATCCGAAAATGAACAAATTTAAAAAAGCTGATACGCTTCAAACAATTGTGAGTGGATTTCAATGTAGTAATGAGGTAATTGCTGTGGCTAATTATGTAAACCGTAATCAATATGTTGATTATAATAATAATACTCAAATTACAACAGAAACACCGGGACAGATCTCTGCCAGCAGCAGCATTGGCCCTTCCAGAGACAATAAAATAAAACCCGATGTGGCGGCGACAGGCTCAACCATTTTAACCACTATGGCTTTAGGGATGAAAGCAAATTTAATAGCTAATGCTCCTCAAGTTGTTGCTCAGGGAGGTTATCATTTAACCGTGGGTGGTACATCGGCTGCAAGCCCTGTCGTTGCAGGATTGGCAGCGTTGTATTTGCAAAAAAATCCAACAGCTACTAATCAGCAAGTAAGGCAGGCTATTATTAATTGTACTTATAGCGATGTGTTTACATCAGCATTACCTAACCCGCACTGGGGAAATGGTAAACTGGATGGCTTTGCAGCAATGACGTGTAGTGTTGCTACAAATATTAAAGAGATCGAAGATCGATCCGGGATGAGCATTTTTCCTAATCCATTGGTAAGCGAAACAACAATTTTATTTGAAAATAGTAATTTTAAAAAGATCAAATTGTATAATGCTACCGGTCAATTGGTGTTTGCTGATGAATGCAGCGATTCCACTTATGTTTTCAAAAAACAAAACCTAGCCTCTGGTATCTATTTGCTTACCAGCGAAGAAAAAAACGCAACCAATAGAGTAAAACTTCTTATCTTGTAATCTGTTTTAAAACATACTAATTTTAAAGATCCTACGTTTTATAGTTTCATGAAGTTTGGCTTATATATTTTTGTTTTTTTGATCTTGCTTTCAGGCAATGGTTTTTCACAAACTAAAAAACGCAATTTTCGTCAACATGAAATTGGGGCTTTCATAGGTGGTTCCTACTATATCGGAGATCTGAATGCAAGCAAGCATTTTAATTTAACCCAGCCTGCCGGAGGTATTTTTTACCGATTTACACCTAATTATCGTTACGCTTTCAGGGGCGGAATAAATTTTGGAAATGTGATGGGTGACGACTCACAGAGCGATAACCCGGATCAATTACAACGTAATTTGAATTTTAAATCCTCTATTAGAGAAATCAATCTATTGGCTGAGTTTAATTTTTTAGAGTACAGAATTAGTAATGATAAATATAAATTCACCACATTTTTGTTTTTGGGATTGGATGTATTTATGTTTAAACCACGAGCACAGATCAGTAATCAATGGATAGATCTACAGCCATTAAAAACAGAGGGGCAATCAAAAGGGTATAAATTAACACAAATGGCTATTCCTTTTGGTATTGGCGCTAAAATGAATGTGACTAAAAAAGTGGGTATAGGATTGGAGTGGGGCCCAAGAAAAACGTTTACTGATTATTTAGATGATGTGAGTGGAACTTATGCTGATTATACAACCAATCCATACAGCAGTCCACTTGCTCAGGCTTTAGCCGATAGATCAAAAAATGGAGGAAATAACATTAATAAACAAAGGGGGAATCCAAGAACCAAAGACTGGTATTTCTTTTTTGGTGTAACATTAAATGTGAAATTGAACCCAAGATCAACACCTTGTTATGCCTACGACCATTAATTTTTGGTTAAATCGATCAATTCTACTTCAATATAGTATCGAAACTTTAGGGCACAAAAAAAGGGTAAGCTACTCTCATCGCACCGCTCAACCATCTACCCTTGCTATGTTCCCATCCTGGGGGATTTGACAGGAGCTGGTCGTGAGAGACTTACCCGCGGCAAAAGTAGATAATTTATTTCATAATCTGCATAATTTTAATAAAATTTGTACGTTGGCTAAATCTTGCGGCATTTATAAATATAGTATATGAACATTTCAGTTGTCATCCCATTATTTAACGAGGAAGAATCTCTTCCGGAACTTCACGACTGGATCAAGCGTGTAATGGATGAACATAAATTCTCATATGAGATCTTATTTGTAGATGATGGCAGCAAAGACAAATCATGGCAAGTGATCGAATCATTAGCGGCCAAGAATCCAAATGTAAAAGCGTTAAAGTTTCGTCGTAATTATGGCAAATCTCCCGGCTTACACGTTGGCTTTGAGGCAGCACAAGGTGATGTGGTAATTACCATGGATGCTGATCTGCAAGATTCTCCGGATGAAATTCCTGATTTGTATAAAATGATCACAACGGGTAATTATGATTTAGTAAGTGGATGGAAACAAAAACGTTTTGATAACACCTTCACTAAAAATATTCCTTCAAAACTATACAACTGGACAAATCGCAAAATTAGTGGCATTAAGTTGCACGATATGAATTGTGGTTTAAAAGCCTATCGTAAAGATGTAGTAAAAAGCATTGAAATATACGGAGAGATGCATCGTTTTATCCCAGTATTGGCTAAAAATGCAGGTTTTTATAATATTGGCGAAAAAGTTGTTCAGCATCAGGCTCGTAAATATGGTGTCAGCAAATTTGGTTGGGATAGATTCATTAATGGTTTCTTAGATCTGTTAACGATTACTTTTTTATCGAAATTTGGTAAACGCCCTATGCACTTTTTTGGCTTGATAGGAACATTGATGTTTATGGTTGGTTTGTTTTCTGTTTTATATTTAGGTATTGATAAATTTTATCATGCCTTCATCATTCATAAAGCTGCAAGATTATTAGCGGATCGTCCATCATTCTATATTGCTTTAACATCCATGGTTTTAGGAACCATGCTATTTTTAGCAGGATTTATTGGAGAGTTGATTTTAAGAAACTCACCTGATAGAAATAATTACCTTCTGGAAAAAAAGATTAATCTGTAACTTTATTTTTTAATGCAAGAACAACCTCGGAGAAAACCGCGTATCCCTTTATCTCCCGAAGAGTTATTTTATGTAATCGAATTAAAAAAGATAAAGCAACAAGAAAAAATTGCGGCGTTTAAAGCAACTTTGTTTTTTAAGATCATTAACCGATTTAATATTTTTTTGACGGCATTTATAACTTACTGTATTCTTAGTATATTAATTTTATGTTCGTGGGAAAAAGGTTTTGTTTCCAGTGCAATCTGTACTTATGGTAGTTTTTCGCCTGAAGTGAAACAAAGAACAATTGCTGAGGTTCAGTTGAATTTCACTAATGGAAAACGGATTCATCTTATAACTTCTGATTTTTTTACTGCACCCAGGGTTAATGATGTTGTATTTATCGGAAAAGATTTTTTGTTTAATAAAATAGTGAAGGTGAAATTTGCCAATAATGACACTATTTTCTGGAGTAATAATTCTTATGCTTCCTTAACCTTATGTGCTTTTGCCTTGATCATTGGATTTTTTGTGTACAATGTTAATAAGCACTTAACCATAAATGGTTTGTTAACGAGCTTTGGGCTATTTGTATTAGCCAGTTTGTATTTTATACTGGTATAGATTTTATTCTTAGCAAAGTTCTTATCCTGAAGTATAAAGCAATGGACACAAAAGCTAATCCGATACTTAAAGCCATCCACACACCATATACTTTAAAGTCAAACATAAAAGCAAATACATAGCATAAAGGCAGCGCCAGGATCCAATAACCTATAAAGGCAATGGATGTTGGGAATTTATAATCTTCCAAACCTCTTAAGGCGCCAATGGCTACAACCTGTGTACCATCAAATAATTGAAACATAGCGGCAAACAATAATAATTTAGAAGCAATTAAAATGATCTCAGCATCATTGCTGAAAATAATAGGTAATACTGTATTCAGGGAAACAAAGATCAAGGCCATGACACCCATAGTTATAATAACCGTTTTAAAAGACGTGTTGATGGCAGTTTTTACATTTTTAAGATCGTCCACAGCATAATATTTTCCTACTCTAATAGTTGTAGCACTACCAATACCACTGGCAAACATATAAGTGAAAGCTGCCATACTCAGAGCAATACCATGCGCATCAATTTGTTCTTTACCAAAAACGCCGGCCATTAAGCCCGAAATAGCAAAGGCTGCAACTTCAAACGTAAACTGAAGAGCTGAGGCTAATCCGTCTTTTAATAAAGGCCAAAAATGGTAGGCATTTAATTTTACTTCTTTGTAATACTTCACAAAAGAATTCACGGCTTTGTTTCTAAATACAAAAACTAAAAAGCCAACGCCCATAAATACGCGTGCAATAAAAGTTGCCCAGCATGAGCCCATATAACCTAATTCGGGTAAGCCTGCCTTGCCATAAATTAATAAATAATTTAAAATAATATTTAACAGGTTGCCCACTACGCTAATGTACATGGCCGCTCTGGTGTTGCTTAAGCCTTCGGTATACTGTTTACACACAAAAAATAAAGTAACCGGAATGATGGAAAGGGTTAAGACATTAAAAAACGGAAACGCTAATTCTACAACATCTGCAGGTTGTTGCATGTGTGCTAAAACGGGCGAAGAGAAAAATAAGATCACAAATAATACAACGCTCACCATTAAATTGATAAAAAGCGAATTCTTGAATAAAGCCGCTTTTTCTTTGTCGTTGTTATTGACGTGAGCGTCAGTAATAGCCGGGGTTAATACGTAACTCATTCCAATACTAAATACCAACAAAATCACAAAGAGATTATTGGATAAGATGCCGGCAGCTTGTTCTGTTTTGCCTAATCTCCCCAAAAAAATATTATCTACCATTCCGGTAACGATATGCCCAATTTGGGTTAATACCAGAGGAATGGATAAAGAAATGGTTTCTTTTAAGTGACTATTTTTAAGAGAATTGTTCACGGGCGACAAATCTACTGATTTAATTGAATTTTAATTTAGATGAGTTTAATTCAATATATTTAAACTTGATAGATATTTTAAAATTGTTATGGAAGAAATTTTCAAGCCCGTTAGCTACTCACAAACAACTCTTACTGAGTTAATGATACCATCTTACGCAAATTTTGGAGGGAAAATTCACGGAGGGATTCTATTATCTCTAATGGATAAGGTAGCTTATGCCTGTGCTTCTAAACATGCAGGTAATTACTGTGTAACCGTTTCGGTAGATAATGTAGAATTTTTACAACCAGTGGATGTAGGAGAGATGGTTTCAATGTTTGCTTCTGTAAATTATGTTGGAAATTCGTCATTAATTATTGGAATTAAAGTAATTGCTGAAGATTTTAAGATTGGAACTGTAAAGCACACAAATACCTCTTATTTTACCATGGTAGCAAAGGCAGAAAACGGGCAATTAGCTCAAGTTCCTGGCCTTATATTAGAGAATAGGGAAGACGCGCGACGGTTTTTAGAAGCCATTAAAAGAAAAGAATTAAAAAATGCCTTTAAAAAGGAACTTCATAACGCTACAACCTTGCTTGAAGTGGATTCAAATAGACATATATTTTTGAAAGAACGATGTAAAATTGAATTTTAAGGCCCTTAAATCTACTTTATTTATAGGCTATATTTTAGTAATGACCTATTTTCCTCGTGAAATTGTTACTATATTTGTGCCTTTACAAAAAGACACTGATGCAGCGCGTAACCTTAAAAGATAAAACCTTTGTACCATACATTACTTCCGATAAAATTGCGGAGAGTGTAAAACAAGTGGCTCAAAAGATAAATGCCGATATGGCAAATGAAAATCCTTTGTTTTTAGTAGTATTAAATGGTTCATTTATGTTTGCCGCTGATCTATTAAAAGAAGTAACAATTCCTTGCGAAATTTCATTTATCAAATTAGCATCTTACCACGGCACTTCAAGTACTGGTACTGTTACTGAGATGATCGGTTTAACAGAAGAAGTAAAAGGTAGAACTATTGTAGTTGTAGAAGATATTGTTGATACAGGTATTACTATTGAAAAACTGGTTACCTTATTAACTAAAAAAGAAGTGAAACAAATTAAAATTGCGTCGTTTTTATTGAAGCCGGATGCCTACAAAAAAGATACAAAAATAGATTATGTGGGCATGGAAATTCCTAATGATTTTGTAGTTGGCTATGGCTTAGACTATGATGGTTTAGGTAGAAACATGAAAGATATCTTTGTATTAGAAGCGAAAAAACAATCATAAATAATTCATATAATAATTTAATTAATTACTCAAGACTATGTTAAACATTGTTTTATTTGGACCTCCGGGCGCAGGCAAAGGGACTCAATCTCAAAAATTAATTGATAAGTATGGTTTAGTGCATTTATCTACCGGTGATATTTTGCGTAGCGAAATTGCAAGAGGTACTGCTTTAGGCATGGAAGCTAAACAAATTATGGATCGTGGAGATTTAGTAAGTGATGATATTGTAATTGGTATGATCGAAGCTAAATTAGATGCGAATCCAAATGCAAATGGATTTATTTTTGATGGGTTTCCTCGTACACAAGCACAAGCTGTAGCTTTAGATGACTTGTTACAAAAAAAGGGAACAGCTATTAGCGCTATGTTAGCACTTGAAGTAAGTGATGAAGAATTAATAAAACGTTTATTGTTACGTGGACAAGAGTCTGGTAGAGCAGATGATCAAAATGTAGATATTATCAGCAATCGTGTAAACGAATACAATACTAAAACTTTGCCTCTTAAAAATTATTATTCAGAACAAGGTAAATTTCATTCTATCAAAGGGATTGGTACTATTGATGGTATTTTTAATGACCTATGTGAACGTATTGTTTTTGTAAATGCAGAAGCTGAGTTAACCATGTTGGAAAATGATATTGAGCATTTAGATTTAACAATCAACGATTTTGAAGTAGCAACTGAAATTTCGAATGAGTTAAAACAAGACATTGAAGAGGTTAGAAAAATAGAAGAGAAAAATGCTATCGCCAAAACAAAACCAACTGTAACTAAAAAAGCAGTTGAAAAAGGAGTACCTAAAAAAGTTTCTACACCAGTAACTAAAAAGGCGACAAAGCCTGCGGCTAAAAAAGCAGTGGCTAAGAAACCGGTTAAAAAAGTGACAGCTAAAAAGGTGGTAAAAAAAGCAGTAGCTAAAAAAGCAGTAGCTAAAAAAACGGCAGTTAAGAAAGTGGCACCTAAAAAAGTAGTTGCTAAAAAGGTTGTGAAAAAAGCGGTGAAAAAAGTTGCTCCTAAGAAAGTGACTTCGAGAGCCTCAGTCACCAAAAAAGTTGTAGCAAAGAAAAAAGTGACTGCTAAAAAGGTAGTAAAAAAAGTAGCGGCTAAAAAAGCAACTAAAAAAGTTGTAACTAAAAAAGTAGCTGTTAAAAAGGTTGTGAAGAAAGCCGTTAAGAAAGTAGCGCCTAAAAAAGCAGTAAAGAAAGTAGTAGCTAAAAAAGTGGCTAAAAAGAAAAAATAATTTCATGGATTTAAGATGAAAGATTTAAGATGAAAGACATTTCTCTTAAATCTTTTGTCTTTTGTCTTTAATCTAAAGTAAAGTGGATTCTAATTTTGTTGATTACGTAAAAATTTGTTGCCGTAGCGGTAAAGGTGGCGCTGGTTCTACTCACTTTCATCGTGATAAGCTGACTGCGTTTGGTGGCCCGGATGGAGGAGATGGTGGACGTGGCGGTCATATTATTTTACGAGGAAATACACAATTTTGGACATTGATCCATTTAAAATACCGTAAACATATTATTGCTGAGCCAGGCGGTGGCGGCGGTTCATCTCACAAAAGTGGGAAAGAAGGCGAAGATCAGATCTTAGATGTGCCTTTAGGAACGATTGCCCGTGATGCAGAAACCGGAGAATTTATTTGTGAAATTACTGAAGAAGGTCAGGAAGTTGTTTTAGTGCCAGGCGGAAGAGGCGGGTTAGGAAATGCACATTTTAAAACTCCAACTTTGCAATCACCTCGTTTTTCTCAACCGGGAGAAGAAGGTATTACAGAATGGAAAGTTTTAGAATTGAAAGTATTAGCAGATGTTGGTTTGGTTGGTTTTCCTAATGCCGGTAAATCTACCCTGTTATCTGTTGTATCTGCTGCTAAACCCGAAATTGCCAATTATCCGTTCACAACATTGGTTCCAAATTTAGGTATCGTTAGTTATAGAGATTACAAAAGTTTTGTAATGGCTGATATCCCTGGAATTATAGAAGGTGCCAGTGAAGGAAAAGGTTTAGGGACTCGTTTCTTAAGACACATTGAACGTAATTCAAGTTTATTGTTTTTAGTGAGTTGTCAAAGTGATAACATTTACGAAGAGTATAAAATATTACTGAACGAATTAAAACAGTATAATCCTGAGTTGTTAGATAAACAAAGAATTTTAGCCATCTCAAAATGTGATACCATTGATGAGGAGTTGATTGATGAGTTGGAAAAAGATCTGAAAAAACGAATGAAAGGTAAATTTAAGATCCCTTATATCTTCTTTTCATCTCAATCAGGTCAGAACTTAACACAACTAAAAGATATGTTGTGGGAACAGTTAAATTATAAAGGGTAGATCTCAATTCACTACAAACTGAGTTTAATCAGATAATAAACTGAGTTTAATCACTTCATATAATGTGAGCTAGGATGTACATTTGTACCAGATTTTAACGGTTTGAAAAAACGATTTCACATATTTTTTTCATTTATTTTACTAGTAAGTTTTAGTTGGCAATGCACAGCAAAATCTGTCATCTTTATTAATTTTAAATTAAATCAAAAAGAGCTAGCCAAAACTATCTGTGAAAATAAAGATAAACCTAAAAGTTGTTGTGCAGCAAAATGTTTCTTAGAAAAAGAGATCAAGAAAGAAGATAAACGACAGTCTGATATTCCATCAGGCATTAAAGATAAGGGAGAGAAATCCGAATTAGTAACAGGGTTAATTTCATTTTTATTTATTCAGGATTCATTCTTGCAAACAATTACCTTTTCTTATAACTTGAGTTTACCTATAAACTCATTGAATGCAGTTTTCCAGCCACCTCAGGCATAATTGAAATGCTTTATTAATTATTGTTGTTTCAAATAAGTTTTACTTCAGTTGATTCTACGTTATTAGAATCACAAAGAGAAGTTATGCCATGTTTGATAATAATTAATATGCCTATTTGTTAGGAGATCACATAACCTTTAGTTGTGATGGTTTCAATTTATGCAACATTCAATCCAATAGTTACAATGCAAAAAAATATCATTTTGATGACATTTATAGTAATGTTCGTCAACCTTGCAATGGCTCAAAATACACTCTCAGGAAAAGTATTTGACAAGGATACCAAAGAGCCGCTTGTTGGAGTTGTTATTTTAATTCCCAACAGTTTAACAGGATGTGCAACTAATGCCAATGGTAGCTTTGATTTAACTCACGTAGAAACATTCGATAGTATTGAAGTGCGTTACATTGGTTATCAAACACAAAAAATAAAACTTGAACAAGGAAAAAACTTGATCATTGGCTTAGCACCTACAACCACTCATATGAATGAAGTAGTTGTAACCGCTAGTCGTGATGCTCAATCACGAGCTGATGTGCCAATGGCTATTAGCAAAATATCATCTACTACTATTAATGATACTAAAGCAACACTCATTACAGAACTAATTAATAAAGTATCGGGAGTTGCTATGCTAAATTTAAACAATGAGCAACATGGTATGTCTATCAGACAGCCAATGGGAACAAGTGCTTATTATTTATATATGGAAGATGGTATTCCATTAAGACCAATGGGTGTATTCAACCATAATGCTTTAATTGAAATGAATATTTTTGCGATTTCTAATATTGAAGTGGTCAAAGGTCCTGCCTCTTCCTTATACGGACCTGAAGCAGTTGGCGGTGCTATCAATTTCATTACTCAAAAACCTACTGCTTTAACAACGGCTAAAGTTGGAATTCAATTCGATAATTTCGGTTACAAACGCATACAATATGGTACCGGCGGAATGATCACTAAAAAGTTAGGGTTTTATGTTGATGGTTTTTACGCTAAACAAGAACATGGCTGGATGACTTATTCGGATTATAATAAGAATTCGGTTAATGCACGTGTAGACTATGATTTGACTAAAAAAACCAAATTGATTTTAGCCGGTTCCTATCAGGATTACTATTCACAAACAGGAGGAAGTGTAGATAGTATTGCATTTTATGGGAGACAATATGTAAGCACAACTGATTTTACATATAGAAAAGTGAAAGCGATGCGCACTCGTTTATCAATTGAACATGCCTGGAATGAAGCTAATCATACAACGTTACATCTATTTTATAGAACTAATACTATTGCGCAAAATCCTGCTTACGGCATTCGTTGGACAACAGGAAAGAAAACAGCAACCGGAGAGATCAATGATAATAGTTTAACAAGCAAAGGATTTATTTTGCAACATGCCGCAGATGTCAAATTGCTGAAGACGAAATTGATTGGCGGTATTAGTTTGGATTACTCTCCAACAACTTACAATTCTTATCAGATCGATCTGGACGCACTATTAAGAGCTGATAAAAAATCAGTTGAACAATATACGATCAATAAAGAACGTCCTGATATTAAGCTGGCAGATTATGAAGCTAACTTAATTAATTCTGCCGCTTATTTGCAAGCCGAAATAAAACCCATTAAAAGGTTAACTATCACTTTAGGAGGCCGTTATGATAATATGACCTTTGATTACAAAAATCATTTAGATACATCATCGGGTAAAAAATCATATGAACAGTTTTCTCCAAAAATTGGCGCTACTTATAAGGTAACTTCTAATGTAGGTCTTTATATAAATTATGCTCAAGGGTTTTCTCCTCCGGGTTTAACGTCTGTGTTTCGTAAAAAAGCTAATACTTATCCTGCTGAGTTTTATTATAATTTAGAACCCGCTCAGTTCACTAATTACGAGGCAGGAGCTTGGGTGAGTTTATTTAAAAACAAATTGGATTTGGATGTTGCTTTTTACCAAATGCTTGGAAGTAATGAATTACTGAGTATTCGTCAACCCGATAATTCAACCGATTACCAAAGTGCCGGAAAAACAACGCACCAAGGTGTGGAGTATGGGGCAACGTTTCGTCCTAATACACAATGGATGATTCGGGTTAGTGGTACTAACGCCATGCATCGTTTTGATGAATTTGTATTAAGTACTAAATCTTCGGATGTTGTTAAAGAGGTGAACGGAAAAATAATGCCAAGTGCTCCATCCTGGATTGCCAATAGCGAAGTGGTATATAAACCAAAATTCATTAAAGGATTTAGGATCGGTGCGGAGTGGCAATATATGAGCGCCTGGTATCAGGATCAGATCAATACCGTTATGTATGACGACAAAAGTGTTTTTGGAGTAAGAGGGATTAGTGTACTGAACTTTCGTACAGGTTATCAATGGAAGTGTGTAGAAGTGTTTGTGAATGTGATGAACATAACCGATGAATTATACGCATATAATGCAACCAGAGGAAATGCAATTACCAGTAGAACGACTTATACGCCTGCACCACCACGAACTTTTGTATTTGGCATTCAATACAATTTTATAAGTAAAAAATAATCGAAAATGAAAAAATATTATGTAAGTATCATCGTCACTTTACTATTCTTCTCTTGTTCTCAAACTCCAAAAGAGGAGTTAAAAGAAACAGAAGGAAAATTCATATCCACAGATACAATGACACAAACAACTTGTCCTTTTTTAACACAGGACACTAAAGGTAATTTTGTGATGAGCTGGGTGAAAGAAATAAACGATAGTGTAGCTATAGTATGTTATGCCTCCTCAACAGATAAAGGATATACATTTGGTCCAACTACAGAGATCAAATGCAGCAACAATGTAAATCCTCATGGAGAAAATTTACCTAAAATTATTTTTAAACCTAATGGTGAAATTATTGCTGCCTGGGGCGCGAACAATGCTAATCCTAAAAATAAATATTCCGGGTTGGTTTATTATGCCCAATCATTTGATGAAGGGAAAACCTGGACTAATGCTACTTCTTTAGTGACAGATACGACAAGTTATGATCAGCGTTATTTCGACATGTCTTTATTGCCTAACGGAGAAGTGGCAATGATCTGGTTGGATAATCGTACAAAAACAGATGCTGATGGTTCTACTTTATATTATGCAAAAACTAATGGGAAAAATGGATTTAAAAATGAAAAAGTAATTGGTGAAACGTGTTGCCAATGTTGTCGAACGGATTTGTTTATTGATAGCAAAGGATCAATTCATGCTGCTTATCGTGATATTATAAACGATTCAATACGAGATATGGTTCATGTGGTTTCTACTGATCAAGGAAAAACATTTTCTCAACCTGTTCGTATCAGTAATGATAATTGGGTAATTAGCGGCTGTCCGCATACTGGACCAACAATGGCAGAAAATAAAAAAGGTTTACAATTTGCCTGGCATACCATGGGTGGAGGAAGTGGTGTTTTTTTTAATGTAACAAAAGATAATGGCAAAACATTTTCTTTAAGAGACAGTGTTAGCACCCAAGCCTCTGCTAAACATGCCCAATTATCTACTTTACAAAATGATCATTCGGTTATTGTGTGGGACGAAACATTTAAGAAAGGTGAAAATTTTAACGCGGTGATCGGTTTGCAAAATAGAACAGCAGAAGGGAAAGTGATGACTACAAAACATATTTCTTCGGAAGATGCAGTGTCGGAATTTCCCGTTGTTAAAACAATTTCTGATAATTTTGTTTTAGTGGCATGGACCCAAAGAAATCCAAATGAAAAATCAGGATCTTTGAAGAAAGTAGTTTTTAAAATCGTGAAAGTTATTTAAACTATTTTATTGATCAGCCTTTTCGATGATCATTCCAAAATCCATAATTAATGGTAATGGATTACTGCGCATGCCTTGTTCAAAGGTAAATTTGTATTTTCCTTTTTGAGGGAATCTTAGATTTTGTTTTAAAGGAATTTTGTTGTCCCAAATTTCACCGGCACCATCTCCTTGCCATTCTCCTTTTTTATTGGCTAAGATACATTCTAAAGTGTCAACAGTAATTTTTCCGTTGGGATAAGTGGTTGTTAAAAACACAAATAAATTACTGTAAGGATATGAATCGGCATGACGCACCGTTAAAAATACGTTGTTAAAAGAGCTCGCATCTTCAATGTCAACTTCATAGCTCAGTTTGTTTTCTGTTTTCCATCCTTCTTCGGGTAGCGTTTCGTATTTGCTATATACGACTTTGCCATTACAAGAAACAAAGAAAACACTAAGCAAGCCGAAAACCGTTAGTGTAAATAATTTATGCTTTATCGCCGCCATCATTTTTTGGTCTTGGTTTATTATGGTTGTGTTGTGGTTTTTTTGGTTGCGCATTAGGGTTAGGTTTATGATGACCCGGCTGTGCATTTTTTTGAGGAGGCTGTTTTAACTGGTGTGTGTGTGTTGGCTTTGGTGTTTGCGGTTTGCCTTGAGGTGGATGATTTACCTTTGGTGCAGAATTAACCGCTTTGTCTGTTTTAGCTACAGGCGCAACATTTTGTTTTTGGTTAGGGTTTGGTTTTTGATTAGGGTTAGGCTTGCGGTTTTGATTTGGCTTAGGTCTGTTTTGTCCTTTTTTGCGATTATCAAAACGTGTTAACGAATCCTGACCAACTACATTTTCAAAATCAGGTTGTTTTACAACTTCTAATTCTTTGTATTGTTTTGGTTCTAATAAATCAGCCGGTTTTTGCCCGTCTGCATTCATTTTGAAAATTTCTTTGGTGCGTGCAATCGATAATGGTACAAATACATCCGGCTCGCTAGTGTATGACCACCAAATAACACGTTTGAAAATATCTGTTTTTTGATGAAAAGCATAACCTTTTTCAGTGGCTAGTTTTCTATTATCAATTTCCGGAAATTCTTTTAAAGCATCTAAGTAGCTATCTAACTCATAGTTTAAACAACATTTTAGTTTACCACATTGGCCGGCTAACTTTAATGGGTTTAATGATAATTGCTGATAACGAGCTGCTGAAGTAGAAACGGTTCTGAAATCGGTTAACCAGGTTGAACAACATAATTCACGACCACAAGAGCCAATACCACCTAATCTTCCGGCTTCTTGTCTTGCACCGATCTGACGCATTTCAATACGCACTTTAAATTCTTCAGCCATTACTTTGATCAGTTCCCTGAAATCTACACGGCCATCAGCTGTATAGTAAAACACCGCTTTGCTTTTATCACCTTGGTATTCCACATCACTGATCTTCATTTGCAAACCAAGCCTTAATGCCAATGTACGGGCTTTGTACATGGTGTCCACTTCTAACGCTTGCGCTTCGCGCCATTTATCAATATCCTGTTGTTTGGCTTTTCTGTATACTTTTTTTATTTCTTCACTGTCAAAATTAATCTGCTTCTTTTTCATTTGAAGCCTTACTAATTCACCGGTTATGGAAACAACTCCAATATCGTGACCAGGAGATGATTCAACCGCTACCACATCACCAACGCTTAAGGTTAAATTATTAACGTTTCTGAAAAATTCTTTACGGGAATTCTTAAATCTGATCTCTAAAATATCACAAGGTGTTTGACCTTCAGGTAAACTCATGTTACCTAACCAATCAAATACATTTAATTTATTGCAACCGCCACCGGTACCACAAGAACCGTTGTTGTTGCATCCGGCAGGAACGCCGCCTGGTGTATTTTTATCTTGCCCTGTTGAACAACTGCCACATGCCATATTATTTATTTTATTTTGACGACCAGTTCAAATAACAAAAAGTATCTGTTAGTTTAAACAAAGTCGGGAATCTTAATATTAAAAAAATTAAGCCCTAAAAAGAGCTGGATAAATATAGTCAATTTTCCGAAAGATTTTTTTGAGCTTTTCAAGTTTTATAAACGACTAATCCTTTATATTTAAGCCTTCAAAGACATAAATTATTTATATGATTGCTTTAATTACAGGTGCTACCTCTGGTATTGGAAAATCAACCGCTTTAGAATTTGCTAAAAATGGATATGACCTGATCATTACAGGCCGTAGACAAGAACGTTTGACAGAATTAAAGACTGAATTGAGCCAAAAATACAAGGTAAAAGTGTGTGATCTGTGTTTTGACGTGAGAGTAGAGGAGCAAGTCAATAAAGCGATCAATTCTTTACCAAATGATTTCAAAACAATTGATGTTTTGGTAAATAACGCGGGTTTAGCAGCGGGGTTATCTAGTATTCAGCAAGGAAAATTGGAACATTGGGAGCAAATGATCGATACTAATATTAAAGGTTTGTTATATGTAACTAAGCACGTAGCGGCTTTGATGATCCCTAATAAAAAAGGTCATATTATTAATTTAGGTTCTATTGCAGGGAAAGAAGTGTATGCCAATGGGAATGTGTATTGTGCTACCAAACATGCGGTTGATGCATTGAATAAAGGCATGCGCATTGATCTGTTACCTCACGGAATTAAAGTTTCCTCTATAAATCCGGGAATGGTAGAAACAGAATTTAGCATTGTGCGTTTTGATGGAGATGAAGAACGTGCTAAAAAAGTATACGAAAATATTGTGCCTTTAAAGCCCGAAGATATTGCTGAAACCATTTATTGGATGGCGTCTCGCCCGGCTCATGTAAATATCAATGACCTGATCATTATGCCGACAATTCAGGCAAACTCGACAACGGTTTTGAGGCATCCACTTGTGTAATTTCTCTCGCAGATTTACACAAATAAAAACGTAGATTTTCGCTGATATTTTTCTGTGTTACTCTGCGAAGAATGAGCGGAACTCTGCGAGAAATAAATTACTTCCCCTCGATCCACTTCACGATCTTATCCGTATCAGGACTTTTGTAAGACATGACATAATCAATTAAATGACCATTTTCATCGATCATGTATTTCTGAAAATTCCATTTTACAGTACTGCTCATTACTCCGTTTTTATCTTGGTTGGTTAACCAGTTATATACTTCGCAAATACTATCGCCTTTCACGTTTATTTTTTCCATCATCGGAAAAGTAACACCGTAATTTTTTGTGCAAAATTCTTTGATATCCGCATTAGAACCGGGATCTTGCCCACCAAATTGATTACAGGGAAAACCAACGATCACAAAATTCTTGTCTTTATATTTTAAATACAATGCTTCCAGATCTTTAAACTGAGGAGTAAAACCACATTTACTGGCGGTATTTACGATCAGAATTTTTTTACCTTTTAAACTCGCAAAATCAAAAATTTCACCATCAATGGTCTTTACTTTAAATTGGTGTATCGAGGTTGGGTTCGTTCCTTTTTTGGTAAAAAAAGACGAAAGTGTTAAAGTAATCGCTGATATGATAAAAACGAAGGTTATTTTCATTTAGGGGCAAGTTTTAAGTGGTTTTAAACCACAAAGTTATACAACTTTAATCACTAAAATATAATTGTCTTTTCCAGTATTTGGGTGTAAATTTGGGGCGCATGCAAAACGGCCGGTTATCTCATTTAATTAAAAAAGAGTTTCTTCTGGAATTCAGACAAAAATCGACCTTTGCCGGAATTTTAGTTTATATCGTAGCAACGGTCTTCGTGTCAGCCTTATCGTTTAAAAAGATCATTCATCCTACAGTTTGGAATGCTTTGTTTTGGGTCATTTTCATGTTCATTGCTGTAAATGTGTCCAGTAAAAGTTTTCATGGAGAAACCAAAGGCAAAGGTTTGTTCAATTATTTGTACTATAACCCACGTCAATTCATTTTAGGCAAGATCATTTACAATATGTTGTTAATGGCAGCCTTAAGTTTATTGACTTTCTTTTTCTATTCCTGGTTTGTAGGTAGCATGGTTCAGGATATGGGAATGTTTTTAGCAACCTTACTCTTCAGCTCAACAGCTTTTTCGGGAGTTTTGAGTTTGATGAGCGCTATTGCTTCAAAGGCCAATAACAATATGAGTTTAATGGCTATTTTAAGTTTTCCTGTTTTAATGCCTTTATTATTGGTGTCAATTAAATTAAGTAAACATGCCATTGATGGTTTAGCATGGAGTGTGAGTTATAACTATTTGTTGATCTTAATTATGCTAAATTTTGTTGTAATTGCTCTGGCAACTATATTATTTAATTACCTTTGGCGCGAATGATAAAATGGTGGAAAATATTGTCGGCTTTGCTAATTCTGTACACCTTGGTGTGGGGATTGTTAAACCCTGTACCGCGTTTAGACATTTTAAATGAAACTATCCGTAATGTGTATTACCATGTGCCAATTTGGTTTGCCATGTTGTTTCAGATGGGTTACTCTGTCGTATTTGCCATTAAACAATTGGGTAAAAATGATATGAGATCTGACCTGATTAGTAATCAGGCTGCTCAAGTTGGTTTGTTTCTGAGTATTCCCGGATTATTGACCGGTTGTATGTGGGCTAAATTTACCTGGGGAACCTGGTGGACTTTTGAGGATCCAAAATTAAACGGAGTAGCAATTGCCGTATTGATTTATTTAGCTTATTTCATATTAAGAAGTTCCATTATTGATGAATTAAAACGAGCTCGTATTGCCGCGGTTTATAATATTTTCGCCTTTGTAATGATGTTCGTTTTTATCATGATCTTGCCTCGTTTAACAGATTCACTGCATCCCGGTAATGGCGGTAATCCTGCCTTTGGAAAATATGATCTGGATAGTAACATGCGTACAGTATTTTATCCTGCAGTTATTGGTTGGGTATTATTAAGTCTTTGGATCTTAGATATTAAAAAACGTTTAGCAACATTACATTATCAAAAACATGAAGAATAAATTTTTTATACTTTTCGTAACTTTGTTCTTATCTGTTATTGGTAAGGCACAAACCATTACTGGTGAACCAAAAATGGCCGATACATTTAGAAGCGAAGGAAAGATCTATGTTGTAATAGCTGTTTTATCGATCATATTTATTTGCTTGATCGCTTATTTGATTTACCTGGATATTAAATTAAAGAGGCTGGAGAAAAAAGACTAAAAAGACTCAAGGGACAAAAGAGAAAAAATAATTTCTGCGATCTTCGCGACTTCTTTGCGAACTTTGCGGTTAAGAATAGAAAACTAAAAATGAAAAAGATTCACATTGTAGGAATAATAGTAATTGCAGTGGCAATTGGCGTTATTTTCACGTCACTTCAAAGTAATGCGTCTTATGCAGATTTTGCAGAAGCGATCTCAAATCCTGATACAGAATATCATGTGGTTGGAAAATTAAATAAAACAGTTCCTGTTCAGTATGATCCAAAAATCAATGCGGACGAATGTTCGTTTTTAATGACAGATAATAAAGGTGTTGAGAAAAAAGTAGTGCTTCATAAAAGCGTACCTCAGGATTTTGAAAAATCAGAACAAATTGTTTTGATCGGAAAAATGGAGGGAGAAGAATTTCATGCTAACGACATTTTAATGAAATGCCCTAGTAAGTATAACGACGGGAAACCACAGGTTCAATAATATTCTAAATCCAGATATGGCAAAAATAACAGGAATAGGTGGTGTGTTTTTTAAAACCCCAAACCCTAAAGAATTATCAGAGTGGTATAAAAAACATTTAGGCTTAAATCTGGAGTCATGGGGCGGTGCCGTTTTAAGATGGCCACAAGATTTAGCAGAAGATAAAGGTGCAACCGTTTGGAATGCAGCCCCTGAAGATACCAAATGGTTTAGCCCAAGCGAATCCTCATTTATGATCAATTACAGAATTGATAACATGGATGAAATGCTTGTTCAATTAAAAGCAGGGAATGTTGAAATTGTAAAAGGTCCCGAATATCATGAAAATGGTGCTTTTGCCTGGATAATGGATCCTGCAGGTAATAAGCTGGAGTTATGGGAACCTAAATTATGGGACGATAAAAATAAAAAATAGGTTTTTGTAATGAATTATATAGGTGAACATTTATGGGTTGGAACCCTGGGAAACTCATTTGTTTTCTTATCATTAATAGCCGCTATCCTTTCTACGGTTGCTTACTATTTTCACTCAAAAGAACAATTAACGTCTGAGTGGCGGTCTTTTGCGCGCATTAGTTTTTCTGTTCATTCTATTTCCGTTATTGGCATTGCGGCTACATTGTTTTACATGTTGTTTAATCATATGTATGAATATGCGTATGTACAGCAACATAGCAATAATAGCATGCCTATGCAATACATCATGTCATGCTTTTGGGAAGGACAAGAAGGTAGTTTTTTATTATGGACTTTTTGGAATGTTGTATTAGGAAATATTTTACGCAGAAGCATTGACGCAAAATGGGAAGCGCCCACCATGGCTGTATTCTCTTTGGTACAAGTGTTTTTGGCAAGCATGTTATTAGGAGTTGTTCTTGGAGATTATAAAATAGGAATGAATCCTTTTACACTTTTCAGAGATAATCCTGAGTTAGCAAACGCTCCTTTTCTTCAAGATCCAAACTATTTATTAAAACTTGACGGACGAGGTTTAAATCCGTTGTTACAAAACTATTGGATGACGATCCATCCTCCTACTTTATTTTTAGGTTTTGCTTCTACATTGCCTCCATTTGCATTTGCATTAGCAGGTTTATGGAAACGCGATTTTACCACCTGGCAAAAACCGGCACTTACCTGGACATTCTTCAGCGTCATGATTCTGGGTACAGGTATTTTAATGGGTGGAGCCTGGGCATATGAAGCTCTGAGTTTTGGCGGTTTCTGGGCTTGGGATCCGGTAGAGAATTCATCTCTTGTTCCATGGATTGTTATTGTAGCAGCTGGCCACGTAATGATCATCAATAAAAATAAAGGAGGCTCTTTATTTATGACGCATTTGTTATCCATTGCTTCATTCTTGTTAGTTCTGTACTCAACATTCTTAACTCGCAGTGGTATTTTAGGTAACAGTTCGGTACACGCGTTCACTGATCTTGGAATGCAAGGACAGTTAGTGATCTATGTAGTAGCGTTTATTTTTATATGTGTGATATTATTAATACATGATAAATTAATAAGAGTTTCCTACATCATGATCTCACTTCTGCTTTTATTTGTAGCAGTTGTTTATGGTTATAAAACAATAATCGTATTGGGATGGTTAGGAATAAGCACCGGCATTACGGTTTATTCTTACATGAAATTTTTCCCTAAAGAAGAGGAAGAGGAAAGTTTGTATTCTCGTGAGTTCTGGATGTTTATTGGCTCGTTGGTGTTATTACTGTCGGCATTAGTCATCACTTATTTCACTTCAATTCCTGTTTTAAATAAATTATTTAATTTAGATAAAGCACCACTTAAAGTGGCCGATTACAATTTATGGATGGTTCCATTTGCCATTATTATTGTGAAATTAATTGCCATTACGCAGTATTTTAAATACAAAAAAACAGACATTAAACAATTCTATAAACAAATAAAATGGGCCGCTTTATTAGCCATTGTATTTGGATTAACATGTTGTATTCCTTTATACTTTTTAAAAGATTATGACAAGGCCAGTGCTGTAGAAAAATGGAATTTAATTTCTTACACCTTATTATTCATTGCCGCTTTGTTTGCTGTGTTTGCTAATGCCGGATATTGGTTAAGTATATTAAAAGGTAAAATTCGTCACGCCGGCTCATCCATAGCGCATATTGGTTTTGCTTTAATTTTATTAGGTTCTTTAATTTCAACTTCTAAAAAACAAACCATTTCACAAAATACGTCTAATAAAAAAGTAGAAGCTTTAGGTGAGAATTTTAATTCGCAAAAAAGTTTAGTATTAACCAAAGGAGATACTTTGCCAATGGGTAATTACATGGTAACCTACAAAGGTAAAGAACGTAAGGGCATTGATTTTTATTTTAAGATGGAGTACTTTACTAAAGGTGAAAATGGCACTTTAGTTAAAGCATTTGAGCTTAGCCCAATGATACAGGATAATCCAAGAATGGGTAAAGCAGCTCATCCGGATACGAAACATTTTTTAAGTAATGATATTTATACACACATTACTTCCGCTATTCTTTCTGATGATTCTGAAATAAAAAAAGATGCTTATAGAGAGCCAACAAACTTTGTAGGTCATATGAATGATACCATTTATTCTGACAATGCGATCATTAAAATTGACAGCATCGTTACTAATTTAACGGAAGAACAATTTGCAAAAAACGATAGTTTATTGATCGTTACAGCTGTTTTAAAGGCAACGGATATTAACGGAATAGTTTATAGAGCGACACCAAAATATATCTTAAAAAACAATATGGTTATGCCTGATGAGTTTGAATTAAAAGAATTAGGGTTAAAATTCATCTTCTGGAAAATCAATCCTAATGAAGGTAGTATTGAAATTCAGATGAGTGAAAAAGTAAGCAACACTAAAGATTTTGTTGTACTTGAAGCTTACATGTTTCCATTCATTAATGTGTTATGGCTTGGATGTCTTTTGATGATCATTGGAACAGTGATTGCCATTATAGAAAGAAGGCGTGTAAATAAAATTTCTGTCCTGAAAGATTAGTGTAATTGAACGCTGTTGACACAGATCTAATAAGATAAACTCGAATTTTTTTGTACTGGAGTAACGTTAAAAAATAAATCTTATAAAATCATAACTATCAGCGTAATCTGCGTTCCATTTTATAAATTAGTAAAGATATTTTGGCAAAACCTTTAAACATAATTATCATTGGCACCGGAAATGTTTCATCACATCTTGCTGATTCATTTCAAAAAACAAAACAGGTAAGGCTTGTACAAGCCTTTAACCATCAAACTTCTAAAAAAACGACAATATATTCAAAACAGTATCATTGCGAAGTTGTAACGGATTATAAGAAGATCAAAGCAGATGCTGATATTTATATCATTGCGGTAAAAGATGATGCTATTGCTGAAGTTGTAAAAAATTTATTGCCTTTAAAATTACAGGGACTTGTTGTTCATACTTCCGGGAGTGTAGATGTTTCTGTTTTGAAAAATGTGTCGAAGCAAATTGGAGTTTATTATCCTTTGCAAACCTTTTATGCCAAGGCAATAATTGATTGGCCTTCCACGCCTTTATTGATCGAAGCTAATTCAAAAACTGCTTTAGCTAAATTAAAATCATTAGCAGGCTTAATTTCAAAAAATAGTAAAGTTGTTAATTCAACAGAGCGATTAAGATTACATTTAGCCGCCGTGTTTGCCTGTAATTTTACCAATGCATTATATGTGTCAGCGTTTGAATTGATCGAGCAAAATTTAAATAAAAAAGATACTGCTTTATTGGCGCCAATTATGTTACAATCCTTCCGAAAACTGGAAACAGTTCATCCGAAACAAGCGCAAACAGGACCCGCTATGCGCGATGATAAAGTGGTAATGAAAAAACACTTAGACTTATTAAAATCAAATAAAGAGTTAACAGCGGTATATAAATTATTGTCGCAATTAATTATCTCTCAACAATCAAAATAGTAGATGGAAAATTTTAAAGAAAAATTAAATAAGATAAAAACATTACTGTTTGATATTGACGGGGTTATTACAAACGGACAAATATTGGTTTTTGAAAATGGTGAAGTTGTGCGAAACATGAATTCTAAAGATTCTTATGCGATGCAATTAGCTATTAAAAAAGGATATAGAATTGGCATTATCAGTGGAGGAAAAAGTCATGCTATCAAAAAAATACTGGAAAATTTAGGTGTACAGGATGTTTTTTTAAGCCAAGCCGATAAGTTAGAATGTTATAAAGATTACATTGCTTCGTACGAATTGAATGAAGATGAAATATTATACATGGGCGATGATTTGCCTGATTATGACACAATGCAAAGAGTTGGTATAGCCGCGTGTCCTAATGACGCGGCTCATGAAATCAAAAGCATTTGCATTTATATTTCAAATAAAAAAGGTGGCGAAGGATGTGTACGTGACGTGATAGAGCAAGTGATGCGCTGTCAGGGTAATTGGGAAATAAGTGGTTGGTAAAATAATTAGCCGATTCGGTAATTTGATAATTGAAAATTACTGTCGCTTCGGATGTAATCGAGAAGCGATAAAAATCCAAATATATTCTCGACTACGCTCGAACTGACATCCTACTTTGAATCTTGAATTTTCAAATTTGAATTATCTATAAGATACTTCACTTTAAAAATTGCCGCGACACTAATTGAATCAGTAATTTCACCTTTCATTACCATTTCAAAGGCATCGTTAATGTGAACTTTTTTAATTTGCAGATCTTCTGTTTCTTCAGGCTCGGATTCCTCGAAGCTTAAGTCGGTCGCCAAAAACACAAAAGCATGTTCATCGGTTGCCGAATTACTCAGATGCATTTGCATGATCTCCTGAAAGTTTTTAGCTACAATCCCAGTTTCTTCTTTTAACTCTCTGATAGCAGTTTTAACAGGGGCCTCTCCTAATGGACCACCACCCTCAGGAATTTCCCAACTATATTGCCCTAACGGATAGCGCCATTGCCCCACTAGCCAAGTGTAGCCGTCATCACTTAATGGAAGAATTCCAATGGCCTTGTTTTTAAAATTAACTACACTGTATACGGCAGGGGTGCCTCCCGGATTTATGGTCTGATGTTTGTTTATAGCTATCCAGGCAGATTCATATATCAGTTCAGAGGATAATGTCTGCCATGAGTTCAAATGTTCTTGGTCTTCCATAGGTGTTTTGGTACTTAATCAGTGAGATGAGTGTTTCACACAGTTAAATTGTTAATATTAGGGTATTTTTTTTATATTTAGAAGCCCATTGTAGGTTAAATTCGTAAAGGTTAAAAATTGTTATGCAGAGAAAACTCTTACTTTTTATTGTTATTCTGATTTCGTCATTCACTTTTGCTCAAAATTTATATTGGGTAGGTGGTTCAGGTAATTTATCAGACGGTAATCATTGGTCTTATACAAGTGGAGGAACTCCAAGTGGAATAAGCCCGACTTTACAATCAAATTTAATATTTGATAATAATTCATCAGGTAACACTTTTGTTGTGAACCTTGTAGGGTTGAATTATGCAAAATCTTTGATATGCAACAATACGGAGAAGGAATTACATTTTACAGGAGATAATTTTTCGAACTTAAAATGTGGGGGTGATTTTGTTTTTAACGAAAAAACCTTTTATGACGCTAATTCTAAACTTATTTTTTCTAACAGTAACTCAAATTATCCGGTGGTTAATTTCTGGAAAAACATACCAAATGCCGATGTGTTGTTTGAAGACGGTAATTGGAATTTGCAATCCCTAAAGGTTTCTGATAATAATTTATTGAAATTTAATAAAGGGAATTATAAAATCATTAATACATCAATTATAGCTGGAAATGTAGAGTCGAATGCAGATAACGTAGCATTTCAATCTATTCATTCAACACTTTACGTTAAGAATAAGATCAATTTAGGGAATAAAGTTTCGTTTAATTCGAATGATCTAATTTTAATTGCGCAAAAAAACAACCCTGCATTATATCAGATCAATCCATCAGTTAATTTAGGTCCTAATCATAAAGTATATCAAACTAATCCTACAACTCAAGCTTGTTCAATTACATATAGTTTTACTAATCCAACATGTAATGGAGAATGTAATGCTACTATGACTATTGGATTTGATGCCGGCTGTAATACCGGCCCTTATGATTTGATCTTTAATACCGGTGCAACTTGTATCCCATCTGGTACTAATGGTATTTCACCACCAGTACTGGTTTTAGATAGTTTATGCGCTTGCGGAGGGAATTTGTTGGATATTTTTGTTTTTGATGTTAATGGAATTGTAGCCCAGTTGAACAGTTTAAACATGCCGGCTAATCCTACGCCAATTAATCTCACTTTTTCCTCGCCCAAGCAACCAAGATGTTTTGGTGATTGCGATGGAACTGTAAATATTTTTGTGAGTGGTGGTGCAGGGCCTTATACGGTTCTGGTTTCTAATGGTGTAACAACTCAAACAGTTAATAATGTTCCTTCTATAACAACAACAACTATATCTAATTTATGTGCTGATAATTATACATTTACTGTTACAGATACGAAAGGATGCGCTAGGACATTTACTACAACAATAGTGCAGCCTTCGCAATTACTTGCTAATGTAACTCCAGTTAATGTGAACTGTTTTGGTACTTGCAATGGATCTGCCAGTTCTGCGCCTACGGGAGGCGTTGGGCCATATACATATTCATGGATATCTTCAGTTTCTACGCCTTCAACCTCTTCTACATCATCAATAGCTAATTTATGTCCAGGTGTAGTTACTATGACGGTAACAGATAGTAAAACGTGTACGGCAACTTATAGTACTACTATAACTCAACCGCCGGCAATTACTTTAACTGTTACTAAAACAAATTTGGTTTGTTCTACTATTTGTAATGGTACAGCCTCAATTACTGCTACTGGTGGTAGTGGAACAGGTTATACATATACCTGGACTCCGATGGGTTCAGGAGCATTTTCTAATAATTTATGTGCAGGTGCTTATACGGTTGATGTAGCTGATAGTTTTGGTTGCCCAAAACAAATCACTTTCACATTAACGGCACCCCCTACATTAACAGCTTCACCTACTCAAACAAATGTATTGTGTAATGGCTTTAATACAGGCGCTATTAATTTAAATCCAAGCGGGGGTACACCGGGTTATACTTATACCTGGATTCCTGCCGTCTCAAATACGGTAACAGCTACGGGTATTGGTGCTGGTGTGTATTCATATACTATTACTGATACACAAGCTTGTCCTTATTCAAATACGGTAACAATCACGGAACCACCGGCTATTAGTTTAAGTATTGCACAAACTAATGTAACATGTCCCGGGGCTTGTAACGGAATGGCTGTTGCAAATCTTAGCGGAGGTACTGCACCTTATACCTATACCTGGACGCCAGGCGGAGCACCTTTAGTTGGACAGGGCACTGCTTCGGTTACCGGTTTATGTGCTGGTAGTTATACCTTAACTATTAGAGATTTTAATAATTGTTCGAGTACGTCTACCTTCACAATAACTCAACCGCCGCCAATAGTACCTAACGTATCCACAGTTGCACCAACTTGCTTTAGTGTATGCAATGGTTCAATTAATTCAGCACCATCCGGTGGTAACGGAGGACCTTATACTTTTACATTAACACCTTCGGCAGGAGCGCCTATTGTTGGAACGCCACCATTTAATGGCTTATGTGCCGATTCATACACATTAACAATTGGTGATAATGGTTGTATTAGAACACAAACAATTACTTTGACACAACCCAATTTATTGACCTTTTCTTTAAATGCTACCCCCATAACTTGTTTTAATCAATGTAATTCAACTATTTCTACTGTAATAAATGGCGGAACGCCGGCGTATACCGTTGTTTGGGGAAGTGGACCTTCTCCCGGAAATTCTCAAAGTAATCAATGTGCCGGCATTCATACGGCTACAGTAACAGATTCAAAAGGTTGTCAGGCAACTGCTTCTGTAAATATTATAGCTCCTCCTGATATGACAGTGACAATTGCTGCTACGAGTCCAAATTGTAGTGGACAATGTAATGGTATTGCATCAACAACTGTAACAGGCGGTACGCCAAATTATAATATCGTATGGAGTAATGGAGTTTCAGGTGGTGTAAACCCGGGCTTATGTCCCGGTAATTATTCTGTGACAATTACTGATAATAATGGATGTGTGAAAAATGATGTCGCAGTAATAATTGCTGCCCCAGCTATAACTTTAACTCCCGTTAATGCAACAGTAACTTGCGCAGGAAGTTGCGATGGAACTGTTTCAGTAACTGCTAGTGGAGGAACCCCTGGTTATTCTTATAATTGGAGCTCTGTTCCATCTCAAACAACAGCGTCTGCCTCTAATTTATGCCCAGGAAATTACAATGTATCTGTTACTGACAGTAAAGGATGTTTAGCATCAACTTCAGCAAACGTGGCACAACCAAGTGTTTTAACGTCATCTATTAGTAATGTAAAACCTAGTTGTAATATTTGTATTGGAGAAGCAACAGCTGCCGGAATTGGAGGAACAGCACCTTACACGTACTCATGGAGTCCTGGAGGGCAAACAGTTGCTAATCCTACGGATTTATGTATTGGCATTCAAACCGTTACTATTACTGATAGTAAGGGTTGTATAACCACGCAAACCGTTCAAATAACCGAAACAATTTTATTAGTAATTACCTCAAATGGGGCAACTTTAGACTGTAATGGTGTTTGTTCGGGTGTTGCTACTGCAAATGGCGTAGGTGGCGTGTTGCCGTATATTTATAGTTGGAATTCACCACCTGTGGCGCCAACACAAACAACACAAACAGCTTCTAATTTATGTGTGGGTACACATACGGTTATTGTTTCCGACCAGCAAGGCTGCTCCAGTTCAGGAACGGTTACTTTTGCCCAACCACCCGCTATAACTTTAACTGTTACTAAAGCCGACACTAAATGTAACGCTGTTTGTAACGGAAGTGTTTCAGCGGTTGCTTCAGGCGGAACGGGAACTATTTCTTATCAATGGCAACCCGGAGGATCTACAGCACCTTCTTTAACCGGATTATGTGCAGGAGACTATACTTTAACGGCTACAGATGCAAATGGTTGTTCGCAAACAACGGTAGTAACTATTGCCGAACCAAGTTTAGTAGTTGTTACTTATACAAATACAAACCCTACGCTTTGTACATCCAGCGATGGTTCAATTTCTTTTACAGCGTCAGGAGGCACCTCTCCTTATACTTTTACCTGGACACCCGGAGGGCCTTCCAATCCATTAATTAATTTACCCGATGGTACTTATGCATTAAGTATTACTGATGCAAATGGTTGTTTGCAATCTTTCACTACCTCATTAAGCGATCCTTTAGGGCCAACAGTAACTGTCACATCAAATTCTGCTACATGTTTTGGTTTATGTAATGGTTCGGCCACTTTATCTATTACAGCTTCTACTCCAACATACACCGTTAATTGGCCATCTGTCCCATCTACAAATACTGTAGTTTCAAATCTTTGTATTGGTAATTATGTTGCCCAAGTAACAGATGGAAATAACTGTATTACTAATCAAACTGTAAATATTGTTCAGCCCACACAAATTACTACTACAGGAGTAATCACAAATGTAAACTGTAATACGGCTTGTAGTGGCTCTGTTAATTTAACACCAAGTGGTGGAACCCCGGGATATAATTATACATGGACGCCATCAGGAGGCAATGTTCAGGATCCGACCGGATTATGCGCGGGGAACTATTCTGTTGCCATTAGTGATGCGAATAATTGTTTAATTACAAATACTTTTGTGATAACTCAACCAAGTACACTTACATTAAATTTTAATAAAAAAGATGTTTTATGTAATGGTGGATGTACCGGAAGTGTAAGAGCTGTTGTAGCCGGTGGTACTTCACCTTATACTTATACATGGACACCTTTAGGAACTTTCTCGGGCTCTGCTATAGATACGATTGTAAATCTTTGCACAGGAGTTTATACGGTTTCTGTATTAGATGCAAGTGGTTGTTTGATTACAGGTACAGTTAGTATTGGCGAACCGGCTGTACTTACATCAACATTAACTTCGAAAAATATTAAATGTAATGGACAATGTGACGGTAGCGCATCTATTATAGCAGCTGGCGGAGTATCACCATATTCATATTCTTATAATACTACACCTGTAACATCAACACCAACGGTTGGCGGGTTATGTACGGGATCATATATGGGTACAGTTACAGATGCAAATGGTTGTACAAGTTCAAACACATTCACGATTACTCAGCCTTTACCTATTGTAATCACATCCACAGTTTCAAATCCTAAGTGTAATGCTACATGTGATGGAAGTGTGACAACTAGTGTTACTGGAGGGAATCCGAATTATTCTTACAATTGGTTACCGAGTGGAGGCTCTGTAGCAAATCCAACAGGTTTATGTGCCGGAAGTTATACGGTTATAGTAACAGATGATAGTTTGTGTACAAGCCAGTCAATAGTTGCACTTACAAATCCTGCTATACTAGTAGCAAATACTTCTTTCACAAACCCTACTTGCGGTGGAGTTTGTACAGGTATCGTTTCTGCAAATGCATCAGGAGGAACTGCGCCTTATTCTTACTCTTGGGCAGCACCATTAACTAATACACAAACTGTAACCGGGTTATGCGCCGGAGATTATACTGTTACAGTAACAGATGCCAATACTTGTGCAAGAATTCAAACGGTTACTTTAATTAATCCTACAGCTATTTCTTTAAACCCTTCTTCTACACCGGCAAATTGTAATGCGAGCGATGGCTCAATTAGTGTTAGTCCAACAGGAGGAACCGGACCATATACATATACCTGGTCTCCACCGGCGGTTTCATCAAGTTCTGTTGCTTCAGGTTTAGGAGCAAGTATTTATACGGTTACTGTAGCAGATTTTAATGGATGTACAGCAACAGCTTCTATACCTTTAAGTAATTCAAACGGACCAAGTAGTGTAACCATTACTTTTACTAATGTAGCATGTAACGGACAAGCTAATGGCGCTGCGGAGGTTTCGAATCCGGTGGGAGGAACGTCGCCTTATACATTAAGTTGGGTTGTGCCGGTATCGGCTAATCCTTTGATCACAGGATTAGGGCCAGGTACCTACACCGCAGAGGCAATAGATGCAAATAATTGTATTTATTTTCAATCGGTTTCCATTACTGAACCACAATTAATTGCTGATAATGAATCATTATTGAGTTCTATGTGTTTTGGTAATTGTAACGGTAGTATAACTCTAAATCCTACAGGAGGAAACGGTGGTTATACCTATACTTGGAGTAATACGGCAACTACATCGGTTATTTCAAACTTATGTCCGGGGGATTATTCTGTTACGATAACAGATAGCAAAGGTTGTACGCTAAACAGTGTATATAACTTACCAAGTTTAACAACCATTACAAGTGCAACTGTGGTAACAGATAATATATGTTATTATAATTGCAACGGCGTGTTAACAGCGTTGAATGTAGCAGGCGGATTACCACCATATTCTTATAATTGGTCAGATCCCCTAGGGCAATCAACTAATCAGGCAATAGGGTTATGTAATGGCGTTTATACCCTTACTATTACTGATGCTAATGGATGTATAAGCTTAATTCCCGGTAATATTTCATCTCCTACAGCCGTAACTTTTACTTCAAATATTACTCAGCCTGGTTGCGATATGTGTAACGGAGCCGCTGTTATTACTCCAACGGGAGGTACACCAACTTATACAATTAGCTGGAGTAATTCTCAAACCGGCCCTTCTGTATCCAATATGTGTGCAGGCCTCTACGACGTTCAAATAACAGATGCTAATGGATGTTTGACAGATACTAATGTGGTTATAAATAGTATTAGTGGATTTACTGGAGAGACTGTTGTAAAAACAGATGAGAATTGTTCGGGAGCATGTGACGGATCGGTAACGATTACAGCAATTGGGGGCATTGCACCGATCACTTATAATTGGGTTCATAATGGTTCAAATAATCCAACTCAAAATGGGTTATGTGCAGGAACATATTTCTGTAATATGGTAGATGTGAACGGATGCTCAAGAACAGCAAGTGTTGTCATTAATTCCGCTGCTTCATTGACTATTGCTTCTCAAGTAACTCAATCATCTTGTACATCAAATACAGGATCAATAACAGCAAATGTATCGGGAGGAAATGGAGTTTATACTTATGCCTGGACCCCTGCTGTTGGAAGCACTACTAATACGGCCAGTAATTTAGCGCCTGGTAGTTACACCTTAACTGTAACAGATGGCAATGGCTGTGCAAAATCTCAGGTGTATTCAATGGGCACAATGAATGGTCCGATCATTACTTTCACGGAAACCAATATCACTTGTTCAAGTTCTTCATCTTGTGATGGAAGTATTGATATTGCTATTAATGGTGGAACTGCAGGGTTTACTGCGTTATGGTCTACCGGTTCAACAAATACAATATCAGTAAATAGTTTATGTGCAGGTGCTTATTCGGTTATTGTTACTGATGCTGCAGGTTGTAAAGCAGTTCAAAATATGAGTATTACAGGTGTATCGCCTATTGCTTTCAGTGCGCCTGATCAGGATAACCCGGTTTGTGCCAACGATTGTAATGGTTCATTAACTGTTTTACCGGTGGGAGGAACTTTACCTTATGTGTTTAATTGGACACCAGGCAATTTACCTACACCCACAACTAATAGTTTATGTGCGGGAAATTATACCGTTAGTATTACTGATGCTAATGGTTGTAGCATAACGCAATCATATTCATTAACAAGTCCTCCGCCAATGACATTGACGGCAGTAGTAACTGATGCTAGTTGTAATACTGTTGCTGATGGCGCCATTAATGTTACTAATGGCGGTGGAGTTCCGGGATATGTTTATGATTGGGTTCCCGGAAATATTGCAACTCAGAATTTGACCAATGCATTTCTAGGAACTTATACACTTACAATTACAGATAATAATGGTAGTGGTTGTAGTCAGGATACAGTTTTAACAATTAATGCAACGGTGGTTGTAAATGCTATTGCAGGAAATGATACTTCGTTCTGTCAAAATGGAAGCCTGACATTAAATGGCATAAATTCAAATGGAGGAATTACCTACCAATGGACCGAGTTGCCTTTAGGTACAGTGATTTCAAATTCATTAACGGTTACAGTATTACCGGCAACCGGAACCAGTACTTATGTTTTAATAGCTACGAACGGTGCTTGTGTGGATAAAGACAGTGTTTTTGTTACCTCTAATCCTTTGCCAATAGTTGATGCAGGACCATATGTAAGCATGCCATTGTTTTCAACTTCTCCAATAGGAGGTAGTCCAACTGGGCCAAGTGGAAGTACATATACTTGGACACCAAATTTCGCACTGGATAACCCATCCAATGCAAATCCGGTTACAGGAACAACGGTTACAACTATTTTTACCGTTACCGTTACAGATGTAAATGGATGCATGGGTTCGGATACAGTAACTGTATTTGTGTTTCCTGAAATTAAAATACCAAATGGATTCTCTCCGAATGCAGATGGAAAAAATGATACATGGATGATCGATCTGGTTTATTTGTTCCCTGATTGCGAAGTTGAGGTGTATAATCGTTGGGGAGAACAATTATTCTATTCAAAAGGATATGCAATTCCTTGGAATGGTCAGTATAAAGGAAAAGATCTACCGGTAGGAACATATTATTATATCATTAATTTAAATCATCCGGCTTATCCGGATGCTTACACAGGACCATTAACTATATTTAGATAGCAATGAAAAAATATTTATACATAACGGTTATAGTCTTGCTGAATATTTTTATGCAAGCGCAACAATTGCCACAATACACGCAATATATGCTGAATGAAATGGCTATTAATCCTGCTGTAGCAGGTAAGGATAATTATGCCGACGTTCGTTCAAACAATCGCTATCAATGGGTCGGTATAACCGATGCGCCAAGAACTTATATGTTAACACTGCATGCGCCTTTCAAAAAACGCAACATGGGTTTAGGTACACATATTTATACAGATATTGTTGGCCCAACTCGTAGAGTGGGAATTAGTTTAGCATACGCTTATCATATTAAGATAACTGAAAAAACTAAAATATCGTTAGGATTAAGTGCCGGTTTACAGCAATGGGGTATTGATGGACATAAATTAATATTACATGATCAGGGAGATGATAATTTATTGGTGCAATACCAAACTAAAACGGTTCCGGATTTTGGAGCAGGTATATACGTACATAAAGAAAATAAATGGTACATCGGTTTTAGTGCGCCTCAGTTATATCAGAGCCCTATAAATTTATATGTAGATGGTGATAATAAAGGAACTTTGGTAACCCACTTTCTATTAAATGGAGCCTATAAATTTGACTTGGGCGAAGATTTTAAAATTGAACCGTCTTTCATGGCTAAATATGCTAATCCTGCGCCAATAAAAATAGATGTGGGGGCAAGAGTGATCTATAAAGAGCAAGTGTGGTTAGGAGGAGGTTACAGGCATAATGATGCCTTTACGGCCTTGTTAGGTTTTATGTATAAAAATTATTTAATGATCGGTTATTCGTATGATTTTACAACGACTAATATCAAAAAATATTCTACAGGCACTCATGAGTTAATGCTTGGCTTGCGTTTTTCGAGACAACAAACCAAACATTGGCCCGATGACACGACTGAAAATTAAGATAAACGAATAGAAATACAAATGTTTTATTGTTACTCGTTAATTAGTCTTATTTTTGAGTTTTAATTTATAACTATGAAATTTCATAAAGAAGGTATCCCTACACTATTAGTAACATTGCTATTTGGAGCAATAATTATTTCCATTGCACATTTTGCGTTTCCAACATTTGCCATTGCTCATTGGTTTGCTTATTTACTGTCAGGTTTTTTGTTGATAGTGGTATTACAGTTTTTCAGACATCCACAACGTCAGCATACTATTAATGATAATGCGATCATTGCGCCGGCTGATGGAAAAGTTGTAGTAATCGAAGAAACAGAAGAGACAGAATACTTTAAAGATAAACGTATTCAAGTATCTATTTTTATGTCGCCGATCAATGTACACGTAAATCGTTATCCCATTGCCGGTGATGTAACTTATGCAAAATACCATGAAGGTAAATTTATGGTGGCTTCTTTGCCTAAGGCTAGTACTGAAAATGAACGAACCAGTGTAGTGGTTAAACACACAAATAATGGTAAATCCATTTTATTCCGCCAAGTGGCGGGAGCTTTGGCTCGCCGAATTGTAATGTATAGTAAGGAAGGTGATAAAGCAACACAATGTGGCGAAATGGGGTTTATTAAATTTGGTTCGCGTGTAGATCTATATTTACCTTTGGATGTTAAATTGAACGTGAAAATGGGAGATGTTGTTTTTGGATCACAAAGTGTGATAGCCGAATTTTAATTAATTGCTTTAATAAATGCTATTTATGAAAATCAAGTCACTGATCATCCCTGTTACTCTTTTATCCATTGCATTAGTTTCGTGTAATGATAGTTCTGATGTTCAAAAAGAATCAGATGAAATTCATGATTCTATTATTGTAAACCCTGATTCTATGGGAATTTCAGAAGAAGATTCTGACGTTTCATATAATTTGCCATCAGCGTTACAAATAGCTTATGTGTTCAGGAAATCGGGAGCTACATACAATTCGACTTTACCGAATAGTGTAAAAAATGCGGTAAACTATAATGTGAGTGATTATAAACGAGCAACTAATTTTGGTGTATATAGCACAGATCTGGCATATTGTTTATTTAATAAGAAACATCAAGAAACAAAAGATTATTTAAAAGCAACAAAAGAAGTAGGTGTATTTTTAGGATTAAATCAGGCTTTTGAAAGTGATAATTTTGCTCAACGATTTGAAAAAAATATTTCAAACGAAGATTCATTGATTAAAATTGTTTCTTCTATCGAATTAAAAACCGATCTATTGTTTGAACAAAATAAGAAAAAACACATAGCTGTATTAACCTTTGTTGGGGCTTGGACGGAAAGCCTTTATCTTGCAAACGAAGCCTATGTTAAAGAAAAAAACAAAAAAATATTAGCAAGTTTGTTAGAACAATTAAGTTTTACTGATGTTGTATTGAAGGCGTTGAATCATCATAAAACGTCTGAGCCTGAAATAGAATCTCTTATTTCAGAGATCGAAAAAATAAGATCTGGTTATGAGTCTATTGCATCTATAAAGGCAGCAAATGAAAAAAATGAAGACTTTGCCTTTGATGTATTATCTGTTTCTGATGATGAACTAAAAAATATTTCTCAATCTATTCAATTAGTTAGACAAAACATTGTTAAATAATATCCCATGAAAAAATTAAGTAAACACTTTTTGTTTTTTATTGTAATAGTAAGCTTCATGTCTTTTCAAACAGGAGACGTTCTTTGCGACGCTAAGGTTTTAAAAGAAAAGGCAAAAGATATGTTGGATCCTTATAAGTATGATAGTTCTGAATTAACTAAAATTATCTACAAGAAAAAAGAATCGGTAAAAGAGGTGGAAGTGCCTTTGTTTATTGGTGAAAAATATCGTTTTTGTTTTAATATGGAAGCCGTGCCAAAAGCAGTAGAAATTCAGATCTATAACAAAGACAAAGATTCAAAAAACAGAAAACTATTATTTTCGTCAAAAGATGCAGGCCTTGATAAAAAAGAAATTCAATTCGAAATTTCAAAAGCAAGACACGTGTTTGTTGATTATATAGTTCCTCCTGTTGAAGCCGGATCTTATATGGGTTGTGCTGTTTTTGCAGTAGGGTATAAGTAGAGATTATTTCTTCATTTCTACTTCAAAGCCTTTTTTCTTCCAATCGTCAAAGCCTTTTTCTAAATTAACAACATGTGAAAATCCTTGTGTTTTCATTAGATCGGCGCAATCACCACTACGGCCACCGCCTGCACAATAAATTAAATACGTTTTTTTCTTATCTAATTTAGAAATAACTGCCTCTGAATTTTTTCCGAACCAATCAATTTGTGTAGCGCCTTTGATATAACCTTTGTTTTTTAATTCATCATCCGTACGAAGATCGATTAAGACAGATTTTTTTTCGTCAATTAGTTTTTTAAAAGTTGCAGCATCTACATTTTCTACTTTTGTTTGAGCGAAAATTGTTGCTGAACAAAATAACAAGATAACAGTAATGAGCTTTTTCATAGGAATGGATTTTAGAAGACAAAGTTAGTAATTCTTAAAATAAATAGTTGTTAAAAAAGGTTTATTGATCGATAGAGTGTTTATTGTTAGATGAGATGTTTTCAACAGTCCAATTGATTTTTTTGACGAAATTGAATTTTCTTTCAGGGCAGTTTTCTTTGCTACAAATTTTACATGAAAAATCCAGGCAGCCATCTGTATGGACGAATAAATCCACGCTAGACCCAAAATGCGACTTAACGAGGCTTTCAAGAGCAGCTATTTCATTATGCGCTTCATGTACATTTAAATACCAGGGAACGGTTATATGGCAGTCTAAGTGAATAGTGCTGCCGTATTTTATAATTCGCAAGTTGTGTAGGTCAACCCAGTTTTCTCTTTTTGAATTCTGGAGTAACTCAACCAGTTTCTTTAGCAGATCATCATCTGCTTCGTCCATAATTCCGGCTAAGGAATTTCGAATAATCCGATAGCCGGTAACAATAATAATAACAGCAAACAATAAAGCTACGGCACTATCTAACCAAACGATATGAGTAATTGACAATAAGATCAATCCGGCAATAATTCCGATGGTAGAGTAGGTGTCTGATTGAAGATGTTTGCCGCTGGCAATTAAGGCTAATGAATTGTTTTTTGTACCTTTTTTTATAGCTATAAATCCAATAAGAAAATTGATGATGGCCGTGATGGCTACTAAAATAATCCCATAATCTAAACTACCAATCGTGTGAGGATGTTTTAGATTGTTAATAGCTTCATATATGATAACAATTCCGGCTACAGAAATGAGTGTACCTTCGATGGCAGCTGAAACAAATTCGGCTTTGCCGTGACCATATGGATGGTTTTGGTCTTTTGGTTTTGCTGATAGATACAAACTATATAAGCCAACAAAGCCGCTAATAACATTGATGGTACTTTCTAAGGCGTCGGTTAAAATAGCTACTGAGTTGGTGATATACCATGCAGTAAGTTTTGTGGCAAATAATACCACGCCAACAATAGCAACTATTTTTTGAAAATTATAGTTTTCTTTTTCTACGGATTGCATGCTATTCTGACTTGTTTTTTAAACTCATTAGCAAAGAATATGCGCCTTTAGATACAATGTTTTTGTTTTTTATTTTTTCAGCATTTAATAATTCCGTAAAATTATTTTCGCTATTACCAATTTCAATTTCAGTTAATTCAAAATTATAATTTTCTACTTGTATAAATATATAAGTTTTTCCTTCATAATTTACAATAGCTTCAGTGGGAATGGTTAATGAATTATTTGATCTTACTTCAATATCAGCATTCATGTACATGCCGGGTAACAATGTTTTGTCATAATCCTCAAAATGACAATGCACTTCAACACTTCTTTCAGTCGATAAGTTTTGTCCAATTAAAATAATTTCACAGGCATGTTTGTTTTCCGGATCGTTGTTAGTATATGCGTTTAATTTTTGACCAACAAATAATTTATTGATATCCTTTTCAAATATTGTGAGAGATAAATGTATATCGGTTGGATTTACTAATTCAAATAAAACCTCAGACGGATTAACATATTTTCCTATGTTAACATTTACGGTTGCTACATATCCGTCAATGGGTGCGTGAATATTAACGTTTCTTGAAATAGTCGATTCATTGAGTGTTTCAGGGTTAATACCAATCAGTTTAAGTTTTTCAGAATAAGCTTTTAGTGCAATTTTTTGAGATGAGTAATCGGCTTCAGTTTGTTGCAATATTTTGTCGCTACTCGCTTTACTCAAATTCAATTCTTTTTGACGATCAAACTCTTTTTCTAAATAATTTAACTTTGTTTTTGTAGTTAAATATTCCTGTTGTAATTGAATGTATTGTTGGTCTTCCATAACAGCAATCACTTCACCTTTTTTTATTTTCATTCCGGGTAATAATTGTGAGCTTTTTAAATAACCACCTAATTGAGCGCTAACAGATACCATATTTTGTGGCGGCACTTCAATTTTACCATTAGCTTTTAAAGTATAAGCAATGAATCTTTGTTCTGGCTTTTCGGTTTTAATGGCCGCATTTTTAAATTGAGCTTCGGTTAAAGTAACAACGGTTTCTGTCAAGCCGGTTTCTTTTTCAGTATTAGTATTTTCTTTTGTACTACATGAAGTGATCAAAAGAAAGATTGTAAATAAGATGAATATCGTTTTCATAATGAGTTTATTTTGTAGATAAATAATTTAGTTGTGCCACAGATTCGTTGAACTGATATAGTGCGTTGACATAATCATTTTGGAGCGATATGGATTGATTCATTAACATGACCCATTCCAAATAATTGATCTCTCCATTTGAAAATTGTTTGGTGGCAGTGGTTGAAATGAGGTTAGCGTTTTTTAAACCAATCTCTTCATAATATTCTAGAGTCTTTTTTGTCATTTGATATTGTGACTGAGCCTTTGAAAATTCATTTTCTATTTCTTTAAGTCCTATTTGAATATTGTTTTCCTGAAACAATTGATTGGTTTTTGCCGATCTTATTCTTGCTCTTTGTGCACCATAAAATAAAGGAATCCCTAATCCTACTTGAGCAGATTGAAACCTTGAAGATCCGGTATATATTAGATCATCGGCGCCGGTACCTTTCATGCTCATATTGTTATACATAATTGATATATCAGGCAGTAACTTCGATTTCTCTAACTTTGTATTTGCAAACGAAATTTGCTGCTGTTGTTTTAATAAATTGATGCTTGGATGTTGAGTAACCGATGAGGCATCTGAACTAACCGTCATATTTAGTTTAGTGTCCTTGCTTGAAGGGATGTATGGCTCATTAGAATTAAGTAATAACTGAAATTCTAATTTTAATACATCGTATGCCTGATTTAACTGTTGTAATTGAACGGCTATTTGACCTCGTTGTGTTTCGGCAGTTGTTTTCTCTAAGATATTACTTTCTCCACTTTTAAATTTCAATTCAGCTTTTTTCAAAAAATCAGAATACAAGCTGTCGTTTTTTAATAATAACGATTGCTTTAATGCCAATGATTGCAACTGACAGAAAACAAGCGTTACATTTCTTTTTACTTCGGTTTCTTTTAAAGCAACATTAATTAAACTACTTTTCCATTCTTCATTAAGCAACGTTTTATGTTTGGCGTAAACTAATGGAAAATTAAATGTTTGTGATAACCCGAATTGATTATCATAAAAGGCACTGTTAATTTGACCGTAACCGGCATTTACCATAGTTTGTGGAATATTATTAGCGGTTTTAATTTGTTGCTTTTGGTAATCAGCTTTTAGTTTTTCGCTTTTTACCATTAGGTTATTTTTTAAAGCAGTATCAATAGCTGCTTGAAGTGTGATAGGCTTTTGAGCTGCTGCTTTATTTGAAAAACTGAAACATATAATTATTAAAAGTAAAGTTGCCGGAATATTAACAGCAATTTTATTCTTGGTGTTTTTTGTTTCAAAAAGCATGTATAAAACCGGAAGGACAAACAAGGTTAAGAATGTTGCTAATAGTAATCCTCCAATAACTACAGTAGCTAAAGGACGTTGTACTTCTGCTCCGGCACCATTGCTGATAGCCATAGGCAAAAAACCTAAGGAAGCTACAAAGGCAGTCATTAATACCGGCCGTAAACGAACTTTTGTTCCCATGATCACAATACGTTTCAGATCAGTTAATCCTTCTGCTTTTAAGCGATTGAATTCGGCAATCAGAACAATGCCATTTAAAACGGCTACACCGAATAAAGCAATAAATCCTACGCCAGCACTAATGCTAAAAGGCATGCCTCTTAAACCAAGCGCGAAAATACCTCCTATTGCCGAAAGCGGAATAGCTGAATAAATCAACAAGCCATGCTTAATAGAATTGAAAGCAAAGTATAGTAATAAAAAAATCAAGACTAAGGATACAGGAACAGCAATAGATAAACGATTTTTTGCAGCATTTAAGTTTTCGAAGGCGCCACCATATGTTGGGTAGTAACCTGTAGGGAATTTAATTTGTTTGTTGACTTTTTGCTGAAGTTCGTTGACGATACTTTGAACATCTCTGCCTCGAACATTAAATCCTACAATAATTCTACGTTTGGCATCTTCGCGTTGTATTTGATTTGGCCCGTCTTTAATTTCTATTTTGGCTAATTGATACAAAGGAATTTGAGAACCTTGTGGTGTTTGGATCAATAAATTTTTCACATCTTCCAATTCATCTCGTTTTTGATCATCAAGTCTTACTACTAGATCAAAACGTTTTTCCCCTTCGAACACTATTCCGCTACTTTGCCCTGCAAATGCAGTGTTTACTGCTTTATTGATTTCGCTAATAGATAAATTGTACTGAGCGATGGCCGCTCTGTTATAATCAATAATTATTTGTGGCATTCCTGTTACGCTTTCTACGTATAGATCTTGAGCACCGTTTACACTATTAACGATTTTTCCTAATTTATCAGCGTAGAACGCAAGTGTATCAAGGTTCTCACCAAATATTTTACAAACAACATCTTGCTTTGCACCGGTCATCAATTCGTTAAAACGCATTTGAACAGGATATTGAAAGCTGTAGGTTACACCCGGAACATCATTCAATGCCTTACCCATTTTTTCTGCCAGTTCATTAAATGTTTCTGCATTGGTCCATTCTTTTTTGTCTTTTAAAATTACCATCATATCTGCCGCATCCATTGGCATAGGATCAGTTGGTACTTCGCCGCTTCCTATCTTAGTGACTACTTTTTCTACTTCCTGAAATTGAGTTTTTAAAATATGAGCTGCTTTTTGAGTATTTGCAATTGTTGTATTTAGATTGCTTCCTGTTAAAACCCTTGTTTCTACAGCAAAATCACCTTCTTCTAATGCCGGAATAAATTCACCACCTAATTGACTTAGTATAACAACAGCAATGATAAATAATGATACAACGCTTATGATGATAGTTTTAGGAAATTGAATAATGGCTTCTAGTTTGTGTTGGTAGAAGCGTTCAATTTTTTCCATCCAACGGTCGGAAATGTTTTTCTTGTGCTTTATTTTTTTGCTTAAAAACAATGTACTCATCATTGGAATATAGGTTAATGATAAGATGAATGCGCCAAGTAAAGCAAAGGCTACGGTTTGTGCCATCGGCTTAAACATTTTTCCTTCAATGCCTTGTAGTGTGAAAATAGGGAGGTAAACCACTAAAATAATGATCTGACCAAAGACAGCGCTATTCATCATTTTGCTGGCAGAATGGTTAACTTCAGCATCCATTTCTTTTTGACTGATCACGTTTAATGAAGTGAATTTTTTACTGTGGCTTAATTGATGCATTACCGCTTCTACAATAATTACAGCGCCATCTACAATCAAACCAAAATCTAAAGCACCAAGACTCATTAAATTACCACTTACGCCAAAAAGATTCATCATAATGACAGCAAAGAGCATCGCCAGAGGAATAACAGATGCAACTAATAAACCGGCTCTGAAATTTCCTAAGAATAATACCAAAACAAAAATGACTATTAACGCACCTTCTAATAAATTTGTTTCAACTGTTCCAATGGCATTGTTCACCATTTTTGTTCTGTCTAAAAATGGTTCAATCACTACGCCTTCGGGTAATGTTTTTTGGATTTGAGCTATCCTATCTTTAACCTTTGCTATCACATCATTGCTATTGGCACCCTTTAACATCATTACAATCGCTCCGGCTACTTCTCCTTTATCGTCAAAACACATGGCGCCATAACGTGTGGCATGTCCTATTTGAACTTTAGCAACGTCTTTTATAAATAAAGGCGAACCATTTGACGTTGATTTAATAGAGATAGCATTGATGTCGTCAATATTACCAATTAAACCTTCGCTGCGAATGTATAACACAGTCGGACCTTTTTCAATGTAAGAACCTCCGGTGTTTTGGTTGTTGCTCTCTAAGGCCTTAAACACATCGTTTATGGTAATACCAAATGATTTTAATTTATTCGGTTCCACCGCAATTTCGTATTGTTTTAATTTTCCACCAAAGCTGCTAATTTCGGCTACACCTTTAACACCTAGCAATTGTCTTCGAATGATCCAATCCTGAATAGTTCGTAATTCAATGGCGCTGTATTTGTTTTCGTAACCTTTTTTAGGGCGAACCACATATTGATATATTTCACCTAAGCCTGTTGTTACAGGACTTAATTCGGGGTTTCCGATCTCAGGTGGAATAATTCCTTTGATCTGTTGTAAGCGTTCAGCTACTTGTTGACGTGCCCAGTAGATATCCGTTTCGTCATCAAATACAATGGTAACAAGGGATAACCCAAACCGCGAAAAACTTCTGATCTCAATTAATCCCGGAATATTACTATTGATTTGTTCGATAGGAAAAGTGACCAAGCGTTCAATATCAGTTGCACCAAAGGATGGCGCAACGGTAATAACCTGTACCTGATTATTGGTAATATCAGGTACGGCATCAATTGGTAATTTAGAAAGTTGAAAGGATCCGTAACCAATTAATGCAATCAAAAACAAACCAATTATTAATTTGTTTTTAATAGAAAAATTTATGATTTTATTTAGCATAAAAATATTATTTAATGAATAGATAATTACACGAGTAATAATTTGTAGCTCATGTATAGATCAATAAAATAATATTAAATTTTAGGTGGTTGCCAGATAGTAGAAGGAAAAGAAGAGTATCTGAAGTTTTCAGAATTGGCATTAAGTTTAGCGATGCCGGTTTCGATCGATTTGATCTCTATAGTATTGCTTTGAGGGTGGAAATTTACGGTTAAATTGAGTGCAGTGTTATTGTGAGATTTAAAAGGCAGGCTTCTGTCTTGCGCATCGTCGCCATCATTATCTTGTGCATGAAGGTAATGCATACATAAAAACTCTGAGAATGATAAAGAATGATCATCAGAATTGTGTTCTGAAAAATGTTCCATCAGTAAAGGAAGTTTCAATAACTCTCTAAATTCTGTGTAAGAACTTAAATAAGAAAACAAAAGAATTATACTGATGATTTTTTTCACAATACAAAGGTATAAAATTTTCAATTGAAAGTTAAGCAAATTCTGTTTCTAAAGTAATGTGATGGATGTTGAAACGAAGTAGTACTTCTCTGGTTTTTGATTTTATTTCTTCTGTTTTTTGTAAACTACATTCTGTTTTTAAGATCAAATGCCCGGTGAGTGCATTTTTAGAAGTGCTTAAAGGCCAAATATGTAAATGCTGAAAATTTACCACGCCATCTATTTTTTTAACATCCTCTATCATGGTTTTTACATCAATATTTTCAGGTACAGCATCTAATGTGAGCTTTAAGCTTTGTGCTAATATTTTCCAGGAACTGTATACGATCACAATCATTACCACCAAACTTAAAATAGGATCGATGATATACCAATTTGTATAATGTATAACAATACCGGCAATTACTACACTCACCGACACTAGAGCATCAGCTATTAAATGAACAAAAGCGCCCTTATTATTGAGGTCGTGCTCTTTGTTTTTAAAAAATAAAAGAGCTGAAATAGTATTGATCATTATGCCAATTGCCGCTATAACAGAAATGGTGAATCCATTTAATTCGCGAGGTTGGCTAAAACGTTCAATGGCTTGATAACCAATAACGCCTACGGCAATTAAAAGAATAACAGCATTAGTGAGAGAAATTAAAATACTGGCTTTGCTATAGCCATAAGTGTAAATTTTGTTAGGTTTTATTTTTGCAAGTTTGATGGCAAATAATCCGAGAGCTAAGCTGGCTACGTCACCTAAGTTGTGGCCGGCGTCACTCATTAAAGCCAGAGAGTTTGCGTAAAATCCATAGCCAAATTCAATAAATACGTAAATTAAATTAAGGGCAATGCTAATGATAAAAGCCTTACTCGCATTTTGTTGAATGTGGATATGGTAGCTATGATGCTCGTTTTGCTGCATTTATAGTTAATACATTGTACTACTAAATTTAGCAAAATATATTCCACGAAACAATTTAATGAGATAAGTTATTCTTGTTTTAAATTTAAAAGCCACTCAATAGCTTTTTCTTTATTGTCAAACATTTTCATGCGCATGCTGGCCTGACGCGTAAAGTTAATAATGAAATTAATAATGATGCGATGAGCCAGAGTTTGTACAATAACTGCTGAACCTAAGGTCATGGCATTGCTATCTAATTTCGAAGAAAATTCTCTGGCTTCTTTGGAAATCTCAGTGTAACGACCTGGTTCAACCAATACACGGTGCTTATTTTTACCATCAAATTTTGAAAGTAAGAATTCGTATTGTTTTTTCGAATCTTCTAATTGAATGACTTCATTATCATCCAATTTAATGCAAATAATTCCATTATCCCAAAATTCAATCGTGGCAATTCGGTGTCTGTATGACTCTAGTACAGTATGTTTGTTAGTGCAGACCAAGATCTAGAAAAGAGGAAAATTAATAAAATTTGCAATAAATAAAGTTTTGTTAACTAAGTGAAACATTACATTAACTCACTCGTTTTATTAAGGCCATATAAAATCCATCAAAACCTTCGCTTGGCAGGATCGTTTTGTCTTTTACCAATTCAAAGTTTTTATTGTTTGCTAAAAAAGTATCTACTTGTTTTCTGTTTTCGCTAGGCAAAACGCTACAAGTAGAATACACTAACTGTCCGCCTTTTTTGGTCATGACAGAATATTCGCTTAATATTTTTTGTTGTAATTCTTTAGTGCGTTCTATGAATTCTGCATTCAATTTCCATTTCGCGTCAGGGTTACGTTTAATCACACCTAAACCGCTACAAGGCACATCCAGTAATAATCTATCCGCTTTGTTTTCTAATCGCTTGATAGTTTTACTGCCTTCAATTAAGCGAGGCTCTACGTTACTGGCAGTAGCTCTGCGGGCACGTTTTTTTAGTTCATCTAATTTCCATTGCGTTACATCCATCGAAATGATACGACCCTTGTTTTGCATTAGAGCAGCAATATGTAAGGTTTTACCACCGCCTCCGGCGCAAGCATCAATGACGCGCATGCCGGGCTCCACTTCTAAAAATTCTGAAATAGCTTGTGATCCGGCATCCTGCAATTCAAATAAACCTAATTTGAATAATTGATTTTGAAAAATATTTTGACGTTCTGATAAAATTAACGCATCATTATAACCTTCTATTGGGCTAACTTCTATTTCTTGTTCCTGTAAATGTTTGGTTAAAATTTCTTTTTTAGTCTTTAATGTATTTACACGCAATACTACTACTGCTTGTTCATTCAAGGCTTTAGCTTCTTGTTCCCAAACTTTTTTGCCGAGTTCGCCTTCGCACAGATCCCATAACCAATCAGGGTAAGCTTGTAAAATACGTTCGTCTTTACAGGCTTTGAATTTATCTACAATTTCTTTTTCGTTTATATTTTTGAAATCCCTTTCATCAGGCATTGGGAGTTGTTGCATCACAAAATAAGTACCCAGTATTTGCCAGTAATTATCCTCGCTGTTAGCTAAGTAGCTTAATAATCTATAATTTCTAACAATATCATAGGTTGTTTCGGCGATAAATCGACGGTCTCTGCTTCCAAATTTTGGATTTTCTTTGAGCGTTTTTTCAATGACTTTATCGGCATATTTATTTTCCTTAAAAATAGTGCTTAAGGCATTTACAATAGCTTGTAATAGGATACGGTGAGGTTTGATCTGTTTGGGTTTCTTTCGATTCATGCTACAAAGCTAAGACTTTTGCTTGTTTATATTAGGATATTTTTTCCTTATATTTACCTATTATCAACCAAAAAAATATGAAGTTTTTATTCTTTTCTCTCCTTATTATATCCTCAGCCATTTTTGCTCAAACCACCAAGCGTATTTTGTTGTCAAACGGAATAGCGCATATTGGTAATGGCACTGTTCTTGAAAACAGTTATGTATCCATTGTAAATGGTAAAATAGAAATGGTGGCTGATGCCCGTTTAACTAAAATTGATGGCCGACAATACGATACTGTAATTAATGTGTTTGGTAAACATATTTATCCCGGATTAATTGCGCCTAATTGTATTTTAGGACTACAGGAAGCAGAATCTGTGCGCCAAACGAGTGATTATTCGGAGGTAGGAGAATACAATCCTCATGTAAGAAGTTTAATTGCTTATAATACGGACAGTAAAATTTTAGAAACGGTTAAACTAAACGGCGTGTTGTATACACAATCTACGCCCCGTAGTGGAGTTATCAGCGGCATGTCATCCATATTGGCCACAGATGGTTGGAACTGGGAAGACGCTGTTATAAAAGCGGACGATGGAGTACATTTGAATTTTCCTCAGGCTATCCAAAAACGTGGCTGGTGGGCAGAGCCGGAACCAAGTGAAAAAAATAATAGATATACTGATGAATTAAAAGCTTTAGATGCATTTTTTGAAAATGCGTTTGCGTATTATAAAACAGAAACTGTAACAGAAAAAAATTTACGTTTTGAGGCAATGAAAGAAGTGTTTGCCGGAAGTAAAAATTTATACATCCATGCCGATTACGTAAAAGATATTATTAGTGCAGTTAATTTTTCGAAAAAATACGGCATCAAAAAAATGGTGATCATTGGGGGTAGGGATAGTTATAAAGTAACTAAATTATTAAGAGAAAATAAAGTGGCGGTAATGGTGAACCGCTTACACGATTTACCTGATACACCGGAATCTGAAACAGATTTGATGTATAAATTACCATTTTTATTACAACAGGATAGCGTGTTGTTTTGTTTGCAAAATCAGGGAGATATGGAAGCCATGAATGCCCGCAATTTAGCTTTCTTAGCAGGAACAGCGGCTGCTTATGGTTTAACTAAAGAACAGGCTTTACAAAGTATAACTTTAAACAGCGCTAAAATTTTAGGGATTGATAGTTTAGTAGGGAGTTTAGAAGTTGGAAAACTCGCTTCTATTATTGTATCTGATGGGGATGTGTTAGACATGAAAAGCAACAACATCATATTAGCCTACATTAATGGTAGACAAATTGACTTACATAGTTTCCAAAAAGACTTATATAAAAAGTACATGAATAAATTTGGAATTAAAGAGTAGTTTATCTTTAAAGTATTGCTGAAAATTCTTAGCGTTCTTGCGAAATAACTTCGCGCTCTTTGCGGTTAAAATTTAATACAATGACATTTACAATCAAATCAAACTTAATTGACGTAGTTTCTAAAGAGATCTACGCCGCAGAAATTACTATTGCCAATAATAAGATCGCTTCTATTAAAAAGATAGAAGAAAAATTAACGACTTACGTTTTACCCGGATTTATTGATGCTCACGTGCATATAGAAAGTAGCATGCTAGTGCCCACTGAATTTGCTCGCATAGCTGTTACACATGGTACGGTCGGAACTATTTCCGATCCGCATGAAATTGCTAATGTGTTAGGCGTTGCGGGAGTAGATTATATGATTGACAATGCCAAGCAAGTGCCTTTTCATTTTTATTTTGGGGCTCCATCTTGTGTGCCTGCTACCAATTTTGAAACAGCCGGTGCAGTGATTGATTCGCATGATATTGATAAATTATTAGCCAGAAAAGAAATTGTTTATCTGGCAGAGATGATGAACTTTCCGGGAGTGATCTATAAAGATGAAGAGGTTTTGAAAAAACTAGCTTCCGCTAAAAAGTATGGCAAACCTATTGATGGTCATGCACCCGGTTTGACGGGAGATGAGATGCAACATTATTTTAATGCAGGCATCACAACAGATCATGAATGTTTTGGTTACATGGAAGCTTTAGAGAAGTTGCAGCATGGTGTGAAAGTGATGATCCGTGAAGGAAGTGCTGCCAAGAATTTTGAAACCTTGATTTCATTACTAAAAGAGTATCCTGAACAAATTATGTTTTGTTGTGACGATAAACATCCGGATAATTTAATAGAGTCGCATATCAACGATCACGTGAAACGCGCTTTGAATGAAGGACACGACTTGTTCAATGTCTTACGTGCTTCGTCCTACAATGTTGTAAAACATTATAATCTACCCATTGGTTTGTTGCAAGTAGGCGATAATGCCGATTTTATTGAGGTTGATAACTTACAGGATTTTACGATCTTAAAAACATACATTAATGGTGCTTTGGTAGCTGAGAATGGGAAATCACATATTCAATCCTTTGAGGCGCCCATCGTGAATAATTTTCATTGCAGCATAAAAGTACCTGATGATTTTAAATTGAAATGTGAAGGCGAAAAGATCAGAGTGATAGAAGTATTAGATGGACAATTAATAACAGATGAACTCTACACCGAATCGTTTGCCGTGAATGGCTTTGCTGAATCGAATGTAGATGAAGATATTTTGAAGATAGCAGTAGTAAATCGTTATAACGATGCGCCTGTTGCTAAAGCCTTTATTAAAAATGTTGGTTTAAAAACCGGAGCGATTGCTTCTTGTGTAGCGCACGATTGCCATAACATTGTGGTAGTTGGAACCAATGATGAAGATATGTGCCAAGCAGTAAATGCCATTATTAAAGCTAAGGGAGGAATTTCATTAGCCACAGCAAATGAAGAGTTAGTGTTAGAATTGCCTATTGCAGGGATAATGACTAATCGCGCTGCCGAAGATGTAGCAGAAGCTTACACGAAATTAGACCGACGAGCCAAAGAATTAGGTAGTAAATTAAGAGCGCCGTACATGAGTTTATCGTTTATGGCATTATTGGTGATCCCTGAATTAAAATTAAGTGACAAAGGCTTGTTTAATGGAAAGAGTTTTCAGTTTACGGATGTGTTTGTGAAATAATATGAATAATAATTAATTATGAAATTTCTTTTCTCTCTATTTTGTTTTTTGGTTTTTTTGAATGGCAAGAGTTCTACTAATGAAGTAGAACCTAAAAGCAATGAACTGAAAAAAAATGTTTTACCGTTTAGTAGTACAATTGTTGTTAATGATTTGCCTTGCAAAGATGTTGTTGTTAATATATATGATGTAGAGACGTTTGATTTTGAGTCTGATTCAAACGAGATCTTACAAACTATCATGCTTGATAAAGATGGAGAGCTGTCTCTTGAAATTCCAAAAGACGTGTCTCTTATTATTGAGATCACAAAAAAAGGATACATTCATAAACGCTTTGCTGTAAATACAAGTGATTTGCCTGATGAAGTTTGGGCTAATGGCTATGCGGGTTTTGTTATAGATTCCATCGCTTTATTTAAACCTACCGAAGGGATAGACTATGCATTTTTTAATTACCCTTTAGTGTTAGTATCGTATGATTTTGAAGAAGGTCATTTTAGTTATGATGAAAGTTATTCAGATCTAGCTTTAGCAGGAATTGATCTGATGAAAAGTTTTGAAGTTAAGCAGCTGAATTTAATCAGTAAACAAAAAGAAGAGTTAGAAGAAGCGCAAAAAAACAATAAGTTAATGATGTTTGCTTATTCGCTTGCATTAATAGTTCTTATAGGAATTATCATATTTCTTATTAGTAGGGGCCGACCTAAAAAGATAAAAAACGTTTAAGTCATGAGTTTTTTATTAAAAATAATCACATCCCTATTCTTACTTTTTACATTAAGTTCTTCTACATTACAAGAAGGCGATAATGGCTTTTACTTTTATTTACATGGCAAAAAACAATATGTATTGGTAGAAGGTGCGGGTGAACCAACGATCGTTTTTTTAACAGGCAAAGGCCGCCCGCAAAGTGATTTTAAAAAAGTATATACCAAACTTAAAAAAACAAATCAAATATTTTCTTACGATAGAGCAGGGTTGGGTAAATCAGAATTGATCAGAAGCGAACGTAGGGTTGATACCATGGCCTATGAATTACATGAGTTATTAGTCAAAGCAAAAGTAAAACCACCTTATGTGTTGGTAGGGCATTCGTTAGGAGGCGGTATTATGAGGTGTTTTGCGAGTATGTATCCTGAAACAGTTGAAGGGATGGTTTTTGTAGAGCCGGCTCATGAGGAAGAATATAAGTATGGTTTGGAGATAAGAAGTGATTCGGATAAAGTCGTTTTCAGAGATGAATTCAAATCTTATTTAAGAACTAAAAGTAAAGTCAAAGGACAAAAAGAAGAATCGAAAGAGTCGTTTGATTTTGATACGCTAGGTTTTTCAACCAATCAAAAAATCGTCAAGAATTTAAAATTACCAACGACTATTCCTATGACATTATTGATCTCTATGTCGCCTGATGTGGAGAATGCTTATATAGAAAAGGAATTGAAATATAAACTTGATTTTTTCGAAAAGTGGAAAAGCATGAATCCCAATACAAAAATTGTCTCTACATACAAGAGTGGTTATTTTATTCAAAAAGATGAGCCCGGCTTAGTAGTTGATGAGATCAATGAGATGGTTAGTAAGATAAAAGCTAAGTAAAGATGATAAACTTCGAATTACAGCCTTCTTTAGAAGATGAGAACGTAAGATTACAGCCCCTTAAATCAGAGGATTTTGAAACACTTTACAATGTTGCGTCAGATCCATTGATATGGGAACAACATCCCAATAAAGACCGTTACAAGCGAGAAGTATTTGAAACCTTTTTTAAAGGAGCTATCGAATCTCAAGGAGCCTTTTTGATTTTTGATAAACAAACGGGAAAAGCCATTGGCAGTTCACGATTTTATGAATTAGAAAATGAGATAAGTTCCATTGCTATTGGTTATACATTTTTTGCGAGAGATCATTGGGGTGGCGTTTATAATCCAGCTGTTAAAACATTAATGATCGATCATGCTTTTCGGTTTGTGGATAATATAGAGTTTCATGTTGGAGCCATTAATATTCGTTCGCAAAAAGCCATCGAAAGATTGGGCGCTAAAAAAATAGCAGAAGTTGAAATGGAATATTATGGCGAAGCCACTAAATTAAATTTCGTATATCAACTGGAAAAGAGTGAATGGATAAATGCTACATTGCACAACAATTCAAAACAAAAGGATGTTATATAAATTACCATTTAAATTTGTCACACACAGCATGCTTACGATATTAAGTTTAGTGATGCTGTTTCATTTACTAGTCTTGATTCAGATCATTCCATATACTATTGTTTGGGCAGGTAAAATTAACACTATAGCGGAGATGCGTGTTTTTGAAACAGTTTCACTATTCATTAATGCATTCATCATTTGTGTAATAGCTGTTAAATCGCAGTATTTGAAATGGAATATTCCCGGGAAACTGATTCAGGTATTGCTTTGGGTATTTGTAGCATTATTTAGCTTAAATACGATTGGTAATTTAGTATCTAAAACCAGCTTCGAAACAATTGTATTTACACCACTCACATTTATTTTGGCAATACTGTGCCTTAGGATAGTTTTAGAGAAAAAAGAAAGATAATGGCGCAATTATTTCCCTGCATTAGCTTCATTATAACAATCTCTGCAAAGTGGCTCGTAGCTATCCGTTTCCCCTAATAACACTAAACTGGTATCGTTAGTAGTGCGATGGGATATATGCGCCAAGCTACCACACTGCATGCAAATAGCGTGCACTTTAGTAACGTATTCGGCGCAAGCTAATAAAGCAGGCATGGGTCCAAAAGGCTGCCCTTTAAAATCCATGTCTAACCCGGCAATAATAACACGTACGCCGCTATCGGCTAGTTGATTGCATACATTCACCAATTCCATATCAAAAAATTGCGCTTCGTCAATACCTACAACTTCAACGTCGGTAGCTAATAATAAGATGTTGGAACTTGAAGGAACAGGTGTGCTGTGTATTTCGTTGCCTTGGTGAGAAACAACTTTTTCTTCGTGATAACGTGTATCTATCTGTGGTTTGAAGATCTCTACTTTTTGTTTGGCAAATTGAGCGCGCTTTAAACGACGGATCAATTCTTCTGTTTTTCCTGAAAACATGGAGCCGCAAACTACTTCAATCCATCCCTTACGGCGGGTACTATGTTTGATGTTTTCTAAAAACATGTTTATTTTATATTAATAACAAAGTATAAAAATAAGCTAAGGAGCCTTAAAAATGACGTAAATTTATTTCTTAATTATCCACATATTATGCCGACTGATATATTATTAAAGCAATTGAATAGCTCTTTAGCAGAGTTAAAAACCTCTATTGAAAAGTTTGAGAAGCACGCATCGCCTAGCACACAATATGCCGAAGAATTATATAATGCCATCAATGCCAGTAATAAGATGGTTTCTGCTTACTTGGTTTTGAAGGAAAAGAAAGATGTTTCTCCTGATCTGGATCTGCATATCAAATTAATGGCAGTTCCTACGCCACAAGAAAAGGCTGTGATTGTAGATATTGAACCAACTGTAGAAACCAAACCAATTGAAGTAAAAGAAACGCCAAAAGTTGAACCTGTTATTGAAATAAAGCCGATAGAGCCGGTAGCTCTTGTAGCTCCTGTACAGGAAACGCATGAAAAAAAAGAATATCCGAAATTGATCGTTAATATAAATGATAAGTTCCGTTTTATTAATGAGTTATTTAAAACTAAATCTAATGAGTACCATATTGCGATAGAGCAGCTCAACGCAGTAAATTCACTAGACGAAGCGAATGCTTATTTGAAAGGATTAAAAGAAATATATGGTTGGGACGACGAAAGTGAAATGGTGAAAAAAATAACCGGATTAACGCATAAACGTTTTTCTTAAAACGTAGTCTTTTTGTCACCCTGAGCGGAGTTGAAGGGTCTGCAGCGGGCTTCGACCCCGCTCAGCCTGACACATGAAAGATTAAAAAACATAATATGAAAAAATATATCCTTCTCCTTATTTTTAATTCAACATTTTTAATTTCAAATTTCCAAGCACAGGATACAACTTATGCTCGCCAAGTCATTAAAAAATTAACCTCAAAAGAATTATTGGGAAGAGGTTATGTAAATGATGGTGTCAATAAAGCCGCGGCCTATTTGAGTAAAGAAATGAAAGCGATTGGTTTATCAAAATTTGGTAAATCTTATTCTCAGACTTATACTTTCCCTGTTAATACTTTTCCGGGATTAATGTCAATAATCTTGGATGGTAAGGAGTTAAAAGCAGGCGTACATTATTTAATAGAACCATCTGCTAAGACTTTAAAAACTGGCTATCAATTATTTAAAACGGATAGCGTAACTTATAAAGCCAACGATGGTAGGCGAGAAGTTCCTGTTCAGGTAAAATTAAAAAAGAAATTAACGTATACCGTTGCTACTGAAACGTCTGATATCACAACGGTTGAATTACTAAAAGATTCATTTCCTCATGAATTAAAAAACATGGATCTTATTTTTGAAAATAAATTCATCCCAAAATTCAAATGTCAAAATTTATGCGGTTACATCAAAGGAACTCAACAACCCGATAGCTTTTTGGTTTTCACGGCACATTACGATCATTTGGGTGCTATGGGGAAGAACGCTTATTTCCCGGGCGCTAATGATAATGCCAGTGGCGTGAGTATGTTGTTGAATTTAGCAAAGTATTATAAAAAAAATCCTTCTAAATATTCCATCGCTTTTATATTTTTTAGCGGAGAAGAAGCCGGTTTGTTAGGTTCTAAATATTATTCAGAACATCCGATCTTCCCATTAAGTAAAATCAAATTCGTAACGAATTTAGATCTGCTAGGAACCGGGAATGATGGTATTATGGTGGTGAATGCCACAGTGTTTAAAGATCAGTTTGCCAAGTTGAAACAACTCAATGACGATAAAAGTTTTGTCACTCAAATTAAACAGCGTGGTAAGGCAGCTAACAGTGATCATTATTGGTTTTCAGAGAAAGGCATTCCTTGTTTTTTTATCTACACCATGGGTGGCATACAAGCTTATCATGACATTTATGATATTGAAAAAACTTTGCCTTTAACAGACTATATAGATGTGTGTAAACTCCTGATCGAGTTTAATGGGAAGTTGTAGTTAAAACAAACGATCGTATTCTTCAATCGTCATTAAGTTATCAGAACCGGTGTAGCCTTTTTCTTTAGCTAATTTGAAAAGTAATCTTTCTGAATTCACTTCTTCCTGTTTTTCAGTTTCAAAATTGAACAAAAAATAATGCGTAATGAGTTTATCTGTTCTGGTAGACGTTTTACTTTGTTCTAACAGTAACCAATTCTTATCAAACGCCAGACGGGTGATGTTATCAATACCGGTAAATATTTCTCCGTTATCGTTTTCATCAAAGTGTAATACTTTTGATTCGTTAAACAGTTCGCCGTTGTCTTTATAAAACGTACAATGAATAGAGAAAGGATAACGTAATGGAAAACGGTAATAATCCTGAAATCCAAAATAACTATAAAACTGCTCGGACTCAGTGCCAGCAATCTGTTCGGGTAAATACGATTTTAATAATTGAACTTGCGGACCATTAGCCTTGTAGTATTGTAAAGAATCCGCTTGGTGTTCAATATTATTAGCGTAGTTTTCAAATTGCTCCAAAGAATTGTGAGTGAAATCTTCTACTTTATTTACCGTCTTTCTTACAAAAGTGAAAATGCAAACCACCAAGCCAATGATACAAACAAAGATTCCCGTTAGCCAACCCCATTTACTGGGTTTATTATTGGCAAATGTGATAACAGTGAACACTAAGGATACGATGGTTCCTATCAAACAAATGATCCCTAATCCTATCAATAATGCTGCTGTTGCCATAAATTAGTTTTATAATGGAATGTTTCCGTGTTTCTTTTTAGGTAAGGTATCCACTTTTGTTTCCAACATTTTAAATGCTTTGATCAATTTTTCACGGGTATCTTCCGGTTTGATCACTTCATCTACATAACCTCTTTCTGCGGCTCTGTATGGATTAGCAAAATGCTCAATGTACTCTTTTTCTTTCTCAGCTAATTTAGCAACCGGATCACTTGCCGCAGCAATCTCCGCTTTGAAAATAATTTCAGCAGCTCCTTTAGCGCCCATTACTGCAATTTCTGCACTTGGCCAGGCGTAGTTCATGTCAGCGCCAATGTGTTTACTGTTCATTACGTCATAAGCACCACCGTATGCTTTACGTGTAATGACAGTAATGCGTGGTACAGTTGCTTCACAAAATGCATATAATAATTTAGCACCATTGGTAATAATGCCATGCCACTCTTGATCTGTTCCCGGTAAGAAACCCGGTACATCTTCAAATACTAATAAAGGAATATTAAAGCAATCGCAGAAGCGAACAAAACGTGCCGCTTTAGTTGAAGAATTAATATCTAACACACCTGCTAAAAATGCCGGTTGATTAGCTACGATACCAATACTTTTTCCTGCTAAACGAGCAAAGCCAACAACGATGTTTTCGGCAAAGTTTTTATGAACTTCTAAAAAAGACGCTTCATCAATAACGCCTTCAATAACTTCTCTGATATCGTAAGGTTGATTGGCATTTTCCGGAATGATGTTATTTAATGCTGGACGTTTTTCATTGCCATTACTTTCGTAAGCAACACTTGGCGCATCATCCTCACAATTTTGAGGCATATAACTCAATAATGCTTTAATGTTATTGATACACTCAATTTCATTAGCACAAGAAAAATGTGTAACACCCGATTTTGTTGAGTGTGCCGAAGCGCCACCTAATTCTTCAGAAGTTACTTCTTCGTGCGTTACAGTTTTTACAACGTTAGGCCCGGTTACAAACATGTAACTGGTGTTCTCTACCATCATAATAAAATCGGTAATAGCAGGGCTGTATACCGCACCACCGGCGCATGGCCCCATGATAGCAGATAGCTGAGGAATTACGCCTGAAGCTAATGTGTTTTTATAAAAAATATCAGCGTAACCACCCAAGGATACAACGCCTTCTTGAATACGAGCGCCGCCACTATCGTTTAAGCCAATTAAAGGAGCGCCATTTTTCATAGCCAGATCCATGATACGGCAAATTTTTTCAGCATGGGTTTCTGATAATGATCCGCCAAATACGGTAAAGTCCTGAGAGAAGACATACACTAATCTTCCGTTAACGGTTCCATATCCTGTAACTACACCATCACCTAAATATTTTTCGCGTTCTAAGCCAAACTCTGTTGAACGATGAGTCACAAACATTCCTATTTCTTCAAAGCTTCCTTCATCTAATAAAAAGTGTAAACGCTCACGAGCGGTTAACTTGCCTTTTTTGTGTTGAGAATCGATGCGTTTTTGTCCGCCTCCTAAAAGTGCTTCAGCTTGTTTTTCTTCGAGAATAGAAATTTTAGAATCCATAGTAAATAAGGTTTTATCTTCCGGTCTGGTTAAAGTATCTTCTGCCATTGAATAAGGTTAGAGTATGAGTTTTAATTTTTTAAATATACAATTTTGTGTAATTAGTTTAAGCTTTTTTAGGCGCGTTAAAAGGCTTTTTCTTAAAGCCTGTTTTTGATTTATTATTAGATGGACGAGGCTTGTCAAATTTGCGTTTATTCGCATCCGGATTGTATTCCGGGCCTTTTCCAAATTGCTCTGGAATTGGTAATTTATCTACATCAATTCCCATCAAAGCTTCTACCTGTGCAAAACGAGGCTGATCTTTTTCGTTAATAAACGTGATTGCCACACCTGCTTTTTCTGCACGGGCAGTACGACCAATACGGTGAATGTAATCTTCCGGATCCGGTGGCGCATCAAAATTAACGACTAAGCTAATTCCATCCACATCAATACCACGCGATAAAATATCCGTACCAATTAAAATACGTAAACGTTTGTTTTTAAAATCACGCATAATTTCTTCGCGCTCAGATTGATCCAAATCAGAAGAAAATCCTTTTACGGAATAATTTAATCCTTTAAACGTTTGATACAGATCTTTTACTTTTTCTTTAGTAGAAGAGAAAATGATCACTGAAGAATAATCTTCGTTCTTTAAAATTTCTTTCAGTAAATTTTCTTTTTGATTATCGTACACGACATAGGCTTGTTGTACAATGCCGGCAGCCGGCTTAGAAATAGCAATATTAATTTGCTCAGGATCTTTTAATATCTGATGTGCTAATGTTCTGATCTTTGGCGCCATGGTAGCTGAGAACATTACCGTTTGACGTTGTGCCGGTAAATAATTAAAGATGGTTTTCAGATCATCGATAAAGCCCATATCCAACATACGATCTGCCTCATCTAATACTAAATGTTCAATAGTACTTAAGTTCACGTCGCCCGATTGTAATAAGGCAATTAATCTACCGGGAGTTGCAATAACAATATCCACACCTTCTCTTAAGGCGCTGGCTTGTCTGCCCCAGGCGATGCCATCATTTCCGCCATAAATACCAATGGAACTAACGCCACAAAAGTAAGCCATGCCTTCAATTTGTTGGTCAATTTGTAAAACCAATTCACGTGTTGGCGCAATAATTAAGGTATTTAAATGGCGTTTATTGGTTTTAACAATTTTATCCAAGATTGGTAAAACAAAGGCTGCAGTTTTTCCGGTACCGGTTTGTGCACAGGCAATTAGATCTTTATTAGCTTGTATAATTGGGATAGCTTGTTGTTGAATAGGAGTAGGAAGTTTATAACCCATAGATTGTAAACCGTCCAGTAAGGTATCATCGAAATGAAAGTCGTTAAAAGTCAAAGTAATAATTTTAAATTGTTATATTAATAAAGAGCTAATTTACTAATTTTACAGTAATTATAGGCTACATTCGTCTAATCTATTGTCTCCCTGAGCGGAGTCGAAGGGTAGTCGCTTTAGGCTTCGACTCCACTCAGCCTGACACAAAAACATAAAAATGCTCTGGATAAACAGTAAACATATTTCAACTAAACATGGGTTTTCGATGCGCCACGGAGGTGTATCGTCCGAACCCTTTTATAGTTTGAATTTAGCCGGCAGCGAAGATTTACCTGAAAATATTGAAGAAAACCGAATTAGAGCTTTGGCTGAATTGGATATTTTTATGGATCAGGTTTCTTACTTGAATCAAATTCATAGTAATCAGGTTTGTCAGGCTATACCCGGAAAACAAGAGGGAGATGCGTTGGTCACCAATCAAAAAGGAATTGCTATTGCAGTGGGAGCAGCAGATTGTTATCCTATTTTGTTTCATGATGAAAAAAATCAGGTGATTGGCGCCGCTCATTGTGGCTGGAAAGGCACTTTAGCTAAGATCGTTACCAATACCATTATTGAAATGCGAAAATTAGGGGCCGAAAAAGAGCATATAAAAGTGGCTATTGGGCAGGGAATAAGTGCTAAAAATTACGAGGTGAGTGAGCAAGTTATTTCTTATTTTAAAGAACATGGCTTTCCCGAAACGTGTTGGAATGAAAGGCATCTCGACTTATTAACAGCTAATAAATTTGTATTACAGGAAAACGATATTTTGCAAGAAAATATCTGGAGCATGAATCGTTGTACCACTGAACCTGATTTTTTTTCTTATCGTAGAGATCATGGAAAAACCGGTAGAATGTGGGGAATAATTATGCTATAAATCATGTTTTTTGAGGAATGCTAAAAAAGATTCATTCTTAAAAATAATGTATCTTTGCCCTATGAAAAAATCTTATTTCATATTATTTGTCCTAGTTGTATTAGTACTGGCTCCAGAATTAACGGAAGCACAATGTGCCATGTGTAAGGCAGCAGTACAAAGTAGCGAAGGGCAAAAAAATTCGGTAGCAGCGGGCATCAACAAAGGTATTTTGTATCTAATGGCAGTGCCTTATTTATTACTGATGTTTATTTTTCGTAAACAAATTGTTTCTCTATGGAAAACATGGAGAGGGAAAGAAGCAGAAACGGAAGATTAATTAACCAATCGCTTCATTCATATCCGGTAATTTACCAAATCGTTGAAGTGTACTGATATGTGAACGTAGCGCTTCCATAAATGTAGGATTTTCCAAATAAGGCACTCCGTATTCTTCGGCCGTAGCTTTTACAATAGGTGCAATTTCAGGATAATGTACATGACAGATTGTTGGAAATAAATGGTGTTCTACTTGAAAATTCAACCCGCCTACATACCATGAAATAAATTTGTTACTTCTCGAAAAATTAACGGTTGTGTTTAATTGGTGAATAGCCCAGTTGTTTTCAATTGTATTTTCGGCATTTGGTAATGGATGAGAAGTGTCTTCTACCGTATGTGCTAACTGAAAAATAACGGTTAATACTAAACCTGCAATAAATTGCATTAGTAAAAATCCAATAATAACTTGTGATGCAGGTACATGGAAAACAAAAATTGGAAGACCAAAGAATACAGCAAAGTAGAGTATTTTTCCGATTACTATTTTTAATAATGTTTTTCTGTTTTCTGATTCAGCGTTTTTGTTCACGCCGTCTTTTGTGTATTTGAAAAACTGAACAAAATCTTTTAATAAAGCCCAGTAAAGGGTTAAGATACCGTAAAAGAAAAAGGCATAAACAAATTGAAATTTGTGATACCACTTCACTTTTGTATGAGGAGAAAAACGCATCACTAATTTGTCATCAATGTCGTCATCCATATTTACCACATTGGTGTAAGTGTGGTGTAGAATATTGTGTTGTAATTTCCAGTTGAATACAGCGCCACCTAACATATTTAAGGTGTGACCCAACCAAAGATTTACTTTACTACTTGAAGAGTACGCCCCATGATTTGCATCATGCATAACGCTCATGCCTATACCGGCCATGGCAAAGCCCATAACAGTCCATAACGCAATGCTAACTAATGGCGTTAGAGGAAAAAATAAAATGACAATAAAAGGTAAAATGTATGCGGATAAAAGAATGATGGTTTTAACCACCATTTGAGGATTATAATGTTTTGAAATATTGTTCTCTTTGAAATAGGCGTCAACTCGTTGACGTAGGATGGAGAAAAACAATGCTCTGTCTTTATTTGCGTCTATAAAACGTATTGGTGTCATGCTCATTCTTAAGACTGCTTTTTAGATAAAGTAATAATTTTATTTTGTGAGATTGGGCTTAAAAAACAAAAGCAAATCATACTATGATTTGCTTTTGTTAATTGGTATGTAAGATTAAGCTAAACTTACGTTTACAGCATTTAAGCCTTTTTTACCTTGTTCTATTTCGAATACTACTTCGTCGTTCTCTCTGATTTCTTCTTTAAGACCTGTTGCGTGTACGAAAATTTCTTCGCCATTTTCTGCTTTGATAAATCCAAAGCCTTTTGCTTCGTTAAAAAATTTAACTGTTCCTTGTTTCATTTTGTTTTTGTTTTGTGTTTTGATTTCTCAAAACGGTTATTTATTGTTTGTTATTATTAGAAAAGAAAAACAAGTTTTCTTTGTTAATACAGTTTAATTAAGTGATTTATTCTTGAGGTACACTTTTCCTCTTTTATTGGCACTATAATGCCAATTCTTATTCTTAATAAGAAAAGTGTAAAATTGATCGAATTGCAATTAGGGGTTACAAACAGACGGATATACAATCTTCATATGAAGAACACAAATATATGAATTTTTTCCCACACTCCGACAAGGTTTAACCTTAAATGGGAGCTTTTCTCTATGTGATAAAACTCATATAAAAATACAATAAAAAGAGTAAAATTGACAAAAAATAGAATTTTATGAGAGTTTTTTGCCTTTTCTTACAATAATTTTGGATCCTTCGGTCAATAAAACAGAATGCGGATTTTGGTTCATTAGGTTAGAAAATGCTTTTCCATATAAAGATTCGAAATTAATAGACGCTTTAAGATCAGTAATTGGATAGATTTCCCAACGAGGATGTTCCACGGCATATTCTGATGTTTGTGTTTTGGATAATTGGGTGTAGCCCCAATAATGCTCGGTAATAAATTCTTCTATACTATTTTCTTGAATTGCCTGTAGTTTATTTTCAGCTTTACAATACATCGAATTAGTAACTTTATTGCATTTCCAGTAATAACCAACTTCCAATTGATCGGTTGACTCTTTCAACAAATGAGACATGGGAAGTGTTACATATTTTTCTTTGTATAACGTGTTCGCCACAATTGTAATGGCTCGCCTTGGTACAATTTCTTTAATGAAAGAAGTTCCGCGTTTTACTTGATTGTCTTGATCAGTATGTGTTATATAGAAACGTAAATTTACTTCTTCAAAATTTACATGAAATGGAATTTTCATGCCTTTGATCTTTGTATCTAAAAACAGAAAGCCAACAATGCTTACTAAACATTTTCCGTTATAGAGGTCTAATTCGGTATGTGCAGGTAAAAAAGGTTTTAATACTTCGGGATCCAATTCATAATTGATCATGAGTAATTTTCGCCATTCTGCTTTTAGAAAAACCGGATTCATTATTTTTCTAATAAGAGAGTGTACTCAAATTTCTCCAGATCATAAATCAATTCATTCATTAGTTCACTAATAAATGTTTTACCATATTTAGTGTAATACATACTGAAATTATCCCAACGTTCCTGCGGAGTATTATTAGGAAACAATTTCCCTTTAATGCTCCAGATCTGATTAACGTCGGTTTCTGATTTTTGTTTAAGTGCTCTGTTTATTTTTTGCTCAATGGCATTTAATCCATTAATGGCTTTTTGTTTTTCGGCTTCAGTCGAAGCGATCAGGGATTTATCAATTTGGGAAACGGTTTCTAAAACAGCAGCAAATACATCCAATAGTTGTTTTTTTTCATTTTCTAAATGGACATCTGCATGTTGTGTTTTAATGAGTTGTTTCACTAAATCTTCACCATCGTTAAATGTGTCAGTGATTGATAAATTTAATTTTTGCAATTTAGTTTGCGTGTTTTTATCCAGTAACATCACAAAATTTCGTGGTACTAAAATCGGATAAGGAATGTTATAGGCTTCAAACATCTTTTTGTATTCCAACCAATACACGATCTCTCCGGGGCCGCCAACATAAGCTACATTGGGTAATATTTTTTGCTGATATAAAGGTCTAAGTACAACATTCGGGCTTAATTTTTCAGGAGTAGAATTAATGATCTCTTCTAATTCTGTTTTTGAAAATTTGATATCAGTATTTAAAACCTTAAAGCCTTCTTCATCTTTTTCAATACGCTCTCTCAACCCTTGTTCCTTATAAAATATATTAATTTCGCGTGGATTAACCTGTACGGAATAAGCTGGTTTTAATTGATTGATCGTTTCATTGACTAAATCAAAAGATGTGTTTTCAAAAATATCTGTTTTTAATTCATCTTTAAATAAAGATTTTAATTCCGGATCATTTCCGTCTAAGATCACAATCCCGTATTCGCCTAACAATTCATTTACTAAGTATCTTGTGGCATCTGCTAAATTAGAATGGTTTAAATACGAAGATTCAAATAGTTGAATTAAAGTTTTAGCATTTTCAGTATCACCTAAAATTATTTTGAGTTCTGCAATTGCTTCTTGTATACCATTGGTGTTAAATTCGCCCACGCTACCTTTTTGTTCACTATTCCAGGTTATTGTTTTTCCGAAAGAATGTGTATGATTAATTTCCTCAAAATCATGATCCTCGCTTGCCATCCAATACACTGGCACAAACTGTTTATCCTTAAAATTTTGATTAAGTGTTTTAGCCAAATTAATAGTACTGATGATCTTATAGATGAAATAAGAAGGCCCCGTAAACAAACACAGTTGATGCCCTGTGGTAACTGTATATGTATTTGATTTCTCTAATAAAGTAATATTAGCTTTTGAAGTTGAGCTTGTATTTGAAACCAGATCAGCTTGCTTGTTTAAAGCTCTTACTAAAACAGTTCTGTCTACTTTTTCAAAAGTGTTTTTTTGAAAATATAAATCAAAAGAAGCTTTGTTAAAATGGAAGTCGTAAAATGGTTTTACTTGCGCTGCTCCATTTACATAATCATTAAATAATCCCGAAAAAAGAGAAGTTGTATTTAGTGGGGTCGTTTGTTTGGTAAATAGCATACACAAATGTATTATTTAAAATAAATTAAAATAAAGTTACTGTTTTTGTGGATTTTGATCCGGAAAATGTTCCCGTTTTCAACGCGCTATTAACATTAAAAAGCTTATTTATCAGATACTTACAGAATCGCTCAGGCTTATTTAGTTAATTACCTCTTTTTTTGTTCATAACCCGACTTTAGTAGCCTGCAAAGCCTTCGTATTTTTAGTAGATATAATCAGGACTATTTTGAATGAGTTTACAAGTTAATGTTAAAGATTTGTTGTCAAATCTATACCACAACCGTGGTGTAGTGGAGCTGTTATTTGGGCAACGCGACCAGATAACCGTAAACGAATTATTGGGAAGAGAAGATATTACGGAAGAACAGTATCGTAAATTAATTTCATTAGATATTTTAACCGAATATGAGAACATTGTGAGTCTGAACGACTCTGTGGTGGCCATGTTCGAGGATTTTATGGAAATTGGAGAAGTAACTCCGGGATTCATTAATGATTATATCTATGAATTAAAACGACACATTAATTTCTATCAGGAAGCTCGCGAAATGCGATTCTTACGTAGTATCAAAAAATATTTAAAACGCATTAATGCAACCTTAACGCGTGAAATTATTAAACTTCAAAAGAATGTAGATGATACTTACAAGAACGAAAGTAACTATCGTATCAAATTACAAAAGCTTGAAGATTACCGCGAAAAGCGTGATACGATCATCGATTTCATTAAGAAAACCTCTGATATCGTTGAAGAAACCAGAAACTTGTTCAATATTACCAATGATACCGAATTATTCGGCATTGTATCAGTTCTTAAAGCGAGCTTAATTGAAAATCTCGATTTCTTAATTGAGATCCAAACAGACATTACGGATTTCATTAACAAGATCCAGTTCCAGTTAGATGTTTACAAAAAAGCACAACGTTTAAAAGAAGTAAAAGATCATGGAACGCTTCATTTTAAAACGAATTTTAGAGAGATCGTTGGTAACATCAACACCTTAAAACATAACGGACATAAAACGCCTAAAACAAAAATCCCGGTTGATTTCTTATATACGGATGATGGACATGTGTTGTGTAAACGTATTGCAGAGAAGTATAAGATCACCCGTTTAATGGTACGTGGACTTGCCGATAAAATGGCAGGTAACTTTAAAGATAAAGGCTTAGAACAACAAATAAAATTAGATACTGAAAAATTAGTAGAACGCTTTTTAGTTCAAACTAAATTAAATTTATTCGAGTACCTGATGGAATATAAATTCCCTAAAGCCATTGGTACGGTTTCGTTTGAAGAGCGTTTATCCTTGTTTGTTGAAATTGCAATGGAATACCAAACCGTGATGGATTTTAAATACCGGTTACAATATTATGATTACGAAGACTCAAATAAAAATAAAAAGCGTTTGGGTTATACATTGATTGTACCGTTCAAAGATAAATCAAGCGCTAAGAAATCCAGAATTGCCGAAGTGAAGAAAGAGATAAAAGCGACCAAAGAGGTTGAAGAGATGAGAGAGGTAGACGTGTTGGAGGAGATAGAAGAAATACAGTCGACGGAAGAGATTAGCGTGATTGAAGAGACGAAGGAGATTGAAGCGGTGGGAGAGACAGATGAGATAGTAGAGGTTGAGGAAGTTGAAAAAATAGAAACACCTGAAGTTGTAGTGCCGAAAGCGAAAAAGGAAAAGAAAGTGAAAGAATCGAAAATGGCTAAAGAGATAGAAGGGAAGAATGAAGGAATGAAAGATACTGAAGGGAATAAAGGGACCGAGGAGAAAAAAGAAAATGAAAGCAATGAGCAGTAAGCAACTTTAAACCTGAAACAAGAAACAACAAAACATTAAACAACACAATGGAAGACTATAATTTTAATTTACCAAAACAAACCCACGATATTTTTTCTGTGATGGCTCGTGGAAATTTTATTTCAAGTAATGGAAGTAAAGACGGGATGAATCGTTTATACGATATCATCAATAACCCTGAAAACTTTGACAGACTACAGGCATACTTTAATGTAATTCGTTATAACATCGAAAGAGGGAATAATTTTTTCTATTTCTCTAAATTAAATGAGCCAAATAGCGAGATCGAGAAAAAATTAGAACGTTTTGAACGTTACATCGATATCATTGATCTATTTGCCAGTATGGATAATAAGATCACCATTGGTAGTCGTTTTCGTCCGGGAGAAATTGCCGAAGAGTGTAATGCTAATGTTCGTTTAAAACAAAAATTACAAAAAATTCCGTTGTACCGTTCAGAAACCTTACATAATAAAGTACGTGAGATCTGCGATTTAATGAGTCGCGATTCGTTTTTAGAAATGGAAGATGAAAAAACAGAATCTTATAAAGTATTAGATTCTTATACGTATTTATTGGATGTGATTAATTCAGTGGCTATTTATGAAGATAGCGGAATGAATTCTGACGATACACAAGGATTAATTTATAACTAGGTTCTGATAATCAATTAAAGAATTAAAAATAAAATATATGATCAAAAAAGTAGTATTTATGTTAGTTGTTGCATTAGGAGTAAATTCTTTTGCGCAAACTAAGTATTCTTTTCCGTCTGAAGATTTTATTGCGTTTCATAGTACGGTTTCTGCTGCAGAACGTATGTATAAAAACGATTCTTTATTACAGGCTTATGCTAAATACGACATCGCTTTTGATAGCTATAAAGGAGGCGTTAACCCATCACACTATTTTAAAGCAGCAATGTGCGCCTTAAAAATAAAAGAAGAGTTTAAGGCTTTACATTTTTTAGAAAAAGCTATCTTAAATGGTTATGAAATTGACAGTGCCAAAAAAGCGTCTGTTGTCTTTTACAATCAAAACACTAAAAAAGAGTACGAAGCCAATATTAATGACTGGCAAGCTCAGGGTCTGGCCATAAGAAATGCTAATTGGCAAAATGAAATCATTTCCAGTATAGAGTCAAATAAAAAGTATTCTTCTCCGGCATATACAGCCGCAGCAGAATATTGTATTGCTTGTTTGAAAAACCCTAAATGCAACAAAGCTTTACCGGAGTTTGTTACGAAAAATAAAATGCTGAAAGAAAAAATGAAGGCAGATTCTGTTACAGCAGCTTTATTATTGAAAAATATTCAGGCTTACGGTTTTCCTAATTTAAAATTGGTAAACAAAAAAGCATGTGAAGTGGCAAGAGTGATTTTATTGAATTACGATAGCGATAAGACGAATGAACGTTTGGATGGTCTCCTATTTAAAGCAATGAATGATGGTCATATTTCTCCGGGATTTTATGCTGAGGTAATTGACAGAAGAAACTTAATGAACGGGTTAACTCCTGAGTTTTACGAACCATTGATGGGCTACGAAAAAACAATTGCAAAAGACATGGTATCAACTAATAAAAAAAGAAATAAAATTGGTTTGTATAATATTATCATGCCAAGCGCAGCAGCTTTAAAAGGAATAGACCCCAAAAACACAAAAGCATATAGTAAAGCATTTATAACATTATACGATTATTAGAATTTAGTACTAAGTAAAAAATCTGCGCAGATCAGCGGAATCTGCGAGAAACACAAGAAAGAGAAGAGATATAAAAATGGAAAACTGTAGAATTTTAAACAGAATTGTTGAGATCAATGTTGCAAACGTAAAGTATGCAGATATTGAAATGAGTGGTAACACTTGTTTTGTTGGAACAAATAACTTTGGTAAAACGTCTTTGCAACGTGCTATCTTGTTCTTTTATAGCGCTAATAGTAGAGGTCTTGGTATCTCCGCTTCACAAAAGCCTTTTGAAGAACATTATTTCCGTTATGAGAACTCGTATTTGATTTATGAGATCCGTACCGAAGATAAACCATTCTTTGTGATCGTTTACCGTCATAATAAGTTGGTATTCCGTTTTGTGGATGCAGAATATAGTCCTGATTATTTCTTTAACGAAAATGATGAGGCACTTAAAATTAAAGAAGTAATTGCAGGTTTCGAAAAACGTGGCATTTACATTTCTAATCAAATTGATACGTTTGAACGTTACCGTAATATTTTATACGGAACTGAAACGGATAAACAATTATCGAAATTCCATTTATTAAAAGGAAACGAAAAATATCAAAACATTCCTAAATCTATTACCAATGTATTCTTAAGCTCTAAGAGTAGCATTGATAGCCGTTTTATTAAAGATTTTATTGCGAACTCTTTAACTAACGAAAACAGTAGTATTAAGTTAGAGCAGGTAGAGCGTCAGTTACGTCAGTTCAACGAGAAATATTCTGATATCGAAACGTATTTGAAAAAAGAATCTCAGCAGTTAATTGAGTTCATTGATAAAAAATATGATCAGGTGCACATGTTAAAAGGTGCGCAAATGGAAATGGCTGATAAGTTAGGTAGTAGTTTGCGTTATGCCGAAACTCAAAACGAAACCATTATCAAATCGTCTCGCGAAAAAGAAGAGGAGTTGGATCGATTAGCTGAAGCAAACGAAGAACAAAAAACAGCTTTAGAAGAAAAACAAAAAGACATCCGTGAAGAAATTGGTTATTACGATAGAACCATTCGTGAGGCCAACAAGAAATTAAAAGAATATAAGGAAAAAAATATTGAGCAAGCGGTTGAGAAAAATGCTGAACGTGAGAAATTACAGGTTGATCTAAACATTGCTCGTCGTGAGTACGAATCATTAACGTCTAATGTACAAAGCATTGAGATGAAGTATTCATCTTTGATCGAGCAGTTGCGTAATGATAAAACAGCTTATATTAATAAGATCAACTCTCGTACCGGTGAGATCTTTAATCATTACAACGAGTTACAATTATTACAAAAGAACGAATACAATAAAAAAGACGCTGAGTTAAAAGACAAACGCGAAAATGCAGTAACAGAACTTAATGCAGAAGTAACCGTTAAGCAAATTGAGTTTAACGAATTAAAGGCAGAAGAAAAAGTTATTCGTAATACGCGTTTTTATGAAACTGAGATTAAGTCGCACGAAACGGAATTAGCAGAGTTAAGAGCGATCAATTACAAAAATAAGTCTGAGCGTGCTATTAAAACTAACATCGTTCAAACTAACCAAAAAGAGTGGGAAAATTTAGAGCAAAAATTAAAAGGCTCTTTATCTAACCAGATTCAAAAAACCAATAATGAGATCATTCGGATTAAAACGGAGATCAAAACAATTGAAGATAAATTAAATGTTCAGCACGATGCGTTATATGGTTATTTAGAAAAGAACGTAAAAGATTGGCAAAATACCATTGGTAAAGTGGTTAACGAGGATCTGTTATTTCGTTCGGATCTGAATCCAACTTTAACTGATAGCAAAGAAATATCCTTATACGGTATTACTTTAAAATTAGATGAGGTTCCTGTAGTTTCTAAATCTATCGAAGAATATCAATTCGAAAAGAATGAGCGTTTGGCAATGATCCGTGATTTGGAAGAAGCATTGAATCAATTCCAAACAGCTAATAACGAAGAAAAAATGTTGGCTGCCGATAAATTCGGTAAACAATTAGGTGAGTTAAAAGAAGATCTGAAAGTATTAGATTACTCTTTAGAATTAGCTGATAAACGTGAGAAAAAATTGATTTTAGAATTAGAAGACTGGAAACAGCGTGCTAGTACTGAGGTTGAGCAATCTTTATCAGGTAACCGCCAAAAACTAAATATCATTGAAGAAGAGTTAGCTGTTTTAAATAAAAAGAAAAACAACTTATTAAATGATTTCAATACTCAGTTTGATAAATTAAAAGCGTTCAATGATGAGCGTTTAGCAGATTTAAAAGCTCGTCAGGAATCTGAGATCTCTGAGTTAGAAGTTGAGAAGAAAAATCAGGTAAAGGAATACGAAGAAAAAGAAACGCAATTAAGCTCAGAGAAAGAATCAAACTTTAAAGCTAAAGGTGTTGACAGTAAAGAGATCAAAAAGATCGATGCACGTATCAAAGAATTGCAAGAAGCTTTAAAAGAAATTGAACAATACTCTCAGGTTGTAAGCGATTATTTAAAAGATAAACGTGAGATCTTTGATAAATTACCTGATTTGATTCAGAAAAAAGAAGAGTACGTGAAATCAGCTAATGATTTAACGGCGGAGTTGGAAGAGATCGCTCGTAAATACAATATCAAACGTATGGAGTTGAATAAACAAAAACGTGCGTTTGACGAAGAGTTAATTGAGTTCAATAATGGTATCAATTATTTCACGAAGAACTTCCGTGAAACTCCGGTGTATAACAAATACGCTGATATTATTGAGCGCGCTGAGCCTAAGAAAACCAATTACAGTGTAATGGATCTTTGTACTCAGTTATTGAAAAACGATTCTCACTTTAATGAAGAGTATGGCGCGTTCCAACGTTATGTGAATGAGTTTGCCGGGAAGTTCCGTTTAGATAATCACTTTAACTTTGTGATTCGTAATGATGCGACTCAAGGTGAATACGAACGTTTTGCGCAAAACTTACGTTCATTCATCAACGAAAACAAAATTGAATTATCTATTGCAGAAACAGCTACACAAATTGGTTTGGTAACAGATAGTATTGCTACTAAAGTAAAAGAGTTAAGCGGACAAAAAGATAAAATTCAGCATATCATTACCTTGATTGCGGAAGATTTCAAAAAAGCGGAGTTCGAAGAATCAAAATTAATTGAGTTCATCAAAATTCGTTTAGAAGATTCTGAGAATAAAGTTTACAAATTATTAAAACGTATTCAGGAATTCCGTGAAGAAAATGGCTTAGTCTACAACGAAGGTTTATTCAATACGGATTTTGCAACTCACAAAAATAAAGAGATCTCTAACCGTGCGGTTAAATTATTAGAACAATTACGTCAGGCGATTAAAGAACAAGAGCAGGAAGAAATTCGTTTACAGGATCTGTTCGAGTTACGTTTCAATATTAAAGAAGGTATGAATGAAACTGGCTGGACACATAAAATTGACAGTATTGGTAGTACCGGAACCGATATCTTGGTAAAAGCGATTATCTACATTACCTTGTTACACGTATTTATTAAAGAATCTTCACATAGAAGTAGTAAAGACTTTAAAGTACATTGTATCATTGATGAGGTAGGGCAGATCTCTGCGCATTACTTACGTGAGTTATTACGTTTTGCGAAAAACAGAAATATTATGATGATCAACGGTTTACCTAATAAATCAGGATTAGAGAGTCATTACAAATACACGTATCAGTTCCGTAGAGAGGAAAATAACAACGTACGTATCTTCCCAAGTATTGTAACCGAGGTAGAAGCGTAATTTTATTTTGTCAGTTCGAGCGAAGTCGAGAACTATTTTTTATACCTGTCAGGATTTATTTCCTGACAGGTATTAATTTATTAAAATTAATCATTATGAAATTTAAAATATTTCGGATTAGGCCCCATACAGATATTAAAGTTGTTTCATATGACATTACATTAGAGCCCTGTGATAATTTTCCATATTTTCTTTGGGATCCTGCTTTAGATAGAAAAAATTTATTTGATTCTTATGAAGAGGCAGAAGACTACTTGAATGAATACGAAGACGTATTATATAATTATGAATGTGTTATATTACCATACTGGAAAAGTTCGAATTAAATTCCCAATATTATTGTTCTAAAATAAATGGAAGAAAATAGATTACCGATAATTCGAACTTGGAAAACAAGTCAGGCAGGAGTTGAAATGTTAGAAAGAGAAATTGAAAATTATTCAATGAATTATGAGTGTCCTGATAATGAAGAGTTCTTTAAAATTGTTTATGATTACCTGATTGAAAAAAAGAAATTTGAAGGAATTGAATACAGATTTTTGTGTTGGTTAAATCATAAGTGTGATTGGTTAATAAAAATAAATACTCCATATTTAGTAGAACCAGTATTTGTGGATAGAGACTCATTTGAGATAAAATATTTGTCTTCAATAAAAAAGAAATCATTATTTAGCGAACTTTTAGTTTTCATTGCTGAAATAAAAATTCTGGCTAAAGTCGATTTATTATTTGTTTTAATTGGAGGTAGTTTTGTTGATGAATCTAATAGTAACCCTAATGATTTAGATTGTGTTATTCTATTAAATGAAGAATATTTGAATAACTTTCAACTTAATGAAAATTATTTACGTTCGTGTGAAAAGATTCCCAAGGGAGTTGATATGCATTTTTTGCCGGATAATTATACTACGAAAGTATTTAAAGCATATTCTCATATTATGTATCTTGGAAACAAAGTAGAGAAGAAGGATGGGGCCATAATTAGCAATAATCAATTTGAGAAAAGAGATATAATAAAAATAGAACTTTAGTAGTTCTACTTTTGAGGTGCCAATTTGGTACCTCAAAATTTATAAACTAAAAATATGCTGATACCACATCATATCCATACTTTAAGATCATTACTGACACAATGACCAGGAAAATAATTCGGACAAATCCGTTTCCTTTTTTGAGAGCCAAAGAGCTGCCGATAAAACTTCCTATAATATTAAATACGGCTAATAAAATAGCAAGATGTAGTATATAATGTCCTTGTTTAATAAAGACAATGAGCGCAGATATATTTGTAATACAATTAACAATTTTTGAATAAGCAGATGCTTTCACAAATTCAAAACCCAAAATAACAACAAAGCCTAATACAAAAAAACTGCCTGTTCCCGGACCAAAAAAACCATCATAAAAACCTACAACTAAACCAATGACCGAGCCATATAATAGTTGCTTATTGAGAGAAAGTTGCTTCGTTTCAATAGCGCCTAAATTCTTTTTTAAAAAAGTGTAGATAGCTATGGCAATAAGTATAATTAATATGATGGGTTTAAGAATATTGCTATCAATATGACTGACGAGTTTTGCTCCAAAAAACGAGGAAACAAAACAACTGGCTGCAATCACGAATAAGAGTCGGAAATCAAACGTTACTTTTTTAGCATACTTGAATGCTGCAATAGAAGTGCCGGCCAAAGCCGCAATTTTATTAGTGCCAAATAAAATCGGTAATGGCATCTTCGGGAATGTGATCAATAAAAAAGGTGTTTGTATTAATCCTCCACCTCCAACAACAGCATCAATAAAGCCGGCAATAAATGCTGAAACAGACAATAAAATAAGTGTCCATATGCCGTAGTCGTTAATGATATCTGAAAATTGCATCTATTGAAAGTGATTAATTAAAGCCACTTATTATTTTTGAGAGCAGACTTACATTTACACTTTCAATAGGATGTTTGGTGTTTGGAAGCATATACATTGCTCCGTTTTTCAATTGCTTATAAACTGCTGTAGTTTCATTCAAACTCACCATTGTGTCTTTATCCGCTAATCCAATTAATACTTTGTTTTCAATCAAAGAAACATCAGTTTGTTTTAAAGCATTGTTTGCTCCTAAGTCTACCATCATATCAGCAGTTTTTTGAAGTAGGCTCTCCCAATCATTGCCATGTCTGTTTTTTAAAGCTTCTGCAAATTTTGGTACTTTTTCAGAGATTGTTTTTGAATCCAGCATCTTTACTTCTTTTGCAGCAATTTCAGGAGACCATTCAAACTTAGTGCCTAGAGTAATAATATTACCCAATAAGTTTGGTTGTTGATGTGCTAAATACAAAGCTATATAGCCACCCATACTATAACCAAAAACAGTAGGTTGACTTAAATTATTAGATTTGATAAAAGATTCAAGCTCACCGGCAAATTGTTCAATACCAAATTGATTTTGAAAAGGCGTTTTGCCATGTCCTGAAAAATTTAATGTATAGACATTATAATTTTTTTCTTTTAAGGTAGATGCTATTGAATCTAATTGATCAGCTGCGCCAATGGCGCCATGAAGCAGGATGATGTTTTGCATGAAATAGTTAAATAATTAAACTATAAAAATACTTTAATTATTTAAAATTCACTCCAGTGTGTGAAAAGAAGATTTACTTGATAATAACAAAACTTATATTGATTCCTTGAGCTTCATAAAAAGGATTATGATTCCCCATTCCTTGTCCATTAGAAACATGCATCCATCTATAGCCAATTTTAAGTGAGCTGTTATTGTTTAGTTTATAGATCAATGATGGTCCGACACGAAACATAAAATTATAAATATCACCCCCATATGGAAAATGTCTGTTATATAATATAACACCTCCGGATGCTTCGATATTTAGTTTAAATCGCTGTATCTTAATAATAGTTGGGTCTATTTGGAAAACCGGACCAATACCAAAAGCTGAAGTTTTATAATCTATAGCCTTTTCAGTACTATCTGATGTGGGTTCCCACTGAGTGGAATAACCCCAGGCATAGGTTCCTGTTATTCCTGCACTAATCATTATAGAAGAATTTTTGAAATGTTTTTTCCAATAGAAACCATGAATGGATAAGGTGTTTATCTCATTGCTATAACGGGTAGGCAACAAATATTCACCACTTATTTCAAATTTAGAACAATAAGTATGGTAACAAAATGTAGAGTCTTTTTTTTGAAATTCCTGAGCAAATGTTTTTGTGAACGATAAAAAAAAGAGTGCACCATAAAAAATGAGAAAAACGTTTCCTCTATCTCTCTTCATAATTAAATGATTTGAAGGACTTATTTTACATTGGGTAGGCTTCATTTTTAATATTGAAATTCAATTATTTTTTTAAGTAACTCGCCACCAAATTATAATAATGATATTTTCACAAACTAAAGTTACAGAATGAGTGAGTCCTGTCTTTGATTTATGTCAAAGATTATACTGATGATTGTCATAAATGATCAATTGCGATTTTAAAATAAGTTTTCTGAAAATTATTTACACAAGAAACACACGAATTGCTAAAACAATTCATTTTCGAACTTGCAGACTCAAGACTGACAGCCTTCTGATTTTAAAAAGCATTTACCGCAATTAATATTCCGTTAACAATGGCATTTAGGATAAAAATATCCAAAACCCATTTTGTGTGAAGTTGAAGGATAGCAATTATATTATTGGTTAATGAAAGGAAAATACCAATAATTGCTTGCCAAATTGGAGCATCGTTTTCAAAAGCATACATCAATGAAATGCCTCCTATAGCACTCCCAATTAAAATGGTCATGCTAATCAATCCAAAATAAACTCCTTCTAATTCATCAATTAATTTGTGGTAACGCGCTAAAAACCTTGAAGATTCTTTGGTTTTTACATTCGAATGACCGTGTATGTGAACAATTGTGGCCATGACTTTATACGTTAATCATGTTGTAAAGGTAGAGAATAAGCAGGCTAATTGTCAATGAGATAAATCAGTAATACCGGGTGTTAATGTTAAATTTTTGAGCTATTGAAAAAAAGAAAAAATTACAATAACTTTACATCAATTATTGTTTTGTAGTGTACTTGATTTTTATTGTTTAATTTTTAAATGCTGAAATCATGGATCTATCTCTTCAAATTGATACCTTAGAAAGTATTGATGAAAAAACTTTCGCAACAAAGTATCTCCATCCTCAAAAACCTTTTATCATTAAAGGGTTAGTTAAACAAACATCAGCTAATGGTAAATGGAATTTACAATATATAAAAGACAAACTTGGAAAGGTAGAAGTTGATGTATATGATAATAAAGTAAAAACAAATACAGCGTATACACACGGCGATTTAAAAATGCCTTTCTCCGATTTTGTTGATATCATTAGTAAAGACGAGCCTACAAGTTATCGGTTGTTTTTATTTGATGGCTTTCAACATGCGCCGGATCTGAGAAACGAATTTCCTTGTCCGAATTTTTTTAATGGTGTATTGGGTAAAATTGGCTTTATGTTTTTTGGAGGAAAATCCACTAAAGTTCGAATGCATTTTGATACAGACATGAGTAATGTGTTACTGACTCAATTTGAAGGAAAGAAACGTGTTGTGTTATTCGAACCTAAATACAACGATCTATTATACAGAACACCATTGAACACATTTAGCATAGCTGATATTGACAATCCTGACTATGAAAAATTCCCTGGGTTAAAATATGTAAAAGGCTACGATGTTATGCTTGAACATGGAGACTCTTTATTTATGCCAAGTGGATATTGGCATTATATTACGTATCAGGAGGGTGGCTTTGGAGTGTCTTATCGAAAAATAGCTCGGAGTATCAGTCTAAAATATCAAGGTATTGCAAATCTCACTTATAGACTCTGGATAGATAAGTTTATGACAGCCACTTTCAATTCCAGATGGATCAACTACAAAACAAAAATTGCTTACGAAAGAGCTAATAAAGCGATAAAAGTTATTGAAGAAAGACAAGTATTAAATGTGATTCAAAATAACACTTCAGTAGTAAATTCAATTAATGAAGCAGCTTAAGCTTTTTGTTTGAATTTGTTGATGGCGTTTACTGTAAATTCAGATAGAACTAAAGTTCCGCTCATAGCGGCTCTTTCAAGTAATAAAGTATCCCAGTTTTCAGTGCCTTCCCACATTACTTTTTTTAGCATCATCATCGCTTCCGGATTGCTGGTAGCCAATTTACTTGCTAAGGCTTCAATACCTTTATCCATTTCTCCTGTGGTAGCAAAAACTTCAGCATATAAACCTTTTTCTTTTGCCCACTGTGCACTTTGCCATTCAGTTGCATTTATCGTTAACTGACAAAAAGCCGATGTTCCAACTTTACGTTCAACTGCCGGGCCAACTACAAATGGGCCGATCCCAACAGCTAATTCAGATAATTTAATAGAAGCTGCTTCTGTTGCAAATGTATAATCTGCACTGGATGCAATGCCAACACCACCACCTACGGCTTTACCTTGCACACGGGCAATCACAAATTTAGGAGCTTTACGCATGGCGTTAATTACCATAGCAAAACCGGAAAAGAATTTTAAGCCTGTTTCAATATCTTTAATAGAGATCAATTCATCAAAACTAGCACCGGCGCAAAATGTTTTATCACCTTCACTTTGCAATACAATCACTTTTGCACTATTATCTTTCCCTAATTTTTCAATTTCAAAAGCAAGGTTACGTAATTGTTCACCAGGCATTGAATTACTTTGAGGATGAAAAAAAGTAATTGTTCCTACGCCGTTTTTGATATTAGATTTAATAGTTCCTTCCATGTTGAATTATGCTAAAATTGTTACAGGATTTTCTAAGTAAGTTCTTAATGTTTGTAAGAAGGCTGCGCCAGTTGCCCCATCAACAGTTCTGTGATCACAGGCTAAAGTAACTTTCATGACATTACCCGGAACCACTTGGTTGTTTTTCACAACAGGAACTTGTTTAATTGCACCTACAGATAAAATACAAGACTCCGGTGTGTTGATGATCGAAGTAAATTCATCAATACCAAACATTCCTAAATTAGAAACTGTGAAAGTATTTCCTTCCCAATCTGCCGGTTGTAATTTTTTATCTTTTGCACGTTTTCCTAGATCTTTAACCTCAGCAGAAATTTGTGATAATGATTTCTGATCAGCAAAACGAATTACCGGAACCAATAAACCATCTTCTACAGCTACAGCTACACCAATATGTACATGAGAATAAGTTCTTATTTTATCGCCCATCCAGCTAGAATTTACTTTTGGATGTTTACGTAAAGCGGCTGCACAGGCTTTAATTACCAGATCATTGAATGATACTTTGGTATCAGGGATAGCGTTAATTGCATTACGAGATTGCATGGCATTATCCATGTCCACTTCAATAGTTAAGTAAAATGCAGGCGCTCCGTTTGTGCTTTCTAACAAACGCTTCGCAATTACTTTACGCATTTGTGAAGCAGGCTCATCTGTATATCCTTCTGTACCCGGAACAAAAGTACTAACGGTTTTAGATCCACCACTAGATGTACTTTGTCCTGGTTTATAATTTTCTATATCTGTTTTAGTTACACGGCCGTTATCTCCGCTTCCACTAACTTTAGAAATGTCAATTCCTTTTTCTTTTGCTAAAGCTTTTGCTAATGGAGAAGCCTTTACTCTTCCATCCGTTGAACTTGAAGTATTAGCTGTTGTGTTTTTTGGCGTTTCAACTACGCTTGGCGTAACGGTATTATTTTGAGTTACTGTTTCTGTTTTCTGTACATTACTAACAGCCTTCTGATTGCTGTTCGCGGCTGCTAAAATGGCATTGACATCTTCGCCACCTTTTCCTAAAATAGCAATGATGCTATCTACAGGAACCGATTGTTTTTCTTGAGCGCCAATATGAATTAACACGCCATCCTGGAATGATTCAAATTCCATAGTGGCTTTGTCTGTTGCAATATCTGCTAATAATTCTCCACTCTTTACTTTATCTCCAACCTTCTTGTGCCATTTTTCAATCACACCGTCAGTCATAGTGTCGCTTAGCTTAGGCATACGAACAACTTCTACGCCTGCAGGAAGTGCAGTTGGCGCTACATTAGCTGTTGCTTGCACGGCAACTTTTTCTTCAGTTTTTTGTGTGGCTTTTGTTTCTGCTGCTCCGTTAATTAAAGAAGAAATATCTTCGCCTTCTTTTCCTAAAATAGCAATAATTGAATCTACAGGAACAGATTGTTTTTCAGGAATACCAATGTGTAATAACACACCATCCTGAAATGATTCAAATTCCATGGTAGCTTTGTCGGTTTCTATATCTGCAAGTAACTCACCGCTTTTTACTTTATCACCAACTTTTTTATGCCATTTAGCAATAACCCCTTCGGTCATTGTATCACTTAATTTGGGCATTCGTACAATTTCTGCCATATCTTATTCGTTAATGTATGGATAATTTTCTTCAGCGTATACATCTTTGTATAACTCTTCTGGTTCCGGATACGGGCTCTCTTCAGCAAACCGAACTGACTCGTCAACTAGAGCTTTTACGCGGGCTTCTGCCGCTTCAATACCTGCTTCATCAATCCATTTATTTGCTACCAATGTATCTAATACTTTTTGAATCGGATCTTGTGTTTGGTATTCTTTTACCTCATCTTTTGTGCGGTACGTTTGAGCATCACTCATAGAGTGACCTTTGTAACGATACGTTTTCATTTCTAAAAACGTAGGCCCATCTCCTCTGCGGGCACGAGCTACTGCTTCTTCCATCGCTTCATGAACCGCTTCAACAGTTAACCCGTCAACCGGTTTAGACGGCATGTCATAAGCTAATCCTAATTTCCATAGATCGTGTACATTACTGGTTCTTTCTACAGAAGTTCCCATGGCATACATATTATTTTCTACAATAAAAATAACAGGTAATTTCCAGGTCATTGCCATATTGAATGCTTCGTGTAAAGCTCCCTGACGAACAGCTCCATCACCCATTGAACAAACGCACACATTATCGTTGCCCATAAATTTATCAGCAAATGCAATACCGGCACCTAAAGGAATTTGTCCACCAACAATACCATGTCCGCCAACAAAATTATGTTCCTTACTGAAAATATGCATAGAACCACCTTTGCCTTTGCAGCATCCTGTGATCTTCGCATACATTTCGGCCATGATATATTTTGGGTGCATGCCTAAGCCAATGCCGTGTGCATGGCAACGGTATGCTGTAATATGTTTATCTTCTTTTTTAGTAGCACTAACGGTTCCGGCTACAATAGCTTCCTGGCCAATATATAAATGGCAGAAACCTTTTATTTTTTGTTGAACATATACTTGTCCGGTTTTCTCTTCGAACTTACGCATCAATAACATTGACTCATACCATTTAAGGTATTGTTCTTTAGAAAACTTACTCTTTTTTTCAGCTGTCTTAGCCATAGAAATCTCAATTTAATAGGGTACAAAAATAAGAGAATTTGTTAAATAGTAAAGCCTTTAAAAATGAGGCTTTACAGATACTTTTTACTAAACATTAAAGGCAATAAACTTTCAATGCTTTTGGCAATATAAATAGGGCCTTTTTCACCCATCATAATGATCCGGATAGGCTCCCCAAACTTGTTTTCATATTCGGCAATTACCTGACGACAGCCACCACAAGGGGATAAAGGCTCTTTTATAACGATGTTTTTTGATTTAACGGATATAGCGATCGTTTTGACCTTTACATTAGGGTATTGTGCTCCGGCATAAAAAATAGCCACTCTTTCGGCACATAAGCCACTTGGGTAGGCTGCATTTTCCTGATTATTACCGGTTACAATTTTTCCATTATCCAATAAAATGGCAGCTCCAACATGAAATTCAGAATAAGGGGCATAGGCTGATTTAACCATTTTCTGAGCTTCCAAAAGCAAGGCAGCATCTTTTTTAGTCATATCCTTTATTGAATTATAAATGTCTAATTCAGTTGATATTATCAGTTTAGAAATTTTAGATTTTGCCATATTTAATTTAAAAAAGAAAGGTAAGAAAGAAATTGAAGTCTATCAATCTTTTAGGCTTTTCTTTTAGGGTTATCTTTTATAAAAGCATCCCAACCTGTATACGATTTTTTAATTCCTGAAGCAGTTGTTTTATTTTGAAAATAATGACAAACAGCTGCCGCTAAAGCATCAGTGGCATCAAGGTATTCTTCTGTGTTTTTAAAATTTAATAAATTCTGTAACATGGCAGCAACTTGTTCTTTTGAAGCGTTTCCATTACCGGTCACAGACATTTTTATTTTTTTTGGAGAATACTCCACCATAGGAATATTTTTTGATAAAGCTGCTGCAATAGCTACGCCTTGGGCTCTTCCAAGTTTAAGCATCGATTGAACATTTTTGCCAAAAAAGGGAGCTTCAATCGCTAATTCATCCGGTTTATATTCATCAATTAATCCTACAACACGTTCAAATATTTTTTTTAATCGGTCGGAATGTTCAGTGTATTTGTCCAGTTTAATAACACCTAATGCAATTAATGACAGTTTGTTGTTTTGAATATGCACCAAGCCATATCCCATCACTACTGTTCCAGGGTCAATTCCAAGTATGATTCGATCACTAAGTTTCAAAAAAATAAATTTTTAAATTCCTGTAAATGTAAAACAAAAAACCCCTTGTGATCAACAAGGGGTTTTAAATTTATAAATAGAACAAATTTTTAGTCTATCTAAATAGATTAATAAATCCTTTTTCTTCGTATTCTTTTCCATCATAACCTGTCGCTTTTAAGATAAAGAAATAGGTTCCGTCCGGAGCAGGGCCGGCACCGTTTGCATTTCCATCCCATGAATCGCTTGGTGAAGTGATCGTATACATTTTTTGACCCCAACGATTTATAATCTCGCAATTTAAAGTGTTAATCCCATTAGATTGAATTTTGAATACATCGTTAGAATTATCTCCATTTGGAGTGAAAACGTTTGGAATAATTAAAACTGAATTTTCAAATACTTCGATTGAAAGTGTTGCAGTAGCACTACATAAACCAGAGGCGTCTGTTACGGTAAAGGTAACAACATATGTACCCACTGTGTTGTATGTATGACTTGGCGCAGATGAAGTAGAGGTGTTATTAATTATATCACCAAAATTCCAAGAATAATTTGTCCCTCCTACATTTGTATTTGAGAAATCAACTGATAAAGGCGCTGTTCCGGAGATAGGATTAGCGCTTATTGTTGCAGCAATTGTATTTTGGGTTACATTCACTGTTCCGCTATTTGTACATCCGGTTGTATTATCCACTACCGTTACAACGTATTGACCTGCAGAACCTATAGTAGGAATAGCAGTGTTAGAACCGGATAAGATAGAACCTGTTCCGGATGTTGTCCATGTATAAGATACGTTTGTAGCAGTTGCTTCAATTGTAGCCGAAGGAACACCACAAGGAATGGTATAATTTGTAACAGAAACACTTGGAGGTACAATGTTATCAGTTACAGTGTATTGAGCTGTAGTAGTACAACCCGAAACAGTATTTAAAACAGTAGCTGTATAAATACCGGATACTGTCGCATTTTGTATGGAGGTATTACTGCCACCTGACCAAGTATATGAATAGGTTCCTGCCGGTGTTGCACTTACTGATAATGTAACACTAGGAGCTAAGCAGGTGATCAATGTATTAGTTGATGTTGCTGAAATAGACGCTACAGGTACATTTGCATCAGCATCAACATGCGAAGATGCTGTATTGGTACATCCGTTTGCTGAATTAGTTATTGCAACCGTATAATCTCCGGCTTGATTTATAGTCACAGAAGTTGAACTTTGACCTGTTACGCCAGTTCCAGTCCAAGTATAAGTAATACCGGAAGTTGGATTAACTGTTGTGGAAATTACTCCAGTTGGTGAAGCGCAGGTTAATGTTTGAGTAGGAGTAATTGTAATAGTTGGAGCTACATTATCTACATCTACATCAATTATTGTTGTTACCGAACAACCATTAGACGCTGTAATATCAGCTGTATAACTACCTAAAGCATCAAACACCGGATTAGCGCCTCCTGTTTGTGGAGTAGGATTCCATACATATGATAATGTAGAGTTAGTTGAGGTAATAGCAGATGTTACTGTTGTATTTGTACAAGTAATAGTTAAACTATTGGCCGAAACTGTAATAGAGGGTATAGCATTATCTGCAACAACAGTTGCTGTTGTAGAAGATTGACAACCTGTAATAGTATTAGTTACTAATATATCATAAGTACCGGCTCCGGTTGCTATTGGATTTGCAACGGTAGTTGAATTTAAACTACCACCATTTGCAGTCCAGCTATAAGTTATATTTGAGGCTGTACTACTTGCTGTTAACTGCACTGTTGGCGTAGTACATGTAACTGTAAATGTTGAAGGATTAACGGTTACAGTAGGTGCAGAGTTGTTAGTAGAAACAGTAACACTTGCACTTCCAACACAACCATTTGTAGTATTAGTTACCGATAAAACGTAATTACCACCGGCATTTATGGTTGCATTTTGCGCATTAGCACTACTTGTTAATCCGGCACCTGTCCATGTATAAGTTACTCCGGTTGATGGAGTTGCATTGATGGTTAAGGTTGGGTTTGTACATGTAATTGAGCCTGGTGCAGTTACAGTTAAAACAGGGGTAATGGTTGTTGTACTGGCAGGTACATTAATGCTTAATGTTGCAGAACAAGCAGATGCTGTATTTGTGACAACAACTGTGTAATCTCCTCCTGCATTTACATTAGCAGTAGCTGTTGATGCACCACTGGTAATTCCGGGTCCTGTCCATGCATAAGAAACAGGTGTTGTAGTTGTTGATGCAATAACTTGTGCAGTAGATGTTACACAAGAAAGTGAATTTGTATTTGAAACGGTTACAATAGGGAATCCTGCGCTGGCAAAAACTTGTGTAGTAGCTGATGCTACACAACTAGTTGCCGGATTAGTAACAGTTAAAGTGTAAATATTAGCGGATGATGCCGTTGCTGTATAACTATTAGCTCCGCTAGACACACCACCTGTCCATACCGGCGTACAAGTAGATGGGGTTGCCGAACCTGTTAATGTAACAGAAGAAGCTGAGCAAGTTATAGTTTGACTTAAAGGTGTAACAGTTGCTGTTGGTAATGGATTTATTGTAACGGTATTCGATACTGTTGCAGTACAGCCATTATTAGTTGCTGTTGCAGTAATTACTCCGGTTGTTGATGATACTACGTTTGGCGCAGTATATCCTGCAATTGTAGTTCCGGAACCACTTGCTGCTATGCCTGTTGCCGTATTTGTATTTGACCAGTTAACTGATGAAGCACCTGGTGTAACAGTGAAATTAATAGCAGAAACAGTTAATCCTGAACATACTGATTGTGAACTTGAAGCCGTAATTGTAGGAGTAACATTAACAGTTACGGTTGATGTGTTGGATGATGAACATCCAGCCGTTGTACCTGTAACAGTATATACAATTGTAGTAGTTGGATTAGCTGTTACTGTTGCTCCTGTTGTGGCACTTAAACTAGTGCCCGGAGTCCAAGAATAAGTAGTTCCTCCAGATGCTGTTAAAACAGTTGATGTACCTGAACAGATCGTAGGACTATTAACTGTAATTGTTGGAGTAGTATTTACAGTAACGGTAGAAGTATTACTTGATGAACAGCCACTGGTTGTACCCGTAACAGTATATACAATTGTAGTAGTTGGATTAGCAGACACAGTGGCTCCGGTAGTAGCATTTAAACTAGTACTCGGAGTCCAAGAATAAGTAGTTCCTCCAGATGCTGTTAAAACAGTTGATGTGCCCGAACAAATCGTTTCACTATTAACTGAAATTGTTGGAGTAGCATTTACAGTTACAGTAGAAGTGTTACTTGATGAACAGCCATTGGTTGTTCCGGTTACAGTATATACGATAGTGACGGTTGGATCTGCTGAAACCGTAGCTCCTGTTATTGCACTTAAACTTGTGCCTGGTGTCCAGGAGTAGGTTGTTCCACCTGATGCTGTTAAAACCGTTGATGTGCCCGAACAGACAGTCGGACTATTGACTGTAATAGTTGGAGTAGCGTTGATCGTTACAACGGTATTAACTGAAATCGCAGAACATGTTCCTGAAGCTGCTACCAAATAAGTTACAGTATAGGTATTTGCTGTACTTAAACTCGGTGTTATAATACCTGTAACTGCACTGATTGATAAACCTGCAGGAGTAGAAGAATAAGAACCACTTGATATTGCGCCTGTTCCTGTAACTGTTGGAGTAATAGTTCCGGCAGTGTTTTCACAGAATGGCCCTGCATAAGAAATAGCTGTTAATGAAGGACAAGAACAACTTACTGCAACATTTACAGTTCTGGTATAAGAACAACCAAATTCATCTGTAGCTGTATATAAATAAGGATATGTTCCGGGAGTATTAAATGGACCAAAGGTAATGGTGTTTGTTAATTGATTACCTGTACAAGTTCCTGGTGTTGGGCAAGCGTCAGGACCCGGATCAATAACTGAAGCAGTTGTTGTTGTTTGAGCACCTGGCACTGCAGGACCGGCACCACCATTTGTCCAAACTAATGTAGTTAGATCCGGAGTTACTGATTCTAAAGGAGTATAACAACTTGACGGGAAAACTAAACCCCAGCTAAATAAAAATCCATCATCTAAAGCTTGGTTATCTGTAATTTTTAATTGCCAAGTACCATTCATGGTTGCCCCATTTAGAGCCGTGAATGCATTGGTAGAAGTATAAAGCGTTGGTTTGTAATAAGGGTTTGCAGTTGTTCCGCCTTGACAAGTGCCTGTATAACCCGCACAACTAGCTGTTGTAGTTGTTGTTATAGCAGCCGCACCATAATTTGTCCAGGATTGACCTCCTGCGTTAGCAACAGAATAAGTCGCTCCGCAGCCCGGAACGCCATTATCAGCTCCATTTACACAAGTACCAAACATATATAATGGACCAAACATTCCGCCTGCACCATGTCTGTTAAATACACGTACAGTTTCTCCTGAAGGCGCAATTAAATCTATGGTAAGATCAGGCGCATAAGAATGTTCCAGATTAAAATATAATGTAGGGTAACAACCTGATGTGATTGTTGCTCCTGAAGGAAATAATCCGCTAAAATCTGCATTTGATATAAAAGAACTTCCACTACCATCGGGAAGTGCTACTGTTACACCAGATACTGCTGGAATATTTTGTGTTTCGGTTTGAGATTTTGCTACTGCGGTGAGTGTGGCATTTGAACCACAACCTAAGTTTTGAGGCGAAACAGTTGTGCCGGTGAATGAAGGTGCGGGTAAAACACGAATGATTTTTGTTACGGAATTTGTACTAGAACATCCTGTTGCTGAAACATCTGTATTGTTATCTGTTACACTTAATTTCATTACATATACACCCGGGGCACTTGGATATGTATGAGATGTTGTAGCACTAGATGTTGTGCTAGTTGTTCCATCACCAAAAGTCCATTGGTAACTGGTTAATGTTACAGTTGAACCACCTGGGCCATAAGCACCAAGCGTTGAATTGGATGCATCGAATCCAACATTAAGTGATCCTGGCGAGTTAGAAGTAGGCCCGCAAAGGTTTAAAATAGAAGTGTTAATTAAAGCAGCCGTTGGATTCTTACAAGGAGTTACGCAAGAAACTGTTGCAACCCAACCGGCATTTTGCTGACTACCATCTGATATAAAGTTAAAGGTAATACACCCATTAGTACCTGTAGAATAAAAGACCGGTAAATTAGTTCCGGTAATTGTTCCACACAATCTGTCATCAGGAGTTCCGGCTGTAATCAATGGAGCGGCATAAGTCGCATCTCCCTGATAAACATCTAAAATATCCTGGCAGCCACCACCACCGGCCGCTCTTAAATCTAAAGTAGTAAATGTTACTTTAATAACATCTCCGGGTGTTGCCGGACAAAATGTAATTGTTGTATTTTGATTAGCCGAATAATTTGCTCCTGAACCTCCGTTATCTACAAATGTTCCTGTACAAGTGCTGATGGTTGTGCCTGAAATAGCAGCAGTAAGACTGTATGTTTGCGCAAAATAAAAATTGCTTAACAGTAATGCGAAAATTGTAAGTAGTATATTCTTCATATAATTTATTTTATTGCGCGTAATTTATTAGTTAACTCTACATCATACATATAAATGTACCATAGCTCTTCAATCGTATAAAGAGATTTGACATTATTAGCAAGATCATTGTAAAAATCTTGTGCTTTTAGATAATACTGATATTTCTCAGGAGTATTATCTTTTATTTCAGTTAAGTCAGCTTCCGAAAATTCCTTAAGAAAATTTTTATTTTCTTTTGTTGCAGAATTGTTAGAAGTGAGATAATTCAATTTATAGGAATAATCAACAAATTCAAACTTTGGAGACAAAACACTTCCGGGAGGAAGGTTAATTTTTTTTAGATCAGTTGTGTTATTTTGTGAAAAAATGGCCAGACTTGACGCCATTAAAAAGAGAAAAAGAAAATTCTTCATGCAGGTTAAGTTTAATTTGTCTAAAATTAGCGTAATAGTTAAAAAATCAAAATATGTTTACTAAGCTAAACATGGCATTCACTCAAAAAAACAACTAAAAATCACTCAAAATCTGTAGTAATTCTGTAAAATGCCTTTTTTAACACATGAATTGGGAAAAATCAGATGCGAATCGAACTAATTCCAATTAGAAAATAACTGAGTTGGTAAATGGATTATCTGCGTAAAAGCGGTATTATTTTTTATTGTTTAACTTTATTGGCTTAAGTTATAAATTGGCTCGAACGAAAAAAATAATTGCTTTTAGCATTAAACTATTAATTGGCATTGTTAGTTTTTATATTATATACACTAAGTTAGCCGCTATTCCGCAACTAAAGGAACAACTCATACATGCTTGTAGCGAATCGAATATGTATGTTATTATTGGCTTGGTTCTATTGTTAATGCCTATTAACTGGGGGATTGAAAGCTTTAAATGGAAACTGATAACAGATCAGGTAGAGCCAATAAATTATTCTATAGCGTTAAAATCAGTGTTTTCAGGTATATGTTTAGGGAATGTTGCCCCCGGAAGGGCGATGGAATTTTTAGCTAAGATTTACTATTTTAAATCTGAGAATAAGCCAACAATTACTGTATTACATTTCATCAATGGCATGTTTCAAATGTTGATTACTGTTGTTGTAGGACTTATAGCTATTACATATAAACTGACTCATAATGGGCAATCTACAAACATGATCTATGTTATATTAATAGCAGGACTTTGTTTGATATTGTTTTTTTGCTGGGCAATTTTAAATGTTTCTTTTATCCAGCAAAAATTAAAATTCATTAAATGGTTTAATAAAATTGGAGAAGCCGAACACGTTCAATTTTCTAAAAATCTTATTTTACAATTAATTAGTTTATCAATTATTCGTTATCTGGTTTTTTCTATTCAATTTTATTTGATCTTAAATGCACTTTCTCCACAAGTGGATATTTGGTGGGCATTTACAAGTATTGCAGCTTACTTTATGTTAACAAGCATCATTCCTATGATCAGTGTTATAGAGCCCGCCATTAGGGCGGCAATCGCGTTATTTGTATTTAATCAAACATCAGACAATAGTGTTACAGTTGTATTGGCATCTACATTGATGTGGATGATTAATGTAGTGATACCTAGCATTATTGGTTATGTGGTTATTTTAAAAGAAAAAATAGATCCTAAAACTTTAAGTTTTAAATCGAAACATGCTGATTGAGTTATTTATATTTGCGATTATTTTAGTGGCTTATGGTACGTTTACAACCATTGCCATTATTGGTATTGGCCGATTAAAGCAAGGTGTTAATTCGCATTCACCGGTATCCGGCTCTGCATTTATTTCCGTTATAATATCAGCAAGAAATGAAGAAGAGTATATCGAAGAATGTATCAATCAACTTATTAAACAACGGTTCCCAATTAATCAGTTCGAATTTATTTTAATAGATGATGATTCTGATGATACTACTTATGAGTTGGCAAAACAGAAATTAGAAGCGTCGACACTAGATTACAGGTTAATTAAACAAACGGAACATCAGGGAAAAAAAAGAAATTTTGCCATGGCCATAGAATTAGCCAAAGGTGATATTATTGTTACTAGTGATGCAGATGTATGTTTCCGCCATCCCAATTGGCTAACGGCTATTTCTAATTATTTCACAAAGTATCAGCCTAACTTATTAATTATGCCCATTGATTTTGAAACTCAATCCGGCGTACTCTCAAATTTTCAAATTATTGAAAACATTGCATTAACAGGTATTACTGCCGGCTATGCCGGACAAAATATTCCCTTTATGTGCAATGGCGCTAATTTAGCTTTCAAAAAAAATGCCTATAACCTTGTAAATGGTTACGAATCCCATATCCATATTTCATCAGGCGAAGATGTATTTTTGTTAGAGGATCTTAAAAAACTTGATCAAAAAATGATTCATTACTTGTTGCACAGAGATGTCATCGTAAAAACACAACCGCAAAAAAAAATAAAAGACTTTGTATATCAACGTATTCGCTGGGCATATAAAGCAAAATATAATTCCAATAAATTAAATAGATTAGCCGGCTTGGTTATTATATCGGCAAACTTAATTTTTGTTGCTATTATAGTATCTCTTTTTAAAAATCCCGTTTCCACACCTTATTTAGCAATTTTTGCTTTAGCCAAGCTTTTATTTGATTTTTTGTTGTTATTTTTAGCTTCAGATTTTTTAGGTCGTACAAAATATATTTGGTGGTTAATTCCCTTTGAATGCATTTATTGGATATATGCATTATTTATTGGAACAATTTCCTTATTTTGGAAACCCTATTGGAAAGGAAAAAAAATAAACTAATTGCTATTTAAAAAAACACATACTGATTTTTCTTCTGAATCACTGTCTAAGCAGACCTGGCGCCGATTTAAGCGTAATAAATTAGGGATGTTTGGTTTGTTTTTGATCTTATTTGCTACAGTTGTTTCTGTATTGGGTTTTTTAATAACACCCGATTCATCGCCATACGCTAATGATCAAAAACCGGAATTACATATTAAAAAACCCGGGTTTTCATCAAAAATGTTATTGGCCAGAAAGAATGAAAACTCGCACAGTACCAATTGGTTTAAAAAAATGTTATTTGGTGAGATCAGTGATTACAGCCATTTTCCTATTTATTCTTATTCGTTTAATAAATTTGATGTTGTAATTGAAGAGTATACCGGAAACACACCTAATAATGGAGCTAAAATACCATTTAATTTGGCAGATGTGGTTTATGACCTGAATAACAACTATCCCGTGATAAACGATAGTGTTTCCAACAAGATCGAGTTTTATCAATTAAGTACCGGTGAGAAATTAAAATTAAACGTTGCGGATCTGCAAAAGACCATTACAGAAGATTTTATTAAAGAAAAAAAATTCATTTTAGGGACAGATCTGGCTGGACGTGATTTATTAAGTCGTTTAATTATTGGCACACGAATTTCTTTGTCTGTAGGCTTTATTTCTGTTATTATTTCCATCATGATAGGCGTGTTGCTTGGTGCAATAGCCGGCTATCATAGAGGTTGGTTAGATGATGTGATCATGTGGTTAATAAATGTTGTGTGGTCAATTCCTACGTTACTATTAGTAATTGCAATTACATTAGTTTTAGGAAAAGGGATCATGCAAGTATTTATTGCAGTTGGCTTAACAATGTGGGTAGATGTAGCTCGCTTAATTCGTGGACAAATATTAAGTATCAGAGAAAAAGAATTTGTGGAGGCGGGTCGTGCTTTAGGGTATAAAAACATGAGAATAATTATACGACACATCTTGCCAAATGTAATGGGACCGGTAATTGTTATAGCAGCTTCTAATTTTGCCGCAGCAATTTTAACAGAAGCCGGTTTAAGTTTTTTAGGCATTGGAGCTCAGCCTCCAACACCATCTTGGGGAGAAATGATCAATGCACACCGCGGTTACATTATTGTAGATGCGGCATATTTAGCGTTTATTCCAGGTGTAGCTATTATGATTTTAGTACTGGCCTTTATGCTAGTTGGTAATGGTTTACGCGATGCGTTAGATTCAAAATCTTTGGATACAAAACCTATTATGGGTAATTGATCTCATTTAAGAGTATAAAATGAAATTAATCCTGTTTTTGTGATTCCCTTATTAAATTTATTTTTAAATTAGTATAATTTCTTATTAATCAGCTATATATGAAACAACTTATTACTTGTGTTTTTATTTTTTCATCGTTACTTGCGTCGTCTCAAATAAAAAAATATATCCGAAAAGCATCCAGGGCAATTGAAAAAAGCAACATGGAACTTGGAAGAAATTATTATTTAAAAGCTTATAATCTTGATAATACAAATTATAAATCCAATATGGGTTTAGGAATTGTTTTATCTGAGTATATGGATAGACATGAAGAAGCTATTCCTTATTTAGAAACAGCTTACAATAAAAGCCCTAAAGATACAATGGCCGATTTGATATATGCGTTAGCTAAATGTTATCACCATATGGGAAAATATGAGCAAGCGCTTAATCTATACCATAAGTTGGATGCATCAGTTGCCTTGGAAGATGATGATAAATTATACCAATTAGAGCTTGCTAAAAGAAAAGAAGATTGTTCATATGGTTTAAGTAATACCGGAGCTAAAAACGAAAAACAATATTATATCATTAATGCAGGAACAAACATCAATACTAAAAATCCTGAATACGTACCGGTTCTTACACCAAACAATGAATTGATTTTTACTTCCAGAAGACAGGATACTCCAAAAGAAAAAGTAAATAAAGCTGATGGAAAGTATTACGAAAGTATGTATATCAGTAAATTAGAGAACGGTAAACCGAAAAGCGTTAGACGATATACTTTGCCGGATCTGTATTTAAAGTCTAGTTTCAGAAAACATCATGAGTCTATTATTTCTATGTCGCCGGATGGTAAAACTTTGTTTGTTTACAGAGATAGTAAAGTGTACGAAATTAATATAGATGCTGTAAGCAAAGAACAACCAAAAAAATTGTCAAAAACGATCAATTTTGATTATTACCAGAGTCATGCCTCTTTGAGCAAAGACGGAAAAACATTGTTATTTACAAGTGAAGCAGCTGATGCGGTTGGAGGGATAGATATTTATAAGTCGGTTAAAAGTGAGAACGGAGAGTGGGGCAAGCCTGAAAATTTGGGCAAAACGATCAATACCGTTTACGATGAAGACGCACCATTTTTATTAGAAGACGGTAAAACCTTATTTTTTGCTTCTAAAGGACATCCAGGTTTTGGTAATTACGATATTTATAAAAGCGAATTTGTAAATGGAGAATGGTCTGTGCCTGAAAATTTGGGTATGCCATTAAACTCTCCTGCTCATGATATTTTTATGATTCAAAAAAGTGATGCTTCAAGTGGTTATTTTGCATCAGCCCGAGTTGGCGGCTATGGCGATATGGATATTTACAAGATCAATTTTTTAGATAACATAAAAAAAGAATGTACTGATACCGCTAACGCTTTGTTAAATATCACATCAAATTTAATTGATGAAACCAATGGATTAGTGAGGTTTAATGCTACTGTTCCGGCAGGATATAAAGCAATAAAGTACGAGTGGAGTTTAAATAATAGTGATTTAAAAAAGGATACCAACGATATTTCTGTTTCGGTTTCAAAAGAGACAGAAAAAAATATAATTCGTATAAAGACGATCTTGTATTGCGATACATGTATTGAGCCAATAGCATTTTGTAATAATACCTCTTACAATTTCCCTAAACCTGAGGTGTTAGTAGATAATATTATAAAAAACAAATACGACCCTGAGTTACCGTTAGATTATGTTACAAAAGATAAGATCAACTCTTTAGGGTTTAATTTATCTCCCTTACATTTCAATTTAAATAAATCGAATATACGTGAATCAGAGGAAGAAATTCTTAATCATAATTTAGAAATACTGAAGAATCATCCAGATTTGGCTATTTTGATTTATGGTTTTACTGATGCGAGAGGAAGCGAAAAATACAATTTAACTTTATCTAAAAGACGTGTTCAGCAGGTACAACAGTATTTAGTATCTAAAGGATTAAGTAAAAAACAAATTAAATTATCGTCAGGTAAAGGCGAACAGTTTTTGCTAAACGATTGTAGTGATGGTAAAACATGTGATGATGCAACTCATGAAGAAAATCGCCGTGTTGAATTCCTGATCATTAATAACACAAAGTAATAGTAGTTAGTTTTATTTAAAACCTTCAAAGGCGCCTAATCCAAATAATGAGAAATCATATTTGATCGGGTCTTTTGAATCAAACTGCTTTAAAACATTTGTAATTTCTTCTACAGCTTGCCAGTCGTTTTGAGTACGTGTTAGCAATCCTAATTTTCGGCTTACGTTTCCAGTGTGTACATCTAAGGGTAAGCACAATTGTTGAGGTTTAAGAGATTTCCAAATGCCAAAATCAACACCATGTTTGTCATGACGTATCATCCATCTTAAGAACATACATAAACGCTTGGCGCTCGATTTGGCATCAGGATTAGAGATATGTTTTTCGCTTCTGCTTTGATGAGGTGTTTTTAAAAACAGAGTTCTGAAATTAACGATCGCTTGTTTAACATTCACTTCATTTTCAGAATTAAGTTTTGAGAATGCGTTTTCTAAGCCTTGATGTTTTATGTAAATATTTTTTAAAGCATACAAAAAGAACACGCAATCGGTTGTGTTAAACGTTCTGTGAACAAATGTTTCAAATCGTAAAGCATCTTGTTTCGAAAAATTTAAAATAAAATCATGAGGTTCATTGTTCATTAGTCGCATCAACTTATTTCCATTGTTGATAATAGAAATGCGTTGGCCCCAGGCTATTGTAGCTGTCAAAAATGCAGAGATCTCTATATCTTCTTTTTTTGAAAACTGATGAGGAATGGATATCGGATCGGTTTCGATAAAGGATTGGTTATTAAATTGAAAATACTTTTCATCTAATAATTCTTTGATGTCAGATAATTCGTTTTTCAATTTATTCTAGTTTAGTTAGATCCATATTTTTTAAATCAGGATTTAATTTGTTAACTCCCAATACAACTAAAATCGTCATTACTCCACCAAATACAATGGAAGGAACTAAACCTAAAAATCTGGCGGCTACACCGGATTCAAAAGCGCCTATCTCGTTACTACTGCCAATAAAAATACTATTTACAGCGGCTACTCTGCCACGCATTTCGTCGGGCGTAGATAATTGTAAAATGCTATGCCTGATCACAACACTGATATTATCGAAAGCGCCGGTACACAATAACATGACAAAAGCAACCCAATAATTAGTAGATAAGGCAAATAAAATAGTGAATAAACCAAAAGCCCCAACACCGACCAATAAACTAATTCCTGCTCGTTTAGTTGGTGTATGCACCGCTAAATAAAAAGCCATGAGTACAGCCCCAATAGCGGGAGCTGTTCGTAATAGGCCATAAGCCTCAGGGCCTAATTGCAAAATTTTATCAGTAAAAATAGGAATCAATGCTATTGCTCCACCAAATAACACAGCAAATAAATCTAATGAAAGAGCACTTAGTACTAATTTATTATTAAAAACAAACTTCACACCTACACTCATGCTCTGCATAAAACTTTCATGCTTAACTTTTGGGGGCATCGGTTTTGACTCAATAAACGAGAAACACATAAATGTCAATAAGAATAAAATACAAGTTAATGCATAACACCAATTGGCATTTAAAGCATTATTAAAACCATATATGAGGCCAGCCAAAACAGGACCTAAAATAGATGCAATATGCCAGGCGGTACTATTCCAAGTAGCAGACTGAGTGTATAACTCACGCGAAATAATCTGACTCATGAATGGAGCTGTTGTAACTGCTAAAAAAGAACGAATTATCCCAAATATAAACACGACAATAAACAAAGCTGTCATTCCTAAGCTGCTCAACCAGGTAAAAAAATCAATACTAAAGACCCATAAAAATAATGAACCAATAAATAAAGCTACACAACCAATTAAAAGGATTTTTTTACGATCAACAGTATCTGCTAAATAACCAGAAAAAAACGAAGTAATAATAAAAGGGACAGCTTCCGTTAAACCGATAAGACCTAAAATAAACTCTCCACCATCAGGATAGTCATACTTAATATACTCGTAATAAACCTGCAAATTGATGGTACTCATTTGCATTTGTATCGCCAATGTGAGAAAAAAACGAGCAAACACAAACCATCTAAATTCTTTGTGTTTTAATATGTTAAGAGAGTCTTTTAGCATTTAGCCGTGTTATGGTTATTGCATGGCAAAAGTACTAAAACTAACTATGTTTTGTGAATTATACTTGATTATTATTGCTTAATGATTTTTTTAGTGATCACTTGCTCATTTGTGTATAGTTTCACAAAATAAATACCATCTGATAAATTATCTGTAACTATTGTCGTTGAATTTTCACCAGTCATATTTACCTGTTGTTGGATCTGACCTAATGCATTTGTGATCTCTATTAATTTCACAGCTTTAATATTATCGATGGTAATTGTGTTTCGTGTAGGGTTTGGATAAATAATCAATTCACCAATATCAATTCCTGGGTCATTGATTCCCGAAACGTTACTGCATTGCCAGTGTAATTCAAATCCTGATTCGGTTAAAAACATATCTGAATATTGTACGATGGTAACAACGTTGGTGTTGGTGGCAATTGATAAACCATTATTAGGTAAATTGTTACCGGTGTATGAACCAATTAAATTTGCGCCTGCAGTAGAAGTTCCTCTGTATAGTTTAACGTAATCATAACCATCTTCCATAGAAAAACTCGTAAAATTTATACTGATAGTTCCACCAGGATTTGTGATGATACTAACTTGTTTATTACTGTTATCGCTATAATTGGTGGTTGATCCACCATCGTCGAATAATATGCCTGTGCAAACTGAATAATTGACTGGTGAATTAGGCATCGAATAAATACATGGATTACTAGTATTTACATTAACATAATTTGTTTTCAAAATACTATCCTTTAAACCACCACTGCAAGCGGTAGCAACTAATTTTACGGAGTAAATGCCACTGGCGGTGTAAGTGTGAGTGGGGTTGTTTACAGTACTTGTAGAGCCATCTCCAAAATGCCATGTGTAAGCAGAGCCACTATTTGTAAGATTGGAAAAATTAACGGTTGCCGGAACTGTACACGCAATGGTTTGATTTGCTGAAAAATCTGGTGCTATAACACCTGCTACATATTGCGCACCAACGCCAACGGCATACCAGGCATTTGTAGTTTGTATTGCTTCATTAGAACAAGAGCCATATAGATCTTTTGCTGCTTGAATGGTATACGCTCTAACATTAGCATAATCAGTATTAGGTGTCATGTATGTATTCAATGCTCTGTAAGCAATAGCAGATGCTTTGGCCATGCTAATGCCTGTAACGTTATAATTTTGACTATTATCATTCGTTCCGTTTCCACCAACAGATAATAAATAGTACCAGTAAATACAAGGGCCCGCATTTGCATGCGGTTCGTCTGTTTGATCCCAAAAATTCCCTAAGTAAGTGTCGGGCTGTTGTATGGAATTCGGGTCAGACATATCTCTAATTCCTGTTCCGCTGGGCATGATATCTTTTCCCATTATCCAGTCATGTTGTGATGGACGAGCATACCATTCTACAGCCGTACCAAAAATATCAGCAAAAGCTTCATTAAGAGCATCGGCTTCTCCGCCACCCAATTGAGCTGTGAATTGAACAAGCCCATGGGTAATTTCATGTCCGCAAACATCCAAGCCTGTCATTTCCGAAAAATCCTGAGTCATGTCTCCATCACCATAAGTCATACATTGTCCATCCCAAAAAGCATTTACAAAATCCACATCATAATGAACGTAGCTCAATAAAGCAAAACCATTGTCATCAATACTGTTTCTTGAAAAAGTAGTGTTAAAATAATCATATGTTTTTTCAGCTCCCCAATGTGCATCTGTTGCCGCTTGGTCAAATCCTAAATTGGTCCAGGATGTTGAGTTGTTTGTGAAATCGGTATTTGTGTAGTTGGTCGTATTATTTAAATTATAAGTTTCAATACCATTACCTCTGCCGGTTTCTCTTAGTCGATAAGATCCACTGGTATAATTATCAGTGGTAATTGTTTGAGTACCGCTATACTTTGTATTTGCTGTTGCGCTAACGTCTATAGTACAAATCAAATTTTGTTCTTTTATGATCTTTCCAGAAGTTGCATCAACGTATACATTGGCTCTATACAATGGTTTTTCGGCATAGATATTGAATTTGTAAGCATATGAAAAATCAATTGTTTTTTGTTTAGGATCAATAATCGGTAAAACAATTAACTCTCCTTTTGGTTTATAAGTAAAATCAGGATCCTTCAAGGCTTTCTTCATTTGGGCTTCATAAGTTTCATTTTCCCATTTGTATTTTTTAGCATTTATTTTATTTAAAGCAAATTGCAAAGCTTGTTGTTCAGATAAAGCGTTACTATTTGAAATAATTACATTTGCATACCAGTCGCCATTAAAAGATTGAACGAGATTATTGTTGTAATGAGCAATAACCATTGAGTTTTCAATTTTAACTCCTTTATAATATTGTTGAAAGCGAGCATGCTGAGATCCGAGTTGATCTTTATCAGTTTTAATGAATGAAAACGATAGCTCTTTATTGCCTATAAACTCATTTCTTAACCATTCCGGAAATTTATCAATGGATAATTTTTTCGCTTCATTTACATTAACCATTAAAGGCAACTGGGTTACGTTTGAGTAGCTTTCTATTTTAACACCATTAACGGATGTGAAATTTTTTTGAGAAAATAATAATGAAGAAAAAATGAGCGCTGTAAAAATTGAAGTTAGTTTACGCATATGGAAAATATTTAAAATAAAGATATAAAATAAATGATAGTTTGATCAGTCTAGGCTGTTAAATTTGAGAATTTTGCTTATTTTTAGGTTCATGGATCTGGAAGACATTTCTCATAAACATTTAACCATTAAGGCTTGGGCAGAAGATGACAGGCCAAGGGAAAAACTCATTACTAAAGGCAAACAATCTTTATCGGATGCCGAGTTATTAGCTATTTTATTAGCCTCAGGAAACAAAAACGAAACGGCAGTTCAACTGGCGCAGCGAATTTTAAATAGCAATCAAAATTCTATCAATCAGTTAGCAAAACTGCAATTAAATGATCTGAAAAAATATAAAGGAGTAGGTGAGGCCAAAGCAGTAACTATTGCCGCTGCGCTGGAAATAGGCAGAAGACGTTTGGATGAAACAATGGTAGATAAAGTGAAAATCACGTCGTCTAAACAGGCGTACGATGTGATCAAATCAAAATTGAGTGATCTGCCACATGAAGAGTTTTGGGTTATTTTTATGAACCGTAACAACACGGTTATAAAAACAGAATGTATTAGTAAAGGTGGCGTTAGCGGCACAGTGGTTGATGTGAGATTAATTTTAAAACCTGCTATTGAGTGTTTAGCAAGCGGTATTATTTTAGCGCATAATCATCCTTCAGGAAATTTAAAAGCAAGTAATGAAGATATTCACCTCACTAAAAAAGTAAAGGAAGCCGTTAAACTTTTGGACATGATCATACAGGACCATCTGATTATTGGGGATCAAGCATATTTCAGTTTTGCCGATGAAGGCGTTTTATAAAAATAGTATGATAAAAATTGTAACCATTATTGGTGCCCGTCCACAAATTATTAAAGCTGCTGCTTTGAGCAGAGCCATAAAACAAAAATTTATTCAGCAGATCACAGAAATTATTGTTCATACCGGGCAACATTATGATGCAAATATGAGTCAGGTGTTTTTTGATGAACTGGGTATTCCTGCACCAAACTATAATTTAAATGTGGGTAGCGGAAGTCATGGAAAACAGACAGCAACGATGATTGCGGGAATTGAAGAAATATTATTGAATGAAAAACCACAGGCAATAGTGCTGTATGGTGATACTAATTCAACATTAGCAGGTGCAATTGCAGCGAGTAAAATCCATGTGCCTGTTATTCATATCGAAGCAGGACTTCGTTCATTTAATAAAGCAATGCCTGAAGAAGTTAATCGCATCATGTGCGATCACGTTTCTACTTTATTATTCTCTCCAACAAAAAGTGGATTTAGTAATCTAGTAAAAGAAGGGTTTTTATCTACAGCGAAACCTCCTTATTCTGCTAACAACCCTAAAATTTACCATAGCGGAGATGTTATGTATGATAATAGTTTACATTTTTCGGAGATGGCCGATCTTAAAACAAATATTATTAAAAAACATAATTTAAGTAAAGGCAATTTTATTCTAGCAACTATTCATCGTAACAACAATACGGATGAACCGGTACGATTAAATGCTTTATTTTCAGCTTTATATAAAATCAGCGAAGAAGAAAAAATGGATATAGTATTGCCATTACATCCAAGAACAGCCAAGTTGTTAGATACTAATTTGAATAATGATTTATTACAAAAAGTAAGATCGAGTAAGCATTTTAAAATTATTGAGCCTGTTTCGTTTTTAGAAATGACCGCCTTAGAGAAAAATTGTAAAATTGTAATGACAGATAGCGGTGGTGTTCAAAAAGAAGCGTTTTACTTTGAAAAGACTTGTGTGATTTTACGTTCGGAAACGGAGTGGGTAGAGTTAGTGGAATGCGGCACAGCTATTATCGCTGATGCCGATGAACAGAAAATAATTTCAGGGTTTAAAATATTAACATCTAAAACAGATCTGGAATTTCCGAAATTATATGGAGATGGAAAAGCGGCTGAATTTATTTGTGGAGAAATAATAGAGCACTTGTCTATATCGTAATTTATAACTTCCCCTTAAAGAATAAATCAGCTTTTTCGATAAATCCCCAGCCCAGATCTTTCAGGCTAGCTTCAGTTGCCATAATGATAATCACTTCGTGATTGTTTATTTCCGATTTAAAATCTAGATCATTTGTGTAAGTTTCTGTTGTATTACTTTGAGGATACACTAATTGATTGTAGTACCAAAAGTGATCATCTTGAAAACAATTAGAGATCCCTTTGCCATACATTTCCCAGTAATAACTATCGGCGATCATTAAAACTTTTGGTTTGGTTTCACCTTTTTGTATTTGCAATTTAGGATATGTCATCTGAAAACTTTTTAATTTAAATAATAAATTCATTCCATCTGCAATGTCATAATCTGTTTCAAAAGGTTGCTTAAAATCAAAACCATCATATATGAAATTCGGAGCATCAATATTTCGTTTTTCTTCAATGTATCGGATAATGGAGTCCGCTGCGAATGCCGAGCCATATGTGCTCCAATGAATGCCAAATTGAGGGTATAAAGGATGTTTTGATTTGTGTTTGTTATCTATGAACCACCGGTTGAAATCAATAACATTCAAATCCATTTTTTTGGCAGCAACGGATAAAAATTTATAATTGGTTTTTTCCTTAGCCGGTAAATATTTATCCGGAATAAATTCAGGATAAAAAGAGGCTTTACCTGCGGCAAAAACAATGATCAGTTGTTTGTTGAGTTTATTTAAAGTGTCTGATATAAATTCTAATTTAGTTAAGATGTTTCTCAGACTGTCTTCTCCTATAAAGTCTGTTCCATTGTATGCCTTGATGTAGTTTTCTTCATACAAGTAATTTTTTTTGCCAACAACAATACCATTGGCTCTTACCGTTTTAAATACACGAAAATAAAATTCATTATTTATCCTGATTAATATAGGTCTAATGCTAAATATTGAATTATTATAATTGTCTTTTTTTTCCTGATACTCCCCGCTGTTCCATTTATTTAAAGAGAAACTTACATTTTCAGGAATAACCACATCTCCTTTTAATGGTTTAACCAAGGGAATATTAATAATATTATTATGAAGTATAGGTAATGACAAAGCAATAAAAGCTACCAGAAGTAAAGCTTTATTAAATATGTTTTTGCTATTTTCCACAAAAATTAATATGCATCAAAATCAATTAATTCGAAAAATGTATTTGACGCATTGATTTGGAGGTTGAATTCAGGGTCTATTTTTTTGAAAATTAAATTTAATGGGGAGGGTTTTAGTTTGTTCGGAATTTTAATTTTGAACAAGGTGTTTGGTTTATTGTTGATGCCAATGGCCATCTTCAATAACAACGATGCATTATTTTTTTGTTGTGTGGTTTTCGCCTTGCTTAAACATGCTTTTATAGATCTCTTATCTGTTGAGGAATAAATAAATCCATTGGAAAAAAAATAGGGATTAGAAGGATTGTTGATCCGCCAGGTCATTGCAGCTTCATTCATCTGCGATTGAAATAACACATCCGCTACAATATTTTTTTCATTATCACCCAAATAGATATAGGCATCTAACGGCGCTATTAAATGAAAACCTAATTTTTTTATAAAACCATGTGTGCTATTTTGGTTTGCTACTCCAATTACAAATTGGTAGCCATTGTTTTTTGCAAAGTCATAAGTTTTATCAGCCAGTTTTGTGAAAAGTCCTTTGCCTTGAAACTTAGAGTTAGTGGCTGTGTTTAAAGATAGTAGGCCTTTATAATTTTTATTGTCTTTTATATATTCAACTGGAATTGTAACATAATGCGCGGCTAATTCGCCATTTAAAAAAGCATCAAAACCTATTACAGGTCCATTGGGATTAAGATTGTATTGCCAATTTAAAAATTCAGGTGTGTATTTCTTTGTAGAAGGGAATACTTCTGATAATAACTTTGAATACAGTTTCAAACTGTCAGGATCAAATTGAGTTTGTTTAAATTCGAATTCCATTTTACAAAACACTTAAATATTCTGAATAAGGAACAATACGAGCGTCGTATTTGTCTATTTTATTTAATCGATTAAATAAATTTTTACGATTATAATACATTAAAAAATTATAGAACTGGCTATTGTTAATGCCATCGTGCATAAATTTCTCTTGTTTAACATCAGCATCATAAGGATGAAAATAGCTTAACAATGGCGACTTTGATTCAAAACACTTTTTAATGTTTTTGTTTAATACCAGCCATGGAAAAACCCTGAAATAAACTCCTCCGGCTGTAGGGAAATTTAATGGACCAAAACTTCCCAGTGTGATTGGAATTTCCCATAATTTGTTATTTATTAATTTGGGTTTTGTTCCAAAGTTTTCCCAACCAAATAATGGATTTTTTGCCGGCAAAACAGACGAAGAATACTTGAATCCTAATTCAATTAAAACGTCATGTGCCCAAGGTGTATTTTCCGTTAAAGAAAACACCGGAGCTCTGTATCCTTCAATTTTTTGAGCACCTGCTTTATAAAGAGCATTAAGGTTTTTCTCCATATCTTCCTTAAAGGATGCTTTATCAAAATGATTTAATGTGGTGTGGCTATACGAATGGCAGGCTATTTCGTGTCCCGAGTCAATAATGAGTTTGATCAGATCCGGATAACGCTCTGCAATTTTTCCAACGGTAAAAAAAGTGCAATATGATTTTTTTTGTTTCAACCAATTCAAATAGAGTTTTGTATTTTCTTCAACTCTATCCTGATAAGAAAATCCATTCACTACATTTTCGCGAACATCTTCCAGATCTACACTAAATAAAAAGTAATTAGTGTTGCTTTGCATTTTCTTCTAATTTATTTTTTAATAAAGCCAACTCCTGAGTTAATTTTTTAATTTGCTCATGTTGTTTAGAATTGACTACAGATAAATGCACTAAAAATATGATAATTGCAAATATAGCCGCCATAAACACAAGGGCAGGAGCATAATACACTCCCAGTAATTTAGCGATCACATCCAATCCATTTCTCCAAATAGAAAATAAGACCAATAATGCTGTACAGGTAAACCAAACAAAAGAATATTCTTCTCTGAGTTTTCCTTTAGTGATCAATCGGAAAATAAAAAACATAAACAATAACGCTACTGTAATTGCTACAATTTGAAGCCTATAGGGGATTACATTTTCCATATTATTAAACTATTTATGATCTATTTATGTTTAGTTGATTTCACACTAATATACAAAAACAAAGTACTCAATGTTACTTTAACCATATAATACAATGTTTTAAATCGTTTGATAGAGGATTCGCCACCTTGTCTCTCGCGCATAGTAACCGGAACTTCCACAATTTTTAAATGCGCTAAACTATAAAGAATAATAGCTTCAGGTTCCGGATACTCATCCGGATAATAATCTGATACTAACTCTAATGCTTTTCTATTTAAAGCTCTGTAGCCCGATGTACTATCATGAATTGTAACACCAACTAATTTCTTATTTAACCATTTAAAATAATTGATTCCCGCTCTTCTTAAACTTGTAGATTGAAAACCTTCCTTTGTTATGTAACGCGAGCCGATCACAACATCTGCTTCATCTTCATAAATTGGATTCAAAATTTTAGTCAACTCTATTGGAGGATGTTGACCATCGCCATCCATCTGAACGGCAACATCAAATCCATTGATATAAGCATATTTAAAGCCTGTTTGAACAGCCCCACCAATTCCAAGATTTACGGGTAGATCAATAAAATTAATTTTATTCTCTACTAAAATATCTCTTGTAAGGTCATTTGAACAATCATTGATAAAAATAGGAGATACAGAATAAGAATCTGGAAATTGGGTGTTTTGAATTTCCTGATATAATTTCAAAACGTTATCCTGTTCATTGTAACAAGGAATGACTATAGCAACTTTTAATTGCTTATTCATCACGGTTCCCCTTTCTCATTTCTCCGTAATTCGGACTAATAATTAAAGTCTCTAAATGATTCCTTTCTTCTAGTGTATAGTCGGTTTTATAGAATGTGAATTCCAAGGCTTCTTTTGTCATTCCGTCCCAATGGAATAAATAATTTTTAGTTAGCCAGGTTTGAAAAACATTAGTTACTGTAAAGAAAATTATAGCCGCAAACGTAATAATCGTTGTAGGAACTCGAATGCCTAGTTTTGAAATGGAAAAAATATAATTTATAATAAATGCTAATGCTAATGCTAAAAAAGCATATGATTGTACTAATGCCCTCATTCCAAAAGACCCGCCAAAGCCCCAATCCCACCAACAGCTAATTAAATAGATATTAATAATCATGTAAGCTGAAATTGGTATAAACATTTCTTTCCACTTTTTAAACATAAATCCTAAACCAATGATGGCTATTAGCATTAAAGGTGTGTATATAAACCAACCTTTGCGCCAGCTAAACAATACGTTGTAAATTTGCGGGTCAGTAAAAAAGAAACTTTCATCGCTACCATATGAAAAATACAATAATTGCCCGGTTTGTATTTTCCAGAAAATCATTTGTGGAATGATCGGAATCATGAAAATGAATATACATAATAACAATTTCCATTTTAAATTTTTGATCAATATAAAACGTTCTTTCAATGCTGTAAGAGAAGTTACTTTATATAAAAGAGGCACAAACATTACTAAGATTTCGGTTGGACGAATTAAGGAAATCAAACCTGCGATGAAACAGAAATAATATAAATGTTTATTTTTTTGAGTGTGATGCCATTTGATAGCATGGTAAAAAAATGCCGAAAACAAAAAGAATAAATAACCGTGAGGCATTTCACTTTCGCGAAAAGTATAGTAAAAAAGATTAGTGCCAAAGAATATTAATACAATAGTAATGGAAGTAACCCACTCACTAAAAAACAGCACTAATGTTTTACGTAAAAACCAGAGACCTAAAATAACGTAAATAATTGCGCCAATGTGAATGCACCAGGCATAAGGAGCGCTATAACCCAAAGTTTCATATCCAAACCCGTGGGCAATATTATCGGCAAGTACAAAAAACGGAAGGTTCAAAAAGGCAATTCCCATGGTTCCTTTGGGCACCATTTCTCCTATGGGAGATTTTATGAGCCAATATTCATTTGGAAAATGAAATGTTAGATCATGGTGAATAAATTGAGCAACCAAATAAGAATAATATTGATCTACATCCATTGCAAAAGGATGCTTCCCCCACGTTACCCATTCCTTAAAAGATAACATTGAGAACAGGAAAATAAATAAGACAGTAAAAACAGAAGGTTGAGCAATTTTTTTTAAAATTACTTTCCTTGCACTGATCTGTGTATAATCTATATCATTCATTAACTGTAACAAAATACGAATAAAATATAATCTAAAAAACGGATTTATCAATAATAGGTTCGTAGGCTTCTAATATTAAATCATCTACATAAATGGGGTGTTTTCCGGTATTCCAAAAAAATGTCCTTACAAGATCTTTTGTACTTCTTAGATCGTCAGGGGTTAATAAATAATATTCCATTTTATTCCACACATTAGGTTTAAAATTATTGGTATTTAATGCAAAAGATTTATACTTAAAGGTATATCCTTTATGTTTTAGTTCTATGACCAATTCGCCTTTTAAACTATCTGCCGGATATCTTGAAAAAACCCATGCAGAGGCTTTTACCCAAGCATAAGATTTTTTGGTAAGCGTTTCATGCATCGGTTCTAATGCTCTGCTGAACGGATTTTCCGCATTAGTTATTAAGCTGCGTTTCCCTGAATGATAGATAGAGTCACATAAAAATTCAGCTTTAGTTTTTTCGCCAGGAGCTTCAAATGATTCTATTTCGGCATAGCTTAACGAGTGAGTTAACGAGTCTTCTTGCGTGTAAATTTCAATGCCGTCGCTAAATTTCCCTTTCAATAATAATTTAGTTTGTTCTGCAGTTGGATGACTTGTTTGCAAAAAGGTGGAAAAGTAATAGGCCCGTGACATATTGGTAGAATCCATAATGCCAACACTCATTTGCCAGGATTGAAATAAATTTAACAGGATACAAAAAACTATAAAACTTAAGTATATAAATTTGAAGCGATTATTGAATAGGTAATTTATAAAATAGCCTAAAGGCAAACATAACGCAGCATAACTTGGAACTAAACTTCTTACCCCAAAGCATGCGCCATACCACCAGCAAGACCAACTGGAAACTATATATAGATTTATAATAAAATAGATAAATACCGGTACAAATAAGACTCTGTTTTTTTGATACATGTGCCAAAACCCAATCACTGTAAAAATCATAAGTGGTGTATAAATAAACCAACCTTTTCTAAAACTAAACAATACTTTTAAAATGTGTGGTTGTAATAATTCTAAACCTTCCCCCGGATTACCTGCAGCATAAGGGTTTATAATGAATTCACCCGAGACCGAATACCAATATCCAAATTGAATAAATCCTATACTAATTACGATAAGTGTAAAAAGAATGAGCTGTACTTTATATTTATAAAGCGTTTTTATTTTTTCTATAAATGTTTGCTTATTTACAATACCATATAATAAAGGAATTAATACACTAATAATTTCCGTTGGACGACATAAAGCAATTAAGCCCACGGCTATCCCCAGAATAATAATGTATTTAAGTTTGTAGGATTCATGCCATTTAATGGTAAAGAAAATAATAATTGCATATAGTGTAAACACGAAGTTGTGAGACATAGCCCCTTGTCCATGAATACTTACATGCAAAAAATAATTTGTACCTAAGGCGATACACAATAATGTGAGAGCGGCTGTTTTATCATTAAAGAAAATACAGAGTGTTTTTTTTACAAAGTGCAATCCTATCAAGGCATATATTAAACTGCCATATAAAATACATAATTGGTAAGGCCTTGAGAAACCGTCAGCAGGATAAGATGTGTAGGGCGTGATAAAATCGGCAATAACATAAAAGGGAAAAAACAAAACAGAAAGGCCAATAGGATATCGCATAACCCAATTTCCATTTTCCCATTTTACAGCCTGATAAAAAGTTTCGCTGGCATGATATTTATTTAAATTATCAGCAATGATCGAGTAATCTTGAATTGTGATGTCGTTATATTTGTATTTTAACGGCAAATACATATAATAACCAAACACATCATAACACAGCGGATTAAGCGGTTGGTAGATGATAACAACAGCTGAAATAAGAAAGGCCAAAAAATAATAAGTGCGATTGGTTATTTTGTAACTAGGTTGCATGATTAAAGCTTCATATTAAAATCCCAACAGCAGGAAATTTCATTTGTATTATATATTACTAAAACCATCAACTTCTACAATTCAAAAATCAAAGAATTTTTTCAAAACCCTTCAACTCAAAAGTGTTTTATCACAAATTTGTTTAAATGTTCATTTCAGGAATTTCTCCTTCGATAATTAATTTTCCGGCAGTAGCATTTTTTATTTGTTCAACACTAACACCAGGAGCACGTTCTAGTAAACGGAAACCACCGTCTTTTAGTATGTCTATGACTGCTAATTCGGTAACAATTTTTTTAACACATTTAATGCCTGTTAAAGGTAAATCGCATTTAGGTAACAATTTTGATTCTCCAGCCTTATTAACGTGTTGCATCGCTACAATTATATTTTTAGCGCTAGCTACCAGATCCATTGCGCCACCCATTCCTTTCACCATTTTGCCGGGAATTTTCCAATTGGCTATATCCCCATTTTCACTCACTTCCATGGCTCCCAAAATAGTTAAATTTACTTTTTGAGCGCGGATCATTCCAAAACTCATGGCGCTATCAAAGATGGAGGAGCCTTTTAGCAACGTTACTGTTTGTTTTCCTGCATTGATTAAATCAGCATCCTCTTCTCCTTCAAAAGGAAAGGGCCCCATTCCTAAAATTCCGTTTTCAGATTGTAATACCACATTTACACCTTCGGGAATATAGTTGGCTACCAGTGTAGGGATTCCTATACCTAAATTAACATACATGCCATCTTGTACCTCTTTGGCAATTCTTTTTGCAATTCCGTTTTTATCTAACATAAACTTATTATTTAGAAAATTTATACTTCACTTGAAGATCGTCAATATCGAACATATCTTTTCCTTTGCTTTTCAATCCAAACACTCTAACATCTATATGCGGTTGGTTAAATAAAGTGCTTTCGTATGTTACTGAATCTTTTATTTGCACCCATTCTCCGGCTTTGTATGTTGTTATTTTTTTTGCATCAAATGTATACCAGGCCACATTTCCTTTTGTAGTTTCTACAGCCGCTGCAATCGCACCTTCTAAAGGAAGTTCGCTTTCTCTTACCCATGCAGAAATATATAATGTTAAATTTTTGGTTTTTAAGCTATCCGGTAAAATATAAGAGTAACCTACTCCATATTGTCGCACCGAATCTATACTTGAATAAAACTGACCGCTATGTGCATTATTTTCTTTTAAGGTAGTTTCAAAGTTCAGTAATCGGTTTTCCATGTTCACATCAGCTATTAATAAAACATCATCGCCGCTTTTTTTATACCTTGAACAGGAAATTGTGATTGCTAGGGCTACTAAAGTTGTTAAAATTATTTTTTTCATATTTTGATCCTACTATTATGATTTTTTTCTTACGGTTACTTGCTCAATTCTTTTTTCATATTTTTCGCCTTGAAAGATACGATGAACGTAAATGCCAGGAACATGAATCTGATCAGGGGCTAATTCTCCAAGCTCAACTAATTCTTCCACTTCTGCAATAGTTATTCTGCCAGCCATTGCCATAGGCTGATTAAAGTTTCTGGCTGTTGAACGGAAAACCAAATTTCCTGCGCTATCACCTTTCCAGGCTTTTACAATAGCAAAATCAGCTTCAAATGCTTTTTCTATTAAATATTCTTTAGTTTCTCCATTAAAGGTTACCATTTTTGTTTCTTTGCCTATTGCTACCTCTGTGCCTACACCGGCAGGAGTGGGGAAAAATGGAATGCCGTAACCAGCCATTAAACAGCGTGTGGCTAAAGTTCCTTGTGGTACTAATTCAACTTCTAATTCACCGCTTAACATTTGTCTTTCAAACTCTGCATTTTCACCAACATAAGATGAGATCATTTTTTTGATCTGTTTTGTTTGAAGCAACAAACCCAAACCAAAATCGTCTACACCGGCGTTATTACTTACGCAAGTTAATCCTTTAATGCCTTTTTTTACCAGAGCCGAAATGCAATTTTCGGGTATACCACATAAACCAAAGCCTCCTACTAAAAGGGTCATGTTGTCAGTAATATCTTTTACTGCTTCTTCTGCATTTTTTACTGTTCTATTTATCATCGTTTGATTTTTAAACTATTTCTTAATGTATCAACTTAAAACTTTTGCTTTAGGTTTGTTTATTTTTAATAGAACAAACCTTAAACCGGCATCAAATATAAATGCAATACCAATACAACTGATAAATTCTATCATTATTTGTGAAGTTATTAAATGACGATGTACTTCTAAAGCATCAGCATTGTATGAAATCAAGCTATTAAAAGCAAATAAAAATAAAAGAATGCCTGGAAAGATAAAGATCCATTTTTTGGTTTTCCAAAATAGTATAAAAGTAATTATGGTTATTAATAGACAATCCCAAATTGTAAAAAAAGGAAAAAATTCAACAGTGTCTATGAAAATTTCTTCGGGCTGTGGAACATACCCGACTTTATGTAAGTTTACAGCAAAAATTCTTTGAATTTGCTCATCAGTTTGATCTTTAAGAAAAAAATAATTCCAATGTGTTAGCATAAATTTTTGGTAAACTGATTTTCCCTCGTGTAAAACCCAATTAAATAAAGGTAAATAAGTAGAGTCTTCATATTTCTGATAAATGAATGGTCTTCCAATGTCAGAATCAATATCCACACCTTTAAAATCAGCTTCTATTTTTTCGGTCATTGGCATTCCTTGATGCTTAAACCAATCCATATATTCGTGATTTTGAGAAACCCTGCCTACGATACTATTAAATACCGGCAGTTTGTATCTTTCTCCAACACTAGAAGTGTAATTTTGAAAGAAAAACAAACCAATTGAAAAAATTAAAAAGTAAGCATTGATCTTCCATTTGGGTTTATCTATAAACACAAAAACCAACAAATTTAAAAACGCGAAAAGTAAAATAATATATGGCCAAGTATCTCTTGTAAATGAAAATAAGATACTTACAATTATTAAGCCTATCAGTCTTGGTATGTTTGGCTTGGAATAATAAAATAAAATCGCGGCAAACCATAAAAACATAAAGCTGGTAGATAAAGATTCTGAAACAACGCTGCTAGTCCAACCTACCATTTGCCACCATAGGAAAAATAATAATAATGAGTATTGCAATAAAATTTTGATTATCGGATTAATTATTTGTTTTGATATAACTGAGATTAAAACAAACACAAATAGTACATACATTATTCGTTGTAATAGCACCATGTTAACCGGATCAGAGTTTACCAATTTCAAAAATAAAGGAATTGTAAATGGTCTTGGGTCAAAATCATCTAAGGGCTTTGGAGAATAAAAATCGGAGCTAAATAAACTTGATTTTGATTGTAGAATGTAGTCAAAACTATCCGGAAAAAAATCCCACAATGGAACAATTTTAGTGGTGAAAATTATGAGATAAACAAAATATCCAAATCCAATTAAGAAAATTAAGTGTCCTAAAATTTTTTTCCAATCTAATCGCTTCAAAAACATTCCATATTCCATACACACTTCCTTTGATCTTCTATAAATTAAGGATTATTGCTTTGATCAAAATCAAGATCTTCCAACGGAATTTCTTTTTCAGTTTGTGCATCATACACACTGCAATCCATTTCAATATTGCCCATATTGGCGGGTTTCACAAAGCCATTTTTAGTAACCTTTAAACTTGGATCAGCATATACTTTTTGGAAAAATTTGCCCCAAATAGGTAATGCCATTGCCGCACCTTGTCCTTCGTTAGTAGAGTTAAAGTGTACACTACGTTCTTCGCCTCCTGTCCAGCAACCAGCCACCAGATCAGGAGTTAAACCCATAAACCAACCGTCCGCATTATTTTGTGTGGTTCCTGTTTTACCCGCAATTTCATTAAACAATTTGTGTCGGCTTCTTAAACGAGATCCTGTTCCATAATCAACAACTCCGCGCATTAATTGAATCATGGCGTATGCTTTCTCTTCGCTAAATACTTCGTCTGTTGTTGGAATAAATTCTTCTAATACTTTACCGTTTTTATCTTCAATACGTGTGATAAATGTCGGCTGAATATAAGTGCCTTTGTTTGCAAATGTGGCATTAGCAGCTACCATTTCAAATACCGAAATATCCGGGGTTCCTAATGCTATTGATGGTACTGCATCAATAGGAGAGGTAATGCCTAAACGACGCACTAAGCTAATTACGGCATCAGGTCCAAATTGTTTCATAACCCAGGCTGTTACATAATTTATGGACCCTGCTAAAGCATAGCGTAAAGTGACCATTTTACCTGTTCCTTTGTTACCATCTGAATTATCAGGGCACCAGGCCGGTTGTCCGGGAGTTTCTATACAGGTTCTTACGTTGGCTACCTGATAACAAGGAGAATAACCTTCTTGAATAGCAAGCGCATACACAAAGGGTTTAAAAGTAGATCCAACCTGACGTCTTCCAACTTTAGCATGATCAAATTTAAAGTGTTTATGATTAATGCCTCCAACCCATGCTTTTACATAACCTGTAGTAGGTTCAATAGCTACAAAACCTGTGTGTAAAAATCCTTTATAATATCTAATACTGTCCCACGGTGTCATTACTGTATCGATCTCGCCACGTAAACTATAAACTGTCATATTTACAGGTTTTTTAAACTCAGCTAAAATTTGTTCTTTGCTTAAACCTGTATTTTTCAATGAGCGGTAACGATCACTTCGTCTCATCGAACTCATCATAATATTTTGAATCTGCTCTTTGTTTACGTTCCACGCAAATGGCGCATTCTTTTTTGTTTTACACTCTTTGGTAAATTGTTTTTGTAATTCCGTCATGTGCTCATTTACAGCTTCCTCTGCATATTGCTGCATGCGCGAATCAATGGTTGTATATATTCTTAAACCATCTTTGTATATATTATAAGGTTTATTTGTTTCAGGATTAATGTGTTTTGCACACCAGGTTTTTAAAAAATATTCACGTAAATACTCTCTAAAATATGGTGCCAATCCATCATTATGATCTTCTGGTCTGTAAGTTAAATCAAGGGGTAATACTTTTAAGCTATCGTATTTTTCTTTAGATAAATAGCCATATTTCACCATTTGATTCATGACCACATTTCGGCGATGCATAGTAGTATCAGGACGTTTAATAGGATCAAACAATGCAGGGTTTTTGGCCATGCCAATTAGCATCGCGGCCTGTTGAATTTCTAAACTATCCTGAGTACGGTTAAAATAAATTTGCGCGGCAGATTTTACGCCAACTGCTAAATGCAGGAAGTCGAACTTATTAAGATACATGGCCAGTATCTCATCTTTAGTATAATTTTTTTCCAGTCGAGCGGCAATTACCCATTCTTTTAATTTTTGTAAAACCATTTTTGGTTTACTTAATTTTTGGCGAGGGAACATCATTTTTGCTAACTGTTGAGTAAGCGTACTGCCCCCGCCCTTATTGGTATTTCCGGTTAATATACCCGAGGCCGAACGAGCTAAAGCCTTTAAGTCAATACCACTATGTTCGTTAAAACGGGCATCTTCAGTAGCAATCAGAGCATTGATCAAATCTTTGTCCAACTCATAATATTTAACCGTTACCCTGTTTTCGGCATAATATTTACCTAATACAGTTTTATCACTACTATATATAACTGTGGCCAGGTTGCTTTTGGGGTTTTGAAGTTCTTCAACACTAGGCAGATCAAAGAAAACCTCAAAAGAAATAAGGCTAATCAGAAGAAATACAACAAGAAATGGCCCCCAAACTAAGAGCCAGGTAATTTTAATATATTTTGAAACTTTATCTGTACCCATAATTTTGTACAAATTTAATGTAAAAGCTCATACAGAAAAATTATCTCAAATAATTTAAGAATTCCATAAAGCAAACATTTTAGTATATAAAAAGGGATTTTCAATGAGCCAAAAATGTAGAAAAACTGAAAATTAAGATTAACTTTGTCAGAATCAATCATTCTAAGAATATGAAAAAATTCCTACTACTCACTTTAACATTCTGTATTTTTTCTGTAGCCTCCACTGCTCAGAGCAAGAATGCTGTTATTCAAAAGCAGCAGGATGTGAAGAATAAACAAGCTACTTCACAAAAAAAATATAATCAAAATATTGTTCAGTCAGATGATCGTAAGCCGTTGGATGATACCAAGATTGGGAGTATAGTTGCAGGAAGTAAGGAATATGATGCTTTAAAGGCAAAAGGGTTATTAAAACGATATGAAATTAAAGTTGATGCAAGTCAGGTTCAACAAGTTAGCGTAAAGGATGTGTCTCAGGGTAGTGTAAATAAAACAACAACAAATACACCTTGTGATACTCCTCCGGTTACAGGGGTTGAACCTTGGGGTACTACCTTAACGGATGATGCTACTTCATTGATTGCGTTACCCTTTAATTTTTGTTTCTATGGCGTAAATTATACAGCTTGTAGAGTTGGAACAAATGGTAATTTACAATTTGGGACGAGTAATACAACCGCATTTAGTTCGGTTGGATTTCCTTCTACTACAGTAAAAATGATCGCGCCTTTTTGGTCTGATTTACATGTTAATGTTTTAAGCGGGGGATTAAGATATGGTAAAGTATATGTAGACGTTTACCCTACAAGATTAGTAGTTAGCTGGGATAGTTCAGCTTATTATAGCCAACACGTAGATAAATTAAACTCTTTTCAGTGTGTTATTACAGATGGCACAGATCCACTATTGCCTCCAGGTAAAAATGTTGGATTTTATTATAAATCGATGCAATGGACTACCGGTGATGCATCAGACGGATTAAATGGTTTTCCTGACCCTACAACACCTCCTCCAATTCCTGCTACTGTTGGCGCAAATGAAGGAAATGGTACGGATTATTTTTTGATTGGTCGATTTGGAATTCCGGGTGCAGCTTATGATGGCCCATTAGGAAACAATGATGGAATTAGTTGGTTAGATGGAAAAAAATTCTTTTTCAATGTGTGTCCTCCTGTAGGTGGTAATCAAGAACCTATATCGGCTTTAATTGGATATTGTGATACGTTGAAGGTGTGTGGTAATGATACCTTATACATCAAAAACACATTTCTTGCACCAGAAGTAACACAATCTACTACAATTACAGCTACAGCCCCTTCTTTAGGCGCTTCATTTACCTATTCTAATGTATCTTCCGGCAATAGCGCTGATATTTACATGATCGTGAATGGTAATACAGCCCCTGCCGGTTATCACACAGTAACTATGTCTGCTACAGATAATGGCTCTCCTGTTCAAACATCCGTTCAAACATTTGTAATATTTGTTGATCAGACTTCTGTGAATAATTTGAATGGAGTTATTTCTATAAACCCAAATTTTGGAGCTTGCCCAGGAGGTACGGTAACGGCTAGTGTAACCGTGAATGGTGGAACACCCGATAGTTATTTATGGAATAATAATGCAACCACAAGCGCAACCACTTATACAATAGCTGTGGCAGCAGATTCTTTAATTTTTGTGACTTTAAAATCAGGTCAATGTAAAAAAACTATACTCGGAGATATTAATGTTAATCCGATTCCATCTGCTACTATTACAGGTGTTACGGATTATTGCAGCACTGTTTCTTCTACAATATTAACTGCTACAAATACAATAAATCCTGCTACTCAAGGCCCTCATACTTATACCTGGACAGGTTCAGGAACTATTGGTTCTGCAAACTCAGCAAGTACTACATTATCAGCCGGAGCATATACTGTTACAGTTGCTAATCAATTTGGGTGTTTATCTACTGCGGTAACAACGGTTGTAGTGAATGAAGGGCCAAGCTATTCAGTAAGCACTAATGCTACATCAGGAGGAACTCTTTATTGCTCTAATTTAGATACAGCCAGAATAGCTTTTCATTACGCAGGGGCATCAACCGGAGTTTGTGGTTTAGCCACAACTAATTGTATTTCTTCTAATAATGTGAGTGTAGGTGCCGGAGCAACTTCAAGTTCTGCTACCGGAACAACACCTTATGCTAATTTATGGGGTAATACACGTCACCAATATTTAATTACAGCAGCTGAATTAACGGCAGGTGGTGCAACAGCAGGAAAATTATCAAGCATTTCATTTAGTATCGCTACAGTTAATGGATTGAATAATTATCCAAACTTTACTATTAAATTAAAATGTACCAACGTATCTGCATTAACCACAACTTTTGATAATAATGGTTTAGTTCAGGTATATTCTGCAAATACTCCAATTACAGCCGGTTTAAATACACATAACTTTTCTCAAGCTTATATTTGGGATGGAACATCAAATTTATTGGTAGATGTGTGTCATGATTTGGCTTTACCTTGGTCTAGCAGTAGTTCGGTTTATTCTGAGGTAACCCCGTTTACTTCTGTAACATATGATTTTGATGATGGAGTGCCTTTGTGTGGTTCAACTACTCCCGGTACTACTACGAATAACAGACCAAATATGATCTTTGGAAATTGTTTGGCTCAGCAGTCACCTTCTCAATTTGATGTAGCGGTTACACCAACATTAGGAGTTGTTATACCTACTGCTAAAGATTCAATAAAAATTGCTTTACCTCCTGCTAATACTACACAGTGTTATACAATTACCGTATCAAATCCTATTGGTGGTTGTTCTAAAGATACTGTTATTTGCATATTCTCAGATCAAGGCATTACTAATGCTACCTTTATCGCTAGTACACCATCGGTTTGTGTGGGTAGTCCGGTAACATTAACTGCAAATGGAGCAACAACTTATACTATTTATTATGTTCAAGCCGGAGTACCGGTTGCGTTAACCAGTAATTCAACAATTGCTCATGTGCCTGTACAACAAGGATTAAACGTTTATTCTTTAACGGCTATTGGTAATTGTGGTGCCGCGCCTGTTGGTTACACTGTAGGTGTAATTGTGGTTCCTATTGCTGATTTAGTTATATCTCCTTTACAGGATATGACTAAATGTATGAACAGAGATTATGTAATTACTACCGGTGTAAACTCTACAAGTTCTAATCCTGGTACACCTTATACATATAACTGGACAACTTTACCGGGAAATTTACCTGCAGCAGGTAATAATACCAGTTCTAGTTATACATATTCAGCAAACAATACAACTACATTAGTTGTTACCGTAAATGGATTTTGTGCAAACGGTACTAAAGATACTGTAGTAGTGCAAAACTTTGCAGATAATTTAACTATTTCGATTGTTAACTCTTCTACAACCTGTGCTAATACTGCATTTACATTAAATTCATCTGTAAGCGGTGGTTACCCTGATTATACAATGGGTTGGTATTTTGGAACTAATCCAAATCCAATAGCTACTACTCCAAATTTATCTTACACAAGTCCTGGAACAGAAGGAAGTTACGTAATTGGAGTACAGGTAACGGATAGTTGTGGTTATCAAGAATCTGCTTATCAGACGATCGTGGTATTGCCACCTTGTGCCGTAGAAATACCAAATATTATTACTCCAAATGGAGATGGTACTAATGATTTTTTTGTAATAAAAAACATTGAACATCATCCAAATACTGTTGTTACTATTTTTGACAGATGGGGACGTAAAGTTTACGATAACTCAAATTACAATAATGAGTGGAAAGCTGAAGGAGCTTCGGATGGCACGTACTTCTATGTAATAGATGTTACGGATGATAAAAAATACAATGGATTTATTACCGTATTTAAAGGAAAATAAATAAAAACGCTCAGGAATTTCCTGAGCGTTTATTTAAACATACAAAACACTACCGCCCTAAAAATTTAAGATCATGAAAACACTAAAGACTTATACGTTATTGCTATTGATGATTTCTGTAGAATTTTTGTATTCTCAAGAAAAAGAAAAAGACAATGCCATATTTTTTAATGAAAAAACTGCTATTGAACAAGCTAAAGCAAAAGGCATTAAAGAAACTGATATTAAAGGCTATGTGCAGTTTTTGAAAAATGAAATGTCTTCAAAAAATGCTTTGAAACAAGAAAAGCATGTGCATTCACCTTATGAAAATCCACAAAATGATGTTCAGGAAACGGTTATTTATTTAAATGGTAGTGGAAATAAAACAGCGAGCATTGGTTGTCCTAATATGGGTTTTGAAAATTATGATTTTTCGGGGTGGACAGGTGAAAAAGGAACAGTGTCAACCGGACCTGTAGGAGGAAATCCAATTTATACATCTACCGGAACATCTATTGTTAATGCTGCCGGTAACAATGTTTCTTTAATGAACACTATAAATTACCATACAATAATGACAATACCTCCTACAAGTAATGTTTATCCAAATTGCGTTGGTTATGATTCTCTTGCTGTGAGAGCAGTTGGAACTACAACTATTTCAGATATTCCATTTATAAGTCCTTATAGTTTTGATGCAGTTTCTGTAAGATTAAATAGTGCAAATGCAAACTATAGAGCCGCACGTTTAAAATATATTACAACTGCTTCAGCAACTAACCAACGTTTATCTTTTAGTTATGCTGTAGTATTAAATGATCCTGTTTCTCATTTAATAAATGAATCTCCTTACTTTAAGGTAGAGGTTAAAAATGAAGCAACCGGAACAATATTAACAGGATGTACTTCTTATACATTTAATCCAAAATCGTCCTCACCTTCTGATTCATTAAAAACTTCTGCACTTAATATTTATGGTGATATTATAAAATATAGAAAATGGCAATACTATTCAGTAGATCTTTCATCATTACCCGCCGGAACTAATGTGTCTATCAATTTTGAAGTTGGAGGCTGTACACAAAGTGGGCATACAGGATATGCTTATGTAGATGCAGAATGTGGAGGTACAGGTGTTGCATATGCTAATATGTGTTCAGGATCTACTTTTGCAACTTTAGTTGCACCAACAGGTTTTAATTCATATCAATGGGTGGATGGTTCAGGACCGATTCCAGGGGCGACTAATGATACTTTGATTGTTAATCCTGCTAGTCCCGGAGCAACCTATACTGTCAATTTAATATCACCGGGTGGTTGCGCTTTAACTCAAACAGTTGCCATTAATTTAACAACTGTAAATATTATTAATTTAAATTCTACCAATTCATGTGCAGGTGGTAACTCTGGTTCAGCTTTTGTTCAAGCCAGTGGAAGTAATGGAATTTATACATATACATGGACAAGTACTTCTGGGCCAACTACCGGTTCAGTGGTTGGTAATGCTCAAACAGCAACAGGATTGGCGCCAGGAACTTATAGTGTATTAGTTGCATCTACTACTTGTGGCCAAGCTTCAGCAAATCTTTCGGTGGGGGTAGCGCCTCCGTTTTATCTGACGCAAAATCATTCGTTTTGTGGGTCAAGCACCTACATTATAAAACTAAACGGATCTAATTATACCTGGTATCAAGGAACAACTATGATTTCTCCGCCATTAGGAGGAAATGACACTTTGTTTATTGCTAATGCCACAGCGGGCGATCAGTATACTTTAGTTTATTCAAACTCTAATGGCTGTAGAGATTCTATCAAATATACGTTGGCTCCAATTACTGGTGGTAATACTTATATTTCTAATATAGCTAATGTTTGTCCGGGTAACGCAAATGGCTCTGCTAACATTAATTTAAATACACCTTTCTCTGCCCCTTATTCTTATACGGTTACTAATGCATCAAACACAACTTTATTAAATACTACTACATCAAACACATTGGTATCTGTATCGCCTTTGCCTATAGGTATTTATACAGCGAGTATTTATGATGGTGTCTGTTTTTATAATAATACATTTACTATTAGCACTATTCAAACAAATTTTACTGTAACTGCAACAGACACCGTGTTATGTTTTCCTACGGATACGGCAATGATTTATATGAATTTTGGAGAAACTACGCCAACAAGTTGTGGGCTTTCTACTGGAAGTCCTTGTTCATCGCCCAATATGGTTCCGGTGGGTACCGGTACTGTCCAAAACAGCAACACGTCCATGCCTTGTGTTTTTGGTAACTGGTTTAAAAACAATCGCCAGCAATTTTTGTATACAGCCGCTGAATTACTAGCTGCGGGTGTAACGCCTGGAAAAATTAGTAGTTTGGCATTTGATGTCATTTCTATGAACCCAAAACAAGTTCCAACCGGAAATAATTCATCAATTTATTCGAGTGTGCCGTTTAATTATACTATAAAAATGAAATGTACTAATGTTAATGCATTAACTACAGCTTTTGATAACACCGGATTATCGCAAGTATTTAATGGGAACTATTCTGCTAACGTTGGCTTGAATACTATTAATTTTAATCAGGCTTATGATTGGGATGGGACCAGTAATATATTAATAGACATTTGTTATAATTTACAAACCTGGTATACTTCAAATCCAATTATGAGAAGTACAAACAAAGGAGTTAATCGTGCTATTTATTATCAGTCAGATATTACAACTGCTTGTGGGTATACAGGAACCGGTACAACTTCTCAAAATTCACCGAATATTTATTTTGGTAATTGTGGTTCAGTGAACCCTGCCAGTTACACAGTGAGTGTTTCTTCAAACGGAACAATTACAGCGAATTATGCGAATGATTCTATAAAAGTAGTTCCTACATTTAGTGCGCCTCCTGTGCCAACTGCATCAACGGTATATACTATTACTGCTATTAATCCTGATGGTGGTTGTATTGCAACCAGAACGATTTCTATTTTGTACCCTTCAGCAACAAATAGTATTTCTGTTTTACCTACTAGTAATAACACAATTTGTATTGGTACACAGGTAACTCTTTCAGCATCAGGAGCAGTAGATTATGATTGGTCTTATATGCAAGGTGGTAGCCCTGTGAATATAGCAAATACAGCAACAGTAAATGTAACACCACCTGCTGTGGGTGTAAATACTTATGTGGTAACCGGATCATCTCCTTGTCCAAGCTCAATCCCTGATACTAAAACTATTACAGTAACGGTTATTCCGAAGGCAGATTTAATTATATCACCTATACAAGATATGACTAAATGTATGAACAGAGATTTTGTGATCACTACCGGAGTAAATTCAACGAGTCCTAATCCCGGAACACCTTACACATATAATTGGACAACTTTGCCTGGTAATACACCGGCACCAGGAAACAATACCAGCTCGAGTTATACTTGCTCTTCAAATAATACTTCAACGTTAGTGTTAACTGTTGGTGGTGCTTGTGCCAATAGTACAAGTGATACCGTTGTGATTAAAAACTTTGTTGATGATTTAACTGTTTCGATTGTTGATTCTTCTTCAACTTGTGCTAATACGGCATTTACGCTTAATTCTTCTGTTAGCGGTGGTTATCCTGCTTATAATTATGCATGGTACATTGATGGTGTTTCTGCCCCAATTTCTACTTCTGCAAATTTAGCCTATACAAGTCCTGATTTACAAGGAAATTATGTTGTGGCTGTTTATGTAAATGATAGTTGCGGATACAATAAGGGGGCTTACGAAACCATTACTGTATTACCACCATGTAGTATAGAGATACCAAATATCATTACTCCAAATGGAGATGGTGTAAATGATGTTTTTGTTATTAAAAACTTAGAGCATCACCCTAATACTGTTGTTACTGTTTTTGACAGATGGGGACGTAAAATCTATGAGAACTCGAATTACAATAACGAGTGGAAAGCTGAAGGTTCTTCTGATGGAACATATTTCTATGTGATAGATGTTCCGGATGATAAAAAATACAGCGGCTTTATCACTGTATTTAAAGGAAAATAAATGTTGATCAAATAAAAAGGCCTCTTCAATTGAAGAGGCCTTTTTTTATAGTATACCGTTTAATATTATATAATGCTTACTGAAATTTATTATTTCAAGTCAAACAAACTCTCAACGCCCGGGTATCTGTTCACTGTAAATCCTTCGGCATAATCACAATTAATGGCTCGGCCAATCATGTTTGATTTTGCTTTTATATTCTCGATAAAATTTTTAGAGGAAATAGGCGTTTCCGGTTCTTTAGAATTTGGATCATAAAATTGAGAGGAGTACGCTAAAATAGACTCCATTTTTTTATCCATAAAAGGCGTGATGTCAATTACAAAATCAGGATGTATAAATTGATCTTGTATATAATGATAAACTGCTTTTGGTCGCCAAACAGGTTGTAGTTTATTGTCATCACCAAGTGTTTCAATTTTTTTTAAGCCACTGTAAAAACATGAATCTGCTGTTAATTTAGCAGCACGGCCATGATCAGGATGTCTGTCTGAAATAGCGTTACATAATACGATCTCAGGTTGGTATTTTCTTAAAATATGTATAATGTGCTTTTGATTATTTTCATTGTTTTCAAAAAAACCATCAGCCATGGTTAATTGTTCCCTTACACTAACACCTAATATTTTAGCAGCTTTATTTGCTTCCTGAGTTCTTAATGCAGGCGTTCCTCTGGTGCCTAATTCTCCACGCGTCAGATCTAAGATTCCAACTTTTTTGCCTTGTGCAATATGTTTTAAGATCGTTCCCGCGCATGATAATTCTACATCATCCGGGTGAACTCCTATGGCTAATATATCAAGTTTCATTTTACAAATTTACTAATTATATTTTTTGTCAGTTCGAGCTTGTCGAGAACTTCGTTATGCATCTCGACAAACTCAATGTGACAGTTAATTACAACACTTCTCCCTGTCTTTTCACATTGACCCATCTTCCGGAAATATGTGCTGTTACACTATTATCATACATCGCTTCGCAGCTTACTCCCGGTAAATAGAACGAGCCTTTATAAGCAGCATTCAGCATTACTTTAAATGTTTTAGAAGCACCGGCACCTAGATCAAAATAACTATAAACCCGATCATCTCTGATGTCCTGATAAGTTGGAACATCTCCTTTCAGATATGTAATGTTATCTAAACGTTGATTGCGAATTTCCCAGCCACTGGCAAAAATTTGTGATAATGCCAAGTTTCTATACATGCCTCTGATACCCGGATTTTTAATGGTGACTTCTGCCATAAAATCTGTGCCTTGTTCCAGCTGAGTGACATCTAATGGATTACCATTTAAAGTTTTATAGTTAACAGCTAGTTCTAAATTACTGAATTTATCTGTTTCTTCTCCCGCTTTAGGAATCCCTTGTCTTACAAGGCGCGCAAATAAATTGCCGCTACCTTTTACAGTTACTTTTAAAGGAACACTATTATTGGCATTTTTAAATTCGATCATTTTGAATTTAGTTTTGCTAAAGTCGCTCACAGTAATTGTTTCATTTCCAATTTTCACATCCGCAGCGATATTTGAATTGTTGCCATTCAGTTTAGCATATTTGCTAATAGCCATTAAACAATAGGCTGTAGATTGTGTACTGAACCAATATTCATGATCACCTAGTTTTGCTGCCAATGCTTTTACTTTTAAGAAGGCATTATTATTATCTTTTAATAAAGTCATCGTTTCTAATATCATCGCATCATCACGTTCTAAACTTCCATAGGTGTAATAATAATCCTGATGAGTTTTTGCAGTTGATGGAATATTATAGATCATTTTTTTAGCAACCTCTTTTTGTCCTATTAAAGCATAAGCCGCCGATAAACGCCATTTAGATTCGTTTGACAGATTTGCTTTTTCTTTTAAACGATTCATGGCGCCAAGTTCAGGAGCGCCCGCTAATGCTAAGGTATACAAACGATAAGCTTGCGTTAAGTCTTCTCCATAGTACGCTGTGTTTTTGTTACTCACATAACTTTGAGCTCTTTGTTTTTGGTATTTTTTCCAATTGTCTAATAAATTGTATGGTAATGAATAACCTTTTGTTTTAGCTTCAATTAAAAAATGTCCGGCGTAGTTAGTTCCCCAGTCATCGGCAGTATTTGATCCGGGCCAATAAGATAAACCACCACTTGGTGTTTGAAATCCTTTTAAACGATTGATGGTCGCTTTAGTAGCATTATCAATAAATGCTTTTTGATTAGCACTTAGATCAGTAATATCGTTTAAATATAAACCTGCAAATACCGACGAGGTAGTTTGCTCAACACATCCATGTGGATATTGTACTAAGTAGTTTAATCGTTGCGATAAATTAATAGCCGGTAAAGTTGATAATTCTAAATAAGCATTATTAGTGCCACTAATACCAACAGGACTATACGTTGTGTTGAGGTTTTTACTTGCAGTCAGCACAAATTCATCAGCATCAGTAATGCTTGGATTATTGGCTCTTACAGCAATTTCAATTTCTTCTTTAGCCATTTCGCCAGCTCCTTGCGCTACTATTTTTACTTTGGTAACACCTAAAGCATCTTTAATTTTTAATTTAAAGTTTACCACTTTATCTCCAACAGAATTAAAGGTAACGGTTTGCGAATTACCGTCTATTACCTGGACAAATTTATCAGTTGTAATGGTAATGGTAGCTTGTTTTACTTTTTTCTCCATTGCAAAAACGGTTACCGGTAAATCCACTTCTTCGCCAGGACCTAATACTCTTGGTAAAGTAGAAAGGATCATTAATGGTTTTCTTACAGGAACGGCTTTTTCTGTATTGCCATAAGCGCCTTGGTAACCAGCCACTACCATAATTCTTACAGATCCTACGTATTGAGGAATATTGATTTTATGAGTTGCATTTTCACCTTTCTTTAAATGGAATGGCCCAACAAACCGCACCATTGGTTTAAAGCGTTGTGCACTGTTTTCAGGTTTGTTATTTGCGGCATCGTCACCACCAATCGATAAAATACGACTCATGGCATTTCCAAAGGCTCCGATCACATTATCATACACATCCCAGGTTTTCACACCTAAGGCTTCTTTAGCGTAAAATGCTTTCCATGGATCAGGAGTTTTAAAGCGAGTAATGTCTAATAAACCTTCATCTACAACGGCTAAGGTATAAGCCATTTCTCTGCCATTTTCTTCGCTTACTTTTACAATGGCTTCACTTTCAGGTTTCCAAACAGCTGTTGTTGTGATTTTTGGCTTTAAAATAGTATTCTCGTCTTTGATCATTAAGGTTGCAACACCATATAAACGAATAGGCAAATCATTAACTGTTTGTGCATGTGGTTGTAATAAATGCACAAAAACGTAAATGTTCGGCGTCATGTCTTTAGTCACCGTAAACTCATATTCTGTAACGCCTTGTTTTGTATCTATCCATTTACTTTGTAGCGTGCGGCTTCCGTTCTCAATATTAATTAAAGCCTTACCACCTTGCGGAGAAGGAATTAAAACTTTGGCTTTATCTCCAACTTTATATTCGTCTTTATCAGTGTTAACTGTTAATACATTACTGCCTTCATTTCCTTTAGGTGATTTGCCCGCCCAGCTTGGCCAGTCAACAAATACGATCTTGCCACAAGCATGACCACTTTCTACATCTTTTACATATACTAAATAACGCCCCCAAGATGGACGATTGACACGTAATTTGAAATTTGCTTTTCCGTTTGAAGACGAAATTTGTTCGGTATAGATTGGTTCGTGGTAATTACTTCCAATGTATGACGATAGATCCTGGTTGTAATTATCCCACCACCAACGCCAATCTAATTTGTAAACTTTTACTTCGATGTTAGAACGGGAAGTTGCTTTACCAAATTCATCCAGGGTTGCAATTTGAATGTTATGATCAATGTCCGTTTCTAAATAAGAATCATTTTCTTTTGGTTCAGGAACTTTTACACCAACATAATTGGTAAATGGCGAAACGGGAATAGTAAATCTATCTGTGCTAAATGAACCACCTTCTTCAAAAGCACGGATGGTAAAGTTAGCGGCTAAAAACCCCGGCGCATCTTTAGTATCGCTTAATTGTGCACTTACATTCGTTTGCCCGTTCTCATCAGTTCTTCCACTAAAAATAGTTTGTGTTTCAGAGTAAAAATTAACGGCAGGATTATCAAATGTATAACCTTTATACCCTTTAAACTCTGTATTGATCTGTGATAACGACACATCAATTTTAGTTTCTAAATTTTTTCCAGGTGCTCCATGCAGCCAGTTTACAATTAGATTACTGTTCAAGGTGAGATCAGTACTGTAAATTTTATCTTTCTTGTAATCTAAATTTATTTTTAAACGGTTCGGCATGATGGTTTCGATGCGAATGTTTTTAGTAAACACGGCACCACCAACTTTTACTTTTGCCAAATACACACCGGTAGGAGCAGAGTTTTCTGTTTTGGTAGAGAAATTATAAAAACCATCTACATGTTTAGTGCGGGTTAGTTTTTGTACAATTTGGCCTTGTGGGTTAGTTAACTCCAATGAAGCAGGATAATTTTCAGGAAACTCTTTGGTTTTGTTTTCTAAAATAAAGGACAGGTATAAACTATCACCCGGGCGCCACACACCACGCTCGCCATAAATAAAACCTTTAATGCCTTTTTGAACTTCTTCTCCCTCCACTTCAAAAGAACTTAGCGATAGAGAGTTTCCGTCATCGAGTTTTAAATAAGTGCGTTCTTGACCCAGTTTAGCAATTAATACAAATGGTTTTTGTTTAGTTTCTAAAAGAGCAATTCCCTCAGCATTAGTTACAACATGTTTTAGTTTTTGTTGTTGGTAATCGTATGCTTCAATGCTTACATTACTTAATGGTTTTGTTGTGATTAAATCGGAAGCAAATAAATTAATTTGTCCGTTATTACCACGTTTAGCAATTAAGCCAATGTTAGTGGCTAAAATATTTTTGTTAACTGATTTGTTATTGTAATAAGCGCGAGAACAAGGATTATTTCTTTCAGAATAATCGTAGTAATAATAATCGTCATAGTAATCATCATAAGAGTTATAATAATCCCATTCTTTTTCTTCTGCTGTATTTTCGTTATCTAATGTGGCTTCATTTTCTCTATCAGCAGTTGTGTCATCCTGGCAATTGTAAATAGAATAGTTGCGATTAAAACTTATGCGAATATTATATAAAGCGCCAGGTTCTGCTTTAATTAAAGAAGACAGATCAATAGAGTATTTATTCCATTTGTTACGCGTTGGAATTCCATTATTCTGTAAAGCAATTTTCTTTTTAATAATTAATTTTCCTACACGGCGTAATTCCTGACTACCCTCTAAACTATTAACTTGTAAGAATTGTAACATGTTGTTTTCATACACACGTGTAATTTTTACATCAACCGCATTTAAGTTAACGGCTTCAAAAGGAAAAATTAAACCACTTGAGTTTGGAAGGATTACTCCTTTGCCAACTAAGCGCACATTTGGCTTCAGGTCTTCAAAGAAAATAGAACGAGTTTCGGATTCTTTTAAATGTTTGCCTTCATTATTTTTAATGCCATTGCTAATTGTTAGTTCGCGTGTTTCGGTATAGCGTTCGCCTGTGTATATTTTAATGGAGTTGTTTTCAATTAAGAATGTTAGTTTAGATTCGGCTGCAGGTAAATTTTCGTTATTACCGTATTCGTCATAACTTGAAACATTGGCTGTTCCATTCGGATTAGCAATAGAAATTAATCCTTCAAGATTTTGATTGGGATCTATTTTATCTGAGAATTGTAGGGTTACAAATTGATCTGGTTCATTATTAATTAAAACATTCAATAAAGAAAATTCACCTTTATTTGGAATGTTAATTTCATGTTTTCCTGTTTCAGCTGCACCAATTGCTTCACCGTTATAGGAGATTATTAAAGTTCCTTTTCCTTTTTGTATATTTTCAATCGTGAAATGATGAGTAGTTGAATTTTCGTGTAACCATTTTATAGGTAATGTACCTGAGCCTTGTGATGCTTGTGTTGTTTTTTCAACTAAAGCGTGATCTGCGTAGTCAGCTGTAGATAGCGTACCTTCCACTATCAAAGAATTGTTTTCGGAAACTTTGTATTCATCCACGGTAATTTCCATGGCTTGTTTTAAGGTTGCAAATTCAAACTCAAATTCTTTTAAGTCATCAGGCACATTTGCCACTTTACTTAAATGAAATGTTGCTTTAAATGTTTGAGCATTGTTCAACTTTTGAGTTGGTTTAAATTCAATGGTTTTTTTATCTAACCAAGTTAGTTTTCCTTCTATACCAGGACTAAAGTCAAATAGGGTATTGTCTACTTCTTTGCCTTCTTCAATTTCGGCAATTGTTTCTTCTTGTAACACAATAATGATCTTACTTTCTACTGAAACATATCCCGCGGTGTAAGCCGAAATATATTCCTTGTAGGCAGGATTGATGTATCCTGAATCATTTTTGGCAGAAGTTGAGGAATAGTAAGTTAATCCAACAATGGATAAAGCCGTGATGAAGAACACAGCTAAAATTGATTTAATTGACATAAATGGGTGGAATTTTAATCAAAATTAAAGAAAAAATGAGCTCAAATACAAGTTTCATGAATTTTATTTTCAGGAAGCCAGATTGGTTGGTTTCCTTAATTTCTAATTTTCAGACACTTTTTAGTTTGCGGCACAATAAATTTAAAATCTCCTCGTTTTAAGCATATAAACCCCTAAATCTGCCTATGATCAAAACGTCTACTCTTGTTTCTACTTCTTTAAAAACCACTAAAAACAAGCAACAAGTTGAAATACCTGTTGATGATATCGGGCCTTCTGACTCTTTGATTCAGAATATCCTTAATTATTCGAAGTCTTTAACCATCCAAAAATCTAAATCTGTAGGTTTTATTGAGGTTGTAGCGAGTTAATCGGATTTTCTCTTTATTTTAAAAGGGATCTAAAGAGTAGTTTAGCAGGATTCCTTTGCTCCAATCTGATTTCTAATAAATAAATAGTTATTCAATAAATTTGTGTAGTAGCGATATTACCTTATTTTTGCGTTCTACATTATCTTATAGCAATGGCTCAGTTTGAATTAACAATGCCCAAAATGGGTGAAAGTGTTGCCGAGGCAACAATTATTAAATGGACTAAAAACGAAGGAGATTCAATTAAAATTGATGAAACGGTTTTAGAAATAGCAACTGATAAGGTTGATTCTGAGATTCCTTCACCGTTTGAAGGGAAATTGATTAAAAAATTATTTAATGAAAATGACGTTGTACAAGTAGGTGCTGTTATTGCGATCATCTCATCTGATGCCAATGCATCAGTTGCAGAAACTCCAAAAACAGTAGCACCGGCTCAACAAACGACCGCTCCTGCAGCTACAACAATTGCTGCTGTTGCTTCTATAGAAAATATTGATTTTTCAGGCTCTGATAAATTCTATTCTCCTTTAGTGAAAAGTATTGCCAAAGAAGAAGGAATTTCTTTAGCAGAATTAGATACGATCAAAGGTTCTGGTCAGGAAGGAAGAGTTACAAAAGCAGACATTTTAGCTTATTTACCTAATAGAAATAAACAAGCGGCTACTACAAGTACTGCAGCACCTGCTGTTCAAAAAACAGACGTTAAATCATCTGGTGGTTCTATGGGAGTTCCTGATAACACCGTATTGGTTCAGCGCCCTGCTGTATCAGTTGGAGCAGGCGATGAGATCATTGAAATGGATCGTATGCGTAAGATCATTGCCGATAATATGGTAATGAGTAAGCATGTATCTCCACACGTTACATCTTTTGTTGAAGCTGATGTGACTAATTTAGTTCAATGGAGAGATAAGGTGAAAAAAGATTTTGAAAAACGTGAAGGTGAAAAAATGACCTTTACGCCTTTATTTATTGAGTGTGTAGCTAAAGCTATTAAAGATTTTCCAATGATAAACGTATCTGTTGATCAAACAGGTTCAAAGATCATTAAACGTAAAAATATTAATATTGGTATGGCTGCGGCTTTACCTACAGGTAACTTAATTGTTCCGGTAATTAAAAATGCTGATACCAAGAATTTAGTTGGATTGACTAAAGACGTGAATGATTTGGCAACTCGAGCACGTGCTAACAAGTTATCTCCGGATGAGATACAAGGCGGTACATTTACTTTAACTAATGTTGGTGGATTTGGTAATGTAATGGGCACGCCTATTATTTTACAACCTCAAGTGGCTATTTTAGCGGTAGGAACGATTAAAAAGAAACCGGCAGTTATTGAAACTCCACAAGGCGATATGATCGGTATCAGACACTTTATGTTCTTGTCATTATCTTATGATCATAGAGTGGTGGATGGATCCTTAGGAGGTACTTTTTTAAGAAAAGTAGCTGATTATATGGAACAATGGGATGTAAATAGAACTTCATAATCTTAAATGTTACTACAAATGTTAAAAACCCACCTTTAAAGTGGGTTTTTTTGTCGCCTAAATAGTGGTTTATTGCTAAATAATCTTATTTTTGTTCTCTTGAAAAAAAACTCATTATGAAGAAATTTTATCTGTTACTAATTACCTTATTTTTTTCCACAACTTTGGTTAAAGCTCAATTATTAAGCGGCACCTACAATGACTACTTTAGAGAAGGGAGCTTTTTATTATTAGAAGAAAATTACGATCAAGCTTTAAAGAATTTTATCGAAGCGTATAAGATCGATTCTTCATCAGCTAACATTAACTGGAACGTAGGGTATTGTTATATCAACTCTTCTACAAAAAAAGGTTTAGCGGAAAGATATTTGTCAAAAGCAATTACACAAATCGATAAAAACTATCGCCAGGATGATCCTACCGAAAAAGGTGCCCCACCTTTAGCTTATTTTTATTATGGTAGAGCTCTACATATCAATTATAAGTTTGATGAAGCGGCAACTCAATATGATTATTTTGAACAAAATTTCGCAAAAGATAAAGCAGCAAAAGAAAATGTTGCTAACTACAAACAACAAACGGTATACGCAAAAGAATTGTATGCGGCTCCTATAAATGTTATTATTGAAAACTTAGGAGATAGTATTAATAGTGAGTATCCTGATTTCAGCCCGGCGTTAAGTGCGGATGAACGTATGATCATTTATACTACCAGAAGAAATACATCAACCGGCGGAGAAAAAGCATTAGATGGACAATATTTTGAAGATATTGTTGTAGCGTATAAAGATGAAAATGGTATTTGGTCTAGTCCAAAACCTATAAGCGCTTATATTAACACAAATGGTAACGAAGGTTCAATTAATTTAACACCAGATGGACAAACATTAATCGTTTACCAGGATATTGGTAAGGGTGGTGATATTTATTTTAGTAATTGGGATGGTAAAGATTGGACAGCCTTACAACAATTTGGATCTGACGTAAATACTAAACATTGGGAAACACATGCTTGTTTAACGGCAGATCAAAATACGTTATACTTTGTGTCTGACAGACCAGGTGGGTTTGGTGGACGTGACATTTACCGTTGTGTGAAATTACCTAACGGAGCATGGAGTAAGGCTTTAAATTTAGGTCCAACAATTAATACGAAATATGATGAAGATGGTCCTTATATGCATCCTGATGGTGTTACTTTGATATTTGCATCAAGCGGACATAAAACCATGGGAGGATTTGATATTTTCTTTTCAATGATTGACGAAGAGAAAAAATTCACTGAACCGATTAATATGCGTTATCCTATTAATACACCAGATGATGATGTGTTTTTTGTAACCTCTCCTGATGGAAAACGTGGATATTTTTCTTCGGCAAAAGACGGAGGAAAAGGAGAGAAGGATATTTATCAAATGTCTATTCCCGGTGCAAAGGAAAGTCCTTTGGCTTTATTTAAAGGATCTATTTTACCTGCAGACGGAGAGAAATTACCGGATGATCTAGAAATCGTGGTAACTAATAAAGAAACGGGTGAGGTTATTGGAAGATATCGTCCAAAGCAAAATGGGGCTTTCACTACTATTTTACCTCCTAACAAAAATTATAATTTCTCTTATCAAAGTAAAGGAGAAGAGTTTTATAACGAAGACTTATATGTGTCTGATGATGTAGCTTATCAGGAGATCAAAAAGGAAATTAATTTAGAGCCTGTATCATTATTAGGAAAAGTGAAAGTGAAGGAGAAAGGTGTTATTTTAAATACTATTGTTTTAAATAATCCAAAAGACAAACAACCTGTTCCTAATGCTAAAATCACTTTAACAGAAAAGAATGCTGCTGCTGTTAATTTTGATGTAGATGCTAATGGAAAAAAAGAAGCAACTCCTTTAGCATTTGATAAAAAGTATACTATCGTAGCTGAATCTAACGGTAAAAAATCAACGGCTAGTAATTTCAATACACTTGGTATAAAAGGAAGTAAATCTATTACTCAGGTATTATACATTAATGGATACGAAGAAAAAGCACTTGGCTTACTCCTTAATGTATTAGTAGTAAACAATGCTAAAAAACCTTTACCAAATACTAAAGTTATTTTAACAGGAAATGATGGAAGTAAATATGAAGGTACCACAGATTCAAAAGGACGTATCAAAAACATTGAATTAGCTTCTGATGTGAATTATGATTTAATGGGAGAGAGCAATGGTTTGACATCTGAAAAATCATTATTTACAACTTTAAATGTAAATGCTAAAAAAGTATACGAAAAAACAATTGTATTAGACGCTACTCCAGTGGCTGTTGCAGGTTGCGGTACTACAGCAAGATACAAGCATTTCTTCTCTTATAATAAAAATGATGTAGAAAATGAAGCAGAAGATTGGAATAATTTAATTACTTCTTTAGTTGCTAAAACAAAAGAATGTAACCCTTCTGTAAAAGTTTTATCAAGTGCCTCACAAGTGCCTACACGTTCGTTTACTAATAATAAAGAATTAGCTGAGACTCGTGCTGATAAAATGGAAGAGAAAATTAAAGCAGCAGTAAATGCAAAAGGTGGAGATGCCAGCAAAATCATTTTCACTAAAGTAAGTGCTGTAAGAGGACCTGTTTATGCGTCCGATTATCAAGATACTGAAAAATACGGCCCTTACCAATATGTAAGAGTTATTGCAAAATAAAATTAAAAACTAAGATAAAAACACCGAGTTATGTATAGCTCGGTGTTTTTGTTTTAATACCTTTGTGGTCTATGGAAAAAGAGTGGTTTTCATCCTGGTTTGATACTCCTTATTATCATACTTTGTACAAACACAGAGACGACTCTGAAGCATCTGTATTTATTGACAACATTGCCAAATTATTAAAACTAAATCCAAATGCCGACTGCTGGGATCTATGTTGTGGCAAAGGAAGGCATAGTATTTATCTGAATAAAAAAGGTTATCATGTAGTTGGGACAGATCTTTCTGTGCAAAGCATTACTGAGGCAAATAAAAGCGCTAATGATACCTTAGAGTTTTATTCTCATGACATGCGTCATTTATTTCGAACTAATTATTTTGACGCTGTTTTTAATTTGTTTACCAGTTTTGGTTATTTCGAAACGCGACATGATGATGTGAATGTGTTTAATGCCGTAGAAAAAGCATTAAAGCCAAAAGGAATATTTGTGTTTGATTTTTTGAACTCAGCGTACGTTAAGAATATGTTAATTGCTGAGGATGAAAAAACAATAGATGGGATCACTTTTCATATTACTAAAGCAATTGAAAATAACACAGTTATAAAGAAGATCGATTTTAAGGATAAAGGTAAATATTTTCATTATGAAGAACGTGTCAAATTATTTGACAAAGAATATTTTGAAGGATTGGCAACAGAATGCAATTTGACTGTTTTAAATGTATTTGGTAATTATCACTTAGAAGATTTTGATTTAAATTCATCACCCCGTTTAATTTTAATATTACAAAAATGAGTCTTTGGTTATTAACTATATTACTTGCTCTGCCGGTTTTAATTACCGGTTCAATATTCCTTTCTCTGAAAATAAAAGCAAAAAATCTTCGTTTTTTATTAGCTTTTAGCGCCGCTTATTTATTTACGATTTCTGTTACGCATTTGTTGCCAGAATGTTATGAAGGAACCAATACTAAAACAGTAGGCCTGTTTATTTTAGTAGGATTCTTTATTCAAATTTTACTTGAATATTTTAGTGCCGGTATTGAACATGGCCATATCCACGCCCATTCAGATTCTTGTAAAAAACATTTGCCATTAGGAATGATTGCCGGTTTGTATTTACATTCTTTATTAGAAGGGTTGCCAATTTATCAAAGTTCGAATGAGCTTGTGGCAGATTCGATACTGTCAACTCAACAATCTTTGATTTTTGGTATTACCTTGCATAACATTCCTATTGCTATTGCTTTTGTGACGTTGTTACTGGAACATCAATCCAATAAATTAAAAACATTTTTATTGTTAGTTGGATTCGCTTTGATGGCACCATTAGGTTGTTTTATCAGTTATGTATTAAATTCTTTTGGAGTTAATAATTACGACGGCTTCTTGAAATTATCTTTTGGTGTAGTAATTGGAATATTCTTGCACATATCAACAGCTATTATGTTTGAAACCGGCGAGAATCATAAATATAATTTAGCTAAAATTATGTCGATGATTGCGGGCGTATTTTTAGCGGCATTGATTAGTTAATGGAAAACAACACATTATTCATAGATGTTATTGTACCACTATCGGTGGCAAATAAATTTACGTATCGTGTGCCAAAGGATATGAATGATCAAATTGCGTTAGGAAAGCGGGTGATTGTTCAGTTCGGAAAAACAAAATTTTACACAGGCGTTGTTTATAATATCCATAGTAATCCTCCAAAGGATTATGTAGCTAAATACATTGATAGTATTTTAGATGATACTCCCATTATCAACGAAACACAATTAAAATTATGGGATTGGATCTCTCAGTACTATTTGTGTAACCCCGGAGATGTTATGAACGCTGCTTTGCCAAGTGGTTTAAAGTTAAGTAGCACCTCTCACATTACACTAAATCCTGATTTTAATTTTGAGGAAAGCTATTATGATTATTTCACGGATAAGGAACACATCGTTTTAGATGCCTTGCAACATAATGCTTCTTTGGGGTTTGAGGATGTAGCGGTTATTTTAAATGTCAAAACCATTCAGCCGCTTATTAATTCACTGATCAAAAAAGGGGCTATCGTTATATACGAAGAGATCAAGGATAAATACAAGCCTAAATTGGTAAGTTACGTTGGCATTAGCGAAAGTTTATTTAATGATGAATTACAATTAAAAGAGGTTTTAGATACTTTAGAAAAAAAAGCATTTAAACAGGCTGAGGTTGTATTGGCTATGTTGCATCTTTTAAAATCTGATGAAACCAGTAAGCAATTAGGTTTGGTTAAAAAATCGGTTCTATTGAAACAGTTTGATACAGCTGTTATTAAAGGCTTGGTTAAAAAAGAAATTTTATTTGAAAAGGAGTTAGAAACAAGCCGACTATTGTTTGATAACCGAGCTATCACTCAAAAATTTTTGAGTGATTTTCAGAAAGTAGCTTTAAAGGAAATTGAAACACATTTTGAAACCAAGCAAACTGTGTTGTTGCACGGTGTAACCGGAAGTGGTAAAACCGAGATTTATGCTGAGCTCATCAATAAAGTTATTGCCGAAGGAAAGCAAGTATTATATCTGGTTCCGGAAATTGCTTTAACTACGCAATTAATTAACCGTATGCGTGCCATTTTTGGTAATTCAGTGGGCATCTATCATTCTCGATTTAGTGAAAATGAACGTGTTGAAATCTGGAACTCAATTTTAGCAGAGAATGAAGGGGCTTTAAATGCGAAGCATTTTGATATTGTATTAGGCGCTCGCTCGGCTTTATTTTTACCTTTTAGTAAATTAGGATTGATCATTGTGGATGAGGAACACGATAACTCCTATAAACAACAAGACCCTGCACCACGCTATCATGCCCGTGATGCAGCCATGTATTTAGCAGGCTTGCACAAAGCCAAAGTGTTATTAGGAACGGCAACTCCTGCTTTTGAAACGTATTATAATGCTTTGCATGATAAGTTTGGTTTAGTGAGAGTAAATCAGCGTTTTGGTAAAGCTATTTTACCCGAAACTGTGATCTGTGATTTAAAAAAAGAAACGCAGCAGCAGCAAAATAAATCTATTTTTTCGCATCAATTAGTAACGGCTATTACAGATGCTCTTGCCAGGAAAGAACAGGTTATTCTATTTCAAAACCGCAGAGGGTTTGCTCCTTATACCGAATGCCATAGTTGCCACTGGATACCACATTGCGTGCATTGTGATGTAGCGTTGATATATCACAAGCAAACTAATAAGTTAAGTTGCCACTATTGTGGTTATACCATGCAGCCGCCAACAAGTTGTAACGCTTGTGGCAATAACGATCTGCGTTACAAAGGTTTTGGAACAGAAAAAATAGAAGAAGAAATTGAGATCTTATTCCCTTCGGCTAAAGTAGCTCGTATGGATCTGGATACTACCCGAAGTAAATATGCGTACAAGCAATTGATCGATGAGTTTGAAATGGGAAGTATTGATATTTTGGTAGGAACACAAATGGTTACCAAAGGTTTGGATTTTGATAATGTGAGTATAGTAGGTGTATTGAATGTAGATAGTGTATTGAATTTTCCTGATTTCAGATCATTTGAAAAAGCGTACCAGTTAATTGTACAAGTGAGTGGTAGAGCAGGACGCAAGGATAAAAAAGGAACGGTTTATATTCAAACAACGCAACCGGAACATTCTGTTATTAAACATGTATTGGCCGATAATTATTTGGAGTTTTATCAATCACAAATTAACGAGCGAGAAAAATTTCATTACCCACCATACACACGCGTGATCGAATTGTCAGTAGTAGCGAAAGATGTTACTGTAGTCAACGATATTGCTCAGCAGTTGGCCAACCAGTTAAAGCCGATTTTTGGCGGCATGATGTTGGGGCCTGAATTTCCTTTAATAGCAAAGATCAAAGATCAATATCATAAACGTATTTTATTGAAAATAAACAGAGAGTACTCACCAACACAAGTACGTAATTTATTGAAACAAGAAGTGGATACACTTCAATACAATAACAAAAAATCACAATACCGTTTGCAGATAGATGCGGATCCGGTATAAATTAACTATTTGCCAAAAAATTCATTTTAACGCCGGTCATTTTTTCAAATTCTTTACCGGAATCAAACATGTCGTCGTCATCTGCGTCGTAATACCAATTAATGGTAAGTTCTACATGTTTAATGTTTTTTGACATTGTATTTAAGCGTGCAATGATCTCCATAAAGATCTTTAAAGAAGAAGAATTGAAATACTCTAATTTAAAATTCAAAGTGACGGTTTTTGTATGACTTGAAAGAGAGGCCAGGTAGAATAGCGATTTTTCGTAAGTGTCAATCCATGTAAATACATTAGCGTAAAACGCTCTTACGTTTTCGGGACGCGACTCTCCGGCAATAGTTATTGTATTTGTGGTTCCGTCGCAGTTAACCAATGGTGTATTGTGTGTTGGGTCAAAGTGTAAATTTTCCATAATTAAATAATTTTTATCATCGTTAAAAAATAATCTTTTGAGTCTATGTTTAAAAAAACATGACTGATTTTTCCTTTAGATCTTAATGCCATATCAAATATTCCAACACCCGCACCACCTTTATCAGAAAGAGGTTTGCCGTCTGAAGCTTTGGCATACATTAATTCTTTAATGTCTTCGTTTTCGGTTTTAATTAACTCTAAATGTTTTTTAAGATTGGGAACATCTTCTTTAGGGACATAATTTCCAAAACATAATTCAAGAGCTTCTTTTCCTATTACAAATTTATGAAAAACTAAGTTGTAATTTTCTTCTTTTGAACCATGTTTCATAACATTTTCAAGCGCTTCCACAATCACTCCATAACATTTTTTTCTGGTTCCGGTAGGGATGTTGTGTTTTTTTAAAACTTCTTTTACCTGAAGTAAATATTCCTCCAGTTTTTCATGTGTGACTACACAATGAAACTCTGTTGAAAATAAAACCTCAGATATATCTGATTTTTGTTTTAAAAAATCTTCTATTTGCTTTAACTCCCTCATGCTTGATGTATTTGTATGGCTAATAAAGTAATGTCATCTATTTGTTCAGCAGTTCCTATCCAGTCATTAATTTCTTTTTCAATTTTTTTTGTAGCTACGGCTGAATCGTTGGTATTTAAATTGAGTATTAATTCTTTTAGTTTTTTGGTCCCAAATTTTTTACCGGTTACGCATCCTTTTTGATCAATAATTCCATCGGTAAACAAGAAAATTGAACGAACTGATTTAAGATCTAAAATAACTGTTGATGGTTCGTATATTGCAGGAGCACTCCCTCCAATATTTATAGTATCAAATTTATAAGAATTTAATTGATTATTGTATTTGATCAACACATTGGCTCCTGAACCGGAAATATATAATTTATCATTTTCTTTATTGATACATATAATACTGTAATCTAGGCCGATGCTTACGTGGCCATCTAATTTATAATACGCATTAAACTCATTTTTTATATGTTCATTTAATTCATGAAGATTTTCAATATTTTTTATTTCATGAATTGTTTTTTCTAATGATTGAATGGCTAATACGCTGATGATGGCACCAGGCACGCCATGACCTGTAGAGTCTCCTACAACTACAAATAATTTATCGTCAAATTCTTTATACCAATAAAAATCACCACTAACAACATCTTTAGGTTTGTATACAAGTAAAGTATCTTTGAAATAATTTTTAGAATCGGTTGGCGATTTCAAAAAAGTATTTTGTATTTCTTTAGAGTATAAAATACTGTCTTTTAGTTCTTTTGTTTTTTGAGCTAATTGGTTGTGCGTTACTTCCAGTATTTTACTTTGTTGTTCAATAATGTTCTTTTGTTTTTTTGTGATCCGGAACCGGTTAAAAATAAACGCCGAAAAAATGATTACGAGTACAAGGCCAATATATAGTGTAACCCGTTTGTTTTTTTCCGATTTTAATTTTACTTGATTTTCTAATTCGCTGATCTTTTTTTCATTTTCATAATTTAAACTATCTGCGAAGAATTGTTTTTCGTAATTGTATTTGAATTCCTGACGAATTACTTCACGTTGGTTACTCTTATTAAGGATGCTATCACTTGACAGATTATAAAGCTCTTGCATTTCAAATGCTTTTTGGTAAGCTTTTGCTTTTTGATAGATGGTAATCATATTGTGACTGCTTTCCTGTACTTGTTTTATTGCTTTAATCTTTTTTGCAAGATTTAAACTTTTTTCTCCATATAAAATTGCATTCTTAATATCACCTTTTTTTTGATAGATGTTTGCAATGTTATTTTGAAATGAAGAGATGCTGGCATTGTCTTCCAGATCTTCTTTAATTTTTAAAGCTTCAAATTCAGTCTTTAAAGCTTCATCATACTTTCCCTGCTCTGCGTATATAGCGCCGATATTTCCCAAAACGTCTGAGATGGCTTCTTTGTTTTGGTTTTGTTCCGCTATATCATATGCTTTTTGATAATTAGTTAAGCCTTCATCATATCTTTTTTGAGCAGTATAAATAGCGCCAATATTTAAATAACATGTTGTGATCATGTCTGATAACCCAATTTCTTTTGCAATTTTTAATGAATTTTTAAAATGAGTTAAAGCTTGCTCGTTATTTCCCTGATACTTATAAATGACGCCTATATTGTTATAAGATATTGCCATGCCTTCTTTATTATTAAGGCTTTCCTTTATTTTTAATGAAGAAAAATGATTTTTCAAAGCTTCAACATAATTTCCTTGATCTTTATAAATTATACCAATGTTATTATAAGAGGAAGCAATACCGGATTTGTCTCCGATTTCATTCCTTAACCGTAAAGCATCCTGATGATTTTTTAAAGATTGAGGATAATTTCCGAGTGTAGAATAAACATTGCCAATGGAATTATATACTCGCGAAAGGTTTTTTTTGATCCTGTAGTATTCTGTTTTATTGTATTGGCTTAGTTTTTCGAGTATTCTTTTTGCTCTAACAAGTATTAATAAAGCATCGTCTGATTTTCCTAAATTAGAATAGGCTGTTCCTATTAACAAATAAGATTCTGCCAACCCAAGCTCAAATTTTGTTTTTTGTGATATGGGGAGCGCTAGTCTTGCATAATAAATTGAAGAATCAGGGTTTTCATTTCTATATTCCCAGGCAATAGCATTTAAAATATTTACTTGTGAAGTGTCTTTACTTACGTTTAATAGCAAGTTTCGTAAAGAATCAATCTTTTTATTTTGAGTGATACCTTTTATTGATATTAGGATAAATAGTATAAAAAGGACCTGTTTCATATATAGAGAATCGCTTACCCTAATATAAGAAAACTAATAATGAATTGAAAGGAAATAAATAATGTTTTAAGGAGTTTATTAATTATTATAGTATTAAAATCCACTTAATAATTTAATTTCATTTCTGTAAAGTAGTAGCTTTTTATCATTTTCCAATTGCTTTAACAAACGAGAAATGACTACTCTGCTTGTTCCCATTTCTTCAGCAATTTGATTATGCGATAATTGTATAGAGGTTTTTCCGGAGACTTTAGCTTTGTTTTTTAAGTATTTTATTAATCGTTCATCTAATTTATGGAAGGCAACACTTTCTAAAGATTTGAGTAGTTCATTAAATCGTTGGGTAAAGCTATTGAAAATGTAACTTTTCCAGCTTGGATATTTAGCTAACCATTCATCTAATTTATTATGAGGTATGGTAATGATCTCTACATTATCTTCAGCAATTGCTTTTACCTCACTTTTTTTAGCTTCCATGCAACATGTGTAAGCCATTGCACAACTTTCATTGGATCCTAGGTAATAAAGTAAAATTTCACGATCATCCTCGTCTTTTCGCATTACGCGAATAGTACCTGAAAGAATTAGAGGCATGAATTTAATGTTTTTGCCATAGTCCATTATTACTTCACCTTCTTTGAAGGTCTTGATTTCTCCACATTCAAGAATTTCTTTTACTAAATTTTTTTCTAAAATATGACTGAGTTTTTCGGCGTATGAATTCATAAATTAAATTTTAAAATCAACTATTAGGTTAAAGTTAATCATATTTACTTTATTGTAAATATATTTAAGATTATTGTATGTTTCTCCTTGTTTCAATTTTGCGGCAATTAATAATTTTAATTCCATTCCCTTTAAAAAATGGTTAAATGTATAGCTTGCATCATAATTTATTTGATGATAAGAAGGCATGCCATATTTATTTAATCGGTAATTTTTCACATCTGGCAATTGATAATAGCCATAACCGAAACCTGTTTTAAATTTATTATTTAATAAGTTTAAGTTTGTTTTTATCACTATAGCATTTACATTACCATAACCTTCATTTCTTTCGCGGGGTAAAAACGTATAAAAGATCTCTCTGCCCCATTCACGAGGCATCAAATAACGCCCATCTCCTGTAATATGTGTGTAGTTAAGACTAGTATTGAATTTATGATTTTTAATTCCTAATTGTGCGCTTATGGCATTGGATTGCGATCCTTTGCTCATGTAGGTTTTTGATTGATCAGCATTTCCGCCATTGTTTAGTGCATTTTGATGTAAGTAAATGATACCCTCATAGAGTTTTAATTTTTTTAATGGTTGTTCGGCTTTGACCTCAAGAATTGATGTATTCATTACATTTTCAAAGAACCCATTCCAAAGATCTATTTTGATATTTTTAGTTGGATTGACGTAAAGATTAGCAACTACTATTCCATTGTTTCCAACAATATTGGAAGTATAATCAGATTTCTTTCCATTTTCATTTACGCCAACAGGATAAATTCCCATTGAATTTGAGAGCGAATACCAATTAACTGTTGAGCGTGGCGAAATTTCCCAAATCCAACCACCATTGAATCCTATAGTTTTAGATTCTTTAATGCTTAACCAAAATCCTTCTTCTACTGTAGGACGCATTCTTCCATCTTGTGGATTAAAAAAAGGAGTATTAAGATTTAATTTGCCAAGAGAAAGACTACTCTTAGATAAATTATATTTAAGGTATAATTCTTCTAATCTATCAAGATCATGTTTATTAGTATGATTTTCTATGTCAAACAAACCAATTTCGTATCTATTTGGGGTTTGGGTTAAACTATCAGGTTTATCAATATTTGACGAGTTTATATTGTACAGAAAAAACCCACTTATTCCAACTTGAAATCCATATAGCGGCTTGGTTAATACGCCAATTCCGGCACCGGATGCTATAGCGTAATCATCTTTCAATACACCTTCATTAATGGTTGACATTACAAAAGTTCTTGAGTGTGCTTCCCAGTGAGCCTGAAGCAAGCAGTCTTTTAAACAGGTTGTATCTGTTTTTGGTTTTAAAAAAATATGATGATCATTTGGACTTTGAGAACTAAGTTTTAAGGTTAAAATTAAAAAGCTTAAGATCCATAGTGAATATTTGTACATGTTACTTTTTATTTAATTTATTAGCCTTTTCTTTTATTGGTTTAAATGGACCAAATTTGTGTTGTGCTTCCGGAAAATTATCCGCGTATGGTCCAAATGGATGATCAAAGGGTTTATCCTCCATTTTAGGCCAATCTTGCTTATTGTTTTTGTGCGGACGAGTTTGTGAATTAACAAAAGCTGCCACATCCCATGCTTCCTCATCACTTAATTGAGGGTTGTTGTGTGTAACTCCCAAAGGCATATTGTATTTTACAAATTTTGCAAAGTTTGATAAACGAAATAAGCCGGCACCATCGTTATAACTTTTTTCTCCCCAAAGTGGCGGGTAAGTGAATTCAGTTTTCTCTGAATTCATTAAGCCCGCTCCATCAGATTGGTGGCAACTTTGGCATTTTTCAACATAAATTATTTTCCCTTTTTCTGGATCGGCAGCACGCTCTAATAGTGTGATATCTTTAAATCCTGATCCTGCGGGCTTTTCACCTTTTTTTACATTTGTACCAAGCCATTCTATATAGGTAGTAATCGCTTGCATTTCTTTAGAGGTTGTGTCCAGTGCTTTGCCATTTAAACTTCTTTCAAAACAATCATTTACTCGTTTATAAATATTTTCTACGGAGCCTGAACGTGCTCTGTATTTAGGATAAGTTGATGCAACTGCGCTGTAGTTATTGCCGAATGTTTTTGTTCCCGCATCTAAATGGCAGTTTTGACAATTCATTCCGTTTGTACCTGCCTTAAATATTTTACCGTTTTCTCCATAGTATGAAGAGGTATGAATTATTAATTCCTTACCATAAGCAATCAATTCTTTGTTATTATCCAAAGTGCTTGACGCTGGAGCTAACCAATAAGTTGTTGTATCCTTTGGCTTCAGTGCTTCAGCTTTTGCGGCTTCTGTAAAGTTACCGTACTGGTCCGGTACAGGTGTTTCTACTTTTTTTGAAACACTTGGTTTTGGATCAGGAATAAAAACAATTATTACAATTACTAATGCTACAATAAATATCAGTAACATAATAATGATGTTAATCAACTTGATGACTATCGACGCAAGTGGATTATCTTTTGGTAATTGATCGCTCATGATAAAGAATAATGTTAGTGAGGTAATTTTTCTCGGAAATAACCATAAACCCAAGTGCCTAAAATTGCACTCAGCAAGGTTATACTGATAACGGTGGCGCCTGTGCCTATTTGCGCAAACAACGGCCCTGGACAAGCCCCGGTTATAGCCCAGCCTAATCCAAACAATAAACCACCTATGACTTGACCTTTATTGAATTCTTTTTTATGAAATTCTACTTCTTCTCCATGAATAGTTTTGATGTTGAATTTTTTTATCAATAAAACGCTTAAGGCTCCTATGGCAATGGCAGACCCAATTACGCCATACATATGAAAAGATTGTAAGCGAAACATTTCCTGTATTCGAAACCATGAGATGATCTCTGCTTTTACAAAAATGATCCCAAAGGCTAAGCCTACCGCTAAGTATTTAAAGTTATGCCACCATGGGTGAGTTAAATGAGATTCGTTGATACATACTGCATCTAATGCACGCTCTTGATATTCTTTTGGTTCTTCATTTATTTTTTTTATAATGCTCATAGTCTTTAATATTAAAGTGTTAGTATAATTGGTAAAATAACATTTGCCATTAAAAATCCTCCAGCCATAAAACAGCAAGTAGCAACTAAAGAAGGCCATTGTAAATTAGAAATTCCCATGATTGCATGCCCTGATGTGCAACCGCCGGCATAGCGTGTGCCAAAGCCTACAAGAAATCCACCTACTACAAGCATGATTATTCCTTTTAGTGTAAAGAGGTTTCCCCAGGAAAATAATTGCATTGGTACTAGATTGGAATAATCTGTAATACCATATGTAGTTAATTCATCAATTAGTTTTGGATTTATATTAATAGCTCCTGTGTTTGGTATTAACTGCATGGTTAAAAAACCGCCAATACCAATACCTAATACAAAGAATAGATTCCATATCTCTTTTTTCCAATCATATTTAAAAAATTTGATATTTGCCGGAATGCAAGCGGCGCAAACGTGTCGCAGTGATGAGCTAATTCCAAACGATTTATTCCCCAATAATAATAGGGTAGGTATGATTAGTCCAATTAATGGTCCGGCCACATACCACGGCCATGGTTGATAAATCCAATTCATAGTTAGTGTTTTTTTATTTGTATTTGTTTACATTTTGCCAGCTCCCGCCATTCGTAATATTTCCAAAGCCTTTAGCTTCTAACACTCTCTTAGCTTGGCCACTACGGTTTCCGCTTCTGCAACAAACAATAATTTGCTTGTATTTTTTGAGTTTTTCCGATTGCGAACCAATCTGATCTAATGGGATGTTAATAGAACCTTTAATGTGCCCTGAAGCAAATTCGCCGGTAGTTCTTACGTCAATAATGGCAGCACCTTCTTTAATAAGTTGGCCTAAGTCTGCGGAGTTCGATTTGAATAAATTTTTGAATAATGATAACATAGTTTGTTTTTTACAAAAGTATGACGAATGTCAGTTGTATAACGGTTACAAATGTTACATAAGAACAATAATGTTTAGAAACACTAACTGTAACATTTGTAGCAGTGTTTTGAAATAGAAATATGGAACTTTGTAATAGATTTAAAATTATTTATTATGAAAGTAGAAGGAAAATATGCATCGTCTAATTTTTTAATCCAACAAGGAATATTATTAGACACAGACAAAAAATGCTACAATAAAACCAATAAAGTGTTGAATTTATTGACGTTTAAAGAGGTTTGTAAAACATTGCCGAAGATGAACTATCTTTTAATGTTCAGGACATTGTATGCCAAGTGCGAAAGTTGTAGCGTTGAAGATTTTGAAAATTCTTCTATCGTTCAACTGTCATTTGTATACAATAAGAATAGAAAATTAATAGTGCACGAATCAAAAAATTTTGAGGAGATAAAGCTACTCGCTAATCAATTAGCTGAGGAATTTAATTTAAGAATTAAAGATAGTGCGAGCGACAGAAGAAATTCTAAGTGGATTAACTAACATAAAAAAACCGGAAATTAATTTCCGGTTTTTTTATTCTTTTTTTGCGCAGGTATTAATCCCAAATGGTAAATATAATGGGCAAAATCCTACTAAACTAGTTAGTACAAATACACCACCCAGTATTAAAAGAATAATACCTAAAGTACCAGTGATCACATTTGTAAAAAATAAAATTGCAATAACTGCTGCGATTATTAATCTGATAATTCTGTCAGCGCCTCCCATGTTCTTTTTCATAATTCGATAATTTAAATAGTTATATCAAAGTTACGATAAGCTTTTGACGGAAAATGTGACTAATGTTATAATGACTTGCTCTTTTTTTCGTTTTTAGGGCTTTGTTTTATGATACTTATCAGTAATCCACCCATAAAAGCAAAGTATATAATACTATTGTAAGGATCGGAAGTGATTGCGCAAGATCCATTACTACATCCTATTTGTTTATAATAAATGTATCCGGCAATTCCACCAACGATGGTACCGATAATTATATATTTATTTCCCAGTAACCACTTCTTCATATTCCACATCTTTGATCTGTTTAGTGTCTTTTTTATAATTTACATCGCAACCACTGGTACTACAACATCCCGTATTAAAAAATGCCATGCCTCCAATAATTATGCCCATCAGTCCGATGATTATATCAGCTGTTATGATTGCTTGTACAATAGCAATTACTCCGATAATTAATCGGAGTATTCGCATGTATCCCCATGATTTTATAAAGTTCATATTATTTAGTGTTACAAGTTACGTTTTGCCATGGACCAAGATTTTCTATTTGATTATTGTAGCCTGCGCTCAATAATTTAGATTTAGCAACTCCTGCACGGCCGCCACTTCTACATACTAAGATTACTTTGTCGTATGTTTTGAGTTCTTCTATTTTACTATCAAATTCATCTAATGGATAGTTTACTGAGCAATCAGCATGTCCGTCAAATTTCCATTCTTCAGGGCTTCTCACATCTACGATGATTTCTTTTTTTGAATTGGTTGTTTTCATGTTTTCTGTTTTTTGAGTTTGTGAATTGCATCGCGAAACGCTTATCACGCTTAAAAACGCAATCAGTATTGATATTATTTTCGTCATACCTATTTTGTTTTAAAGAAGATTTTGTTTTGTGATTAATTCTATCATTCAACAAAATCTTCTTATCAATTTAATTTTATGCTTTTTGTAATTTACTTGGGCAAACATAATCAGTTTTTGGAACCCCCACTTCTGCTATAGTTTTAAAGCCACCTTCTATCTCTTTGAAGTTGTGAATACCACGAGCCTTTAATATACTAGCCGCTATCATACTTCTATAGCCGCCGGCACAGTGAAGATAGAATGGTTTATTAACATCGATTGTCTCAAACCACATATTGATGTCGGATAATGGACGGCTGAAAGATTCTTCAACATGTTCAGCCAAATATTCACTTTCTCTTCTTACATCTAAAACAATACTTTCATCTTTTGTATATTCAGACTTGAATTGTTGAGCAGTTATTCTGTTAATGGTGTCCACTTCTTTACCCGATTTTATCCAGGAGTCGATACCTCCTTCTAAATATCCAATCACGTTATCAAAACCTACTCGTGCTAATCTTGTTACACTTTCTTCTTCTTGCCCGATTTCAGTGATTAAAATAATGGATTGTTTTACATCAACGATCAAAGCTCCAACCCAAGGCGCAAAATCACCTTTAACGCCAATGTTGATGGAGCGTGGTATAAAGCCTTTATGGAATTCTCCTGCTTCCCTCACGTCTAAAATCAACGCGTCTGTTAAATCCAATACAGCCTCTAGTTCTGTTACTTTAATTGGTTTTAAACCCTTTAACATCACTGTATCAATGCTTTCGTACCCTTTTTTATTCATTGCTACGTTCATTCCGAAATATCCCGGAGGAGGTAATAAGCCATCGGTTACAGCTTTCACAAATGCCTCTTTGTTTGGTTGGTTTAAGGCGTAGTTTATTTTCTTTTGATTACCTAAGGAGTCTACTGTTTCTTTCATCATGTTTTTTCCACAAGCACTTCCGGCACCATGAGCTGGATAAACTGTAACGTCATCCGCTAAAGGCATAATTTTATTATTTAATGATTCATATAACAGACCGGCCAATTCTTCTTGTGTCATAGATGCTGCTTTTTGAGCAAGGTCAGGTCGGCCAACATCACCTAAAAACAAGGTATCGCCACTGAATAATGCAGTGTCTTTACCGTTTTCGTCTTTTAGTAAAAAACAAGAACTTTCCATGGTATGCCCCGGTGTGTGCAATACTTTTATGGTAATATTTCCTATTTTAAATTCTTCGTTGTCTTTAGCAATAATAGCTTTAAACTCAGGATTTGCAGTTGGTCCATAAATAATGGAGGCACCTGTTTTGTTGCTTAGATCAATGTGTCCCGAAACAAAATCTGCATGAAAATGAGTTTCAAAAACATATTTTATTTTAACACCATCTTTTGCAGCTCTATCAATATAAGGTTGCACTTCGCGCAATGGATCAATGATAGCGGCTTCGCCATTGGAGGTAATGTAATAAGCACCTTGTGCTAAACATCCGGTATAAATTTGTTCGATTTTCATAATGATTGGTTTTTTAGAGTTTATTTTTTATTTAATATTTCTTTATACAAAGGTAAAGTGGTTTTTAGGTTTTTATTGTAACACTTGTTACATGCAGCTAATTCATTTTCTTATTTGTAATGTTTGTTACATTAGTGGCCACCACCTGTTTTTAAGAATAATTCGTTAATGATAATGTATACACCCATTACTAACACAAACCATCCAAAGCCTTTCTTTAATTTATTGCCATCGATCTTTTTTGATAAGATGTTTCCAATAAATATTCCTCCAATAGCTAATGCTGTCACAGTGAATAGTAAGTTCCAATTCATATTACCGGCATTGGTCGAAAGATCTCCGGCAAAACCAATTAAGGATTTCGCAGCGATGATCAATAGAGAAGTGCCAACTGCCATTTTCATGGGAAGTTTGCTAAGCATTACTAAAGCAGGAATAATTAAAAAGCCTCCACCGGCACCAACTAATCCGGTTAATACACCAACAACAGCTCCCTCTACAATGATCAATGGATAGTTGAATTTTTGTTCATCACCTTCTTCAACTGTTTGTTTATTTTTTTTCTCACGTATCATTGATACTGAAGCAGCAACCATTAATACGGCAAATAACATCATCATTAAAATGGATTTTGTTACCATAAAATCTCCAACGGAAAATACTTCAGTTGGAATTGCAGGAACGATGAATTTTCGAGTGGCAAAAACTGCAGCAATTGATGGAACGCCAAATACGATAGCTGTTTTAATACTAATTAATCCTTGTTTGTATTTTGGAAAAGCTCCTACTAAACTACTTGCTCCTACAATAAATAAAGAATAAGCTGTTGCCATCATCGGTTCCACGCCAAATAAATATACTAATACAGGTACTGTAAGTATTGATCCTCCGCCACCAATTAAGCCTAATGATATACCAATAATAATAGAGGAGATGTACCCAAATAATTCCATGATTTTTTATTTTATAATTAACGATACAAAGGTCGTATGACAAAAATCATTTGTTGGTTACATTTGTTACACATCAAAATTAGTAGGCATAAAAAAACTCTTGAAGAATTCTCTTCAGGAGTTTTTTTATTAGTATGTGGGCTTTAACTCCCCGCCCGGATGAAAATCCGTTCGGACGGGCGCTCAGCCTGACAAAAATTATAGAGTTCCTCTTTTAGCTTGTTCTCTTTCAATCGATTCGAACAATGCTTTAAAGTTACCGGCACCAAAGCCCTTAGCGCCCATTCGTTGAATGATCTCGTAAAATAAAGTTGGACGATCTTCTACAGGCTTAGTAAATATTTGTAATAAGTATCCATCCTCATCAGCATCCACTAAAATAGATAGTTCTTGTAATTTAGAAATATCTTCATGCATAATGCTCATGTGTGTACCTAATCGGGTTGGAATATCATCGTAGTATGCTTGTGGTGGTGGTGGTAAAAATTCAACACCACGTGCTTTTAATTCAGTTACTGTTTTAATGATATCGTCTGTGGCTAAAGCTAAATGCTGTACGCCCGCACCTTCATAAAAATCAATGTATTCTTCAATCTGTGATTTCTTTTTACCTTCTGCGGGTTCGTTAATTGGGAATTTAATACGACCATTACCATTACTCATTACTTTACTCATCAATGCAGAATACTCAGTCGTAATTTGTTTGTCGTCAAATGATAAAAAGTTTACAAAGCCCATTACTTCTTCGTACCATTTTACAGTGGCATTCATTTGATTCCAACCTACATTACCAACCATGTGGTCAATAAATTTTAATCCAACCGGTGTTGGGTTATAATCACTTTTCCATTCTCTAAATCCTGGTAAAAATGTTCCTTTGTAGTTTTTGCGTTCAACAAACATATGTACTGTTTCTCCATATGTGTAGATACCTGCACGTACAACTTCACCATGTTCATCTTTTTCAACTACAGGTTCCATAAAAGATTTTGCGCCACGCTTGATCGTTTCTTCGTATGATTTACGAGCATCTTCTACCCATAGTGCAATTACTTTTACACCATCACCATGTTTTTTCACATGCTCTCCAATTGGAGAATCACTTTTTAAAGCGGTGGTTAATACTAAACGAATTTTATCTTGTTTTAATACGTATGATGTACGGTCAGTTAAACCTGTTTCTAAGCCTGCATAAGCATAAGATTGATAACCGAAAGCTGTTTTGTAATAATGTGCCGATTGTTTGGCATTACCTACATAAAATTCTACGTAATCGGTTCCTAATAAAGGAAGAAAATCTTGTGCTCCTTCAAATATTTTTTCTAAACCGTATTCTACGTTTTTAATTTCTTTTGACATAATAATTATATTTTATGATTTAATGAATTGTTGATTTGTTGAATGCATTGAATTTTTATATTCAATAATTATGAAATTCAATTGCATCTACCACATCGCCATATACAACGAACGCAACTCTAATTTGTTTTTTAATAATTTAGATTCCATTATTCTTTAAATATATTAATTATCTAATTGACTCATCGTCATATTGTCTAATTATTCTACCCAACTTTTATAATATTTGCCATCATCAATTTTCATCGCGTCTTCTGTTACCATTAAAGGTCTGAAGGTATCGACCATTACCGCTAATTCCTGAGTAACAGTTTGTCCGATGCTGCGTTCCATAGCTCCTGGCGCCGGCCCATGAGGAATGCCTTTTGGATGTAAAGTGATATGGCCTTGTTCAATATTATTGCGGCTCATAAAATCACCATCTACATAATACAATACTTCATCGCTATCAATATTACTATGATTGTATGGAGCAGGAATTGCTTGTGGATGATAATCATACAGACGCGGTACAAATGAACATACTACAAAAGCAGGTGTTTCAAACGTTTGATGTACTGGAGGTGGCTGATGCACACGTCCTGTAATTGGTTCAAAATTATGAATAGAAAATCCCCAGGGAAAATTATATCCATCCCAGCCAATTACATCAAAAGGATGTGTTGCATAAACTACTTCGTGCATCATTCCTTCTTTTTTTATTTTAATTAAAAAATCACCTTTTTCATCATACGTTTCTAAGCTGGTTGGTAATTTAAAATCGCGTTCGCAAAATGGCGAATGTTCTAAATGTTGTCCGCTTGCATTTTTATAACGTTTTGGCGTGTATAAAGGGTGTGGTGTTTCAACGTAAAAAATTCTATTATCAGTTGTATCAAATTGTATTTGATAGATCATTCCGCGTGGAATAATTAAATAGTCACCATACTCAAAAGGAATATTACCCATAAACGTTCTAAGAGTTCCTTTTCCTTTATGAATGAATAGCATTTCATCAGCATCCGCATTTTTGTAAAAGTATTCTGTTAAACTTTTTTTAGGAGCCGCTAAACCAATGTGACAATCGCTATTGAATAAAACAGTTTTTCTACTTTCTAAAAAATCGTCCGTAGGTTTTATTTCAAACCCTTTTAATAATAAAGATTTGATGTTTTTGTCAATCGCAACTTTAGGGGCTACGCTATAACTTTTAATTATTTCTTTTACCTGTGTGGGCCTGTGTGTTTGATACAATAAAGATGAAAAACCGTGAAAGCCTTCTGTACCGAACAGTTGTTCATAGTAATAAGCATCCTTTGGCGATTTAAAAATCGTGTGGCGTTTTTGAGGTATATTTCCTAGTTTATGATAAATAGGCATAATGTAAAATTTAGTTATTTATTAAATAAGTTTTTGAGTTTAGCTTTTACATGAAACGTTTGTTTAGCAATTAGATCGATGTCGTATGAAACAACCTTGTCTGTTACAATTTTCACACGCAAAGTCAAGCTGTTTTCTTTCATGTATTCTTTTAAGTTAGTATTGCCCGTTATTAAATCTAGATTTTTTAAATTATTTTCAGGAATGTCGTATTGCCAGGCGGCTAATATTTCAGGTTGGTTATCGCTAGATAAATAGAGCTCAACTGAATTTAAAAAATTAAAATTTGCATTTGCAGGGCTATTAATAAATAGAGATAATTTAGTTAAAATAACTTCATCTATTAATTTGGATGAAGAACCTTCGTTTTCAAATTTTTCCTGAATGGTAGTTGTTGATTCAGGCGTTGTAAAATCAACCGGTAAATTAATTAGATAGTTGGAAGAAGGAATAGTGAAATTAGAGATATTGTTAACGTCAAACTCCGTGTATTTTTTTAATTTCTTACAGCCCTGAATTTGAAATATCAGAAATGACCCAAGCGCTATAAGTATCCATTTTTTCATTACCAATTAACTGAATTTTTTATTTATAAAAATAGGCATTTGCCTCATAATATTAAATATAAAAAACTCAGACTTTCGTGTTCTTAATAATTTCAGCCAAATTTGGTCTTAATCTGCTTTTGTATACTGATAAACATTCCGGCCCGTTTTTAATACGACCTTTTCTTAACTCACGTTGCATTTCAATTGGCAAAGCTGCAATTTCCTGACATTTGGGTGTACAGCAACCATTCATTTTTTCAGCACATTCATCACACTGAATAAATAATAAGTGACAATCATCGTTTTTGCAATTTACATGAGTATCACATGGTTTACCGCATTGATGGCAATTAGATAAGACATCCTTGGTAATGCGCTCGCCAATACGCTCATCAAACACAAAATTAACTCCTTTGAATTTACTTTCTAAACCTTGTTCTTTAACTTCTTTAGCATATTGAATAATGCCGCCTTGTAAATGGTTCACATCTTTAAAGCCTTTGTGTTTTAAATAAGCACTGGCTTTTTCACAACGAATTCCTCCGGTGCAATACATGATCACTTTTTTATCTTCTTGTCCTTTTAAGTGTTCTACTACTAAAGGTAACTCTTCTCTAAAAGTATCGGCATCCGGACAAAAGGCTTTATCAAAACGTCCCACTTCGCTTTCGTAATGGTTGCGCATGTCTACCACAATGGTATTGGGATCTTCTATGGCCTTATTAAAACCCTCAGCATTTAAATAAGTTCCGGTATTTCCCGGATCAAATTCCGGATCGTCAATTCCATCAGCTACTACTTTGTCTCTGATTTTTACGGCTAATTTGTAAAAGGATTTTCCGTCATCATCCACGGCAATTTTAAACGGTACATCCGTAAAGCGGTTATCATTATAAAGTTTATTTACAAATTTATCCCAATTATGTTTAGGAACGCTCATCTGTGCATTGATGCCTTCGTGAGCCACATAGATTCGGCCAAAACAATTTAATTGAGTCCATTGAATAAAAAGGCTGTCTCTTAATTCTTTAGGGTCTTCAATTTTTACGTATTTGTAAAAAGATAAGGTAACTCGCTCAATGTTTTCCTGAGCTAAACGGAGTTTCAACTCCTCTTTGTTGATTCGGTTTCTTAATTCTGTCATGATCAATAGATATAATTGCAGGTTATACTATCCTAAATTGTGTAATTGGTCTAATTTGAGAATGGATTTTGTCAAAATGAGAAAAAGCAATTTTCAAATCAGCACATTTTTAATTACGTTTGCAAAGGTAGTTAAAAACTCAAAAAAGCTCTACTAATTTTTATCATGTACAATAAAGAAGATAAAATTTTAATTATTGGTGCCGGCGGACAAATTGGTATTGAATTAACACAGGAACTTAGCTTATTATATGGGTCAAGTAATGTTATAGCAGCTGATTTACAGATCATTTCGGCTCTTCCTAATAATCCTTTCGAAAAGCTCGATATTTTGGATAAAGAAACGTTGTTGAACATTGTAAAAAAACATGGTATTCGACAGGTTTATTTATTAGCAGCATTATTATCAGCCACTGGCGAGCAAAATCCAATGTTTGCCTGGAAATTAAATATGGAGGGTTTATTTAATGTGTTGGATCTGGCAAAAGAAAAACATATTGATAAAGTATACTGGCCAAGTTCTATAGCTGTTTTTGGACCAACTACTCCAAGAGTTAATACACCTCAGTATACAGTGATGGAACCATCTACTATTTACGGAATCAGTAAACAGGCAGGTGAACGCTGGTGCGAATGGTACCATAATAAATATGGCGTAGATGTAAGAAGTTTGCGTTATCCGGGTTTAATTGGCTGGAAATCGGCTCCCGGTGGAGGCACTACGGATTATGCAGTACATATTTTTCACGAAGCGTTAAAGAACAAGAAATATGAATGTTTTTTAAGTGCAGATACAGCATTACCAATGATGCATATGGAAGACGCTATTAGAGCTACCATTGAGATCATGCATGCACCGGCTGAAAATATTAAAATCAGAGGCAGTTATAATTTGGCGGGTATTAGTTTCACCCCCGAACAAATAGCTTCTGAGATCAAAAAACATATTCCGGAGTTCACTATTTCATATAAATCTGATTTTAGACAGGCTATTGCTGATAGTTGGCCACAAAGTATAGAAGATATTTCTTCTCAAACAGATTGGGGTTGGAAACCTAAATATAATTTAGATTCTTTGGTTGAAAACATGCTACAAAACTTGGCATAAAAAATGCTGTAATACCTCTTGCATTATGTTTTAATCAAAAATACCACTCAAATTTCAACTTTCAGAAAATCATCGTTGAATTTGAGCCTTTGGTCTAAAACATTTTCAGAAATTTGACAGAATTGTATAATTTAGTAAAACATATTACTATGAAGAAAATATATTTAATTTTAATTTTTTTGGTTTATCAGGTTAGCCAAGCTCAGTCTCAATCATACGAACTGGGAACTAATGGTAAGGATACCTTTAATCTAATTGATGCTTTGGGTAAAAAACAAGGTAAGTGGGTTATTAAAGGAAAGCATAAACCAGGGACTTGTTTTGCTCCGGAACAAAAGGTTGAAGAAGGAAAATATTCTGATAATCGCAAGATCGGAAAATGGTTTGAATATTACTGTAATGGAAATATGAAGAACCAATTAACTTTTCAAAACGGTCGTCCTGACGGTTATGCTATTATGTATAACGAAAACGGAAAGATCTCTGAAGAAGGTAATTGGAAAAGCAATCGTTGGACAGGACCTTATAAATTATATTATGAAAATGGCCAAGTTCAACATGAATTTGTGTTTAATGCCAGCGGAAAAAGAGAAGGTGCTCAAACCTATTTCTACGAAAATGGTCAAATTGCAGTACAAGGTAATTTTGTAAATGGTAAAGAAGCAGGTGTTATTAAAGAGTTTCATGAAAATGGCGATTTAAAAGCTGAAAAAACGTTTAATGATGGTGCAGTAGATGTTGCTTCTATTAAAGAGTTTGCTCCTAAAAAACCAATTGTTAAAATTAAAGAAGACCCTATTGATAACGCTCCGAAAGTTGTTCTTAAACCAGATGAAAAACCTAACGGTTTAACAACTAAAGGACCATTTGTATTAAACGGACAAAACATTACATATAACAAAAACAAGCAAATCACTAAAGACGGTGTGTTTAAAGATAACCGTTTGATGGATGGCAAAGCTTATATTTATGATGAAAATGGAATTTTACAACGCATTGCTACTTACAGAAATGGAAATTATGTGGGTGATGCGCCTATTGAAAACTAATCACAAAAAACAGTAAAATATATAAAGACGGCCTCGTGCCGTCTTTTTTATTTATTAAATTTAAGAGCTTATAATTTGTATGGAAAAACTATTTATTTACAACACCCTTTCGCGAACCAAAGAAGAATTTAAAGCCATAAACGCTCCATTTGTTGGATTATATGTTTGCGGGCCTACAGTATATAGTGATGTGCATTTAGGAAATTGCCGCACATTCATGTCATTTGATATCATGTATCGTTACTTAACGCATTTAGGATATAAAGTGCGTTACGTGCGTAATGTGACTGATGCCGGACATTTAGAAAGTGATGGCGATGTGGGTGAAGATAAAATTTCTAAAAAAGCTAAGTTGGCACAATTAGAGCCGATGGAAATTGTACAAAAATACACCGTTGGTTTTAGAGATATTATGGCAATGCTTAATAGCTTGCCTCCAAGCATTGAACCTACGGCAACAGGCCATATCATCGAACAACAGGAGATCGCCAAAAAAATTATCGAAAATGGTTTAGCGTATGAGCATAATGGTAGTGTATACTTTGATGTTGAGAAATTTGCTAAGACAAATAATTATACGGTACTAACCGGAAGAAAGCTGGATGAATTGCTCGAAAATACCCGTGAGTTAGATGGACAAGAAGAGAAGAAAAGTAGATTGGATTTTGCCTTATGGATAAAAGCAAAACCTGAGCATTTAATGAAATGGCCTAGCCCTTGGGGTGTAGGTTTTCCGGGATGGCATATCGAATGTTCGGCTATGAGTACAAAATATTTAGGGGAACATTTCGATATACATGGTGGAGGGATGGATCTGCAAGCCACTCACCATACAAATGAAATTGCACAAAATATTGCGTATTGCGGAAAGAGTCCGGCTAATTATTGGGTACATACTAATATGTTAACTGTGAATGGTCAAAAGATGAGTAAATCATTAGGTAATAGTTTTTTACCAATGGAATTATTTACTGGCAATCATCCCTTGTTAACAAAGGGTTTTAGCCCCATGGCCGTAAGATTTTTTATGATGCAAACGCATTACAGAAGTACACTTGATTTTAGTAATGAAGCTTTGGAAGCTTCTGAAAAAGCGTACAACCGTTTAATGGAAAGCTATAAGACCTTATTTACATTGCAAGCTTCTTCTACGTCATCTGAAGATGTATCGAAAATTGAGAGAGCTTGTTACGAAGCCATGAACGATGACTTTAATACTCCGGTTTTAATTGCTAATTTATTTGATGCGATCAGATTGATCAATTCAACAAATGATAAAAAATCAACGTTAATGCAAGCGGATATTGATAAATTGAAAACGATCTATCAACATTTTGTGATTGATGTGATGGGCTTGAAAAAAGAAGAGGAAAATAGCAAAGCCAATACTGCTTTAGAAAGTGTGATGGGTTTAGTGTTAGAATTAAGAGCCAAAGCCAAAGCAAATAAAGATTTTGCAACCTCTGATGAAATTAGAAACAGATTAACTGAAGCGAACATTCAGGTAAAAGATGGTAAAGAAGGTGTTACCTGGAATCTTTAAGAACTAAGAAAAATTAATTGAAATGAAACTAAAGTATTTACTTTATATAACAAGTGGTGTTTTGTTTTTTACAGCATGCCAACCTGAAGAAAAAAAAGAAGAGTTTGTTAAACCAGAAGAGGATCACGAAGTAGCAAAAGCTCATGTGGTTCCGCCGGATTTTAATATGGATAGTGCATTTGCTTATGTTAAAGCTCAGGCTGATATGGGGCCGAGAACTCCGGGTAGCAAGGCGCACGATAAAGCAGTTGCTTATTTCGAAAAACAATTTAAGAAATATGGTGCCGAGGTTATTATACAAAAAGGTAATGTTACTACGTACGATAATAAGCCTTGGGTATTAAAAAATATCATTGCTACTTATAATCCAAAAGCAAAAGACAGGATTTTATTATGCGCACATTGGGATAGTCGCCCGTTTGCCGATAAAGATAAAAAGCCGGAGAATAACACTAAAGCTTGTCCCGGCGTGAATGATGGAGCGAGTGGAGCAGGTGTGTTGATGGAAATTGCTAGAGTAATGAGCAGTAAATTGCCAAACGTTGGAGTAGATATTATTTTATTTGATCTGGAAGACTATGGCGATGACGGAGGTGATCCTGATACCTGGTGTCTAGGCTCTCAATACTGGAGTAAAAATTTACATACACCCTATTACGGAGCTAAATTTGGAATTCTTTTAGATATGGTTGGCGCTAAAGACGCTACATTTTACAAAGAAGAAATTTCGGCGACCTACGCTTCAGAAGCATTGAATAAAGTGTGGGGAACGGCTCAAAAATTAGGCTATTCAAATTATTTCCTGAATCAGCAAATGGGTGCAATGACGGATGATCATAAATATGTGAATGAATTAGCACAAGTGCCATGTATTGATATTATTGACTATCGCATGAATATGACCACACAACGTGGTGGCTTTTTTGAACATCATCATACCATCACGGATGATATTAACACCATTGATAAAGTTACATTGAAAGCAGTTGGACAAACCTTATTAGAAGTTATTTATAACGAATAAAAATTTTATGAAAATTACCACGATCATTTCTTGCCTATTACTTTCAGTAGCCTGTTTTTCTCAGTCAAAAAAAGTACCTGATGTGTTTGAAACAGCATATGTTGTTACTTTGAAAGGTGATACATTACGAGGACATCTTAAAATGCCCAAATTAAATAAACATGAGATCTATCAAAAAATTAGCTTTAGAGATAAAACTAATAAACTAAAAATGTTCCCCCCAGATAAAATAAAAGGCTATAGCTTTGGAGGATATTTTTATAAGAGTGCTTTTTTTGATAATAAACCTGCTTTTTTCAAAGTGTTAAGTGATGGTAAGGCTAGCCTATATCAGATTTGTTTCGAGCTAAACGAGAATGGTGAAAAAGTTGAGATCCATGATTTTTGTGTGAAAACTGAAGAAAAAGGAGAAGAGAAACTTGCGATACTAGAAGAGAAAGGATTGAAAAAACAATTAAAAGATATTTTTAAACCTAATAAAACTTTAGTACAAAAGATCAGCGAGCAAAAGGAAATTCAATGTAACGCTGAAACATTAGAACCATATTTTAAAGAATTCAACGCAGGATTTTCTGCTAATTAATATCCGAAATGATCACAAAAGATACTCCAAAAAAATTATTTTTACTTGATGCCTTTGCTTTAATTTACAGAGCTTATTTTGCATTTAGCAGCAACCCACGAGTTAGTTCCAAAGGATTGAATACATCAGCGATCTTTGGATTCACTAATACCTTATTGGAGGTTTTAAACAAAGAAAAGCCCACGCATATTGCAGTGGTGTTTGATACACCTGAAGCCACAGTGAGACATACCGAGTTTGTAGAGTACAAAGCACAACGCGAGGAAATGCCCGAAGATCTGAGTATTTGCATTCCATACATTATTAAATTAATTGAAGGCTTTAATATTCCGGTTATTAAAACTCCCGGTTTTGAAGCAGATGATGCCATTGGCACTTTAGCAAAAATTGCTGAAAAACAAGGCTTCACTACTTACATGATGACACCTGATAAAGATTATGGACAGTTGGTGGATGAGAATACATTTATTTATAAACCGGCACGTTTAGGTAATGGTGCAGAAATATTAGGGGTAGAAGAAATTTGTAAAAAGTGGGAGATCAGAAACGTATCTGAGTTAATTGATATTTTAGGATTAATGGGTGATAAGGTAGATAACATACCAGGTATACCGGGAGTGGGAGAGAAGACTGCCATACAATTAGTGAAAGATTTTGGAACCATCGAAAATTTAATAGAGAACACCGATAAATTAAAAGGTAAGCTTAAAGAAAAAGTAGAGAACAATAAAGAAAAAGCATTGCAATCAAAATGGTTAGCTACTATTATTTTGGATGTGCCAATTGAATTTAATGAAGAGGAACTGACTATTAAAGAAATTAATAAAGATGCTTTAAGAGAGTTGTTTGCCGAATTAGAATTTAGAGCTATTGCTAAAAAAGTATTAGGGGAAGATATTGGAGGCGTTGCTGAATCAACCAATTTTACCAGCAAGTCAAAAGAAAAAGAGCCGGCTCAAACTAAACCTGATCTGTTTAACGGAGGCGATCTGTTTAGCGAAGAACACATTGAAGCAATTGCAGAAGCAGATAATAAAGTTTTTAAAACCTATAAAGATCTTAATCCGAATTATATTTTATGTGATACGCCTGAATCCATTTCTAATTTAATTTCGGTATTAAATGCAAATACAGAATTTTGTTTTGATACAGAAACAACCAACTTAGATACTATTTTGGCTGAGGTGGTTGGAATGTCGTTTGCGGTGAAGCCTAACGAAGCTTATTACGTGCCTGTTTCAGAAGATCAACAAAAAGCTCAAGCATTGATCGATCAGTTTAAACCTTTGTTTTTAAATGAATCTAAAACATTGATCGGACAAAATATTAAATACGACCTTCAGGTTTTAAAAAATTACGGCATTGAAATAAAAAATAAATTGTGGGATACCATGGTGGCACACTTTTTATTTATGCCGGAGATGCGCCATAATATGAATATTTTGGCGGAGACCTATTTGGATTATTCTCCAATAAGTATTGAAACCTTAATTGGTAAAAAAGGAAAAGATCAATTGAATATGCGTTCGGTTCCTGTAGAATTGATTAAAGATTACGCGGCAGAAGATGCGGATGTCACTTTAAAATTAAAACATGTTTTTGAACCAAAATTAAAAGAAGCAGGAGTAGAGAAATTATTTCATGAAGTAGAATTGCCTTTGATTGAAGCTTTAGCTGGGATGGAACGTGAAGGTATTAATTTAGATGTAAATGCCTTAAAAGAATTTTCAGCACAATTACAGGAAGATATTACAAAGGTTGATGCAGAGATCCAGGAACTAGCAGGAACTAAATTTAATATTTCATCACCCAAACAAGTAGGTGAAATTTTATTTGAATATTTAAGGATCGTTGATAAACCTAAAAAAACAAAAACAGGACAATATGCGACTGGTGAAGATATTTTATCTAAACTGGAAGGCAAGCATCCTATCATTTCAAAAATTTTAGATTACAGAGAATTAGTTAAATTAAAATCGACTTATGTTGATTCTTTGCCGTTAATGGTAAATGAAAGAACCAATCGCATTCACACAAGCTTTAATCAGGTAGTTGCAGTGACGGGTCGTTTAAGTAGCGATAATCCTAACTTGCAAAATATTCCTATTCGTACAGAGCGTGGCCGACAAATACGTAAAGCATTTATTCCGCGTAATGAAGAGTATGTGTTATTAAGTGCCGATTATTCTCAAATAGAATTACGTATAGTGGCATCTATTAGCAAAGATCCTAATATGTGTGAGGCGTTTAATTCAGGTAAGGATATTCACACGGCAACAGCTGCTAAGGTTTATGGTATTGAAGAATCTGAAGTGACGAAAGAAATGCGTTACAAAGCTAAGAGTGTAAACTTTGGTATCATTTACGGACAAGGGGCTTTTGGCTTAGCTGATAATTTGAATATTCCACGTGCCGAAGCCAAACAATTAATTGATAATTACTTTGCGCAATACGGTGCCATCAAAACCTATATGGATGATGAAATTGCGTTTGCAAAAAAACATGGTTACGTGCAAACCTTATTAGGACGTAAACGTTGGTTAAAAGATATTACTTCAGCTAATGCTACCGTAAGATCTTACGCTGAGCGAAATGCGATCAACGCACCCATACAAGGTTCAGCGGCAGATATGATCAAAGTAGCAATGATCAATATTCATAAAGAATTAAAAGCCATGAACATCAAATCAAAAATGGTATTGCAAGTACATGATGAGTTAGTGTTTGATGTGTATAAACCTGAATTGGAAATGATCAAACCCATCATTGAAAAACACATGAAGCATGCTTTACCATTAAACGTACCGGTTGAGGTTGGAATGGGTGTTGGTGTGAATTGGTTAGAGGCGCATTAGAGAACGACATCTCCCGCCTTTCAGGCATCCTCTTCAAAGAGGGAATTGCTTAACTTTAAATTTGAGTGATGCAAATTCCTCCTTTGAAGGAGGTGGCCGTAGGATATCTACTTCCCTGAACTCTTATACTTATTGCGTTTATCTGCAATACGTTTTAAGTTTTCCTGGCGACGTTGACCACCAAGATTCTCTTTTTTATTCTTGTCTTTTTTCTCATGGAAGGCTCCGCCACCTGAATATTGAGCAATATTAATTATTTTCTTTGAGCCTTTATCGCGTGTTACCGGTTTTTCGTCTTGCGTTAGATCTTCAGATACTTCAACGGCTTCAGGTAAATCCAGCATTTGAACTTTTTTATTCATCAAAGCTTCGATCTGCTTAAGCATAGGTTGTTCGGCTTTGGTAATAAAGCTTAGGGCAATACCTGTTTTATCAGCACGGCCTGTTCTACCAATACGGTGAATGTATGAGTTAGCATCTTTGGTGATATCGAAATTAATAACGTGAGTAATGTCTTGTATATCCAAACCACGGGCAATAACATCTGTAGCAATCAGCAAACGGTTAGTGCCTTCGTTCAATTGTTTTACGGCATTAAAACGATGTGGTTGTGTTTTGTTAGAATGGATCACGCCAATATCACCACTAAATTCTTCTTCTAATTCTTTGTAAATATCATCAGCGATCTTTTTGTTTTTCACAAACAATAAGGCTTTTGTCATGTCTTTATCAGTACGTAATAAAAATTCTAATAAATTTACTTTAGTATAAAAATTAGGAACTTTATATGCTTGCTGAATGATTTTAGTTAAGGGCGTTCCACGAGTAATTAATTCAATATACTCAGGTTGCTTGAAATGATTTTCGATCATTAATTCCACATCTTCATTTAAGGTTGCAGAGAACATTAAATTCTGACGCTTTTCAGGAAGTATATCTAATATTTTGGTGATCTGAGCACGAAATCCTAAGTTTAGCATTTCATCTACTTCATCAATCACTAATTTTTGGATCGAATGAAATTGTAAAGTTCTACTTAAGGTCAAATCAATTAATCTTCCGGGAGTAGCTACTAAAATATCAACGCCATCGTATACCTGTTGTTTTTGAATATTGATGTTTCCACCACCATAAACACCAACACAACGAGCGTTCATATAAGCTGCTAATTTTTTGGCTTCTTCAACAACCTGAACAACTAACTCACGGGTAGGCACTACAATTAATACACGTGGTTGACGTTGATCAGAAAAAGTTAACTGACGTAATATTGGCAACAAATAAGCAAATGTTTTACCGGTACCAGTTTGGGCAATACCAACAGCATCTCTGCCCGACATAATAACGGGGAAAGATTTTTCCTGAATAGGCGTAGGGTTTTCAAAACCTAAGTCATCCAGTGCTCTAAGTAATTGTTTCGAAAGGTTAAGATCGCTAAAAGTAGTCATGCCGGTAATTTTGGCAAAGATACACTTATTATTGCATTGTCCCCCTCTTTGAGGGGGATAGGGAAGCGCTTATTTATTAAAGAAGTCATACACCAGATTGGCTTTAGATTGCCCAATAATGGCTATTAATTCGGCTAAAGTGGCCTCTTTAATGCCTTTTACGGATTTTAATTCAGTTAATAGTTTTTGAGCGGTTTTATCACTGATGCCTTTTATTTCAGATAACTCTGTTTTAAAAGTTTCGCGGCTTCGTTTATTACGATGGTGTGTAATACCAAAACGGTGGGCTTCATCACGTATTTGTTGAATGATCTTTAAGGTTTCGGAGCGTTTATCTAAATACATGGGAATAGGATCTCCCGGGAAATAAATCTCCTCCAGGCGTTTGGCAATACCTATCACAGTTACTTTTCCCATCAGATCGAGTTTTCTCAAACTATTGATTGCGGCACCTAGCTGGCCTTTTCCACCATCAATCACTATTAACTGAGGCATTGGTAATTTCTCTTCCAACACGCGTGAATATCGTCTGAAAATGACTTCTTCCATCGTAGCAAAATCATCGGGCCCAACTACGGTTTTTACATTATAATGGCGGTATTCTTTTTTTGCCGGTTTCCCATCAATAAATACAGGCATGGCGCTTACGGCATATTCACCTTGAATGTTTGAGTTATCAAATCCTTCAATGCGACGTGGTTCTACTTTCATACGTAGATCCTTCATCATTTGCTGCATAACGCGATCAGTGTGTCGTTCAGGATCAATGATCGCTAATTGTTTTTCGCGTTCCCGTTTATAAGATTCTGCATTTTTAAAACACAGGTCGAGCAGGTGTTTTTTGTCACCTATTTTTGGAACCACATATTTTGCATTTTCAAATACCAATTCGGGTTCAAAAGGCACAAAAATTTCTTTACTTAATGAATTATAGCGCGTTCGTATTTCGTTGATTGCAAATACCAGCATTTCTTCATCGCTTTCGTCCAGTTTCTTTTTAAACTCTAGTGTTTGAGCCTGAACAATAGTACCATTCATTACTTTGAAATAGTTCACATAAGCTACTTTTTCATCACTGAGGATGGCAAACACATCTGTATCGGTGATAGATGGATGCACCACCGTTGATTTGCTTTGGTATTTTTCAAGTAATTCTAATTTTCGTTTTATTAAAGCTGCTTCTTCAAATTCCAGTTTGTCGGCATGCTCATTCATGATGCGTTTCAGATCTTTTAAAGCAAACTGAATATCACCTTTAATGATCTCACGAATGTGATTGATGCCTGTATCGTAATTATCCTGAGTCTGTAAACTCACACAAGGCGCTTTGCATCTGCCAATGTGGTATTCTAAGCAAGCTCGATATTTTTTTTGCTGAATTTTTTCTTCGCTTAGATCTAAATTGCAATTTCGTAAAGGATATAATTGTTTGATGAGATCTAATAGAATATGCATGGTAGTTACAGAAGGGTAAGGGCCAAAATATTCCGAACCATCTTTTTTCATTTGACGGGTATGATGCACACGAGGAAAGCGTTCGTTCTTGATCATGATCCAGGGATATGTTTTATCATCCCTTAAGCTAATGTTGTATTTAGGATTGAGGCTTTTAATTAAATTGTTTTCCAATATCAAGGCATCCATTTCGGTATTTACCTTAATGGTTTGTATATCGGCAATTTTTTTGACCATGATACGTAAACGAAAGGTATCATGCTCTTTGGTAAAATATGAAGTAACGCGTTTTTTTAAATTCTTTGCTTTACCAACATATAATAAATTATTATCCGCGTCGTAATAGCGATACACTCCGGGCGAATCCGAAAGGGTTTTTAAAATACTTTGTATATGTTCAGAAAAAGTTTCTCCCACACAGTAAAGTTAATTTTTTTAGTTAATTTGTGGTATCATAAACGGTAAAACCATATTTATTTCTGCTTTAGATTGGGGCTTAGGACACGCTACCAGATGCGTGCCCCTGATCAGACAATTAATGACTTCTAATGAAGTGATATTAGGCGTTACGCCGCTAACAGCTGTAGTTTTTGATGAAGAATTTCCTGATCTAAAAAAAATCCAGATAGAACCTTACAATATTTCTTATTCCATAAAATTGCCTTTAAGTTTAAAATTATTGTTAGATGCTCGTCGTATTTTTGGAGTGATCAAAAAGGAACGGGAACAATTGAAAAAGATCATTCATGATCATCAGGTTAATGTGGTGATAAGCGATAATAGGTTTGGATTATACAATTCACGGGCAAAGTGCATATATATTACACATCAATTAAATATTGAAGCAGGTGTATTTTCTGCTATCGCAAATGTTATCCATCGTCGTTTTATGAAACGTTTTCAGGAAATTTGGGTGCCGGATCTTGAAAACGAGAAACAATCTTTAGCCGGCAAATTATCAAAAAATACTGCTTTAGAAAACGTTAAATACATTGGCCCTTTAAGTCGATTACCTTTTGTAGTAACAACAAATAAAGAATTTGATTATTTGTGTTTATTGTCGGGGCCGGAGCCACAGCGAACGTTATTGGAGAATGCATTGATCTTAGCTACTGAAAAATCAGTTTTAAATATTGCTTTAGTAAGAGGTACTAATCAACCATCAGAGTTGGTAATGCCAAAAAATCTGAAGACATATAACACACCTTCAGCTAAAGAATTAAGTACACTTATTACGAATTCAAAAACGATCGTCTGCCGCAGTGGTTATAGTACTTTGATGGATTTGTATGCGTTGAAAAATATTAATTGTATTTTGATCCCAACACCCGGACAGGGAGAGCAAAGCTATTTGGCTAATTATTGGAAAAATAAGTTTGGAGCCGGAGTCATTCTGCAAAAGAATATTGCTAATTTTCAGTTTAAATAGAATTTATTCAATTCACAACCCATCTTTAATAACTCCTGAGGAATGAATTGCCTAAGTGATTGTTTTACAATTACATTAGATGGTGCGTATGTTTAAGCAAATAGCATTTTATGTTTTTATTGCAGCCTCTTTAGCTATAGCCATTTGGGGCTATTTTAGATTGCGTGAAAGTAAAGAACCTAAAGCAATAGTCAGCGAACATATTCCGGCTAACGCTTTGTGTGTGATCGAATCCAAAAGTAGTTCAGAGTTGATCAAGCAATTGACGCACCAAAATTTAATCTGGAATTCTTTATTAACGGAACAGTCAATCAAAAATGCTCAAAAGGGCATTTGGTATTTGGATTCTTTATTTAAAACTCAGTATGAAGTTGCCAGTGTTATTGATGGCAATTCGCTTTATTGGAGTTTTATAAAAAGTGGAAACAGAACAGAGCATCTCATTCAATTCAAATTTAAAGAACAAAATGATCAGACTTTTTTTGAAATATTTTTCAATAAAACATTTCAAAAAAATAATACGATTTCGTCCTACGAAGCGTTTGATCTAACGATCAATAAAGAAAAATGGACAGCTACTTTTAATAATGGGATTGTTTATTTCGCTTCTAATGCAGGTGTTCTGGAAAAGGCCATTCATCTTGATAAAAAAGAATCCATCGCCGATTCGAAAGCTTATCAGGAGCTTTTAAAAGTAAATGGAGAACAAAATACCTTGATCTATTTTAATCATCAATTGTCTAATTTGTTTGACAAGTCGTTATTTTCTTTACAATCTGTTTTTAATGTTGAATTAGAATTAAACGAAATAAGTTGTAATGGGTTTACCAACGTAGACTCACTATCATTTTTAAATTTAACAAAACATCAGGCTTCAGGAGATATCAGGCAATTTGAGAATCTGCCGGATAACGCGGCTTACATCAAAGGTTTAAGTTTAAGTGATGCTAAGCTATTTTATATCGAATGGGCTAAACAGCTGCCTGCTACAGTTTCTGAAGAGATAGAAAATGACTGGAAAGCTTTGGAAGATAGCGCCTTATATCCTTTAAAAAATGAAAGCCTAGAGAACCTGGATGGAGAAATTGTTTCAGCAGGTTACAAAATTAATGAAGTACAATGCGAAATTACCAGTTTTAAAATTAAAGATCCAGAGAAAGCTAAAGCTCTTTTAAAATTCATGAGTGATAGTGTTATTTCTCAATCTGGTTTACAGATTTTTAAGATCAATAATAATTACAGTGATCTGTTTTCTGTTTTTGATTCAGAGAATCAATTTTTGTATGCTTATCTGAATAATGAGGATGTGTATTTATTTTCAAATCAAACCGGAGTTCAGTATTTTTCGGAGGCTTTATTGTCTAGTAATGTTTTGGGTAAAAATCCTGACTTTATGGACTATGCAGGAGATAATTTATTGCAGGAGTGTAATTATTTGTATTATGAAAATTGCGATGTTATCAAGTACACTAATTATTTCCGTTTGCTTAATTCTGTTGAATTGAATACAGGAGAAGATGTGTTATCCAAATTGTCGCTGACGTGTAAAAATTATCAAGCGAATATCCAATTTAGACTTAATGGAACTCATGCCAAGCAAAAAGAGATCTCCGAAACCAATTCTAAATCATTATGGACTTTTACATCAGATTCTGCTATTTACTCAAGCGTTTCTATTTTTAAAAACCATTTGACCCAGGAAAACGAATTATGCTTTCAGGATGAAGCCGGAACGGTTTATCTCATTAGCTCTACCGGAAATTTAATTTGGAAAAAGAAAATTACTGAAAGAATAGAAGCAACTATTTATACGGTTGATATTTTTAAGAACGGCAAACTGCAATTATTGTTCAATACAGCTAATTACATTCATTTGATCGATAGAAATGGTAATTACGTTCAGGGTTATCCGGTAAAAGTACCTTCCCGAATCACATCCAACATTACTTTGTTAGATTATGAGAACACTAAAGACTATCGTTTATTAATTGCCTGTGCTGATAAAAAAATATATAGTTATACGTTGTACGGCATTAAAACAGAAGGTTTTGTGCCGGTTAGAACAGACGCAGAGGTAACTTTACCGATCTATTATATTCGCGTAGGAGCAAGTGATTATTTAGTTACTGCTGATGCATCAGGAAAATTGTATGTGTTTAGCAGAAAAGGTGAGGGCCGAATTGATTTTAAAAATAAAACCATGGAGTATCTAAGTCAGTTATATGTTTTGCCCGGAAGTAGTTTGGATAACACTAAAATTATTTATGTGGATGATAAAAATAATATGTTGAATAAAATTTCATTAACTGATAAAAAAGAAACTTTAAAACTAGGTGATGAGTTAAGTGGGTTTAAAACCAATTTTGGATTAGTGAATGATGATACGCAAACAGATGTTTTAGTGTATGGAAACGGCGGATTGTATGCCTATGATGCGTTCTCTGCTAAGTTAATGGAAAGCTTCAATGAACAAGCGGTATATGAGGATGCGCAGTTAGTTTCAACCGCTAATCATGATTGGATAGTGGCTTACGATAAAGCCGGATCAAAAATTGACATTATTAATAAAGAAGGAAAAGCGGTTAGTAACATTCAAAATGTTTCTAAAAAACCATTAATACATAATTTATTTAAAGATGGAAAGATCTATATTTTAACCGTTAGCAGCAATAAAGTTTCTTGTCAGGAATTGAATTAATATTCAAACTTTCCAAACTCCGATTCGATCGTTACTTTTTTACCATCATGTTTTTCAACGCGACCAATAATTTGCGCGTCAATGTTAAATGATTTGGAAATAGCAATCACTTGTTGAGCTAATTCTTCAGGCAAATAAATTTCTAAACGATGCCCCATATTAAATACCTTGTACATTTCTTTGTAATCGGTATTGCTTTGTTCGTGTATTAATTTAAATAAGGGAGGTAATGGGAATAAATTATTTTTAATGATGTGAACGCCCTCTACAAAATGTAATACTTTGGTTTGAGCACCACCACTGCAATGCACAATGCCATTAATTTTTGTGCCAAGAGTTGATAGTAGTTTTTTTACAACCGGTGCATAAGTTCTGGTTGGAGATAAGACCAATTTTCCGGCGTCTATTTTTTCGTTGATCACTTTTCCGTTAGCATCGGTATAGCTCACATCAACCTTATCCGTTAAATTTAAATTACCACAATAAGTTACTTCTTTTGGTAAACCACCATCAAACGATTCAGGATATTTTGAAGCCACTGATTTATTAAAAACATCATGACGCGCGCTGGTTAACCCGTTGCTACCCATGCCGCCGTTGTATTCGGTTTCGTAGGTCGCTTTGCCATAAGATGCTAAACCAACTATGACATTACCTGGTTGGATATTATGATTAGAGATGACCTCTGATTTTTTCATGCGGCAAACCACGGTGCTATCTACAATTAAGGTGCGCACTAGATCGCCTACATCAGCAGTCTCACCACCTGTAGAACGAATATCAATACCGTTATCGCGCAGGTTTTGTAAAACTTCTTCAGTGCCATTAATAATGGCTGAAATGACTTCGCCCGGAATTAATCCTTTATTACGGCCAATGGTTGATGATAATAAAATATTATTAGTAGCACCAACACATATTAAATCATCAATGTTCATGATAACTGCATCTTGTGCAATGCCTTTCCATACACTTAGATCGCCGGTTTCTTTCCAATACACGTAAGCTAAAGAAGATTTTGTACCCGCTCCATCAGCATGCATGATGATACAATGATCTTCACTCCCTGTTAAATGATCAGGAACAATTTTGCAAAACGCTTGAGGAAACAAACCTTTGTCAATATTAGAAATTGCATTGTGTACATCTTCTTTAGATGCAGAAACACCACGTAAATTGTATTTAGTATCAGACATTGTTTTTTGTTATAAAATTAAAACACCTCTTTCGCTACTCGTCTTGTACTTTCAGACGTTCCCATGGTATAATAGTGTAAACAATCTACTTTCGCTTTTTTTAATTCTTTCGATTGTTGTATGCACCATTGTATACCCACTTCTTTCACGGCTTTATCATCTTTACATTTTTCTAATTCCACAAACAGCTCCTGTGGAAGATCAATATGAAAGATTTTAGGTAAAGCTACTAATTGAGCACGTGAGCTTAATATTTTTAATCCCGGTATAATTGGTACGTTAATATCGTTTTTACGACATAAGTCTACAAATTCAAAAAACTTTTTGTTGTCAAAAAACATTTGAGTCACAATGTAATCAGCACCGGCATCTACTTTGGCTTTCAGCCATTTCATATCAGCATACATATTTGGCGCTTCAAAATGTTTTTCGGGATAACCTGCAATGCCCATACAAAAATTGGTAGGAGCAGCATCTTTCATTTCATCATCCAGGTATAAACCATTGTTCATGTCTTTGATCTGTTTTACCAGGTCAATAGCATAAGCATGGCCGTTAGGCTCAGGAATAAATTGCGATTCAGTTTTAATACTGTCGCCTCTTAATGCTAAAACATTATCAATGCCAAGGAATTGTAGATCAATTAATGCATTTTCCGTTTCTTCACGCGTAAAGCCTCCACAAATAATATGTGGTACGGCTTCCACATCATATTTGTTCATAATGGCAGCACAAATGCCAACAGTGCCGGGACGCTTACGAATACTCACCTTTTCAAGGTAGCCGCCATCTCGTTTTTTATAAATGTATTCTTCACGATGGTAAGTCACATCCACAAATGCCGGTTTAAATTCCATTAAAGGATCAATGCCGTCAAAAATAGATTGAATACTTTTTCCTTTTAAAGGAGGAAGTATTTCAATCGAAAATAAAGTGTCTTTCGCAGATTTCAGGTGTTCGGTAATTTTCATAGACTTTTTACAAATAAAGGTGCAAATGTAAGCATAAGCCAGAACTATAAAAATAGTTCTAAGCTCTTAGGCAATAATTCTTTATAATTAATGGTAAAGCTAAGTTTGGCTTTTAAAAACGGTAACCCATGCTCAAATTGAATTTAAAAGCATTGATAGGAAAAACGTTGCGGTTAGGTATGTAATAATAGCCCGATCTACCAAAATTTTTAGGATCATTTGCAATGAATTCATTTTGGGAATAGCCAACGGCTGCCATCATCATCATGTTGAAGTTTTTGGTAATTCTAAATAATATACCATTATTGATCATGAAATAGTAGCGGTTCATAACAAAGGAGTGTTGTGTAGTTTGGTTTGTATAGTAACCGGTGTAAGGATCGTTGTAGTAATATTGTTCATCAAAAGTTCCTGTATACTGGGCAACACTCACATAAGGCCCTACAAAATGTGTCACAGCCTTTTTACCGCTGGTTTGAAAATGAATCGCTAAACCAACTTCTGCTACCTTCCGGTCAAAAGTAAAATTGTTGATATAATCGTAGTTATAATTATGTGTATTGAAGGTGGATTCCATCGATTGATTTAAAAAGGGTTTAGTAAAACCTACAGAAACCGGTACGTAAACATTAAAATAATTATTGGCAAACTCTCTTAAATAACTGATGCTAAATGTGCCATTCAGAGGTTCCAAAATGTTACAAGAAATAAGATTTTTTGTTTCTAACAGCTCCTCAATTTTTGGTGTATTGTCCTGTTTTTGAGGTTCTATGGGCTTAAATTCAACGGTTTTCGGTTGAGTTACAACAATGGTTTGGGTGGGAGTGGGTTGATTATTAAATACCTCATGTGTGCCATTTTGATAAATGATCATCGCTAAATCACTTTTCGAAATAATGATAGTAGGTCCATCCTGATATGTAAATAGTTTATATTTTACTTCTGTTTGATTAATTTCTATGATCTTAACATCGAGCTTAGAATTGTCTTTTTTAAATAATTGATCCTGAGCGTAATTAGAGGTAAATGCAATTAGAAATATCAAACAAAAAAGGATTTTCATAAAAGTTGGTTTTAAGACACTAATGTATTAAAAAAAAGAGACAAATTTTCAAAAACAATTGCTTGTGCAACCACATTATATTTATAAATTTGGCTAACTTTTTTAAACCTATTAAACACAAAAATATGAGCAAAATTAAAGTAGCCAATCCGGTAGTAGAATTAGACGGGGATGAAATGACCCGCATCATCTGGAAATTTATTAAAGATAAATTGATCGTTCCTTATTTAGATGTAGATATTAAATACTACGATTTAGGGATGGAAAACCGTGATGCTACTAATGATCAGGTAACGATTGATTCAGCAGAAGCGATCAAAAAATATGGTGTGGGCATCAAATGTGCTACCATTACTCCCGATGAAGCTCGTGTTAAAGAATTTGGTTTAAAACAAATGTGGAAATCTCCAAACGGAACCATCCGTAACATCTTAGATGGTACTGTATTCCGTGAGCCAATCGTTTGTAAGAACGTACCTCGTTTAGTTTCTAACTGGACAGCACCTATTATTGTTGGTCGTCACGCATTTGGAGATCAATACCGTGCAACTGATCTAGTGATCAAGGGAAAAGGTAAATTAACAATGACGTTCACTCCTGAAGATGGATCTGCAGCACAAACCCATGAGATCTATAACTACAAAGGAAACGGAGTAGCAATGGGTATGTATAATACAGAAGAGTCTATCCGTGGATTTGCTCATTCTTGTTTTAACATGGCTTTAAGCAAAAAATGGCCATTATATTTATCTACTAAAAACACTATTTTAAAAAAATACGATGGTTTCTTTAAAGATATTTTTGAAGAAATTTTCCAGGCTGATTACAAAGCTAAATTTGACGCAGCGGGTATCGTTTATGAGCACCGTTTAATCGATGACATGGTAGCTTCTGCATTAAAATGGAATGGCAACTTCGTTTGGGCTTGTAAAAATTATGATGGCGACGTTCAGTCTGATTCAGTAGCTCAAGGTTTTGGTTCTTTAGGTTTAATGACTTCTGTATTAGTTACTCCGGATGGAAAAATCATGGAAGCTGAAGCAGCTCATGGAACTGTAACTCGTCACTTCCGTGATCATCAAGCAGGTAAACCAACTTCAACTAACCCAATCGCTTCTATTTTTGCCTGGACTCGTGGTTTAGAGTTCCGTGGAAAATTAGATAAAAACCAGGAATTGATCAATTTCTGCCATGCTTTAGAGCAAGTTTGTGTTGAAACGGTTGAAAGCGGCAAAATGACTAAAGATTTAGCAGTGTGTGTTCATGGAAATAAAGTAACTTTGGGCGAACATTACTTAAATACTGAAGACTTCTTAAATGCAATTGACACCAATTTAAAGAAGAAATTAGAAAAAGTTTTAGCTTAATCATAAATGAATCAGGAATTATTTAATAGAGTAGAAAGTGCGTTGAAAACCATTCGCCCTTATTTAGAGGCAGATGGTGGCGATGTGGAATTGCTTGAAGTAACAGATGAGAACACAGCAATGTTGGAATTGAAGGGTGCTTGTAGTACCTGTAGCATGAGTCATATGACCATGAAGGCAGGTATCGAAGAAACCATTATGCGTGCTGTGCCTGAGATCAAATCGGTTCAAGCTGTTAGAATTTAATTTCTTGATTTAATACATATTGAAATCCCTTCATCAATCGATGAAGGGATTTTTTTGTTATATAATTTGTTAAAAAGATGTATTTATTTTACTTTTTGTAAATTAAACTTGTCAATATGTAAAACATACTTTACATTTGTTTTAAATATATAAAACATCATAATTATGAAAGCAACAATGTTATTGCCAAACAGGTTTAAAAAACTAGGTTGGATTATTTTAGTGCCGGCTACAATTGCAGGTTTAATACTAAGTGTTAATGAGTATGAAATAAGCTGGTTAAATGTAAAGGTATTTGCCATACTTAATAATAATTTTGGCGAAAGCTCTTCTTTTAGTTTCATCGATGATAATATCACTAATGAGCTTGTAGGCTTATTGTTTATTGTGGGAGCGGTATTGGTAGCTTTTACGAAAGAAAAGAAAGAGGATGAATTTATAGCGTCTTTAAGATTGAACTCGTTGCTTTGGGCAGTTTTTGTCAATTATGCTTTATTGTTTATGGCGTTTTTGTTCGTTTATGGCATTTCGTTTTATAGTGTGATGGTATATAATATGTTTACGGTGTTGATCATATTTATTATACGATTCAATTATATATTGTATAAAAATTCTAAAATTGTGTCTGATGAAAAATAACCTTAAAGTTCAAAGGGCTATCAATAATTTAACTCAAGAGGAGCTGGCTAATAAAATATCGGTAAGCCGACAAACCATTAATGCTATGGAGGCTAATAAATATGTGCCATCCACGGTTTTAGCGCTTAAGATTGCTAAAGTCTTTAATAAATTTGTAGAGGAAATTTTTATTTTAGAAGATAACGATTAAAAGTTACATTTGAAATTAAGAATTATGTTTAAAGTCCAAATCGCTAAAGATAAAGCTACGATTGATCGCATTATAGATCTGCGTTATGATATATTGCGTAAGCCTTGGGATAAGCCTAAGGAAACAGCTACAGACGACTTGGAAAATGCCTCTATAAATGCTTACATTGAAAAAGATGGTGAAATAATTGCTTGCGGCCGTTTGCAGGATAATGGTTCAGGAATTGGACAAATACGTTTTATGGCAGTTCAGGCAAATTATCAGGGTAAGGGCTTAGGCAAATTGATCCTGGCTAAATTAGAAGAGGAGGCTTTGAACAATAAAATGCATACTATTGAGTTACAAGCAAGAGATAATGCCCTTTTGTTCTACAAAAATTGTGGCTATGCGATCAAAGAAAAGTCGTTTATCCTATGGGATATTATCCAGCATTATTTAATGATTAAAGAACTGAAATAATTGATGTAATAATGCCCGACAAACAATTGCATATTTTATTTCTATGTTCCTGGTATCCCAATCCGGAAAGTCAGAGTAATGGAATCTTTATTAAACGTCATGCACAGGCTTTAGCTCAAAAACATAAGGTTACAGTGCTGTTCGTAAAATCAGTTTCTAATACCGAAGAAAAAACTTACGCCAATGTTGATGATGGAAATTTTACGGAACGTTGTGTGTTTTATCCAAAAGTCAATTCAAATACTTCTATTTTAAGTAGCTTTTTGAAATTAAGAAAGTTTAAAAAAGAATACAAAGACTTGATCAATGCTCTTCCAAAAGAAAAGCAATTTGACATCATTCATGTTAATACTGTTTTTCCGGCGGCTATTCCGGCGTTATATGCTTTAAAAAAATATCCTAAAGCAAAATTATTTATTACTGAACATTGGAGTGGATATTATCCGGAAGATGGTAATTACAAAGGATTTTATTTAAAACGTATCACACAAAAAATCGTTCAAAAAGCAAAAGTAGTGTTTGTTATTTCTGATAAGTTGAAAGTCGCGATGCGATCACATCGGCTGAACAATAATTTCGAATTGATCAACAATGTAGTAGATACTGCTATCTTTAAACCTATGCCGGGTTTAAAAACCGATGATGGTGTTTTGAAAATAGTTCATGTATCGTCCTTAGTAGAAAGAGAAAAAAATATTTCCGGTATTATTGAAGTAGCCAAGCATTTATTTGAGAAAAATATTAAATTTTCTTTAACGATCATAGGAGAGAATAAGCAAGAAATAATTATGCATAAAAATTTGGTACACCATAATCAATTACATAAACACATTGTTTTTGCAGGCTATAAAACAGCTGATGAAATTGCTACTTATATGAATCAAAGCGATGTGTTTTTATTGATGAGTCATTTTGAAGGCATGCCTGTGGTTTTATTAGAAGCAATGGCTTGTGGGTTACCTGTCATTACAACAAATGTTGGCGAAACCAAAAACATGGTGCAGCCAAATATGGGAATTGTTTTAAAAAATAACATAGCAGACGAATGCGCAGAAAACCTTATTAAATTTAAAAGAACAGATTTTACTACTCCGAATGAAATGCATCAGTATATTGCCGATCAATATAGTGCTACATCGGTTTGTAATTCAATCACTCAACTTTATTATAAATATTCAAATTAATGCTTAAAAAAATTATAGCTACTTTATTTACCAAAGGCTTTGTGGCTTTGGTAAACTTGGCTATACTTTTAATTTCGTCTAAGCAATTAGGAGGTGATGTGAGAGGGCAGGTGAGTTTATTAGTATTGAACATTGCCATTATTCAAGCCGTTAATGAAATTTATACCGGTTATGCTTTAGTGTACTTTATCCCAAATTTTTCATTAAAAAAAATCTATCAAACAGGTTTTGTTTGGACCCTATTTTGCTCAATCATATTAAGCGTTATGTTTTTTGTTTTCAAAATTGGCATAAGAGAACAATGGATCCATGTGACGTTTCTATCATTGATCATTATACTTCATTCTTTTCACGGGGTTATTATTTTGGCTAAAGAAAGAATTAAAATGTATAATTTTTTAAATTTCTTTCAGCCTGCATTACTATTGTTTGTCTTAATGATAGAGATCTTTTATTTTGATCTTAAAACAGTGGATAGCTATATCATTGCCTTGTATATATCGTTTTTAAGTTCAATTATGCTCTCAAGTTTAGAAGTCATCTCGATATTTAAACGTCTTGAATATTTGCTGCCAAATTTTGATTCTGGAATGATCATTAAAAATGGGTTTTATAATCAGCTGGCCAATTTATCGCACATGCTGAGTAATCGTTATAATTTTTATTTACTTGGAAATACCGTTTTAGTGGGTGTTTATTCAAGTGCCACTTCATTGATCGAGTCTGTATTGATTATTAGCAGTAGCGTGGCGCCTATCATATTAACTTATATTGCCAATAAAAAAGATGAAAGTAAAAATGTGCGAATAACGTTTTTGCTTTCTAAACTGTGTTTTTTATTAAGTTTAGGTTGCGTCATGGTTTTATTGATCATTCCAAGCGACTTTTTTACTTATTTATTAGGGAAAGATTTTACGTCAACCAAAACTGTTATGTTAAGTCTTTCACCTGGAGTATTGTTCATTAGTTTTTCAACGATCATTAGCCATTATTTTTCAGGGTTAGGCAAACAACGCTTAATTGCTATTGCTAATTTTTCCGGGTTATTTACAACTATTGTGTCGAGTTATTTTTTGGTCAAAAATTTTCAATTATTAGGGGCTTGTTATGCCGCGTGCTTATCTTATTTTGTAGCGTCCGTTATTTTGGTAGTGCTATTTATGAAAGAAAATAAACTTTCCTTTTTTTCTCTCTTTAAATTAAAAGGAGATTTTAAAATCTTAAAGAGTATTTCATAATTAAGTTTTTCAACGTTGATTTTAAAATCAATAAAATAAAGACACCTAATTAGTGCTTTTTTTGGCCATAAAAATCTGAGGCAGCGTTTTATAATCGGATAGATTTTGTCTAAAATCAGATTATAGCCCCGTTTAATGATAAAATTGTTAATTTGGATCTTATCGATGTATATGTAAGATTCAACGTAAATTTTATTGACTTTTTGGAAAAGTATCCTTAAAAGCACCGTATTTCCTAAATTTTTTAGTTGACTCGAAATGTTAAATGTTTACTATTAAGTAAAAAATCTTACATAAGTAAGTATTTTTACTTAATCGATTTTTTTATTATTCTGAAAGGAGCTTAAAAATTGATAGTATATACAAGATGTGTTTTATATAAATCATAAGGTTAATAGTTAGAAATGAGAATAATTTATTTATTTATTTTAGTGTTGTTTGGTTTTCAAATGTTTTCTGCTACAAAAACATTTACCGGTCCCGGCAATTTTAGTGACCCCTCAAAATGGAATTTAGGGACCTTGCCGACCACCGGAGATAATTTAGTGATTAATGGTGCTTGTGTTTTTGACAATTCGGCATCTAATTTAGTGTATGGTACATTAAGACTTTCTACTGTTACTACAGCTACGTTAAGCTGGGCTACAGGAACAAATACATTAAACGTAAGTAGTATTTCTTGTAGTACTTTTGCAAGATACACGATCAACATGACGAATGGAGGATGTTTACAAATACGCTCATCGTGGACTGCAGGAGCATTTGGCATGACGTTTACAGCAGGTACAGGCACGATCAATTGGAATGTAACTACTGCTAATTCAACTTTACCTTCATTTGTTACTACCTATAATAAATTAAATATTAACGCTTCAACACGCACTGTATCAACTGCTGCTTCTGTCATCATTAATTCTGACGCAAATATTGTTAGTGGAGCATTTGCTGTTGGAGGAAATAATTTTACATGTTCGGGTACACTTTATATTTCGGGCTCTTTAACTGATGACGCAATTGGTGGAGCAAATACATTAAATAATGTAGTGATAAACTCAGGTGGAAACATTATTAATACAAAGAATGAAACCTATGATGTTTCGGGAAACTTTACCATGTTGGGTGGGGCAATTTCGGGTTCAGGAAAACCTACATATAATATTGCTGGTAATTTATTAATATCAAGCGGCTCTAATGATATGGGAAATGCAAAAGTTGTTGTTACTAATTCAACGGTCATTACAGCCACTTTAGTTGCCAGCAGTACTTTTGGTACTAAAATTATTAACGATTTATTAATAACATCTACCGGTTTATTTAATTGCGTAGTTGCAGAAAAATGGACCATTAATGGTAATGTACAAGTGGATGGAACTATTAATGCAAATTTAGGAGTTTATACACTAGCAGGGGCAAACAAAACCATTTCCGGAACAGCTCAAATGACCTTTGATGATATCAAATGCACCGGTACTTATACTAATAATGCTACTGTTACAATGTTGACGAGTTTAACCGGTAATGGTACATGGACACAAGGTGCAAGTGGCGTGTTAAATTTAAAAAACCAGTCTGCCAATTTTACGGTTACAAATTTTAACGCCTCTGCTTCTGCTAATACAGTTAATTATGCTATGGCTGGAGCACAAGCTATACGTATACCTACAGATGGAAGCTATCATCATTTAACGATTTCAACTTCGGGGACAAAAACATTAACAGCTAATACAAATGTTAAAGGTAATCTAACAATTACCACAAGTACACTTGATGTAACAACAAGTAATTTTAGTTTAACCGTTGGTGGTAATTGGTTCAACACAGGATTGTTTACTCCAAGAACTTCTTTAGTGACATTTAGTTCTACAACTTCACAAACCATTCAAAAAACAAGCGGCGAAATTTTTAATAATGTAACGTTTACAGGATCAGGAGCAAAAACCTTATTAAGCGCTATCACAGCTAGTAATGTTATCATTAATGCAGGTTCTAATTTGGATGTGAATACTACCAATAATCAAATTACTGTTAAAGGAAATTTTACAAATAGTGGAACTTTTAACTCACGAAGTGGGTTGGTATTTTTAAACGGAACAACTGCTCAAACAATAGGAGGCACATCAATCACAGATTTTTATGATCTAACCTTAACTAACAGTGCTGGAGCAATAATTACTAACGCTGAAAACTTAATTAATACCTTAACACTTAACAGCGGCACTTTTAATACTAATGGTAATATATTTACAATGGTGTCTACTGCTTCAAATACAGCAAGAATAGCACAAATTGCTGTAGGGGCTGATATTACAGGAAACGTTACCGTACAACGTTTCGCTCCTGGTGGTTATACCGGATGGGCACTATTAGGTACGCCTATATCTTCCGGTTTAACATTACAAGATTGGGATGATGATATTCCAATTAGTTGCCCAACATGCCCTGATGGAAGTGCGGCAGGTTTTTTATCAATTTATACTTATGATGAAACAAAAGTTGGGTTGTTTGATGATGCAGCATCCTATATTCCTTTAAGCAGCATCACAGATCCAATTACGCCAAATAAAGGCTACTGGGTGTATCTGGGAACAAATTCTGTAACAACTACCGGCATTACTTTAGATGTAACGGGTACAGTTAGAAAATTCAACAATACTATTCCTTTAAGCAGAACAAGTACAGGAGTTCCTGCAAATGATGGTTGGAACTTAATTCATAATCCTTATCCATCTCCTATTAAATGGAGTTTATTGAAAGGAGCAACTACCGGTATTGATAATGCTATTTATACTTACAATGCCGATTTAAATGGCGGAACCGGCGGACATGCTGCATACGTAAACGGTATCAGTAGCCCATCGGCAGCATCTGGCGGAATTGGCGATAACATTCCAATGGGCCAAGCATTTTATGTGCACACAACCGGAGCTACAGCTTTAAATGCTACTGAATCAATTAAAGTTGCAGGTAACCCTACATTTTTAAAATCGAGTTCTACTACACAAGTTGCATCTTCTAATCCTTTACTGAGAATTTATTTAGATGGTCAAAGTTCATTTCATGATGAAACAGTATTGTATTTACAGAATGGTGCTAATACTACTTTTGATGAAGAGTATGATGCTTTAAAATTAAGAGGTCAGGATCCTTCAGCACCAATTATTGCTTTAGATAATGTTGTGAATCAATTTCAGGTAAATGGCGTTGCCCCAATTGTATCAAATTTTTCTATGCCATTAACAACTACTACGGGTTATGCAGGAACATATACCATTAGTTTAGATAATTTCAGTTCCTTTCCAAAAGGAGCTTGTATTAATTTATTTGATCGTTATTCAAATACAACAACAGATCTGAGAACTAATAATTATGTATTCTATTTATCAGATACAACTACGGTTTCACGTTTCGATTTGAATATTACCTTGAATCCTTTAACCATTAGCAGTTCTATAAATCAACCTTCATGTTTGTCTCCTCAGGCAGGTAAAATTATTGCACAAGGAACTAATGCAGGGCCTTGGAATTATTATTGGAAAGATGCATTGAATACAGTTGTTAAAACCAGTTTAAATAAATCTACCGCTGATACATTGGAAAATTTATCTGGCGGCGATTATTCTTTAGAAGTAAACACTGTTGGTATGTGTGATAACAATGATTCGCAATATTTTGTTAATACAATCGAGCTGCCGGTAGCAAGTTTTACCAATCAGGATACGGTTGATCTGTCTACAGGAGGTTTAGTTGTATTCGATAATACATCTACCAATAGTTCAAGTTATAGCTGGACTTTTGGTGATGGCATAGGTTTTTCATCTGATGTGTCGCCTAACTATAATTATACAACTATTGGCACTTATACCATCACATTAATTACTACTAGTAATTCCGGTTGTATAGATACAACTTATGGTTCTTTAGTGGTGACGAATGTTGTGTCTGGTGTTCAGGAACAGGTACATACGAATAATTGGCAATTGCTAACATTGTCAAACAATGAATATGTTATACAAACTGATTTAGAACAGGACGAATTAATAAATATTAAATTACATGATGCAATCGGTAAGTTAGTAATGGATTTAGGTAGTTCTAAAACTTCAAAAATTAATGTGCCGCTCGATCTAAGAAATTATACGCCGGGTGTTTACTTCTTGAATATTAACGGAGAAGCTACTATGAAGACGATAAAATTATTGGTGAATTAGTTCAACTGAACAAAATTATTTGCCGCACTATAAACTGTATAAAAGTAATGGATGAGGTTAAAATAAATAACCACATCACTACTTTTCCTCCTAAATGATGCTTGATAATTAATTGAATTAATAAGGCAACAATGGTTAAAATAAAGGGAATTAACGCAGCATGATATTTTAAGGAATCTGTGAGATCACCTTTTAATAAAGCGATTAGGGCTCTTTGCATGCCACAACCGGGGCATTCCATACCAAAATGCGATTTGAAAAAACAGGTAAACAAATGTTGTTCTAACCAATTAACCATAATTTAAAAATAAAAAATGCCTTTGAGAACATCAAAGGCATTTTTGTTTGTTGTGTTTTATAATTAGTGTTTCATTAATTGATCCCAAGGCATTGAGCTTGCTGTAGCACCAACAACTACTAAAATGATAATGTAGTAAATGAAATATAAAGAAGATAAGATCGTGCCAATGATAGCACAAACTTTTCCTGCTTTTAAATTGTTGTATGAAGAAGTCGTAAAGCTATTTGGGTTAATTTTGTAAACAGCCATAGCTTTATTTGCTAATACTAAAGCAATAATACCACATACTAATCCTACGATACCTGCGCATACGCATAATACAATAGATAAAATACCTAAAACTAATACAGCAGCAGAGTTAGGAACCGGAATTTGTCCGAATTGATTACCAAATTGTTGATTAATGTTTTGTCCTTGTTGTTGTGAACCTTGATTAGATAAGTTTGTTTCTTCCATAAGTTTATTTTTTTAGCTAATATAAAAACTTTTTCGAGCTATAAGTTAATTTGTTAGAATAAAATAAGAATTCGTTAATTCTATTGATTTAATGAAGCAAATGTCTTTAATTATGTCAAAAAGGCATGGAAAACTATTTGGTTTAAAGTTTGATTAAATAGGGTAACAAGTTTAAATTTGAAAATCATTAAGTAACATAACCTTTAAAACAAAATAAAATGGCACTAGAAATCACAGACGCTAATTTTGAAGAATTAGTATTAAAATCAGACAAACCGGTATTAGTTGACTTTTGGGCAGAATGGTGTGGGCCATGCCGTATGGTTGGGCCGGTAGTAGAAGAATTATCAAAAGAATACGAAGGAAAAGCTGTAATTGGTAAAGTAAACGTAGATAACAACTCAGGAATTTCGGCTAAATACGGAATCAGAAATATACCTACTTTATTATTTTTCAAAAACGGTGAAGTAGTTGAAAAACATGTGGGTGTTGCTGCTAAAAATGTATTGTCAGGTAAATTAGATTCTCATATGTAATCTACCCTGAACTTTTAAAAAGCCTGCTATTTTCATAATAGCGGGCTTTTTTTATGATTTTATTTAGAAACAGTCTTATATATGAAAAACCTACTCATTAAACAGGTCGCTTTACTGTTTGATAACCTTAGTTTAATGGTTAAGTCATATTATGGCACTAAGTTTGCCTTTATTAAAGAAAAAGGAGGAAATTATGAATACGATACAGGCAATGATCATTCTAAAGAATGGCATCAGAAAGTACGGAACTATAATAGAAGGTGAACAGGAAGGAAGAATTAGATTTATTCCTGCTACAGAAATAGTGGCTAATGACGAAAGCCAATTAACTAATTTAATTGAACATATTCTCGTAGAGAATATTTATTCAATTGATACGTTTTTAAAATAACCCTTAAATTATAAATAAAGAATCCCTCAAGCATAATACTTGAGGGATTTTTTTATTTAAAGATACCTTCTATTTGTGCTAAATGATGCATGCCATGCCAGGCATACAATTGAGTAACTTCGGATAACGTAAATGTTTTTTTATACTCCGGATGAAAATAAGTTCTTTTAAAATCAGCTTCACTCATTGTTTTTAATAAGTTTGAAAAACGTGATTGAATCCCTTCAAATATTAATAAAGAACTTTCAAGCGACGCAGTTTTATAATCTTTTGAATCCGCCCAGGCATTTTGATCATAGGGTTGAATAGTAGGATTTTCTTGACTTAAAGTATGTTTCACTCTGATCCACATATTCATATGAGAATCTGCCAAATGATGCACAATTTGCCTCACTGTCCAGCCACCGTCTCTGTATGTTAATTCCAATTCTTCTTCATTTAAAGTTGAAATGCGTTGACGCAAGCTCACAGGAGCCGCTTCTATCATCATAATAGAACGATATAGAATGTCCTTTGTGAATTCTACTTGATTTACTTTTCCTATTGGATAAATTTTTGGATCTAATTCTTCAGTCATTATTTTATGTTTAAATAAAAAAAGACAGATTAAAATTAACCTGTCTTTTATCTTATATCATTAATCTTTTATCTGTTCTTAAATGTGTAAAGCACGTTTACCTGTTGCATCTAAAGCAGCTTCTTTTAAGCTTTCTGTAAATGTTGGATGCGCGTGACAGATACGAGAAATGTCTTCAGCACTTGCTCTGAATTCCATTGCAACTACTGCTTCTGCGATCATATCTGCGGTACGTGGCCCGATCATATGTACACCTAAAACTTCATCTGTTGTTTCATCAGCTAATACTTTTACAAAACCATCGGTATCCATACTTGCGCGAGCTCTGCCACTAGCTTTAAATGGGAAAGAACCTACTTTGTATTTAATGCCTTTTTCTTTTAATTGTTCTTCTGTTTGCCCAACAGCAGCAACTTCAGGCCATGTATAAACTACACCCGGAATTAAATTATGATTGATGTGTGGTTTTTGGCCGGCCATTTGTTCTGCAACAAACACACCTTCTTCTTCAGCCTTGTGAGCTAACATAGCGCCTACAACAACATCGCCAATCGCATAAATATTATCAGCGCTTGTTTTTAAATGTGCATCCACTTCAACTTTTCCACGGGCATCTAATTTAACGCCTGCTTTTTCTAAATTCAATCCTTCGGTATATGGTTTACGACCAACAGCCATTAATACATAATCTCCTTTAATTTCAATTTTTTCTCCTTTACCGTTGTCAGCAGTCACAGTAACTTCTTTACCTTTTGCTACAACGCTTTCTACTTTGTGTTTCATGAAAAATTCTACTTTCAGATCTTTTTTCATCACACGTTGTAATTCTTTTCCTAAGCCGGCATCCATTGTTGGAATCAAACGGTCCATAAATTCAACCACCGATACTTTTGAACCTATACGTGCATACACGCTTCCTAATTCTAAACCAATCACACCACCGCCAATTACAATTAAGTGTTTTGGAACTTCAGTCATCTCTAAAGCTTCAGTCGAAGTGATGATGCGTTTTTTATCAATTTCAATTCCAGGTAACGAAGATGGTTTTGAGCCTGTTGCAATAATTGCTTTTGCAAATTCAATCTGTTCTTTAGATCCATCAGCTTTAGCAATGTTGATTACAGTTTTAGATTCGAAACTACCAACACCTGTGTAAACCGTAATTTTATTTTTCTTCATCAAAAAGTTGATCCCATCGCAAGTCATTTTCACAACTCCACGTTTACGTTCGATCATTTGTTTGATATTAACCTTTGGAGATTTCACTTCAATACCATGTTCTTCAAAATGATGAACTGCATTAAAGAAATGTTCCGAAGAATCTAATAATGCTTTAGAAGGAATACAACCTACATTTAAGCAAGTGCCACCAAGTGTGTTATACTTTTCAATTAAAGCTGTTTTCATTCCTAATTGCGCACAACGAATAGCAGCAACATATCCTCCAGGGCCTGAGCCAATAATGGCCACATCAAATTTTTCCATATATAGTGTTTGTTTGTTTTAAGTTTTATCCGCTGAAGCTTTGCGTAAGCGGGTTAGTTTTTTACGACACCAAATTTACTAATAATTAAGACTTTTTAAAACGTAATATTTGACTCCAGATAACCAATAAAATTGCCAATATTGAAGAACTATAAGAGATCAGGTCACCAAATCGTACAAAAAAGGTTTGTTCATTATGTGGCGTCATTTCTTTAGTAATAATGGCTTCTTCCCAATAAGGAGTAGCTTGTTCAATTTCACCGTAAGGAGTAATAAAACAAGAAATACCGGTATTGGCACAACGGGCAATTTCTCTGCGGGTTTCAATGGCTCTTAGTTTAGCATAAGCTAAATGTTGCTTGTGGCCGGGTGTATTTTCCCACCAACCATCATTGGTTAAAATGAAGATAAAATTAGCGCCATTGCGAATGTAATCAGCTACATAATCAGGATACACGCTTTCATAACAAATAACCGGTGCAATACCCACTTGTTTGTTATGGTTAAAGAAAACAGTACGTTCTGTTTGTGTACCAAGGCTTCCCATAGTTCCACCTAAATCAATCGCTAGACTTTCTAAAGGTTTAAATAACGCAGGAAAAGGCATTTTTTCTACACCGGGTACTAATTTTGATTTATGATAAGTAACTATACCATCATGATTTAATTGCATACCGGTATTATACGAATCTAAATATTCATTTGCTTTACTGAATTTTGTAGCTGTTGCACTGATTGTTTCGCCCGGTTTATAAATATAAACAGTGTTAGCGCCAGTAATAATTGTTAGTTGAGGATATTTTTTTAAAAGACTATCATCTAAAAAATGCAGAGAAGGAGAATCGTTTTCATGACCTTCAGCAATATTCTCAGTTAAATAGGTTTCAGGTAAAACTAAAAAATCAACGGTAGAATCAAGCTTTCCGGCAATTTGTTTTAATAAATTCTGTAATTGTATCTCGGGTTCAAAATAAAATTTTTCGTTATACGGATCCACATTGGGTTGTACAATAACTGTTTTATAAGTCCGTTGGTTAAGGTTTTCTGATTGTGGTTCAAAAGCTAAGATCAAAAAAGAAACAACAATCGGAATAACAATAACGCCGATAGGTTTAGCTAATTGTTTAAGTTCGTAATTATTGTTTTTGATCAAATTAAAAACTAAAATATTTACTACTAATATCCATAAACTTCCTCCTGAAGTTCCTGTAAATTCATACCATTGCACCCAATTATGTGTAAAGGCAAACGCATTGCCTAATGTTAACCAGGTCCAGGTTAAATCCCATAACGTATGTCCATATTCAAATCCTAACCAAATAGGTATCAACAACCAAATGGCCCAAGGCTTATTAATTCTGCGTTTTAAATTACGCCAAATCATAAATACAACACTCATTAATATAGCGTTGCAAATAATAGCCATAGCGGCTCCACCGAGCGAAGCATAATAGATCCACCAGCTTACGGATAAATTCCACACAAAAAACGTGAGGTAACTTAAACCTGTTAAGGCTAAACGTCTACGTTTTATAGTGGTTGAGTTTGAAATTTTATCTTCAATAACCAATAATGGAACTAAAGCAAAAAAGATAAAAATGGTAAATGGAGAGAACCATCCTGCACTCAGTAATAAAGCACTAATAATGGCTAATATAAAATTTGGAAGTCTGTAAATCACGGCTTAAATATAACTAAAAAATCCCTGCACCATTTGGTACAGGGATTTTACGTTTAGGAATTGTTCTATTTTATTTACTCAATATCCAGATCTTTCACCGAAGTTTTTAATAATTCTTTATCACTCATTTTATTTTGAGGCAACGTATTATCAATTTCTTCTTTAGCCATTTTTCGCTCGGCATTTGGATCAGAACTCATCTTTTCATTTGGTTTAGTATCAGGATTACTTTTTCTGTAACCAAAATCACTGTCATCACCTGTATTTGTATTGCCGTTAGGCGTTACATTGTTGCCAGACCCGTTAGGATTACTTTGTCTGTAATATGGGTTATTAGGGTCAGTATAAGGGTTTGGATAATTGCTTCCGGCAAAACCATCATCATATCCATAAGCGTTATTAAAATAACTTAATGTATTCCAGGCTAAGAAACCGGCACGTTCAGCATGATTTAAAGCTCCGGCATAATCACCCCAAAAATATAATTGCTTAGCATATTGTTGGTGACGAATAGCTTTGGCTAACCAAGGTGAGTACATATCATTCCAATCAGAAAATTGAAGGGCTTGACCAATTACTTGAGCTGATTGTCTGATTGAGTTTCTTGCAGCTTTTTTAATACTATAATGATTTCCATAGTTGTTTCCGTAATAATAATATCCGCCACCATAATTTGGATACCCGCCAATAACAACATTTACGTGTGGTCCACCCCAGTTTGGTCCACCATAATGATGGTTGGAAGCATAAACATGTTTGTTGTTTTGGTTGTTATTTTTTGGTTGAGGTTCATTTCCACGAGACCTATGTTGAGCTGTTGCACTTAAACTAATTACTACCGCACAAATAGTAGTTAATGTTTTAATTGAGGTTTTCATAATTTCTATGTTTTGTTGTTTGATATACTGTTTTCAAGGCTTGTGCCATAAACTATAATTTAACAGAACTTTACATTTGCGTTTGGTAACTGGTTAATTTTTGCCAATAACTGGTAAAATCCCCTCTCCTTATAGGAGAGGGTTAGGGTGAGGTCGGTAAGAATACAGGTTTAATCATTTTAATTTTTTAACGCTCTAAATTTCTAATTCATTATCTCACTAACTAAAAAATGTATCTTTACCAACTAAAATTTATACTTTGAAATTTACGCTCCTTCATAAAGATTCTCAATCAAAAGCCCGAGCCGGAATTATTGAAACCGATCATGGGCCAATACAAACTCCTATATTCATGCCGGTTGGTACTGCTGCTACTGTAAAAGCAGTGCATCAACACGAATTAAAAGAAGATATTAAGGCTCAGATCATATTAGGAAATACTTACCATTTGTATTTACGTCCGGGTTTAGAGGTGCTGGAAGGCGCCGGTGGTTTACATAAATTTAATGGTTGGGACAGACCATTATTAACGGACAGTGGTGGTTACCAGGTATTTTCATTAGCAGCTCAACGTAAGCTAACAGAAGAAGGAGCAACATTTAAATCTCATATTGACGGAAGTAAACATTTATTTACACCCGAAAATGTAATGGACATAGAACGTACCATTGGAGCTGATATCATGATGGCTTTTGATGAATGTACACCTTATCCTTGCGAATACAAATACGCTAAAAACTCTTTAGGATTAACACATCGTTGGTTGGATAGATGTATAAAGCGTTTCAATGAAACTGATCCAAAGTATGGTTATTCTCAGGCATTGTTTCCTATTGTACAAGGCTCTGTGTTTAAAGATCTGCGTATGCAATCTGCCGAGTATATTGCTTCAAAAAATGCAGAAGGTAATGCCATCGGTGGTTTATCAGTTGGCGAACCTGCCGAAGATATGTATGCGATGACCGAAGTAGTTTGTGATATTTTACCCGCAGATAAACCTCGTTATTTAATGGGAGTAGGTACGCCAATAAATATTTTAGAAAGCATTGCATTGGGTGTGGATATGTTTGATTGTGTAATGCCTACTCGTAATGCGCGTCACGGCCTGTTGTTTACACAAAATGGCATCATTAATATTAAAAACGAAAAATGGAAAAATGACTTTTCTCCATTAGATGAGAATGGTACAAGTTATGTCGATAGAGAATATTCTAAAGCATACCTTCGTCATTTAGTACATTGTAATGAGTTTTTAGGAGCACAAATTGCCAGTATTCACAATTTAGCTTTTTACTTATGGCTAGTAACCGAAGCCCGAAATAGAATCATTGATGGCACTTTTTACGATTGGAAAAATAAAATGGTAAAACAATTAGGGCAACGTTTGTAATGCTTAAAATATTAGATAAATACATACTTCGTCGATTCATTGGAACCTTTGTGTTTTCAATTACGTTGATGTTGGCTATATTTATTGTATTTGATATTTCTGAAAAATTACAGGATTTCATCGCTGAAAAAATTCCTTTAAGAGAAATTATTTTTGATCATTACCTTAATTTTATTCCATATTACGGTAATTTGTTTAGCCCTCTGTTCACTTTTATTGCCGTTATTTTATTTACCTCTAAAATGGCGTATAAAACAGAGTTTGTGGCTATTTTATCAAGTGGCACTAGTTTTAAAAGAATTTTAAGGCCGTATATGATTGGCGCTGGTCTTATCACAGCGTCTTCTTTGGCGTTAAACCATTTTATTATTCCTAATGCCAATAGAGTACGAATTGCTTTTGAAGATAAGTACATTAACAACGGTTATAATACTGAGGATATAAATATTCACCGACAAATTGCTCCTGGTACTACATTATACATGGGTAGTTATGATAACCATAACAATTTCGCTAATCAAATTTCAATAGAAAAAACGGTAAATAATCGACAAATTTCAATGTTAAAGGCCGAAAATATGAAATGGGATAGCGTTAGTGGAACATGGAATTTAACAAATGTATTCGAGCGAAAATTAATTTATACGGAGTTATCTGATACTTTAAAAAATGGTAAGACGAAATTTGTGTATAAAGAAATCCATTCATTTTATCCATCTCAAAAATTGAAGATTGATTTTGTGCCAAAAGATATGGCTCGTTTTGAAAGTAAAATTGAAGTGATGCCTTTTTTCGAGCTAAGAGAATACATTATCAAAGAAAAACTAAAAGGCTCTAGTCGTATTGAATTTTTTGAGGTAGAAATGTATAAACGAACGGCTTTTCCTTTTGCTACTTTTATCTTAACTATTATTGGTGTGTCAATTTCATCACGTAAAATTAGAGGCGGAGTTGGTTTACATATAGCCTTGGGCTTGGTGCTTAGTTGTATGTATATTCTATTCATGCACATCTCTACAACCTTTGCTACATCAGGCATGGCTAAGCCAATAATCGCTGTTTGGATACCAAATATTATTTTTTCGTTTGTAGCATTTATTCTTTATAAAAAAGCCCAACAATAATGATAGTTTCTATTAAAAATTATTTCAATACACATCCTCTTCGATTTGCAATTTTTGCAGGCTTGATATGCCGTTTATTGGCAGTGATTTTCTCCAAAGGTTTTGGATTTTTCGACGACCATTTTTTAGTATTGGAAGCTGCCCAATCTTGGGTTGATGGCACCGATTATAATTATTGGTTACCTTCAGAGTCAGACCCGACAAGGCAGCCACAAGGGCATCCTTATTTTTATGTCGGCATCCATTTTTTGATCTTGAAATTTTTTACCATGTGTGGTTTAACCGATCCTCAGGGTAAATTATATTTTATCAGATTGTTTCATGCATTATGGTCCTTGCTAGTTGTTTATTATGGATTTAAAATAGCTTACAAAAGATCAAATTTAAAAGTAGCTTCATGGGTAGGCGTAGCCTTGGCTTTATACTGGTTTATGCCATTTTTAAGTGTGCGTAATTTAATCGAAACAGTTTGTATTCCTCCAATGGTTATTGCTACCTGGTTGGTTTTAAAAAATGATTCTAAGATCTCTGCTAAAGATGCTCTATTAGCAGGTGTTATGTTGGCTATTGCATTCACCATTCGGTTTCAATCGTCCATATTCACAGCTGGTTTTGGTTTAGCGTTATTGATCATGCGCATACCATTTAAAAGTTTATTGCTCATTGTATTTGGTTTTTTAACCACTGCTTTTATTACGCTTGGTCTTCCTGATATTTATGTGTGGGGCAAGCCATTTGTAGAGTTCATGGCTTATGTTCAATACAATATTGACAATGCTTCGGTATATGGAGTAGACATCTGGCATATGTACCTTTCTTTGGTATTAGGGCTTTTGATCCCGCCTATTAGTATTTTAATGTTTGCGGGTTATTTTAAAAACTGGAAAAAAGAAGCCTTGTTGTTTTGGCCAACTTTTTTATTCTTTGCGTTTCATACGTATTTCCCTAATAAACAAGAACGTTTCATACTGCCTGTAGTTCCTTTCATTATTATTTTAGGATTAATTGGAGGCTTTCAGATTATCGAAAAATATAATTGGGAAATAAAAAAATGGTTTAAAAATACAGTCATAGTGTGCTGTGTGTTGAATCTGCTATTACTACCTGTGTTGACTTTTTCTTATTCTAAACGTAATAGAGTAGAAGCCATGTGCTATATCGCGCAACAAAAAGATTGTGTGCGTCTAATCATCGAAGATTCTAACAGGGATGATTTCACGATGCCACCGCAGTATTATTTACAAAACTGGAGTTCCACCATTGGATTGACTAAAATTTTTACTGCAGATAGTGTATTAACTTTTTATAAAACACTGCCGGTAGCAGAAAGGCCGAACTATGTCGTGTTTATGCAGGCTGAGCACATTAATGAGCGTGTTGATTCTTTAAGAAAACGGTTTCCTACATTGCATTATGTAACGACGATCGAACCTAGTTTTATTGATAAAACCATGTTCTTTTTAAATCCGGTTAACGATAATCAAACCACATACATCTATAAAATCAAATAATTTGTCTTTAATTTTTCTTTTTTCCTTTGAAGTAAAGAAAAGATTATTACATTTGCACCCCGTTATTTGAGAGGCTTTAAAGTAAAAATCGATTAAAAAGAAAAAAGTTAAATTTTTTCTTTGGTATTAAGAAAAGATGTTTACATTTGCAGCCCGTTAATTGATAAGGTTGTTTGAGGAAAGAGGAGTAGGAGAATTTATTTAAAAAAAGATTTAATTTTTTTGAAAATAAATTTGGTGGTTAGAAAAAGGATATGTACTTT
>JAKFDE010000061.1:0-230694 GCA_036676295.1 Bacteroidia bacterium | reverse complement strand
TCTCCTTTAAGTTCTACTGTTTGTGCAGCTAGTTCTATTACATTAACTGCTAGTGGTGCTGATACCTATACCTGGTCTGCTGCCGGTGGTAATGCTGCTTCTGCTGTATTTACTCCAACTGCAATGACTACTTATACTGTTGAAGGAACTAACTCTTGTGGAACCGGTTCTACTACTGCTACTATTGATGTAACGTCTCCTTTAACAATTAATGCTACTACTTCGTCTACTATGTTATGTGCTGGCGAAACGGCTACTTTAACTGCTAGTGGTACTGCTTCTTCTTATACATGGGCGCCAGGTGGACAAACTACTGCTATCGTAGCGGTAACGCCAACTACATCTACTGTTTATACAGTATCAAGTTCTAACATTTGTGGTGTTGCTACGGCAACTGTTACTCAAAATGTTTCGCCTTGTGCAGGCATTCAAGAACTTGAATTAAGTAACATCAGTGTTTATCCTAATCCTTCAACTGGTATTGTAACATTCGATATCAGCGCTGATTTAGCAGGTAATGTTTCTTTAGAAATGTATGATGCTATTGGCAAATTAGTTGTAAAAGAAAACTTAACGAAAGAACACACTGTTTTAAATCTTGCTAAACTTGAAGAAGGTATTTACATCTTCAAAATGATCAAAAACAATGGTGATGTGAAAATCGGAAGATTCGTGAAACATAACTAATCCATAATAATCTCTATAAAAAAGGCTATCTCAATCGAGGTAGCCTTTTTTTATTTTATTCCCTTTTTTGAAAATCATAAATACATTCAAACTTCTATCTTTGTACTCTAATTTTCAAGCTATGCAAAATCAACAATCTGTTCAATTATTCGAAAAAGCAAAATCTTATTTTCCAGGTGGTGTAAATTCTCCCGTGCGTGCCTTTAGAAGTGTAGGTGGCACACCTTTATTTATTGAAAAAGGGAAAGGATCTCATATTTGGGATGCAGATGGAAACGAATATATTGACTATTGCGCCAGCTGGGGACCATTGATCTTAGGCCATGCAAATGACAATGTACTAAATGCTGTTGAAAAGACGATGCGTAACGGAACTTCTTTTGGAGCACCAACGCGTTTAGAAAATGAATTAGCAGAATTAATCTTATCTAATAACTCTTATATAGAAAAAATACGTTTTGTAAGTAGTGGTACAGAGGCCGTAATGAGCGCCATACGTTTGGCTCGTGGCTATACCGGTAGAAATAAAATTTTAAAATTTGAAGGGTGTTACCATGGTCATTCAGATTCTTTATTAGTAAAAGCCGGCTCAGGTTTAGTGACTTTTGGTAATACGTCATCAGCCGGAGTACCTGAAAGTTTTGTGAAAGAAACAATCGTGGTGCCTTTAAATAATAAAGAAGCTGTTGAACAAGCTTTTACTCAATTCCAAAACGAAATTGCTTGTATCATAATTGAACCCGTGCCAGCTAACAATGGTTTATTGTTACAAGGAAAAGAATTCTTACAGTTCTTACGTGATATTTGTACAAAAAACAATACACTTTTATTGTTTGATGAAGTGATCAGTGGGTTTCGTATAGGTTTCACAGGCGCAGCCGGATATTATGATATTAAACCTGACATCATTACTTACGGAAAGATTATTGGTGGTGGTTTTCCTGTTGGCGCTTATGGAGCCAGCAAGGCTATTATGTCTTCTATTTCTCCTGAAGGAAACGTATACCAGGCCGGAACTTTAAGTGGTAATCCGGTTGCAATGAGTGCCGGAATTGCACAATTAACGGAATGCTTAAAACCTAATTTTTATAAAGATCTTGAAACTAAAACGCAAACCTTAATTGCGGGTTTATCTAAAAACACCAAACACAATTTCAAAATTTTTAGTATTGGTTCCATTTATTGGTTAGCCTTTACAGATAAAAAAGAAATTGTATGTGCAGAAGATATAGATGCAAATAGCATGGTTCATTTTAAAACACTATACCATTCTTTATTAAACAATGGCATTTACTCAGGTCCTTCTGGTTACGAAGTAGGCTTTATGAGCGAAGCACATACACAAGAAGACATCGATAAAACAATTAAAGCTTTTGAGATTGCTTTTGAAGCGCTTTAAAAATTATTCATAAAATAAAAAGCGGTTCGTTAAATTAACGAATCGCTTTTTTTATGATCAAAGTTTTTTAAATTACTTTTTTAATATTGGTAATATAATACTTGATGCATTACTCGCATCATGAAATAATCTGATATCTGATTTAATAAAATCTTTATCATCGCAATGATAGATATCGATGAACTGTTGAGGATTTCTATCCGCTATAGGAAACCAGCTACTTTGAATCTGGATCATTAAACGATGTCCTTTCTTAAATGTATGTGCCACATCTGGCAGATCAAATTTTACAGTTGTAATTTTATCAGGCACAAATGCTTCGGGTTTCTCAAAGCTGTTTCTGAATTTCCCACGCATAATTTCTCCACGCACCAACATTTGATAGCCATCCATCAAATAATTTTTACCATTACCTTTTCCATCTATTAATGTATCATACTTAAAGCCATCAGGAAATACATCGATAATCTTTACGACAAAATCAGCATCTGTGGTAGAGATCATCACTTTCAAATCTGCTGTTATTGCTCCTGCTAAAGTTAAATCCTGATCTAAAATTACAGTTTCAAAGCTGATCACATCCGGTCTTCTGTTTGCAAAACGTTGATCATCCGTCATGTATTCTCTTGTTCTTTGTGTTAACACATCTTCTGTATAAGGAACCGGTTTGGACGGATCACTAGTGTATTTTGTTAAAGAATTTTCTGAGGTAGATTTTTCAAACAACAATTTAGAATTATCATGAAAATAAATTGGTGTCATCACCACTTCTTTTGGTGGCCACGTAGTCATTTGTTTCCAAGTATTCTCTCCTGTAAAAAAAATAGTTGCTTCAGCTAAGGATTCAATATTGCCCTTTCCTTTTAAATGATAATTAAAAAAAGGAATTTCAATATTGTCCTGAAAATATTTTGAGGTTTTGCTTCCAAATCTCACATTACCTAAAAAGCTACCATCGCTTTTTGACCAACCACCATGAAACCAAGGACCCATCACAATTTTATTGTTTGTGGCTGTACATTGTTGTTCAATGGCTTTATATAAATTCCAAGCGCCAAAACAATCTTCTGCATCAAATAATCCGCCAACCGTTAATATAGCTGGCTTTATATTTTTACAACCAACTCTGGCGTCTCTTGCTTTCCACCATTCATCGTAACTAGGATGATTCATTAAGTCTAACCAAAATTTAATACTATCGCCCATCAACTTAGTGAAGTTTTTTAAAGCACCTGTTTCTAAATAAAATTTGTAGTTATCCTGTGTATAATATTTAAACTCAACGGGACCCATTGTTGTTGGTTTGGGGCGAGGCTGGCCAAACTCAGAATAAAAATTAAATGCATCGCATAACATAAATGCCCCATTATGGTGAAAGTCGTCACCTTTAAACCATTCTGTAACCGGTGCTTGCGGACTAACCGCCTTAACTGCAGGATGACCACTCAATGCAGCCATCGTAGAATAAAACCCCGGATACGAAGTGCCAAAAACTCCCACATTACCATTGTTGTTTGGAATGTTTTTCACTAACCAATCTACTGCATCATAGGTGTCACTGGCTTCATCAATATCTGTTTTCTTTTTTTTGTTTGGATTAAATGGTCTTACATCCACAAATTCTCCCTCGCTCATCCAGCGGCCACGCACATCCTGAAATACCAAAATATACCCTTCTTTTAAATATTCTTTCCAGTGAAATTGGTATAAACGTGGTTGAAATTTATCTTCGCCATAAGGCGCGCAAGAATAAGGAGTGCGCGTCATTAAAAAAGGATGTTTCTCAGATTGATCTTTAGGCGTATAAACAGCCGTAAATAATTTCACACCATCACGCATAGCGATCTGATATTCTTTTTTGGAATAATGTTCTTTGAACCAAGCTTCATCAATAGTTTGAGAAAACAAACTGATTTGACTTAATAAAAAAATAAAGTGTAAAAAAAATTTGATCATAGCGTTTTTATTATAGACAAATATAGTCTAAACGCAAGAATTAGGAAAATTCATATAATTGATTAAAAATCAAAAGAAGTACAACTGAACTTGAATAGATAAATTTAAAAACAATACTTATTCTCAGTAATTAATTTTTGAGCAACTGCTTGACGAGCCTCTTTTGCATTGAAAGGTTCTTGTTTAGTAAAACGTTTCAAGCCCATTAGCATCATTCTTAATTCATCGCCTTCGCCAAAACTATTTACTGCTTCTTTTGAGTTGATCCAGATCTTATCACAAGCTGAATTAATATAAGAACGCATCATATGTAATTGCGCCTGACAAGCCTCTTCTCCTTTCATACTTACTAATTTTTCTACTCGTAATAAAGTAGATTCAGCCACGTAAGTTTCAATGACCATATCAGAAATATTCATGATCACTTCTTGTTCTTTACTCAAAGTGGTCATTAATTTTTGAACGGCAGCACCAGCCACTAATAAAATAGATTTCTTAAAGTTAGCGATCATTTTTTTCTCGTAAGCAAATAAGGTTTCGTCGGCCTCTGCCATTTCAGGAATACCGACTAACTCTGCTGCTACTTTTTGCGCAGGTCCCATCAAATCTAACTCACCTTTCATAGCGCGTTTCAATAACATATCTACAATCAGTAAACGATTGATCTCATTGGTTCCTTCAAAAATACGATTGATACGCGAGTCGCGATAGATCCGATCCATCGGCGCTTCGGCGCTATACCCCATGCCTCCATAAATTTGAACACCTTCGTCAGCTACATAATCTAACGTTTCTGAAGCATGTACTTTTAATATAGCCGCTTCCACTGCAAATTGTTCAATGCCTTTTAATTTTGCTTTTGCTTCGTCCATGCCTCCTTCGATTAAAGCATGAATGGCATCCTCAATGTTTTGAGAAGCTCTGTAAGTAGCACTTTCACTGGCAAATACACGAATAGCTTGTTCTGCTAATTTATAACGGATAGCGCCATATTTAGAAATTGGTCTTTCAAACTGGATACGTTCATTCGAATAATGCACTGCTTGTGTAATGGTATTCTTACTGCCACCAATGGCTGCACCGGCTAATTTGATGCGTCCAATATTTAAAATATTAACGGCAATTTTAAATCCATTCTCTCTTTCAGATAATAAATTTTCTACAGGCACTTTACAGTCCGTAAAAAATACCTGACGCGTAGAGCTTCCTTTAATTCCCATTTTATGCTCTTCGGGATTTAGTGTAATTCCTCCAAAAGATTTTTCTACAATAAATGCAGATAAGTTTTTATCGTCGTCTATTTTTGCAAACACCGTAAACAGATCAGCAAAGCCACCATTGGTGATCCACATTTTTTGTCCGTTTAAAATGTAATGTTTTCCATCAGCTGACAATTTTGCGTGAGTCTTGCCACTATTAGCATCAGAGCCACTATCGGGTTCTGTTAAGCAATAGCAAGCTTTCCATTCGCCGGTAGATAATTTTGGAATGTATTTCTTTTTTTGTTCTTCATTTCCGTAATACAAAATTGGCAACGTTCCAATACCGGAATGTGCCGAAAGTGCGACCGCCACTGAATGTCCTGCACCAATAACTTCAGTCGTTAACATGGAGGTCACAAAATCAAAACCCAAGCCACCTAAATTCTCCGGCACTGAAATACCTAATAAGCCTAAAGCTCCAGCCTTTTCTAAAATAGAAGGCATCAACCCTTCCTCCTGACTATCTATACGATCCAGATGTGGAGTTACTTCCTGTTCCAAAAAATCTTCGCAGGTTTTTTTCATCATCAATTGTTCTTCCGTCCATTGTTCCGGAATAAAAATATCCTGTGCTAAAGTTTCTTTAATAATAAACTCACCGCCTTTTGTTTTTGTTGTTGCCATAATTCACTTTTTATGTACAATGTATTTTGTATAATGTATCCTGTCTGGGTACAACATACAATCTACATGGTACTTGTTCTACAATAATTCAAACACTCCGGCTGCACCATGTCCTGTACCTATACACATGGTTACGACTCCGTATTTTTTATTTTGTCTGCGTAATTCGTTAAATAGTTGCACTGATAATTTCGCGCCACTACATCCCAATGGATGTCCTAATGCAATAGCACCACCATTTACATTCACAATGTCCGGATTCAATTCTAAATTTCTAACTACTGCTAACGATTGTGATGCAAAGGCTTCGTTCAGTTCAAACAGATCAATATCTTGCATTTTTAATCCCGCTTGTGTTACCGCTTTCGGTATAGCGGCAATAGGACCAATTCCCATAATACGTGGCGGAACACCCGCAACTGCATGCGACACTAATCTTGCAATTGGTTGCAGATTCAATTCCTTCATCATGCGCTCGCTCATCACAATAACAAACGCTGCACCATCACTGGTTTGTGATGAATTACCCGCAGTAACACTTCCGCCATTTGCAAACACCGGTTTTAATTTTGCCAATGCTTCAACAGATGTATCAGCACGAGGCCCTTCATCTGCATCAACAATGTATTCTTTTGTTTTACGCTTCATATTTTCGTCAAGGTAAACTTCATTCACTTTTACCGGAACGATCTCATCTTTAAATTTATTGGCTTTAATTGCCGCTAATGCTTTTTGATGAGAGTGATATGAAAACGCATCCTGATCTTCGCGAGATACTTTAAACTCATTGGCCACTGCTTCTGCTGTTAATCCCATGTTCCAATACCAATCGGCATGCTCTTTGGCTACTTTAGGATTAGGTACAACACGCCACCCTCCCATCGGGATCAAACTCATACTTTCTACACCACCTGCAATAATACAATCGGCCATACCCGCATTTATTTTTGCAGACGCTAGAGCAATCGTTTCCAAACCTGAGGCGCAATAACGATTCACCGTCATACCGGAAACTTTATCAGTATCTAATGCTAATAAAGAAATCAGCCTTCCTATGTTCAATCCTTGTTCTGCTTCAGGCATGGCATTCCCAACCATTACATCGTCAATGCGTTCTTTATCTAACTGAGGTATAGTTCCTACTAAATGTCTAATGACATCAGCTGCCAGATCATCAGGACGCGTAAAACGAAATAAACCTTTAGGCGCCTTGCCTACTGCACTTCTAAAACCGGCTATTATATATGCTTTCATATTTATGTCTTTTATAACTTATTCGATTAATTACGTAACACTTTTCCCCCATTTATGATACTATGAATTCTTTCCAAAGTTTTTCGTTCAGCACAAAGCGCTACAAATATTTCTCTTTCCAGATCCAATAAATATTGCTCTGTGACTAAAGTTGGTTGTGATAAGTTTCCACCGGCAATTACATAACCTAATTTCTCAGAAATTTTTTGATCGTGGTCACTGATGTAATTTCCGCTGCGCATGGCGTTAGCACCTGCATACACAATTCCCATAGCAGAGTTCCCTAACACACGAATGTCTTTTCGCAAAACAGGTTGTGTATATCCCGCATTAGCCATATTTAAACATTCTTGTTTCGCTTCTGATAATAAACGATTGCGGGACACCACTACTTTATCAATTCCTTTGCGCAATATCCCAAGATCAAACGCTTCGTAAGCCGAAGTTGATACTCTGGCCTGACCGATCGTTAAAAATTTATCTCTGAATGTATTTAATTCTACATCACCCTCTTTTAACGAATCGCTTAAGCGCAAAGCAAATTCTTTGGTACCTCCTCCACCAGGAATTAAGCCAACGCCAAATTCTACCAAGCCTATGTATGTTTCTGCATGAGCTACCACTTTATCGGCATGTAAACAAATTTCGCAGCCACCACCTAAGGCTAATCCATGCGGTGCAACTACAACAGGAATAGAAGAATAACGTAAACGCATCGTTGTATTTTGAAATAACTTAACTGCTGCATGCAATTCATCCCAATCCTGATCAACCGCCATCATATAGATCATGCCCACGTTGGCTCCGGCAGAAAAGTTTGTTCCTTCATTACTAATTACTAACCCTTTATAATCTTTCTCTGCAATTTCAACTGCTTTATTAATGCCTTGCAACACCTCGCCACCAATAGTGTTCATCTTTGTATGAAATTCTGCGTTGATGATCCCATCACCAATATCAGTAATCGTAACGCCACTATTTTTCCAAATTACTTTTGTATCACGTAATGTGTCCAATAAAATAAATTCTTCTGTACCTGGAATTACCTTGTAGGATTTGCTAGGAATGTCATAAAATTTACGGGCACCATTTTCTATTTTATAAAATGTTGTATTTCCTTTTAAAAATTCATACACCCAGGCTGCCGGTTTATTTCCCATTTGTTCCATTAAAGCAACCGCTTCTTTAACACCAATCGCATCCCAATATTCAAAAGGTCCCAAGTCCCAGCCAAATCCGGCTTTCAGGGCATCGTCAATTCTATATAACTCATCTGATATTTCCGGGATACGATTTGAAACGTATTGAAATAAACCGGCGAATGTTGTTCTGTAAAATTCTCCGGCCTTATCTTTTCCTTGTACTAAAACTTTAACTCTCTCTTTTAAATCACTAATTGGTTTCGTTAATTCGAGTGTAGCAAATTTTACTTTTTGAGATGGTTTATATTCGAGTGTTTTTAAATCAAGCGCTAAGATCTCAGACTTACCTTCTGCATTTTTTACTTTCTTATAAAACCCTTGCCCCGTTTTATCTCCAAACCATTTATTCTCGATCATCTTATTAAGATAACCGGGTAACACAAATTGATCCTTCGCTTCGTCGTTCGGTAAATTTTGTACAAGTCCTTTTGCTACCATCACTAAGGTATCCAAACCAACAACATCACCGGTTCTAAACGTAGCCGATTTTGCACGCCCTAAAACCGGACCGGTTAATTTATCTACTTCTTCAACCGTCAACTCCATTTTTTCAACGGCATGCAAAACAGACATTAACGAATACACGCCCACTCTGTTTGCAATAAAGGCCGGAGTATCTTTACATAATACGGTAGTCTTGCCAAGATACTGTTCGCCATAATGCATTAAAAAATCAACGACTTCTTGTTTAGTATCTTTAGTAGGAATAATTTCCAACAATCTTAAATAGCGTGGAGGATTGAAAAAGTGCGTGCCACAAAAATGTTGTTTAAAATCTTCTGATCTTCCTTCTGTCATTAAATGAATAGGAATACCGGAAGTGTTAGATGTGACTAATGTTCCGGGTTTACGATACTTTTCTACATTTTCAAAAACTTTTTTCTTAATGTCTACGTTTTCTACCACTACTTCTATTACCCAATCGCTTTGAGCAATTTTAGACAGATCATCTTCAAAATTGCCAATGCTGATTCGCGAAGCAAATTCTTTTTTATAAATAGGTGATGGGTTTGATTTTAAAGCAAACTGCAAAGCCTCAGTTGCAATTCTGTTTCTTACAGACTTAGTTTCTAATGTTAAGCCTTTTGCTTTTTCAATATCACTGACCTCTTTAGGGGTAATATCCAGCAATAACACTTCGCAACCAATATTTGCAAAATGACAAGCGATGCGTGAGCCCATGACCCCCGAACCTAAAACTGCTATTCTATTTATGATTCTTTTCATTGTTTATGCTTTTATAAGTTTACTTCTCTCTTCTGCCAGTTCTGTAATTTCATCTATGATCTTAAAAAAATGGGAGAGTTTTTCTTTTCCTAATTTAACCTCAACTATGTGATTGAAATTTCTGACAATATTTTTAGCTAATTCTTTTTGTGCTTTACCTTTTGCAGTGAGCTTGATTTTAATTTTTCGCTTATCGGTTTTATCCGGTATACGTTGAATTAATTTTTTGTCTTCCAATGATAAAATAATACGTGATAAAGATGTGCTTTCCATTCCCAATTGCGGAGCAATATCAGAAGCGTAAGAACCTTCCTGACTATCCACATTTAACAGGAAATGAGCCATCGCAATGGTTCCATCATGCATGATCGCTTCTGCATTATACATACGACTAACCACTTGCCAGGCAGTTTTTAATTTAGAGTCTATTGTTTCTGTGTGTTTCTTAGCCATAATACAAAATCATTATGCGTACATATTATTTTATATATGATGATGTTCACTATAAATTTTATCGTACAATTTTTTATTGTTTGCCATAATGATTTTACGCTTCAATGACAACTTAGGTGTTAACTCTCCATGATCAATGGTCCATTCATGTGGCAATAATTCAATGCGTTTAATTTTTTCATATTGCGGAAATTCTTCGTTTGCAATATCTATTTCTTCCTGTATGCGTTTTACAATCTCAGGGTGTTGGATCATTTCTTCGTTAGTTGTGTAGGTGATTTTTCGTTTCTCGCACCATTGTTGAAGAAATACAAAAGCAGGAACAACAAAAGCCGCCGGAAATTTTTCATTTTCTCCAACCACCATTACCTGTTCAATAAAACGACTCTCCTTTAATTTATTCTCAACATACATTGGTGTAATGTATTTACCTCCTGATGTTTTAAACATCTCTTTTTTTCGATCCGTAATTTTTAAAAATCTACCTTCAACAATTTCTCCAATATCACCGGTATGAAACCAACCTTCCTCATCAATACATTCCTTATCCAAATCCGGATGTTTGTAATATCCCAACATCACATTTGGTCCTTTTACACATATTTCGCCATCTTCTGCTAGTTTCAATTTTACATTATTAATAACCGGGCCAACAGTTCCAAAACGAATATCTTTATTATCAAAACAATTTACTGCCAACACAGGCGATGTTTCCGTTAATCCATATCCTTCCAACACTTTAATACGTGCCGAATGAAAAATTCTTGCTAAACGTGCTTGCAAGGCAGATCCACCCGATACCACGCAAACAATATTTCCTCCTAAAGCTTCGCGCCATTTACTGAAAATTAATTTATTGGCAATTTTTAGTTGAAATTCATACCACCAGCCATTAGCTCCAAACTGTTCGTAACGTAAGCCTAAACTCACTGCCCAAAAGAAAAGCACTTTTTTAATACCTTTTAATTGAGCCCCGGTCGCCATGATTTTATCATATACTTTTTCCAACAAACGAGGTACAGTTACAAAAATATGAGGCTTCACTTCTTTCAAATTAGCGCCAATCGTGTCTAAACTTTCGGCATAATAAACCGATACGCCATTAGTGATATATAAATAAGAGAGCATACGTTCGTACACATGATTCAATGGTAAAAAACTTAAAGCTCTCCAGCTATGTTCAAAAGGCGCTAAGTTTTTGGTAGCTTCTACATTACTTAAAAAATTAGTGTGCGATAACATCACTCCTTTTGGATTACCGGTTGTGCCCGAAGTATAAATAATCGTTGCCAGATCGTCTGGTTTAATAGCAGATTTTGCTGCCTCTAACTTTTCTTCTTGAGGATTAGATCTCCCAATTTCCAAAAGATCTTTCAAGGATCGAATACCGGCAACTTTTTCAAAACAAAAAATTTCTTTGATGGTAGAATTTGCTGAACATGCTTTTACTTTTTCGTACAAAGCCTGATTAGCTACAAAAAAATAAGAGATCTCGGCTTCGCCAATCACGTGTTTTAGATCATGTTCGCTAATGGTTGGATACAATGGCACATTTAAAGCACCGGTTTGTAAACACGCATAATCCACAAAATTCCATTCAGGTCGGTTACCCGAAATTAATCCTATTTTATCTCCGGATTTAATGCCAAGGTGAATAAAAGCATAACTTAAATTGGTAACATTTTCAATGTACTCTTCGGTGCTATATTTGCGCCATTCACCATTTTCTTTTGCGGCTAATGCATCATCCTTCGATGGCATTTGCTTTAAATTATGAAGAAGATCAAATAATCGAATATTTTTTATTGTACTCATAAACGTTGTTTTTAAAGGTGAAACAATCGGTACAAAAATTACTATGCATGCATAAAATTAGCATATATTTGTATTAAATCAAAATATTTAGAACAATTTTTTTATCTTAGAGTATAAGTAATTTATACACCCTTGCCATGAAGAAAAACAGCATAACTGAAATGCTCCAAATTGAGTTTCCGATCGTGATGGCTCCTATGTTTTTAGTGAGCAATCTGGAGATGCTGAAAGCCGGTATGAGGGCCGGTGTGATGTCCGTTTTTCCCAGCCTGAATTTCAGAGATGATGCTTCCTTATCAAATCTGTTGGATGAATTAAACACTTATCATCAACAAAACAATAAAGGCAATTATGGTGTTAACCTAATCGTACAAAAAACAAATCCTTACTACAAAAAACATTTAAAAATATGCGCTGAAAAAAAAGTGCCTTTTTATATTACCTCATTAGGGAATCCAAAAGAAGTAGTTGAAGTGGCGCATAGTTATGGCGCTAAAGTGTTTTGTGATGTGACCAATATTACCCATGCCCAAAAATGTGCAGATGCCAATTGCGATGGCTTTATTGCAGTTGGCCAGGGAGCCGGTGGGCATGCCGGACCAAATCCTTTACAAGTTTTAATTCCTGCTCTTAAAAGTCATTTTCCGAATACCCCGGTAGTTGCGGCAGGCGGTATTGTAAGCGGCGCAGGCTTATTATCCATTATGGTACTAGGCGCCGAAGGTGCTTCCATTGGCACACGTTTTATCGTGAGTAAGGAATCTGCTGTTAATGATGAATATAAACAAGCTATCATTAAAGCCAGTATGGATGATATTGTAATGACCACCAAATTATCAGGAACACCTTGTACAATTATTGATACGCCTGAAGCACAAAAAATGGGTTATACTCAAAATTGGTTTGAACGATTCATGAGTCATAATCCTCAAACCAAACGCTGGTTTAAAACACTTATTCAAATTCAGGGGATGAAAAAGCTGGAACAATCCGTTTTACCAAACAACTATTTAAAATTATGGTGTGCCGGCAAATCTTCTGAACTTATTAAAGCAGAGTTTTCTTGCGAAGAGATCATCATGCAAATAAAACAAGAATATCAGTTAAAATTAGATGAGTTAAAATCATAAGTGGTTTTCCAATTTTCCCGATTTAAAACCTCAACAATCCCTTTTTTAAATTTAGAACTATTCCAAATAAGCCTATTTTAGTCTAAGCTTAGGCTTTATTGGGCTTATAACTAGTTATTAACCGTATTAAAAGCACAAAAAAAATTGCTTAAAAGGCTTCGCAATCATACATTTGCCCAGTAAAAATTAAATATCACATCTCTTATGAGTAAAGGTTTCTTAAAATCATCGATCGGAAAAAAAGTAATCATGGGTCTTACCGGATTATTTTTGATTTCCTTTTTAGTCGTTCACTGTTTCATCAATGCATTAATCTTTTTTAATGATGGCGGATTAACTTTTAATATTGGCGCGGCCTTTATGGCGCACAACTGGTTGATCAGAGCTGGTGAAATTGTATTATTTGCGGGTTTAATTATCCATATTGTTCAGGCATTACTATTAACTATCGAAAACAAAAAAGCTCGTCCTGTAGGATATGCTAAAATAGATGGTGCCGCTAACTCCTCTTGGTATAGCCGTTCTATGGGATTATTAGGGACTTTGCTGTTAATGTTCCTGATCATTCACTTAGTACATTTTTGGGTAAAATCTCGTTTCACTGGTTTACCCGGCGAAGATGCTAATGGTAACGAAAATTTATATGCTGTGATGCAGGAAACTTTCAAAATTACCTGGGTCGTTATCCTATACGCATTATCAATGATCTCATTGGCTTACCACTTATTACATGGCTTCCAATCAGCTTTCCAAACCTTAGGTTTAAATCATAAAAACTATACGCCTTTGATCAAAAAAACAGGTATAGCATTTTCAATCCTTATTCCATTTATTTTCGCTTTAATGCCAATATTGATGTATCTAGGCATTATTAAATAATTAAATAATTCAATATTACATTCTTAATTTTTCGATATGAGTAAATTAGATTCAAAAATTCCTGAAGGAGCGATAGACCAAAAATGGTCTAAATACCGCTCTACAGTTCATTTAGTAAATCCTGCTAATAAACGTAGTTTAGAAGTATTAGTTGTTGGTTCTGGTTTAGCAGGAGCTTCAGCTGCATCTTCTTTAGCAGAGATGGGATACAAAGTAAAAGTATTTTGTTTTCAAGATTCGCCTCGTCGTGCGCACTCAATTGCGGCACAAGGTGGTATTAATGCGGCAAAAAATTATCAAAATGATGGTGACTCAACTTACCGTTTATTTTACGACACAATTAAAGGTGGTGATTATAGAGCACGCGAAGCAAACGTTCATCGTTTAGCTGAAGTATCTTCTAACATCATTGATCAATGTGTGGCTCAGGGTGTGCCTTTAGCTCGTGAATATGGTGGCTTATTAAGTAACCGTTCGTTTGGTGGTACTCAAGTACAACGTACATTTTATGCTGCCGGACAAACTGGTCAACAATTATTATTAGGTGCTTATTCAGCTTTACAACGCCAGGTTGGTATGGGAGCTGTTGAATTATGCGCTCGTCACGAAATGTTAGATGTTGTGACTATTGATGGTGTAACTCGTGGTATCATTGCTCGTAATTTAATTACCGGCGAAATGGAAAAACATTTCGGTCATGCAGTATTATTATGTACAGGTGGATATGGAAACGTTTTCTACTTATCTACTAATGCAATGGGCAGTAACGTAACGGCTGCCTGGAAAGCGCACAAAAAAGGTGCTTTCTTTGGTAATCCTTGTTACACACAAATTCACCCAACTTGTATTCCTGTTTCCGGAGATCACCAATCTAAATTAACCTTAATGTCTGAATCGTTACGTAACGATGGACGTATTTGGGTTCCAAAAAAGAAAGACGATAACCGTAAACCAACCGATATTCCTGAAGAAGAAAGAGATTACTATTTAGAGCGTCGTTACCCTGCATTTGGTAACTTAGTACCTCGTGACGTCGCTTCTCGTGGAGCTAAGGAACGTTGTGATGCCGGTTACGGAGTTGGTAATTCTAAAATGGCAGTGTATTTGGATTTCGCATTCAATACTGCTCGTTACGGAAGAACAGAAGCTACTAAACGTAATATTCAAAACCCTAGCCATGAAGAAATCATGCGTTTAGGTAAAGAAGTCGTGAAAGAAAAATACGGCAACTTGTTTGATATGTATCAACAAATTACTGGCGAAAATCCATACGAAGTTCCAATGCGTATTTATCCTGCAGTTCACTACACAATGGGTGGCTTATGGGTAGATTACAACTTAATGACCACTGTAAAAGGTTTATATGCATTAGGTGAGGCTAACTTCTCTGACCACGGGGCTAACCGTTTAGGTGCTTCTGCTTTAATGCAAGGTTTAGCAGATGGTTATTTCGTAATCCCTTATACATTAGGTGTGTATTTGTCTGAAGAAGTATCTCGTATGAGTGCTGAAAAAGATAAAGCAGATTCTATTGATAAATTAAAAACAAAACATCCGGCGTTTGATGCTGCATTAAAAGAGCAAACAGACTTAATCAATAAATTCTTAAACATCAAAGGAACTAAATCAGTAGAAAGTTTCCACAAACGTTTAGGATTGATCATGTGGAATAAATGTGGTATGGCTCGTAATAAACAAGGTTTAACTGAAGCTATTGCTGAAATACAAGCATTACGTAAAGAATTTTGGAGTGATGTACGTGTATTAGGAAGTGCAGATGAGTTTAACCCGGATTTAGAAAAAGCCGGACGTGTTGCAGATTTCTTAGAATTAGGTGAGTTAATGTGTAAAGATGCATTACACCGCGAAGAAAGTTGTGGAGGTCACTTCCGCGAAGAACACCAAACAGAAGATGGCGAAGCAAAACGTGATGATGTGAACTTTGCATATGTTGCTGCTTGGGAATACAAAGGCGAAAGTAACTGGGAATTAAATAAAGAAGAATTAAAATACGAGAATATTAAAATCGCACAACGATCATATAAATAATAGAAACTATGGGATCAGGACACGGAACAGAATTGAATCTAACTTTAAAAGTTTGGAGACAAAAAAACGCTAAAGCTACAGGAAGCTTTGAAATACACCAATTAACCGGTATTTCAACTGACATGTCTTTTTTAGAGATGTTTGACGTATTAAACGAAAAATTAATCAGCGAAGGCAAAGAAGCGATTGCTTTTGATCATGATTGCCGTGAAGGTATTTGTGGTATGTGTAGTATGTACATTAATGGTCGTCCGCATGGACCCAAACAAGGTGTTACAACTTGTCAATTACACATGCGCTCATTTAAAAATGGAGACACCATTGTTGTAGAACCTTGGAGAAGTGCAGCATTTCCTGTAATTAAAGATTTAGCGGTTGACAGAAGTGCTTTTGACAGAATTATTGCAAGTGGTGGTTATGTATCTGTAAACACAGGTAACGCACAGGATGCAAACAATATTTTAATTCCAAAAACAGCCGCTGATGAAGCTTTTGGTGCAGCTGCCTGTATTGGATGCGGTGCTTGTGTAGCGGCGTGTAAAAATAGTTCGGCTATGTTATTCGTTTCTGCTAAAGTTTCTCAATTGGCATTATTGCCACAGGGTCAGGTAGAACGTAAAGAGCGTGTTAAGAAAATGGTAGCTGCTATGGATGAAGAAGGGTTTGGCAACTGTACAAACACAGGAGCCTGTGAAGCTGAATGCCCTAAAGGAATTTCTTTAGAAAACATAGCGCGTATGAACCGTGAAATGACGATGGCTAGTTTAACCAGCACTAATAAATAAAATTATTACACTCGGTATTTCATAAAAAACCAGTCAATAAACATTGACTGGTTTTTTTATTTTTACTCTCAAAATCTAGTATTACTGAGTAAATCTCATCATTAATTGAGTGAAAACTAAATCGATTTTATAAACAATTTCTTGAGCTTCGTCGAAAACAAGATGATTTTGACTAAATCATTTTAGGAATGCGATTGTCAAGGCTTTTTTTACACTAACGCTTCCATTGTTGTACTAAATTTACTAAAACAATTTAGAAAAATGAAATCATTTTACACAACTATTCTAATTCTGATCGTATTCACCAATCAACTTTCCTCACAATGTACGGGAGGAACAAACAATGGTGCATTAAGTCCGGCCCCTACATCTGCTTATCAAACCATGAATTTACCTGCGGGAGATTTTTATTACACATTTGTTGTCAACTCATGTTTGCCTACTTATGATTTTTCATATTGTTCAGCTGATGGCAGTAACGCAACGTTTGATACCCAAATTACAATTTTAGATAATTCGGGTGTAGCTGTATCTGGAGGTTATAGTGATGATTTTTGTGGTACACAATCACATGTAACCTGGACGCCAACTTTAGCCGGAACCTACAGAGTGCATGTAAACAAATATAGTTGTGGTCCAACACTGGCAGCAGCCACACTCGCTTACAAAATGTCAGTACCACCAAATATGTCTTTTAGTTCGTCAACCGTTGTGCAATCATCCACGGCTAGTACCACGAAATGCGATTTTGATCAGGATGTCGTTTGCCTTCAAGTAGTAACCGCAGGCTCTTGTAGTCCTTTAACATTAACAAGTATTCAATTAGGTGCAGGCAGCAGCACTAGCGGCACATTAGCCGACGTTTCAAAAATTCATGTATATTATACAGGAACAACAAATTCCTTCAACACAACTAACGAATTTGTATCTGGTGGAACCGTTCCGGCCGGCGGAACAAATACGTTAAACGGCTCTCAAACTTTATCCTCAGGAACAAATTATTTTTGGATCGCTTATGATATAAATCCTTCTGCAACCACTTCAAATGTTATTGATGCTTCTGTTACACAATTTACATTGGCCGCTACAAACAGAGTCCCTACTGCTACAAATCCTGCGGGGTCACGAACAATAAATGTATGCAATGGTTACCCAAGCACCAAAGCTTTAGGCTTGCAGCATTGGGTAAAATCTGATGCCGGAGTAACGGGAAGTCCTGTTAGTGCGTGGGGGGACCAATCTTCGGGAACAAGTATTACCGGAAATTTAACGCAAGCAACTGTAGCAAATCGACCTGCTCTAATATCAAGCGCTGTCAATTTTCAACCATATATTCGTTTTGATGGCAGCAACGATATTTTAATAAGTGCAAATACCTTTAGCGGGAACGCTATGTATAATACAAGTACCAATACTATATTTATGGTTAAAAACTTAAAGAGTGGTTTGGTGGATTATAAATGGGAAACCGATCCTACAAATGCTACTCGTATGGGATTTGAATTAAACGGTTCCAGTCAGCGTTTCGATTTTGTAGATGATATAACCGGAAAAAATGCAGCAAGTAGCACTAACATTATAAATAAAGATGTTATTGTTGGAGGGATCACGGATGCAACAACTAATTCAATCAGATTAAATGGAAATATAGATGCAATTAATAGCCATGGTGGAATTACGTTTTCGCCAAGCAGTGCAACACTTAAAGCATTAAATATAGGTTCTAATGATTTAGGCAACCCATTATATTGCAACGTTGATATTGCAGAAGTTATGACCTTTAATGTGAAATTAGGAACATCCGAATTAAGACGAGTTGAATCTTACTTAGCTATAAAATACGGTATTACTTTAGGAAACAATAAAGGCTCGGCTGCCTCTGTAACTTATATGGCAAGTGATGGTGCTCAAATTTGGGCTGACCAAACCGGATATCATAATTATGTGATTGGTATTGGCCGGGATAATGCTGCGGGCAATTCAGGACTAAATAAACTAAGATCTAAAAGTGTTGCCAGTTTAAATGGCAGTGTAGATATATTAACCATTGCTAATGGAACAAATATGGGGGGAACTGCTTTTGGTTCTGACAAATCCTTTTTTATAACAGGAAATAATGGGCAAACTTTACCGGCCTCAACCGCTTCTAATAGTGATTTACCTACCGGAATAGTAAGCCGTTTATCAAGAGTATGGAAAGGTCAGGAAACAGGAACCGTTGGAACTATAAGCTTAAAATTTGATATCTCCAGCGTTATTGGATCAGGTGGCGTTACAGGAGCAAACAATTTATCTGATGTGCGTTTATTAGTAGATCAAGATGGCGTTTTTGCCAGTGGAACTACAACCGTTGGCCCCAGTGGCTTTAACAATACTGTAGATACTGTTGTTTTTCAATTCGATTTTACAGCAGGGACAGGATTTTATTACACATTAGGATCCGTAAATTTAACATCTGCACCTTTACCAATTACATTAATTGATTTCACAACAAAATGTAACTCAAACAGTATTGTTGCAAACTGGTCAACAGCAAGTGAAAACAATAATCACTATTTTGAATTACAAAGAAGTGCTGATGGGGTTGACTATACTGCCATTGCCCGAATAGATGGTCATGGTAATTCTAACGTTCAACAAAACTATTCTTATGAAGACTTTGTATCGGAAGACATCACTTATTATTACCGACTAAAACAAGTTGACTATGATGGCCGTTTTGAATACTACCATACTATTTCAAGTGTTGACAATGGTTGTGTGAAAAAAGATCATGAAGTGATCATATTTCCTAATCCGGCAAACGACAAATTATCAATTAAATTTAAAAATAATGATTTGGTAACTATTGAAATCATAAATGATTGTGGGCAACTTGTGTATTCAACCAATGAAAAATTAAATAATCAAATTGATATTCCTATCTCTCATTTAGCTACCGGAATTTATGCTGTAAGAGTTGTAAATAATTATAAAACCATTGTTAAAAAAGTAACCATCACGCATTAAAATTATCTATTACTAAAAAAATGAGCCGACGAATTCGCCGGCTCATTTTTTTAATCATCAATTCCATAAATAAGTTGGAATTATGATTGTACTTAAGTGTCAGAAGCCGGCATTGAATTATTCTCAATGTATTCTAAAAAGAGTATACCGTCAATTTACTTGCTTTTAATAATAATTTGTGTAATTTAGCTAGTATAACATTAAATTCATTTATATGAAAAAACTATTACTATTTTCTTTGTTGCCCATTTTCATTGTCATGAACAAAGGTTTTGCTCAAACATGTCCCGTTACACACACGTGTTATATTTCGCCTGTGGGAGCTACAACCGGTACAGCTGTAGCATATTTCAATCCTTCAGGAACTAATCTTATGGATTCCGTAACATTAGTTGTGGTTTCAAGCTCTCCTTTTACGATCACCGTTCCTGATACCGGAGTTTATATTTTTAAATACACCCCTGCTATTGGTACAGGTTACCAGACTTGTTATGCAGATACTGCGCTTTCATGGCAAACCGCTACAAGTTTTACTAATAATTGTTCAGGTGGTACGTACGTAAATTTTCTTTGCAGTCCATTTGCTTCTATAGGAACAGGATCCGGATCAATTGCCGGACAAATAGTGCAAGGGATCGGTTATGGCCAAAAACCTAGTGGTGTTCAGGCTCCCGGAAATCCTATTGGTGGTATTGTTGTAAAAGGTGGTAAAAACCCCGGAGCTCAACTTTTTGCTCAAACTACAACTGATGCAAACGGACAATACTCATTTAATAACCTGCCTGACGGAAGCTATTTTATTGTAGTAGATATTCCGGGTTTAGATACTACAGCAACGCATCACGTTGATATAACTAGCGGTAGCTCTTTTAGTAACTTAGGTTTTGTGGCCGGATCAAATGGCATCACGCCAAGTACAAGTGTAGGAATAAAAGAAACCAAAAAAACAAATTATGCATATACTGTTTTTCCTAATCCAGCGAAAAACCAATTTAGCGTTGAATTTATGGTTAACCAACCTTCTGAAATTTCAATTCAGGTCGTTGATATGATTGGAAAGTATGCTAAAGAACTATATCATGAAACTAATTATAAAGGAAAATTTTCTTCTACGTTTAATTTAAATCTTAAACCGGGAAATTATTTAGTAAAAACAACTATTAATGGCGAAGAGTTGATCTCAAAATTAATTATCACTCAGTAATTGGTTATCAGAATCCTTAATAAAAAAAGTCAGATAAAATTATCTGACTTTTTTTATTTGCACCCCTTTTTATATCTAAGCCGGCAAATTAATTAGTTCATTTGTTTTCATGATCAAATCCATAAATAAGATCTTCGGATTGGCATTACGCTCTACGTGATAGAATGCGGAATTGAATTCTTCGAGCAATCGCTCATAATTTCGTTGATGAACAAAGCGAGAGAATTTTTTAATGAATTCTTTTTCTTCGCCCGAATGCCTGATTAGATCAGCGCTTCCGAAATTAAGCATCAAACAATCTCTAAAGATCTCTAAGCCATATTGCAAAAATTGCTTTTGTTTTTCTCTTCCTGTTCGTGCATTCTCATCAACCCAACTTACGGCTTTAGGTGCGTCAAATTTTAAAGCGATCAACATAAAATTCCGAAAGTTTTGCAAATGTGCTTCGCCACCATCATTATGTTGTAATAACAATTGTGCCTCCCGATAATTACCATCACTTAACATGGCCGCTTGTTTAGCCGCAGATTCCTGACAACTAAATTGTTCTACTAAGCCTTTAACAATATCATTAGTTTCGATCTTATGAAATGGGATTTGTTGCACACGAGAAATAATCGTAGCCAATAATTGATCCGGATGATTACACACTAATAAAAATAAAGTTTGCTCAGGTGGTTCTTCTAGGATCTTTAAGAGTTTATTGGCCGACGAGGCATTCATTTTTTCAGGTTGCCAAATCACCATAATCTTATACCCACCTTCATAACTGGTGTACGACAATTTTTTTAAAATATCATTCGCTTCATCCGAAGGAATAATAGGTTGTTTATTCTCAGCATCCAGATTACTGAACCAATCATTAATAGTTACATAAGGTGTTTCTAAAAACAACTCTCTAAATTCAGGCAATAGATCATTACTTGTTCTTACATTTTTACTGATAGGAATGGGAAATACCAAATGCAGATCGGGATGAATCAGTTTACTTGTTTTTAAACAAGATGCGCATACACCACAAGAGTCTTCGGCTGTTTTATTTTGACAAAACAAATATTGTACAAAAGCAAACGCTGCAGGCAAATTGCCGCTACCTTCCGGTCCTGTAAACATTAAAGCATGTGGTACACGACCATCTTGCAACATGTTTAATAATCTGCTTTTTACTGCAGTTTGACCGATTATATTTTTGAAAAGCACGTGCTAATTTACAGATTTATTTTAAGGAACATAGTTTTGATTGTTGTTGTCTACAATATAGTTGTGCATTATATTGAAAATCATTTTTAACTTTACCATATGCATGTTGGTTTGTTTTTTGGTTCTTTTAATCCGGTTCATATTGGACATATGGCACTAGCCAATTATATGGCTTCATTTACAGATTTGGAACAGGTATGGTTTGTTGTATCGCCTCATAATCCATTAAAAGAAAAATCCAGCTTATTACATCAGAACCAACGTTTGCATTTAGTGAATTTAGCTATTGGAGACAATGACCAATTTAAAAGCAGCAATATTGAATTTGGATTATCGCAGCCATCTTATACCATTAACACATTAGCACATCTTAAAGAAAAATATCCACAACATCAGTTTTCTTTAATCATCGGCGAAGACAATTTAGAGTCATTTACTAAGTGGAAAAATTATGAAGAAATATTAAAAAAGCATTTATTATACGTTTACCCACGACCCAATTGTAATGCCGAAATGTTAAAAAATCATCCAAATATTATTATGACAGGGGCTCCACTTATGGAAATCTCTTCAACTTTTATTAGGAATGCAATTAAGAACAAAAAGGATGTTTCTTGCTTTTTGCCCTCTGCAGTATGGCAATATATCGATGAAATGCACTTTTATGAGTAAATTATGTATAATTAATCCGATTTAGGAATACTATTTTATTTAGATTAGAATTCGTTTGGAACGAAATACTTTCATAAAATTGTATTAACTTAACGTTCCATAATTAAACATAATATACATGAAAAAAATCTACTTATTATCTTTTGCCTTGCTTTCAGCTTTTTCGATTGTTACTGCACAAACATCAACGATAGAACTTACAAACGAGGCAACAGGGCTTCCTGTGGTGAATGGTGGCGTTATTTATAGAGGAACAACTGTTGGAATTGAAGATATCCTTCATATTAATATCAAAAACATTTCCAGTTCAACTGTAGCTTACAAATTCAGACGCTTTGATGATGTTTTAAATTCAGGTGCAGATGCTTACTTCTGCGTTCAGGCTTGCTATCCCCCTTCTACAATGGTTTCGCCAACATCTTTAACATTAACTCCAAATCAAGACGCTATTGCTGCAGGTGTGGATCCTTCTTTTCACTTATTAGATAACAGTACTTCTGGGCAATCAGATATCAGATATCATATTTATGATGCTGCCAATCCAACTACTGATTTATTTGTTGTAACTGTAAAATACAACAATGTTTTAGGCGTGAAAAATACAACTTCGCTATTTTCTAACATCTCTGATGTATATCCAAATCCAAGTACTTCCAAAGCATTTATCAATGTTTCTTCGGCAATCGCAATCAATGATGTAAAAGTTTCAATTACTAATACTTTGGGAGCAATTGTTTCTTACAAATTAGTTGATGTAGCTCCAGGAAAAAATACAATTTCATTAGATTCTGAAAACTTATTATCTGGTATTTACTTTGTAACTATTGGACAAGGCTCTTCAAGAATTGTCAAAAAAATTACCGTATCAAAATAAATTACTAACCAAACAAAACAAACACAACATGAAAAAACAACTATTAGCTTTAGCAGTATTAACTGCAGGATTTGCTAACGCTCAAACATGGAGCGAAGATTTCAGTTCAGCGACACCTCCGGGTTTACCTGCTGGCTGGCTTCAAAATAACGTAGACGGAAAAACAGTTTCTAGCAGCGTTGCATCATACAGTTTTGGAACAAATGCATGGGTTTCAAGAAACTTAACATCAACAGATCCTGCGCACGGAAAAGTAGCTGCCAGTACATCTTGGTACAGCCCTGCCGGTGCTTCAAATGATTGGTTAATTACACCATCGTTTACAGTTCCTGCAAATGCTATTATTGAATGGGATGCAATGTCTCCAGATGCACAGTACGCTGATGGTTATCAGGTAAAAGTATCTACAACAGGAACATTAACTACTGATTTTTCAACGAATCTTTTAACAGTTGGAGCTGAAAATTCAACATGGAATAACAGATCTTTAAGCTTAAATGCTTATGCTGGGCAAACAATCCGTTTAGCTTTTATTAATAACTCTAACGATATGTACTTATTATGGTTAGATAACGTTAAAGTTTTAGTGCCAAATAACGAAGACGGAAATGTAGTGGATATAACAGGATTAACTCGTTATATGACAGCTGGCAACCAAAATGTTACCGGTACTTTTAAATCAAAAGGTTTAAATCCGGCTAATAATGCTACATTAAACTACAGAGTTAATGGTGGTTCAGTAGTAACTCAAACTATGACTTTCGGTACTGCTTTAAACTATGGTCAAAGCACAACTTATTCATTCACTGCACCTGCAGCTTTTCCAATTGGAGCTAACAATCTTAAAGTTTGGGTATCTGAAGTAAATGGTGTTGGTGAAACTAATTTAACAAACGATACAGCTGCCGCATTTGTTTATGCTGCTTCTCAAGCTGTTTTAAGAAACGCGTTAATTGAAGAATTCTCTTCTTCAACTTGTGGTCCTTGTGCAAGCTTAAATGCTAGTTTTGATCCGTTAATGAATACTAACACTCCTAATTCAGGCGGACGAGTTAATGTTATCAAAAATCAAGTAAACTGGCCAAGCCCAGGTAACGATCCAAGTTACAATCCTCACAGTGCTGCACGTGTTACTTATTATGGTATCAATGCTGCGCCAACTGCTTTAACAAATGGTGTATTAGAAATGTCTGCTCATGATCAAGCTGAAATTGATGCTGCTAAAAATGTACCTGCTTATGCAAACATTACAGCAAGCTTAACTAGCGCAGGTAACTTAATAAGTGGTACAGCAACTGTAACTCCATTTATTTCTATTCCTACAGGTTCTCCGTTAAAAGTTCACCAAGTGTTATTACAACAATATTATAACTATCCTGGTGCAACAACTTCTCAAAAAGATTACCACCATATCATGCGTAAAATGTTCCCAAGCGCTGCCGGAACTACAATTACTCCGGTTGATGGAACTCCTTTAACTGTTACATTCTCTCACACTCTTACCAGTGCTGCAACTCCAGCTCAAAACTCTTACGATTTCTGGAATACAACAAGTATGGTTCTTGAGTATGTAGTATTTGTACAAGATGCAACAAGTGATGATGTATTACAATCAGGTTCTGCTCAAGTAGCAAGTACTGTTGGTTTAGTAGAATTAAAAGAGAACCAAGAAATTGGAATCTACCCTAATCCTGCTAAAGATTTCGCAGTTGTTGGCATTAAATTAAACAAAGCTTCAAACATTGACATCACTATTTATGATATCACTGGAAAAGTTGTTTATGCTAACAAAGCAGCAAAAGTTGACGCAGGTCAAAGAGAGATCACTATCAATACTACAGAATTTGCATCAGGAACTTACAATGTTATTGTAAATACTGAAGCAGGTACTTTAAAAGATAAATTAATTATCAGCAAATAATAATCTAAATTATCTTATTTTTGTAGAAGCTTGGCATAATGCCAAGCTTCTATTATTTTATACCCATGCTAAAAAAAATAGTGTTTTCTGTGATCGGATTATTTTCTGTTCTTCAATCCTTTTCTCAAATTTTATATACCGAACGTTTTAATAATTTAAGTTTAAATACGGCAACCTATACTGCAAGTACAGGAACTCAAACTTATTTATATTCTGATATTTCCAATGGCTTGTTTACCATTAATAATGGGGATAAAATTGCCGATACATTAACCGGGAATTACCCATTTAGAGCAACCGGCCAAAAAGAAAAAGCCTGGTTAAATTACAAACCATCAAATCTTGCTGATACTTTTGCTGTATCTACATCATGGCTAAAGCCTGTTGGCACTGCCGATAATTGGTTAATTACGCCTACTATTAATAATATTGCTGCCAATACCATATTATCTTGGGAAGCAATGGCACCAGACGCTTCTAATTCTGATGGCTACGAAATTTATGTAACTACTAATACTTTCACTACACCTGTAATAGGAGATTTTACACTGGCCAATAAACTATTTAGCACCAATGGCGAAAACAATAACTGGCAAACACACGGACTTTCTTTATCTGCTTATGCAGGACAAAATATCCGCATTGCATTTAAAAATAATTCTAATGATAAATATCAATTATGGATCGATGATATTATCGTAGAAAATATTACAAATGCTTTTGATGGTATAACCGTATCAAATGAAACTTATAAATACTCAACCACAAACCTTAATAATTCGATCATTGCCACTTTCAAAAACAACGGTTATACGCCAGCATCAAACATTACTATTAATTACCAGATTGGTGCCAATCCTGCAATTACCGAAACAATAACATTTTCTTCTCCATTACAATATTTAGACAGCAAACAATTAACCTTTACTACGCCGTTTATATCAAGTGTAGCCGGCTACTATCCTTTAAAAATTTGGGTAAGCGCTTTAAATGCACAAACAGATCAACTACATACTAATGATACCATAACAGGCGGAATAACATTGTCGTCTTCTGTTCCTGCTAAGAAAATATTGTTAGAAGAGTTCACGGGCGCATCTTATGGATGGTCTCCTGATGGGTACACTCAATTAAGTTCTATTGTAAGTACAAACACCAATGTGATAGCTGCTGCAATTCACTATAATGATAATATGACCATTACAGAGGGAACAGTATTGGCAAACGATTATACAACCGATTTTCCAAGTGCCAGTATCGATCAATACTATTTTCCTACCATTAAAAAAGTAAGTATCGACCGAACTAATTGGAATACTTACATCGCACAACGTCAGGCTATGAAAGTACCGGCAACTGTTACTTTAACAAATGTAGTTTACAACAATCTCACTAATCAAATAGACGTAACTGTATCTGCAAATTTTGTAGGTGATGTGAAAGGCGATTACCGTTTAAATTTATATGTAAAAGAAAACAATGTATTTGGTCCAACAAACGATAATACAGATAACAACTGGAATCAACATAGTTATTCATACAGTACACCAAGTTCTCCATACTATCAAATTGGTTCTTATTTAAACGCAACTACGTATTTAATGAACGCTAATGAATATAAACACCAATACGTTGTAGATTATATTGCCGATGGCCCTTATGGCGCAGCCGGCATAATTCCTTCTAATGGCATTACTGGTGGACAAACTTATTCTAAAAATTACTCGTATGTATTACCTACTCCTTCAGGAGGTGAACTGAGATATCAACCTAATAATATCTATTTAATTGGTGTGTTAACAGAATACAATGCCGATACAAAACAAAGAGCTGTATTAAATGTAGACGAAGTGAAATTAAATACTAATTCAGAAACAATAGTTGGTGTTAAGGATTATAGTGCAGAAGACATTCAATTAAGTTTATTTCCGAATCCTACTTCTGATATTTGTAACATACATTATAATGTAACAGAAAGACAAGACGTAAGAATTACTATTTACAACACCTTAGGTGAGATCGTATATTCTGAAATAAAAAACTCACCAATAGGAACCGCTGAACACGCTTTAAACCTAAGTCACTTACAACAAGGAACCTATACCGTTACCTTGTCATTTAAAGACAACTCCGTTTCAAAAAAATTAACCATCATTAAATAAACCACAATGATCGTAGTAACCGGCGCCGCAGGCTTTATAGGAAGTTGTTTGATTTCCAAATTAAATCAGGAAGGTCATACTAATTTGATATTAGTAGATGACTTTTCGTCTGAAAAAAAATCAGCCAATTATAAAACAAAACAGTACACTAAAACCATTGAACGAAACGTATTTTTAGATTGGTTTAAAGAACATGCTAATGAAGTAACCTTCATGTACCATATTGGTGCAAAAACAGACACGGCTGAGTTTAATGTTGATCTGTTGAACGAATTAAACTTAAACTATACCAAAACCATCTGGAATATTTGCACCCAACATCATATTCCTTTGGTGTATGCCTCTTCGGCAGCGACTTATGGCTTAGGTGAGTTTGGTTATGACGATGATGAATCGAAGATCAATTTATTAAAACCATTGAATCCATACGGAGAAAGCAAAAATGAATTTGATAAATGGGCAATTACACAAACAGCCACACCTCCAAAATGGGCAGGATTCAAATTCTTTAATGTGTATGGGCCAAATGAATTTCATAAAGGGCGAATGGCTTCTGTGATCTTTCATTCTTTTAATCAAATTAAGGCAAATGGAGGAGTGAAATTATTTCGATCACACAATCCAAACTATACCGATGGCGGACAATTACGTGATTTTGTATACGTGAAAGATGTAGCAAATGTGCTTTATTTTGCTTACACATCTAACCTGAAAAACGGCATTTATAATTTGGGAAGCGGCAAGGCTCGTCCGTTTTTAGATCTGGCCAAGGCCACTTTTAAAGCCTTAGGTAAAGAACCTAATATTGATTTTATAGATACGCCGATTGATATTCGCGACAAATATCAATACTTTACCGAAGCCAATATGGCTAAACTAATTGCACAAGGTTATACAACACCTTTTACCAGTTTAGAAAGTGGTGTAGAAGATTACGTGAAGAATTACCTGGTGAATACCGTTTATTTATAGAGGCCTGCTATAAAAATCAGTGCTTGAGCAATCAATAAACCATCAACCCACAGGTAATAATAAAAATCATGTTTTTTATCGTTGGTTAAAATAACCGTGATTCCCGTTAATAATAAGGTGCCTAATTCACACATCAGGGCAATGTGATCGTTGGTGAAAAAGTAAAATGTAACCCCGGATACTACTGCCAATAACAAACAAATGGCTTTAGTCACATTCATTCCAAATTTATTGGCGTAAGTATTGATCCCATTCAAATAATCAGTTTCCATGTCTTTAATGTCAAACAAGAAACAAAGCAATGACACAAAGCAAAATTGAGAGACAAAATATAAATAACTGCTTGACGTGATTAAATCATGCTCTATTAATGGCACTACCGCACAACTCACTGTCCAGATAAAAGCAATTAAAAAGGGTTTGATATAGCCGTGCTTGCGTAAATTAAATGGCGGTAAATAATAAAATGTAGAAACGATTTCTGCTCCAACCATGATCATGATAGATGTCCAACTTAAATTGTTGCACAGAAACAAAACAATTCCTAAACTAATAACAATACTGATCAACAATTTTTTTCGGTGTTTAATTAGCCATTGAGATCGTTCTGTACCAATATTAACGGGATTGATCATATAACCACGCTGTACATTGTATTGCAAATACGTAGACAATAAAATGAACAGCAAATATGAATTATTGGCAAAATTTACCGGAATGGCAAATAGCATATAAGTCACAAATACATGTGCTAATGATGCCAGCGCAATAAATACATTAGCATACACCAATAATTTCAGTAAAGGGGAAATGATATGTGCCTTAGTTCTCAAAAATCTCAATAGCGTTTTGAGTCGTAATTTTTGCTACTTCCTCAACACTCACATTTTTTAAAGCCGCTATTTTTTCAGCTATTAAAGGAATATACGCGCTTTCGTTACGTTTGCCACGATATGGCATAGGCGCTAAATAAGGGGCATCTGTTTCTAAAACAATGTCATGTAAACTCAATTGTTCTACTACTTTGTCTAATCCAGAATTTTTAAAGGTAACCACTCCACCTATCCCTAATTTAAAATTACCTAAAGACAATATTTTTTGTGCCTGAATAATATCTCCGCTAAAACAATGGAAAATTCCTTTAGGTAGTTTTTCAAACGACTGAAGAATTGCAAAGATCTCATCAAACGCATTTCTACAATGAATGACTATGGTATAATTAAACTCTAAAGCCCAAAATATCTGTTCTTTAAACGCTAATTCCTGCTCCTTGGCAAACGTTTTATCCCAATACAGATCAATGCCTATTTCACCAATGGCAGCAAAACGACGCGTATCCAGCCACTTTTTTACCAGATCTAATTCTTCTCTGTAATTTTCTTTCACCGAACAAGGATGTAAGCCCATCATCGGAAAACAATGTTCGGGGAAATGGATCTCTAATTGTAACATCCCTTCAATACTCTCACTATCCACATTAGGCATATACATCCTAGTTACAGACTTAGCAATAGCATCGTTAATACGATCGTATCGGTCGGCATTAAACTCTTCGGAGTATAAATGGGTATGAGTATCAATAAACATTGTGGGTTCTGTTTTTTTTGTAAATTTAAGCATCTTTAATCATAGGTGTGAAAATTTTAATTGTTCGTTTTAGTTCTATTGGTGATATTGTGTTAACCACACCTATTATACGTTGTATTAAACAACAAGTTCAAAATGTTGAACTCCATTATTTAACAAAAGACAAGTTTGCTTCCGTTATTGAGAATAACCCACATATCGACACGCTTCATGTTTTAAAGAACTCTCTATCGGAAGTTATACCTCTACTGAAAAAGGAGAATTTTGACTTCGTGATCGACTTACATCATAACCTGCGCACCTTAAAGTTAAAATTAGCTTTAGGAAAAAAATCATTTTCCTTTAATAAACTCAATTGGGAAAAGTTTTTAATCGTAAATTTTAAGATCAATAAACTCCCCAACAAACACATTGTTGACCGATATTTTGAAACGGTAACGACCCTTGGAGTAACTAATGACAATAAAGGCTTAGACTATTATTTCAATAATAAGGATATTGTTGCCATTTCCAGCTATTTGCCTGCCGAGTTTCAAAATGGCTATCATGCTTTAGTGGTTGGAGGGTCTTATTACACAAAACAAATTCCTAGTAATAAACTCCTGGAAATTTGCAACAAAAGTTCAAAGCCATTAGTGTTATTAGGTGGTAAAGAAGATTTTGAAACAGCTGAAAAAATTCACCTAGCTTATAAAAACACAACTATTAATCTTTGCGGGAAACTGAACATTAATCAATCTGCCTCAATTATAAAACAAGCTCAAGCCGTTATTACTTCCGATACCGGCTTAATGCATATTGCCGCCGCTTATAAAAAAGATATTATTTCCTTATGGGGAAATACCATTCCTGAATTTGGAATGGGACCTTATTTAGCTGGGAAAAATTCACAAATTCTGCAAGTGAAAAATTTATCCTGCCGGCCTTGCTCTAAATTGGGTTACAAAAAATGCCCCAAAGGGCACTTTAAGTGTATGAATGATATTGTGATTCCTGAACTTTAATTATTTACACAAACAAAGCCTTCAACTCCGTTGCTTCATGAGGATCCATTCTACCTGCTAAGATCAAAGCTAATTGTCTTCTGCGTAAAGCGCCTTCATAACGTTTTTTCTCTTCTTCTGTTTCCGGTATAACCGGCGGTACATGTAAAGGTGCTCCATTTTGATCAATGGCCACAAAGGTAAAGATGGCTTCATTGGATTTGGTTCTCACTCCTGTAACAGGGTCTTCTACAAATACATCAATAAACACTTCCATACTACTTGTAAAGGCACGGGATACTTTTGCTTCTAATGTGACTACACTGTTTTGTTTAATAGGCGTATTAAACGATACATTATTAATACCCGCCGTTACAACTACGCGTTTGCAATGACGTCCCGCAGCAATGGCAGAGGTAATATCCATCCATTGCATTAATTTTCCACCAAATAAATTACCAATATGATTCGTATCATTAGGTAACACCACTTCGGTATTAATGGTCAAAGATTCTGCTGCCGTTTTTGCTTTAAGTGTATTCATAGTATTGTATTAATCCTATCAAAAATACTACCTTTGTGTCAAATAAAATAATATGGAATATAATTACATAAAAGCCCTACATATCATCTTTGTAGTGACCTGGTTTGCCGGGTTATTTTATATAGTAAGACTCTTCATTTATACAGCAGAAGCATATCAAAAAGAAGAACCTGCAAAAAGCATTTTAACACAGCAGCTCTTAACTATGCAGCGCAAATTGTTGTATGTCATTACATGGCCATCGGCTATTGGTACGGTAGTTTTTGGAACATGGATGTTGCTATTAAATCCTGTATTACTGGCACAGCCATGGATGTGGTTAAAATTGATCTTTGTTGGTTTACTTATTTTATATCATTTACAATGTCAGATGATTTATAAACAACAATCAGCCGGGGTTTACAAATCTTCTTCCTTTAAACTACGGTTGTTTAATGAATTAGCAACTGTTTTTTTGGTGGCTATTGTATTTTTAGTAGTAGTTAAATCAACCGGTAGTTTCGTTTGGGGAATGTTAGGTTTATTTATTTTTGCAGGGTTATTAATGGGTGGTGTATATATATATAAAAAACAAAGGCAACAAAACGAAGTTAAGGAAGAAGATAAAACAATACCTCCACCTTTAAATTAACCCTAACTATTGGTGTTCTCATGATGCCTCTTAAATTATAAAAACATGGAACAACGAAAAAAAATTATTCTTATTGGCGGTGGCTTTGCAGGTTTGCATGTAGCCAAACAATTAACTAATAGCGCCTACGATGTGTTGTTAATTGATAAGCAAAACCATCATCAGTTCCAACCTTTATACTATCAGGTAGCCAGTGCCAGGTTAGAACCTTCCAATATTTCGTTCCCGTTCCGAAAGATCTTTCAGAGATCAAAGAATATTCAGATTCGTTTAGCGGAAGTTACCAAAATAGTTCCCGGTGAAAATAAAATTGAAACTGATATTGGCGACTTTACCTATGATCATCTAATCATTGCTACAGGTTGCAAAACCAATTTTTTTGGGAATGAAGAGATCCGTAAGCATGCTCTGTCTATGAAAACGACAGAGGAAGCCATTGAGATACGTAATAATATTTTACTAAGCTTCGAAAAGTTAATTTCAGCAAAAGAGTCGGAAAGAGACGCTTTATTAAATATTGTGTTAGTTGGTGCCGGACCAACCGGAGTTGAATTAGCCGGTGCTTTCTCTGAAATGAAAAAACATATTTTGCCTCGGGATTATCCTAATATTGATTTTTCGAAACTAAATATTATTCTATTAGAAGGCAGCAAACATACACTCAATAGTATGAGTGAAGAATCCAAGGCAGCTTCACGAAAATATTTAGAAGAGCTGGGAGTTATCATAAAAACAGAAACTTTTGTAACCAATTACGATGGCAAAACTGCTACCTTAAATAATGGTGAAACCATTTTAACGACTAATTTAATTTGGGCTGCCGGCGTAACCGGAAATATCATTGATGGAATAAATCCCGAACTAATTATCAGAAACCGATATAAAGTTGATCGTTACAACAAAATTCTAAACACAACTAACATTTATGCTATTGGGGATATTGCTTACATGGAAACGCCAAAATATCCAAACGGTCATCCGCAATTAGCAAACGTGGCCATCAATCAGGGAAAAAATGTAGCCGGCAATTTTTTAAATCTATTAAAGGGGAAGCCTTTAATAGAATATGAATACAAAGATCTGGGCTCTATGGCAACTATCGGAAAATACAGAGCTGTGGTTGATCTACCCTTTATAAAATTTCAAGGCTTTTTTGCCTGGTACGTGTGGATGTTTTTACACCTGATGCTGATCTTAAGTGTGCGGAACAAACTCATGATCTTTTTTAACTGGGCCTGGAGTTATTTAACAAAAGATTCTTCGCTACGATTGATCTTAAAGAAAAAAGAGTAATTATTGGTCTAATCAATAAAACAAAAAAGGTCTGCATATAGTATGCAGACCTTTTTTAATATTTAATAAGTGTAGGATTAAGCGTCCGGTTTTTGTTTCTCAACTATTTTTTTTGCTGAATCTAACATTTTTTGTACAGCTTCTTTACCCAATGGTTCGCCATCTGCCGAAACAACATCTTCAAACACATACGTGTTACCAGCTGCTTTTTGAATAGAATAAAAATGGAATTCAGGTTTAGTGATCTCACTTTCCCACATAATGGTTAATGGTTCTTCTACAACATACGCTTTAAACACATTCACATCATTTGATTTAATATCACTTTTCTTTAATTCAATATCACCCGGATCTTCTGTAATTGATAATTGAAATGTTTTACCAACTTTAATTTCTAAAGCTCCCCAGCTTTGTTCAACGATAGATAATTTGGCAGCAGTAGTATCAGGAACGAAAATAGAAAACTGTTTTCCATATTTACTTAAATCTAAGGCAACCATTCCGGCAGGAGCCTGAACATCTTCTTTTGTTTCTTTTCCACCACATGATGTAAATGCAGTTGCTATTGTTAAAGCGGATAATAGAGTAAGTATTTTTTTCATAGGTTTTAGTTTATGTTAAGCAAATATAATGTAAAGCAAGGTGTTACAAAAATATAAATGCCACTATTTTGTAGTGGCATTTAATGTATGATGAATTTTTTAAGTAAAGACATTAAACAAAAAACCCCGCTAATGCGGGGCTTTTATTACTTCTTCTTAGCTGCTGCTTTTTTAGCTGCTTTTTTAGGAGCTGCTTTCTTTACAGCTTTTTTAGCTGCTTTCTTAGGAGCTGCTTTTTTTACTGCTTTCTTAGCTGCTTTTTTTGGAGCTGCTTTTTTTACCGCTTTTTTTGCTGCTTTCTTAGGAGCTGCTTTTTTTGTTGTTGCCATGGTTTTTTGTTTTTGAGATTTTTGTTACTACGAAGTAAATAAAATTATTAACGCTAACTAATTTTCAACCAGTTATTTTATTAACACAAAATTGTTGAAATTGTTAATACCAAAATTAGTGAATTTAATTCATTCATACAATATGAGAGATTTGTTTCTTCATCAAACACATCATCTTCTGTATGTATTGATTTTACAAGTGTTTCAAGAGCACGCGTATTCCTAACAAAAAACTTCATCACAATGATGTAATAAAATTTCGTTTTTAAAACGTCTGAAAACTAAAAACCCTCATGCAAATATTTTTTTCGAAAAAGGGGATTTAAATCCTAATTCACCTTCCATTCGTTTTCAATTTCCCAACCTGCTAATAATTTTATAGGTGTTGAATTGATGAAAATAGTTTCTGCTTGTTGATGCAAAAAATAATCGCCACTGTCGAAAAGCCCATTTTTATTGGCATCTTCAACTACTTTGATAAAATAATTTCCCGGAATTAAATTTTCATACTTCAATATTTTCTCCGAAGTAGAGGTTAAAGCGAACTCAATTTTGCTTTCTTTGATGATTTGAGCTTTATCATTTAACAATTGAACCAGATAATTTTCCTTTTTAGGAAAAAACAACTTAAGGTTCAACTGTCCATAATCATCATTATAAGTTGTTTTGAAATTATAACAGATAGAATCATTTGTTCTTCCGGCTTCATTTGCAAAAGCTCCTTTATTAAATATCAAGCGATAGCTTGTTTCGGGCTTAAACGAAGCCTTAATAGTAAACAATGTGCTATAAGCAGATTGATTGATGATAGAAAATTCTTTTACTTGTTTGGTAGTATCTTTTACTTCATATAAAGAGATCTTCTCTTTTTTAATGTCCTTATCTTCTATAGGGAAGTTTAAAGTAAACTTTGGTAATTCATAAAAAGGTAATTGAGCTGAAATAGTTGAACTAAGTATATATTTAATAAATCCACTGGTTTGTTGTTTCGCATAAACTGCTTTTGACGGTACTTTAATATATAAGGTGTCTGTTTTTTTATTTTGATACAGTATGTGAGTCTTTAGGGTGTCATACGTATGGTCGTAATATAAAGTCAAACTATCTTTTAAAGCATTAATACTATAATGGACCAATCCATTTGCTTTAACATCCTTAATATCATTTTGCGCTTTATTATATATAATATAAGCTTTACCATATTCGGCCGGAACTGATTTTTTAATAAAACTCTTAAAAGGGACTTCTTTAAATAAATACATGATCAATACAGAAGAATCAATTGGGTTAACTAATTTTTCGGAAAAGGCAATTTGTTCTTCAGAACCATCATAAAGGAAATTTTTGTTTTGATCCTTAATGGCTGCGATCTTATATGATGCATTGGGCAAATAATTGAATTTGAAGTTTCCGCTTCCATCAGTTTTACTTATATATAATGGCTTCTCTTTATAAACTACACTATCTGAAGCCTCAGCGTTATATAAACCCACCAATAATTTATCGACCGGTAATTTGTCAAAAGCATTTATGACCTGACCATTAAGTTTTAAACTATCGATCGCATTTCCTGTACTAAATACATATTCAAAATTTTGTAATGGATTATTCTCACGAATGTCGGTAACGGCATTTCCAAAAAACAATCTATAGGTCGTATTCGGTTTTAAGGGCGTGGTAAACTTTATTTTCAGTTTTTTGCCCGAAGCTTCGATCTCGGGTGTTTCTTGTAATTGTGGGGTAACCACTAATTGGTTTGCCAGATCCTTTAAAGTAATGTACTCGTCAAACTGTATCTCGATTTCTTTGGCAGTAAAATTCACAGAGGCATTCTCAGGAACAGATTTTAAAACCTTGGGTGGTATAGTATCTTTTTTACCTCCTGTTAAAGGAGTAATTTGTGCACAACGTGTACAGATAAATACTACTACTATATATATAAGAAGCTTTTGCAATTTTTTATTACAAAGAAAGTGATTTTGTACATATAAATAAACTATGGCTGATAAGCTTTTTTTGAAATAACATAAAATAACTTTCAAATTATTTTGAAAGTTTAAAAACTATATATACATTTGTTTCAGATTTCAATCATGAAGTACAACGAAGCAAAAGATAAATTCATTCAAACCTGGGGCACACTGGGGAGTAGCTGGGGCATTAGCCGCACCATGGCACAGGTACATGCTTTGTTATTGATCAGTCCAGAAGTGTTAAGTGCCGAAGAAATCATGGAAGATCTGAAAATATCCAGAGGTAATGCCAATATGACCATTCGTGATCTGATGGATTGGGGATTAGTATATAAAGAACTACGAGCCGGGGAACGAAAGGAATTCTTCAGGGCCGAAAAAGACATCTGGAAAGTAGCGAAACAAATTATCAAAGAACGCCGCAAACGCGAAATAGAACCTGTGTTAGCTGTTTTAGAGGAGTTGAAAAAAGTAGAAGGCAATAAAACTGACAAAAAACACAAAGCTTTGGTAGATGCGGTTACAAATATTGAAAGCGTAGTTGATAAAGCTGATTTTGCGTTGGATCGTGCTGTGAAGTTGGATGAGAATGCCTTAGTTGGTGCTTTATTCAAACTCTTCAAGTAAAAAAATTTGTCAAAATGTTTCAATAATTATTGAAAGTTTAGAAAGTTAAATTAAAAAATAGAAATCATGGAAACACAAATGGATTTAAAAAAAGCAGGTCTCTATCTCCTTATTCCTGTTATTGTTTGCCTTATATTATTTATTGAAAAAAGCACTTTTGTTTTAATTGGGTTGGTTCAATTTTTTGTGGGGGTTGTACAAGTATTTATTGCATTCATAAAAACACTGTATTGTTTTGGTCGCAAAGAGCCTTTCCCAATGGTACTAAAATACTATTGGTTAATGGTCTTAGTATATTTTGTTATAGGTTTTTTTGGAGGGATTGTAATGAACTATCTTGAAATTGAAAATGATCTCTATTTTGATATTGCTATGGTCTATCTCTCTTTAGCATGGGTAATAGCTGTATACAGCTTTAAACACATTTTATTTAAAATACTATAAAATCATGTATCAGATCATCGCATATATTATTTATTTAAGCATTAGCTTAATTACCGTGTTAGTTGTTGGTAAAAATCTACACCGAAACGGAAAAGAGTTTTTGTTTGCCGAATGTCCGGACGAGAACCTAAGTACCAGTGCTAATAATTTCTTGTATATAGGCTACTGTTTGGTTAATACCGGATTTGCTTTTTACTTTCTGAATTCTGCTGACAGCATTACAACCCTTTCGGGAATAATAGAATTTATTGCCACTTCAGAAGGTATTATCTTTTTGTCCTTAGGTTTTTTGCATGTGCTCAATGTTATTCTGGCGCCAAGAATAATCTCGTTCTTTTTATCTAAAAAATTAAATCAGTATTAATCCATCCTCCTACGCTATGCTTTGGCGGATACAAAAACTAGAAATCATGAATTACAACATCATCGCTTACAGCATCTACATTCCAACTACTATTGCATTAAGTATCTGGATCGCTAAGAGTTTACACAAAAACACCAAAGCTTTTTTAGTAGAACGGTTTCAAAACAATGAATCATTGGCTAGTTCTACCAATAATTTGATCCAAACCGGATTTTATTTAATTGCTTTTGGTTTTTCGTTCATGAAAATGCGCATCCGAAACAATGCTCATTATGGCAGTAACGATAAATTGATCTATGACCAACTGATCTCCTCACAAGAAACTATTGAAGAGCTGGCTATGAAACTGGGAAGCTTTACGTTGATATTGGGATTATTGTTGTTTTTCAACTTCTTTATCATGCTACTGATCCAGAGACCAAAACGACAAGTTCAACAAGTGCCATTTACTATTAACGAACCAAATAAATAGCAGCCTTCGTTACTGACGTTTTGGCGTTAAAAACTTTTTGGCATTCATTTGGCTTTACACCTTCCAACAAGTATATTTGTTTAACAACTAAAAACCATCATTATGTTTGATCAAAACGAATTTAGAAAATACGCTACTAAACATGTAGGTATTAGTAGTACAACCTACGATAGTTACGTGTCTGCTATTACACCCGGCATTAGAAATTTAACTCCAAATATTATTGAAGAAAGACAATTGAACGTTTCTGTATTGGACGTTTTCTCTCGATTAATGATGGATCGTATCATTTTCTTAGGAACCGGTATTAATGACCAGGTAGCAAACATCGTACAAGCTCAATTATTATTCTTAGAATCTGTTGATCCTAAGAAAGATATCCAAATTTACTTAAACTCACCGGGAGGTTCTGTTTATGCAGGTTTAGGTATTTATGATACTATGCAAATTATTAAACCGGATGTAGCTACTATTTGCACAGGTATGGCGGCTAGTATGGGTGCGGTATTACAATGTGCCGGCGCCAAAGGAAAGCGTACTGCTTTAAAACATGCTCGTATCATGATTCACCAACCATTAGGCGGAGCAGAAGGACAAGCATCTGATATCGAAATTACAGCTCGCGAGATCCAGAAATTGAAAAAGGAATTATACGAGATCATCGCTTTACATAGCGGACAAACTTATGAGAAAGTTTGGGCGGATAGTGATCGTGATTACTGGATGATAGCTCAAGAAGCGAAAGATTATGGTATGATTGACGAAGTGTTAATTAAAAAATAATCAAACTAAATACTAAAAAGCCTCCCGACAATATTGTAGGGAGGCTTTTTTTATGATTTAAACTGGAACTCTTTGTAAACTTCCCATCGGTCATCTATATGTTTTAATAAACAAATAGAATTGCATTTAAAATTTGCCTCCAGCGTTTTGTTTTTATACTCCTCCCAAACCGCATAAAAATTCTGTTTTTTAAGATCCCTGAACGCTACGGTAATGTGGGGATGAAATCCGCGTCTGTCATCCGACTGATTAAATAATTGCAGATTTCGTTTGACATGTTGCACCAATTGTTTTTGCAACTCGGTTAAAATGTCTTGTTGTTCAACATTAATATAGATCACTCGTGGTTCAAAACAAGCATAACCATTCAGCGAAATAATAAGATTTGTAGAAAACTGAAAATCTTGTAAGCAATTGATCAATTTTTCTTCTTTTTTTTCTTCAAAAGAAAAAGGCATGTGTAAGGTAACATGTCCCGGAGAACGCAACGCTCCCTTAGTTTGATATTTTTCAAAAATATCTTTTTTAATACCTTGAATTTCGGACAATAATGGTTCGGGCGGAACTATGGCTATGAAGTATTTTTCCAATTTAAAGATAATGAATAGTATACTGGCACAAGTTAACACAAAAACAAAAGAGACCATTATGATCTCTTTTTATTTTTACCAGTAAATTTTACCCGATTAATAATTACCGCCTGATGCTGCGGTTTCAACTTTTATCTCTCTGCCATTGTTATCTATTCCTCCAATAACTTTACTTAATTGGTTTTTATCCATTTTAGTAATCGTTGGCTTAGCATTTTTAGCTTTTGCTTTTTTGAAAATGTTTGATAATTTCATAATTGTTCTGATTTAATGTTTTATCAAAATTGGCGATAAAATACATAAAATCAAAGATTAATTATCATTAACTAAAGATTAAATTTTAATTCCAATAATTAATACATCATCCACTTGTTCTTGATTTCCTTTCCAATTCGTGAATGCTAATTCCAGTTCACTTTTTTGATCAATTAGCTGAGTGTCTTTCAAACTCAATAACAAATCATTCAATTGTTTGTACTTAAACTTCTTTCCTTTGGCTCCACCAAACTGATCGGCATAGCCATCTGTATATAAATAAAGCGAATCGCCAGATTTAAGTTCAATAGTATGTAATGTAAATGGGATCGTTTTTTCCCCTTTACCAATTGGCATTCTATCTTTAGCTAATTCAATAACCTCATTATTTCTAATTAAAATTGGTTCGTTATTAGCAGCAGAATATTCCAGAATATTAGTGGTCTTATCATAACAAATTAAAATGCCATCCATGCCGTCTTTTTGGCCTTCATTACTCATAGAGGTTATCAAACGTTGGCGTACATAATCAAATATTTCATTGGGCCTAGCAATGTTTTTTTCTTTAATGGCCTCACTTAAAAAACCCATGTTCAATAAACTCATAAAGGCGCCAGGTACGCCATGGCCGGTACTATCACAAGCGGCTAAATAAAATTTATTGTTGTGCTCTGCTGCCCAATAAAAATCACCACTCACAATGTCTTTAGGTTGAAATAAAATAAAATTATGTTGTAAATGCTCATTAATAAAATCCGCATTGGCCATTAACGCATTTTGTATACGTTTTGCATAATGTATGCTATCTAAGATTTCAAGTTGTTTTTCGTCAACAATTTCTTTTTGCTTTTCAATAATATATTTTTGCTTTTGAGTTACTTTAAATCGATTAAACATAAACCCGCCAAATAAAGCCACTAGTGTCAATCCACCATACAGGGCAAAACGTTGGGTTTTTTCTTGTTTTAACTGTAAAGTGGTGATTTTCTTTTCTTCAGCAACTTTTACACTATCTGCCGCTGATTTTTTTTCGTATTCAATTTGAAAACTCTTTTTAATGGCTGATTTTTTAGTTTCTTCGTTATAAATACTGTCTTTCATTTGAATATATAACTCATACATATCCAATGCTTCTTGAGGTTTATGTAATTTTTCAAAAACATTTTTCAATACCAGGGCGGCATCTTGTATTCTTTCCGGTGAACCTATGTCTCTGGAAACTTTTAATCCACTTTGACCATAGTTTAAAGCCGAACTTAAATCTCCTTGGCTCAAAGCGTGTTCTGCCAAACTATTATAGGATAGTGCAATCCCTGAAACATTATTTATCTCTTTTCTTAATGCTAAAGCTCTTTGTAAATAGTCGAAAATTTTTGCTCTGGTTTTTTCCTTACAATCATCATTTAACTTTAAGCACTCGGGGTCTCCATAACGATCATAAACCCCTGCTAAAACATTAAACGAATTTGCCAGACTAGCTTTGTCATTTATTTCTTCTTGAATTTTTATTGCTTTCGTTAAATATTCTATCGCCTTGAGAGAACCTTTATAAAGGCATTTATCTTTTGTGTCTTTACAAAGAGGATCTCCATAAATTGAATATATGTATCCAATATTGCCATAACAAATCGCAATGCCATCTTTATCTTTTATAGAAGTATAAATTCCTAAAGATTTATTGTAGTATTCAAGGGCTTGAGCGTACTCTCCCTGATTATCGAAAATAAACCCAATGTTATTATACGAAGTAGCCATTCCTAACTTATCATTTGTTTCAATTTGCATTTTTAAAGCGCTATGATAAGTATCGATCGCTTTAGCGATATTACCATCTTGCCTGTATAAATAGCCCAGATTTAATAAAGTGGCGGCAATTCCTTGCTTGGAATTCGTTTCTTTTTGAATGTCTAATGCCTGATGGTAATATTGATACGCTTCCGTATTTTTTCCATTCTGCATAGATAAATATCCAAAATTACTTAACGACAAGGCGTAATACTCTAAATAAAAAACTCGAAGTTCGTTTAATTGCTTTGAGTTTCTTTCAGCAATTTCTTTTAATTGTTGATTATCGTTAGGCCAATTATCGTTGTTTTCTGATTCAATTAATAAATTTAAAATTTTACAGCGAGTGGTATCATGCTTCGCATTTTTCAACTGAATTCTTAACGAATCTGTTTGATTTGATTGAGAAAATCCAATCGTAAGAAAAAAAGAGAATAAGATACAAAAAGAATTTCTCATCAATTATATTTTTACTCCAATTACCAATACATCATCTACCTGCTCCTGATTACCTTTCCAGGCATAAAAAGCGTCGTCCAAAACCACATGTTGTTCTTCTATAGTTAAATGGGCGTTGGCGGTTAACACATCTTTAAATTTATTGTACTTGAATTTTTTTCCTTTAGGTCCGCCAAACTGATCAGCATAACCATCTGTATGAATATACACACAGTCCTCTTTTTGTAACTGAATCGTATGATTTGTAAATTCATCGGCAATTCCATCCTTATTGTTACCAATATACATTTTATCCGCTTTTATTTCCAGCAGATCATTTCCATAAAATACTTGTCGGTCATTCTGCAAATTAAAAGTTGATGAAATATTTTTTCTCAAGATCCATAATGAATTAAATACTCCGGCATATTGTAATTCCAGTGTTTTAAAATCAATGCTGCAAAGCGCCAGATCCATCCCATCTTTAACCGCATTAGGATCATAAGATTGACGCAAGGTGTCGTTTACTTCTCTATCTAAATGATTTAAAATATCGGCAGGGCTGGTTAATTTTTTATCCTGTATTGCCTGATTTAAGCAGGTTAACCCGATCACACTCATCATTGCTCCTGGAACACCATGACCGGTACAATCAACCGCTGCAAATAATACTTTGCCATCAATCTCTTCCACCCAATAAAAATCGCCACTCACAATATCTTTAGGTTTATAAAACACTGCACATTGTGGTAATAAGGATCTTACTTTTATGTCGGTTGGAATAATAGAAAGCTGAATTCTTAAGGCATAACGAATACTATCCATTACCTCTTGTTCCTTATGCCTAAGAGCAGCTGTTCTTTCTTCAACGATACGCTCTAATTCTAATTTAGATTGTTTTAAGTTTTTTGTTTTAGCCTTAAATGCCAAATAAACAATAACTACAACAATTATTAAAACCACAATAACAACACCTATTAAGTTTATTATTGAACTCGCCAAAAGAACTATGAGTGCGGTTGCGGTCATTTCATTAATTATTGTTGTTAAGGCGTTTAAAAAGCTACAATAGATTATATTTGTATATAAAAATAAACAAATATCTATATTAAACAATGGCAGAAGATCTTTTAATAAGCGGGACTACCAAAGAAGAAAAATACCAATCACTATTACCACAAATTCGATCATTAGTTGATGGTGAAACAGATCTTGTTGCTAATATGGCCAATATATGTGCCGCCTTAAAGTTTGGATTAGATTTTTTTTGGGTAGGTTTTTATCTAGTAAAAGATGGCCAATTGGTACTTGGCCCTTTTCAGGGTCCGGTAGCCTGTACACGAATAGCTTTAGGTAAAGGAGTATGCGGGACTTCCTGGAAAAACAATGAAGTGATCATTGTAGAGGATGTGGATAAATTCCCTGGTCATATTGCTTGCAGCTCTTTATCGAAATCAGAAATTGTATTACCAATTTACAACTCAAAAAAAGAAATCATTGGCGTATTAGACGTAGACAGTGAAACATATAACACCTTTGACAAAACGGATGAATTGTATTTAAAACAAATCTTAGACTTAATTCGCTTTTAAAATATTAGCTTATTATATTTGAAATACTAATTATAGAGAGAACAGATGGAGATAACCCGTGTATTTGATATTTTAGAATTATATAAAACCCAATACAAAAAAGAAGATGTATTGGCTGCTAAAGAAAACAAACAATGGAAAAAATACAGCAGCGATGATTTTGTTAATTATTCCAATTATGTAAGTTATGGTTTATTAGCGCTTGGTTTAACTGATAAAGACAAAGTAGCCATTATTTCTAATAACCGACCTGAATGGAATTTTTGTGATTTTGGATGTCAGCAAGCCAATATTGTAACAGTTCCTGTTTTTCCAACCATCAGCAATCACGATCTGCAATTCATTATCAACCATGCCGAAGTAAAAGCCGTTTTTGTTTCTGATAAAGCCATTTATGCAAAATTGATCGCTATTGAAAAAGAAATTCCGTTGGTTAAACATGTAATTTCTTTTAATCCAATTGAAGGATTAATGTCTTTTCACGATTTTCTTGAATTGGGAAAGAAAAATGCAGTGCCTGAAAAAATCGATCAGATCAAACAATCAATTGTGCCAGATCAATTAATGACGATCCTTTACACCTCAGGAACAACCGGTGTTCCAAAAGGAGTGATGATCTCTCATCATAATTTAACTTCCAATGTTTTAGCTTGCCAAAATTTTGCTCCCTTCGCCTCCTGGTGGAAAGCCTTGAGTTTTTTGCCACTCAATCATGTGTACGAACGCATGGTAAGCACCTTATATTTATATAAGGGCATTTCTATCTATTATGCCGAAGGTTTAGAAACCATTGGCGATAACTTAAAAGAAATTCAACCACAAATATTTGTATCCGTTCCTCGTTTAATTGAACGCGTGTATGAAAAAATTACTGCAACCGGCGAAAAATTAACAGGAACAAAGCGTAAGATCTTTGATTGGAGCATGCGTATTGCCAACCGATACGAACTCAATGGCAAAAATGGTTGGTGGTATGGCATACAACATAAAATAGCCGACAAATTAGTGTTTAGCAAATGGCGTGCTGCTGTTGGTGGTAAATTAATCTGTATTGCGTCCGGAGGTGCAGCGCTAAATCCAAAACTGGAACGTATTTTTTTATGTGCTAATATTGTTTGCCTGCAAGGTTATGGCTTAACCGAAACGGCTGTTGTTGTAAGCGTAAATCGTTATGGCGAAGACAATATTCGTATTGGAACTGTAGGCCCTGTTATTGAAGGTTGTGAAGTAAAAATTGCTGAAGAAGATGGAGAGATCTTAGTGAAAGGCCCAAACGTAATGATGGGCTACTATAAAAACGAAGAAGCTACTAAAGAAGTGATGGATGCCGACGGCTGGTTTCACACGGGTGATGTAGGGACTTTTGTTGAAGAAAAATTTTTAAAGATCACCGATCGTAAAAAAGAAATTTTCAAAACCAGTTCAGGAAAATACATTGCCCCTTTAATGCTTGAAAATAAAATTAAAGAGTGCCGTTTTGTTGAACAAAGTATGGTGGTTGGCGAAAGTCAAAAATTTGCATCCGCTATTATTGTCCCTTCGTTTACTAATTTTAAGGAATATTGTAAAGACAAAGGCATTCCCTGGACAACTAACGAAGAGATGAGCAATCATGAAGAACTACACCGCATTATTCATGATCACATTAAAACAATAAATAAGAGTTTAGCTCCGTATGAGCAATTAAAGCGTTGTGAGATTTTACATAAAGAATGGAGTATCGAAGGAGGAGAATTAACGCCTAAGATGAGTCTTAAACGTAAAGTGATCAAAGAAAAAAACATGGATGCTATTCACAAGATCTTTGCCGTAGAAGATTAAATGCCCGCTACTCATCCTATCTCTGATAAATTAATTGCTTGGTACAAAAAAAACAAGCGTGATCTGCCTTGGCGTAACACTAACGATCCTTATAAAATTTGGCTCTCAGAAATCATGTTGCAACAAACGCAAGTTGTGCAGGGGTTGAGTTATTATATCAAATTCACGGAAACATTTCCAACAATAGTTGATCTGGCAAAAGCGCCTGAAGATAAAGTCATGCGTTTATGGCAAGGCTTAGGTTATTATTCACGAGCCAGAAACTTACATGCTGCTGCTGAAGTAGTGGCCAAAAACTACAAAGGCGTTTTTCCAAAAACCTATAACGAAATTAAAGAACTAAAAGGTGTTGGCGATTATACCGCAGCGGCTATTGCATCCATTGCTTATGGGTTACCTCATGCCGTAGTAGATGGTAATGTTTACAGAGTCCTATCGCGTTTGTTTAATTTAAATACACCCATCAATTCTACACAAGGAAAAAAAGAGTTTCAGTTAGTAGCAGATGAATTATTAAATAAAAAACAACCTGCTTTACATAATAGTGCGCTAATGGAATTTGGTGCGTTATGGTGCAAGCCACAAAATCCAAAATGCGAAGAGTGCCCTTTACAAGTGCATTGCCTGGCATTTAAAAATAATACGGTTGCGGCTTTACCTGTTAAGGATAAAAAGATCAAGATCAAAAACCGTTACTTCCATTATTTTATCTTCAATTATAAAGATTCGGTTTATGTATCTAAACGCACAGAAAAAGACATTTGGCAAAACTTATATGAATTTGTTTTAATAGAAACAACAAAAGAAGAACCGCAGGAAAAATTATTAAACCACAAAAAGTTTAGTGAATTAGTAAAGGATTTTAAGGTATTATCTGTTACTAAACTAAAAAAACATATTTTATCCCATCAACATTTATACAGTTCGTTTTACGAAATAAAAATAAAAACACCTTTAAAATCCAAATCACTATTGAAAATAAAACGTGCCGATTTGGATAATTATGGCTTACCTCAGTTAATTAACAAATATTTGGAAAGCATTTGACATTAGTTGAAATATTATCTAATTTGGTATAACTATTGAAATAAGTTATACTAAATATTAAAATCACACATCATGACTAAATTGCTTTACTCAGTACTATTTGTTTTAGGAGCTACAATTACCTTAAACGCTCAAATTTATAAAGCAAAAGCCGACGGCTCAAGTATTACCTTCTTTTCAAAATCACCATTAGAAGATATTACGGCAGTTAATAAAAAATCGAGCATTGGTTTAAATACTGCTACCGGCGATATTCAGGTAGGCGTAACCATGACCTATTTTAAATTTCCTAAGCCGTTAATGGAAGAACACTTTAACGAGAATTATCTGGAATCGGATAAATTTCCGGTATGTGTATTTAAAGGAAAAATTATTGAGCCGGTTGACTATACTAAAGACGGAGAAAATAAAGTAACCGTTAAGGGAACCATGAATTTACATGGAGTTACCAAAGATGTAGAGATGGAAGGCACCCTAACCAAAAAAGGAAATGAGATTGTAATTAATTCAGAGTTTAAGATAAGAATTGCTGATTACAACATTAAGGTTCCTTCTTTATATGTTCAAAATATTGCTGAAGTCGTTGATGTTAAAATTATCGCCACTTTAGAACCTTTTGTAAAAAAATAGGCTTAATTTTTTCCCTTAATCAATTAAACGGAAGCCTCTGGTTTCCGTTTTTTTATTTATATTTGGCTATAAATAAAATCAGGGCTATGATTAAACATCTTACTTTTTGCGCAACCTTAATAGCATCCTTTTCATCTTTTGCTCAGGATGACTTATTGGATTTAATAAAACAAGATTCCGTAAAAGAGCCGGCAAAAAAAGTATATGCTACTTTTAAAACCACCAAAATCGTTAGTGCACAAACGATTGAAACGGTTAAAAAGCGTAATATGGATTTTAGAGTAACTCACCGTTTTGGTAATATTTATAATAGCGGTACCCCAAATGCCTTGAATGATGCAGCTCATCAGTATTTTGGGTTAGATAATGCTACTGATATTCGCATTTCGTTTGATTATGGAATTACAGATAAATTAACAATAGGTATTGGGCGTAGCAAATTCAGAGAGATGTATGATGGTTTAGTGAAATGGCGTTTTCTAACTCAAACCGAAGACAATAAAGTTCCGGTATCATTATGTTTTTATGGCGACTTAGGTTATACATCAATGACCACTGATAATTTATATGCCGGCACTATTCGCCCCGATACCAAAGAAGCTCATAGAGTTCAATATTGCAGTCAGTTATTAATTGCCCGTAAATTTAATTCCTGGTTTTCATTACAATTAATGCCAACCTACACGCATCGCAATTTTATTAAGCAACAAGTTAATACCGTTAATGGTAAAGAAGATACAAATGAATTATTTTCGCTAGGAGTTGGCGGACGTGTTAAATTAACCAAACGTTTTGCTGTAGTAGCTGATTACTTTTATAACTTCTCAGAATTTCAACAAAAAAACCCAACAGGATATTACAATCCATTAGGCGTTGGTATTGAAATTGAAACCGGGGGTCACGTTTTTCATGTTAATTATACTAATGGCGCAGCTATTTTAGAAAGTAGCTTGTTAACCAATACTCAAGATACATGGACTAAAGGTCAAATTAAATTGGGCTTTAATATTTCCAGATGGTTCGCTTTATAATTTGATTTACTTTTTAGCTTATTTATATGTCCAATAACGATTCATTATGGCTTAAAGAACCATCTGTATTTGCCGGACATTTATTAACTCCTACTCATAAAGACCCCATATTTAGATCGGGTACCATTTATTATTGGCCGGTGGGACTCATGTTTTTGATCCTAACGCTATATGTTTCCATTAAGATCTTTGATCCCAGAAAATTACTAAAGGTTTTTTCTTCACCTTTTAGTTTACAAGCATCAAAACAATTATTCAGAGAAGATTATAAGATCAACAAACGCGTTTCTGTGTTTTTATCCATCTGTTTTATCTTAGTCATTTCCTATTTAGTATATATTACTAATCGTTATTTCGGGTTAATCTTACAGAATATTAGCCCAGCAAAACAATATATGTTTTTTATACTTGCAATAAGCTTAATGTATATTGTTAAATTTTCAACCAATTTTCTGCTTTCGCAATTAACATTAACCAAAGAATTAGGTAAAGAATATATTTTTAACGTTACGGTATTTTGTCAAACAACAGGCGTAGTGCTGTTCCCCTTCATCATCTGCATACAGTTCTCCAAATATTCTACAGAATTGTTTTTATATCCGGCAATCATTATTTGTGGTTTATTGTATTTACTGAGGTTGTTCAGAGGCTTTGTTATATCTGTGTTAGAGCAAAATATTGGCGTTTTTTATATTTTTTTGTATCTTTGCGCTCTAGAAATTTTGCCAATTTTTGTTTTGATAAAATTTCTGTTGGTTAATTTTAAGTATTGATTTGAAATATGGCTCTTAAAAAAAGTAAATCTAAAAAAACAACAGCTACTAAAGCAAAAAAAGTATCTCTAGTTAAAGCAGCAAAGAAGCCAGCAACCAAAAAAGTTGTAAGTAAAAAAAATACTCCTAAATCTTCGCGCCAAGCCGTAACTAAAAAAGTGGTTGCGAAAAAATTAATTGTAAAAAAAGCAACGGCTAAGAAGCCAATCACAACCAAAAAGGTTGCCGCAAAAACAAAACCTAAAAAGGTTGCTGCAAAAAAAGTGATCGCTAAATCTAATCCGGCAAAAAGCAAAAAAGTTGTAGTTAAAAAAATAGCAAAGCCAACTAAGCCTGCTGTGAAACCGGTAGCTAAAAAAGTTGTTGCAAAGAAACCAGTTATTGTAGAAAAAGCTAAAGCACCAGTTGTTCAAGCTGAAAAAACAATAACTCCGGCTGCAACTGCCAACACCGAAAAAATTGTAAAAATTGGCGTAAAAACAAAAAAACAATTAGTACCTGTAGCACCTCAACCGGTGATAGAAGTCTCTAACTATCCAAAAAACAAAGTAAAAACGTTATTGATCTCTCAACCAAAACCTGAGAATGATAAAAATCCATATTACGATCTTGCAAAAAAATATAATTTAATAGAAACCTTCCGTCAATTTATTAAGATCGAAGGATTACCTGTTAAAGATTTCAGAACTCAACGTATTGATATTTTAGAACACCATGCCGTTATCTTAACCAGTCGCATGGCAGTTGATCATTATTTCAGAATGTGTAACGAAATGCGCGTTACCGTTCCTGAATCCATGAAATATTTTTGTATTAACGAAGCAACGGCTTATTATTTGCAAAAATACATTCAGTACCGCAAACGTAAAATATTCTTCGGCCATCAAACTATCCAGGATCTGGTAGATGTGATCCGTAAAAATAAAGAAGAGAAATTTTTATTACCTGCTGCTGATGTTCAAAAAGAACAGATCTGCGACTTCTTAGATGCACTTTCTATTAAGTACACAAAAGCGGTTATGTACAGAACAGTGAGTGCTGATCTGTCTGACATTAAAAACTTAAATGAGTTTGATGTATTGGTATTCTTTACTCCTGCGGGTATCCGATCTTTAAAACACAATTTCCCTAACTTTAAACAAGGAAATACACGTATTGCCTGTTTTGGTGTTGCTGCGGCAAATGAGTTGAAAAAACAAGGTTACCGTTTAGATATTTATGCACCTAATCCAAAAAACCCAAGTATGTCGGGAGCATTGGACGAATACATTAAAGAATCTAATAAGAGATAATCCTCTTTATTAGTCACGCCGGGGCGTGAAGATCTTGAACTAAGAATTATCTAATCGCCTTCATCCTCTTATGTTTACTTTTGAAAAAATAGAGCGTTTGTGTAGCAAAAAAGCTATCGACGAACTATTTGCAAAAGGAAAATCTAAAACACAATTTCCAATCAAATTAATATATCTCCCTTCGGAATTTGAAAGCGAGTACCCTGTTCAAGCCATGTTTGTGGTGCCTAAAAAAAAGCATAAACGTGCCAATAAACGTAATACTTTGAAACGCCGTATGCGAGAGGTGTACCGATTACATAAACATAAACTTTACGCCGCTTTGCCAAATCATAAACTACACATCATGTTTGTTTTTTTAAGCAACGAAGAGTTTGAATACAAGGCTATAGAAAAGTCGATGTGCGGCCTGATGGATACTTTAGCTAAAGTTGATTTTGATGCTTTAAAGCCCAACATACAATAAATGATCCTGAATAATTACTTCACGTAATTCTTCAAAAAACTAACGTACACTTTAATACCATCATTAATTGCTTTAACCGGTATTCTTTCGTTAGACGAATGCACACTCCCCATCATGTCTTCTGATAGTTGAAAAGGCAAAACACCAAAAGAATTAATGCCTGCTTTTCGAAAATAACTATTATCAGTAGTTGCCGGAAAGGTTACAGGAATTATATGAGCACTTGGAAAAACAGATTTAATAGCCATCGACATATTATCATAATGTTGGTTCAATTCACTAGGATCAGCTTCAGGAGATTCATCCAATACTGTGATCTTTATCCTTGGATCAAGGATGCGAAACAACAATTTCATAAACAAAGGCTGTTCAGACTTATTCGGAAGCAAACGACAATCATAATAAGCGCTGGCTGTTTGAGCTACCTGATTTACAGCACCGCTATGAGGGTTTTGTATTTGAGTTAATTGATACGAATTAGTGACTAATGTTTTTAAAGCTTGATTATTATTAAGTATGTTTTTTCTAAAAGGTTTAAAGATCCACCAATTAATGTGCTTCACAACAAAGCCTTTGCCACCACCAATAATAGTTCCCAGTTTTTTAAACGTAATTTCAGTACTCTTATCAATATAAATTCTACTTTCTGTTTTTTCTATTTTTTGAATCGCTTTTAACAATAATCGATTAGCTGTTTTAGAAGAAGGAACCGAGCCGTGACCTTGAGATTTAACCGTAGCTTCAAGTTTTAACCATAAACTTTTCTTTTCGGCATTAGATACAAAAAAACACAGGTCATTTTCTTTTCCGGGAATAATATTCGTTAAACCACCACCGCCTTCTCCAAATACAACTTGTGGGTTTAACCGATCAAGAATTGTTGAATCAATCATTTTTGCAGCGCCATTTCTACCGCCATTTTCTTCGCCTGCTAAAAACAAAATAATAACATTGTGATTTAGCAAGTTTGATTGTAAGGAATCCTTGATCCGTTTTAACGCAAATACCTGCATCACGGCTAATCCTTTCATATCAATCGCTCCACGGCCATAAACCGTATCGTGACTGATCTTACCGCTAAAGGGATCAAACTTCCAATTCGCATTTTCATCTGCCGAAACTACATCTGTATGATTGATAAGCAATATAGAGGGTAATCTAATATCGAGCGGTAATAAAGAAGCGCAAAAATTGTAGGATGAATCTGAATCTGAAAAAACAGTGGTAAATAAACCCAAAGATTCACAGACTTGTTTCATATACAAAGCAGCGGGCTTTTCGTTACCAGAAGTGCTTTTAAAAGTAATGTACTTAGAAATAACTTGCGAAGGATCTGTTTGCGAAGAACAAATATGAATTACAAAAAATAAAACAAATGACAATATGTTTTTTGGTCTGAACAATTAAAATGAAGGTTATTAACTATGACTGTATAAATATAAATGATTTCCTTCTGAATCCTTAATCTCTGCGTAATAACCCACTTGATTGTCAATAAGATTACTGCCTATTATAATATCTCCATTTTTATTTGTTTGTTTAAGCAGGGCAGGCTTCTGCGTAACAACTCCACCAAATTCAGCAACTGCTTCAATTGCATCAGACATTATGTTGACATAGAAGAACGGTTTTATGCCATTGGTTCCGGTATAATTATCTACCTGGTTTAAGGATGCCTTAATCCCAAAAGCATCTTTATCAAACACGGCAATCGTTTTATCAAAAATAGTTTGAATTTCAAGTTTCGTTTCAAAAACATTCTCATAAAAAGCTACGGCTCTTGCAAAATCAGATACCGGTATTTCTACCCAAAGGATCGGTGTTTTCATACTTAAATTTAATAATTTATTGAGGATAAATACTCTACCAATTAATTATTTATAACTCGCCCTATTTGGGTTTAGGCGAAAATAAATACATTAATTCTACCTTTTTATTAATTTTATATAACCTAATATACAAAACACATGTTCTCTGGGTTTGATATTAAAGAAGAATTAACCAAACGGAAGATTAAACCGTCAAAACCGGAAGATGAAGTTATTGCCGAAGTAAATCGCATTTTAGCACAAAGCATTTATAAAGAAAAGAATATTTTACAAAATCTGAAGACGTATAATAAACATTTTCAAATGCTTGATGAAGAAGGCTTAGAAGAATACCTGATCTTTAAGCCCGGAGAACTAAAAGAAGTTTGTATCAAGCTCCGTTTAAAATTTTTGGACAGTCAAAATTACCAATTTGATGTGCCATATAGCGCTATTTTAAAAATTAAAGAATTAAATCGTTTACAAGGAAAAGATCTGGAAGGCTTCAAAATTATGGGGCCGGCAGAAGGATACAGAAAGCGGATTAATCATGCCAATTTTGCGCTATTTGCTCCTACTGTTTTAGGAAATTATTATTTAATAAACCATTGGGGAACTAAACTCAAATGGTATACAAAACTATTGGCATTTCCTTTACGCAATTTTGAAACGTTGATGGTAACGATTTTAAGTTGGGTGTTTATTGTAACCATGAGTTTACCCACTTATTTAATTACTCTGGATAGAACAGCCACTTATTGGTGCGGTTACCGCATTGCAGTGTATTTTCACTTATTGATCTTTTTCAGCGGAGTAGCTGCTTACCTTTTAGTTGGCTTTAATAAGCGCTTTAGTGGATCTGTATGGCAGGAAGAAAGGGAGTATGAATAACTCTTTATTTCTTCATTTCCTCCACACTCTTCATCACTTTGTCCTTCAATTCTTCTTTAAACGCCAAAAGTTTTTCAAAAATAACTTTATCGCTAGACCCTAATATTTGTGCAGCTAATATCCCGGCGTTTTGCGCCGCGTTTACAGCAACAGTAGCAACAGGTACACCATTTGGCATTTGTACAATAGATAATAAAGAATCCCAACCATCAATAGAATTACTTGATTTTACAGGAACACCAATTACGGGCAAAGCTGTTAAAGACGCTACCATCCCCGGTAAATGTGCTGCACCGCCGGCTCCGGCAATGATCACTTTCAATCCATTTTTGTGAGCGTTCTTTGCATAATCAAACATACGCTCCGGTGTGCGGTGTGCCGATACGATCGTTACTTCATGAGGAATGTTTAATTTTTTTAAAAATTCTGCGGCTTCATTCATGATGTTAAGGTCGCTGGAGCTTCCCATAATAATTCCTACCATCTCTTTATTATTTAATGTTTTGTTTAACTAATTACTTTTAAAATATCCTTTACGGTGATCGCCTTCTTTTTTGCTAAGTTCAAATCATCATCTACAATAGTTACATGACCCATTTTACGAAAAGCTTTGGTGTTTACTTTTCCGTACAAGTGCACATATACTCCTTTGTATTTCATGGCATCCATCAAGCCTTCGTATTTAGCAGGTCCTTCATGATTTTTCTCTCCCAATAAATTGATCATTACTGAAGGCTTAAGTATTCCGGTATCTCCTAATGGTAAATTTAAAATGGCACGTAAATGTTGTTCAAATTGCGAGGTCACATTAGCTTCAATAGTTTGATGCCCGCTATTGTGAGGACGAGGTGCCACTTCATTTACCAGTACTTTTCCATCTTTGGTAACAAATAATTCCACCGCTAAAATACCTACTATGTTTAATTTTTCGGCTATTTTAATAGCGATCTCATAGGCTTGTTTCTCTACGCTTTTTTTAATGTTCGCCGGAGAAAATAAAAACTCTACTAAATTTGCTTCCGGATTAAACTCACATTCTACCACCGGAAAACATTTGCTTTCTCCACTTTCATTACGTGCAACTATCACTGAAATTTCTTTATCAAAATCTACCAAACGTTCTAACACACTTGGTTCTTCAAAAGCGTGTTCAATTTTATTAGGATGACCCAATTTCACAACACCTTTTCCATCATAACCGCCTGTGCGGAGTTTTTGAAAAAAGGGGAAAAAGTCACGGTATTTCTCTATCTGAGCTTTATTTTCCACTAAAAAAAAGTCGGGGCTTGGAATATCGTTGCGTTGGTAAAACATTTTTTGTAGTCCTTTATCTTTAATGATCTCGATCACTTCCGGTTGAGGAAATACTTTTTTACCTTCTTTTTGCAAAGCTTTTAAGGCTTCGATATTAACGTTTTCAATTTCAATTGTAATAATGTCTTTGTCTTTTCCGAATTTGTATACGGTATCATAATCGGTTAAACTGCCTTTGGTAAATTCATTAGCCAATGTTTTGCAGGGAGCATTTCCATCAGGATCTAAACAGCATACATACAGGTTGTAATTGATGGCACTTTGAATCATCATGCGTCCAAGCTGGCCACCGCCTAGTACGCCTATTTTGAGTTTGTTGGGTTGAAAATAAGTCACGGTTTAAAGGTAAATATTTTATTTTGAGTGGGGCAATAAAAAAACCGCTCGGGGCGGTTTCTTTATTTATTTAGCGGCTTTTTTAGCGGCTTTTTTTGGAGCTGCTGCCTTTGTTGTGGCTGCTGCAGCTGTTTTAGTAGTTGCTTTTTTGCGTGGGCGTAAATTTCCGAATGAACCTACTTGGATTTTTCCACGTCTTGATTTTTGATCTCCTTTTCCCATGATATGTTGTTTTTAAATTATTTTCCTCAAAAATAGCTGTTTTTACTTAACTCTTCAAATTATTAAAATCGTTTGTTAGGATTAAATGGTTTCGTCGGTTTTTCAATGGTAGTCAAGATCGACTTCATTTTTGGACTATCGCCTAGTAACTTTTTAGCTTCCTGCACCTCTGCATCATACCTTAAGGCTGTTTCAATACGGCCTTTTTGAAACTGAAAACGTGCCACAATTTCTTCTTCTATAAATTGTTTGATCTCAGATTTAAAGCGCATCAGATCATCTTTTTTATTAGCCGCCATTTTATTTACCAATGCTTCGTATTCTGCTTTAATGCTTTCATAATATTTTTCATTCGAAGCATCTTCTTTTAAATCTTCCAAAGCAAAATCACTTTGAGTTTTATAGGTGATGTTCTTATCTTTCAAATAATCAATAAATTCATTATAGTCTTCATCAGCCAATTGAAAGCTTTCGGCTTTTGCCTGTAATTGTGGATGTTTCAACATATATGTATTCACATAAGTGAAAATATGATTTTTAGTTAATAAGGTCACTAAGATATTACTGTATTTAACCTGGTCTGTTTTAAAATCGGGTAAAATACCGGCACCATCATAAATAGTACGTCCATTCTTTGTTTTAAATGCGGTGATCAATGAATCGGGTACTTTTTCTACACGCCCATCTTCATCCTTGTGCGTGTAATCCAACGCCTGAATACAACGGCCGCTTGGGATGTAGTATTTAGCAACAGTTACTTTTAATTTTGTATTATACGTTAAGTCGCGTGTTTGTTGCACCAAGCCTTTTCCGTAAGAACGTTGACCAATGATCACTGCTCTATCTAAATCTTGTAATGCGCCTGATACAATTTCAGAAGCCGATGCAGAATTATGGTCTACCAGCACTACTAATGGCATTTGCAGGTCAACAGGGCTATATAAAGACATGTAATGTTTATCCCAATCTTTTACTTTACCTTTTGTTGATACCACTTCATTACCTTTCTCAACAAACAAATTCACAATGTTTACTGCTTCATGCAATAGGCCGCCTGGATTACCGCGCAAATCTAAGATCAGGGATTTACAATTTTTTTCTTTCAATTTCAGTAAGGCCTCTTTTACTTCGCCTGAACAATTATCGGTGAAGCTGGTTAGTTTAATATAACCAACTTCAGCATTCAACATACTATAATAAGGAACTGCTTTTACTTTAATTTCTTCACGTACTAAGTTAATTTCAACAGGAGTCGTTTGGCCCAGGTGTATAATTTTTAATTTAATTGGCGTACCGGCTTGTCCTTTCAACATAGTGGTAATGTCATCTGTTTTTTTGTTGGTGACATCGACGCCATTTACCGCAAGGATCTCATCGCCTGCTCTTAAGCCTGCTTTATAAGCGGCAAAACCTTCATAAGGCTCGGTAACCGTAATTTTTTTATTCACGTCTTGGATCAATGCCCCAATTCCGCCATACTCACCGGTAGTCATGTACTTGTAATCTTCAATATCGTTTTCGGTGTAATAATTTGTGTAAGGATCTAAAGATGCCAACATGGCTTCAATGCCTGTTTTCATTAATTGTCCTGGCTTGGTTTCATCCACGTAAGCAATATTTAACTCACGGTAAAGTGTATTAAAAATGTCCAGATTTTTAGATACTTCGAAATAGTCTTGAGAAAAATTGAATCCAAATACCGACACGATACACAATGCGGCAATGACAATATATTTTTTCATGATAAAGGTTTTTAATAACTATAAAAATACAGTTATTTATCTGTTTAAAATTACCGCTTATGTGTTTTTGATCCCCTATAATACACGTCTATCTGTTAATAATCGTTATTTACTAAGCGAAATAGGGCTTTCCTACATCTAAAATTAATATTATGCATGATATTTGTACCTTTACTTATAACCCCGAGTTAAAAACGTATATCCATTAAAGACCTTTTTTACAATGGCAACACAACAACTCACCATTCCAATGTTTCCGCTTAATGTAGTATTGCTGCCCGGCGAAACAAAAACACTTCATATTTTTGAAGAGCGTTACAAACAACTCGTATCTGATTGCTTAGAAAACGAAGCTCATTTTGGTATTCCTTTTGTTCATCAAAAAACCATGGGAGATTATGGCATTGAAGTTAAGATCTCTAATGTGATCAAACGCTTTGATAATGGCGAATTGGATATTGCTATTGAAGGCGTTCGTGTTTTTAAATTAATTGAATTTTCGCATGTGTTAACACCAAAATTATATGGCGCCGGAGTTATTCAATACGAAGAATATTACGAAACCAAACCATCTCATCCGCTTCAGGAATTAATAAAAGATTATATGTGGGTGTCACAACAAAACACCATTCCTATTGATGCTTTTGATAATGCCGATTTATATAGTGTAGCCCGATTAGTGGATCTATCTTCATTAGAAAAATATGATCTTTTAAAAGCACCCACGGCAAAAGACAAGGAAACCATTTTAAAATCTAAAATTAAATTGTTTACCTACTTAATAAAAACCGAAGCCGAATTACAATCGAAATTTATTTTGAATTAGTTTTTCCCGCAGATAAAACACCTGTCAGGTTTATAGCAAACCACTTATAAAACCTGACAGGTGTTATGCTAAATAAAAAAATCTCGTTACCTTTGTCATCTAAACCTAAAGGATAAAAACCTTTCAGCCAATGAAAAAAGAATTACAAATGGCCATTGCGCCACACATTGCTTTTAATGAAGAATTATTAAAGCAAGAAATAGCAGACCAATTTTCTTTAAAACCAACAGATACCTTTTATGTAAAACCTTTGCGTCGTAGCATTGATGCGCGTTCCAAAAACATTAAAGTAAATTTAAAAGTAGGCGTTTGGATCAATGAAGAAATTGAACCTGAAAATTTAAACATTCAATACCATCCCGTTGCGGAAGCCAAAAAAACCATCACCATTATTGGTGCCGGCCCTGCCGGTTTGTATGCCGCATTGCGATGTTTAGAAATAGGCATTAAACCCGTTTTATTTGAAAGAGGAAAAGACGTACAGGCACGTCGTAGAGATTTAGCCGCCATTAATAAAGAACACATTGTAAATCCCGAAAGTAATTATTGTTTTGGAGAAGGCGGCGCCGGTACATACAGTGATGGCAAGCTATACACACGATCGAGTAAACGTGGCGACATTGAACATATTTTAAAAACCTTTGTCTTTCACGGTGCTGACGATACCATTTTAGTAGATGCCCATCCTCATATTGGAACTAATAAATTACCGAAAATTATTTCCAACATGCGTGAAACCATTTTACAGCATGGAGGCGAAATTCATTTCGATTCTAAATTAATTGATATTATTTATTCCGGCGATACGATCAATTCTGTTATTATTCAAAAGGCAAATGACAATACAACCATTGAACATCGTTGCTCTCATTTGATATTAGCTACAGGCCATTCGGCACGTGATATTTATGAGTTATTAGATCGTAAAAAAATTACCATTGAAGCCAAACCTTTTGCTTTAGGAGTGCGTGTAGAACATCCTCAGGATTTTATTGATAAGATCCAATACAGCTGTTCTAACGTACAGGAAGTTATTTCTAAACGTGAACATTTACCGGCATCCTCTTATAGTTTGGTGCATCAGGTTCAAGGTCACGGCGTATATTCGTTTTGTATGTGCCCGGGTGGTATTATTGCCCCATGTGCCACTGCACAAGATGAAGTGGTAACCAATGGCTGGAGCCCGTCTAAACGAAATAACCCTTATGCCAATAGTGGTATTGTAGTTGGTTTGGAATTACAGGATTTGGAATCTTATAAAAAACACGGTGCTTTAGCCGGTTTACAATTTCAAAAAGAAATTGAACACAAAGCCTGGATAATGGGAGGTAAAACACAAACAGCTCCTGCACAAAATTTACAGGATTTTGTAAATAATAAACTGACTTCGAAATTAGTACATTGCTCTTACCAACCAGGAACACAATCCGTACAAATGAACGATGTGTTAGGGAAAATGATTGGCTCAACATTGCAACAAGGCTTTAAAGCGTTTGGAAATAAAATGAGAGGCTATGTAAGTAACGATGCTATAATTGTTGGCGTTGAATCACGCACATCAACACCGGTAAGAATTCCACGAGATAAATTTACCTTACAACATGTGCAATTAAAAAATTTATATCCTTGTGCCGAAGGTGCCGGATATGCCGGTGGCATTGTGAGTGCAGCCATGGATGGCGTGAATTGTGTGAATGCTATAAATGAATTATCCTAATAACCGTTAAGCTATTAGGATAATTTTATTCTAAATAAACAAGAGTACTATTATTTTAATCTAAATGCTACCGGAATATTAAATCTTACTTTAACAGGTTGTCCATTATTTTTTCCAACTTTTTTCCAGCGAGGCATTTTAGTGATCACGCGCACTACTTCTTCATCACAACCATAACCAATGCCTTTCATTACTTTTACGTTTTCTACGTTTCCAACTTCATTCACGACAAACGACACATGCACAGTACCTTCTTTTCCAACAATTTTAGCCCCTTCAGGGTAAGAAATATTTTGCCCTACGTAGCGCATAATTCCGGCAACACCACCTTCAAATTCAGGCATCTCTTCTGCAAATACCAGGGGCTCTTTACTTGCCACAACGGTATTAGTTGGTGCTTCAGTTGCAACGGTATTGGTTGTTACCACAGAACTAGTCAATGATGTTCCTGTAGCATCAACGGGGCCTTGTCCGTTTAAAGGGTTTTCTAAATTAACAGTTCCTGTTTCAACAGCTCCATCTACTATTCTGGTAGCGATGCCGCCTTCAGGTGCAGCAGAAGCTGCCGCGTTTTCAACCGGTTGTTCAACGATGGGCGTTAAATCAACTTCTGTATTAAAATCAAATGTTTCAATTTTTATATCATCTACTAATACAACCTTTTCATTTTCTGATTTAGCGTTGTATTTATTGTAAGCCATCACCGATGCAAATAATAACAACACAAAACCTGATACAACCATTAATGATTTTCTCAACGAGTCGTTATATTCTGATCTGATCGCATAAGCGCCATAATTTTTATTTCGCTTGTCGAAAATTACTTCGTTTAGCTTAGCGGCATTATTTCCTAAGATATTCATAATACTAATTTTTAAGGGTTATACTTTTTTTAAACTCAAACTTTTCTGTATCGCGCTTCAGATCGTTTGCTGATGTAAAAGTAAAACAGCCTTCAACAAAAAACCACATCCGTTTGAGATGTGGTTACGTTTGTTTGATAAGTGGTATGGTTTAAGATAAAATTGGAAATATTATTTATGTTCATTACTGCGTCTAACCATAAATAAATTTATATTACTTATTTTCTTTTTCCTTGACGAAAAAGAAACAAAAAATCAAGGCAATTCGCCAACCCTGAACCACGCACATGCAGCGCGTCAAGCTGTTCAGTTTGTGGTTCGCTCCGAATTGCCAAAAGCAGCCGCACTATTACCAACGTATGCAGCAATTGAAAAAATTCTTAAAACTAATTTTAAACTTAACTACTTAGTATAAACAGCGATGGAACTATCTCTGTTACCACTGATCGTGGTTGTATAGGTCATGTCAATTTTTGAAGCAGTGGTTAAAGTTCCTGAACCTTGAGCAAAACCAATACTTCCTAATTGTTGGTATGGAATAGTTAAATGAGTTCCGTTTACAGAGGCTCTTGCTGCAACCGATAAACCTGAAAAATTATTTAGTAACACTTCGCTTGAATTAGTAGTAGACTTCACAATGTTTACAGTGTGTGTTGTTACACCAACAGATGCACTGTTTTCACTCACATTCCAATAAGCAACGTATTGATCTCTAGAATCTGTGCTAGGTGATGGCGCCGCAGGATCATCTTTTTTATCAGAAGCACAAGAAGCTAAAATTAATCCTAAAATGGTTGTTGAGAAATACACTACTTTTTTCATGGTGGAATTTTATATTACCAAAAGTAAAACAAAAAGTGTTCCTTTTAGTCTTCTCTTAACGTATTTTGAGAAAAATAGGCTATTTCCTTATTAAATTTTTTTCGGGCAATAAGTGGCGCTAGTCTGGAGATAATAGTAATAACAGGCGAAACAAGCAATATCACCAACGGTAACCCAATTCCGAAAACTCTTACTCTTCCTCTTCTTTGTTCGCTCCCTGCTGTTCCTTTTTTAGACACAAAATTGGCATATAATGGAAACAATATTTTTGCTCTGCCTTCCATGATCAATAAATTACCTCTGATATCAAGCGCGCCTTTTTCATTTAACTGAGGTTGTATCTTTTCTAAACTTTGCTGTTCTAAATTAGCTTGAATGATCTTTCCATATTCGGGGGCTTTTGCCAGATCTTTATCATTCACACCATATTTAGGAAAAAAACCCATGAACTTTTCCTTCTTGCCTTTTAATACAAATGCCAAGACGGTAATTAAACTCGTTAAATTAGAAGAATGATCTACAAACGTAATATTACCAACTAATTTCGCATTCAGTTTTAACAATTGTTTTTTCATTTTTTCCTGAGCACCTAGCCACATGTTGCGACAATTAATAATGGTAACTACAGGTTTATTATTTAATAAAAATTTGGCTTCGGCACTTTGTAAAAAACTATTGATTGGTACACATACACTTAAAAACCAGGGCTGATAGGCCAACACAACTAAGTCATAATTAATGGTTGTATCTATGGTTAATGGTTCTAATTCACAGGGAACACCTTGTACTGTTTCAGGAAACGTATCAAAAAATTCCATGTATTTCCAGGGATATGGAAATGCCTTTTTAGGCTTGATCAATTGATAATGCAGCTGATATTGTGTGTTTGCTGAAAAAGGTTGTAACACAGCATCCAGTGCTAGTTTAGCCTGTCCGGTTTGAGAAAAATACACAACTAATATATGCTTCATATCTTAAATATAGAGGTTCAAATATACTCCTTTCAATTTAATCGAATCTTTCGGGAGGCTAAAAATTATTTGTTGTACCTTTGCGCCATGATTGCCATAAACCACACCTTAATATCTGAAGACATTTTTGACAAAAAATTTGTTTGTGACTTAAATGCCTGCAAAGGTGAGTGTTGTGTGGCCGGAGATGCGGGTGCGCCATTAGACAAAAAGGAATTAAAAATTTTAGACAAGATCTATCCTACTGTAAAACCTTACATGACCCAAAAGGGAATTGCAGCCGTTGAAAAACAAGGAACTTATGTATTGGATAGTGATGGCGATTATACAACCACTTTGGTAAGTGACGGCGCTGAATGTGCTTTTGTGATCTATGATGATAAAAACATTGCCAAATGTTCGATAGAACAAGCTTATTTAGAAGGAAAAATTGATTGGAAAAAACCGATCTCTTGTCATTTATACCCTATTAGAATTACCGATTACAAAGAATACGATGCTGTAAATTACCATACCTGGCATATTTGCAAACCAGCTTGTGAGTGCGGCCAACAATTAAATGTGCCTGTATTTAAATTCTTAAAAGAACCTTTAATTAGAAAATATGGCGAAGATTGGTATCAGGAATTAGAGGCGGTTTATGGTGCTTATTCTGCTAAGAAGAAAAAATAATTATCTGTTTACTTTTTGATTTAATATTTCGTCCCCATGGGACGATGCCCTCTTTCTGACATATTCTGCTACCAATAGGGATAAAGCGTGTTTCTGAATATTTTATAATATCTATTATTTTTAAAATCCATGAAATATTTACTGTTATTATCAATTGTAGTTGTTTTGAATTGGAACGGCTGTAAGAAATACGAACAAGATGACAAAAGGTATTATAAAACTCCCTGTGGAAGAGTTGCAAAGAAATGGCAACTATATAAAATAACAGACAAAAACGGAAAAGACTTTACCTATAGTGTGATTTATTTTAAAACCCCCGATAATGGCTGGGCATTAGTTCCAGAACAATCCTATACTTATGCGGGAATGATCATAGAATTTGAAAGATCTAATAATAACCTCTGTTTAGAAACAGGTATTCGTGGGAATTTAAAGGTTTTAAATAAACCATTCAACAAAGGTTATTATGAAATAAAATTTAAAAAAACTAAATTCAAATTTGATATTGAGCCCGGTGTAAATTCACCTTCGAGGTACTTTGTTGACGATTACACCATTTACAAAATGACTTCAGACGAATTAATTTTTGGACAGGATTGGAATGAAATGAGGGCTTACTTTAAGGTAGCAAACTAGTCTACCTCTCAAACTGATAATGGCTATAATCCAGAAGCACCGTTTTCAGAAAAGTCTCGTCATTCATTGGAGTTGAAACTCCCATTTTGGTTTTTACTTTTTGTGCCAACACTTTAAAGTTATCTGTTTTGCCATTGGCAATGCCATGATCCAAAATTTCTTTAATGATCCCAACATCTTTATCCGACAATAAAGCTACCTGATCAAACACAATTTTGTAATTGGACACTTGCTTGTATAAGATCGTATCTCTTAAAGAAACTTTAGAACCCAATTTGATGACTGTAGTTCCGGCCGCCATATCTCCCAAACGCTGGCTTTTTTCGGAAACCGGAATACAAATAATAGCTACTAAGCCATTTAACAATTGAATATCGATGATGCGTAATAATGACCTTAGCATATAAGAACTGATATTTGGTTGAGTTCCATCTAATTTAACCACTTTAATGCCAACTATTTTTTTACCTAAACTTTGTCCGTTCAAAAAGGTTTCGCTTAAAAAATGGTATAGTATCACCGGTAGACTCAATAATATCATTAAACCAATAACCAAATAATGGTGGTCTTGTATAAAATTGCTCGAATTGGAAGCAGTGAGGCCAAAACACAGGAAAATAATTGCCCCATAAACCATGATGAAAATAATATCCAATATAGCCGCCAATAATCGATAACCAACTCCTGCCGCTTCATAATCCAGATCAACATTTTGGCTGGTAGTTATACTAATTGTTTCCATGTACTTTACCCTAATATTCTAAAAATAAGGGACTTTATTTTTTTATTAAATAATGAACTATAAAGGTAAAAAATTATGCGCCTCTTTGAAACAATTTTGATAAATTTAGTGAGTAATATAATTGGCCTTGAAAGAAATCACCTTCTTAAAACAAAATTCAAGTAAGTGGGAACACTATGAATCCTCTTTGGATCAAAAAGAAGCTGAACATCCTGCCAAGGTAGCCAATATGTTTATTGAATTAACAGATGATTACTCGTATGCAAAAAGTAATTTTCCCGGCAGCAAAACATCCAACTATTTAAATAGTTTAACGGCTCGAGTTCATCAGTTGGTTTATAAAAATAAAAAAGAAAGTAACAAACGTTTATTCTTATTCTGGAAAACCGAATTGCCTTCGCTCTTTGGCAAATACCACAACCTCTTATTATTGTCTTTTGTGATTGGCCTTTTAGGCACTTTGCTGGGTGTTATTTCTCAATTGTATGATGATTCTTTTATCCGCCTGATCGTTGGCGATGATTACGTGGATCAAACCATTGAACGCATTAAAAAAGGAAATCCGATTGGTGTGTATGGTGAAATGCCGGAATGGTTCATGTATATATACATTACTACTAACAATATTCGTGTATCCTTTATGATGTTTGCCATGGGCATGTTATTTTCTGTAGGGGCAGGATTTTATTTATTATACAATTGCATTATGCTGGGTTCTTTTCTTACCATGTTTTACCAATACAATGTATTAGATAAAGCCTTAAAAGTAGTTTGGATACATGGCACCTTAGAAATGTCAGCCATTGTGATTGCAGGCTGCGCAGGTTTTGTATTAGGTAATAGTTTTATGTTTCCGGGCACCTTTAGCCGTTTAGAATCATTTAAACGCGGCGCTAAAGACGGTATCAAAATAGTAGTTGGCCTGATTCCCATTTTTATGTGTGCAGGATTTTTAGAAAGTTTTATCACCCGTTATACCGAAATGGATCTATGGCTAAGTTTGACCATTATTTTAACGTCACTAGCTTTCCTCGTTTGGTATTTTATTTTACTTCCACTTAAATTAAACAACTATGGCACCACAGCAAAAAATCGAATTTAGAAAAGAACGTGATTTTAGTTCAACATTAGGAGATTCTTTAAAATTTTTAAAACAAAATTTTAAACCATTTTTTGGTTCCATTATTTTAATTGTAGGGCCAATCATTTTATTAACCTCCATTACTTATGCCTATATGCAATCGTCTATTTTAAGTAGTACGCAAGGTAATGTAAGCCCGTTCAGCGGCGATTATTTTTTAAATCTGGGTACAACTTTTTTTCTGAGCATGCTTGCCAACATTTTATTGTGTGCGGTCGTGTATAACTACATGGGCTTATATTATGAAAAACCTTTTGGGGAACAAATTACTGTTTCTGAAGTAGGTAAACGTGTGTGGAATAACATTGGCCGTCTAATTGCATCTGTGGTAACATTTACAATTGTAGCCATTGTTGTGTTTTTTGTGGTAGCCTTAATTTGTATTGGTATAGGCGGGGCGATGGGCGTAGGTGGTGCTATTGTTATAGGCTTAACCATATTTGCAGGCATGGCTATTTTAGGTCCTGTACTATTCTATGTGGTTCCGGCAGGTTTTTTTGTAGTAGTGCGCGATGACGTTTTTATTTTTACAGCACTTGGAAAAGTAAAACGTTATTTAAGTGGTAATTTTTGGTGGACCTGGTTAATTATGGTAGTGGCTTTTATTGGTCTAGGAATTTTACAAACCATTTTTAATTTGCCGGCAACTGTGATGGTGATCATGAGTACCTTTTCAAGACTAAGAGAAGTTTCTGAAGGCGTAGATGCTCAAGCTACCAGCTCCATTTGGTTAATTGTATTTTATACATTGGGGATGTTCCTATCAACTTGTACCTATTCTATTTCGCATTTGATCTGTGCATTTAATTTTATGAGTCACGAAGAAAAACACGAAGGTCAGGGTTTATTATCTCGTATTGATGAGATAAAATAAGTATGTACAAACACTTTAGGCTAACATATATTTTTCTTTTCTTAATTCTGTTTTCAAATTTAAGATCATTTGCTGTAGCCGGTACAGCTCATGTTGTTATGTATGATACCAGTAGAATAAAAATTGTTGTGCCTTCTAAAGCACAAGAAGAAAACGTGTTTAGTGAAGTTGATCTGGGATTTGCCAAACAAAAAGAAACTGAAGACATTAGTTTATGGGATCGGTTTTGGGACTGGTTACTGGAACTAATTTTTGGGAAAGCAGATTACGAAGATAAAGTGTTGTTACAGAGAATTCTTGTCTGGACATTTGTGATAGCCGGCTTGGTTTTGGCGATCTGGCTATTTTCCAGAAGTGAATTTTCTTCGTTTCTACGCGGAAATACCAAAGAAAATGCATTCAATTTTTCGGATGTAGAAGAAGACTTTTCAGAAATAAATTTTGATGAACGTGTAAAGAATGCTTTAGCAAGTAGCGACCATCGCTTAGCGATCCGTTGGTTATATTTAAAACAACTCTACGTGTTAAATGAAACTAATCATATACAATGGCAGCCATACAAAACCAATATTGATTATACCAACGAACTTTCCAAATCAAAACACAAAACAGGCTTTATTGATGTCAGTAAAATTTATGATTATGTATGGTACGGAAAATACAGCATTAATGCCACAAAATATAAGGAATTAGAACAAGCGTTTCATCAATTCGAAAAACAGATCCGTGTTTAAAGGCAACAGAAAATATTATGTTATTCTGGTCACTATTTTTATAGGGGTAGTGTTTTTGCAATACATGCAACCCAAACCTATTAACTGGAAACGCACTTATTTTAAAGCTGATAAAATTCCTTTTGGTTGTTATGCCATCTTTAATTTATTACAGTCTAATTATGCAAAGAGTGTAGAAGTCAATAAACAAACACTATACAACCTCAATGAGCAAAATCAGGGAACACAACAAACTCTGGTCATGGTCAACGAAACTATTAATTTATCTAAACTAGATGTCAAAAGCTTATTTGCCTTTTTACAGAAAGGAAATACCGTACTGCTCTCAGCTAATGATTTTTGTAAAGAGTTAAAAGATACTTTGCAATTAAAGACTGAAAGTAATTTTGCTTTTACATCTGATAATTTAGATTCTCTATTAAAGAAGTCTGCTTTCTCGATTAAATATGTTCAGCCAAAAAATAATATGTTGGCTACTTATACCTATCCTACAATTGCCGGTGAAAGTTATTTTACTAAAATAGATACAACACTTTTTAGTGTATGTGCTATTAATAAAAAAGAAAAGCCGGTATTGATCGAAGCCACTATTGGTAAAGGTAAATTGTTGCTCAGCTCCACACCGGATGTATTTGGTAATTTATTTATTGTCAATCACACCAATCGTTTTTATACCTATACTTTATTAAGTAAGGTTAAAAACAATTTCTTTATATGGGATGAACATTACAAAACGTTTAATGTCCAGGAAAAAGGCTTGTTTCAATTTATTTTCGATCATAATTCTCTTTATATGGCCTACTGCATTTTGATATTAGGCTTGTTGTTTTTTATGGTATTTGAAATGAAGCGCAAACAGCGAGCTATTCCGATCATTAGGCCTTTACAAAATTCAACACTTGAGTTTGTAGATGTTATCAGCCATGTGTATTTTAATTCTAAAAATCACAAACATATTGCTGAAGAAAGTATACACTATTTTTATTTTGATGTGCGTAGAAAATACAACGTTAATACCACACAACAAGGTGCAGAGTTTTATACCACTATTCATAAACTAAGCGGCATTGCTTTTGACGAAATAAAACAGTTGTTTTTATATTGCGAAAACATTAAACAAGCTCCAAGCCTAACACAATATGACTTGCTGGAATTAAACGACCGAATTAATAATTTTAAACAAAAAAGTATACGTTAATATGGAGGGCAAACAAGCAAAGGCTTGTTTGAGCCAGAAAATGGGTAGACCAACAATTAAAAACAATAAAAGACATGGAACAATTTGAATCAAGAATCAATTTAACTGAATTGACTCGTAAAGTAGAAAACATAAAAAGTGAATTGGCTACCTATTTAGTTGGTCAAAATCAATTGGTGGAGTATTTGATTATTGCCCTCTTGGCTGATGGGCATGTGTTAATAGAAGGTGTACCAGGTGTTGCAAAAACACTCACCGCTAAATTATTAGCTAAAAGTATCCATGCTGATTTCAAACGTATTCAGTTTACACCCGACTTAATGCCAAGTGATCTTACTGGTACTTCCATTTATAATTCTAAAACCAATGAGTTTGAATTTAAGCGAGGACCTTTGTTTACAAACATTGCTTTAGCAGATGAGATCAACCGTGCTCCCGCCAAAACACAAGCCGCTTTGTTTGAAGCTATGGAAGAGCGTCAAATTACTGTAGATGGAAAAACCTATCTGTTAGATGCTCCGTTTATGGTGTTGGCAACGCAAAATCCTATTGAGCACGAAGGAACGTACCGTTTACCCGAAGCACAGTTAGACCGTTTCATTTTTAAACTCTTGGTTAATTACCCAAATTTAGAAGAGGAAACCAGCATTTTACAAAACAGTCACAGCAATGCCAATGTGATGGATCTTTCTAAAATAAAAGCTGTTTTAGATAAAGAAGAAATCAAAACCTTACGCAATACAGTAGCTACTATTTTAGTAGAAGAGCATTTATTTAAATACATTGCTCAAATTGTATCAAGCACGCGTCAACATCCTTCCTTGTATTTAGGCGCTTCACCTCGTGCATCTATTGCTATTTTAAATGCAGCAAAAGCTTGCGCTTGTATTCATGGAAGAGATTTTGTGAGCCCGGACGACATTAAACATGTAGCAACTCCTGTATTAAGACATCGCGTGGTATTAACTCCTGAAAAAGAAATGGAAGGCATTACTTGCGACGCAGTAATACACCAACTGATTGATAAAATTGAAATACCTAGGTAATTAGATAATCAGTCAATACGACAATGTGACAATTAAAACAAAAAAGTATCGTCATGCTGAACTTGTTTCATCATCCCAATTAAAACAAAAACCATTAAACAACTGAAATACATATTTAGTTCCATTCTGTTCACCAAACGCTTATATATCGCTTTGGGAATAGTGATTGCCTTATTTGTCTGTGCCTTTACCTTTCCATGGTTGTACCTCATTGGTTTAATTTGTTTTTGGCTGATCGTTCTTTTAACCATCGCTGATCTGGTGATCTTATTTGCCAACAAAAATGGCATTGTGACAAAGCGCAGCACTACTTTTCAAAAATTATCTAATGGCGATGACAATGATCTGTTTATTCAGATCAAGAACAATTACTCTTTTTCTGTTACCGCAACGATCATTGATGAGATACCACCACAATTTCAATTCAGAAATTTCAGTATCAAAAAACTATTACAGCCAAACGAATCACAAAAAATAAAATACAGTTTGCGCCCCGTAAGTCGCGGTGAATTTCAGTTTGGAGCCATTGTTACCATTGCCAGTACTTCCTTAGGTTTTGCAAAACGCCGCTTTGTAAATACAGATGAGTTAATGATGCCTTGTTATCCCTCTTTTTTAAAATTGCGTCAATACGAATTGATGGCCATTAGTGATCGCCTGATAGATATTGGCGTTAAGAAGCTTCGCAAAATTGGTCACAGTACAGAGTTTGATCACATAAAAGAATACGTGATCGGTAACGACATCCGAACCATTAACTGGAAAGCAACGGCTCGCAAAAATCAATTAATGGTCAACCATTTCAGAGATGAGCGCGCACAACAAGTGTATTGTGTAGTGGATATGGGACGTATCATGAAAATGCCTTTTGAAGAACTAAGTTTATTAGATTATTCTATCAATGCTTCGTTAGTACTAAGCCACATCAGTTATATCAAAGATGATAAACCAGGATTGATTACCTTTTCTAATGTGATTCAAAATACAGTAACAGCTGAGAGAAAAGGAAATCAACTCTTCCGCATACAGGAAGCTTTATATAATGCTACGACTAACTTTCATGAAACCAATTACGAAGTGTTGTTAAATTATGTTCGTGCAAAATTAACTCAGCGTAGCTTGTTATTACTTTACACCAATTTTGAAACGATCAGTGGTTTAAGACGGCAATTGAAATACATTAAGCAACTAGCAAAATATCATTTAGTTGTAGTGATCATTTTTGAGAACACAGAACTGCACGAATTGCTTAATAAAAAAGCAACCAACACTTCTGAAATTTATAGTCAAACCATTGCCAAAAAATTCGATTACGAAAAGACACTCATTAGTTTAGAATTACAGAAAAATGGCATACAATGCGTATATACGAAGCCACAAAACTTAACGGTGAACGTATTGAATAAATACCTTGAATTGAAAGCCAGAGGGATGATTTAATCTATTTTCATTTCGAGTAAGTCTGAGAAACGAAAGCTATATCGAGAAAGGTTCTCGACTTCGCTCGAACTGACAAAACAAAAAAGCCACACTTCTCAGTATGGCTTTTCAATTTTATTTATAATTACTCTACAGTAACACTCTTCGCTAAGTTTCTTGGCTGATCAACATTACAACCACGCATAACAGCAATATGGTAAGATAATAATTGCCAAGGAATCACAGATACCAATGGCACTAATGATTCATCTGTTTCAGGAATCTCGATCACGTGTTCTGCCATCCCTTTCACATCTTTATCTCCTGCAGTTACTACTGCAATAATTTGTCCTTTACGTGCTTTTACTTCCTGAATATTGCTTACTACTTTTTCGTAGTTAGGTCCTTTAGTTGCAATTACAAATACCGGCATTGCTTCATCAATTAAAGCAATTGGTCCGTGTTTCATTTCCGCTGCGGGGTAACCTTCAGCATGAATGTAAGAGATCTCTTTTAATTTTAAAGCGCCTTCTAATGCAACAGGGAAAGAATAACCTCTGCCTAAATATAATGCGTTAGAAGCGTCTTTATATTCAGCAGCAATCTTTTTGATCTTATCGTTTAACTTTAATACTTCTTCCACTTTGGCCGGAATCGATTCCATTTCATATAACAACTGGCGGTAACGGCTTTCTGCCATGGTACCTTTTGCTTTTGCTACATGTAATGCCATTAACGTTAATACCGTTACTTGCGCTGTAAATGCTTTAGTAGAAGCTACACCGATTTCAGGTCCTGCGTGTGTATATGAACCCGCATGTGTAGCGCGTGCAATGGATGAACCAACCACGTTACATACTCCAAAAATAGTAGCACCTTTTGCTTTCGCTAATTCAATAGCCGCTAATGTATCTGCTGTTTCACCACTTTGCGAAATAGCAATCACAATATCATCCGAATAAATAATCGGATTACGGTATCTGAATTCCGACGCATATTCTACTTCAACAGGAATGCGAGCATACTCTTCAAATAAATATTCAGCAACCATGCCTGCGTGCCACGATGTACCACAAGCAATAATTAAAATACGCTTCGCATTAACGAATTTAGTTTCGTGTTCTTCAATACCTCCCATTTTTAAATGGCCGGTTTCAGAATTCAAACGTCCACGCATACTATCAAAAATAGAACGCGGTTGCTCATAAATTTCTTTTAACATGAAATGGTCGTATCCGCCTTTTTCAATAGCTTCTAGTTCCATTTCTAATTCTTGTACATAAGGCGTTACTTCTTTGTCACGAATCGTTCTGATCTTCAATTCTTCACCACGACGGATAATTGCCACGTGTTCATCTTCGATATAAACGACATTCTTAGTATACTCTACAATTGGCGAAGCATCTGATGCAATGAAATATTCGTTATTACCAACACCAATCACCATTGGACTTCCTTTTTTTGCAGCGAACAACGTATCGGGATCATTTTTATCCATCACTACTATGGCATAAGCTCCGATGACTTGTTTTAAGGCATGCATCACGGCGTAGCCCAATTTCATGCCTTCATGCTGACGAATATCTTCAATTAAATGAATCAATACTTCCGTATCAGTTTGAGACATAAAAGTATGTCCGCGTTTTTGTAATCCTTCTTTTAAGGAAGCATAGTTCTCAATAATACCATTATGGATGATCACCAGATCTTTTGATTGAGAATAGTGAGGGTGTGAGTTCACATCATTAGGCTCACCATGAGTTGCCCAACGGGTGTGACCTATTCCAATTGTTCCGGATAAATTTTTTCCTTTAGTAAAATCTAATAGATCAGAAACCTTTCCTTTTTTCTTATAAACGTTCATTGAACCCTCAGGTGAGATCATGGCCACTCCGGCACTATCATACCCGCGATATTCTAAACGTTGTAATCCTTTAATTAGAATCGGAAATGCCTCTCGACTTCCAATATATCCTACAATTCCACACATACTTTTTTGATAAAAAACTTAGCTAATATAACACTATTTTTGCGGATTTATTGTGTGAAAAATTGATAAAAAGGAATTTATTTTCGGGCAGTAATTTTTTGTAAAGCAGAGGTCAAATCAGGGAACTGAAAGACAAATCCTGCGTTCATGAGTTTTTGGTTACTAATTCTGGCTCCGGTTAATACCATGTTGGCCATTTCTCCTAACATTAATTTCAAAACAAAAGCAGGAACATTTGGCAAGAAAAATGGCTTGTGCATTGCTTTGGCTAACTGAATGGAGAACTCTTTATTGGTAATATGGTCGGAAGCCACCGCATTGTAAACACCTTTATAGCTTGGATTAAATAAGGCTTCCATAAATACAGAAACGAGGTCATCCAAATGTATCCAGGGCATGTATTGTTTTCCGGAACCTAAGGCAGAACCTAGTCCTAATTTAAACTGTGGCACTAATTTTTTCAAAGCCCCACCTTCTTCACTCAGCACTACTCCAATTCTTATAACATTTGTTTTTTCTGTGTTTTGAGAAATACTGCTATACGCCCTTTCCCATTGTACACAGGTATCTGACAAAAAATCTTTAATTCCGGCATCTGATTCTGAAAATAGTTTGTCGGATGTCACCATTCCATAAATACCAATAGCACTGGCCCCTACAAAAGATTTCAAGCGAATGTTTTTTCGCTTAACTGTGTCCGCTATCAACTTCATACTGTCAACTCTCGAACGAATGATCTCTTGTTTTCGTTGGTCTGTCCAGCGTTTGTCTGCAATGCCCTCTCCGGCTAAATGTACAATGTGATCCAAACCTTCAAAAGCTGCTTCATCAATTTGTTGTTGTTCAACATTCCAAAAAAAAGATTTTACATTACCTGATTGCTTAGGCGTTCTCGACAACACTCTTACTTCGTGCCCTTGAGTCATCAGTTTTTTTGACAAGGCTCTGCCTACTAATCCTGTTCCGCCACTTATTAAAACTGTTGCCATAATTATAAATTTATAAATTAGTCTTAACTTTGTTTAAAGATAATTGATATTATGGCATTAGAATACGACGTTCATATTTTTGTTTGTACTAACCAACGAACAGGTACCGAAAAATTAAGTTGTGGCGAAGCCCATGGTTTAGAATTAGTAGGAGAATTTAAAAAACAATTGAAAGACCTTAATGTTGGTTTAAAAACCCGCGCTAACCGAAGTGGGTGTTTGGGTATTTGTGATTTTGGTCCAACCATTGCCATTTATCCGGAAGGAACTTTTTATGTTGGAGTACAAAAAGAGGATGTAAAAGAAATTATTGAATCTCATATTTTGAATAAAACAATCGTTGATCGTTTACTGTTAAAAAGATAAGATGACTCCTGATGTTTTACATAGTTTAGAAAAAACAGATCTGTTTGAGAAATTTAAACATCAAATGCACCGGGATTTCGAATTAAGTGGTCTCGTAGAGTATTCTCCTAATATCAGTTCTAATCATTTGAGTTTGTTGTATGATCAGGTATTGAATTCCGTTTTACAAATTGAACGAAATAGTTCTAATGGGCTCACCACTTTATTATATAGAATTGACATTACCGAACATCAAATAAACACAGCTGCTCATCAATATCCCGCCATGTCTTTACATCATATTATTGTTGAATTGATCATTAAGCGCGAGTTACAAAAAGTAGTATTAAAAGACCAGTTTTCTAAATAATGAATATAGATATTAGAAAAGGTACGCCAAGCGACATTCCACAGGCTTTGCATTTAGTAAGAGAATTAGCCGCCTTTGAAAACGCTCCCAACGAAGTAGAAGTTACCATTGAAGAAATGACCGAATGGGGTTTTGGTAAAGATAAACAATTTGATTTTTTCGTTGCTTTGGAAAACAATGTCATTATAGGCATTGCACTTTATTATTTTAAATACAGTACCTGGAAAGGAAAGTGTTTGTTTTTAGAAGACATTATTGTGACTGAAAACCGCAGAGGGAAAGGTATTGGTAAATTGCTGTTTGATCAGGTAGTCACTGTTGCTAAAGAAACCAAGGTACGACGCATGGAATGGCAAGTACTGGATTGGAACACAACCGCCATAGAATTTTACAAAAAATATGGCGCACACTTAGATGGCGAATGGGTTAATTGTAAATTAACCAATCATCAATTAGAAAAAATGTAATTACTTTGTTTTAACGAAAACGTGTTTAATGTTTTTCTTACCTGTTTCACGTTCATCGATCTCAAATTTATTTAAGCTTTTGATCAGGGGCAACATTTTTTCGAAACCATAATTTCTTGAATCAAAATCCGGTTTCTTTTTAAGGATTAAATTTCCTAATTCTCCCAAGAAAGCCCAGCCATTTTCATCAGCCAGATCAGAAATACTGTCACGAATTAATTTAGTTAATTCCTGATCGATCTTATTGATTGGTGCTGCTTTTTGAGGTGTAACTTTTTTGGAGTGTTTAATGTCTGTTTTTTCTACGGCAACTACATCTTTCCCTTTCAGAATTTCTATATAGATGAATTTGTCGCAAGCGGTAATAAATGGTCTCAATGTTTTTTGCTCTCCAATACCAATCACTTTCATGCCGGCCTCTCTTAATCTGGTTGCTAATCTTGTGAAATCGCTATCGCTGGATACAATACAAAAACCATCTACTTTGCCGGAATATAAAATATCCATCGCATCAATGATCATGGCGCTATCGCTTGAATTTTTTCCGGTTGAATAGCTGTACTGCTGAATGGGAGTGATCGCATTTTCAAGCAACACATTTTTCCAGCCCGATACCGTTGGTTTTGTCCAATCGGCATAAATGCGTTTAAATGTAGGCGTTCCGTATTTGGCAATTTCTTCAAACATTTGTTTCACATTCGCATAAGGAACATTATCCGCATCAATGAGTACTGCCAGTCTTAGGTCTTTAATTGCATCCATAGTTTTATTATAAAGTAATTGAATTTACAAGAAACGATCTTATATGTGTGCCTACACTTATAGATAAAGGTACAAAATTTACAGAGTATCCGCTTTTTACAATCCCTTGATACAATCTACAAAAAACTTCACTTTATTTTTATCTAAGTCAGGGTATAAGCCGTGTCCTAAATTAGCAATGTAACGTTGTTTGCCAAAAGCAGAAACCATTTTACGCGCAGTCGCTTCAATCGTTTTTTCATCAGCATATAGCATGCATGGGTCTGCATTGCCTTGTAACGTTTTACCATTACCAATAATAATGCGGGCATCTTGTGGGTTGATCGTCCAATCTAAACCAATGGTATTGCAATTTAATTTAGCCATATCCGCTAAAGCAAAATGAGCATCCTTTGCAAATACTGTTACAGGAGCCAATGGTTCAATGGCGTCACAAATTTTTGAAATATATTTTAAAGAGAATTCTAAATATTGTTCGTGTCCTAACACTCCCGCCCAACTATCAAATAGCTGGATCATATCTGCACCTGCTGCTATTTGTCCTTTTAAATAGTTGATGGTGCTTTGTGTGATTTTTTCTAATAACTGATGTGCTAAAGCCGGCTCCTGGTACACGAATTTTTTAGCCTGACTAAATGTTTTGCTGCCGCTGCCTTCAACCATATACGCCATTAACGTCCAAGGCGCGCCGCCAAATCCAATTAAAGGCACACGATTGTTCAATGTTTTTTTGGTCAGCTTAATCGCCTGTATCACATAATCCAAATCTCCTGCTTCGGCAATGCGCAGATCGTTAATGTCTTTTTGTGATTTGATCGTTTTTTCAAAGTTAGGGCCTTTGGCTTCTATCATTTGGTACGGCAAACCCATGGCTTCCGGGATCACTAAAATATCCGAAAAAATAATGGCAGCATCTACTCCTAAAATATCAACCGGCTGAACGGTTACTTCACAAGCTAATTCAGGGTTCTTTACAAACTCAATAAAATTTTTAGCCCTGCTGCGTGTAGCTCTATACTCAGGTAAAATTCGTCCTGCCTGACGCATTAACCATACCGGTACACGTTCTACTTGTTCTCCTTTTGCTGCTCTTAATATTAGGTCGTTTTGATACATTAGTCAATAATTTCGTTAAGGTTATTTTTTATTCTGTTGCAAATATCATCTGTTGGTAAATCGTTATCATCCTCACCAAACGGATCTTCAATTTCTTCGGCAATTAATTCAATACTCGCAAACACATACAATACGATCATGGCGATTGGTATTGTTGTATACTTAAATTCGCTGCCAAAAAATAGTGGCAATGTAATGATGTATAAAAATATCATCTTCTTTAAAAAGATGTTGTAAGAATAAGGGATGGGTGTATTTTTAATCCGCTCGCAAACACCAATATTATCAGTAAATGATTTCAATTCTTCATTCAAAATAAATAAATGCTCATTAGCTAAAATATTTTTTTTATGCAGTGAACTAATTCGCTCATACAATACCTTAGCTATTCTATTAGGTTTATGATTGGCATCGGCAAATTCTGATAAAGACAAATTTTCAGATGCTGTGAATTCATTTTGAATGTATTTTTCACGTAAATGATTTTTAGCCGCAAATACATAATTTGTGATCAATACTTTTAACTCTTCTCGTTCTTTAGCCTGTTCTTTAGGAACAAAGGCCGATAATTTAAGGGCGAGGTTTCTGGAATTATTGACAAAGCTTCCCCAGGCTTTACGGCCTTCCCACCATCTGTCGTAGGCCGAGTTAGTTCTAAATACCAACAACATGGATAACACAAAACCCAAAATGGAATGCATTACCGTTGGGTTTTTAGTTTCTACATGAAAGTAATGAACCTCAGCAGCCACAACAATAGCGGCATACACGCCAATAAAGAAAATAGAAGGCAATAGTTTTCTAAACGTATCGCTTTTATGAAATTGGATTATTAAAGTGAACCAGTCTTTGGGGTTATAGGTAATCATATTCGGTCACAAAGTTAACATTTAACACTTTAAAACGTGCCCAAATCGTGCTATAAATTGTTTATTTTTCAGGCTCCTGAAAGTTTGCTTGCGAATTGAGGATTCAAACGAGTTTATAAAGTCTTTTTCCTTGCATTCGATCCCGCATTTTTTCCCTTTTAAAAACTTAGCAACAGTTACCTTTCCCAGATCATCAATTATTAAATACAATTCGGCATATAAACTCTCGCATTTGCTGCAGTTCAGTTTTTTAACTTTACACTTTTTCTTTATCTCGGTGTAATCAAAATAGTTCCAGTTGTTTTCAAAAGCAGTCCATTCTGCTTTTTCTTCGTTAGAAAATGTTGAGCTATAGATCTGATACAATCGCAACGTATCTGATTGTGAGAATAAAACATTATTCTTCAAAAGGCTCATGAGCAGAAACAGTGTTAAAATCCAAAAATTTTTCATATTTCAGCAAAGTTTAGACAATTTTATGGATATTATTTGCCGTTAGTCATTTTTTAGACAAATCCCATTGCGTTTAACATTTATATAGTCTAGTTTAGATAAAACAACTAAAACCGGTTACTACACTACACACTTAACAAACTGTTCTATGAAGTATTTATTCTATTTATCGGCTGCATTATTTTCTTTTATGAAAATGAATGCGCAACAAGCCAAAACACATTATTGCGCTGATCATAAAGCCAAACATTTTGCAAATAAAAAAATGGTTTATGCATCAAAGACTTCTTCCACGCAAACTCCACCCGAAAATCAATATGATCTTAAGTTTTACCATCTCAATATAAATGTTGAGCGTAACTCATTATTTATTAGCGGCAATGTAAAAAGCACGGCTAAAGTAATGACAACCAGTTTAGATAGTTTTGCTTTTGTTCTTCATCAAAATCACACCATTGATTCGGTTTATGTTAATGGGGCAAAAAGAGCATTTATCCGTCGTGATAGTTTGGTTTTAGCAACAGCCGGAACCCCAATTTTACAAAATCAATTATTTGATGCCATTGTTTACTACAAAGGAACTTGCCCAAGTGGTGGCGCAGCTGCTATTGGTAATGGTTACAACATCGACACTTCTCCATCATGGGGCAATGAGGTAAGCTGGAGTTTAAGCGAAAGCTTCGTGGCTTATGAATGGTTTCCATGCAAACAAGATTTAAAAGATAAAATTGATTCCTCTTGGGTATTTGCAACCACTGATTCGGTGAACATGGTTGGTTCTAATGGTTTATTAAAAAATGTAGTGGTGGTTGGCAACAAAAAACGTTATGAGTGGAAATCAAAACATCCAATTGATTATTATTTAATTTCCGTTGCTACTGCTAAATACAAGCAATATAATTTATACGCCAAACCGCAATACTTAGCGCCTGATTCTATTTTTATACAAAACTTTATTTATGATAATGCCATTAATAATACAGGATGGAATACACAAAAAACTGCCTTAAATAAAATCAAACAAACCATTGAAATACAATCAAAACTCTTTGGGATGTATCCTTTTTATGATGAAAAATATGGCCATTGTATGGCGCCTTTAGGCGGCGGTATGGAGCATCAAACCATGACCACTCTTGGTTTTTTTGAATTTGAATTAGATGCGCATGAGTTGGGCCATCAATGGTGGGGAGATAATGTAACCTGTAAGGCCTGGAAAGATATTTTTATTAATGAAGGTTTTGCAACTTACTCAGAGTATTTAACCAATCAGTATTTGCCAACTTTGGCAACACAATCAGCCGCTTCAAAAATGAATGATATTCATTCTAATGTAATGTCTCAGCCTGGTGGCAGTTGCTATTTTACAAATGCCGATACGATGAACTCTGCCGTGATTTTTAGTTCTCGTTTAACGTATGATAAAGGCGCCGCTGTTATTCATATGTTGAGATATACCATTAATAATGATTCTACTTTTTTTAATGCCTTAAGAAGTTTTCAAACAACTTATAAAGCCAGCACAGCCAGTGTAATTGATTTAAAAGTGTTTATGGAAAACTATACCGGCCTTAACTTAACGCAGTTTTTCAATCAATGGTATTATGGCGAAGGTTACCCAACCTTTAATGTAAAATGGAATCAAGTAGGAAGTACCTTTTTTATACAATCCGCTCAAACACAATCCATGCCTTCCTCAATTCCATTATTTATTACCGATATGGATTACCGAATTTCAAGAACAGGAAAAGCAGATACTATTGTGAGATTAAACCATGCACAAGCAACAGAGAATTATACTTTAGCATTAACCGGAACAGTAACCAGTGTATTCTTAGACCCAAATAATTGGGTATTGAATAAAGTGGTTGGCCCGGTAAAGGATCCTAGTTTAGGTGTAAATGGATTGAATGAATTGTCTTCAGAATCTTCTTTATTTATTGGACCAAACCCAACATCAGATGTGTTGAACGTCTATTTATACACTAACCAAAAAGCAGTAGTTGAAGTACTGGATATCAGCGGAAAAATAGTGTTATCACAAAACATAAATAACCATGCCGAATTTGATATCTCGAAATTTGCCAATGGTATTTATACGGTGAACATTAAGAACGACAACAACGAACTTTTAAAATCTACCAAAGTAGTAAAGAATTAAAATTTTGATTTAATGTAAATGAAAAGGGATCTGCAAGCAGATCCCTTTTTTATTTCATCTTCCCCACCCAATGTGAGAATTGACTTAGGTGTTTTAAATCAGGTAATTTTTCAAAGATCCCGAACACGGCACTACCACTGCCACTCATGCTGGCATATAAAGCGCCTAAATCATAGAGGTCATTTTTTGTTTTTTCAACAACAGGGTATTTATCAAAAATAGAAATTTCAAAATCATTTAATAATTCATGTTTCCACGAAGCAATTGGTTGTTTTATAATTTCTAAAATTGTCTTTTTAGGTTGGTGTGGTTTTACTAAACTATAGGCTTCTTTGGTGTTGCTGTGCACATTAGGATAAATAATCGCAATGTAATATTGGCTGAGATCTAAATCAATATCTTTAAACACATCTCCTTTTTCATAAGCAAATACAGGTTTATTTTTAATGAAGAAGGCGCAGTCGCTACCTAATTGTTTCGCAATATCTATTCTTTCTGTTTCAGATAACTGTAATGTAAACTGTTCGTTCAATAAATTAATAAAAAACGCTGCATCGGCACTTCCACCACCAAGGCCCGCTCCCATCGGTAAGGTCTTGTGTAAATACACATCTATGTGTGGAAGTTCCTTTGTTTGTTTTATGATCTGATACGCTTTGTATAATAAATTATCTTCGGTATTTCCTGAAATGGGAATACCACTTAAGTGTAAATTAAATTCTTTGGAAGAAGACTTGTCAGTTCGAGCGGAGTCGAGAACCACTACCTCCAAAGCTTCATTCCATCCGGTAGGATAAAACACGGTTTCAATATTATGAAACCCATCGGCGCGTTTTTCAGTAATTGATAACCCTAAATTTATTTTAGCGTTTGGAAAACAAATCATGTAACAAATCTATTAATTTAATAATTACTACTATCTCAATCATTAAATAAATAGAACGCTGATGACACAGATAAAATAGATTGGCGCAGATAAAAATCTTAGCTAATCATAAAAAATCTGTGTTATCTGCGTTCTATCAGTTTTTGAGAAAATTGCCGACTGATTATCAGCAACTTACAAGGTTTGTGTTTTCAATATTTTAGTATCTTTGCCCTCTAACTAATTAGTACTAAAACATGATTTATCTTGATTTTGAAAAGCCAATTCAGGAGCTTGACGAACAATTAGAAAAGCTTAAAAGCGTTGCCGAAAAAAGCAAAGTGGATATGAGCAAATCGATTGCCGAATTAGAAGCAAAAATTGTTTCAAAACGCGAGGAGATATTTTCTAATCTTACTGCATGGCAACGTGTTCAGGTAAGCCGTCATCCCGAAAGACCATATACGCTTGCTTATATTGATGCTGTTTCAAATGGTTCTTTTATAGAATTACATGGCGACAGAACTGTAGGTGATGATAAAGCCATGGTTGGTGGATTTGGTGATGTTGATGGACAAACAGTTATGTTTATTGGTCAGCAAAAAGGGATCAATACTAAAATGCGTCAAATTCGTCGTTTTGGTATGGCTAACCCTGAGGGTTACCGCAAAGCCTTACGCTTAATGAAAATGGCCGAAAAATTCAATAAACCAATCGTAACTTTTATTGATACACCTGGTGCATACCCTGGATTAGAAGCAGAAGAACGCGGACAAGGGGAAGCTATTGCCCGTAATTTATTAGAAATGTCTCAATTAAAAGTTCCTGTAATTTGTATCATTATTGGCGAAGGAGCCAGTGGTGGCGCTTTGGGAATTGGTATTGGTGATAAAGTATTGATGTTGGAAAACACCTGGTACTCTGTTATTTCACCTGAATCCTGTTCGTCTATTTTATGGCGTAGCTGGAGTTTTAAAGAAACTGCTGCCGAAGCATTAAAATTAACGGCTGATGATATGAGTGCAAATGGCTTGATCGATGGCATTATCAAAGAACCATTAGGTGGCGCACACAACGATCAACAAGCAATGTTTGCGACTGTGAAAGAAGAAATTTTGAAACACTTAGCCAACTTAAAAAAACAAACTCCTGATGAAAGAATCAATGCCCGTATTGAAAAATTCAGTTCAATGGGTGTGGTTCATGAATTAGAAAACTAAACACGTTTAAATTATAAATAAGAATAAAAAATTAATAATATGGCAGACACAGGCGATATCAACGTAGGATCAATCATTAGATTTAATAACGAATTAATGCAAGTTACAGAGTGGCAACACCGTACTCCGGGTAACTTACGTGCTTTTTACCAGGCAAAGATGCGTAACCTCATCAATGGTAAACAAATTGAAAACAGATTTAGAAGTGGTGAGACTGTGGATATTGTAAGAGTTGAATTCAGACAAATGCAATACATTTACCAGGAAGGTGAATTTGCTGTTGTAATGGACAAAGCTACATTTGAACAAGTATATGTACCGGTAGCTTTATTCGGAGACAGTTTCCAATTCTTAAAAGAAGAGATGGAAGTGAAAGTAAGTTTTGAAGGAGATACTGTTATTTTAGCAGAGGCTCCAACGTTTGTAGTATGTACAATTGCATACGCAGAACCTGGAATAAAAGGAGATACTGCCACGAACACATTAAAGCCTGCAACATTAGATACGGGTGCTGTTGTAAGCGTTCCATTATTTTGTAATGAAGGTGACTTAGTAAAAGTAGATACACGTACTGCAACTTATGTTGAGCGTGTGAAAAAATAATCAGAGTTCTTTACTCTAACAAAAAAACCCGAAACAAAATTGTTTCGGGTTTTTTTATGCTGTTATCTAATTATCCTTATCCTTCAAAGGTCACCGAAAAGATCACCATTTTAGAATTCACTTTATTGATACTGTTGGTGAAAATATTATTGAGAGGTTGTATCAGGTTTTTTGTTCCCATCAAAGCTTTTACTTCTAAGCCTAATTTAAAATACTGTAAATAAAAATCAACACCTGCTCCACCGCTATAAAAAAAGTCATCGCGTTTTAATTGTACGGCATCATCCAACTGATTTGCACCACCAACAGCTTGTCCTTTTTTTCGTGATACCAGATCCATGCTGTAACCACCACCAACAATAACATACGCTCCAAAATTATCCAAGCGCTTGGATTGTAATTTTAATTCTAAAGGAAAAATTATAAATGTAGATTCAACACTTTTTTTATACAGCTTAACGCTATCTCTGTTTGTGCTTTCTAATCTATATTCTAAGCTGCGTGAAGCAAAACTAATATTAGGTGTAAAGCGCAATCTTATGTATTCATGTAATCTGAAATCAGAAATAATTCCTAAGGCAAAACCCGGATCTGATTTCGTGTAAATTGTTTTAATGCCATACCTTGTTGTCCCAATCACTGTATCAGGAAAGGCTGAGTTTTTAATGGTGTTGATCTTAAAATCTGTTTTATTATAGGCTAAAGCAAAACCGAAATGCATTCTGCTTTTATAAAACTTAGGTAAGTTTACCCCGCTCTCTTCTTTGTGTTGAGCCAAGCCTTGACTACACAATAAACAGAAAAATAGTATGTGAACAATGTATTTCAACTAACCTGAAAACGTAATTTTTGTGGTTTTAGTATATCAACTCAAGGGAGTTTCGCTACTTTGATTTTCGGCAGTAGGAACAGAAGGTGTTTCTTTTACTTTAAAAAACACTTTCTGAAACACTAAAATAATTCCAACTCCAAATGAAATAGCCATATCGGCAAAGTTAAAAATGGCGCTAAAAAATTCAAACGGTTCTCCTCCCCAAATAGGCAACCACTCCGGCAACATCCCGTGGTAAATAGGAAAATAAAACATGTCTACTACATAGCCTTGTAAAAATCCGGCATAACCGCCTCCTTCAGGCATAAATTGAGCTACCTGATATTCATCGCTAGGGCCAAATAAAATTCCATAGAACGCAGAATCTAAAATATTACCTAAAGCTCCGGCTAATATTAACGACACACAAACAATAAAGCCTTTGTGTTCACCATCATTCACAATTTTTTTAATATAAAAAGCACCAACAAAAACAGCAGCTACTCTGAATAAACTCAAGGCTAATTTTCCGTAATTACCGCCAAACTCAAGGCCAAAGGCCATTCCCGGGTTTTCGGTAAAGGTAATTCGACACCAATCAAATACTCTTGTTACTTCGCCAACCGGATAAGTAGATTTAATATATAATTTAATACATTGATCAATCAGTAATACTGCTAATACAACGAATATGGGAAGTCTGTATTTTTTAAGCATAATGCCGTAAAAGCAAAAAGGTTATCTTCTTGCAAAGATAACCTTTTTTTAATGTGAGAACTTATATTAGCTAGGTTGATTTAATTTTGCATCAATTCCTAAAGTTGCGTGAGGCACAGAACGTAAACGCTCTTTCGGAATTAATTTTCCGGTTACACGACAAATGCCATACGTTTTATTTTCAATACGCATTAATGCGTTTTTCAAGTTCACAATGTATTTTTCCTGACGGATCGCTAATTGTGCTGTTTCTTCTTTTGATAATACATCCGATCCATCTTCTAATAATTTGAACGATGGCGATGTATCGTCAGTTCCATGATTATCAGCGTTAGACAAGGTTTGTTTTAACAGATCAAAATCCGTTTGAGCTTCTTTCAATTTCTCAATGATCAGATCTTTAAACTCTCCTAATTCTTTATCAGAATAACGGCTTCTATCATCTTTCGTATTAAGAAAAGGCGTAGGTTGCGCTGCCTGAGGTTTTTTGATCAACGGTTTTGTAATATCAATATGCATTGGTCTGTTTCTGATATAAGATTCAGATCCTCCGCCTGAGCGTCCTTCGTTTTTCTTTCTACGGCCACGGCCACGTTTTTCAGGAATTTCATCATCATCATCATCATCTAATGGAATGCTTCCACCTTCTAGATCTAATACAGGCGCTTCATCCAAATCAACCACTGCATCATCATCATCTTCCGGTTTTTCGTAATCATCCTTTACATCAACGTCAGAATCATCTTCTTCTTCCGCTTCAATGTCATCATCTTCATCATCATCGCCTTTTTTTCCTTTTTTAGAAGGTTTTCCGGCTTTCTTGCTTGGTTTAGCTCCTTTTTTTGCAATTGCATCAATTGGCTTTCCGGCTTTTTTATCTTTTACTAATTCCTTAGCTTGTTTTTTAACTTCAACCTTTTTTGCCGGTTTAGCGGCAACTTTAGGAGCAGGCTTAGCTGCTTTTTTTTCAATTTTTTTCGGAGCAGGTTTAGTTGCTTTAACTACTTTTTTTACGGGCACTTTAGTTACTTTTTTAGGGGCTGGTTTTTTAGCAACAACTTTTTTAGCTGTTGGTTTTGGCGCAGGTTTTTTAACAACCTTTTTAGGGGCTGGCTTTGCCGGTTTTGCTACTTTTTTAGGCGCTGGTTTAGCTGCTTTCTTGGCAGGTTTAGCCGCTGCTTTTTTAGGAGCTGGTTTGCTAACTTTTTTTGCCGGTTTTACAATTTTCTTTGCCATAGTTCTTGTACTTAAAATTAATTTAATTTTTCAATAGAAATAAGGGTAGATACCAATTCGTCCACTTCAACAGAACTCGCAGTGGTAGAGGACAAATTTTGCACCACTTGTAAATCGCCGGTTAAAGTTTCGGCGCAAATATAACTTAAATTATTTTGAATGGCCGTATCTAAGGCATCATTTTGCTGAATTTTCACTAAAATCTTGTCTGTAACGTTCAATCCGCCGTCTTTTCTGAGGTTTTGGATACGATTTACCAGTTCTCGGGCCAATCCTTCTTCTTTTAAGGCATCCGTCAAAGTCACGTCTAAAGCTACGGTTATCTGGCCACTATTGGCTACTTTCCAGCCCGGGATGTCCACCGGAATGATCTCTACGTCTTCTAATTCCAGAGTAATTACCTCGCCTTCGATATTCATATCAAATTTGCCGGTTTTCTCAATAGCCGCAATAATTAACGCGCCATGATCATTGGCATATGCCTGAACGGTTTTCATGTGTTTACCACATTTTTTGCCTAAGGTTTTAAAATTCAACTTCAGGTTTTTAACGATCTGAACTTGCTCCTCTGTTACTAATTCCAATTCTTTCACATTCACCTCAGCTAAGATGATCTCTTTTACTGATTCTACTCGTTGTTTGAATTCATTATCTAAAACAGGGATCTGGATTTTTTGCAAAGGCTGACGAACTTTTAAATTTTCTTTTTTACGGATCGATAAGACCATAGAAGAAATCTTTTGAGCCATCTCCATGCGTTTTTCCAAACTCAAATCAATGCTTGTTTCGTTCACTTTTGGATAGTCTGTTAAATGAACAGAATCAATCTCTCCAACCGCATCATTTAAGTTTTGGTATAACCAATCTGCAAAGAATGGTGCAATCGGACTCATTAATTTAGATAACGTATTTAAACACTCGAATAAGGTTTCGTAAGCTGCTTTTTTATCATCGCTCATTTCGCCTTTCCAAAAACGACGGCGAGATAAACGGATGTACCAGTTACTTAAATGTTCATCAACAAACTCTTCGATGTCGCGTGCTGCTTTATGCGGTTCAAACGTTTCGTATTGTTCGGTTACATCTTTTACTAACGAATTTAATTTAGATAAGATCCAACGATCTAACTCCGAACGATTACTAACGTTTACCGTTTTGTTGCTGTCAACTACAAAACCATCTACATTGGCGTATAAAGCAAAGAAGCCGTATGTGTTATATAACGTTCCAAATAATTTACGTTGAACTTCGGTAATACCTTCCACATCAAATTTTAAATTATCCCAAGGTGCTGCGTTAGCGATCATGTACCAACGGGTTGCATCAGCTCCATATTTTTCAATGGTTTCAAATGGATCCACCGCATTACCTAAACGCTTACTCATTTTGTTTCCGTTCTTATCCAACACCAATCCGTTAGATACTACATTTTTGTATGCAACAGAATCAAAATTCATAGTTGCGATGGCGTGTAAGGTAAAAAACCATCCACGCGTTTGATCAACACCTTCTGCAATAAAATCGGCAGGGTAATATTTTTTATCGTCAATTAATTCTTTGTTCTCAAACGGGTAATGCACTTGCGCATAAGGCATAGCGCCAGAATCAAACCACACATCGATCAGATCAGGTTCGCGGAATAATTTTTTTCCGTTTTTTTCTAAGATGATATTATCCGCATATGGTTTATGCAAATCAAAAGTGTCGTAGTTTTCTGCGCTGAAATTTCCTGGAACAAATTTCCCTAAAGGGTTCTCCGTCATCATTCCTTTAGCGATCGCGTTCTCAATTTCTTTCTTCAATTCTTCAGCGCTACCGATCACAATTTGTTCTGAGCTATCTTCGCTTGTCCAGATAGGAATTGGAATACCCCAAAAACGAGAACGTGATAAGTTCCAATCATTTAAATTCTCTAACCAGTTACCAAAACGCCCGGTACCGGTAGCTTCCGGTTTCCAGTTAATGGTTTTGTTCAGTTCGATCATGCGATCTTTTGCTGCCGTTGATTTAATGAACCATGAGTCTAATGGATAATATAAAACCGGTTTATCGGTTCTCCAACAGTGTGGGTAACTATGCTCGTAGGTTTCTTTTTTAAATAATTTATTTTCTTCCTGTAGTTTCAAAACAATACGTTCATCAACACTCAGGTAAGCTTTTAGTTCTTTGATCTTATGATTGGCTTCTAAAACTTGTTTTTGTTTTTCAAATTCCACTTGTTTTTCAGCATCCGTATGATACGCTTCTTTCACATATTCTTCACCGAACAAGAAAATGCCATCTTGTACTTCAGGCACAAATCGTCCGCGTTTATCAACTAAGGTTAATGAATCGATTCCGTTTTGTTTAGCTACTCTAAAGTCATCCGCACCAAAACTTGGCGCTATGTGTACAATACCGGTACCATCTGTTGTGGTCACAAAATCGCCAACAATTACTTTAAACGCATCGCCTTCCGGTTGAACAAAAGGCAATAATTGCTCGTAAGAAATACCTGCTAAATCAGAACCTTTGCAGTGACCTACAATTTTAAACGGAATGTTTTTATCTCCCGCTTTATAATCTTCAAATTTTAGATCCGTGTGTTTTTCTGAAAAATATTTATTTAATAAGTCTTTAGCTAAAATAACGGTTTGTGGATGTCCGCTAAAAGGATTAAAGCTCTCTACAAAAACATAATCAATATCTTTTCCAACGGCTAACGCTGTGTTAGAAGGTAATGTCCAAGGTGTAGTCGTCCATGCTAAAATGTAAAGTTCTGAATCGTGAGAAAGAGAAAATTTACTTACTATTCCTTGTTCACTTTTCACTTTAAACTGAACAGTCGCTGTTCTGTCTTTCACGTCACGGTAGCAACCCGGTTGGTTTAACTCATGCGATGACAAACCTGTTCCTGCCGCCGGTGAATAGGGTTGAATGGTAAAGCCTTTGTATAATAAACCTTTGTTATTCATGTTTTGTAATAACCACCACACACTTTCAATGTACTTGTTATCGTAAGTGATGTAAGGATCTTTCATATCCACCCAGTAACCCATCTTAGCCGTTACATCTTCCCACTTATCAGTGTATTTCATTACCTCTTTACGGCAAGCTTTATTGTAATCTTCAACCGAAATAAATTTTTTGCTATTTGGATTTCCGATATCTTCTTTGGTGATTCCTAAGGATTTTTCTACGCCTAACTCAATCGGTAAACCGTGTGTATCCCAACCTGCTTTACGTTTAACCTGAAACCCCTGTAATGTTTTATAACGACAAAAAATATCTTTGATCGTACGACCCATGACATGATGAATACCTGGCAAACCATTAGCACTTGGCGGACCTTCATAAAACACCCAAGGCGTTTTTCCTTCGCGTGTAGAAATGGATTTTCCGAAAGTGTCTTTTTCCTTCCAATAATTTAAAATGTCTTTACTTATTTGTGATAAGTTAAGCTGGCTGTATGTAGGGTACTTTTTCATTTTTATTTTTTAACCACATAGGCACATAGAAAACATAGCTTTACTATAACCCTTGTTAGATTTCAGGGGAACGAATTTACAAAATATATGGGAATTCTTTCAGTATTTACACATAGAAATTGAGGCTTTTCAGCTTATATTTTCTATGTGCCTCTGTAGTGAGTTTACTTCAGCCTACCCATTTGTTTAAGCTTGGATTGGAAAGAATAGCCTATGGTTTTTGCTCTGAAAATGGCCATTTGAGCTTTTTCACCTTCAAATAAAGTATTTACAGTGTTTTCGAAGGTTGTTAGCCAAATAGTAAAATGGTGCTCCGTGAGGGGTAAATTGACGTGTTTATCAAATACATTCGCCGTATAACCTGCTTTATCCAAAAGCACAAACTCCCAAAAAGCAAACATGTGTGGAAAATGTTTTTCAAAATCAACATGGGCAAAAATTGGCTTTACCTCCTCGTTTTGTAAGAGATTGTTGTAGAAGGCTCTCACCATTAACTCTACATCGCCCGAATTTGTAATGTCGTGTTTCAATTATTTCTTTTTGCAGATCTGTACAGAGTGGGTTACTCCAACATTGTCAATTTGCTCAACAATTTTAAAGCCTGCTTTGTCAATTAGTTTATTAAACACAGCACTATCATACATTTGGCTATTGCCATTGGCAATATTGGTAAAGTATAACGAGGTCATTTGTAAACTGAAAGCACCGATGTCAAATTTCTGTTTATCCCAAAACGTTTCCATAATGTAAATATGCCCATCGTCTGAAATCGCTTCGTGGCAACGTTTTAAGATACTTACAATTTCATCTTCGCTAAAGCAATCTAAAAACTGGCTCATCCAAATGGCATCTGCTCCTTTAGGAAAACGGTTGGCGTCATCTAAAATATTAAGCGGATGGTAGCTCACTCTGTCAGCATAACCGGCCTTTTCAATGTTTTGTTTGGCAACGGCTAATTGTATAGGTAAATCCAATAAAGTAACACGTACATTTGGATCTTTCGCCATACTTTTTAAGGTAAATTTTCCGGTATTAGCGCCAATGTCTAAAATATGTTTCGGGTTATTTTTAAAAACATGTCTTAATGCTATATCAAAAGAACCGTCTGAGTAATAATGATCGAAATTAAACCAACTATCTTTTGCCGGTTGCGGTAAAATAGACAAGCCTTCATAAACAGTCGGCCAATCGCCCAAAGCTTTTAAGCCTGTAGGTTTGCCTTCTTTGATGCTGTCTTGTAAAGAAAACATTCCTTCGTAACATACATCATTCGAAAAATCCATATTCACACGCGTCATTCTATCATTTAAAATGAACAACCCGGTTTTTGTAATAGTATATTTATCATTATTTCTAATCACCAAGCCAATGCCTAATCCTGCTTCTAATAACACGCGGGCGCCATATTCTGATAATTTAACCTGAGGGTAAATTTCCTGTAAAGTCAAGCCTGTATCTCCGCTTTTACTCACTAATTCTAAAATACCTAAATCTCTCAATGCTTTAGAAGCCTGAAATAAAATGGGTGCAAATGCAATGAATTGAGCAGTTGAAATTGCTTCAAAAGCTGACTTTTTATCCTCTGTAAAAAATTCCATAATTAACCGTTATAAAATATTCAAATTTAAGAGCTCCAAAATAGTGAAAAGATTGTAGAATCGGGGACTTTGTTTGCGTTTTTTTATAAAATAAAAATACCAACTAACACGGATAGTAAAATTGTTTGTAATATTGTAAATTGCACAACAATTATGGTAAAAATAGGAGATAAGAAAATATCTGCGGATGATTTCTACAAAGTTTTAATAAGTAATCTGGAGCTTCAACTTGACGAAGAAGCCTCGAGAAAAGTATATCGTAGTCATTATTTTTTAAAAGAATTTACTCGCGAGAAATTAATATATGGTATTAATACCGGTTTTGGTCCTATGGCGCAATACCGAATTAATCACGATGATCAGATAAAATTGCAATACAATTTAATTCGCAGTCACTGTTCCGGTTCCGGTAATCCTATTCCTGAGATCGACTGTAAGGCTGTCATGCTGGCTCGTTTAAACACATTAATGCAGGGTTATGCCGGAATACATCCCGATGCCTTGATCTTAATTAAAGATCTGATCAATAAAAATATTTCACCTGTCATTTACGAACACGGTGGTTTAGGTGCCAGTGGCGATTTAGTGCAATTAGCACATTTAGCTTTAACCTTGATCGGTGAGGGTGAAGTGTATTACAAGGGTGTGATCACTAGTACTGCCGAAGCTTTCAAAAAAGAAAATATCAAGGTCATGGAAATTCACATTCGTGAAGGCTTAGCCTTAATGAATGGAACCTCTGCGATGAGCGGTATTGGGATGTTAAACGTGATCTATGCTGAAAACCTAATGAACTGGAGTGTTTTAGCATCGGCTACCATTATGGAGTTGGTTCAAAGTTTTGATGATCATTACTCTACGCCACTAAACGAAGTGAAACATCACTACGGGCAAAACGCCGTGGCGAAAGCATTACAGGAAACCTTAAAAGATAGTAAGCTGGTAAAAAGCCGCGAAGAACATCACTACAACCAAAAAGTAGAAGTGGATGTATTGGTGGAAAAAATGCAGGAGTACTATTCAATCCGTTGTGTGCCACAAATTGTAGGGCCAATTGTAGATACAGTAAATTACGCAAAAGAAGTTTTGATCAACGAGATCAATTCTGCGAACGATAATCCGATCGTTGATTGGGAACGTAAGAACGTTTATCATGGTGGTAATTTTCACGGCGATTATGTGGCTTTAGAAATGGATAAATTAAAAATTGCCATTACTAAATTATCGATGTTAGCCGAAAGACAATTGAACTTTTTACTAAACAACAAACTCAATAATATTTTACCGCCGTTTGTTAATCATGGGACTTTAGGATTAAACTTAGGTATGCAAGGTGTTCAGTTTACTGCCACTTCAACTACTGCCGAAAATCAAATGTTATCAAACCCAATGTACGTTCACTCTATTCCAAGTAATAACGATAATCAGGATATTGTGAGTATGGGGGCTAATGCGGCATTGATCTGCAAAAAAGTGATCATGAATAGTTACGAAGTATTGGCTATTGAATGGATGACGATTTTACAAGCAATTGATTATTTAAAAATGCAGGATAAATTATCTACAAAATCAAAAGCAGCTTACGATAAATTACGCGAAGTGTTTCCTTGTTTTGTAGAAGACAGCATACGTTACAAAGAAGTGAAAGCAGTAAGAGATTATATATTTTACAATCATATAGAGATTTTATAAATGGAATACGCATTAGTTACAGGAGGAAGCAGAGGCATTGGAAAAGCAATATGTTTGCGATTAGCAGACATGGGCTATAACATTATTGTGAATTATACGTCTAACGATGAAGAAGCTTTAAAAACACAAGAATTAATTAAAGCAAAAGGTGTAGATGCGCAATTAATGAAATTTGATGTGAGTAAACAAGCTGATGCAGATTCGCATATTGAAAAGTGGATCGCTGACAATAAAGAAAATTCTATTTCAGTTTTGGTGAATAATGCCGGTATCAGAAAAGATAATCTATTAGTGTTTTTAAGTCCTGACGAGTGGCATAGCGTATTGGATATTACCGTGAGTGGTTTTTATAATGTAACACGTCATGTGGTTAAAAGCATGGTAAGTAAACGCAAAGGACGTATTGTGAACATTGTGTCTTTATCAGGATTAAAGGGTATGCCGGGACAAACCAATTACTCGGCTTCAAAAGGCGCTATTATTGCAGCTACTAAATCTTTAGCGCAAGAAGTTGGTAAACGAGGTATAACGGTTAACGCCGTGGCGCCAGGATTTATCAAAACAGATATGACTCAGGACATCAACGAAGCAGATTACAAAAACATGGTGCCGATGAATCGTTTTGGTGAACCCGAAGAAGTAGCAGGAGTGGTGGCCTTTTTAGTTGGTAAAGATTCGAGTTATGTGACAGGCCAGGTGATCTCCGTTAATGGAGGGCTTTATAGCTAGTGATTAATGTTACGTTTTTAGTGTTTAATATTAAAAACTAACCACTGAAAACCAAAAACTTATAGAAATGAACAGAGTAGTCATAACAGGAATTGGAGCCTGGAGTTGTTTAGGTAAAAACTTAGAAGAAGTTAAGGATTCTTTATTTACCGGAAAATCAGGTATTATACTAGATCAGGCTCGAAAAGAAATGGGTTACCGCAGTGGTTTAACCGGCTATGTAGAGCGTCCGCAACTAAAAGGCTTGTTAGATCGCAGACAACGAGTAGGCATGGCAGAGCCCGCTGAATACGCTTATATGGCAACGATTGAGGCTTTAAAAGTAGCCGGCATTGAACAGGATTTTTTAGATAAAAACGAAGTAGGTATCATTTATGGTAACGATAGTGTAGCAGGTGCTACCATTGAAGCCAACGATATGATCCGTGCTAAAAAAGATACAACCCTATTAGGATCAGGTGCCATTTTTCAAACGATGAATTGCACTCCTACAATGAATCTTAGCACCATCTTTAAATTAAAAGGCATCAACTTTACGTTGGCTGCGGCTTGCGCCAGCGGTTCTCACTCTATAGGCATGGGATATTTGATGATCAAATGGGGTTTACAACAACAAGTGATTTGTGGGGGAACTCAGGAAGTAAACAAATATACTTTTGGTGCCTTTGATGGTTTAAGTGCGTTTTCTGTAAGAGAAAATGAACCAACCAAAGCCTCTCGTCCATTTGACAGAGACCGTGACGGTTTAATACCAAGCGGAGGGGCGGCCACCGTTATACTGGAAAGTTTAGAATCTGCTCAAAAGCGTGGCGCCACTATTTTAGCCGAAGTGATCGGTTATGGTTTTTCGAGTAATGGCGAACATATCTCCAACTCCAGTGCTGATGGACAGATTCGCTCTTTAGAAATGGCCATCAAAGATGCCAACATTCAAACTAAAGAAGTTGATTATATTAATGCCCACGCAACTTCTACGCCTGGAGGCGATAAAGTGGAGGCACAGGCATTAGCTCATTTATTTAAAGAACACAAAACCCCGGTAAGTTCTACCAAATCTATGACGGGTCACGAGTGCTGGATGGCTGGCGCCAGTGAAATTGTGTATTCTCTTTTGATGATGCAAAACGATTTTATTGCCCCCAATATTAATTTTGAAAACCCGGATGAAGATTCTCAGCAATTAAACATTATTCCGGCTACTAAAACGGCTAAATTAAATACGGTTTTGTCCAATTCCTTTGGTTTTGGAGGCACAAATTCTACTTTGATAATCCGAAAATTTGCCTAATTTTGTGTTATTATATAGCATAAAAAGTCCCAAGCATGACACAAGAAGAAATTATAGAGACAGTAAATGGTTTTTTAGTTGACGAATTCGAAGTTGAAGAGTCTAAAATTTCCCCTGAAGCAAATTTACGCAACACCTTAGAGTTAGATAGTTTAGATTATGTAGACTTAGTGGTAGTGATTGAAAGTAATTTTGGTTTTAAAGTAAAACCGGAAGATTTTACACCAATCATCACTTTTCAGGATTTTTATAATTACTGTTATACAAAGGTTCAGGAAAAAGCAGTTGCTTAATCCAACATAACATATCTTTAAACAAAACACTAAGTGTTTTGTTTTTTTATTTAAAGGCGCTTATAAAAAAACAAATCTCTGCGTTATATGAAAAATTTACCTTCTTCATTTACCAAAGTAAATTCATTGATAAATTTTTCAAAAGCCTTGATCTTTGAGTTTTTATAAAGCCCAAAAGAAATTAAAAAATGGCAGATCAAAACAAATGGGACGGACAATCGAAAGGCAAAGTACTCGGCTTTAAGATCTTTGTTTTTATTCTCAACACCTTTGGATTAAGCCCTGCTTATTTTTTATTGCGATTTGTTTCCTTTTATTATTTTCTCTTTTCAAAACCTAACAAATACATCCGCGATTATTTCAGACAAGTGCATGGCTATTCAAAATTCAAAGCCTGGTTAGCGGTATATAAAAACAATTTTCTTTTAGGGCAAACCATTATTGATAAAGTCGCCCTTATGGCCGGTGCTAAAAATGCCTTTACCACAGCAAGCACTAATGGCCATTATTTAGATGAATTAGCCGCTATTGGCAAAGGAGGCATTTTAGTCAGTGCGCATATTGGTAACTGGGAAGTAGCCGGCCAAGGCTTGAACAGGCTTAAAACAGGCTTTAATGTGTTGATGTATAGCAACGAAAAAGAAAACATTAAAGAATACATGGATGATGTAATGACTGAGAAAAAAATCAAGATCATTGCCATTGACGAAGAAAGTAAAAGTCACATCATCGAATTACACAAAGCTTTTAGTAATAATGAATTGGTAGTGATGCACGGTGATCGTTACAGAGAAGGAAGCAAAACACTCACCGCTAATTTTTTTGGAAGACCTGCTAAGTTTCCTGCCGGACCGTTTGTAATGGCTGCAAAATTTGGAGTACCTCTATGTATTGTTTTTGCTGTAAAAACGAGTAAACATCATTATCAATTCTCTACTGAAAAATACATTCAGGTGCAACGCATACGAGATGATAAACAATTAGAGAAAGTGTGTCAAGATCTACTAGAGCAATATGTTGTAGAAGTGGAGAAGAAAGTAAAAGCTTACCCGCATCAGTGGTTCAACTATTATGATTTTTGGAAGTAAGGTTTTTTAAAGAATAGAACGCAGATAACGCTGATCTCTATGATTCCAATGATCCTTTGTTTTGTTCTATCAGCTTTAAATCATAACGATCTGTGTTATCAGTGTTCTATGATTCATCTATAGAACTATTCCATCTCCAACGTAGACGTTACATACTGTTTCATAATGTCTAAATCATGAGACGAAACAATGATCAGTTTTTTTTGTTCTAACGCCAGATTTTTTAAGGTGCTAAACAGATGGTGCTTGGAGTTATAATCTAAAAAGGCGGTTGGTTCATCTAAAATAATAACGGGCGTTTGTTGTGCTAAAGACTTGGCAATAATTACTTTTTGACGTTGTCCATCACTCAACTCATCAATCAGTTTATGTTTGAGTGAATTCAAATTCAGTAAGGATAAACTATCATTAATGATCTGTTCATCTTCCTCGCTCAATTTACCAAACACATTAATGTAAGGTGTTCTACCAGCAGCTACCAGATCCCAAACTGTTAAATTAAATCCTCCTACTCTTTCTGTAATCACAATAGAAAGTATATGAGACAGATCCTGCATGGTATAATCCCCGATGCGTTTTGATTTTAAATAGACTTCACCAGACAATGGCGCAAGATTTCCGGTGATGGTTTTTAATAAAGTAGATTTACCAATTCCATTATCTCCAATCAATCCCACTAAATCGCCTGGCTTAAACTCTGCGTTCAGATCTTTAAACACGCTAATGTTCTTGCCTTTACTTTTATATCCAATTTCTAATTCTTTCAGCTGTATCATTGCATGTTGAGTTTAGATTTGAATAACAAATAAATAACTACCGGAGAACCAATTAAAGTAGTAACTGTATTAATTGGCAATACAAATTGATTGCTCATTAATTGACAAATGATATCTGCTGTTAAAACAACGCAAGCGCCAATCAATAAACAAAATACCATTTGATGTAAATGATGTGATGTTTTAAAAAACAAACGCGACGCTATGGGTACCGAAATTCCCACAAAAGCAATTGGTCCGCAAAAGGCGGTGATGATGCCAACCAATATGGCAGTGATGATAATGATCTGTAAACGTAATCCATTCACATTGATGCCTAAGTTTTGTGCGTACTGTTCATTCAGTAAAATAGCATTCAACGATTTGATCAAAAAGAAACTTGAAGCAACTGCAATTACATAAACAGGAACGATCAAACCAAGATCTTTTAACGTTGTGCTTCCTACACTCCCCATGCCCCACAAAATAAAGGTCTTTAAATTTTCAGCGTTACTTACAAACTCAACCAAACCTTGCATGGCTCCAAAAATTTGGCCTAACATTAAACCAACTAATAAAATGGTAACATTACTTTTTGTTTTTTTAGAAACCATTAAGATGATGAGTGTCACACAAAAAGCTCCTGTGATTGAAAAAAGAGCCACAACACTTTTTCCCATAAAATAAAAACCGGAAATATTAATAGAAGTAATTAAGATGGTTGCAAACGCCACAAATAAACTGGAACCGCTACTAACTCCTAGCACATAAGGCCCGGCTAAAGGATTACGAAACAAACTCTGCATCAACAATCCGCACAAGGCTAAGCCTGATCCGGCAAGAATAGACGTAATTGCTTTCGGCAAACGAATGTCCATTAAAATCGTTTCAAACATGGCATCCGATCGATCTAATGAAAATAAATTAATACTTCCAAAACATAAATCGCCAACAAACAACACAATTAAGAAAAGTGTCAAGCCTAAAACAATGCGTATGAATTTAGAATGAGTCAACGTTTAAAATTACTCAATCTTTTTATAAAATTTAAATGAATGATCCGGTAACAGATCAGGATGAATTGCAAAAATCAGATCGGCTAAAACATCGTCAGGACTTGTCATACCTGTTTCCCAATAGTTACTGAACCCATTAGCGTTTTGAATCTTATTATTATTATAGATACGCCCATCTTTAAATGCTTTAAACAATCCATAACGTTCATCGTAACTCAATAATTCTTTTTTTGAGTTTGCATTATACGTATTGATCCAAACATCACAATCTTTCGCTTTAGCGTATACTGCTTCAAAAGTTAAAGGAGTACTTCCGGTGCTGTTGTTATCCGACCATAAGTATTCAGCTCCTGCATCAGCAATTAAATTAGACATATAGCTTTTTCCGGAAGGCACATACCAGGCATCTCCGTATTTTATTTCTGTTAATACTTTTGGTTTATTGGTTACATTTTTAGTTAAGACTTTTAACTCATTATACTTTTTTTCAGCAGCTGAAAATAAAGAATCAGCCATAGTTTCTTTCCCAACAAAACAAGCTACAAATTTGATCCATTCATACCTGGCTAAAGGTGTTTCTTCCAGATGATCCAGTGTGATAGCCACCGGCAAATTCGCATTCAGTAATTTTTGATCAATGTCGTTTTTAGGATTCCCCATTCCAAAGGTCAGCATCAGATCGGGTTTAAGCGCCAACGTTCTTTCAATATCGATCTTTGGTCCTTTAGATAATTCTAGTACTTTATTTGCTTTTACTTGCTGTTGGATAAATTCATTGCTGTAATAATCAACATTATCAATCGCTACAATACTATTTATGGCGTTTAACTTTTCGAGCATGGTTGTATAGATGGAACTCATGCTGGCAATTTTTGTAACAGGTGTTTTAATGTAGTATGCGTTTGAAAAATTAGTAGGTTTTTCATTTGTATATAAGACAAAAGTAGCCGTCACCTCAGCATTATCTCGGTTTCCTAATAATTCTAAAACCGTATAATCAGTTCCTTTTTTAATCGTGAATCGCTTGGCGTAGGATAGCTTGACCGATTGGATCTCTTCCGTATTTTGTTTTGTATCATTGGTAGTAGTACATGAAACAAAAATCAAAATGAATAGTAAATAAAAAATAGATTTGATCATAAAACCGGAATTAAAATTTTGTGTCGAAGATAGTATTTTGTTCTCGCAGATAACGCAGATGTTCGTGGATTTTTTACTTTGATCCCTTTTAATTTTCTCTGTGCCTCAGTGGTGCTATCTATTAAAACTGAATTTGAAAAACACTTCCCTTTGGAGAATTATTGAGTATGGTTATTTTAGCCTGGTGCAGATCGCAAATACGTTTCAAAATATAAAGACCAATGCCCGTGCCTTTTGTTTTACGCGTGTCTTCATTCCCACTTCTAAAAAATTTTTGAAATATTTTTTGTTTTTCTTCCTCAGAAATTCCACAACCATTATCCGACACTTCTAATAACGGTTTATTGTTAACCTTCTTCAACGTTAGTTGAACATTAATCGTTTCAAAGGAATACTTGATCGCGTTCTCAATTAAATTAATAATAATAGACGGATACAGGTCTTTATCAATAGCATAAACAATGCCTTGTTCTATCTGTATCGAAAGGCTTTTATCTGTTAAATGGTCCTGAAAGTATCTTGCAACAATGGCTTCTGTCAATTCACTTAAGTTGCATGTTTCTTTTTGAATCGCCAGATTGTCGTTTTCAATTTGGTTGGCCAATAACACATTTTCTACCAATTTATGAAGCCGTTCTGTTTCGCTTAAAGCAGCGTTTAATAATTGTTTTTGTTTATCTCTATCAAGATCGTGTTTTAATAAGGTTTGTAATTGTAGTTTAGTGGCTGCAATTGGTGTTTTTAGTTCGTGCGATACGCTTAAAATAAAATTCTTTTGTTGGTTGGCTAATTGTGTTTCTTTTTTGACTGATCTTCTTACCTGATACACTCCAAACAACAGAATTAACAAGAACACCGTTCCCTCGCCTGTGATCATATAAAGGCGTATCTTTTTTTTGTATTGCAGGGCATCAATATCTCTTTTTATAATATTATCGTCGGTAGAAGACAATGCGGCGATCTTTTGTTTTTCTGAAATGATCTCATTGGATTGCTTAACCAACAATACTTCCCACCACAAAAACTGTAGCACAATATATCCTACTAAAACAGTAAATATGAAAGTTGTTCGTTTAGACACAGGTGCTATAAATTACTTTTGGAATATTTGAACAAAGCCTTTTAAGGTTCTTGTTTCTATACCGGCCACACGAATAGCATTGACTTCGCAAACATAAAAATAAGCGCCTTCGGTACATGGTAATTTAGATTGAATCGATTTGCCATCCCACATAATAACAGGGTCAGTGGTTTCAAACACTAAAGTTCCCCAGCGGTTATACACTTTCAGATCAATATCTCTGATAAATTTATTTTTGATCGGTTTAAAGAAATCATTTACTCCATCCCCATTTATCGTTATCACGTTTGGCAACTCATATTCCGGGCAATTATCCGCACAAATTTTAGCACTTTGTAAGCTTTCGTTACCAAAGGAGTCAATGGCGGTAATGGCATAACATCCTGCAATAGACGTTAAGTTATCAAAAGCGAAAATCGTATCACTCATTATTTTGATCGAATCCTTTAACACCAATGCTTCATCTTGCGTTTCAGCAAAATATAGATAATATTTTACAGCATCATCACTGCATACATGGTTTGGGTTATTCCATTGCAATACCAAGCTTGGTGCTTCACAATCGGCAATTACTTCTAATTTTGGGGCGCAAGGTGGTGTTTTGTCAATTGGTTTAGCGCAAGCTTCCTGCGAGAAATTTAATAAAGGTCTGATGATCGTTGGATCAGAATATTCTCCTTTTGACTGTACTTTATAACAATATAAAGCGCCATTAACCAAACTATCATCCGTATAGGTTTTTACAATCGTGCTGTCAATTAATGTGAACACAGCTGCGGAAGGACCTTTTTTGTAGATGTAATACTTATAGTTGTTCCAAGGCACCTGATGCTGCCAGCTTAGTGTTATTTTATTATCGCTAGGGGATAATGATAAGAATATCGAAGACGCTTTTTGTCCTGCGCCCACGAATTGACCGTTAGCATAAAATTCGATCTTATACGTATGAGCGATTGATTCGGTGTTAATTGACGTATGTATAAAGCTTGTATCACTTAATTGATTTAAGCCGGCAAAAAACGGTTTTGTTACTGAATATACCTGAGCATACGTTCCTGAAAAACCATCATGGTGCATTAGTCTGAATTCATAGGGTCCCGGAACTGCAATCGTATCCAAAGCATTTACTCCCAATAATGGTTTTATCCATCTAACAAACACTGAGCCCGAAGCTGTATTTGTAGTCTGTACATCTACATTCACTAAAATAGGCACATCACGTTTTAATTGAACGCATGGTGTTTGATTAGACGCATAGCTCTCTGCTCCATCCGTATAAACAGCTACTACTAAATAACTATAATTAGTAGCTTGAGCTAAACCATTACCGTTATTAGTATCTAAAAATGTTGTATCGCTTAAATTAGTTGTGCAGCCAACTTTGACAAACCCTGAAGAGGCGGGAACGCCCGTTTCGCAAACCGCATGATTCCATGGAGTACAATCTGTTTTACGGTAAATGCAATAGTGTTCTATTTTATTACCTGTAGTTAAATGACAGGTGGGTTTATTCCACACTAACTTAATACTCGTTCCTAAAGACGTTGCTGTTAAATTTAATGGTGGCGGTGCCACTACAGTAATATTAAAGGTTTTAAAATCAACTAAATTAATTTGAGGATCAGTGTCTTCTACTTTTACTGTTACCTGATAAGGTGCTTTACGAATATGGGCACAAGCAGTTTGCCAGTTAAACGTTCCGGATATAGGACTAAAACCCGATGTAGATGAAAAGGTGGCTTTAGGATTAACCACACCAAATGGTCCTCCGTTAGCTGTCATCGTTAATACATCTCCATTTGGATCAGTGGCATTAATGATTTTGGTTAACTGTGTTCCTGCTAAGATACAGGTATCGCTAATGGGTTGAATAACCGGTTCATTATTATTACAGGTTCCGGCAGTTACCTGCAAGTCACGTAAAATATATCCAATTAAAAAATAGTTGCCATCATCGTCCTTACGCCACTCTCTAATGATCATCGCTAAATTATATTCGCCTTGTATTTGAGGGTTACACCAGGTTAACGTTCCTGTAATTGGATCAACGCTATAAATCCCGCCGGATCCGGTTGAAGGATATGAATATCCGGGACACATCAATCCTAAATTCCCTCTACAATAGGTTAACTCATATGATAAACTATCACCATCAATGTCGTAAGCACCGGGATTATGCCTGAAACATTTACCCACGCAGGCATTATCAATTGGCGGGAATGTTAAAACCGGAGAGTCATTTTTCCCTGATGTGAATGTAGGAATTACTAAAAAAGATTCGATATAAAATACCTGGTTTACTGAATTTGGAATATTAATAACCCCGGCATTACGATTAGGGTCTTCCATAGTGATACGGTAATTTCCAGGGCCAGGATAAGTATGTGTTGTTACGTATTCGTTTAATTTAATTGTGCTGCTTATAGGAACGCCATCGTGTGCCGGAGTACATGAAAATGTCACTCCATTACTTCTTAAAACAACGGCCGAAGTGCCATCACCAAAATACACAGTATCTTCGCATCTATCAGCTAGGCCTCCACTACCAATATTGGTATAAGTAGTTACTTTAATTTGGTAAGTATATCCGGAAATCCATTTGTAAGTAATTTCTCCCGCACGGTTGTGAGTGGCGTTTGAATACAAAACAAACCCAAAAAAGAAGAAAAGTATATAATAAAATTTTAACGTCTTATTCATAACCAAAATTATCTCTTAAAAGTAAGGAAAAAAAATTACACTTGCCCGAAAAACAGGTTTTTGCAAGTAAACAGTTTTGCTTTCACAAAGTCAAATTTTTTAAAGCATTTATTTTATAATTATTTAACTAAATTTCTATTTGGCATTTGTAATAGTAGTAACTTTGGTCCCCTAAACAAAAACTCACACATGAGCTCTACTCATCATGGTCAATTAAGCAAGGTTACAATTGCAGGTCTTATTGTTACTCTCGGAATTATTTATGGTGATATTGGTACTTCACCCCTATACGTAATGAGTGCTATTGTTGGCAAAGATGCTATTAATGCAGATGTTGTAAAGGGCGCTATTTCCTGTATCTTTTGGACATTAACACTACAAACTACTATCAAATATGTTATCCTCACATTAAGAGCAGACAATAAAGGTGAGGGTGGGATATTTTCATTATATACCCTTGTTAGAAGAACCAAATTTAAATGGTTATTGGTGCCGGCTATTATTGGCGGAAGCGCTTTATTGGCCGATGGGATCATTACACCTCCAATTTCTGTTTCGGCTGCCATTGAAGGTTTAAAAGTGTATAGCCCGGAATTAAATACTGTACCTATTGTTATAGGGATTTTATGTGGCTTATTTTTCATCCAGCAATTTGGTACTAGCTTCATTGGAAAGTTTTTTGGGCCGTTAATGATGGCTTGGTTCCTTATGTTAGGTACTTTAGGGATTTTTCAATTAGCCGGTGATTGGCATATTTTATCTTCTTTAAATCCTTATTATGCGTATCATTTATTGCAAATTCATCCATCGGGTTATTTAATTTTAGGTGCTGTATTTCTTTGTACAACCGGAGCCGAGGCTTTGTATTCGGATCTGGGACACTGTGGCAAACAAAACATTCGTATTTCCTGGATATTTGTTAAATCAATGTTGGTATTAAATTACTTTGGCCAGGGTGCTTTTTTAATTGCTCATGAAGGAAAAACGTTGGACTCATTAAGCACGTCAAATCCTTTTTATGCGGTAATGCCTAGCGGATTTTTGCCATATGGAATTGCCATTGCTACTATGGCTGCCATTATTGCCTCTCAGGCCTTGATCAGTGGCTCATTTAGTTTAATTAATGAAGCCATGCGTTTAAATTTATGGCCAAAAGTCCGTGTAAAATACCCTTCTGAATTAAAAGGACAATTATACATTCCTTCTTTAAACTGGTTATTATTAGCAGGTTGCATAGGTGTTGTTCTTTATTTCGAAGAGTCAGGAAAGATGGAAGCCGCTTACGGTTTAGCTATTGTATTGTGTATGTTAATGACAACAACCTTGTTGAATTTTTACATGCATATGAAACGCTACAATCGATTTTTTATTTACACGATTATCACTATGTATCTATTAATTGAGTTCGCATTTTTAGCAGCCAATCTTAGTAAATTTTCACACGGAGGTTGGATCACTTTATTAATTGCATCTATGTTGATGGGTGTAATGACCATTTGGTATTTGGCCAAAAAGATACGTGCACGCTATGTGGATCTGGTGCCTTTAGCCGAACATCAACAAAAGTTAGTGGATCTGAGTAATGACGATTCCATACCAAAATACGCTACCCACCTAGTATATATGACCGGGGCTAATAATCCTGAAGAAATTGAAGCAAAGGTTATTTATTCGATCTTACAAAAACGCCCAAAACGTGCCGATATTTATTGGTTTGTACACGTAGATGTTGTGGATGAACCTTATCGTATGGATTATAAAGTTATTCACGTGGCAGAAGATGATATTATTCGTGTTGATTTTAGATTAGGATTTAGGATAGCCCCAAAAGTAAATTTAATGTTTAGAAAAGTTGTGGAAGACCTAGTAAAAAACAAAGAGGTAGATATTACAAGCCGTTACGAATCCTTAAATAAAAACAATATTATTGGCGACTTTAAATTTGTAGTGCTTGAGAAATTCTTGTCATACGAAAATGAATTACCATTGTTTGAAAAAATTATTTTAAATAGTTATTTCTTAATGAAACGCTTCAGTTTAAGTGAAGCCAAAGCTTTTGGTCTAGATAGTAGCTCGGTTAAAATTGAGAAATTCCCAATGATCATTAATCCTCCAAAAGAGGTTAACTTAAGAAGGATTCAATAATTTTTTCAAAACACATTGATGCTTAAGGCAATTGAATGTGTCACTTTTTGCTGGGTGGTTATTTTATTTTGTTGGGTGGCTTCGATGCTATATGTAATTTCAGGCGAAACCTTAGTGCCGTGAAATTCATACTGAATGCCGTAACCGATCATTACGCCCAAACACCTTTCATTCTTAAATCCTTTTTCCCGAAAGCCTTTATCAAACTGTTTTAAGCTTAATTTAGGGCCAACAATAACATAAGGCTGTTTCGTCGTTAAATAACAACTCATATTACGCGCTAAATAAATAATCCCATGCTTGTTTGGCCTAGTTAGCATGATCATCATCGGTGCATAAATATTAATGTCTAATGATCTTGCTCTCACTTTTGGCGACTGACGCATACATAAATTAGAAAACGCGCTTTCAAGTCCCGGTCTCAAAGCCATTGTATTTGATAGGGGTTTCCACATAAAAAACCCAAAATTAAATCCAAATTGCGTTTGGCCAATGGGCGATGAATATACCGGTTTAGTTACCCCTTCTGATTGTTGCCATGTTATCTGCGGGCTTTGAAAACAAACATTAGCATAGGTTCCATGCGATACGCCAAACTCTACAGATGAATTAAAGGTCTCTTCTGTTTGACAAAACAATTGAGAACTAAAAAACAAAGGGATGATATAGGTTCGTTTCGTCATTTATTCTCATAACGACCACGGAACAAAAAAGTAACAGAAATTATTGTTTTATTAATTCTTCCCAGAATTCAGCACCACGACGGGTATGAGGAATCACAATGGTACCACCAACAATATTAGCTACTGCAAATATTTCGTATACCTCTTCAGTAGAGCAACCTTGCTCATGGCATTTTAATAAATGGTATTTGATGCAATCGTCGCAACGCAACACCATGCTAGCTACTAAACCCAACATTTCTTTGGTTTTAACATTCAACGCGCCATCGGCATACGTTTGAGTATCTAAGTTGAACAAGCGCTTAATAACCAGATTATCTTTGGCTAATATAACGTCGTTCATTTTAGCACGATACTCGTTAAATTCTTTGATCTGACCGGACATGTGTTATTTATTTAAGTGGTGTTTTTTTACAACATAAGCGCTTACAAAAATACTTATCTCATATAATAAATACATTGGCACGGCAACTACCATTTGTGAAGTTACATCCGGAGATGGTGTGATGATCGCGGCCGCAATTAAAATAACAACAACAGCATACTTCCGGTACTTCCGCATAAACTCCGGAGTTAACAAAGTAAGACGAGTTAAAAAATACACCAATACGGGTAATTCAAACACAATTCCGGAAACCAAAGTCATGGTAGAAATTAAAGAAATATAATCGTCTAAAGTGTTATTAGTCTGAACTATGCCGCTATCCGATAATTGATAATTGATCAGGAAGTTATAAGACATCGGAAATAACAAAAAGTAGCCAAACAAAATGCCAACTAAAAAAAGAATAGAAGCAACTACTACAAACAGTTTAGCCGGAGTAGATTCCGTATCTTTTAACGCTGGTTTAATGAATTTCCAAATTTCGTAAAGCACATAAGGAAACGCCAGAATAATGCCCCCCACTAAGGCGATCCACATATGTGTGAAAAATTGTTCGGAAGCAGAAAGGGTTTGCAGATGTGGTGTTTTAACTACCATACACATCACATCTCCCGCTCCTATTTTATACCCCAACGAACATAATGCTCTGTAAGAAATAAAATCCTGTTTTAAAGGCCCAAAGATAACCGTGTCGAATAAAAAATTATTAAAAAAGAATAATGAAATAGCCACTATCACAATTGCCAGGGCGCTTCTTACCAAATGCCATCTTAAGGCATCCAGGTGTTGCATAAAGGACATTTGTAAAGAATTATCGTTGGTGTTTTCTGCCATGTGAGTTGGCAAATTTACACATTATTATTTACCAAGATTTAAAATTTATTGACCTAAATTCTGACGGCCACCATTAGTATATCGTCTACCTGATCCAGATGCCCTTTCCAATCTTCGATGGCTTTGTTTAGTTTTTCTTTTTGCTCGGCACAAGGCAACATAGCAAACGATCCTAATAATTCCTCCAATTGTTTATACTTGAATTTTTTTCCTTTGGGGCCGCCAAACTGATCGGCAATGCCGTCTGTGAACATGTAGATCATATCGCCCTTTTCTATGGATTTTGTTTTGAGTTTAAAAGGTATCATCTCTTCCTTAAATTTCCCAATAGGCTGTTTATCCGGCTCAACTTCTATCAATTGCCATTGTTCATCCCCGTCTTCCGATACTAAACCCGCCGGCCTGAATATCCAGATCGGATTATTGGCCCCGGCAATGTGCAATTTCATGCTCGTATAATCAAACACACAAACAGATCCATCCATGCCATCAGATATGTCATAATCGCTTTTTGAAAATGTTTCCTGCATCAATTCATTTACTTTGTCAAAGATCAATGCCGGATTATATAATTTAAATTCTTTAATGGCTCTGTTCAATGCATTACAAGCCACAATACTAACCATTGCGCCGGGAACACCATGACCGGTACAATCACAAACTGCTAAAATTGGTTTGTTAAAAACAGTTTCTGTCCAATAAAAATCTCCCGCTACAATATCTTTTGGTTTATATAAAACAAAATTTTCTGTGAAAGATTCGTTCATCGTTTTTGGAGATGGCAACATGCTGCTTTGAATGTGCTGTGCATAATTAATGGAATCCATCACATCCTTGTTTTTAATTTCAATGATCTCTTTCTGATATTCTACTTCCTTTTTTTGACGTTGGATCAACGAGAATAGTTTTTTGGTACGTCGACTCAGGTAGATAGAAAAAAAGAATGCCCCAACGGCAATGATGAGTCCGGCAATTAATAGCAGTGCTTTATTTTTTGTTGAAGCTAATTCTACTTTTTCTTTTTCAAGTGCAAAATTTTGTTGAGCAATAATTTTTTCTTTTTCAGTAAGGTTTAATTTATTTTCAACTTCATTAATGTTTTTTAATTTTTCTAAATTGAAAATAGAGTCTTCAATGATCTTATATTGTTTAAGGGAAGTAAATGCGTTCTGATAATCTCTTTCGTGCTCAAACACAGTGACAATTCCTTTTAAAGCTTCAGCCTCTTCTACCATTAAATGATTGATCCGCGATAAATTAAGCGCTTGGTAATAATAGCTTTTTGCTTCCGGGATCTGATTAAGTTTTTGAAAACATTCTGCGATTTTAGTCAAAGCCGTGATCTCACTATCTATCATTTTATACCGTTGTGCTACCTGGGCACATTTGTCATAATGTGAAATAGCTTCTTCATATTGATTTAAATTATAATAAATATTACCATAACTAATTTCAGTAAAAAATTCACTGCCATCTTTAGAATAATTTAATTTATCAAGTTCTTTTAATGCCTCCAATCCTTTTTGATATTCATTTACTTTACAATAGGTGTTAGATAAGTTTGTGAGCACTCCTACTAAGCCATCCGTGTTTTTTGTAGCCTGGTATAATTTTTTTGCCCGTAATAAATAATCGATTGCTTCTTTGTGCCTGTTAAGACGGCTAACTGCAATAGCCTTTAATGAATAACTTTTAGCTAAGCCTTTTTTGTCTCCAAAATTTTCTAAAATAATGATCGCTTCATTTAACTTAACCATCGAATTTTTTAAATCGCCTTTCAACAATAAATAGCGTGCTTCGCAGTTAAGCGAAAGCGCATATTGAATCTTTAAATTGTGCTTTTTACTCAAGCGCTCCGCTTGATCGCAGTATCCAATAGAGGAATCCGGGATAGAGTTATAAATACTATTGGCCACTTCCAGTAAGATGGCCGTCTTAGCTTTTGGAGTTGTAATTTGTTTAAGAATCGCTTTTAAACTATCGAATCTTTCCTGTTGAGCATACATTAATGAATTTGCAAAACCAGACACCACCACCAAGGCAATAATTATGTATTTCCGTTTGAAAAAATCCATTAACACTAAGTTAATAAAATTATTAATACATGGCCTAATTCGTTTTAGGTAAATGTTTATTCTTGATTTATCGTTTTTGGTGTCTTTGTTTTAACACTAAAACCACATCTTCCAGTTTTTTCTGTTTGGCCGTTAATAGTATCAAATAATGGAATAATAGATCGGCGGCTTCTCCCATAAACAATTCATCGTTTTCGTCTTTGGCTTCAATAACCAATTCCACGGCTTCTTCGCCTACTTTTTGGGCTATTTTATTAATTCCTTTTTTAAATAAAGAAGAAACATAAGACGTATCTGTTGGACTATTTTTTCTTGATGCAATAATAGATTCTAACCGAAGCAAGAAATCATCCTGTTCATTTTTTTCGTTAAAGCAAGTATCGGCTCCTGTGTGGCATACAGGGCCAAGAGGTGTTGCTTTTATCAAAATTGTATCATTGTCGCAGTCTATCATAAGTTGATTGACGTCTAAAAAATTCCCACTCTCTTCGCCTTTTGTCCATAAGCGATTCTTTGATCTGGAAAAAAAAGTCACTCTTTTTTCTTGCTGTGTTTTTTCAAATGCTTCCTGATTCATGTAACCAAGCATTAATACTTTATTTGTCAGGTTATCTTGTATCACCACCGGAATTAATCCGTCTGGTGATTTTGTAAAATTTGGAGTCATGTTTTTATAGTCTAACTAGTATTTGATTTTCTTGTAAATAATTTTTTAATTTTTTGATCTCAATTTCTTTGTAATGAAATACACTGGCCGCTAACGCTGCGTCAGCTTTTCCATCAATAAATGCTTCTTTAAAATGTTGCATAGTGCCTGCTCCACCACTGGCAATAACAGGCACATTAACTATTTCTGAAACCAGTTTAGTGATATCATTTGCAAAGCCTTTTTTGGTGCCATCATTATTCATGGAGGTTAATAAAATTTCACCGGCCCCTAATTCAGCTGCTTGCTTTGCCCAATCAATTGTTTTTAATTCTGTTTTGATTTTACCACCATTGGTGTACACAAACCAATCGTTACTTTCAAATTTTGTATCAATGGCCAACACCACGCACTGCCTCCCAAACTCATCTGCTATACTTTTTATAAGCTTAGGGTCTTTCACTGCACTGGTATTAACAGAGATTTTATCAGCCCCGGCATTTAGTAATAACGATACATCTTCAATGGTGCTAATGCCACCGCCAACTGTGAACGGAATATTAATATGTTTAGCAATTTGAGTTACCAACCGGGCTAATGTTTTTCTTTTTTCATTAGTGGCTGTAATATCTAAAAACACCAATTCATCCGCCCCCTGTAAACAGTAATTCACGGCAAGTTCCACAGGATCACCGGCATCCTTAATGTCTTCAAAATTGATGCCCTTTACTGTTCTACCATCTTTAATGTCCAAACAGGGGATAATACGTTTAGTTAACATTTTATAAATTGTTTTAAATCATTTAATGAGACCTTCTCTTCGTAAATAGCTTTGCCTACTATAGCTCCCACACATCCCATTTCTTTAAGTGCGTATAGGTCATCTACACAACATACACCGCCACTGGCTATTAACTGAAGTGTATCTTCCTGCTTGATCAATTTTTCATACAATTCAACAGACGGTCCTTTTAATAACCCATCTTTAGAAATATCGGTACAAAAAATTGTCTTGATTCCCTGATTCAAATTTTCTTTAACAAAATCAAAAACAGAGATATTAGTGGTCTCTAACCAACCACCAATTGCAATTTGTTCTTCTTTAACATCGGCTCCAAGCAATAATTTATCAGCACCATACTTTTGGATCCATGAAAAAAACAGTGGTTTGTTTTTAACTGCTAAACTTCCAATAGTAGCAATAGATGCGCCGCTATCAAATATCTTGGTTAAATCTTCTTCCGTTTTAATTCCTCCGCCAAAATCAATGGTCAACTTTGTGTTAGACGCTATGCTTTCTAACACCTGATAATTTATAACGGTTCCTTCTTTAGCCCCATCCAGATCTACTAAGTGCAAGCGCTCAATCCCAATCTCTTCAAATTGTTTTGCAATCTCTAATGGGTTTTCATTATAGATCGTTTTTTTTGAATAATCACCTTGGGTTAAACGCACGCATTTTCCATCAATAATATCTATGGCTGGTATAATTTGAAATTGGTTCATGTTAATTTTATAAAATTCTTTAATAACTGTTCGCCTGCTGTACTCGATTTTTCGGGATGAAACTGCACTCCATAAAAATTATTCTTTTGTAACGCAGAGCTGTAGCTTAATTGATAATTTGTTTTTGCTACAGTATTAGAACAAAGTTCAGCATAATAGCTGTGAACAAAGTACATATGTTCATCTTCATTGAGACGATGTAAAATTATGGAATCTAACGGTTCAATGGTGTTCCATCCTATTTGAGGGATTTTTGACTTCCCCCCAATCTTCTCCTGCTTGGGAGAGAAAGCCCGGAACCGTTTCACCTGCGTGTTAAAAATATTTAAGCAATCTGTGTTTCCTTCTTCACTGTGTTTACAGAGTAATTGCATTCCCAAACAAATTCCTAAAACCGGTTGTTTCAAGTTTTTTATTACTACATCCAGATTCTTTTCTTTTAAACACTTCATCGCTGTAGAGGCTTCGCCAACTCCAGGAAAAATAACTTTATCTGATGTTTTCAGTAATTCAACATCGTCTGTAACAATGGCATTAATGCCTATTCGCTCCAAAGCAAATAGCACAGATTGTACGTTACCGGCGTTATATTTTATTATTGATACTTTCATTTGTTTGTTTTATTGCTTATCGACTTCGCTCGAAATGACAAGCTAAATGTGTTATTTATAAGACTCCTTTTGTACTTGGCAAACTCATATTGTTAGCATCTCGCTTAACTCCCATTTTTATTGTCTTTGCAAAAGCTTTGAAAATCCCTTCTATTTTATGGTGCTCGTTTTGGCCTTCAGCTTTAATATTTAAATTACATTTAGCGGTATCGCTAAACGATTTAAAAAAGTGAAAGAACATTTCGGTTGGCATCTCTCCAATTTTTTCTCGTTTAAATTCAGCGTCCCAAACGATCCAGTTTCTTCCTCCAAAATCTAAAGCCACTTGCGCTAAGCAATCGTCCATTGGTAAACAAAAACCGTAACGCTCAATTCCCATTTTATTATCCAATGCTTTTAAAAATGCTTCGCCTAAAGCAAGCCCAACATCTTCGATCGTATGATGTTCATCAATGTGTAGATCGCCTTTAGCATTGATCATTAAATCAATATTACCATGCTTTGAAATTTGTTCTAACATATGATCGAAAAAAGCAATGCCTGTTGAAATTGTTGATTTCCCCGAACCATCCAGATTTAATTCAATGGTAATATCTGTCTCTTTTGTTTGACGAGTATGCGTGATCTTTCTTTCGGGTAGCTTCAAATAATTATAAATTTTTTCCCAGTTATTTGTTTTCAAATTAATTAAGTCTTCAAAACCATTTGGTGAATCATAATTACTAATAAAGATTGATTTGGCCCCTAAATTCTGGGCTAGCTTCACATCTGTTAATCTATCGCCAATCACAAAAGAATTTAATAGGTCATAGTCATCTCCTAAATATTTTGTCAGCATTCCGGTGTTTGGTTTTCTTGTTGGCGTGTTGTCTTTTTCAAAACTTCTATCAATACATACTTCTGAAAAGACAATGCCTTCGCCCTCTAAAGTATTCATCATTAAATTATGTGTCGGCCAAAAAGTTTCTTCGGGAAAAGAATCCGTTCCTAAACCATCCTGATTTGTTACCATCACCAATTCGTAATTTAACTCACGAGCAATTTTTCCTAACCAAGTGAAGACCCCGGGTAAAAATTTTAGTTTTTCAAAACTATCAATTTGAAAATCCACAGGTGGTTCCCAAATTAATGTGCCATCACGGTCTATAAACAATACTTTTTTCATTTTAATATTTTTGAAGCGTTTCTATTAATAATTGATTTTCTTCTTTTGTTCCTATTGAAATACGCAAACAGTTATCGCACAAAGCGACATTACTTCTGTTGCGAATAACAATTTTATTTTTTACCAGATAATCATAAATTCCTTTTGCATTCGTTGTTTTCACTAAAATAAAATTAGCTTCGCTTCTATAGATCTTTAATACAAAAGAGAATTGAGGCAACTCCGCTATTAATCTTTCCCGCTCCGAAATAATTTCTTTTACCCATAAATCCACCTGTGCTTTGTTGTTTAATGCCTGTAACACTAATTGTTGAGAAAGCTCATTAATATTATATGGTGGTTTGATCTTATTAAACACCTGTATAATTGCCTTTGAAGCAAAAGCCATCCCTACACGTAATCCGGCCAAACCCCAGCCTTTTGAAAAAGTTTGCAGGATGACCAGATTTCTATATTTTGATAGCTCCGGAATTAAACTGCCATAACTAGCAAAATCTATATAGGCTTCGTCAACAACAACAATCCCGCTAAAAGATTCTAAAATTATTTTAATATCATTCCACTTAACACCATTGCCGGTTGGGTTATTTGGGCAACATATAAAAACCAATTTAGTATTAGCATTAATAAAATTTAAAACAGATGCTGTATCTAATTGAAACGTTTCTGCAATTAATGGGGTTTTAAAAACTTTTACGTTATTAATGTTTGCAGACACTTCATACATGCCGTAAGTGGGTGGACATACAATCACATTATCTTTGCCCGGTACACAAAAAGCACGGAATAAAATATCAATCGCTTCGTCACTTCCGTTTCCTAAAAAAATATTTTCTATGGCTAATCCTTTTAATGCACTGATCTTTTCTTTTACTTTTAATTGTAAAGGGTCCGGATAGCGATTGTAATTGTTGTTTAAGGGCGAACCAAACGCGTTTTCGTTCGCGTCTAAAAAAATGCCTTCCGTTCCTTGATATTCATCACGTGCTGAAGAATAAGGAACTAATTGTTTAATATTTTCTCTAAGTATTTTTTCTAAAATAAAAGCCATGTTATTTTTATTTAATCATTAATTCTAATTGTTACTGCATTTTTGTGTGCTTGCAAACCTTCGGCCTCTGCCATTAATTCAATAGCCGGGCCAATATTTTGTATACCTTGTTTACTTATTTTTTGAAAAGTAATTTTCTTTACAAAACTATCGAGCGATACACCACTATAAGCTTTGGCGTAACCATTAGTAGGTAGCGTATGGTTTGTTCCGGAAGCGTAATCACCGGCGCTTTCGCAAGAATAGTTTCCTAAAAAAACAGAGCCCGCATTAACAACTTGTTCTGCCAATATTTCATCATCCTCGCAGGCTAAAATTAAATGCTCGGGAGCATACTCATTTAATAAGTCAATAGCCACTTGTTTGTTTTTTACTAGAAATGCTTTACTGTTTTGTAATGCTTTTTCGGCTAACTCTTTTCTTGGTAATAATTGTAATTGTTTTTTTAATTCTACTTGTACCTCTTTAATTGTGACTTCATTATCCGACACTAAAATCACTTGCGAATCGGAACCGTGTTCTGCCTGAGATAATAGATCTGCCGCTACATATTTCGGAACGCAAAAACCATCCGCTAAAACGGCTACTTCAGATGGGCCAGCCGGCATATCAATAGCAATACCTTGTTTATTCGCTAGTTGTTTAGCGCAAGTAACGTATTGGTTTCCTGGTCCAAATATTTTATCCATTTGCGGTACTGTTCTCGTACCATTAGCCATTGCCGCAATCGCTTGCACACCACCAATCTTAAACACTTTAGTAATGCCAACCAATTTAGCAGTATACAGGATAGCGCTGTCTATTTCTCCTTTAGCATTTGGCGGTGTACACAAAATGATTTGCTTACAGCCCGCAATTTTAGCAGGAATCCCTAACATGAGTATGGTTGAAAATAATGGTGCCGTACCTCCCGGAATATACAAGCCTACTTTTTGAATAGCCACCGATTTGCGCCAGCATTTAACACCTGTTGTTGTTTCGATCACTTTGATCTCATCTTGTTGCGGTCGGTGAAATTTTTCAATATTACTTTTGGCTAAGGCTATCGCTGATCTTAATTCCGGAGAAATTGTTTTTTCTGCCTGATCAAATTCTTTTTCTGAAACCGAAAAATCATTCAATAGCACCTGATCAAATTGCAGTGTGTACTTTTTAATAGCATCATCACCATTTATATAAACATCTTCCATCACCTTTGATACCAATGCTTCCAGTGAAGTACTTTCTATCGTTGGACGCTTCAGGATCTTTGGCCAATCATTTTGCTGTGGGTATTTTATTAATTCCATTTTCGTTTAATCTTTAGATAATCATTTTTTCTATTGGTACCACTAAGATTCCTTGGGCTCCTTGCTCTTTCAATTTTTCAATAATATTCCAAAACTGATCTTCTTCTACAACAGAATGTACAGAGCTCCACCCTGGTTCGATTAAAGGCAATATCGTAGGGCTTTTCATTCCGGGCAAAATTTTACAAATAGCTTTAAGCTTACTGTTTGGCGCATTCAACAAAATATATTTAGTGTTTTTTGCTTTTCTTACAGCTTGCATTCTAAACAAAAGTTTTTCTAAAATTGCCTGCTGTTCTTTGCTTAATTTTTTATTAGAAACTAAAACAGCTTCCGATTTTAAGATCACTTCTACTTCTTTCAGTCCATTTGTAAATAAGGTACTTCCCGAACTTACCAGATCACAAATCGCATCTGCTAAACCAATACTTGGTGCAATCTCTACAGATCCGCTAATGTCGTGGATCTCTGCTTTGATCTTATTTTTCTTTAAATATGTTGAAAGAATTTTTCCATACGATGTGGCAATACGTTGTCCTTCTAAATCTTTTACTGATTTGTAATTTGCTTTTTTAGGAACCGCGATTGATAAACGACATTTTCCAAAGCCTAACCGTTCAATCAGTTTCAGGTCTTTGTTTTTTTCCAAGAGAACATTTTCTCCAACAAAACCAATATCAGCTACGCCATCTTCAACGTATTGCGGAATATCATCATCTCTTAAAAAAAAGACTTCGATAGGAAAGTTTGTAGCTTCTGCTTTTAATTTGTTTAACCCATTGTCTATGTCAATGCCGCACTCCTTTAAAAGTTTTAAAGAGTTTTCGCTTAATCTTCCTGATTTTTGAATGGCTATTTTTAATTTGTTTATCATGTTTTTTTGGGATTTGAAATTTTTGGGCATAAAAAAAGGCTTATCTACCGATAAGCCTTGAGTTAAAAATATTTTGAATTATAGATTACAAAATAGCATCAACACCTCCACTTACCTGAGTAGTAGGGAAATAATGATGATGTATTTGATTAAATGGTTGCATTTTGTTGCGACAAATGTAATTATATTTTAATTACAAATAAAAAAATAATTTTAAGCCAACTGATTTTAACAATAGTATGGGTCTATTTCTTGACGTACATTTTTATTTCGCTAAAGATCAAAATTTCCTGAATAATGTATTTCTTTGCCGATGGATTTAGGCCTGCTAAAGTAACAAACTCTTTATTATCGTTCATGTGTTTTCGATGCAAGGGAAACATCCATACAAATTAATCTGCGTTGTTTTGCTTCTGATTATACTATTTTATTGAACTCTCTAATGCTGTTTGAAATATCTTTTTCCGATATTATACAAAGAACTTGAAAGCACTAAATAGATCGGTATCAGGATAACATCCGACTAATTAATCTATTACAGCAATTTCAAAAGAATCTCTCCAAATCTATAAACATCTTCATAAGAATTATACATCGGCACGGGTGCGCAACGAATCACGTTAGGTTCACGCCAATCAGGGATCACGCCATTTTCAATTAATTTATTGTATAATGCTTTCCCTTGGCCATGTGCTACTATGCTTATCTGACAGCCACGGTTTTCTTTTGGAGTGATGATCTGTAAACAATTATTTTTTTGTTTATTGATCTCTCCTACTATAAATTCCAAATAAGCAGTCAATACTTTACTTTTTTCATTTAAAGCGTCCATGCCAACTTCATCAAACATATCTAACGATGCTTTGTAAGCAGCCATTGATAAAATAGGCGCATTACTTAATTGCCAACGTTCTACACTTTTAATAGGATTGAATTCTCGGTCCATTTTAAAGCGTTCTGCTTTATCATGTCCCCACCAACCCGCAAATAGAGGTAAGTCGGTATTGGCATGGTGTTTTTCGTGAACAAAAGCACCAGCCACGCTTCCAGGACCCGCATTTAAATATTTATAAGAACACCAGACCGCAAAATCAACATTCCAATTATGTAATTCTAATTTTAAATTCCCGGCACCATGCGCTAAATCAAACCCAACAACTGCTCCGGCTTTATGGCCTGCTTCGGTGATGGCTTTCATATCAAACACTTGCCCACTAAAATAATTAACGCCGCCAATCATGATCAAGGCTAAGGAATCCTTGTTGTCTTCGATCGCTTTGTAAATATCTTCGTGTCTTACTTCATACTCTCCATCACGAGGAGCAATTTCAATTAAGGCATCCTCAATTTTATATCCATGAAATTTAACTTGTGATTGTAAAGCATATTGATCACTAGGAAATGCTTTAGCTTCGCACAAAATTTTATAACGTTGCTTAGTCGGGCGATAAAAAGACACCATTAATAAATGCAAATTCACGGTCAACTGATTCATCATCACAACCTCTGAAGGCAAAGCGCCAACAATCTTAGCTGTTTTGTCTGTCAACAATTCGTGGTACGATACCCATGGGTTTTTTGCTAAAAAATGGCCTTCTACTCCATACGCCGCCCAATCATTTAGTTCCTGTTGCAAATACTCTTTGGTTGTTTTTGGTTGTAAGCCAAGGGAATTGCCCGTAAAATACACCATATCCGTGCCATTGTGTTGCGGGATATAAAATTTATTTCTGTAAGACCTTAGTTTGTCTTGTACATCAAGTAGTCTTGCGTAATCCAGGTTATTTAAAAAATCAGTCATAGTAATGGTCGTATAAAACTGGTTAAATTTAAGAAAAAACCTCTACCTAAATTAGTTATCTTTACATGTGTCTTTTTCGAACAACATACAATTAGCCAAAAAACTTAGTTTTAGAAAACTCATAAATGCTTTTAAGGTTTGGCTTAGTTTTCATGTATCAAAAAACAGAAAGCAGCCTTCCGGTTTTGGGTACCCGATCAGTATTTCTATTGAGCCTACTACCAGTTGCAACCTGCGTTGCCCCGAGTGCCCAAGTGGGTTGCGTCAATTTACGCGTCCAATAGGGATGTTAGAGCCTGCTTTTTTCAAGTCAACCATTGATGCGATCTATAAAGAATTAATCTATCTGACCTTTTATTTTCAGGGAGAGCCTTATTTGAATCCAAACTTTCTAGAAATGGTAAAATATGCTTCTCAAAAAAAAATATATACCTCTACCTCAACGAACGCACATTATTTAACCGAAGAACAAGCACTGAAAACTGTACAAAGCGGTTTAGACAGATTAATCATTTCGATTGATGGCACTACACAAGACGTGTATCAGCAATATAGGGTTGGCGGTTCTTTAGAAAAAGTGATTGAGGGCACCAAAAATATTGTAGCCGCTAAAAAACAATTACAAAGTAAAACCCCCCATATTGTATTTCAGTTTTTGGTAGTAAAACCAAACGAACATCAATTAAATGATGTAGAACAATTGGCTCGGACGTTAGAAGTAGACGAAGTTGTTTTTAAAACGGCCCAGGTATATGATTTTGAAAATGGGAACCCCCTCATTCCAACTAATGAAAAATATAGCCGCTACAAAAAATTAGCGAATGGAAAATACATCATCAAAAACGAATTGCTCAATCAATGCTGGCGTATGTGGAGCGCCTGTGTGATTACCTGGGATGGCATTGTTGTGCCATGCTGTTTTGATAAAGATGCCAAACATCAACTGGGCGATCTAAAAAAACAATCGTTTAAAGAACTATGGCATTCTGAAAAATACCAAGCCTTTAGACAATCTCTTTTAAGATCGCGTAAAGAAATTGATATTTGCCAAAATTGTAGTGAGGGCACAAAAGTATGGACAGAAAATTAATTTAAATTCTCTTAAATATGAATAAAGGAAGATTAGAAGCTTTTAGTGATGGTGTGTTGGCAATCATTATTACCATTATGGTACTTGAAATTGAAGTGCCTCATGGTCATGAACTGGCAGATTTGAAACCCTTGATCTCTGTGTTTTTAAGTTATGTGTTAAGTTTTATTTATATTGGTATTTATTGGAACAATCATCATCACATGATGCATACAGTAAAGCAGGTTACCGGCGATGTTCTTTGGGCTAACCTTCATCTTCTTTTTTGGCTTTCACTGGTTCCATTTGTAACAGGTTGGATAGGAGAAAATAATTTTAGCTCAGCTGCGATGGGGCTTTATGGTCTTATCTTATTAATGGCATCTATTGCCTATTTTATTTTACAAAGTCGTATCATAAAAAATCACGGGAAGGATTCTGTCCTTGCCGAAGCGATTGGGAAGGATTTAAAGGGAAAAATCTCCCCTATTCTATATATTATCGGAATAATTTTTAGCTACATAAACCCTTTGGCCTCCGGCTTTATGTATGTTTTGGTTGCTTTTATTTGGCTTATACCAGATAAAAGAATTGAACACATTATAAATAAAACTCGTGATTAGACCCGTGATCGTCTCTTTATGATATAACGACTACAAAATCCCACTTATTGGGTTAGTGCATCTGCAACAGTAAATGTACTTCCGCCTATAAAGATCAGATCATTTACTTTAGCTTGTTTCTTGGCTTTCTCCACAGCTTCGGCAACCGTTATATATGTTTTGCCTGCTAAACCGGCTTTTTTTGCTTTATCAGCTAATTCATTTTGATCTAACGCTCTTGGAATACTTGCTTTGCAAAAATAATAAGTTGCGTTTTTTGGCAATAGTTTTAATATTTTTGAAATGTCTTTATCATTAACCACGCCTAGTACAAAATGAAGTTGTTTGTATTCATAGCGCTTTAAATTTTCCAAAACCTCTTTAATTCCATCTTCATTATGTCCGGTATCTGCAATAATCAAAGGCTTGGTATTTAATACTTGCCAACGACCTTGTAGGCCTGTTATTTTTTGAACTTGTTTAAATGCCTTTACAATGTCGGCCTCTTCAATAATAAATCCTTTTTGTTGAAGAATATCAATTGTATTTAAAACGCCCAACAAATTTTTTAATTGATAGCTTCCAAGCAGATCTAATTCGTAATGATGTTTGGTGTTGTTTTTACGATGCAAGACTTCTGTTTTTAAAAAGCCGTTTTCATATGAATGTCCCAATATTTTAAAATTCTTATCGGCAAATTCAATTGGTGCTTTTACCTCATGGGCTTTATTATTAAACACAGCTAATACTTCTATTTGTGTTTGACTGATTGTTACCGGAATTTTTGTTTTAATAATTCCTGCTTTTTCGGCAGCAATTAATGGTAAAGTTTCTCCCAACAACGCCTGATGATCGAATCCGATATTGGTAATTAAACAGGCAACTGGGTTAATGACGTTGGTAGAATCTAATCGTCCTCCTAATCCTACTTCAATAACCGCCACGTCAACTTCTTGCTGCACAAAATAATGAAACGCTAAGCCCACTGTCCATTCAAAAAAAGATGGTTCAATTTTTTCAAACGTTTCTTTGTGTTCTTCTACAAATTTTACCACATCGTTTTTTGAGATCTGTTTGCCATTTACTTTAATGCGCTCTCTAAAATCAACTAAGTGTGGTGATGTATATAAGCCCACTTTGTAGCCTGCTTGTTGTAATACAGCAGCTAACATGTGCGACGAGGAACCTTTGCCGTTAGTTCCGGCAACGTGTATGCATTTTATTTTTTTTTCGGGGTTACCAAGCGCATTGCAAATAGCGATGGTATTATTTAGATCAGCTTTGTAGGCAGCAGCTCCAACCCGCTGAAACATTGGCAAGCGAGCGAAAAGATAATCTAGTGTTTTTTCGTAGGTCATTAGTTGGGTTTTTGGAGATAAGTTTTTGGTTGTTGGAATCAAAAAACTAAAAACTTATTTCAAACAACTTTTCATGATTAAAAACTAAATATTATAGTGATAGTTCCTTTTTGTTCTTCAAACTGTCCGCTCACATTAAACTTAGTAGACAATGCTGCTTGACGCGCTTTAGCTTTTAAAATAGCGCTATTTGTTGTTGTTCCTCGTCCATTAGGATCGGCTTTGATCACGTGTCCTGTTTTATCAACGGTAATTTCTACCACAACTTTTCCTTCTTCTTTCGTGTCTTTAGATAATGCCGGAGGAGTTACTACGGCTCTACCCGCTAAACTAAATCCGTAACCTCCACTGCCGGGTCCTTTTCCCGGGCCATCGCCTGTGCCATCACCACCACCTGTTCCGCCACCCGTTCCTCCTGTGCCGTGTGTGTTAGGATTTCCGTCCGGACTTCCATCATTGCCTGCATGGCCGCTGTTGCCATCACCACCGCCGTTTTTACCTTTATTTTTATTGAATTTTTCGGCTAAAATTTCAGCCGCTGTTTTTGGTTTCACCACTTCAACCGGTTTAGTAGGAGTAATAACCGTTGTGTTATTTTCAACTTTTGGTTTTGTTTCAGTAATGTCAACCGGCTCGCCATTCTCACTGGTTAAAATAGCTTCATTGGTTTCGGGATTAGTTGGCGGTGTTACTTCGGCGTTTGTAACAACGCTGGTGGCATCACCAATACCATCATTTTCAATATTGCCGGTTCCTTCATTATATGTACCGAAATTGATTTCAGTACCACCACCACCACCAGATAAAGGAAAAGGTGGGTTTGGAGTAATAATCGTGTAATAAATTAAAAATAAGATCAGTAATAAAAACAGCGCTAATGAAATACCCAGCGATATAGCTCTGTTTTTATTTTCTTCGGCAGTTGTAAGGCGCATCTTATTTGGCGTTAGACGGTTGTGTGGCGCAGATCATTTTACATTTTAATCTGTCTCCAATTTGCATCATATCAATAAAATCCTGATACAATAGATCTTTATCTACATGTATTACAACAGCAGGCTCTTCTCTTCCTGCAATTTTTTCTGTCAATACTGTTTCCAAATCGCCAAAAGATACTTCCTTGCTATCCACATAATACTTATGATCCAGGGTAACCGCTAAATGGATAGGCTTTTTATTGTTATCAATTGGTTTATTGTTTTTAGAGCTTGGTAAGTTTACCTTAATGGCATTAGGACTCACCATAGTAGATAATATCAGGAAAAACAATAGCAAAAAGAACATGATGTCGTTCAACGAATCTGTGCTTACTTCTGCTTCTCTATGTCCTTTTTTACGTAATCCCATCTTTAATATAGTTTTTAGTTATTAGTTGTTAATGTTTAGTATTAATCATTATTAAAAACTAATCACTTAACATTAAAAACTGTTATTTACTCGGTTCATTTAAAATATCTAAAAATTGAATTTGAGTTTCTTCCATGCGGTGCGATAATTTATCGATGCGTGCATTTAACCAGTGATAACCAATAAAAGCAATTACACCAACCACTAAACCACCACAAGACGTGATCATTTTTTGATAAAGACCAGAAGAGATAACTTCTATCTCAACCGTTTTGGCTAAGGAAATATCATAGAAAATTTTAATTACCCCGATAATAGTTCCAATAAACCCAAACATTGGCGCAATACGTCCTGTGATATTTAAAATACTTAAGTTTTTTTCTAAACGAGATAATTCGGAAGATGCTGATTTATTCATTGACTCACGTATCTCCGTCATACTTTGCCCAATTCGTGAAATCCCTTGCTCCAACATCATGGCTTCGGGTGTATTTACATTTTTACACATATTACGTGCATTGTCCAAATTACCGTTATTGATCATGTCTTTTAAACTAGGCAATAAGGTTGCATTCTTTTTAGATGCCTTGCTAATTGTTAATATACGTTCGATCATAACATAAATAGCCAGTAATAGCATAACGGCCAGCGGGATCATAATAACACCGCCTTTAGAAACCATTGAATACAATGAGATCTCGTTTGGCGGAAGCTCTGTGGCTTGTTGAATGCCTGCTACAGCCGTTTGAGCAGCGTTACTGTCTGCTACCACAGAGGCAACAGTATTCGTTATTTGAAGAATGAAAGATAACATGGGCTTATTTTATTAATTACACGAAATTACTTTAGAAAAGGGCGAGTAAATTAAATCATAAGCGATGTTTTAAACAGATTTGTGTTAGTATAATGTTGTGTGTCAGAAAAAGATACAGTTAAAAACTAAAAAAACCTTCTCTATTGCGAGAAGGTTTAAAGTATAATTATTTCCTTTTAGTTTAATCTGGAAGGACCATAGTGGCGTTTTAAATAATGACTTATAATTTCCTCAACGATATAACAACTCTTCTCAATTGCTTTTTTATCTTTATAGATAAATTCGCAAGCTCCTTCTAAGAGTGTACAAACAGCTGTGTTAATTGTTTGCATTTGTGATAATACAATGATCTTACATAAATATGCTTTTCGTTTTACCGAATCAATCACATCCATCGCGTTATATCCATCATTTAAATAATAATCGGTGATCACAATATCTGTATCACTCTCTAAGTTTCTGGCATAATCGCCAAATGTTGTAAATGACTTAACTTCAAACGTAAAACCCCTTATCAAAGCTAATTGTCCAATATACTTTTTAATATTACGGGTTATTAATTTGTTATAAAACTCATTGTCTTCTGCAACAACAATTTTATAATGTGGCCAATCTTTTTTCATCCGTATGATATTTTAAAGGTTAATAATCAAGATGAAAGATTGCTAAAAGTATAGCAATCTTTCATCTGTGATCTGATGTTAGTTTTAGTGTGTTATTCTTTAGTGTACTTCAACTACTAAGTATTTAGAATAACTCCAAAAACTATTCGGATCTTTAATAGTTAATTGCGCCATATCATCTCCGGTTATATTCACAGTGTATGAATTGATCGGGTGTCTGGAAATTAATTTTGGTTTTTTGCCGCTTAAAGCAATAGTAGTGTTTTCTTTTTGGCTAAGTTCCGAGAATTTAGATTTATCCAAATTTTTCTCTAATGTTTTAACTCTGCCTAAACCAAGCACGCCGCCTTCTTTAGCAACAATATTATTTTTCTTTAATTCTTTATAAGTACCGCTGGCAAAGTATACACGATTTAAATCTTTATCCAACACGGTGTTTTGTTCTTTTAAAGTAGTGTTTTCTGATGTTAAGGTTTCAGATAACATTGTTTTTTCGTCTAACTTTTTGCTCAACTCTGCTATCTTAAAATCATTTTCTGCTAACAGTGCTTTTAAAGATGCAATATCTTGTTCTTGTAAAAGCATTCTTTCTTTAGCCTGGCTAATAGATTTTAATAATTCTTTTTTTCCTTGTTTGTAAGACGCTAAACTCTTCTCTAATTTATCCAGCTTGGCTTTATTGTCTTCCAACAACGTGTTGATCATACTGATGTTATTCAGAATCTGATCACGTTTAGACATTCCCAGATCATTATTAGATTTTGGTCCCATAATGATCAATCCTTCTTTATCTCTGATCGCATCCAGATTATTATCAATGTCATCCAAAGTGGCGATGTACATTTTTTCTAATGAATCTCTGGTGTTCGCATCGTTTTCAATTAAGTTTGCTATTTCTGCGCGGTGTTCTTCCTGAGTGATCGTTTCGGCACAAGAGCCAAACAGAATAATGGTAGAAAGTATTAAAAGAAAGTTTCTGATTTTTGATGTAGTTTTCATGGCTGTGGGTTTTAAGGGTTAGTGTATAAGTGGTTTTGGTTTCTAAATGTTAGTTATAAGTGCAATACTTACAAATACTAAAATGAAAGCGATGTATTTTACGATTGTTTTCAAGGTGTAGTGATGGTTTTTGTTATTAACTAAATGAATTATAATTGTGTTACGGATTTCACTTTGATCACCGGTTTTAAAGAATAACTTCCAACTCCGGTAACTACAATAGAAGCATCGGCATCAAAATCTAAAACAATTTCCATTGTGTTGTGCGGCTGAATAGTTTCATGAAGATTGATCTTTAAACCTGTTTCAGCTCCGCTTGGCACTTTTAAATCAAATGTATCTGGCACAATGGTTACTAAGGAGTTATTACTACCTAAGATCAAACGGATCTGTGAGATTTTTCCAACTGGTAACTGCGCGTTGCTTGCCAAAACAGCTGTAACATTATTTTGAAGATCTAATAGATCATAAACTCCTGCATTAACCGGTAAGCTGATCCATCCTGAACTTTCATGATGAACTTGCACACCAATCACCTCTACATTAACGTCCAGATAATCTCCGGGCGCATCCGTCATTTTTACTGTCATATATCCTGTTCCTTTTGGATCTTCTTTTTTACAAGAATTTGTAATAATAGCAATGCTTGCAAAAACTAAGGCTACAGTAATAAGTTTAAATAAGGTTTTCATGATTTCTAGTTTTTTTTGGTTAAACATTTCTATTTTTTTTATTCGTTAAAAGGTAAATTTTGCTCCAATACTTGGGTCGATGGTGAAATAAGTGTTTCCGATATCATTTACTTCAAGTAATGGTTTTGTATCGGCACTAATGGCTAAAGGAATTTTTTTGAACTTATATTCCATTCCACCAATGGCATCAATACCTACAGCAAATGCTCCGGTTCGGTAAATGTATTTGTATCTCACATCTCCATTATATCCGTAATATACTCGGGTAGTAGGCCCGCCTACATTAAAGTGTCCACCGCCACCTACATACCAAACTAAACCGGGGGCTCCTGTTTTAAAGTGTTTTTCATATAAACCGGTTACTCCAACAGTGTATGGAAAAGCACTAATAATTCCTTCAAATGCATTTCCGTTATTAAAAAAGTGTTTATATGTAAAGCCTGATGTTTCTCCAATTCTTAAACCAATGGCATTTTTATAATCAGTGCCTAAACTTGGTTGTATGGTTTCTTGTGCTTTCATTCCTAAACAAAATATGACGCTAACTAAGACAACCATTTTTCGGATATTTGTACTTGTTTTCATGATATACTATTTTATGGTTATGCCATAGGGATTTCAATAGCAGTGCCAATTATATAACACATTGGGAAACAATATTTTATGTTTTTTTAAAGAGATGGAAATTTCTCATTTTGAGAAAAATTTCTCAAAATAAAAAGGCCGCTGATGGTTTCAGCGGCCTTTTAGTGCGATCGTTATGATGTTACTCTTTTGTTTCTTCTTTGAGCATCCTGTAAATAGTAGATAAACCTATGTCTAGTTTTTCGGCCACTAATTTCATATTATCATCGTATTTTTTAAGGTAGCTTTTCACAATTTTCAAATCGTGTTCGCGCAAGGTCATTTCTTCCGACAACGTTTCTGTTAATGCATCTGTTGACGAAAGCGAAATGTTATCTGCCTGTATCGTATCGGAATTACTCATAACAACAGCTAACTCCACTGTAGATTTTAGCTCACGTACATTTCCAGGAAAATAATATCCTAATAGTTTACGTTGCGCCTCTTCAGATAATGTTTTATTGTTTATTTTATTTTCTTTACAAAATGAGTCAATAAAATGTTTGGCTAAAATTAAAATATCTTTTCCTCTTTCTCTTAAGGGTGGGAGCTCTATCATTAAACCATATAGCCTGAAATAAAGATCTTCTCTAAACTTCCCATTCTTTACTTCCTCTTTTAAATTTCTGTGGGTGGCTACAATGATTCTACAATCTGTTTTAACGGGAGTATTGCTTCCTACTCTTGTTACTTCCTTTTCCTGTAAGGCACGTAATAACTTTACCTGAAAAGACAATTCCATTTCGCCAATTTCATCCAGAAATAACGTTCCGCCACTTGCCTCTTCAAATTTTCCTAAACGTCTGGCCACCGCTCCCGTAAAAGCCCCTTTCTCATGTCCAAACAATTCACTCTCTATTAATTCGCTTGGAATAGCAGCTACATTCACAGCTATGAAAGGTTTGTTCTTACGCGACGAATTATAATGTATGGCCTTGGCGATCACCTCTTTTCCGGTTCCTGTTTCACCGGCAACAGTAACGGTAATATTTATTTCCAGAGCTTTTTCAACCAGGTGATGTATGTTTTGAATAGCCGGGCTTAACCCAATAATACTGTTAGTAAAATCGTGTTTTTTAATTAACTCCTTTTCTAAAACAGTGATACGGGATTTCAGGTCCGTATTCTTTCTAATATTATTGATGGTGGTTAATAAGCGATCGCGGATGTTTTTTTCTTTTACCAAATAATCATACGCGCCACTTTTAAGAAGGTTAACGGCTGTTTCAATGTTTTCCTGTTCCGAAATAACGATCACTTCTGTATCAGGGCTGATGTTCTTGATCTTTTCCAAAACCTCTTCTCCGTTGGTATCAGGCAGTCTGTAATCCAAAGTCACCACATGAGGTTTTTCATGAAGGCTTTTAAAAAAATCTGTTGCTGATAAAAAACTTTTTACCTGATAGTCAGGATTAAGGGAAACGCTATGCACTAAAAGTTTGTTATACCATTCGTCATCTTCTAAAACAAAAACAGTAAATGCTCTCTCAATCATAGTCTATTATATTTGATTTAAAGTTACAAATATAATTTCAATTCGTTGTTTACACTCTCTATCTCTTGTTTTAATTGTTCAAGATTGAGTTGCATTTCATGATTATCCGGAATGCTGTTTCTAAGATTTTCGAAATATTTAAAACTACGATACAGGTCATCGGCATCAAAGTGTTTGCAAGGAGGCATGGCTTTATGGGCTGCATCTGCTGCCTGAACCCATTTACGTTGCGTGCACGCATTTGTAATATCTGTTAAAGCATTGCTAATTGATTTCAGGAAGATCTCTATCAATTCCTTCTTAAAATCTTCGTCATTATCATAAACAGTTTGTAAATTACTTATGTTTGCTTTCGAAGAAATATGTTTTTGATCGTTTACGTCGCCGGTAATAAATAAATCATTTGGCGCACTTGAAAGTTGTTTCATCAATGTTTCCAATAATTCCTGTTCTGTAAATGGCTTATGAACAAATCCGCTGAAACCGACATTTAAATACTCGCTGATCTTTTCTTCATTAATACCGGCCGAAGACGCAAATATTGGTACTTGTTTATTATTCTTTCTGATCTCGATACATGCCTCAATACCATTTTTATCAGGCATTTGAATATCCATGATGATAAAATCGTACGAATGATCACTCGTCAACAAAACAGATTTGTTACCATCCGACGCTTCTGTTATTATAACCTTATACTTAGATAAAATAGATTTCAATAACAATCTATTAAAGTCTTCATCGTCTACAATTAAGATCTTCTTCCCTTTCAAACTCTTTTGTAGATTACTGATCGAGTGATTAGCGCCATTACCTTCCGGTGGCTGAGAAACTTCGCTGTATGGCACAACCGTTTCAACCGTAGTGCCCAAGCGTTCTTTGCTGTCAAGATAAATAGTGCCACCCATTTGTTCGATGAGTTTTTTTGTAATCACCAACCCTAAACCTGTGCCTTCATATCTTTTAGATAACGTACTATTAGCTTGTGCATATTCATTAAACAAATCGGGTAGTTTTTCTTTACTGATCCCAATTCCTGTATCCCTCACTCTGATAAACAAAGCCGGCTTCGAATTAAGTTCTGTTTTTTTAAACAAAACCTCAACGCTCCCTTTTTCTGTAAACTTAATGGCATTACCTATCAGGTTAAACAATATTTGTTTAAGTTTTGTCAGATCGCAATTAATATGATCGGGGACGTTTTCGTCTTTTTCAAAAATAAGATTCAGGGATTTTTTTTTCGTTTGTTCCAAAAACAGTAACTCTACATCTCCAAGTTCTTCTTTCAAATTAAAACTCACATTATCGATATGCGCTTTACCAGCTTGTATTTTCGAATAGCTTAATATATTGTTTACCAGCTTAGATAAATAATCGGCTGATTTTTTAACAATGCTTAATTGCTCATGTTGTTGTGAATTAAGATTTGAATTGAGCACTTGTTCTGTAAAGCCATAAATTGCATTTAACGGCGTTTTAATTTCATGACTCATGTTTGCTAAAAACGTTTCTTTGGTTTTAGCCAGATCTTCGGCGCTACGTTTAGCTGTAATTAACGCTAATTCGTATTCTTTTTTCTTTCTCACATAATTAGTGATCAGATAGCCAACAAATATTAACAAAAGAGAAACAATCACCGAAAACACGATCGCAAATCGTTGGATCGTATTCATTTCTCTTTTAGCAGAATCTATTTTTTTTAACGCCTGAATATTTTCTTGTGATTCGATCTCCGCAGCAAGCCTTCGTATTTGATTTACAATTGTTTGGCCCTCTTTTGATAATTGCAACTCTACACTTTTTCTTTCGGCTAATTTTTCGAGCTGTAAGCCTTTTACTTTATTAACCGTACTCTTTAATTCTCCCTGTATTTTTTCAGATTGAACCTCTTTAGATGCTAAGGCCTGAGGCGTTATTGTTTTAAGACTGTCTTCTGCTTTAGTTTTCTTTCCAAATAATCTTTTAAAAAAACTTTCTTTTTTTTCAGGATTAGCGGCAGTAAGAGTTGGGGTGTAGCTTGCAGATTCCAATGCTGCATTTTTTGTATAGGCTTCGTCGATTTTACGGGAAATAGTATTTAACTCATCGGTGATCTTTTCTTCATCATCCAGATAAAGTTGTTGTTTTAATAATTCAAATCGTTTTTCTGCTAATTGAGTTACATTATCAATCACATACTTTTCGTGCTTACTGTATTTTTTTGATCTTTCGAGTTCTTCTATTTTTGACTCGAAGGATGAAATAGAATTATAAAAAGAGATCAGGTGCTCTTTATCATACGTTAAATTATAGGATTTAACAGAATTTTCAGCTTCGCCTATATCAATAAGAATTTGTCTTAAAACTAAAGAGTGTCTGGTTTCGGCCTTGGCAGACGTTTCTACATTTTTGGCAATGGCCGAAATGTTTTTATAAAGAAAAATGCCGCTGACACAAACAATCAGAACGATAAGCAGTAATAAAACCACAACTCTTAATTCTGAGTATTTTTTTTTATTGAACATTTAACTTAATCTTAATAAAATCAACAACCAACAATTTAATTAAACTAAAAGGATAATTAGTTAAAGAAATGTGTCCTGTTAAATTTAAGGAATTTTCGTTAATTGCTTGTTTAATCTTCTGGCTGTTTTCGCTAAAAAAATCATTGTTTAAAAGCAGTACTACCTCTCTCTGTTTCGCTTCTTGTCGTGGCATAGCTCCCGGTGCGTTTAATAAAAATCGGTCTTCTAAAAAAATCAGTTCCTTCTTTTCTGCAACATCAATTTCATTTATATCGGTAATTTTTTGAATAGCAAAAACTAAAGAAGGAAATAAAACGCGAACGCTATCAATGATCTCATTTAACAGATCAACAAACATGGAGTCCTCTGAGGCAACAACTATTCTAAAAACGTTTTGTTTATTTTCATTTCTCGTCCACATGATGCCAATTTTATACCTTATGGAATGCAAACTTAACACCAAGCTGTATATGGCTGACTACCATAAGAAGAGCGGTGTCTAAATGATATTGTTTTCTAAAAATGGAAAGGAAATTCTCATTTTGAATGTGTTACAAAACAAAAACGGGAGTTCTCAATGAGAACTCCCGTTTTGTTTCTGTGCGCATGAAGGGACTCGAACCCCCACCCTCACGGACCAGATCCTAAGTCTGGCGCGGCTACCAATTACGCCACATGCGCATTATGAGGGGCAAATATACTAATTTTTATAAAATCTGAGATATTCTGCCCTTAAATTCCTGAAATTGGGCTAATATTTTTTAATTTGCAGCCTCTAAACCCCAATATTATGTACGGAAACTTTCAAAACCACTTACAAGGTCAATTAAACGAAATCGAAGAAAACGGTTTATTTAAAAAAGAACGTGTGATTACTACTCCACAAGGCGCTTCCGTTAAGGTAAGTACCGGCGAAGAGGTGATCATTTTTTGTGCAAACAACTATTTAGGTTTGTCTTCTCATCCTAAAGTGATCGAAGGCGCTAAAAAAGCCTTAGATACGCATGGTTATGGCATGTCATCTGTTCGTTTTATTTGCGGTACCCAAGACATTCACAAAACGCTGGAAAAGAAAATTGCTTCTTTTTTAGGACAAGAAGATACTATTTTATATGCCGCGGCTTTTGATGCCAATGGTGGCGTATTTGAACCCTTATTTGGCGAAGAAGATGCGATCATCTCTGATGAATTGAATCATGCTTCTATCATTGACGGAGTGCGTTTATGCAAGGCTCAACGCTATCGCTACAAAAATTGCGACATGGCAGATCTGGAAGAGCAATTAATAAAAGCACAAGCGCAACGTTACCGTATTATTGTGACGGATGGTGTGTTTAGTATGGATGGTTTTGTGGCTCCTTTAGATAAAATTTGTGACTTAGCTGATAAATATAATGCCTTGGTAATGGTGGATGAAAGTCACGCTTCGGGCTTTATTGGTAAAACAGGTCGCGGTACCGTGGAATTAAAAAACGTGATGAATCGTGTAGATATTATCACCGGAACATTAGGCAAAGCTTTAGGTGGAGCCATGGGTGGTTTTACTTCCGGTAAAAAAGAAATTATTGAAATATTAAGACAACGTTCTCGTCCTTACTTATTTTCAAACTCATTGGCTCCAAGTATTGTTGGTGCTTCTATTGCTGTATTTGATATGTTAAGCGAAACAACAGAGTTACGTGATAAATTAGAGTGGAACATTAACTATTTTAAAAAAGGGTTGAAACAAATTGGGTTAGAATTCAAAGAAGGCGATTCGGCCATTGTGCCGGTGATGTTGTACGACGCAAAACTATCACAAGTGTTTGCCGACAAATTATTAAAAGAAGGTATTTATGTCATTGGTTTCTTCTTCCCTGTGGTAGCCAAAGGGCAAGCGCGTATTCGTGTTCAACTATCTGCTGCTCACACTCAGGAACATTTAGACAAGGCCTTGAAAGCGTTTGAAAAAGTAGGAAAAGAATTAGGTGTTATTAAAGTACCTGCATAAATTATTTTTAAATAGGTCCATTATTTTATATGTGAGATTGCTTTGTCGTTCCTTCTCGCAATGATGTTTCAAAACAAAAGCTTGTTCAGTAATGCGAACAGGCTTTTTTATTAATGTCAGGAATCATAACCACAAATAATATGATAATAGTAAAAACTCAATTTATTTATACTAACTTGTATGATAGTAACAACATCTGCCTATGAATTACATTTACTCCAAAATTAAATTAATGCTCATTCTTGTACTAATCATCGTTAGTCAAATGTCGAATGCGCAAAACGCCAATTGTTTTACTTTGTATGGCACTTACACTGCAAGTACAAATCCGGAAGTGATGACTACGGCTGATTTTAATAATGATGGTAAATTAGACATAGCGGCAATTAATAATACTTCTAATAATGTTTCTGTGTTATTAGGAATTGGTACCGGTTCCTTTTTAACGGCTGTTAACTACACGGTAGGCTCAGGCCCTAGTTCAGTGGTTGCCGATGATTTTAATAATGATAACCATATTGATCTGGCTGTATCAAATTATAATTCTAATAATATAACTATTTTATTAGGGAGCAATACCGGTACTTTTTCTACCTATGGTTTTTGGCCTGTTGGTGCAAGACCAATTTCAATTATTGTGGCTGATCTTAATAATGACGGAGAATCGGATCTGGCTACAACAAATATACATGTTAGCTCCAACAATGTTTCTGTTTTACTTGGAGTAGGAAACGGCGGATTTTTCTCAGCTGTTAACTATACGGCCGGCGCATCACCCATTTCACTTAGTGCGGCTGATTTTAATAATGATGCTCAACTTGATTTAGCAGTAGCGAATTTAGGAACTAATGATGTCACTCTTTTGTTAGGGAGCAGCTCCGGTACTTTTATAACAGCCGGTAGTTTCACAGTTGGTTCAGGGCCAAATTCAGTAACATCAGCCGATTTTAACAGTGATGGTAATTCTGATCTGGCAGTAGTCAATAGTGCAAGCAATGATCTATCTGTATTAATAGGAAACGGATCTGGCTCATTTACAACAACCTTAACTTATACAGTTGGAACCACTCCTTATTCGATCATTTCTAAAGAATTAAATGGCGATGGTATGATTGATCTGGCAGTAGCAAATTATGCTTCTCAAAATATATCTATTTTGTTAGGCACAGGTACCGGTAGCTTTGCGGCAGCAGTTAACATCTCAAATGGAACAACTCCTTATTCGATCATATCTGCCGATTTTAATAATGACAATAGGCCCGACTTAGCAGTGGCAAATGTATTTTTAAATACTGTTGGTATTTATTTAAATGATCCACCTTTGTTTTTAAACTCAACTACTAATGAGGTATGTATTGGTAAAAGCATAACCCTAAGCGCAAGTGGAGCAAGTACCTATAGCTGGAGCACAGGAGTAACAACAACAAGCATCGTTGTTAGCCCAACCATTCAAACAACTTACTCCGTTGTTGGAACAAATACAGTAAATGGTTGCAGTAACACTTCGGTTAAAACCATCAGCGTTAATCCGAATCCAATTATTACTGTAAACAGCGGCTCTATTTGTTCGGGTAACTCTTTTACAATTTCTGCAAGTGGTGCAAATACTTACTCTTATAGTTCTGGTAATGCTGTTGTTGCGCCAACTGTTGATGTTACCTATACTATTTCTGGCACTAGTTTAAAAGGCTGTGTTGACTCCGTAGAATGTTTAGTGGTTGTAAATCCAACGCCTACGATCTCTGTGAATAGTGGCGCTGTTTGTGTCGGTGAATCTTTCTCCATTACTCCATCAGGAGCAAGTACTTATACTTATTCGAGCGGAACGAATGTTGTAACACCAACAGCTGATGCTTCTTATTCTGTAAGCGGAACGAATGTAAACGGGTGTGTCTCTTCGGTTGATGCCGTATCAAACGTAACGGTTAACCCCTTACCTATTATAACAGCCAGTACAACTAATAGCTTATTGTGTGCAGGTGAAACAGCTACTTTATCTGCATCCGGTGCTACTTCTTATACCTGGAGTAGCTCTGAAAACACGCCTGACATCGTTATAAGCCCTGCTATAAGTATTGTTTATGCGGTTGATGGAACAGATACAAATGGCTGTGTCAATAGCACCAGCGTTTCACAAAATGTAAGTGCATGTGCAGGAATTATTGGTTTGTCAAATAGAGAATCTTTTGTTACTATTTTTCCAAATCCAAATAATGGTGTATTTACCATTGAAACAAATACCGCAGCACAGATCATCATTACTAATGCTTTAGGAGAGGAGATCTTAATTAAAACAACAGAAGCGGGTGATCAAAATTTAAATATTCAAAACCAAGTGCCAGGCATTTACTTTTTAAAGATCATAAAACCCGACAAAGAATATATGGTCAAGTTGATCAAAGAATAAATTACTTAAAACCGTATCAGCAAAATACGACAACATAAAAGTCTGTTCACAATGTGAACAGACTTTTTCATTACTATATCGATTGAAACCGCTTTGTGTTTTGAAGCTTTTAAAAACAAAACTAACCGATTTAATACTCAGGATCTTATTTATGGTTTTGAAGTTACGTTCATAGAGTATAAATAAATTTCAACACGTCTGTTTTGACGGCTTTTGATTTTACGTTCTATAGGATTCGTACTTCCAAACCCATCCGTAATTAAATTTCCTTCGTTTACACCTTTTCCAACTAAATATGTTTTTACGGCATTGGCTCTATTTAAAGAAAGAGGATCATTAATAGCATGCGTTCCTGTTTTATCAGCATAACCGGCTAAAAAGAAATTCATTTCTGGATGCTTTTTCATCCAGGTAGCTGCTTCATCCAATTCAGCATAAAATTTAGGTTCGATCACTGCACTTTCTAAAGCAAATTGCAAGTCCATTAATTCAATGTAATCAACTCCCGAAACGATTGCATCTAAATCAGGTTTTGCAATATATGGCGACACAGATGCATCAGCAACATAATAATACGCTTTTCTTGAATCGTTTTGTAATGGCCCAACTACTTTAATTGCTTCAAAAAATTCATCTTTATAACAACCGATCGTAATAAATTTTTCGCCACCAGCAGCAATGTATGTTCCGTAAAGCGTTACCCAATTCAAAGAATCAGAAATTACCCTGTGAGAAATAAATTGTGGTTTTTGCTTTAGAAAAGCATTTGATTTTTCCTCAATCTTAGTGGGCGTTAATAAAGCTCCTAAGCAAGAAATTGCTCTTCCGCTTTTATCCGCCAAACTCACTTTAAATGAAACCTGATAGACTTGACCGGCTATTAATGGTTCATTTAATTCTCCCTGTAAATATTCCGAATATTGCTTATAGCCATCCTTTATTCTTAGCTTCGCATGGATCATACTATCAGTATGATTATTGCTTCCGTCATCATAATAAGCAATAATACCTGCATAATTTTGTTCGCCCGCTGTAGCAGCTTGATGTCCCATATAATTAGTAGGAATAGCGTTTGGGCTATGGCAATTTTTAGATTTATTTTTATCAAACAGATCAACTGTTCCGCCATTAGCATTGGTCCATGATTCTGTTTTTATAATTTCTGCGTAACCGGTAGACACACACTTTGCATCCATTGTTGGATTAATGATCTTATTTTGTGCGTAACCGTAAGTTAAGCCCGTAACAAGAAACAAGAATGTATTTATCGCTTTTTTGGGGTTTTTCATTTATTTGTATTTAAACTGCGAATACATTTTCGCAAGGCAAAATTGCAACAACCACCCACAAAAAGCATTACATAGTTTTATAAAAATGTTGCAATATTCACACATCTGTTGTTTTATCTTATAGATTTTAGGATCAAAATCTGTGAATCATGTAATTTTTTTAAAGAGTTATATAACAATTGTGCTTTTGGCATCCTCTACCTTTATCTCAAAGATCATCCGATCGTAAACAACAATGATTATGGAAACAGCACGGGCAACAGAAAACGTAACGGGTCATGATATCAATATCAAACTCAATGGTCTTACTATTTCTTACAACGATCTTGGAAAGGGTACTGTTCCAATCATATTTATTCATGGCTTTCCGTTTAACAAATCGTCCTGGGAGCCTCAAATGGAATTTTTCAAAAAAACCAATCGCGTCATTGCTTACGATGTACGAGGATTTGGAAACTCTTCTTCGGGAAGTGAAAAAGAAAGCATTCGTTTGTTTGCTGATGATCTTATAAAATTTATGGATGGGTTAGAAATTCCAAAAGCAATAGTTTGTGGTTTTTCAATGGGTGGGTATATTTTATTAAATGCCATTTGCCATTATCCAAAAAGATTTGATGCCATTATTTTAAGCGACACACAATGTATTTCTGATTCGGTAGAAGCAAAAGAAAAACGTAGTCAAACAATTGCTCAAATTGCTGCCGGAAAAATAAAAGATTTTACAGAGGGTTTTATTAAAAACATTTTTTGTCAGGAGTCTTTAGATACAAAACAAGAACTCGTAGAAAAAACAAGAGAGACTATTCTTTCTACTTCGCCCGTCAGTATTATGGGCGCATTAAGCGCCATTGCAGATCGTCAGCCAATGTGTGCCTTATTAAATGAAATCAACGTTCCGGTATTGATCCTCTGTGGTAAAGAAGACGCCTTAACTCCTCCCGATCAATCAGAATTCTTACAAAGTCATATTGTCAATTCAAAATTATGCCTCATAGATTCGGCGGGTCATTTGTCCAATTCAGAACAACCTGAAAAATTTAACCAATGCCTTAATGATTTTCTTTTGAATTTGGAACAATAGTGATATGAGATTTTCTTTTTACCTTTATTTTATAAACAAAGAAATAAAATGAATAAATCCCGTATTGTTATATCCTTCATTGTTGCTTATTTCTTTTTTAATTCCAAGGTTTTTGCTCAGGAAACCAAACCGGATACTGTATATACCGGGATATACATTACCAGTATTCATGATATAGATTTTAAACAAAAAGAATATACCGTTAATCTTTGGTTATGGTTAAAATACAAAAACCGGAAATTTGATTTTTTACAAAATCTCGAAGTGCCTCAGGCCAAAACCGTTGTTAAATCTTACTCTACACTTGATACTTCCGGCGAAAAAGTATATGTATTAATGAAGCTACAGTGTGTCATGAAAGACTCCTGGAAAATAAGCCGCTTTCCTTTTGATCGTCAAAAACTAAGGTTATCGATCGAAAACTCTCAATATGATTCGCGATCGTTAATTTTTGCGGCCGATACACTTGGCAACCATTATGATCCAAGATTCACAATAAACGGATGGGTAATTGATAGTTTTAAAATTGCCAGTAAAATAAAAATGTATGAAACCGCGTTTGGTGATGAGAGCTTAGAGAAGCCTCACACAGAATACAGCGCATTTAGAGTAACCATTGGGCTTCAGCGTGAAGCAATGGGTTTGTTCTGGAAAATGTTTTTGGGAATGTATATCGCTTTTCTGATAGCCTATGTTTGTTTTTATATACATGTGGATAGTACCGAAGCGCGTTTTGGATTGAGCGTTGGATCCTTGTTTGCTGTTGTGGGTAACAAATACATTATTGATTCTGCCTTGCCTGAATCAACGACTTATACTCTGGTAGATACCCTGCATGGTATTACCTTGTTTTATATTTTCATCGTTATTCTGGCTACCATATATGCATTAAATTTATCAAAGAATGGTAAAATCGAAAAGGCGAATAAATTTGACATGATCACCGCTCAGGTATTACTCGTTACTTACGTTCTGTTAAACCTTTATTATATTTTCGAAAGCACCATCGCTTAATCTTTGTAGGTTTTCGGTACATCAGGGTCTGAATAGATCACATAATCGCCTAAGTGTATATTTTCGCTATAGTCTATTTTCTTAGGAAATTTTTTGCCGCCATCAATGCACGAAATAATCAGAATTCTTAGTTTAGGATTATACTTTTTTAATTGTGTTACAGTTCCTAATCCTTCGTCGCTGTGAAAGCGTCCATTAAGCTGAAGTACTTTAGCATCATTGTTTTTAATAAAAACCTTGCTGATGGAATACGCCATCGTTGCGTCCCATAACGATTGAGAGTGTACAAGGTGTTTTGGCATCATATTATTAGAAACAGGATTTTTTTTGTTAGCCGTATCTTTTGTCGTAGCTCCACTGCTTTTGCCATCTGACATTACATTTATAAAATTTTCATAATACTTGCCTGTTGCTGTATCGTAAGGCAATGGCGGCAAAAAAGATTTGGCTGTAGCCGTCAGATCATTCAGCGAATTAAGTCCTTTTCTGGAAGCCATGTTTGCATACCTTGCCGGCGCATTAGCTGCAACAACGTTTAATTTTTTCTCTTTTGCAAACTCGATCATTGGTTTATAATTTTTGTAATTACTCCAAACGCGGGCTTCTTTTAAAAAATTCTTCTCTCTGATAAAATCATGTAAATATTCATCCAACACTACCTGACAATCCGTTTCAAACATTTCCATACTTAAGGTTGTCTTATCTCCATAAGTATTATATAAACCCTTAAACAACTCTGCTTGCAAAAAATGGGCAACTGAATCGTTATGCTCTTCGCCAAAAAACACCACGTCATAGTTTTTCATATCTGCCACAATGTCGTCCAAGGTAACTTCCTTCGAGGTTTTTGAGGAATATATCTTATAATTGTTTTCTGTGAGTTGATCTTTTTGAACAACAAAAGACAAAAGTATTGTTGCAACTGAAAGTAATAGTATATTTTTCATGTGTTTAAATGTTTATAGTCTTATAGGTTCTGAGCTAGTATCGAACTATTCGACAACGAAACCGGATGTTTCAAGCACGACGACCAACACGAAGATAAAATAATCCGGAAATAGTAAAAAATAAATTTGTGTTTACGTTTTAGAATGTCCGGCCGAACCATCACTATTGTTTTTTGTCTTTTCATCTTGTTTACCGATCTCATTCATAAACACAGTAAGTTCTTTTGTAAAATCGTCTATAGATAACGCAGAATGTTTTATATAACCAACTATTTTTTTCAACTCGTCTAAAGAATAGTCTGTTGATAAGCTGAGAAGGTTAGAAACGCCCAAAATATGAGCAATGGGTTGCCTTACTTTATGAGATGTCATAAACATCATTTCTTCTAATCCTTTAATATAGCTTCTTAGATACTCTTCTGTTTTTTTAAGTTCGTTGTAAGCAATGGTTAGTTCCGCCGTTAATTCTTTTTTCTCCTTGTATTGTTGGTCAAGTTCTTTGTTTGCAATGATCAACTCATCCGCCCGTTTTTGTTTTTCTTTATTTTGAAAAGCAAGTTCTTTGTTTGCAATGATCAATTCATCAGCTCGTTTTTGTTTCTCCTCGTTTTGAAAAACAAGTTCTTTATTTGCAATGATCAACTCATCCGCCCGTTTTTGCTTTTCTTTATTTTGAAAAGCAAGTTCTTTATTTGCAATAATTAGTTCGTTTGCCCGTTTTTGTTTCTCGGTATTATGAGTGACGTGTTCGTTTTTAGCTAAGACCAACTCTGCCGTCAGTGTTTCAATTTCAACTTTTTGAAATGCAATTTCTCTTTTAAGACGCATTAATTCTTCAGATTCTGTTTTAGTTCTCATGTCCGTAGTTTTTAAATGTGTATCTCTTTATTTCTGTCAAAATGGGGTACAACGATACGGCCTTTCCCGGGGCGACTTTAGACTCGTCGCAATTTTTAAACATTAAAGGTTATTTAAAGATACGCAAAGATAATTGGAGGAATCAACTAAATTTTACACGTGGTTATCCTCCTTTTAAAATGCTTTTAGTGTTCGACTAAGCCTTGCCTCAGCTCTTTCGATCACTGCTTTATTTTTCAGGTTCTAAACAAGTGCTTATGGCAATTCTATTACTTTGCCTCAACAACCGCAAGGTTATCAATAAGTTTCCATTCGTTGTCAACATCTAATACTAACGAGTTATATGAAACGAAATAGTTTTCAGAACTCTCTAAGCGAAGCTTTACCATAGCAATAGATTTATTCTCTTCAATGCTTTCTATTTCTAGTTTTCTTTGCAGTCCACCAAAAACTCCATCTCTTATGTTTGCTAAGTATTTTTGTTTGTCAATTATTGTAACGCCTGGCGTTCCCATAAATCCATTGCTTGCTACTCTAAAATCCTTATGTAATACTTTATCCAACAACAGTACATCGCTATTATCGCCTCCTTTTACAAAATTTGTTATTGCTTGTTCTATTTTTTCTATGTTTGTCATGTGTCAATTTAAATATGGTAATTATACCGCAAGCATGATTGCTTGTTCAAGCACCTAGTGCTTTTCAGGCGTCTGTTGATTACTTTTTACAAACCAAGAAGAAACAAAAGCGGTAAATGTCCCAAAAAGTCCAACACCAACCGTCATTAATATCACAGCAATTATTCTCCCTTCCGTTGTCACGGGATATTTATCGCCGTAACCAACGGTAGTTATTGTAACGTAAGACCACCAAATTGCATCTTCTGCGGTTTTAATATTACTATTAGAATCTGTTTCAAATTGTAGAATTGAGACTGAAGAAAATAAAAGCATAAGAACAGCAATGATTGCAACCGAAGTTAAAGTGCCTTGAATTTTATTTTTAAATACATGTTCAACAATATGTTTTGTCGAGCGAAATGCACGAATAAGTCTGATTAGTCGTATTACTCTTAGAAGTCTGCCAGCTCTCATAAAGTCAAAGGTTGGAATGCTTGCAATTAAATCAATCCAACCCCATTTCATAAAAGTTAATTTACTTTCGGCTTTTCTAAATCGAACAATGAAGTCAAAGAAGAATACCACACAAATAATGTTGTCAATGTAATTTAATAATTTAGAAGTTTCCGCTGGAAGTTTGAATACAGCATCGATCAACAACGCAATTAAAACATAAAAGGAAAGCAATAGAATTAGAAGATTTAGGAAACCTAAACTTTCTTTTTTTTCTTCGGATTGGTCAACAACCATTTATCTGTCTTTAAAGCATTCCACTAGAACTATTCAACCCTTATTTACCTTCTCTTTTTATATCGCTTAGGATTTCTGATCTCAACTTCTTTGCTTTGAACCTGATCCACAAATTCAAAATCCAATTGTTTCTTCACCAGGTCGGCACGTTTCACTTTGATCATCACGGTATCACCTAAAGAATAAATACGGTTACTTCTGCGACCTACCATACGGTAATTTTCCTGATCAAAAAAGTAAGAGTCATCTTTCATATCACGCGCACGGATCATCCCTTCACATTTGTTTTCAACGATCTCCACAAAAATACCCCACTCGGTTACGCCACTAATAATGCCCTTAAAGATATTGCCAATCTTATCGCCTAAATATTCTACTTGTTTGTATTTAACCGAAGCGCGCTCAGCTTCTGCTGCCAACTTCTCCATTTCTGAAGAATGCTTACATAACATTTCCAGTTCATCGCCTTTTAAATAATGCGCATGATTTAATTTAGCTTCTAATAAACGATGCACCATTACATCCGGATAACGACGAATAGGAGATGTAAAATGTGTATAATATTCAAAGCCCAAACCATAATGTCCTGTGTTTTTGGTAGTGTACACCGCCTTAGGCATACTGCGCACCGCCAACAATTCGATCATGCTTTGTTCTTTTTTATCTTTTACATCATGTAATAATTTATTGATAGACTGCGCTGTTTTTTGTTTGCTGCCAACAGCAACCGAGTAACCAAAACGAGCCACAAAATTATTTAACTCTATTAACTTATCGTCTTTGGGCACGTCATGTATACGGTATACTACAGCGTCTTCAGCGTTTTTTTCTTTTTTATTCTTACCTCTTTGTTCTTGTTCGTTCGGGTCTTTTTTATTCTTCCCTAAAAACTCCGCTACCTTTCGGTTAGCCAACAACATAAAATCTTCAATTAATTTATGCGCATCTTTTTGTGTTTTAAAATACACGCCCGTTGGTGCACCGGCATCATCCAGGGTGAATTTTACTTCGGCTTTATCAAAAAAGATAGAGCCTTTCCCCATACGGTCTTTACGCAATGTTTTGGCTAATCGGTCTAACACCAGGATCTCATCTTTAAAATCTCCCTGTTCGGTTTCTATAACGGTTTGCGCCTCCTCGTAGGTAAAACGACGATCGCTTAAAATAACCGTTCTGCCAAACCACTGGTTCAGTACCAGAGCGTTATCATCCATTTCAAACACAGCACTAAAACAATATTTTTCTTCGTGTGGTCTTAACGAACAGGCAAAATTACTCAACACTTCGGGCAACATGGGCACGCAACGATCTACCAAATACACAGAGGTAGCACGGCTCACCGCTTCTTTATCAATAATTGAATGTGGTTTTAAATAATGAGTCACATCTGCAATGTGAACGCCAATTTCCCAATTACCATTAGCTAATTTTTGGATCGATAAAGCATCATCAAAATCTTTCGCGTCTAATGGGTCAATTGTAAAGGTGGTAATTTTTCTAAAATCACGGCGCTTGGCAATTTCTTCGGGAGTAATTTCAGTGGCTAATTTTTTAGCGGCTTCTTCTACCTCAGGTGCAAAGTCCATTGGTAACCCAAACTCTGCCATGATAGCGTGTATCTCTGTTTCATGTTCGCCGGCATTTCCAAATACTTCAATCACTTTTCCATTAGGATTTTCCGAACCTCGTTTCCATTCGGTCATTTCCACTAATACTTTTTGTCCTTGTGTGGCGCCATCAATATCGCTTAACGGAACAAAAAAGTCTACATGCAGTTTAGAATAATCCGGCACTACAAAAGCAAATTTTGGATTGATCTGAATCGTTCCAACAAATTTAGTTTTAGCGCGTTTAATAACTTCTACCACTTCGCCTTCTGGCTTACCTCTTCCGCCTTTATTTGTTAAATTTACTTTTACCAGATCGCCATGCATGGCATCCTTACTTTTACGGAAAGGAATAAAAATATCCGGTTCATCGGCAGATACAATCACAAAAGCAGAGCCTTGTGAAGTGAAATCAATCGTTCCTGTCAGGTAAGTTTTCACTTCCTTAGCCTGGTATTTGCCAATTTCTTTTTCGGTAACAAAACCTTGTTTTTTTAACTCTTCCAGAGTTTCCAATAAAGTAAAGCGTTCGCTTTCATTATTCACTTCCATGGCAGCAGCCACTTGTTTGTAGTTAAATGCTTTGTCGGTGTTATGTTGTAAAAACGTTAATACTTCTTCGAATAAATAACGTTTGGGTTGTTTTTTAGATTTAGCCATAATTTCTTGTTCTATTCCCCCTTTGAAGGGGGATTAAGGGGGATGTTTATTGATTTTGTAATTCTTCTATTTTTGCTTGCAAACATCTGATTACGTCGTTCATGTTTTTAAATATAGATATTTCTTGAAAGCGAATAATTTTAATTCCAAGAAGTATTAATTTTTGTTCTCTTAATATATCATTTTTTTCTATTTCCGACATTTCATGACTTTTACCGTCAATTTCAACAGCCAACATTAATTCATGACAGAAAAAATCCACGATATAATTATCAATTGGCACCTGTCTATGAAATTCTACTCCTAATGATTTGTTTTTTATTTTCTTCCATAATAAAACTTCCGACAAAACCCCTTGTTTACGGAGCTTTCTTGCAAGGATTTTTAGTTTAGGATTATATGTGATGATGTTGTTTTTCATAAATAGACATCCCCCGCCTTTCAGGCACCCCCTTCAAAGGGGGAATGTGTTTAACTTATCCTAAAGATAAATTTTTTTAAGATGAAAAACAGAAAGTGTTGATACTAATATGCTAGTGTTGAAAAGAAATTAAGAAGCAGGAATGTTTTCCTTCTTAGACCGTATGATCATATAAATACCCAATAACACAAAAGGGATACTCAAAATTTGTCCCATATTAATTGGTAAAGCGTTTTCAAAATTCTCTTGATTTTCTTTCATGTATTCCATTAAAAAACGAAAGCCAAACATTAAGACGCAGAATAAGCCAAACATAAAACCTTTTCCAAAATCATCGCGTTTGTTTTTCCATAACCAATAAAATAACACAAATAAGAAAAGATAAAACAGCGCTTCATACAATTGGGTTGGGTGTCTTGGCAATTCATCTACCTGATGAAACACAAACGCCCAGGGCACATCCGTTGGACGACCAATAATTTCAGAATTCATTAAGTTACCAAAACGAATTAATAACGAAGCAAAAGGAACTACCACTACCAATCGGTCAAATAACCACAACCAGCTTTCTTTGGTTTGACGGCAATACAACCACATGGCCAATACAATACCAATAGCGCCACCATGGCTGGCTAGTCCGCCTTCATATATTTTTAAAATATCCAGTGGATGTTGAGAGTACCAGGCCCAATCATAAAACAAACAATGTCCTAAACGAGCGCCTAACACAGTACCGATTACAATATACAAAGTTAAGGTATCTAATTGTTTTTCTGTGCGGCCTTCGGTGCGGTAAATACGATTCATAAAAAAATGACAGCCAATAAAAGCCACCGCCCAGCTTATGCCGTACCAACGAACCGGCCAGTCTATGCCGGGTATCGTAAAAATTTCAGGACTTGGATTCCAATTGATAAATAAATTCATTTGTTTAGTTTTGTTGTTTAATTGTCATGTTATCGATTTTCTCATCGACTAGTTTTCTTTATTCTTCGTCTTCCACATCAATATGAAACTGGTGTAAAAACCGGTGTACTACCGGGCTAAAGATAACCGCTACGCTGGTTAAAAATGCTACACCGCTATAAATGGCGTATATCGAAGAAAATATTTTAGCGCTATCTGTTTCTGCCCTATCAACAGGCCCCATTCCTGTTAAGATCATGCTCGCATTTACCAAACTATCTAACCAGGGAATATTAAAAAAATAATGGTATCCAATCACACCTATAACCAAAGAAACACCGATCACCGCAATTGCAAAACAGGCATTTCTTAATAAATGAGCATAATAATGTTTTTTGTGCGGTAATTTTTTGATTGCCATTAACAATTAATTTAGTTGAAAACAACAGTATTTAATGCGTTCTCCTTTATCAGTAAATAGTTTTTCGTAATAGGTTTTTATTCTCGTTAACTCTTCTCTGTCGGGTGGGCAATTATTATACAAATCGTCAGTCGCAAATAATAAATTCAACTTATTCTCTTTTATCACTTCCATAGTGTATTCATAAAAACCGGTATTATCCGTTTTTAAATGTACTAATCCGCCCTGCTTTAAGATCTTTTTGTAACGACTTAAAAAGAATTGGAAATTTGTTAAACGCTTCCGTTCTCTGGTTTTTTGAGGTTGAGGGTCAGGAAATGTGATCCAGATCTCAGAAACTTCATTTTCGGCAAAACACTGATCAATAAAATCGATGCGCGTTCTCAAAAATGCCACATGGCTCATCTTATTGTCTAAAGCATGTTTGGCGCCCGTCCAAATTCGGTTTCCTTTAATATCAACCCCAATAAAATTTTTAGTGTTATTGTTTTGAGACAAACCAATGGTATATTCTCCCCGGCCGCAACCAAGTTCTACCACAATAGGATTATTATTTTTAAATACGTCAGAGTGCCATTTTCCTTTTAACGGAAAGCCTTCTGTCAATTGCTCAAACGATAATTCAAAGCAATTGGAATAGGTGTTGACGTCGGCAAATTTTTCGAGTTTACTAGGCATTGTGTGTTAATTAAGCCCAAAAGTACTAAAAACGATAATGATATAATAATGTATTTTTTTGCGTCTAAATTGCTACATTCGTGATGCTTAAAATGCGCTTACATTATGAATAAAGAATTAAGTTATAATAAAACAAAAATTGTTGCCACCATGGGTCCGGCAACTGATAATATTGCCGTGTTGGAAGAATTATTTTTAGCCGGATTAGATATTTGCCGTATCAATTTTTCTCATGGAGATTATGAGGCAGTACAACATACCATTAACAACATCAGAACTTTAAATAAAAAACTAAATCGCCACGTTGGTATCTTAGGCGATCTACAAGGTCCTAAATTACGTATTGGTAAAGTAAAAGATAATGCCGTTGATCTGATCAATGGAAATGAAATAACTATTACCACCAAAGAAATGGAGGGAACTGCTGATAAAATATTCATTACCTATCCGCAATTTCCACAGGATGTTAAAGTAGGCGAATTAGTATTAATTGATGATGGAAAAATAACACTGGAAGTAAAAGAAACTAATGGCAAAGATGAAGTACGTTGTGTAATTATTGCCGGCGGTATTCTATCTTCTAAAAAAGGAGTGAACTTGCCTAACACAAAAATTTCATTGCCTTGTTTAACCTTAAAAGATCTGCGCGATTTGGATTTTGCTTTAGAGCATAATTTCGAATGGGTTGGTTTATCGTTTGTGCGTAGCGTAACAGATATTGTTGATCTAAAAACCATTATCGTTAAAAAGAAAAAACACACACGTGTTATTGCTAAAATTGAGAAACCAGAAGCTATCAGAGAAATTGATAATATCATTGATGTAACAGATGGTGTGATGGTGGCTCGTGGTGACTTAGGAGTAGAATTGCCAATGGAGCAAGTTCCTTTGTTACAAAAAATGATCGTAAACAAATGCATTCAGGCATCTAAGCCTGTAATTATTGCGACTCAAATGATGGAGAGTATGATCACCAGTTATACTCCAACCCGTGCCGAAGTAAACGACGTGGCTAACGCTGTGTTAGATGGTGCTGATGCAGTAATGTTAAGTGCCGAAACATCTGTTGGTCGTTACCCGGTAAAAGTAATTGAATACATGCGTCGTATCATTACACAAATAGAAAACAATGGTGAGATCTATTATAAAGAACATGAACCTGAATTAAAAACAGTCACTTACATCACCGATAGTATTTGTTATAATGCCAGCGTTATGGCTAAACAAGCCGGTGTAAAGGCAATCATTTCTATTACCAATTCGGGTTACACGGCTTTTAAATTAAGTAGCCACCGACCAAAAGCTAACATTTTTATTTTCACAGACAATCATACTTTATTGGCAACCTTAAGCTTAGTGTGGGGCGTACGCGGTTTCTATTATGATAAATACGAAAGTACCGATCAAACCATTTCTGATCTGAAAGACTATATTAAAGATTGTGGTTATGTGAATATAGATGACCTGGTGATCAACTTAGCTAGTATGCCAATGAAAGAAAAAGGCCGTACAAATATGTTGAAATTAAGTTATGTGCAGTAGGTGTAGAGGGGGCTTTGAATCAAATAGAAATAAATACAGATGGCGTATGTGTTTTTGTTCAATCAAAAATAAAGCCTAGTGTATTTCTTAAAAATGTATTAAGAATATCTGTTTTTTCTATAGCCATAGGCCTTTTTATACTTATAGCTGATGAGAACAATCCTTATGGGTTAATTTTATTTTTAGGGGGTCTTGTTTTTACTGTTCCATTTATAAGGAGTATTTTTTGGAATCTTTATGGTGAAGAATTTATTTCATTCAGTACAAAAAGCATAGTCTGTGAATATAATTATGGGTTCTTTAAGACCGTACCAAAAACTTATGTATATGATGGAAGACTGAAATTTCTTTTTGAAACCATCAGGGAGGAAAACAATGCTAAAGAAGGGGAAGTGCATTTTTTGACTTATGATCAACACAATCAACCATTTTTTCTCTTTAAAACAACAATTTATATGTCTGAAGCCGACTGTCAGAAGTTAATAGAAAAACTACAACTGATTTTTTCTCTTGATAAAAATTTTGGGGTCGATTATATGATGAATTAAAATAAAATCACTCCCCTCTAAAATCACTCATGTCGCGTCGGTCTTTCTTTGTAGGTCGGCCTGCACCTCTGTCGCGTTTCATGTTGGGCATAATAAACACGGAGTCTAATTTTTCTGTTTTTTCAATAGGGGGCGAATGATCAATGTAGTTTTCTTTAGCAACCTCAAAACTTTGACGTTTATCAATGATGCCCGTTACTTCAATGATTTTTTTAACGCCATAAGACATTGATAACGTATAACGCTCCCCGATCTTAACGATATGAGCAGGCTTTACCAAATCATCATTTAATTTTACTTTATTACTTTTAATAGCATCAGCAGTTAAAGAACGTGATTTGTACATTCTGATCGCCCATAAATACGTATCTAATCTTACTTCTTTGTTCATTTTGTTTGTTTACTCAAAACCTCTTGTGCTCTTGTGCTATAGAAGCCTTTATTAGATATAATGTATTGTAATTGCTCTATCGCTTTTTCTGTTTGCTGCGTGTTCAATAAACAAAGTGCTTGATAAAATTCTGATTCCTGATGAAAAATATTATTTTGATTATCTAAGTTTTTTTGGAAGAAATTTTGTGCCAACGCATACTTTCCGGTTAAATAATAACACATTCCTAAATAGAACTGAGCATTCGCGTCATCCGAATTAAAGGCGTACAATAAATTTAATTCTTCAATACAATTGGCGTATTTTTTAGAATTAAATAAGCGCATAGCGTTCTGAATAATTCTGTGTGCTAAATATGCATTTGATTTATTCAGTCTGCTAACCTCAACTTTATCACTAGACTCATATTGTGCCGATAGCCCCGAACTTACAGAGAGATCAATAGCCTGGCTTTGTTTAAAATAATAGAAACGATAATTAGTTACTTTTAATTGATGTATAAATACCACCGGAGCATTTGGAATAAAACGCAAAATAATGTCATTCTCTTCCGAATTTATTTCAGCTAATGTACTTGGTATTGTAGTCAACATATCCGGAGCTTCTGTAACACTTAACTCTTCCGGCTGCTCAACAATAGAACTATAGTGTTCAATTGGAACAACCTCTGATTTTATAACAGGAAAAAGAGTATCTACCGATTGGATCGTATTATTTAAACTTTTTTGTGTAGTTGATTCTTCGAATAAGGATTGAAAAACTGAAGGGTGATTCTTACTTTTTTGAAAAATGATAAAAAAGATAGAAACACCAATTAGCAATCCGCATAATACACTAATAAAAACTGTTTGAAATGATTTTGAATTAAACGATACACGTTTATCAATTCCCTGATGTAGCTTTTTAATATCTGCATCAGAAACACTAAACTGCTCAAAAGCCAAAGAAGACAAATAATGCAGATCGTCTTGCTGCATCTGTTTTTCTAAGTCTAGTTTTTGACTTTTAGAGAGTTTAGAATAGTTTTCTATATCTTTTGGGTTAAGCATGTTTTTGTTTTAAGCGGGTTTGTTGGTTACTGTCTTCCAATAACAATTTTAAATTTCTTTTGCCGTTTTGTATATAGCTTTTTATTTCATTCAATGTATACTTAGTTTCGTTAGCAATCTCCTGATAACTCTTATTTTGCAAATAAAACAACTCTAAACAAACACGCTGGCCTTCTTTTAATTTTGGCAAACTCAATTTCATTTGCTCCAACATTACATCGTCACTTACGCTTTGTATTTTCTCTTCAGTTTCATAAGTGGTATCTTCATATTCAAAATCACCATACGATTTCATGTTTTTTTGATAGGACTTTTTTTTGCGAATTAATGAAATACAATGATTACGAACCACAAAACTTAACCAGCCTTTAAAATTATCAATCTCACGATTATTGATGTCCAACATCAGACGTTCAAACAACTGCATGGTAGCATCTTGTGCTTCTGCCTTATCTTGCAAATAAAACAAACAGGTTCCATATACAACCGATACGTGTTTTTTGAACAAGTCGGCAAACAACTCTTTATTACCACTTTGTTTGTAGTGTTTTAGGAGTTCTTCATCGCTGCTATATTCTTTTTTCTTAAAAAGCCACATATCTAATTAAAAGACGTCTTAGGTTTTATTTTCCATAAAAATAATTTTTTATGGAATTGATTTCATATCACGTCTTAAAGTTAAAGAATGCATTCTTAATACTATTAACTTTTAAAAATAGAAATGATGAAAAATCTAAAAAACCAACTAGCAACCGTTTTAATGCTGTTTACCGGCCTAACTACCTGGGCCCAAACAGGCGCTATTAAAGGCCAAATCCTAAACAATGACAATGAACCTGTTATTGGCGCAACCATCAGGATCACTTCCGGTGGTATTTTAATTGGCGGCTCATTTACCGATGAGAATGGAAAATATACTTATAAACCTATAAATGCCGGAAGTTACGAAATCATTGTTCAAAGCCCTGAAATTCAAACGAAACGGATGAATAAGGTAGAAGTAAACCCAGACAAAACAACTTATGTGGACATGAAGGTTTCTGTGTACGAATTAGACGGGGTTATTGTAGAGGCAGAATACGAAAAACCATTAGTAGACAAAAACTTTGTAGATATGAAAAGTTTAAACGCAGATGCCTTTTTACACATGGCTGTAGACAGGGGTGATATCAAAGCGGCAATCGTCAACATTGCATCTGATGTGACTATGGATGAGAATGGAGACTTGCACGTAAGAGGAGGCCGAGGAGATGCGACAGCATTTATTGTGGACGGTGTTCGTTCGCCCGGCATTACCGGTGTGGCAGCTTTATCTGTAGAAAATGTATCGATCATTACGGGCGGTATTCCGGCACAATACGGCGATGCTACCAGTGGTTTTATTGTGGTAACAACTAAAGACTATTTTAGCGGCATCAGATCCAAGCACATGAGAGAAAACTATGTCAATGAAAAATACGCCCGAATTAAGCGTGAAAAAAATGCCAAACTTGAAGAGGAAAAACGTAAAAAAGAAATTGAAGAAGAGCTAAAAAAAGAACAGGAAGAAAATAAAGCAAAAGAGAATTAAATAAAAAAGCCATCACACAAATGCGTGATGGCTTTTTTATTTCTTCAATATATTTACTTTTTATATACCATCACGTTAAACACAAACGGTTGCATTTTTTTAACTTGTTCGCTGCGTTTTAATCCTTTTAAACCTGATCTTTTGGTTTCAAGAGTTAATTCTTTTTTCAACGAATCGTTTTCTAATTTATTAATGGTTTGTTTGATCAAGTCCGATTTAATTGCAAAACCGGTTGCTTCAGCCGAACTTTGTTTACCACGAATAACACCAATAATATTTCCTTGCTCATCCATTAAAGGCCCACCGCTATTTCCCGGATTAACAGGAATAGAAATTTGATACATGGTTGTATCATTATTAAATCCGGATAAAGAACTTAAAGCGCCTTCACCATATACTACATCTCTGCGAGGGTAACCTAAAGTGAAGATTTTATCACCGATCTCTGAAACATTTTCTTTAAACGAAAAAGGGAAAGGTGTGTTTTTTAAAGCCTCGTTATTTTCAATTTTATAAATAGCAATATCTAAAGAAGGGTTACTTAATATTAGTTTAGCCGGGGCTCTCTCGATAAGACCATTTGTAATAAATACAGAATCAGCATTATTAACCATGTGCCAGCTGGTAATAAAATAACCTTTGTTGTTGATCGCAAAACCGGTTCCTTCAATATTTGCCGGAGCGTAAGTTTTCATTCGCTTGTTAGTTGCTCCTGTAATTCCTTCGATGATGGCATCCTGAGAATATTTTAATTCCGTCACATCGCGTTTAAGATCCGTGATAGCGTTACTTTGTTGTTTTAATAAATAACCACCGGTGCTTAAAACCGTTACCGTACTAATAACCGCGATAATAGCAACAGATGCTGCAACCGCAAATGTTTTACCGTGTTTTTTAATGAATGTTTCTTCTTTGATAGAAACAATTTTAGCATCCTTGCCAAATTCTTGTTTATGAATGGTTGAAAGGATCTGTTTTAAATGTATACGTTGTTCGTGTTGATTGATCCCTTCGATCAGGGTTTTGTGTTTATCAAAAGCAGTTGCAAATTCTGCATCTGTTTTTAAACGAGATTCAAATTCTGCCTTTTCTTCAGCACTCAACTTCCCAAACAAATAACCATCAAATAATTCTGTTGCTCTCATCACTTTTTGTTTTTAATCTTCAAAAAAAATTCGTTTCAATCGTTGTAAACATTTATATTTCTGTGTTTTCGCATTATCTGAGTTGGTATATCCAAATTTTTCAGAAATCTCATCCATGCTTAATTTATACACATAAAAATCTTTTAATAGTGTTTTGCAGGGTTCACCAAGGTTTTCCATACAGACATTCATTTTTTCAATATCCGACTCTTTTTTTAAGTGTTCGGTTATTTCTTCTGTTACATCCACCACCTCATCTTCTTCATCTTCTCTAAAACGGCTAATGTGTCCATTGTTGCGAATTTGCTTTAGCCATAAGCGTTTGGCAATCGAAAAAATAAATGTTTGTAGCTGACAGTTTAATTCGAAGTTTGGCTTTTGTACATTTTCGTACAACACAATCAGGGTTTCCTGATAAATGTCGGCGGCCACTTCGCTGTTACCACTATTGTTTACAACATATTTAAGAACGATGTTATAGTACTTTTTGTATAAAGCGCGCAACACAGCATCATTATTATGCTTGAGTCCTTCAATAAATTCAAGGTCGGTGTACGCTACTTTCGACATAAAGTCTGTTTATATTAATACCGGATTAGAGAAAAGGTAACCTGATTTTGGTTAAAAATTAAGAAAAAGCCCAAAATTTGAGCTTTTCTATTAAAAAGGGGGGTTATTTATGCTAAAACAGACGATTTATTCATCAATTCCTCAATTTCATCTGCTTCCAAAGGAATGTTTTTCATCAGGTCGTCATTACCGTTAGGTGTAATTAAGATGTTATTTTCTAAACGAATGCCTAACCCTTCCTCCGGGATATAAATTCCGGGCTCACAAGTAAACACATTACCGGCTTGCATCGGTTCATGAAAGAATCCTACATCATGAACATCTAATCCTAAAAAATGAGAAGTGCCATGCATGAAATATTTTTTATAAGCAGGCCATGCCGGATTTTGGTTTTTAACCTCATCGCTTTTTAATAAACCTAATTGCAATAATTCTTCGGTCATTAAATCGCCTACGGCTTTGTTGTATTTGTCAAAAGTGTTACCAACTACCAACATTTTTGTAGCAGCTTTCATCACGCGTAATACCGCGTTATAAACTTCTTTCTGACGCTTAGTGTATTTTCCGTTTACAGGAATCGCACGCGTCATATCACTTGCATAATTTGCGTACTCAGCAGCCACATCCAATAAGATCACATCACCGTCTTTACAGGCTCTGTTGTTTTCTACATAATGCAACACGCATGCATTAGCACCACTGGCAACGATTGGGCCATAAGCAAAACCACGACTTCTGTTACGAACAAATTCATGTATCAACTCTGCTTCAATTTCATATTCCATCACACCGGGTTTCACGAAATTTAATAAACGGCGGAATCCTTTTTCGGTGATGTTACATGCTTGTTGAATTTGTTCTATTTCTAATGGGTGTTTGATCGCCCGGATCTTATGCATGATAGGGGCAGAACGCAAAATAGTATGCAAAGGATATTGCTGTTTAATTTTTTTATTAAACCGCATTTCTCCTGTTTCCATATCAATATAACGACGTGTGTGTTCGTTACTGTTCAAATAAATGTTTTCGGCCTGAAATACAAAACCCTTGAACACTTTTTCGAATTCATGGTGCCAATAAATGTTTTCAATACCACTAACTTCTTTCGCTTGTTCTTTGGTTAATTTAGCGCCTTCCCAAACAGCGATCAATTCACTTGTTTCTTTAATGAACAACACTTCTTTGTGTTTACCGTCTTTTACATCCGGAAAGATCATTAAAATAGTATCTTCCTGATCAATACCACTTAAGTAAAGTAAGTCGCTGTTTTGTACAAAACCAAAAGAACCATCGGCGTTCGTTGGTAAAATATCGTTGCTTACAAAAAGCGCTAAGGAATTTGGCTTTAAGTTTTTGCTGTAGTTTTTGCGATTGTCGACAAATAGGTCTTTTTTGATGGCTGAATATTTCATTTTATCGATAATTTTTATATATTCGTTATCGTAAATATATTATTTTTTTACATGAATACCTACAAAATAGTTAAGCAAAAAGAAACGAAAACTGCGATCATAACCCTGGGGAGTGATCGTATTGTTCGGGTATCTTTTAAAGATATGGTACAGGTTACTCCCTTGGAGGTTGAAGAAAATTTTAAGGCTTATAATGAAATAATTGATGGCGCAAGTTATCCTTTTATCATAAGTGCTAAAAGTGGTTCGGCCGACTACACCACTGAGGGCTTAGTTTATGCCAAAGCACATGAAAACGATTGGCCAAAATTATGTGTTGCTTTATGTATAAAGAATTTAGCACAACGTATGTTGGCTAATTTTTACTTAAGATTTAATAAACCAACGTATACTCATAAAATTTTTGATAGCATATCTGCTGCAGAAACTTGGTGTTTAAGTGAGATTGAAAATTCCAAAAAAAATGGATTTCATTCAATGCCAATTTTTATTTAATTCTAAAAATGTATCTTCAATATTGCTATGTCGAACTATTCCGTAATAAAAAAAGCTGAAACAGAAACCGCTTATATCAATTTATGTGATGATGGAATAGTAAGGGTTACCTTCAAAAAAGATAAAGAAATTCATCCCACACAGGTTCAAGAAAACTTTGATGCATATAACCATTTGATTAATGGAAACATGTATTCGTTTTTGTATTTGCCCGAAGACACAACTGTTGTTTATTCTGCCGAGGGATTGCAGTTTTCAAAAGAAAATTCCGCTAAGGCGTTTCAAAAAATCTGTACTGCTGTTGTTATCAAAAGCTTAGCGCACCGAATGATCGCTAACTTTTATAATTTAACGTTTAACGCCAAATTTTCCTATAAAGTATTTTCAGATTATGAAGAGGCAGAATCTTGGTGTAAAGATCTATACAAAAAACACCACAACCTTTAAGGTTTACAATTTTTCTAACGTAATGTAAACCGAAAGGTGATCGCTGTAACCATTGTAATATTTTTCACCACTATACGTTCGGTTTGGTTTTACTTCTCCGGTTTTATTGTTTTTAAATAACACAAAATCTTTCTTTAAAATGTGGGCATTTTTAGGATCGAAATGATATCCTTTTTTGGCAGAAGTCAGCCCTTGCGAAACAATGATCTGGTCTAGCACTCGCCATTCTTTGTCGTAGTAATGTGTGCCTTGTTTGTCTTTATCTAAAGTATAAAAAGCATTATACAGGTCGCCTTTGTCTTTAGGAGCATCGTTTGCCTTTAACGTATTTAAAATACTGGCATTATCCGGATGATCATTAAAATCCCCCATTACAATGATTTTAGCATTTTTATCTTTTTTCTGTAATTCATTGATCTTGGCACGAACCTGTTCTGCAGCATAAATACGACGTGGCTCTGATTCTTTTTCACCTTCTCTTCGGCTTGGCCAATGATTTACAAATACATAAAAAACATCGCCATTAGTCGCTTTTAATGTTGCAAATAACACATTACGGGTTTTATAATCCCCTATTTTGGGGTTAGTGGCATTGATCTCTTTAAAATCAACTAAAGTAAAAACCGATTTATCATATAATAAGCCACAATCGATACTCCGCTCATCGGGACTATCAGTACTTAACGCAGCGTATGACTTTTCTTTAAATTGTGATTTAGAAATCAACTCTTCCAACACGTCTTTATTTTCAATTTCAACCAAACCTACTAAAGCAGGCAAGGCAGACCCTTCAACAGTAGAATCTAAAACCTGAGCAATCTTCGTTAATTTATTCATGAAACGTGTTTCGTCCCACTTCATAGGAGAATCAGGTAAAAACTCATCATCTTTTTTATTAGGGTCGTTTTTTGTATCAAAAAAATTTTCGCAATTATAAAAAGCTACCGTGATTGGAGAAGCGCTTGTTATGTTCTTGGTTTGCGCACAACCCGTAGCTAATAAAACAAAGCACGAGGATACTGTAAAAAAGATTTTATTCATCATATTCAAAAGTAGTAAAAATAAACTTGAAGTATAAAGGTATGTTTTCAAAAATTAAACCATATTTTCGGTATGTTATATTTTCCTAAATTAATTGAACAATGAAAAAACATTTAACGAAAAAAAAGATCTTTTTGTTTCTACTATTTGTATTTGTAATAATGCAAGCGTTTAGAATAGACAAAACAACTAAAGCCGTAGAGGCCTCTAAAGACTTCATCTCAATAACCGGTGCAAATACTGAAGTTACGAATTTGTTAAAAACAGCGTGTTATGATTGTCATTCCAATCAACCAACATATCCTTGGTACACTAATATTGCTCCCGTATCCTGGTGGATCAAACATCATATCAATGAGGGCAGCCATCATTTAAATTTTTCAGAATGGGGAACTTATTCTGAGAAACGTAAAAACCACAAACTGGAAGAATGTATTGAAATGGTTGAAGAAGGAGAAATGCCAATGGCGTCTTATACCTGGATGCACGGCGAAGCAAAATTAACAGATGCTCAACGATTAGTTTTAGTAGAGTGGTTTAAAGCGATTAAAAATAATCCTCCTGTAGCTGTTCAATAATTACTTTTTCAATAAAAAATCGTGAATAGGTTTTTTATAGGTTTTGCCAACCGGAATTTTTTGGTTACTGACAATTATATTATCGTGTTCCATTCCTTTTATTTGTTGCAGCGCCACCGCATAACTCCTATGAACTCTTATAAAATCTGACGAATCTATCACGTCTAAAAAATGTTTAAGGTTTAATAAGGTCAGATACGTGCGGCCTGGTGTATAAATTTTGGTGTAATCTTTTAACGCTTGTAAATAGAGGATTTTAGTTGTATCCACTTTATAAACATTGTGTCCTTCGCTAATAGTGATCAAATGTTTTTCAACAATCGCATCATAATGTTCTGCTTTTTGCTTAAGCATCAAATAATCTTCAACATGTCTGATACAAGCATCGAATCTTTCTTTTTTTATTGGCTTTAATAAAAAGTCTAAGGCCAATACATCATACGCATCACACGCGTCTTCACTATGTGAACTCATAAAAACACAAAGAGGAGGGTTTGTTAGGTGTTTAAGAAAATCAAAACCATTTAAAATAGGTAGCCCAACATCCAAAAAGACAACATCTATCCTGCGATGGTTTATGAGATCAATAGCAGAGAAAGGGTTGCCGAAAGACCCAAGTTTTAAAAGGGAAAAATGGCTTGTTGCATAGTTCTCTATTTTAAGACGGTCGTGTTCGCTATTGTCAATAACAACATAACTAATTTTAGTAGTTGTTTCCATCATAACCAAAGATACTTAGAAACATTTTTTTATTTTGAATAAAACGCCTTGAATTTTTACTATTAAAAAGGTAACTTCTATCTGAAAAAAGACTTCTATAAACTAGAAGTCTTTTTAAGGTTATATAAATGTAAAACTAGTTAACTAACATTGCCCAACCGTTTACAAAATCATTATTGCTTATTGCTATAATGCCACCAATATTTTTAACACCTAATCCTATTTTATAGGTTCCTGGTGTTAATCCCGACATCGTAGCCGAAACAGAATAACAAGAGCGATTTGCAGTTATCTGATAAATACTATAACCACCGCCTACAAAATTAATAACAGGCCCTGTTCCTAATTGGTAACAAATCCCTATTTCTGCATTTTGGGGGCCACCACTAGCTAATCCCATTGGAGCGGATGCTGAAACAACTATTTTTTGAGTAATTGAAGTTACAGTAACATTAACTGTTGGACCCGCAAAAACATATACCGATGAACTTCCAGCAAGAGCACCTACAACCCCGGACCAACCCAGCACAGTTACCACTCCATCTGCTCCCTGTGGACCAGTAGCTCCTGTGGCGCCTGTGGCACCGGTTGCGCCTTGAGGTCCTTGAGGTCCTTGAGGCCCAATTGCTCCATCAACTCCGGGTATGCCTTGAATACCCTGAGGTCCCGCGGGTCCAATTGGCCCAACTGGTCCTGGCGTACCACTGTTTTCCGCATACAAAGCATAAGGAACACTTAACATTTGATTGGTCCCTATAATGTTATAATCAGTAGAGCCATTTGGATCAGTAGCGGTTTTAATATAATAAACACCACTGCCCCAATTTAATCCTACTAAACTCCCAGATAAAACGGTGCCTCCGCCAATTTCAACAGTAACTAATCCATTACTGTTTGTGGTAGCATTATGTGTTTCCTCGTACACAATAGATCCCGTAGATGAGCCCTGAAGGATACTTATTTTCATTGAAATGTTTCCGTTTTGAATCAATGTGCCCGCTGCATTTCTAACAATGCCTTGATAGCTCATTTTTTGTGGAGCTTGTGCAAAGCCAACTGCAAAAACAAACACCAACACAAAGATTGTAAATAGTTTTTTCATGATCGTTAGTTTTTAATGATTTGAAAAGATTTTAACTCTTTGTTAAACTCTAATACTGTTAAATAGTAACTGGCATCACTCAAGTGTTCCAAAGAAATAATTGTTTCCGATCCTGTAACTTTTTCTGTTAATATCAATTTGCCCCTAACATCGTATAAATGAATGATTAGGTTTTCATAGTTGTAATTTTCAACTTTGATATTTAATAAAGAAGAGGTTGGATTAGGATAAACCTGGCAAATCAAGAGTGTTTCATCTAATTCTTTTATCCCAACAGTAAACAATTCATGGGGCTGTTGTACCCCTTGAGTAATTAGGCCACTAGAACCGATGTTGGTAGAGTACGCAAGCTGTCCAATAGAATAACTTATCGTTCCACTACCGCCTAAAGCTTGGCCACCTGCGGTAACCGTCGCTCTTTGTGCTTTTAATATTGTTACAGTAAAAACAAAAAAGAAAAGCAAACTGATGGTTAGGTTTTTTTTTCTCATGGTAATTATGTTTTAAATGTTAAACAAAGTGAACACTAAAAACACAAACTTTTTTTAATAATATACCAAAGGATAAAAAAAATAGATGAAGGAAAAACAAAAACCCCGTCCAAATTATGAACGGGGCTTAAAATTATATTGAATAGTAAAATTACAATCCTAACAATACTTCTTCAGGATTTTTTCCTCCAAACAGCATACGTGTTGGATCCTCTAACATTTCTTTAACTTTTACCAAAAAGCCTACGCTTTCTTTTCCATCAATGATGCGGTGATCGTAACTTAAAGCGACATACATCATTGGTCTGATAACTACTTGGCCGTTCACAGCCATTGGACGCTCAACCACATTATGCATTCCTAAAATAGCACTTTGCGGAGGATTAATAATTGGTGTACTCATCATAGATCCAAACACACCCCCATTAGTAATGGTGAATGTTCCACCAGTCATATCTTCGATGGTTAATTTTCCATCTCTTGCTTTGATAGCTAAATCTTTGATACCGCCTTCAATTTGTGCAAGGCTCATTAGTTCAGCATTACGTAATACCGGAACCATTAATCCTTTTGGTGCACTAACAGCAATTCCAATATCACAATATTTATTGTATACAATTTCTTCGCCATCGATCATCCCATTTACAGCAGGATAGTGATATAAAGCTTCAGTAACTGCTTTGGTAAAGAAACTCATGAAACCAACATTGTTACCATGAACCTCTTTGAATTTGTCTTTATACTTTGCTCTGATAGCATAAATGCCACTCATATCAACTTCGTTAAACGTCGTTAACATGGCTGTTTCGTTCTTAACTGCTACTAATCGCTTAGCTACTGTTTTACGAAGCGAGGTCATTTTAACACGGTCTTTATCTCTACCGCCTTTCCAAGAATTAGATAACACTTCAGCCGCAGTTGGTAAACCGTTAGATAAAGCCGCTAATACATCTTGTTTAGTAATACGACCATCTTTGCCGGTACCGTTAATTTGAGAAGACTTCACGTTGTTTTCTGCCATAATTTTAGCAGCAGACACGCTTGGTGTACCTGAAGCATAACTAGTTGATGCAGCTTTTTCAACCGTTGTCGTAACAGCAGCCTCTTTTTTAGCCTCAACCTTTACTTCAGCTTTTGGGGCTTCTACTTTAGCTTTAGCCTCAGGCTTCACAGAAGTATCAATTTTTACAACGACTTGTCCAACTTTTACCGTATCGCCTTCAGCAGCTAATACTTCGATTTTACCCGCCTCTTCTGCGTTTAAAGTTAAGGTTGCTTTATCAGAATCGATCTCTGCTAAAACCTCATCTTTTTCAACTACATCGCCCGTGTTTTTTACCCAACGAGCAATAACTACTTCTGTAATTGATTCTCCAGGGCTTGGTACTTTTAATTCTACAATTGCCATAAATTAGTTTTTAATGTTTGGTTCTTAGTATTTAAATATCTCTTTTGTCTAATAGTCTTTTTAGTCTCTTACTTCACTAATACTTTAGAAAAAATGTTGGTCATGATTTCTTCGTTTTCTGCATTATGTTTTTTAGCATAGCCGGTTGCAGGACTTGCTGCTTCGTTTCTGCCAATATACTTTAAGTTTAACGAACGTAAGTTTTTGTCTACAAAGCGCCAAGGTCCCATGTTTTCAGGCTCTTCCTGTACAAATAAATAATTGCTTGCCTTGCTGTATTTTTTCAAGATCGCATCTACTTGTTTTTGTGGGAAAGGGTACAATTGTTCTAAACGAACAAATGCAATATCTTCTACCCCTTCTTTTTCTCTGCGTTCAATTAGATCGTAATATACTTTACCTGAGCAAAAAGCAACGCGTGTTACTTTTTTAGCATCAATGGTATCATCTAATACTTCCTGGAAATTCGCTTTTGTAAAGTCTGTAACTTTACTTACACAACTTGGGTAACGCAATAATTTTTTAGGTGTAAAGCATACTAATGGTTTACGGAAATCGCGTTTTAACTGGCGGCGTAGTACATGAAATTGTTGTGCAGGAGTTGTAGCATTTACAACTTGCATATTATTCTCAGCGCAAGCTTGTAAGAAACGTTCCATACGTGCTGACGAATGCTCCGGACCTTGTCCTTCATAACCATGAGGTAATAACATCACCAAACCATTCATACGACGCCATTTGTATTCGGCTGACGTTAAATACTGATCAATAATAATTTGAGCGCCATTAAAGAAATCACCAAACTGCGCTTCCCAAATAGTTAAAGTATTTGGTGCCGCAAAGGCATAACCATATTCAAAACCTAATACACCGTATTCGCTTAATAAGGAATTGTAGATGCTTAATTTTACAGTGGCGTCAATGTTATTTAACGGCGTGTATTCTTCTTCGCTATCTTCTATTTTTACAATCGCATGGCGGTGAGAGAACGTTCCGCGCTCTACATCTTGTCCGCTGAAACGAACAGGGAAGCCTTCTTTCATTAACGAAGCATACGCTAATAATTCACCCATCGCCCAATCGTAATTATCATTGGCAATCATGGCTTTTCTATCATCAAACAACTTCTGAATTTTATTAAAGAACTTTTTGTCTTTTGGTAATTCTGTTGTTTTTTTAGCTAACTCTAAAAATAGTTTTTCATCAATCGCTGTTTTTGGAGACTCATCAAACGCATTGGCTGGAGCCATTTTAATAGCGTTCCAGTTTCCTTGTAAAAAAGAAGTGATCTTTACGTTCTCTGTTTTTTTCGCCTGATCTAAATTCTCTTCCAATTCAGCTTTAAAGGCCGCTTCAATTGCTTTTGCTTCGTCCGCTAATGCATTCCCGTCGGCCTGTAACCGGCTTACATAAATATCTTTTGGATTAGCGTGTGCTGCAATGGCTTTATATAATAATGGTTGTGTGAAACGAGGCTCATCACCTTCATTGTGTCCATACTTACGGTAACACAATACATCAATAAACACATCGCGGTGAAATGTTTGACGGAACTCCATCGCTAATTTTGACACAAAACATAACGCTTCAACATCATCACCATTAACATGGAATACCGGAGATAATACCACCTTAGCCACATCTGTACAATAGGTTGAAGAGCGGCCATCCATATAGTTAGTTGTAAAACCAACCTGATTATTGATCACAAAGTGAATGGTTCCACCTGTTTTGTAACCATCTAACTGGCTCATTTGAATCACTTCATACACCAAGCCCTGACCGGCAACTGCCGCATCACCATGTAAAATGATCGGACAAGCTTTTGAATTATCGCCATTATGACGATTATCGATTTTAGCACGAATGATTCCTTCTACTACAGGAGCAACCGTTTCTAGATGTGATGGATTTGGTGTTAAACTAATATGTACTTTTTTTCCGCCATCACTGGTTTGATCCGACGAATAACCCATGTGGTATTTTACGTCACCATCAAATAAAGAATCTTCACTTGGTCTGCCTTCAAACTCAGTAAATACATCTTTATAGGTTTTATTCATGATGTTGGTTAACACATTTAAACGTCCACGATGTGCCATACCAACTACATAGTCTTCAATTCCTAAATTCGCGCCATGTTCCATTAAGGCATTCATAGCAGGAATCACCGCCTCTCCTCCTTCTAAAGAAAAGCGTTTTTGGCCAACATATTTAGTAGCAAGAAAGTTTTCGAAAACAACCGCTTGCGTTAATTTTTTAAGAATGGTTTTCTTTTCGGTTGCAGAAAAATTCGGAGTGTTCTTGTTTTTCTCCATACGTTCTTGTAACCATTTTACAACCGTTGGTTCACGCATATAGATAAACTCAGCGCCAATACTTTGGCAATACGTGTTCTCTAAATGAGCAATAATGTCTTTTAGTTTGGAAGCGCCGATTCCTAGTTCGTTTCCGGCTTGAAATACAGTTTCCAGATCTTTATCCGAAAGCCCAAAATTTTCAAGAGCTAATGTTGGTGCATACGAACGACGTTCGCGTACCGGGTTTGTTTTAGTAAACAAATGTCCGCGTTGACGGTAACCTTGTATTAAACTGATGACTTTAAACTCTTTGGTAACGTTTTCGGGAATGGCTCCTCCTTCGGTATCATAAGCCGTACGGGCAAATTCAAAGCCTTTAAAAAAATCTCTCCATGAAGCATCAACAGAGTTCGGGTCTTGGGTATACTGCAAAAATAAACTCTCAATGGCGTTTACATCGCTGGTTCCAACATAAGAAAATTTGTCCATTTTAATTTTCGTTAAAATAAGGCGCTAATTTAAGGATTTTAATGGATTTTACTTACTTTTACGAAGTGAAATATACATTATTTTTAATCCTATTTGTTGTTCTAAACAAGACGGTGTTTTCTCAGGAAAACCAAACACAAACGCTTTTAAAAGTAAAGGCTCTGCAAGAGAAAAAAGCAGAATATCATAAACGCACCAATGGCGAAAGCGACGGCTATCGTTTAAAAATTCATTTTAGCGCCGATAGAACCAAAGCCAAAGAAGTGAAAAACAAATTTGATTTAAAATATAATGATATGCCTACTTATGAGGACTATCAACAACCAAATTTTGTGATCACTGTTGGCGACTACAGAACCAAACTGGAAGCTTTTGACGCCCTGAAAAAAATCAAAGAAGATTATCCTTATGCCTTTATCGTGAAAAGCAAAGTTAGGCCAATGAAATTAAATTGATTTTTCAATTTTAGACGTATAGCCAAAGCCCATTTAAAAAATCATTATTTTTGCCCACCCTAATTATTAAAATAATGAAAACAATCGATAGCTTAAATTTTCAAAACAAACGCGCTTTAATTCGTGTAGACTTTAACGTACCATTAAATGATGCTTTTGAAGTAACGGACGAAACCCGCATCAGAGCTGCGGCTCCAACCATTAAAAAAATTCTTGAAAAAGGAGGAAGCGTTATTTTAATGTCGCATTTAGGTCGTCCGAAAGAAGGTCCAACGAATAAATATTCTCTAAAACATATTGTAAATACCGTAAGTAAATTAGTTGGTGCAGAAGTTTTATTTGCAGATGATTGCATTGGCGCTGATGCTTTTACAAAATCGACAGCATTAAACCCCGGACAAGTATTGCTATTAGAGAACTTACGTTTTTATAAAGAAGAAGAAAAAGGCGATATTGCTTTTGCTGAAAAATTAAGTAAACATGGCGATATTTATGTAAATGACGCTTTTGGTACAGCGCACAGAGCACATGCCTCAACAGCTGTGATCGCCCAGTTTTTTAAACCGGAAGCTAAATGTTTTGGTTATGTAATGGCAGGTGAAGTAGCCAGTATTGATAAAGTCATTAATGGCGCTGAAGCACCTTTTACAGCTATTGTTGGTGGCGCTAAAGTGAGCGATAAGATACTGATCATTGAACAATTAATGAATAAAGCCAATAACATTTTAATTGGTGGCGGCATGGCATTTACCTTTGTGAAAGCAATGGGCGGCACCATCGGTAAGTCGTTGTGTGAAGATGATAAATTAGACTTAGCAAAAGAATTATTAATAAAAGCCAAAGCAAGAGGCGTGAATTTATACATTCCTACAGATGCTGTAATAGCTGATAATTTTGCGAATGACGCCAATAAACAAGAGAGCAAGATCAACGCTATTCCGGACGGATGGATGGGCTTAGACATTTCTAACGAAACCGTTGCTACTTATAGCGATGTGATAAAAAACTCCAAAACCATTTTATGGAACGGACCGATGGGCGTATTTGAAATGAGCAGCTTTGAGAACGGAACCAAACAAGTTGCTCTAGCTATTGCCGAAGCAACCAAAAAAGGAGCCTTCTCGTTAATTGGCGGCGGCGATAGTGTAGCCGCTATTAATAAATACCATTTAGCCGAACAAGTAAGCTACGTAAGTACCGGAGGAGGCGCATTATTAGAATACATTGAACAAGGAAGTTTACCGGGCGTGCGCGCAATCGAACAATAATTACACGCCAAAGATGAATCGGTATGTGTCAAAATCGATTCGTATATTCGTAATTATAAAAACTGTATATTTGAACTTTACAAAAAATAACAAAACATGGAATTATACTTAGATTCAGCTAACCTTAAAGAAATCGAAGAAGGATTTAAATTAGGTTTTTTAAATGGATTAACCACAACACCTACCTTTATGCAAAAGGAAGGTATTACTGATATTGACGGAACAATTGTAAAATTAAGCAAAATGGTTCCTGTACTTCAAATCGAAGCCTTAGGGAACAGTGCTGAAGAAGTTTTAGCTGAGGCTGAGCGTCAATTAGCTTTAGGCTTAGATCCTAAGAAAACAGTATTCAAAATTCCGGTTTCTTTAGAAGGTGTTCGTGCTTGTAAAATGTTGCGCGACAAAGGATATTTAGTAAATGTGCATTTAGTATATACTTTACAACAAGCATATATGGCTATGCAAGCCGGTGCAACGTATGTTTGCCCTTTAGTTGGTCGTTTACAAGATCAAGGACATGATGCTTTAGCATTAGTACAACAATGTGTTGATGCGGTTGATCTATATGATTACGATACTAAGATCATGTTCTCTTCTGTACGTAATGCCGAACACGTGCGTAATGCTATTAACATTGGTGTTCACACAATCACGGTTCCATTAAAGATCATCAAACAATTAACTGAAAATAATTTCACAACTCTTGGTACGGATCAATTTATCCAGGATACTCGTTTAATGATGGTAAAAGTGAAAGAAGCGATCAAAGGAACTAATCCATTGGTTACAGAAAACACTTCTGTTACTGACGCTATTGTAAAAATGACTGAATATGGTTTTGGTGCAGTAACTGTAACTAAAGCTGATGGCAGCATTAAAGGTGTATTCACTGATGGTAGCTTACGTAAATTAATTGGTGAAAAAGGAAGAGATATTTTAAGTAAAAAATTATCTGACCTGGAATACAGAGAACCAATTACGATTGACGGTAACGTCTTATTAAATGATGCAAGTGCTTTATTTAAGAAAACCAACGTCGATACAATTGTAGTTACCAATGATGGGAAACCGGTTGGTATGTTAGACATTCAGGACATGAAAGGATAGGAATAATATATTTCACAAAAATTAAGAGCCTTATCTAAAATCAGATAAGGCTTTTTTGTTTTCAAAATGATATATTTATCATTCAAAAGAATTGTCTCATCGAGCGAAGTCGAGATGTTCTAATGTTCTCGACTTCGCTCGAACTGACACAAATAAAACAAACACTATGTCGCACCTCACACAAATATTTACAGAAATTGGCGGAGAATTAATATTTCCGGAAGCTACTTTAATAGAAAAGATCAAACACATTAAAGCCTTTGTGTTTGACTGGGACGGTGTGTTTACAGATGGGTGCAAGGATCACTTATTGCAAAGTCATTTTAATGAAGCCGATAGTATGGGAACTAACTTATTGCGATTTTCTTATTATCTGAATCATAAAGATATTCCAACAACGGCTATTATTTCCGGAGAGAAGAACTCGGCAGCCTTTACGTTTGTGGATAGAGAACGCTTTCATGCTTCTTATTCAAAGTTTGCGAACAAACTGGATGCGGCCAAACATTTGTGTGCAGCGCATAACATAGAGCTCAATCAAATTGCTTATGTATTTGATGATGTGTTAGATCTAAGTTTAGCCGAACAATGTGGCTTACGAATTTTTATTCAACGCAAAGCCAATCCTTTATTCAATGAGTATGTAATTAGACATCTTTTAGCTGATTATGTAACGGCTTGTACAAGCGGAGAAGCGGCAGTAAGAGAAGCCTGTGAATTAATGATGGGTTTAAATGGAAACTTTGATGCCGTTATCTCTGAACGTACCAAATTTTCAAAATCATATCAATCTTATTTAGAATTAAGAAGAACCACAACTCCTGTTTACTATACTTCACAAGATGGAGGAGTGGTTGAGGTGAAAGGTTAATGTAGTAAACACCTGTCAGGTTTTTAGCAAGCCGCTTATAAACCTGACAGGTGTCTCTAGAATCTATTTATGCTTCATCGCCCACTCTTTAGCAAAGTAGGTTAATATAATACTTGCTCCGGCACGTTTAATGCTTAATAAAATTTCATCACGCACTCTGTCGCCATCAATCCAGCCTTTGGCTGCTGCTGCTTTTACCATGGCATATTCGCCACTCACATTGTAAGCCGCAATAGGCAGATCAAAATTATTACTTAGATCTTTGATCACATCTAAATAGGATAAAGCCGGTTTAACCATTAAAAAATCGGCGCCTTCTTCAGTATCCAATTGCGCTTCAATTAACGCTTCTCTGCTATTTGCCGGATTCATCTGATACGTTTTTTTATCACCAAATTTTGGGGCACTATCCAAAGCATCTCTAAACGGGCCATAAAACGCACTCGCATATTTAGCCGTGTAACTCATGATAGAGACATTGGTAAATCCATTATCATCTAATGCTTCGCGAATGTATCCTACGCGTCCATCCATCATGTCACTTGGCCCAATGATATCAATACCACACTCTGCCTGAGCAACTGCCATCTTCGCTAAGATCTCTAATGTTTCATCGTTAACGATCTCGCCATTCTTCACCAAACCATCATGTCCATCGCTACTATATGGATCCATCGCCACATCGGTCATAATGCATGCTTCCGGAAATTCTTTTTTTATTTCTTTTAAGGTTTTTAAATACAACCCTTTTTTGTTTACGCTCTCAGTTGCTTTTTTATCTTTGTATTTATCACTTAAACTTGGGAACACGTCAAACGCTTTAATACCAAGCTTCATACACTGCTCAATTTCTTTTAATAACAGGTCAGAACTTAATCTATAAATGCCCGGCATCGAAGACACTTCTGATGTTTTATTTTTTCCTTCCGTTAAAAATAAAGGGAAAATAAAATCATTAACCGTTACATGGTTTTCCTGAACCATATTACGAATGGTTTCTGATTTTCTGTTTCTGCGTGGACGGTGTGTGATCATGTTTATAGATTAATGATTTATACTAATTCTTTTTCGGGCTGATACAAACTAACTCCTTTATACATCATGTACATGCTTAAAGCCATAAAAATATGACTTACATCTATGTGATTAAACCAAACCGATGGGGCAAGTTTTGAAATGTGGAAAATAACCGCAATGACCGCTAAACCTACGCCGTAAATCATATTAATGCTTAAGGCTGATCTCGTTTTTTTGTAATGAATGGCTTCTAAGACAGTAACCATGACAACTAAACCAAAAGCTGTGTGAATCTCAACCACCACAAAGGACCAAACTACAAAGGTTAATACAAAGGCCACCACAACTTCTATACAACCAATAACAAACAGAGTTTTAAAAAGGGTTTCATTAATTGATCGGCGCGTGTGATACAAGGCGGCAAATTGCGCAAAGGAAATTCCAAAAACACCAAAGATCCAGCCATAAATTTTAGCCTCAAAACCAAAATGGTATAAAAACGCATGGCCAATAAGTGCGGCTACCAAAGTAGATAAGCCGGTCAGTAAAAAAAACCAACGGTATAAATTAACCGCTTTGTCTTCAGATAAATTTTTTGTTTTAAAAAACGCGAAAAAACAAACCGCACAAAATAAAAGATCTGTTATGGTTGTAACGGGCTCATCTATTCTTAAACCGCCAATGTATATGGTTGGATTTTGAAAGGGCGTCATTCTGTTTTATTCTTTACTCAAATTATAATGTATGTAATATCGCTCTAAACAAACCCAGATCGTCAAACGAATAAGGTTTAGATATTTGCTCTGCTTTTACCTTAGCTTTTAATAATGATTTTTCAGTAGCCTCACCCATTGCAATCACTTTTTGATGCGGATGGATTTTATTTTTTTCTAAATATGATTCGGCGTTACTTGGGCTTGTGAACACTAAAATATCTGTTGTTTCTGCTACTTCATGCGGAACTTTTAACGCCGCATAAATTGGTAGATCGATCACGTTTTGTTGTTTAGGGAACTGCCATTGAATAGTACGCATACTTTCGCGCGCTACCGGAAACACAACTTTACCTAAACCAACACGAGCTGAAAATTGTTTACCTACTAATTTCGTATCAGTGCTTTGTCCAATAAAATCAGCTCTTAAGCCTAACTCACGAATTGCTTGTGAGGTGGATTTACCAATGCAGCCAATTTTTGTAGTACCAATATCCGGTTTTTGCATAAAGAAAAACTCCACCGCGTGCTTACTGCTAAAAAATAACCAATCGCTTTTAGGTAATTCCTTGATCGTTAGTTTTTTTAGATCAATTAAACTTTTGCTTTCTATCTTAAATCCTAAGTTAGTTAACCATCTGTTCAAGTTATTGCTTTCATGCGCATCTCTGGATATAAAAAGAGATTTGGCCGAAATACGATGAATGTGTTCTACTATTTTTTCAGGAAGCTCTTCGGTATTGGTTGTTTCGTAATACAAATGTTTTGTTTGTGTATTCCATGCATCTGCCACCGAAACCCACACCTTAAATAATTTACGATCGTGTTCGTTTAAATCTGCTTCACAAAATGCGCCTAACGGTAATTGACAACCTCCATCCAGTAAATTTAAAATACGACGCTCGATGTTAATATTCACCATCACGTCATAATCACAAACCGCATCAAAGATGTCAGTTAACTTATAATCGTCTTCGCGAATTTGCCAAGCCAATACGCCTTGTGCCGGAGCAGGAATAAATTCATTTGGTTCTAATTGTTCAACATGAAAATCAGAAAGATCTAATTCTAAACGTTCTAATCCTGCTGCTGCTAACAAAATAGCGTCGTACTGCCCTTCTTTTAGTTTTTTAATTCGTGTAGGAACATTCCCTCTTAAGTCGGTAATTTCTACATCAGGTCGGAAGGCTAAAAATTGTGATTTACGACGAGCTGATGATGTACCAACTTTAGCGCCTTTTTTTAAGGAGAATTTTTGTGTTTCATCAACACACTCTTCGCGAACAATTAACCAATCTGCCGGATTTTCGCGAGAAGAAACTCCTGCAATCATTAATCCTTCCGGGCTTTCTGTTGGCAGATCTTTGTGCGAATGTACGGCTACGTCTATAATTCCGGATAATAATGCTTCTTCTAATTCTTTGGTAAAAAAACCTTTCCCTTCTAATTTATCAAAACTGGTATTCCATTGTTGTGACGTATCCCCTTTAGTTTCAATGATCTTTAATTGAACTTCGTGGCCTTGTTTTTCTAGCAGATCTTTTGTGTAGTTTGCTTGCCAAAGAGCTAAGTCACTACCGCGTGTACCAATGGTAATCATGTGTTTTGAATAAAAAATTTAGAGGCTACAAGATAGGATATTTTTAGATAAGTTTTACGTTTTTAACCGCAAAGAGAACAGAGAAAAACAAAACAACTTTGTGTACTCTGCATAAAAGTCTTTGCGTTCTTAGTGGTACGGTTCTAAATATCTTCTTCTAAAAAAACCTTCTTAGCTGTTTTAATAGTTAAGGCGTTGTATTTTTTTTCCATGTAAGATAATACCTTTTCTAAAACTTCCTTGCCTTGATCATCAAGCGAGCTCAATTCTTTTACAAACACTTCGTTGATGGCGGTTTCTTTAATGTATTTGATTTGTTTAGGGATTTCGCCAAACGCTAATTCTATTTTACGTTCCTGAAACAATAATTTAAATTCCTCAACCTTAGTAGCTATAATTTTTCGGCAAGCTTCTATTTCAGCTTCGCGCTTCAATAAATTTTCTGCTGCTTGTTTTTTTAATGATTCGATGTCAATATAAAACACATCATTGTTTTCAATCACTGATTTGTCAATATCTGCAGGTAAAGCCAGATCAATAATTACTTTTTTTGATTTATCGTTCCCTACTAAATTTTTATAAACCTCAGCGGTAATAACCGGTTCCTGAGCTGATGTGCAAGATATTAAAACATCAAAGCCTTCGGTAAAATTAGTTAACTGTGATAACTCAAATGCTTTTCCGTTTAAATCACAGGCTAATTTTTCGGCATTAGCTAAGGTGCGGTTAAACACGGTTAAATTTGCAAACTGATGTTTCTTTAAATATTTGGCCATGTTAATGTTGGTTTCGCCGGCGCCAACAAACACAATACGTGCATCATTTTTAATTCCTAAACTTCTTAATTGACGATAAGCCAAAGACACCACAGAAACAGGATTTTTAGCAATATCGGTATCGGTATAAACTTGTTTGGCAGTTTCTATGGTTTGCTTAATGGCTAAACGAATCGTGTCGCCGGTTAAGCCTAACAAATTACAAAACTCATACGCTTTACGAACCTGAGTAATAATCTCACGCTCACCAACAACTAATGAATCTAAGGACGCTGACACATTAAACAAATGCGTTAATGCGTGTTCTCCTTCATAAATAGTTGTTTTAGAAAGTAGATCATTTAATTCTGTTTCTGTTAATCTGGAATTGATCAACATAAATAATTCCGAAAGAAATGTTGTGTTAGTAATATCTCTCTCTGTATTAATAACCAACTCCACGCGATTACATGTACTTAAAAACAACAATTCTTTTAGCTCCAGCTTTAATTTAATGGCGCCTAAATAATCGTGTTGATGTGCTTCGTCTAAATGTAATTTCCCAATTAACTCCAATGGAGCTAATTTGTGTGTGATTGAAATTATCTTAAAAACGTTCATGTAAGAGATCTTGTGCAAAGTACGTGATATCGTAGTTTTTGTGTGTCATGGAAGTGTCATAAAACAATATTTAAATCGATTCTAAATAAGAGGAGGGCGTTGATGCTATTGCAATTGCCTAAACTTTTGTGTTACTTTAATTATAAATTTTATTATTATGCAGATTTCAAGTTTTGAGCAATACCAGGCAGCGTACAAAGAATCAGTAGAAAACCCGGAATTATTTTGGGATAAGATCGCCAGAGATTTTAGCTGGAAACAGCCATGGACAAAGACTTTAGAGTGGAATTTTGAAGGACCAAGCGTGAAATGGTTTGTGAATGGAAAATTTAATATTACTGAAAATTGCATCGACAGACATTTACAAAAAAAAGCTAATAACATTGCCTTTTATTTTGAAGCTAATGATATTAATCATATTCCAAGATCTGTTACTTATCAACAGCTGCACGACGAAGTGTGTAAACTAGCCAATACCTTAAAATCATTTGGTGTTACAAAAGGTGATCGGGTTTCTATTTATATGCCCATGATCCCTGAAGCAGTATTTGCCATGTTAGCTTGCGCACGTATAGGAGCAGTTCATTCAGTTGTGTTTGCCGGCTTTTCGGCCTCTGCCTTATCAGACAGGATACAAGATTGTGACAGTAAAGTAATATTAACTACCGATGGCGCTTATCGTGGCGTCAAAGATATTGCAATTAAAGCCGTGGTTGATGAAGCTTTGGAAACTTGTTCTTCCGTAAAAAAAGTATTAGTGTATAAACACACCAATACTCCTATTACAATTAATGAAGACAGAGATGTGATCTGGCAAGAGTTTGTTCCTAAACAATCAAGCCAATGTGACGCAGAAATAATGGACAGCGAAGATCTGTTGTTCATTCTTTATACATCAGGCTCTACAGGTAAACCAAAAGGTGTCGTGCATACCTGCGGTGGTTTCATGGTGTATGCCTGTTATAGTTTTCAAAACGTATTTCAATATAAACCTAATGATATTTATTGGTGTACAGCAGATGTGGGCTGGATCACAGGGCACTCATACATTACTTACGGTCCGCTACTTGCCGGAGCAACTTCTGTATTGTTCGAAGGCGTACCAACATTTCCGGATGCCGGACGTTTTTGGCAAGTCATCGATAAATACAAGGTCACACATTTTTATACCGCCCCAACTGCCATCAGAGCCTTAGAAGCTGCCGGATTAGATTTTGTAAAGCCATACAACCTCACTTCTTTAAAAGTACTAGGAAGTGTTGGAGAGCCTATCAATGAAGAAGCCTGGCATTGGTACCATAATAATATCGGTAAGGGTAATTGCCCAATTGTAGATACCTGGTGGCAAACAGAAACAGGTGGTATTTTAATTTCTCCACTAGCAAACATTACACCATTAAAGCCAAGCTACGCAACGTTACCCCTACCGGGAATTCAGCCGGTGTTGGTAGATGAAAAAGGAAACATAATTGAAGGGAATAATGTAGAAGGGAACTTGTGTATCAAATTCCCTTGGCCATCTATGATTCGCACTACTTATGGTGATCATGAACGTTGCCGACAAACTTATTTTGCAACCTACAAAGGCTTATACTTTACAGGAGACGGTTGCAGAAGGGATGAAAACGGATATTATAGAATTACAGGGCGCGTAGATGACGTAATGAATATTTCTGGTCACCGCATTGGAACTGCCGAAGTAGAAAGCGCCATTAACTCTCATGCTGATGTGGTAGAAAGTGCTGTGGTTGGTTATCCACACGACATTAAAGGCCAAGGTATTTATGCTTATGTGATCGCTCCATCAACAACAAAAGATCACGATAACCTAAGAAAAGAAATCTTAGCAGAAGTAACAAAGATCATCGGACCTATTGCCAAACCTGATAAAATTCAAATAGTAAGCGGTTTACCAAAAACACGTAGCGGTAAGATCATGCGTCGCATTTTACGAAAAGTAGCCGAAGGCGATGTTTCAAATTTAGGAGATACTTCTACATTATTAGACCCTTCGGTTGTTGATGAGATCGTGAAAGGGAAATTATAAAACATAAATGATCCACAACATAAAATCAATTTAACACTTGTTTTGTTGGCTTTATTTTTTTAAATTCGGTATACTAATCGACACAATTCGGTTATTGGTATATGAAAATTGCTGCTTGGTCTGTTTTTATTTTGGGTCCTATGTCTCTGTTCTCACAAACCGATTCTACTTCTTCGGTATTGGATATGAGCATCGAGCAACTCATGCAGATCAATGTCATTACCGCTTCTGGCAAAGAAGAATCCAGATTAGATGCCGCCGCGACAATGATTGTTCTAACGGCAAGCGATATTAAAAAAAACGGATACACCGATCTTGCAGAAATTATTACAGACCTTCCCGGGTTTGATGTAATCAATCCGGGTGGTCGAGGCGGCGTTGTTGCTTATCAAAGGGGCTATCGTACACCTATTACACAACGAACACTGTTAATGATCAATGGCATAGTAGATAATGACCTGTGGTCGCATGAAGCATTAATAGGCAAACATTATCCCATTTATAATATTGAACGGATAGAAGTCTTATATGGCCCCACATCTGCGCTCTATGGAGCCAATGCCTTTTTGGGAATTATAAATATTATTACAAAAGACGGAAAAGATCTTGACATAGATGATCAAAAAATAACGGCAAGCGCCCAATTCGGTTCTTTCGGTACAAAGAGCATGGAGCTAGCTACCATAGGTAAGAAAAAAGATTTTTCTTACTCTTTTTCAGGAAAATTTTACAAAAGTAATGAAGCCGATCTATCCGACAAATGGGGGTTTTCCTCTAATAAACTATATGGTGATACAACAACCTGGGGGCCTATTTTGCAACGTTCTCACTATCATGTAAATTATGGCAAATATTTTTCTCCTGCTGATGACTATGGTGTTATTGGTAATGTCGCCTATAAAAACACCAAACTCGGCGTCATCAATTGGGTCAATAAAGAAGGTTATGGCGCTTGGTACGCCGCTGATAGGGCTCAAAACAATGCCTTTTGGAAAAAATCTTCTTTTCAGTTATTTATCGAAAATGAAACCGAAATAGATAATTTTAAATTCACATCCTTATTGTTACATCGTAAAAATAGAGTATCTGGCGATTGGGCAGAAGCAGAACCCGACTGGAACACGGGCATGGAACAATCTTCTTATATCAGTATCACACAATGGAATGCTATCAGCAATAGTTGGTTGTTTAAAGAAGATGTAGTTTATGATATCAATAAAAAAATTTCTCTTCAAACAGGGATGAAATATGAGCGTAAAGAATTAACCAAAGCTTACGATATTCCCGGTTATTGGGATGCTTTTAGTTCAACCATACCCTCAAACACACCCGGGCCCCATGGCTATGGTGCGGCTATCGGCCATAGTTCTGATTCTTCTTACGCAATGGTAGAAGGTCCAAATCCTGAAATGCCCGGTGAAAATTTATTATTGACAGATGATATTGGTGGTTATTTACAGTTGATTGCCACCGTTTATCGGTTTCGGTTTAATGCCGGCGTTAGACACGATTATAATAGTATTTATGGAAACAATACTAATATCCGCGCTTCAGCAATTTATAAATTCGGAAAAAAGGGTGCCCTAAAATTAATTTACGGCGAAGCATATCAAGAGCCGCCACCACGTCAATTGTTTGGCGGTTGGAACGGACGCAAATCAAATGTTAATCTGAAGCCGGAAAAAGCCAGGAATATAGAATTGGTTGGGAGTTATGGAGAAGGGCCAATTGGCATAGGAACCTCTGTTTTTTATGCCACTTACGAAAATGTGATCAAAGAAGAATCAGAAAATGCGGGTTCGAGAAAAATTTATGGTGCAGAATTCCGATCTAGACTTAGTGTTACTAATCCAATTCCTAAATCCCCAAAACTAACTGCCTATTTATATTATACCTACACACAAGCCTTTAGTAGTATACATTATAACCACACCTCTGGTAAATGGGAAGAAGGAGAAACGATACTGGGAGACATTGCTCCACATAAAATAAATCTTGGCTTAAATATTCCTATTCTTAAATCAATCAATTTTAACATAAAAGGAAATTACGTTAGCGAACGCTTGGTTTATTCCCGAAACGCTTTACGCGCAAAAGATTACATCATTGATTCTTACTTAACCCTGGACGCAAACTTATCATATAGATTTAAAGCAGCAACACTTTCATTCAAAGTTAAAAACCTAGCTGATGCAAACTATTATCAACCCGGTGTTGAACAAGCAGATTCGGGAGACGATTTTAGTCAACGAAGTTTAGGGTACAAAAATTCTTTGCTTCCTCAAGTGGGTAGGTCATTTATGGTAAGTTTAAATATTGATTTGTAAAAATGCTTAAAAAAACAAGGTATATTTTTCTTTCTTTAACACTGATGTTACTGAGTTCGTTTTTAATAAAACAAAAAACGGAAGTAGAAGAATATATTGCAAAAGCAGCCTTCATTTATAACTTCACCAAATTTGTGGAATGGGAAAAACCCGAAAATGTAACTGGTTCTTCTTTTGTAATTGGCGTTCTTGGTGATTCTCCTATATACCAGCATCTTCTCGATTTAGCGGCCAGCAAAACAATTAATAATAAAAAAATAGAAGTTGTAAGGTGTACCTCAACAATGGCGTCAACCTGTAGATGCCAGATTTTATTTGTTCCGGAAGCAATTACAAATAAAGATTTTAAAGAGTTTATTTCAGAGCTAAGTGCTAAAAATGTGTTGATCATTTCTGAAAAAAAGGGTTTTCTGGATCAAGGCTCGGCAATTAATTTTTTAATTATAGAGCGTAAAATAAAATTTGAAATTAACATAAGCTCACTTAATAAATCAAACATTAAAGCAAGCTCGCAATTATTAAAACTAGCCTCAACCATACAGTACTAGGATGAAGTTTTTATCCAACATATCTATTAATTGGAAACTAATTGTGATGCAGTTGATCACTTTTTTATTAGTGATTATTATTTGTGCGATCACATATTTATATTTTGATTATAAAACAATCCGAGAAAATAAGGCTAAAAACCTATTGATCGTTGCTCGGGTTATTGGCTTAAACTCTGAAGCCCCCTTATTATTTAATGATGCCGAATCTGCCCATGATATTTTAAGTGATCTAAAAGTTGAACCAGATGTGACCCATGCTTGCATTATTGATACTAACTTGCGGATACTTAGTAGTTATATCAGACAAGGAGAGCAAGAATTTAATTTTCAAAAAATACCAAATCAAAAAGTTAAATCAGAATTTACAAAAAATGATCTGTTTATTTATTACAAGATCATAAAAGACAAAGAATGGTTAGGAACCCTATGTTTAAAAACGGAACTCGCAGAAATAAAAGCACAATTTTACAACAAAGTAAAAATCGTTTCACTAATTGTTGTTTTTGGGTTTTTTATTGCCTTTTTCATTTCTTCTTTTCTACAAAAATATATTTCCAATCCAATTATCAAATTGGCGGAGATAATGGAAAATGTAGTACAGAGCATGAACTATAAAGTTCGGTCTAACTATCAGGGAAAAGATGAAATTGGTAAACTCTCCTCATCATTTAATAACATGCTTGAGAAGATCGAAAAGCATGAACAAACACTATCAGAAACCAATAATCAACTAGAAAGCAGAGTTGAACAAAGAACCATCGAATTAAAACAAAAGAACGAAAAATTATTTGAAGCCATTGCCATAGCCGAACAATCTAAAAAAGCGAAAGAACAATTTTTAGCAACCATGAGTCATGAGATCAGAACGCCATTAAATGCAATATTAGGCTTTCAGGAATTATTAAAAGACACTAAACTTGATCAAGAACAAAGAGAATATGTTGAATCGATTGATTTTGCAGGAAAAAATTTATTAGTAATCATTAATGATATTTTAGATCTATCCAAAATTGAAGCCGGCAAATTTGATATTAATTATGATCATTTAAACATTCATCAAGCACTAAACTCTGTTAAGGAATTAATTGAATTTAGTGCTAAAGAAAAAAACATTGAGCTTATATTAAACCACGACGATGCCATACCTAAAACGGTAATTGGCGATGCAGCCAGATTCAATCAAATATTATTAAACCTTATTGGTAACGCTGTAAAATTTACAGAAAAAGGATTTGTAACAATTACCAGTAAATTAATTAGTGCTAAAGCAGACATAGTGCTCTGTGAGTTTACTATTAAAGATACAGGAATTGGAATTCCTCACGACAAACTGGATCTTATTTTCGAACGCTTTACCCAAGCATCTCCTGATACCACCCGTAAATATGGAGGAACTGGTTTGGGATTAACTATTGTTCAACAGCTTTTAACCTTACAAGGTGGGAAAATATCTGTAGAAAGTGAAGTAGGCAAAGGCTCGGCGTTTACATTTTATTTACCATTCAAAATGGTACTAAGTGCTGCTGAGGCAAAAGAAAACGATACAGTAAAAAAAACAACTGAAATTCAAACAGAAAAATCAGATCAAAATAAAAAATTAAAAATTTTATTGGCTGAAGATACGCCCCTTAATCAAAAACTAGTTAAAAAAATTGTGCATAAATGGGGGCATGATATAGACGTTGCGTCAAACGGACAAGAAGCTGTTTTATTACTAGAAAAAAATCGATATGATCTCGTTTTAATGGATATTCAAATGCCTGAAATGGATGGATATATGGCCACAAAAACAATCAGAGAATTACAGGATGAAACAAAAAAAAACATTCCCATTATTGCATTAACTGCTCACGCTTCCAACGAAGAAGCTCAAAAATGTATCCGCCTGGGTATGAATGCTTACGTTTCAAAGCCTTTTGATCCAGCTGTATTATTAAACACCATCATTCAACTGACCAATAAAATAAGTTTAAAAACTACAACCCAGATCCATGACACAATTATGCCATCCGGCCAATTGTATGATTTAACCTATATTAAAGAACACGCCAGCGGAGACACCAGCTTCATAATTGAAATGATCTCAATTTTTGTATTTGATACACCAGCTCTATTAAAACAATTAAAAGCAGATATTAGTGAAAATGATTATGAAAAAATTAAAGTTACTTCTCACAGCATGAAAGGATTATTCTTAACTCTTGGAATGAATGAAGCGGCACGTTTATTAAAAGAAATAGAAAATATAGCGCAAACCAACGGGTTAATATCTATGATCGCTTCTAATTTTTCTAAAATCGAAGAAATGTTCGCTCAATCCAAAAACCTATTAGTATTAGAACTAAACAAATTAAAATCGGAAAACCACTAGCTTATTTTGGTAATTGGTGGTTTTTAAACCAGTTTAGGTGGTTTTAACAAAACAATGGTATGTGTTTTGTTACTATCATTGCACTAAATATCTTCAATTTCATTAAACCTTAAAAGAATAACAATGACCACAAAGAAAATTTTATTAGGCCTTTCAGTCTTAATGTTTATTTCAACCTTAACGTTTACGGGCTGTAAAAAGAAAAAAGCATTTAAAAACGAAGATGGGCAAACCTCTGCCGATACAAGAACCGCGCAAGGCGAAAACGATGCTGCTGTTAATGATATTCATGATGTAATTAGCAATCAACCTTTATTACATGGCAGAACTTCCGGCACTCAGGGCACCAATGGTATCATGGGTAATATTTGTGGTTTAAGCGTTGATACAACTGGCGCTTATTTAGGAAGCGTTTTATTGGTATACAACGGAACAACCTGTAATAATCGTACCAGAACAGGATCAATAAGAGTAACTATTGTAGATTATGCTACCGGAAAACGCTGGAAACAAGCGGGCTGTGTGATGAAAATAGATTATCAGGCCTATAAAATTACCAGAGCTTCTGACGGAAAAAGCGTTCAGTTAGACGGTACTCAATATATTACTAATATAAGCGGCGGTACTTGGTTTGAGTTATTATTCATGGGTCAGAGTAGTTTAATAACCTCTGTAACAGGTGATAATTTAAATGTGATCTTTGACGGAACAAGCACAGCTATTTATAATATCTACCGTAAATTTACTTATACGTGGAATGGAACTACCAGTGTTTTAACTTGTACGGGCGAAGGTATAGGAACATCAAACGGGTTAAGTAATTTAGAAAACTATGGCACGACTCGCGATGGAGATGCCTTTACTAGCCAGGTAGTAACTCCTATTGTATGGAATACAACTTGTGGTGCCTGGGCTCCAATTCAGGGCGAGGTAGATATAAAAGTAGCCAGTAAGGCCTTTACCTTAAATTGTTTATTTGGCGTTGACGCTTCAGGAAATGCAGTATCTGTAGGAACAAATCAATGTCCTTATGGCTGGAAAGTAGAATGGACCTATAATAATAAAACAAAAGACAAAACTTTAGGCTATTGGTAATAGCTCTTCCATAAAACAAAAAACCTCTGCTAAAATTAGCAGAGGTTTTTTTATAACTCATTATTTCGATTAAGAAAAAGCATTGAATCCGGTTACATCCATTCCTGTAATTAATAAATGGATGTCGTGAGTTCCTTCGTAAGTGATCACCGATTCTAAATTCATCATGTGACGCATAATAGGATATTCGCCGGTAATACCCATGCCGCCATGAATTTGACGAGCTTCGCGTGCAATTTGTAAAGCCATGTTTACATTATTACGTTTAGCCATGCTAATTTGAGCAGGTGTTGCGCGGTGTTCGTTTTTCAACACACCCAATCTCCAAGTTAATAATTGTGCTTTAGTGATCTCAGTGATCATTTCGGCTAATTTTTTTTGAGTTAACTGAAAAGCACCGATTGGTTTACCAAACTGGATACGTTCTTTGCTATAACGCAAAGCGCTGTCATAACAATCCATTGCTGCGCCAATCACTCCCCAAGCAATACCAAAACGAGCTGAATTTAAACAACCTAATGGTCCTTTTAATCCTTTAATGTTTGGAAAAATATTTTCTTTAGGAACTTTTACATTATCAAAAACTAACTCTCCGGTAGCGCTTGCGCGTAAGCTCCATTTACCATGAGTTTCAGGAGTTGTAAAACCTTCCATGCCTCTCTCAACTACTAAACCTCTGATATCACCCGCTTCGTCTTTTGCCCAAACAACGGCAATATCCGCAAACGGAGAATTACTGATCCACATTTTAGCACCATTTAAAATAACGTGTTTACCATCACCGGCATCTTTAAAGTTAGTTAACATGCCTGATGGATTAGATCCATGATCCGGTTCTGTTAAACCAAAACAACCCATTAGGTCGCCTGTAGCTAATTTTGGCAAATATTTTTTCTTTTGTTCTTCGCTTCCATAAGTATAAATAGGAAACATTACTAAAGAACTTTGTACAGAAGCTGTAGAGCGTAAACCGCTATCGCCACGTTCCAATTCTTGCATAATTAATCCATAAGAGATCTGGTCTAAACCAGGGCCGCCGTATTCTGCAGGAATATAAGGTCCAAAAGCACCGATCTCAGCTAAACCTTTGATCCACTGTTTAGGAAATGTAGTTGTTTGGCAAGCTTCTTCTACGATAGGAGTTACTTCTTTTTTTACCCATGCGCGGGCTGTATCACGAATTAATTTATGTTCATCGCTTAACAATTCATCCATTAAGTAATAATCGTGTGCTTGAAAATTATCTGTAGCCATTTTAAATTTTTTTAAGGTGCGTAAAACTACGAATTATGGCTTAATCGGCAAAATCAAAAAGAAAAGGCCTTGCCATACTCTGGCAAGACCTTTTTATCTGTTCTTTATTTTCTACTAGTGATGGGCTTCTGCTGCATGCTCAACATGAACGTGTGCTGTATCGTGAGCTGTTGTGCTAGAATCTGCAACCGCTACCGTTTCTGTAACAACAGCTGCTGCCGCTGCTTCATGGTGTCCGTCTTTTGCTTCAGCACCATGGTGTTCTCCGTGTTTATCTTCACATTTGGTTTCACACTTTTCTTCGCCCTCGCAGCAACATTCTTCTTTTTTATCGCAAGTACTAACTAATAATAATATAGCAAATACAGTAACTAAAGCTAAAATTAAAGGCGTACGAAACGCTACTGGTTTTGTTTCGCTTACTGGCTGATCGTGATCGTCGTGATGAGAACTCATAATGATGTTTTTTATTTGTTAATTATAGTTTGTGCCTGCCTGTCGGCCGACAGGGTAAAAATAATTGATTTATTGATGAAACAAAACTATTGTATCGAAATTTTTATGGATTGTTTTCCGGTATTGGTTGTCAGGTTTAAAAAATACATTCCGGCTGCTATATTAGACACATTTAATAGGTGTGTATTTATTATAGAACGATTGCCCTCTAATTGTTGGGTTTTTATGATTTTCCCTTGCAGATCTGTAATTTCAGACATTACCGGTAACTCGTGCTGAGATAACAAGATCGTTAATTCTGAACAGGAAGGGTTGGGAAATACAGAAAAAGTCAGCTCGTTTTGTTCTTCCTTGATCCCAACAAAATGTCTTAATATATCGCGGTATCTGGCTTGTGTGGGGGTAAAATTTCCACCAACCACATTGCCCGAAACTTCTAAATAAGGAATTTTTTCTCCTAGGGTTAACCATTGATAGCTGCGCATGTAATTAGGAAATCCAAGTTTATTGAACGGAGCAGGCAAAGCAGCTATCGTAATGGTGTCAATAGAGTATTGGGTTGTTACCACTCTTAAACAAGGCGCTGTACCATAAGGCGTAATAATTGTACCCCAACCATCTGCCTGAGTAATACGGTAACCTTGCTTTTTATAAGAAAAAGGGATCATTGTGTTTGAAGGTGTAGATAACTTGAACGTCGTTGAATCTCTGTCTGTATAATCTAAAGGAAATGTGTACAATTCATCCTCATCGCTATACGTAGCTCCAACGGGTATGCCGTTCATGGTTAAACCAAGGCCTTCTGAATTAAAAGAAATGGTTCCGTTTTTTTTGTAAAAACTATAAATATTTTTAACGGAAAACCCTAACCCGGATGGTATTGGAAATGAATCAAGGATTTTTTCGCCGTATTTAGGTGGGAAAAAATAAAAACCATAAGGTGTTTGTAAACTTGGCTGAAATTTTCTTGAATCTTGACCTGTAGAATCAAGGGTAGAAAAATCCCATAGATAATTAGCTCCTGTTACCGTATAATCACCTATGGAATTAAGGTTAGCAGAGCTATACAAAACATCATCATTAATAACGGGCATGTTAACCGATGTGATAGAAATTGGTGTTTGTGCATTTAACACAACAGAAGCGCTTAAAAACGCGAATAGAATAACTATTGTTTTCATTCGATCATATAATTGAATTATAAATATAAACCTTTTTTTGTTCCTTGATCAGGTTAGTGCGTTAAAATAAGGATTGCAGATACTTTTTAAGGTCGCCGGCCGTTTAATATGAAATTTATTTACCTTAGGACTTCATTTGTATTGAAACAAAAGCCCACATATTTACTTCTTGTTTTTTTATGCATTTCCTGTATCACTTTTGGTCAGTTAAATTATAAATTACACATTATTAATACCGATAGTCAATCGGTTTTCAAAAAGATCGTTTATAAAAAGCAATTCTCTCAAAAAGCTTTTATAACTAAAGAATTAAATACCGTTTATCTTTCATTAATTAATGATGGTTATCTGGAAGCCAGCATAGATAGCGTTAAACAGGATTCTTTAAGTTATAGCGCATTTATTTTTATTGGTCAACGCTACAAGTGGTTGAGTTTGAACTACTCTAAAAAAGACGAGGCGCTAATGCACAAAATAGGTTATGCCGAACATTTTTTTTCGAAACGGCCCTTTAAATATACCGAACTATCAAAGCTTACAGAAAAAATAATAGTGTATTATGAAAATAATGGATACCCTTTTGTAAATGTAAAACTGGATAGTTTACAAATTTCAAATTCAGAAGTTAGTGCCAGACTTAATGTTGAAAAAAACGTATTTGTAAAGCTGGACAGCTTAATTACAGAAGGAAGCGGCAAGGTCAATCAAAAATTTTTATTCCGATATTTAAGTATAAAAAATGGCATGCCTTACAAAGAAGAGACCTTTAGATCAGTATCAAAAAAAATAAAACAACTGCCTTTTTTAACTGAAAAAAGTCCGCCGATATTGCGCTTAACAGACAAGCAAAATAAATTGTATTTGTTTTTAGAAAAGAAAAATGCTTCTCAATTTGATGGTATTGTTGGAATATTGCCAAGCGAGAATGGGAAAACGGTTTTTACGGGTGATGTTAAAATTAAATTGATTAATACCATTTTAAAGAACGGCGAAACCTTTGATATTAACTGGCGCAGACTACAAAGCCAAACACAAGATCTGAAAGCCAGTGTTATTTATCCTTATTTGTTGGGCTTGCCGGTGGGTGTTGATTACAGTATTAAGCTATATAAAAAAGACACTACTTTTTTAGATGTAAATAACAGCATTGGTTTAAATTATTATTTCAGTGGCCTGAATCACATTAAAGTATTCTACAAACAACGCAATGCCAGTTTAATTTCTACATCGGGCTTAACCAACATTACGGTGTTGCCAGAATATGCCGATGTAATCACAAAAGCCTATGGCCTGGGCTTAGCTTTAGAAAAATATGATTATAAGTATAATCCCAAAAAAGGATTTGGCATTAACATCATTGGTTCAGTCGGTAACCGGCAAATTAAAAAGAATCCAAAAATAAATGATCTGGCTTATGCGCAATTGCAATTAAAAACATCTCAGTACCAAACAGAAGGCACAATGGTTGGTTATATTAATTTGTACAAAAACCACGTCATCAAATTATCGTCTCAGTTTGGTAGTGTATTTGGTAATACCATTTATAAAAACGAACTCTTTAGAATTGGTGGTTTGCGAACCCTTAGAGGTTTTGATGAAGAAAGCATCTATGCTTCTTCATATGTCATTCCAACATTAGAATATAGGTTTTTGTTCGAAAAAAACTCAAACATGTTTTTGTTTGCCGAAGGAGCTTGGTACGAAAGCAACAGCGTATTAGGCTTTACTACAGATACCCCTATGAGTGTGGGTGCCGGCATTAATTTTGACACTAAAGCGGGCATCTTTAATTTAAGCTATGGATTAGGCAAACAATTCAACACCGGTTTTGATCTACGCACCGGAAAAATACACGCAGGCCTAACGGCATTATTTTAGTCGAAAAACTAAAACTTTTAGTGTTTTTTAATTAAACTTGTATTAAATTCACTCTGGTTGAAATTTTACTTTTACATACTTCTATGGTTTGCGGTAATTACTGTGCCCGGTTTTTCTCAAAAGATGAACCTGCAGAAGTTTTCCGTAAAAGAAGGCTTGATCCAGTCTACTGTTAAACAAATTGAAGAAGATCCCTATGGAAATCTTTGGCTAGCGACTAATAATGGCTTGTCAAAATTTAATGGTAAAACGTTTGACAATGTTACAACCACAAACGGTTTGCCTTCCAACGAAATTTCAAGCCTCATGTTTGTAAACAACATGTTGTTTATTGGAACCAGAAATGGTTTTTGTGCTTATGACGGACATCATGTTATTACAAATTCGGTTCTAAAAAAAATAAGAGGACATATTAGGAAAATATTATTTCTAAAAAATTCGCTTCACATTGTTTCCAATAAAGGCTATTATATTTTAGATATCAGCAGCAATTCTTATAAGGTAGATTCTGTTGCTATCCCTAACATTATTTCTCAAAGTCCGAGCGATGCGGCCATGGATGAAGATGGTAACCTTTGGATCTCTACCTACAATAAAGGACTTTTTTTTATTGAGAATTCGATCTCCACTAAAATTCCAAAATTTGCTTTAATTGCCAATTCTATATCCTCTACAGTTATTAATAATAAATTAGTTCGCGTTGCAAATTTCAATTCCAACAATTTATTGCGAGGCGAAACCATCTCTTGTATAGAGTTTGATAAAAAAAATAATTTGATCATTAGCGATTGGAACAATGGTGTGGCACAAATTAAATTTGATTTTATTAATAGAAGCGGCTTAAGTGCAGATTATTTGAATTTAGACTCATTAAGCGGCGCAAAAATGAACATTACCCGATTTGTTGGCATTGAAAAAGACAGTGATGGAAATATGTATTTTGCCTCGGATGGTTTTGGATTTTTAAAAGCCCCCATTGATAAAAATATAAACGAGAATGATTATAGTCCCGGACAAATAAGTTGGGTAACAACAAAACAGGGTTTTTATGGTAACAATCCACTATGCTTTAAGCAAGATGAAAATAAAAACTTGTGGATAGGGACTTTGTATGATGGCTTAATATTAATGAACAACAAAAGCTCATTAAGCTATGATCATAACTCGGGGCTGGAAGAAGAAAAAGTAATTAGTGTATACAAATCCTCGGATAGCGCTATATGGTCGGGAACGCATGGTGGCGGTGCCTTTAAATACAAAAACAAAAACTTTACCCGATGCTTTTGGGAAAATGGCATTAGCGAATCTATCATCAAAAGCATTACCGAAGATAATTATGGCAACATACTACTAGGTACTTTTGGCGGAGGTATTAGTATTATTACAAAAGAAAATAAACAAAATTCTTTACAAGTAACCAAGGTTATTTCTGAGGACAATGGTTTGAATAGCAATCATATTACTTTTTTATTTAAGGCTAAAGACGGTTCTATTTGGGTAGGTTATAATACCGATCGCATTATTGATCGGGTAATTATTAATAAAGACCTTTCTTTTTCGGTTACCCATTTTTCAATAAACAATATATTAAAATTCACAACCTCTTGTATAACTCAAGATAATGATGAAAATATCTGGGTCACCTCCAACGAAGGCGTGTGGCTTTTGAATCCAAAAGACGGATTTGTAAATAACGAATACAACATCTTTAAAAATGTTCAAACGGCTTCAAAAGACTGGAACGGAAATATGTGGCTGGGAACTTCGGATATTGGTGCCATTATTTTAAAAAACAAATTACAAGCTCGTTATTTTGATAATTCACCTCCTAACAGTATCGAAAAACTAAAAACCGAAAATGGGATCAGTAGTAATTGCATTAACTCCATTTTATTTTCAAAAGAATCTGCTTGGTTAATTTCTAATAATGGGTTAAACGAAATTAAAATCGATGCTTATTTAAATAAAATAAAAGAAATTAAAACCTATAACAAAGGTAACGGTTTTGCTTCATATGACAACAAACCCAACACAGCGGTGTTTGATGATGATGGTATCGTTTGGATCGGATCTGTGGATGGCTTAACACAATATAAAAACCTAAACGAAACCAACGGAGAAAATAATCAAAAAAATTTAGTGGTTTTTATTAATGCCATTAATATAGAAAACAGAAGCGTAGATTGGACAAACCCCGCCCTGTTTTCTAAAGGCGATTATAGTACCATTAAATTTGATGGATATTTTAATTGGTATCAAATTCCAAAAAACTTAGAGTTGGACTACACACACAACACCGTGCAATTCTTTTTAAATACCAATAACATTGCCGATCAAAAACAAATGAATTATACCTACAAATTAGTAGGTTATGATAAGCAATGGATCCTGTTGTTTGGTTCCAACGAAATTAATTACAGAAACCTGCCCTCAGGCGATTACAGCCTGGTGGTTAAAGCGTCGTTGAGTAATGATTTTTCAAGTTCTCAAGAATTTAGTTATCACTTTAGTGTAAAACCACCTTTTTGGAAAACAACTGTGTTTTATGTTTTGATCTCGATGGGCATATTAGCCTTTTTATATTTCTTTATTGTTAATCGCGAGAAAAGATTGAAGCGAGAAAAAATGAAACTGGAGCTTGAAGTAAAATCAAGAACCTTTGAAATTGAAAACAAGAAAAAGGAAATTGAATTACAACATCAATTAATTCAAGGCATTAATAAAGACATGACGGATAGTATAAAATATGCGCATCGTATCCAGCAAACTATTTTACCAAATCCGGCGATCTTAAAAAATCATTTTTCTGAAAGTTTTATTTTCTATAAGCCTCGCAATATTGTAAGCGGTGATTATTACTGGATAAAAGAATTAGGCGATCTGGTTTATGTTGCCGTGATTGATTGTACGGGTCACGGTGTACCCGGCGCTTTCATGTCGCTTATTACCAGCAGTATTTTAAATGAATCTATTGATGTGAACATCAGTCAATACAGCCCGGCAAAAATGCTGGAATATTTACGAAGCGAAATTATGTCTCGCTTTAGCCAAAACACTACCGACCAAATTAACGATGGATTGGATATTTCATTAATTTGTTATGATAAACAAAAAAGTACCATTGAGTATGTAAATGCCAACAGGCCTTTGTATATCATCTCAAACAACGAACTTATTACTCTCACTTCAGAAAACGTGAACATCGGCGGTTATGCTGATTTAAATAGTGTGATCCCGTCCAAAACAATTCACATTAAAAAAAACGATCTATTATGTTTGTTTACTGATGGAATAACAGATCAGTTTGGTGGCGAGAAAAACAAAAAATACAATCCGGCGCGTTTAAGACAATTCTTATTGATGAATGAACATTTGCCATTAGATAAATTAAAGGAAAAATTGAACGACGAAATTTCTGAATGGCAAGGCTCTTACGAACAAACAGATGATATTTTATTTATTGGACTAAAGATCTAACCACTTAAAAATTGCTGTAGGTTTGTGATAAATTTTAAATCAATTCCTTTTTTTAAAATTCTTTTTCCTTTTGTTGTTGGAATATTCTACTCTTTTCGTTTCGGTATATTTCAACACCTTCATCAATTATGTTTGTTGAGTTTGGCTTGTTTAATCGTTGCTTTTTTGTTCCAAAAATTTTACAAACCAGGGTTTTATTTCAAAAAAGGAATCTACATTTTTTTCGTTCATGTATTTTTATTCTTATTAGCCAACGAGGCTTGTTATTTATACAATGCGAAAAACAACCCGAACCACTACTCACATTTTGTTTCACGCAACAATCAATCTGTTATAGCTACCATTAATGATGTACCGGTAGCAACCGAAAAATTCATTAAACTTTCGATAAACATCAATGCTATAGAGTTGGAAAATAAGTGGCATTATGTCACAGGTAAAACCATCGTTTATTTAAAAAATGATTCCACAAAAACATTATCTGTTGGCGAGGCAATATTCCTTCGGGCAAAATTCAGTTATGTGAACGCTCCAAAAAACCCAGACGAATTTGATTACAAAACGTTTTTAGAAAACAAGAACATATTTCACGTCCTATATACAAAGTCCGATCAGGTGCATAAAATACCGGACATAGATCCTTCTTTTTCTTTAATGCAAATGGGGGCGAACATTAAGGCTAAAGTTGTATCTATATTAAGAACCTCCGGTTTATCTAAAAATGCTTTTTCTATTTGTTCGGCCTTGTTGGTGGGCTATGATGATGAGATCGATAAAGACGTGATGCAAAGTTTTTCGCATTCGGGTACGTTGCACATTCTATCGGTATCAGGCATGCACACCGGGGTTTTGTATGGCGTTTTCATTTTTCTGTTTTCATTGATGGACAAACACGATAAACGCAAAAAATTGAAATGCCTGACGATCATTCTTAGTCTAGGGTTATTTGTTTTTATTACAGGCTTTTCGCCCGCGGTATTACGAGCAGCACTCATGCTGGCTTTGGTTATTCTTGGAAAAACATTTTACAAACAGGGGAACTCTTATAACACCTTGTTCCTGTCTGCCTTTATTTTGTTATTGTTTGATCCTTATTTGATACAGGATGTGGGCTTTTTATTGAGCTATTGTGCCGTGTTTGGTATCATGTACTTATATCCTATTTTGGATAATCTATATTATGTTAGAAATAATGTATTACGAAAGATCTGGGGCCTTTGTTTAATGTCTGTTTCTGCTACGGTTTTTACCTTACCCATTTCTCTATATTTTTTCCATCAGTTTCCTACCTGGTTTATCTTTTCCAATTTGTTGATCATCCCCATCAGTATGCTGTTGATGATTGCAGCCATTATTTTAATTTTCATTCATAAGATCACATTGGTAAAGTCCTTTTTAGTTTTTGTTATTAATACCTCAACATCTGTTATGTTATGGCTGGCCCATTTAACCGACGATCCAAACTATGGCTACGTGGATCATATTCCGTTCACTAAAACAGATGCCTTGATCTTAACCATTATTATTGGTGTTCTATTAAGTGTAATTAGCACCAGACAATACAAACACGTTTTACTCTGTTTTATCGTTGGTGGTGTTTGGTTAAGCAACTCAGCTTATCAAAACTATACCGAATTACAACAACGCGAGTTGGTGGTATTTTATGTCAAACAAAAGAGCGCCTATGTTTTAAGACTAGGACAATCGGTTTATACAAACCTTTCTACACTAAGCGATCAGGAATTTCAACGTTATGTAAAACCATATTTACTTCGTTTCTCTAATCTAAAGCTCATTGCTACAACCAGTAATTTGATCAAAAACCAAAACGGTTCGATCGTTCATTTAGATCAACAAAACGATCCATTAATAAGCGGCGCACCCAATTATATTATTGTGAGCAATGATGCGCCATTGGAATTAGGCGATCTATCTAAAATAAAACCATTAATTATTGCTGATTGCTCTAACAGTTATACCTTTGTTAAAGAATTGAAACAGCAATGCGCTTTGTCTGATATTCCTTTTTATTCCATCAAAGAGCGCGGGGCATTACAAATAAAACTATAGTTATGAAGTTGAGAATAGGAGATAAAGTGCGGTTTTTGAACGAGGTTGGCGAAGGCGTTATCACGCGGTTTTTGGATAGAGAAACTGTGTATGTTGAAATGGCAGACGGTTTTGAGATTCCTTATTTATCAAAACAATTAGTGCCCGTTCATACCGAACTGATCTTAAATCCTGAAGTTGAAAACATCGACATGGTGTTGGAAACTGTTTTAACCGATTGTATTTATTTTATCATTGAGCCCGATCACGACATGCCATTATTGGTGAGTGATTATAAAATTTATTTATTCAATTCCTCATCTTACAACACCTGCTTTACTTATTCGGTAAAAGATGAGGCTCATTTTCAAACACTCAAACATGGAGAGCTGGGCGCTTATCAAAAAGTGTTTCTGAAACAGGTGAAGAAAAATTTTTTTACAGAGTATGCTTATCATAAGATAGAGTGTTTGTTTTATAAAAACTCTCATTACAAATCGCAAATTCCTTTAGCCGAAGTGTTGTACATTAATGATAAGATCATGGCCCAATCGACCCTAGTAAAGCACGACGAATTTACGCGAGCGGTTTTTGCTTATATTTTAAAGGATGATTTTTTGGACGCCCAGGTTGTAGAACAACGCTTGAACCGCGAAGATGTAATGCGATTAAAATCCATTAAAGAATTTAAACAACCGCTTAAAACCTCAGTAGCCAAACAAAAAATAAAAGACCTGACCAAAGAAGTTGATCTGCATATAGAAGAACTTATTGATTCGCACAGCGGCTTAACTAATGCACAAATACTGGCCATACAACTAGAACGCTTTGAAAAAGAACTGGAATATTGCTTAAGTAATAATATGCGAAAACTAATCGTGATACACGGTGTGGGTAATGGCAAATTAAAACAAGAAATTACTGCCATCTTAAAGTCAATTGATGGTATTTCATACCACGACGCTTCCTATAAAAACTATGGCTTTGGTGCTACCGAGATCTTGATCCATTAATCGGTAAAATTAAATTGGTTTTTAACTTTTTTAAATATTTGTAATTATATTTATGTAGCACTTGTGTTATCAAGGCTTTGGCAATACAACAACTAAGACGACAAAATATTTTTATATTTTATATGAACGTACAAGAACAGATCAAGGAGTATATTACCAGTCAACCTGAACCAAAACGTAGTGACATGCAGGAGTTGCACCGCATTATTATGAAAGTAATGCCGGCATGTAAATTATGGTTCTTAGATGGCAAAAACAGTGAAAACAAAACGGTTTCTAACCCTAATATAGGCTATGGGCTCCAAACCATAAAATATGCTGACAGAAATACCAGAGAGTTTTATCAAATTGGCATGAGCGCCAACACAACCGGAATCTCTATCTATATTATGGGTCTCAACGATAAAACATTCTTAGCCAAAACCTATGGGGAAAAAATAGGCAAGGCCAATGTAACCGGGTATTGCATTAAGTTTAAAACTCTAAAAGACATAAACACTAAAATACTTGAAGCGGCAATACAATACGGATTTGAGGCGCAATCTTCATAGCGTTTAGCCGGACTCGCGCCAAGTCTTATCAGAAAAAGTCGGGCGGATGAACTATTTAAACATTTAAATGTAATTGATTATCATTATGAAAATGCATCAGACAAATCATAGACAAAATAAAACTAAACCTATTAACTACTCGACAATTTACTTGCGGAGTAACTGAACTACACAGTAGACAGATAATAACAACCAGCCGCCAACAACGGTTCCCACAATAATGACAGAAGTACAAAACTACAAATAACAATCTAGATTCAAAAGTTCAAAGCAAACGGCGTTTCACAACTACTAATAATATATTAATAAGCACTTCCAAACAATTTCACAAGCCAACACAAAATGTATAAGCTTTTTACTTTAATATTTATTCTGCCAGCAATGGCGTTCGGACAATCTACTAAAACTCCTACAAAAATGGAGCTAACAAAGATCTATACACAAGCCATTAATGATTTTATAAACGCTGCAAACCTAAAAAACAAACGCGAGTTTGATACCTTGTTTATTGGAAAACGTGTTAATGGATTGCCTGATGATTTTCCGGACATAGATTTACCCTTAACTATACAAAACACACACATAAGCCTTATAACACCAAAGGCGGCTGAAAAAAAACAAAACGACCGCAAATCACGTATTTATGTAAATTTGATTGGCTGGACTAATAAAACAAGTGCTGAATTTATTTTTGTTGTGTTTTCAAATGGCTTCGATCATCAATACGATTATTTTATTAACTATACATACAACGCCAAACGAAAAGAATTTGAGTTAAAAAAATTAGAATTTAAAGGCCCCCTTTAAATTAACTGGCGTACACAGATAAAGGAACACGTTCTTTCATTAAATCATAAATAATTTAAAATGGCTGAAAAAAAGACAAAACTGGTTGAAATAAAAACAAAACCAACCACCGCAAACGTAGAAGATTTTATCAATAGTGTTACGGATGAACAAAAACGCAAAGATTGTTTTGTGCTTTTGGAAATGATGAAAAAAGCAAGTGGCGAAGATCCTGTTTTGTGGAGCAGTTCCCTTATAGGGTTTGGTAATAAACGATACAAAAGCCCCGCCACCGGTAGAGAAGTTGATTGGCTGCTGATAGGTTTCTCTCCTCGCAAAGCAAATCTATCCTTATACCTTACCATGGATATTAAGAAACATGCTGCGGCTCTTGAAAAATTAGGTAAACACAAAACCGGCGTTGGCTGCCTCTATATAAATAAATTAGAAGATGTTGATCTAAAAACTCTAAAAAAGATCATTGATGCATCCTTAAATCAAAAATAGAATGCTTTGCCTAATGAGGTAAACCAAATTCTTTTGAAAATTTGAAAAGCACAACACTTTATTAAATTTATAAAAAAATTTGCGTAGTTAAATAACTACACATATATTTGTAGTCAAATAACTACACAATGAATTTAAGACGAGATGTATTTCAGGCCATAGCGGACCCAACAAGAAGAGCCATCCTTTTATTGGTTGCTTCGCAATCGATGACGGCAGGGGCAATCGCTTCAAACTTTGACACAGCAAGGCCAACGGTTTCAAAACATTTGCAAATACTCGCTGAGTGCGAATTGCTTGAACAAACACAAAATGGCAGAGAGATTTATTATCGGCTCAATGCAAAAAACATGAAAGAAGTCGCCGACTTTATCGAACCGTTCCGTAAAATGTGGGACGATCGATTCAACAAATTAGAAAACATCATGAAAAACTATAAAACGAAAAAATAAAATACTATGGAACTAAAAACAAAAATAAATGCCCAGGACGGCAAACAAGATCTGCTCATCACACGAGAATTTGATTTACCATTGGAATTACTTTTTAAAGCGTACATAGAACCTGAAATTGTTGAACAATGGATGGGAACAAAAGTTTTAAAACTCGAAAGTAAAAAACACGGTAGTTACCAATTTGAAACAACAGACCCTAAAGGCAACAAACATTTTTTCAACGGAGTCATTCATGAGTTTATTCCAAATCAAAAAATTACACGCACCTTTGAAATGGAAAACACACCTTTTCCCGTTCAATTAGAGTTCCTAGAATTTGAACAACTTACCGACCTCAGCAGCAAACTCAACATACATGTAATTTATAAATCGGTTGAAGACCGAGATAAAATGCTACAGTTACCTTTTTCTCAAGGCATTAATATGGCACATAACCGATTACAAGACGTCGTAAATAAATTAAACCTTAAAAAATAGAAAGCATGAAAACACTAAAAATTATTTTGATCTCACTTCTTGTTCTATACGGACTAGCGGCTTTAACCGGGGCCGCGTTAAGTCTTTTTTCTCCCGCAAAACATGCCGATATGATGGGTTTAGGAGAAATGAACGCCGGCATAGAAAAATTACTCCTAATATCCGGAGCAATACTTGTTGGACAAGTTTGGTTATATTTTTCTGCCATTGCTTTATTGGTAAAAAACATGAACGAAGGTTATATGTATGCTGTTACATTGGGATTTATAGAACTTATTCAAGCCGTTGTAATTGTTATTGCGTTTGGCACACACAACTTTGGTAATCCAACAGATTATTTTGCGTTGTTAAAAGGCGCATTGTTACTTGGTGTAGCCTTAGTTGCATTCAAAAAACAACAAGTAAAATAACTTGATTTTAATAAAACCAGGAATTGAAGCGACCGTTTAAAAAAATTTAGTAATTTACATTAACAAATCCGTACAACAGAAATTATTTAAAACGTATGAAAACTACTAATAGTAATAAAAAGAAGTTGTCTCCCGAACAGATTGGAAAACTATTTGATACCTTAAGATCCCGTTTTGAAAAAAATATGAGCCGTCATAAGGGAATAGACTGGGGCAAAGTGCAGGCAAAATTAGAAGCTAATCCCGATAAACTTTGGTCGCTTAATGAGATGGAAGAAACAGGAGGAGAGCCGGATGTTGCGGGTTATGATAAAAAAACAGATGAATATGTTTTTTATGATTGTTCGGCCGAAAGTCCCAAAGGCCGCAGAAGTCTTTGCTACGATGCCGAAGCCCGAGATTCAAGGAAAGAACACAAACCCGAAGATAGTGCCATAAATGTGGCAACTAATATAGGCGTGGAAATATTAACAGAGGAAGAGTACCGCAACTTGCAGAAACTTGGAGAATTTGATTTGAAAACATCGAGCTGGGTAAAAACACCTTCTGATATAAGAGCTCTTGGTGGCGCTATCTTTTGCGATCGTCGTTACAACAATGTCTTTATGTATCATAACGGAGCAGAATCTTATTATGCCGCCAGAGGCTTCCGCGCCATACTAAGAGTGTAAACCATAACGATTGAATTAAAAAACAAATTAACAAAAAGCAGTATGAATCCTAAAGTTGATTTTTATTTTAATAAAATCAAATGGCGAGAAGAACTTGAGCAACTAAGAATGATCGTTCTGGATTGTGGGCTCAACGAAGAATTAAAATGGGGCGTTCCTTGTTATACGTTTCATAAAAGCAACATTGTTTTAATACACGTGTTTAAGGAATACTGTGCGCTTTTGTTTTTCAAAGGCGCTTTGTTAAACGACGACAAAAACATTCTTGTTCAACAAACCAAGAATGTACAAGCGGCGCGCCAGATCCGGTTTACTAATGTAAAAGAGATTGTGAGGCTGAAAAAAACGTTGAAGAACTATATCTTTGAAGCCATTGAAGTGGAAATGGCGGGCCTAAAAGTGGAATTAAAAAAGACAAAAGAATTCGACATGCCTGAAGAATTTCAAAACAAATTAAATGAATTGTCTGTTCTTAAAAAAGCATTTTATACTCTGACTCCGGGACGACAAAGAGGATATCTTCTTTATTTTTCTTCGGCCAAACAATCTAAAACCCGCATAGCACGAATAGAAAAATACATAAAACACATTCTTAATGGAAAAGGATTAGATGACAAATAAACAATTAATTTCTAACGATCTTCTTTCTATACAAACGCGTGTTTTTGATGCCTGTCATTTTAAATATTCAGCGCCTGTTATAGAACCAGAAAGTGCCGAATACGGCGCTTGTCAATTTATGCTAAATGATCTATCGGTTCGGTTTCGTGTTTCAAAAATAACACCAACAAAAGTTGGGCAGTTTGTTACACTATGGAAAAGAAATGGCGGCGGCCCCATTCAACCATTTGACTCATCTGATTCATTAGACCTTGTAATTATTAGCTCGCGCAACGAAGAACAGTTTGGGCAATTTATTTTTCCCAGATCTGTTTTGTGTGAACAAGGAATCCTGTCTCATAATGGCAAAGAAGGCAAGCGGGCAATACGAGTTTATCCGCCCTGGGATAAGGCCATAAACAAACAAGCGCAAAAAACACAGAAATGGCAACTGAACTATTTCTTAAATACTTCCGATACGATTGACGCCAAACGCGCTACAAAGCTTTATGGTTCTGCTCTTAATTTATAAACAATAAATACTCTTGATATGAATGATCAAACATTAGAAATTAAAACAGCGATTCAAATATTAAAACCCATACACGAAGTATTTGAAGCGATTGTTGATCCTGCAAAAATGTCGAACTACTTTATTTCAAGAAGCAGCGGCCGAATGGAAGAAGGGAAAAATTTAATTTGGGGATTTCCGGAATTTGAAATGGATGTCCCGGTTAAGATCGGTAAAATAGAAAAAGACAAACACATTTCTTACTATTGGGATGTAGACAAGGAACCGCTTTTAGTAGAGATGGCTCTTGAAGTATATAAGAACAATTCTACTATTGTTACCATCACCGAAAAAAGCAAAAACAATAACGAGGCCGGCATTAACTGGTTAAAAGGAAACACCGAAGGTTGGGCCAATTTTTTAGCCTGTTTAAAGGCGTATTTAGAATATGGCATTAATCTAAGAACCGGTGCGTTTGATTTTAGATTCGAAAAAAAGCAATAGTTAATTATTTCCTTATTAATCAAAACCCCCATCCGCTAATAACGAATGGGGGTTTTTTATAACATAACAAAAACACTTTTTTTATCCTCCAAATGCCCAACGGAAGAATAGGAATAAAGAACAAGACATAACAATTGTTACAGGTAACGTTAATACCCAGGCTAATAAAATATTAGTAATGGTTTTTCTTTGTAAATTTTTTAATCCTTTTTTAGCCACCATACTACCTGCAATACCCGAACTTAAAATATGCGTAGTACTAACCGGTGCGCCGTATGCTGTTGCTACACCAATTCCAATTGATGCTACAATTTCGGCACTGGCTCCTTGTGCGTAACTCATGTGTTGTTTTCCGATCTTTTCTCCAACTGTTTTTACCACTCGCTTCCACCCGATCATTGTTCCCAAACCTAATGAAATAGAGATCATGATGATTACCCATGATGGCGCATATTCAATTAATTTTTTAGCGGCTTTAATTTCGCCGGTTAACGCTTTTTGATCTTTTATTGTTAAGGATAAGTTTTCTCCCTTAATTAACTTTTCAGCATTCTTTGTTACTTTAACTACATCTTTTCTTAAACCAAAACGTTCTGTTAAAGCAATATCAGCAGAGTTAAATTTTGTTCCGGTGGCCTCTGTAAAGTGTATACTGTGTTTCATCACATCCTTATACGCTTTCATTTCTTTCTCGCCAAATTTTGTTGTATCAGCTTTTAAAAGCAATAATTCTATTTTTTGAATGTTACCATTTACGCTTTGTAAATTCACTGTTGAATCAAGCGCAAACTGTCCCGGTAAAATAGCAATTAAAATCATCATGATGATACCTACACCTTTTTGTCCATCGTTTTGTCCGTGGAAAAAACTTACCATTCCGCAAGTAGCCCATAACATCATTCTGATCCAGATAGGAGGTTTTTTTCCTGGAATAGGCTCTTTATAAACCGTATCATTTTTAACAAAACGCTTAAACACAAACATCACAATGATTGCTAAAGAAAAACCTGCTAACGGCGACACCAATAAAGCCATGCCGGTATCTTTAGCTTTATCCCAGTTTACAGCATTTAAACCCATTTCTCCGGGTAAAAAGTAAAAAGCGATACCGATACCTAAAATAGAACCAATAATAGTATGAGAACTGGAAGAAGGAATACCGAAATACCAGGTACCAAAATTCCATATAATAGCACTAATTAATAAAGCTAAGATCATGGCAACGCCGTGGTAAACATTTGTATCAACCAATACTTCCATCGGTAATAAGTTGACAATACCCATTGCTACGGTGATCCCACCTAATAAAACCCCACAAAAGTTTAAGATACCGGAATATACAACGGCTACCGTTGGTTTCATACTATTAGTATAAATAACCGTTGCTACCGCATTAGCTGTATCATGAAAACCATTAATAAACTCGAAAAAACATGCTAATACTAAGCACAGAACCAATAGAACAATAACAGAAGTTGCCATTTTTTATAATTTTTTGGTAAAAATAGGTTGTAAAAGTTGTTACAATGTTAAGTTAAAGTTAAGTTAAAAATTTAATTGGCATTGTATTCTCATAAAAGATCCTACCTGAAAATTTTGTTTTTTTGCTTTATCTGATGTAAACTTTTCTGAATGAACCCAACTAGCCGTTAATTCAAAATACTTAAATGGCTGATATTCAATGCCTCCCTCAAACTCTTCTACCTCATAGGCTCTTGCATCAAGTTCAAATTTTTTACCTCCTTCATAAAAAGTATATCTGGCAAAAGGAATAATTGTGTGGCTTTTTATTTTTAAAAGATAACTCGCAGTAACGTAACCGCCTCGCAAATCTTTAGTTGAAATAGAATCTAATAACCGATCGTATTGAGGTCCTTTACCAATATTATATTCGGCCTGTATACCAAAAGGCTTTGGGTATAAAACAAAACTTCCTGCCATTCGTTCATCTAAATAATCTAAGCTTTTATTATTTTTTACTCCGGCGGTTGTTTGATCTAATTTATACATACCACTATACATTTGGACTCCGGGTTCAATAATTTGATTCCATAACTTGATAGGATAACTTACTCTTGCTACCCAATGAGAATTATTATTTGATTCGGGTTTATTGGCGGTTTGTCCATTATACATTCCAAACCCAACAACACCATAGTCTCCAGAACCTTTTAATCCATCATTTACTAACGAACTATATAACTCTCTTACTTTTTTTGGTGCATAGTAAAAAAACACCCCTAAATCACGCTCATTGGCTACAGCACTGTTTAATGCATCGTTTCGATCAAGCGGCAAACGGTTTTGGCTGGACTGCATGTTTTCAAATCCATAAGGAACCTTACTTTGACCTATTCTAAAACGGAATTCTCGGTTTTTGTCAATCGATATATCGAAATAAGCATCTCTGATTTGGGCAAAATGAAGCCCTGTGGCTGAAGCCGAGGACGCAAGATCAGGTTGTATATAAAAATAAACATGGTTATTTAATTGGCCACTAAAAATCAATCGATTTCTACGTATAAAAAAACCGCCGAAATTACCAATCGATTTATCTCCCTGATCACTTCTTAAATCAGAATTTGTTTCAAAAAGTCTATTATTTCTTACTTGCACATAGCCTCTTAGCTGAATTTTATCATACCATTGTTGTTTTTTTTCGGTTACAACAACTGTTTCTGTAGCAACAACTGCTTTAGCATTTTTAATAACGTTTATTTCGTTTCTTAATTCTGCAATATATTTTAGCAACGTATCATTTGAAACAGCTATACCAGTGTTTTCCTGTGATTTTATCACGTTCGTAAATAAAACAACAGCTAAAAGAAAAGTAATTTTTAATTTCATGTAAATCTAATATTAACTGGGTGCAAAAATCCAGCTCTTTTGTTAGATTAGAGTAAACCTAATGTTACGAAATTGTTAAGATTGGTTTTAAAAGCCTTCTGTAGTTGCTTTAATGTGTTTTACAAAGTCAACCGTTGTTCGCTTATTGTTTTTAATTAAAAACAAACCATAGTCATCTAAACGCGTAATGTCAATGTCTGTATAGTTTTCTTTAATAAAAATATCATAATTATAATCGGCAACGTATATAATGAACCGTTCCTTAATGGTTTGTTTTTCTTCTTTTATTCTCCAGGTTCTTCGTTCAAAGGACGGCTTAAATGTATTTGGAAAATCATCATATAATGCCGGCCCGGCATAATTGATCTCATCATCTTTCCACACGCTATTTATAATAACAAAAAGATCTATTTTATTTTCATCACAAAATCGTTTATACGTTTTTAAGGTATTCTGTAAATCTTCTAAAGTATTTAAGTGTACGTGTCCCCAAAATTTTTCCTGAGTATGGTAGGCTATGTTCTTTTTGAAATTGATCTCTTTAATAACTGAAAACGAAAGGGTAATTAAAATGACAGGCAATACTAGTTTTGAATAATTAAGTTTAGCTAAAAATAAAAACAAACAAATAACAATAGGTATTCCCAGATACATACGGCTGTAAGAATAAAAAGGCCAAACGATACCATCATAAACCTTACTGGAAAAAAAGGAAACAATAATTACACAAATAAAAATAAAAAAAGCAATAAAGCCTTTTTTATTTCTTTTATATAATAAAAAGCCTAATACCAAAAAAGCTATTAATACCAAAATACACGTTTCTTCGATAAAAAAACCAATGTGCGCAAAACGTTTATCTAAATTCGTAATAGCGTCTTTAAAGAACTCAAACGAAAAATGATTATTTGCCGGATAAAAAACATAATCAGGATTTAATTTATAAAAATGATTTAAGCCATATGCAACCGGCATTGCTAATAATAATCCTATAGCCGAATACAAATAATATTTCTTGTCTTTATAGTTTTCTAAAAACAGGTAGCATAAAAAAGGAGCACTAATTAATACAGAATTTTGATTTACCAAATAACCAATATACGCCAAACAAGTATTCAATAAAATTGATACCAGATTTTTTGGATTCAATACATTAACAATGAATAACGTTGTAAAAAACACTCCTGTTACAAATCCTCTGGGTATAGAGTTCATAATATCATAGCCGGTTGGCATACATAACAAAATAGATAAAACGATGATGGCATACGCTTTTTGTTTTTTAATAAATAAATAAACAGCGGTAAACAAAAAAGGAGTTAAGAAAATTAAATGTGTAGCAATAGGAACAGCATAATATATCGGTACTCCTGATTTTATGAATGGTACAGCAAACAAAGCCTCCATCATCGTGTTATAATCTTGTCCATAAAAACGCGGCTCATAAAATAAGCCTTGTGAATAATGTTTAGCGCCAAGCCACATCACTACCTGGTCATTATCAATGCAATCAACATTAACTGATAAAAACAGAAACACTCTGTTTAATAGAATGATAGCTATAAACAAAAAAAAGAATCCGTTTAATACAGATTCTTTTTTTAATATATCAATGATCTTATTTATCACGAATTAATTTTATTGATTCTATCAGTATGTCTGCCACCTTCAAAAGTACTATCCAAAAATGCATCTACTGCTTTTTTAGCTTCTTCTAAAGTAATATATCTGGCTGGTAATACTAAAATATTAGCATCATTATGTTGACGAGCTAAGGTTGCAATTTCGGCCGTCCAACATAAAGCCGATCTGATACCCGCATGTTTATTGGCCGTCATATTAATACCATTACCACTACCACATAGTAACATACCAAAAGTAGCTTCTTTATTTAATACCGCTTTTGCAACGGCGTGTCCAAAATCAGGATAATCTACTCGTTCAGCTGTATAACAACCATGGTCATTTACTTCTACTCCTTTGCTTTTTAAGTAGGTAATTAACTCTTGTTTTAATTCAAACCCAGCGTGGTCGCTGCCTATGGCTATTTTTATCATATCAAAGTTTTGTTAATATTTAGTAATCAACGTTAATTAACACTCATAACAACAGGGGCTGATACTGAGTGGTTTATCTATAGTGCGAATTAACAAAATTACTGTGTATAAATTAATTTAACGTTAATAAGTTTCGGTAATTATTTATCACTTTGTTCATAGCTTATTTACTTAGCTATTTTTTACATAATACAAAATTTACTTTCAAGAAGTATTGGGTTGTTTTTACAGTTTTACACACATAAAAAATGGCCTACTTTCTATGATACTTATCAGCTTCTATATTTTAAGCTGTCTTGTTCATTACTTTATACTTTATTAGCAGTCAAGTATTTAATAAAATAGTAATGGTTAAATAAATGTTAATACAATGCAAATAACTGAAAAAACAAGTAAACAAAAGCTTAATTTTACACAGTATTAACAGCTTATAATAATATACCATATTTTATATTTTTAATAAACTTATGTATTATATATAATGAATTTAGAAAAAGGTTACCTCGAAAAAAAAATTGATCCGGCGCTTGATTTGTTCAAAGAGATTTCGCATCTTAAGAAAACAAAGAACGCCATCATCCTCGCACACTACTATCAAGACGCTGATATTCAGGATATTGCAGACTATATTGGAGACAGTTTAGGACTCGCTCAACAAGCCGAAAAAACAAAGGCTGATATCATTTTATTTGCCGGCGTACATTTTATGGCTGAAACCGCCAAAATTTTAAATCCAAAAACAAAAGTTTTGATTCCGGATCTAAAAGCAGGTTGTTCATTAGCCGATTCTTGCCCACCAAATGAATTTGCGGCGTTTAAAGCCCTCCATCCTGATCATGTGGTCTTAACCTATATCAACTGTACGGCAGACATTAAAGCCCTCTCAGATGTGATTGTAACGTCTACAAACGCTGTTCAAATCGTTGAATCATTTCCTAAAGATCAAAAAATTATTTTTGCACCGGATAAAAATTTAGGAGCATATATCAACAAAGTTACCGGACGAGAGATGGTGTTGTGGAATGGATCCTGTATGGTTCATGAAATTTTTAGTTTGGAAAAATTGATCAAATTAAAAGCACAACATCCTAAAGCCTTAATCTTAGCACACCCTGAATGTGAAGCACCTATTTTAGAATATGCTGATTTTATTGGTAGTACAACAGCTATTTTAAATTACAGTAAAAAATCAGATGCTCAGGAATTTATTGTATTAACTGAAACCGGCATTATACATCAAATGCAAAAAGCCAGTCCAACAAAAACGTTTATTCCGGCTCCGCCTAATAACAGTTGTGCTTGTAATGATTGTCCACACATGAAATTAAATACTTTAGAAAAAATTTATGTGGCTTTAAAATATGAGCAACCTGAATTATTAATGAGTGATGAGTTAATTGAAAAAGCAAAAAAACCTATCGTTAAAATGCTTGAACTATCGGCTAAATTTGGTTTGTAAACTAAGTTTAATATTGTTAAATTAGACGTTCAATAGTTTTTTGTGCAAAGAATAGAATCAAAATTTTCATCCGTTTCGTTATTTAGAATTTCATTATTCTATTTCCTATTCACTATTTCCTATTCTTTGTTTTCACAAACCACTAATCCTAACGGTTACAATATTTTTTATTACGAAAATGGTGCTAAATCATCTGAAGGAACCATGCGTGATGGTAAAGCTGATGGTTATTGGAAAAACTATTATAAAAACGGAAAATTAAAGATAGAAGGTAATCGCGAAAATTTTCAATTAGATAGTATTTGGAAATTTTACTCTGAAAAAGGAAAAATTACGAAAGCTGTAAATTATTTAGAAGGAAAAAAGAACGGTTACACTATTAATTATGATACGAATCAGCGTGTATCAAGTAAAGAAGCGTTTATTAATGATATTAAACAAGGTAATTCATTTACGTATTATCCTTCTGGAAAAACAAAATTAGTAACTCCTTATGTAAAAGGTAAACCTGATGGAATAGCTTATGAGTATTCTGAAGATTCGGTAATTATTTCGATTATTAAATATCAGGGTGGTATTTTAGCAAGTGTTGAACGCATTAATCGTAAAGATGAAAATGGCAAAAAACAAGGTGTTTGGAAAGATTTTTTTGAAGATGGAAAATTAAAAGAAGAAAAAAAGTTTAAAGATGATTTAATTGATGGTTATGTAAAAACCTATGATAAGAAAGGAAATTTAGAAAACACTCAAAAATTCAATAATGGTAAGCAAATCAAAAATGCGCCGGAATTAGCTAAACTGGATGTTTACAAAGAATTTTATGAGGATGGTACCATGAAATATGAAGGTGGTTACATTAACGGTATACCTGTTGGAACTCATTTTCATTATAAACAAAAATATATATGTGATTCATTACCGGTTGCACGCGATGATACCAGTGATGTGATGATCAAGGTTCAAATTTGCCGTAACCGTGCTGTACCTGATTCTGCTATTATTTACAACGAAGGCATTAAAACCTATTATGGTGCCGTAGACAGTTTACGTAATCGCGTTGGTATTTGGACAGAATACCATAACACAGGAGAATTTAAAGGAAAAGGCTTGTATCTGAACGATAAACGTATTGGAGAATGGGTATTTTATTATCCTAACGGACAAATTGAACAAAAAGGAAAATACGATAAAAAAGGACGTGCTCAAGCCGAATGGAAGTGGTTTTATGAAAATGGAGCCGTAATGCGCGAAGAAACCTATTTAGACAACCTTAGAGATGGTGTGATGACCGAATACACCGAAGACGGTAAAATTATCACTAAGGGCGAATATATAGACGATTTACAGGAGGGTATATGGTTTTATGAAACTCCCGAATACAAAGAAATTGGAAAATACGTGAATGATAAGCCAGATAGTCTTTGGAAAAGTTATTATATGCCTAAAGAAAAATTAAGATTTGAAGGAAAATTTTTAAATGGTGATGAAGATGGACAACACACCTGGTATCATGCTAATGGAAAAAAGATGGTTCAGGGTTCCTACTCAGGTGGAATGAAACAAGGAGATTGGAAATTTTATGATGAAGGCGGTTATAATTACTTAACTATTTTTTATGATAATGACATAGAAACAAAATTCCAAGGGATAAAAGTAACTCCTACCTACGAAGAAAGCATGAGGGATTATTCGAGTATTTATAATAAAAAACCGGATAAAACCATTAACATAGATAAAGATAAAAAGAAGGTTAACGAAGATGGCGATAACTAAAAATATCAATTCTTTATCTAAAAGTAAAACAGATGATGACCTGATTATATCAGTTTTACAAACATTACCTGTTGGTGTTATTATCTATTCTCTTAATAAAATATGTTTTGCTAATAGATCGGCTTTTAAACTTTTAAACTTTGATAGAAAAATTGAAAAGGAAATCTCAAAATTTTCTGTATTTGATTTTTTAGCCCCTGAACACCACAAAACAGTTAGATCTAATGCTAAAAAAATATTTTCAGGCCAAAAAGTTGAACCACAAATTTATAAGCTAACCAATCAAAAAGGTAAAGAGTTTTATATTGAATCTAAATCCAATGCCATAACATTTAATGGTAAAAAAGTTATACAGGCTATTTTTTCTGATGTTACACAACAAGTAAAAACAAAAGAAGAATTAATAGATAAACAAAGCACGTTTAAACTTTTAACAGAAAATTCTTCGGATATAATTTTTCTTTACAATTATTATCCAAAAGAACACTATTCTTATGTGAGTGATTCTGTAAAAGATATATTAGGCTATTCTCCTTCTAATTTTTATAAAGATCCGGCTTTTATTACTAAAATACTTTTACATACGCCCACTAAAAAACCATCGCCGGGTGTTTTTCCAAAAAGAAAAGTTCAGGAGTTTAAAAAGAAAGATGGATCTATTGTTTGGCTTGAAACACGCTATTCGCTTTTAAAAAACGATCTTGGTAAAACAATTACTCTTGTTGGTATTAGCCGGGATGTAAGTTATGAAAAAGATGCTCTCTCTAAATTAAAAGCTAGCGAAGAAAAATTTAAGATCATTACGCAAAACGTAAACGATCTGATTTATTTTTTTACCTATCAACCCAAACCAAAATATTTATATGTAAATCCGTCAGTTAAAAATGTGCTCGGTTATAACGATAAAGATTTTTATAATAACCCTGATTTATGCAGTTCTATTGTTGTAAAAAAGAAAGAATATAAAAAAATAGAAGATCGATTAAGCAGAGAACAAAAGGCAGGTTCAATAAAAAGAAGCAGCCAGGAGTTTCAATATATTTCTAAATCAGGCAAGCCTGTTTGGCTTAAAGACGAATACACGCCTATTTTTGACGAGAATGGAAAAATTAATTATATACTCGGTGTTAGCCGCGATATTACAGCCGAAAAGCAAGCACAATTAGAGTTAGAACAGAAATGGAATGATTATAAAAATCTGATCGAAAATTCACCAATTGGTATTTTTATTCATGAAGCCGGCTGTTGTTTATATTGTAATAAAACTGCCGCTAATTTTTTAGAAGAAAAAGATCCGGCAAAATTAATAGGTAAAAACCTGATATCTTACATCGTACCCGAACAACAAGAACGAGGTATAAAACGTATTAAAGAAGCATCTACGGGCGTTGAATTAACCGACTTAACTTATCAGATCGTTACAACTAAAAACAATATTATTGATGTTGAATTAAAAACGGTTCCTATTATTTTTAAAGGAAAGTCTTGCGTTCAAACAATTGTGTCTAATATTTCGGCCGAAAAGAAATTGGCAAAAGAAATTTTTAGAGCCGAAGTAGCCGAAGACCTGAATAAACAACTGATCGATGAGATCAAATTTAGAAAAAGAGTTCAAAAAGAATTAGTCTCTCAAACATCTAAATACGAAGCTATTTTTAATAATACGGCCCATCTAATAGCCACTGTTAATAAAGATCTTGCTATTACTTCGTTTAATAAAAACTATTCAGATTATATAAAAAAAGTTTTTAATCATGAGATAAAAATCGGAGAAGTTCTTTTTAATATTTCAAATGATACAGAACAAAATCTGAGTTTACCGTTATGGCAAACCAAGCTTTTACAACTTTTTAAAAAAGAAAATCCTGCAACTTCAGACTTTTTTGAAGTACAAAATTTTGATGTGAATCATAACGATTATTACAGAGAAATATACCTGCACTCACTAAAAAATGGCGCAGGAGAAATTGAAGAAGTAGCGATTATTGCTCATGATATTACTGAAAGAAAAAAATCGGAACAAAAAATACAAGAACAATCCGCTAAGTTATCCGCTATTTTCGATAGTGGCGATCAGTTAATGTGGACGCTTAATAAAAAGCATAGTTTAACGTCGTTTAATCAAAACTTTTCTGATGCCATGTTTAAATTATATGGTATTAGACCCAATATAGAAGATAAAGGCCCATTTAATCCATCATTAGAAATAAATAATAGCCATCATAATTGGTGGTTAGAAAAATATGACGAGGTGTTTAATACAGGAAAAAGCATCAAGTTTACCGTTGAACAAATAGATAAAAATAACCAAAAACATTTCAGACAAGTATTTATTAATCCTATTAAAAAAGAGGATAAGGTTGAAGAAGTGTCTTGTATTTCCTATGATATCACGGAATTAAAATACTTACAAAGCGAATCTGAAAAATTAGAACAAAAATTAACATCAATATTTGAAAGTAGTTCGCATTTAATTTGGACAATCAATAAGCAATTTGATATTACTTCATTCAATCAAAATTTCTCCAACTTATTTGAAACGAAATATGATACAAGGCCTGCTTTAAATACAAATCCTGCAAATTTATTAAAGGGAGCCGCTAAAAATAGTTATATAAATTATTGGCAGCCCATCTATGAGCAAGCTTTTCAAAACAAAAAACTAAAATTCGAACGTAAAGAAATTGATAAAAGCGGAGAAGTTAACTATAAAGAAATAGTGATTAACCCGATCAAGAACAATACAGGAGAAATTATTGAGATTGCTTGTTTAGCCCACGACATTACAGAAAACAAGAAATTTGAATCACAAATTTTAAATCAATCAGCTAAACTGAAAGCAATTTTTGAAAGTGGAACCCAGTTGATGTGGACCATTAGTAAAAATCTTGAGTTAACGTCTTTCAATCAAAACTATGCTAACGCTATACACGATTTATATGGTTTTTATCCTCAGGAAAATAAAAACATAAGAGATCTAAGCGGTTCTAAAACAAAGCCATTTGAATCGCTTTGGGACGAAAAATACGAGATGGCTTTCAAAGGCCTTCAGGTAGAATTTACGACCGAAAGAATATTGTTAAACGGTAAAAATGTTTTCAGACAATATTTCTTATACCCAATCAAAAACAGTAAAGGCGAAGTAGAAGAAGTTTCCGGATTAGGCTTTGACATTACCGAAAATAAAATTAATGAGTATAAGATCATACAATCTCTAAAGGAAAAAGAGGTGCTTTTAAAAGAAGTACATCATCGTGTAAAAAACAATATGCAGGTAATTTCCAGTATATTGAACCTACAATCGTCTTATGTGAAGGATCCGTATGCCCTTAATCTCTTAAAAGAATGCCAAAACCGGATCAAAACAATGGCCTTTATTCATGAAAGCCTTTACCAGACTAAGAATTTCGAGTCTGTAAACTTTACAGAATACACCACAACCCTTACAAAAAATTTAATTCACTCATACACTATTAATTCTCAAAAAATAAAACTAATTTTAACTTTAGATAATTTATTTCTAAATTTAGACGTTTCGATACCTTGTGGCTTAATTATTAATGAAATTGTTTCTAATTCATTAAAATATGCCTTTCCTAATCAAAGAGATGGAATAATCTTTGTAAATTTGAAGGCTAGTAAACACAATGTGGTAATTGAGGCGGGTGATAATGGAATAGGAATTCCTGAAACACTTAATATTAAAGAAACACAGACACTTGGATTGCAATTAGTAGATACGTTAGTAGAACAAATAGGAGGCACCTTAACATTAGATAGAACAAAAGGCACAAAATTTATTATAGAATTTAAGATTTAAAATTTATTATGGAAAACAACATCAACGTATATATTGTAGAAGACGAAAGTATTGTTGCCAAAGACATTCAGAATAGTTTGAAAAAACTAGGCTATAATGTTTTGGGCATTAGTAATAATGGGGCCGATGCAATTAAAAATATTGTGGACCTGGAGCCTAATATTGTGTTGATGGATATCATGATCAAGGGGCCAATGACAGGTATTGATGTGGCCGAAACAATTAAAAAAGATTATAATATTCCGGTGATCTTCTTAACGGCTTATGCTGATGAGAGCACTCTATCTAAAGCTAAGATCACTGAACCTTATGGTTATATCTTAAAACCATTCAAAGAGATTGATTTACACTCAACTATTGAAATGGCGTTGTATAAACACAAAAAAGATACTGAGGTTCAAAAAGAACGTGATTTCTTATATTCTTTGGTTGAAAATAAAGACGAGTCTGCAAAAGATTTATTATTTGTAAAATCAAATAGCCGTTTAGTAAAAGTAAACTTAAAAGATATTTATTACGTTGAGGCTTTAAAAGACTATGTAGTATTAAATACTCAATACACACGTTATACAATTCACTCTACAATGAAAGACATTGAGAAGAAATTGGATAATGGTGATTTTATCCGCGTTCACCGTTCGTTCATTGCACGCGTCGATAAAATACAAACAATTGAAAATCAAACAGTTGTGCTTGAAGAAAATAAAAAAGTCATTCCAATTGGTGGTTCATACCGCGACGAATTGTTGGCTAAATTAAACATGATCTAATTCGGAAGAATGAAAAATGATTTAGGATGAAAGACCTTCTTTTGTCATTTATCATAAATCTTTTATCCCGTTCTTAAAAGTGAATTCACAATACGATATTATAGTTGTTGGTGCTGGCCACGCAGGATGCGAAGCCGCCGCAGCCGCAGCAAACATGGGCTCTAAAGTTTTACTTTTAACCATGAATATGCAAACCATTGCTCAAATGAGTTGTAACCCCGCTATGGGCGGTATTGCCAAAGGGCAAATTGTTCGAGAGATTGATGCCCTTGGTGGTTACAGCGGAATTGTTTCCGATAAATCTGCTATACAGTTCCGTATGTTGAATCGTTCAAAAGGACCCGCCATGTGGAGTCCTCGTACTCAAAACGATCGTATGTTATTTGCATCTACCTGGAGAGAAATGTTAGAGCAAACCCCTAATGTTGATTTTTGGCAAGACATGTGTCGTGAGCTGATCGTTTCAAAAGATGGCAAAAGAGTTGAAGGAGTTGTAACCGGAATGGGTTTACAATTTAAAGCTAAGGCTGTAGTTATTACTAGTGGAACTTTTTTAAATGGTTTGATCCATATTGGCGAAAAACAAATAGGTGGCGGTAGAAGCGGCGAGTCGGCTTCTTATGGTATTACGGAACAATTAGTAAAGTTAGGTTTCGAAGCCGGACGTATGAAAACCGGAACGCCTCCTCGTATAGATGGAAGATCTTTGGATTATTCTAAAATGGAAGAACAAGAGGGTGATGAAGCGATCGATAAATTTTCTTATTTAGAAAATACGTCCCCGTTTTATGCTTCCTCAAAAGCAGATCGATCTAAGATCAAAAAGCAGATTCCTTGTCATATTACTTATACAAACGAAAAAGTTCATGAGATCCTAAGAACCGGTTTTGAAAAGTCTCCTATGTTTGCAGGACGAATTCAAGGATTAGGACCAAGATATTGCCCAAGCATTGAAGATAAAATAACACGTTTTTCTGAAAGAGATAGACATCAATTATTTGTTGAACCCGAAGGTTGGAACACGGTTGAAATATACGTGAATGGATTTTCAACGTCTTTGCCGGAGGATGTTCAATATAAAGCCTTAAGATTAATTCCTGGTTTTGAGAACGCTAAAATGTTCCGTCCGGGTTATGCGATCGAATACGATTATTTTCCGCCTACACAATTAAGTCTGACTTTAGAAACCAAGTTAGTAGAAAATTTATTTTTTGCAGGACAGATTAATGGAACAACCGGTTATGAAGAAGCGGCTTGCCAGGGACAAATGGCTGGAATTAATGCGCACTTAAAGATCAATGAAAAAGAGTCGTTTATTTTAAAAAGACACGAAGCTTATATTGGAGTTTTAATTGATGATTTGGTAACAAAGGGAACGGATGAACCATATCGTATGTTTACTTCTCGATCGGAGTACAGATTGTTATTAAGACAAGATAATGCCGATGTTCGTTTAACACCTCTCTCCCACTCTATTGGTTTGGCAAAACAAGAACGCGTAGATTTGGTTGAAAAAAAGATACAGCGTTATGAAAGCTTGATCAAGTATTTTAAAAATACAAGTGCCGAACCAGAAGAAACTAACCCGTATTTTGAGAGCATCAACTCTGCCCCATTAACTCAAAAAGTACGTTACTTTAATGTATTGTCTCGCCCGGATGTTTCTATTAAAGAGCTAGGGAAATATTGTAAGGATGTTGACGCTTTAATTTCTGATTTGGATGACGATACAATTCAGCAAGCAGAAATCTTAATGAAGTACGAAGGGTATATTGAAAGAGAAAAAGAGAATGCAGAGAAGGTTTCTAAATTAGATAATTATAAGATCAGGCCTGACTTCGACTTTAAGGCAGTAAATAGTTTATCGCTGGAAGCCCGAGACAAATTAACAAAATTACGTCCAGCAACTATTGGCCAGGCAAGTAGAATTTCAGGAATTAACCCCGCAGATATTTCTGTATTATTGGTTCATTTAGGAAGATAAAACATCTAGTGTTCCACGTGGAACACTTTAGGTTTAAATACGTATAATAAGATTCGCTTGTCAGTTTGAGCGCAGTCGAGAACAAAAAGTAAATATGTTAACTATAGAAAAATGTTTAGTATGTGGCTCAAGTTCTTTTGAGCCATTTTTAGCATGTAAAGATTATACTGTAAGTCAGGAGAAGTTCAATATTATTTCCTGTAAGTCCTGCGGCTTTAAATTTACTAATCCCCGACCCGACGATTCGGTTTTAGGAAATTACTATAAGGCCGAAGAGTATGTTTCACACACCAATACTAAAAAAGGAATCGTTAACAAACTATACCATGCGGTTAGATCTTATACTCTTAAGAAAAAAATTCAATTGATCGATTCTTATGTTTCACGTGGAACAATATTGGATTATGGTTGTGGAACGGGCATGTTTTTATCAGCTTGTAAAAAAGTCGGCTGGGAAGGTTTTGGTATGGAGCCGGATGACAATGCAAGAAAGATTGCCTCCGAGCAGGGACTAAATGTGTTTTCAGATAAAGGAAAAATTCAAACATATATTACTGATAAGAAGTTTAATGCCATTACTCTTTGGCACGTGTTGGAACATGTAACGGATATGTCTGAGACATTGTCTTTCTTTAAGACCAGGCTGGAAAAAGACGGAATATTAATCATTGCTGTCCCAAATCATGTTTCATATGACGCAGAATATTATAAAGAATTTTGGGCAGCCTATGATGTGCCTCGACACCTTCACCATTTTGAATTAAAATCTATGAAGGCTTTATTGGAAAACGCAGGCTTTAAATTACAGGAAACTAAACCAATGAAATTTGACAGCTTCTACGTAAGCATGCTGAGCGAGAAATACAAAACAGGAACAGTAAACTTATTTAAAGCATTTATGGTTGGACTTAAATCGAACATCAAAAGCAAAGACTCAAACCATTACTCTAGTACGATTTATATATTTAAGCACGCTTAAGTTCCACGTGGAACATATTTATGTAAAAGCCCCACTCATAATAGAGTGAGGCTTTTTTGTTTTCTTTAAGTGGTTGTTTGGTGAAATTTGTAAGCCATGGAGCTAGCTGTTTAGTTTATTTATATTTGAAGAAGACAGGAACATCAGTGTCAAGCACTAATCTTATCAAGGACAAATCTTATAGGGCGTAATCCCCAATGTATTTGTAAGTTCCGTTGAAATTATTTAGAGTTAAGCATTGTTCAGAGTTGTTTTTGTGCAGAAGAGTTAACGAATCTATTAATGACAAATTTCAACCTTCTATGATTTAAGTATGAGATAGAAATCCTTTGTAAGCGCGGATTCTTACTGGCCAAGTTATAGTTTAACAGCCGGTGCGGAACAAGATTAAAAGAATTGTTTTTTGACAAGGAATGGTTCGTCGAGGTTAATGGTATTTGATTTATTTACTCGACATTAAGATGCCTTTTAGGCTACTGTTTTAAAACCGTTGCGTGTTATGCTCATCGTTTTCGATTCGCATACTTAAGCACAATTAGTAGAATGTTTATGGTTTGACTTTTCGTGCCAATCATTTATCGTTCGATAATATTATAGATATAACATCAATTATATTTTACCGTGACTTTTAGTGACGTTTTATGGTATGGGAGATTGTTTAGATTTATTGTTTCACGTGGAACCAAATAAAAAGCCGCACAATTTAGTGCGGCTTTTATGATTATTTATTTGTGGCTACTCTTTGTAAATAGAGTATGAGGAACCAAATATTTTATTTCATTTGACTCATAAATAGTTTGTCAAATAGTCTGTCGGATAAAATACTTCTTAAGAACAGGATGAGTTTTGCCCCTCCTCCAACTGTATATCTCGTTTTAGGATTGTTTGAATTAATTGCTTTGGCAATTGACTTTGCAATTACAATAGGTTCGGATCCCACACGTTTATATGTTTTGTCAATTAACGCTGCATGTTTTTCGGCCAGCTTTTTATAGGCAGTATTTCCAGATACTTTCAAAAGATTTTCTTTGGCTATTCCTCCCCACTCAGATTTTATAGCACCCGGTTCAATAATCACAACATCAATGTTGAATTGTTTTAACTCCATTCTTAAACTGTCACTTAATCCTTCAACGGCATATTTGGTGGCGTGATACCAGGCGCCATGTGGTTCTCCAAATTTTCCTCCCATGGAAGAAATATTGACGATTTTTCCGGACCCTTGTTGGCGCATGTGAGGCAACACTAATTGGGTTAATCGGGCTAAGCCAAAAACATTAACTTCAAATTGGTATTTAGCTTCTGAAATAGACACATCTTCTAAGGCACCGTAAGAGCCATAACCGGCATTGTTAACAAGAACATCAATACGCTTTTCTACTTCAATTATTTTTTGAATACCATTAACCATTGATTGATCATTGGTCACATCCATTTCCAAAAGTTTTATGCCCAGTTCTTTTAGATCATTCATTTTGTCAATTCTTCTAGCAGCACCATATACAATGTTGCCCGCTTCAATTAATAGTTTTGCGGTTTCTTTTCCAATGCCTGAAGAGGCTCCTGTTATTAAAATTACTTTATTCATGATTATTTTTGTTTTTAATTTTATATCATAGATTGACTACTCACTCTAAACAATGATAAATTTTTTTATGTGATCATATCCCATAAAAGATCAAATGATTCATTGATGATCTTCTTTTGTTTTTGTATTGAAAACTCGTCCGAAGACAAATATTGATTAATGCCGGCAATGTGACTGTTAATAAGTGTATACATCAATTCAACGGGTAGCGGCTTTAATACTGCCGTTTTGATTCCTTGTTGTAAAATATCCAAATGAGGCTTTGCTTGTTTTTTGATCTCTTCGGTCGAAATTAAAGAATAAAAAGGCGAGCTTGAAAATTGTTGAATGAAATAAAAATCAGCTTTGTTGTTTTGCGCCCACTCCAGGCTATTTGTGTACAACGATTTAAAGACCAGCTCTAAAGATTCATCCTTGCTAGAATTGGTATACATGTATTCTGTGAGCCTTGTTTTGGCATCTGTATAAACCGCTAAAATCAACTCTTCTTTGGTCTTATAATAGTGAAACAAAGTGCCGTTTGCTACCCCCGCCTCTTGAGCAATTTTGCTGGTAGGTGTGGCGTGAAACCCAAATTCTACAAACAATTTAAGCGCAGCTTTTAATATTTCTTCTTTTTTATCCAAAATCAAGACTGACTAATCAGTCTACAAATATAAATAGAGTTTTTTTAATAACCAAATTTTTTTAATAGACGCCGATAACGTGGATATATATAATTAGGATGATTTTTATCTTACAAAATCTTAATAGTCTGCGTTATCTGCGTTGCGTTTTTTTACTAAATTCGTCCATCTAAAAACAAAATACACTATGGAATTCAGAATCGAAAAAGACACTATGGGCGAGGTAAAAGTACCGGCGCATGTTTATTGGGGAGCACAAACAGAACGCTCTCGTAACAACTTTAAAATAGGACCTGAGGCAAGTATGCCAAAGGAAATCATATATGCATTTGGTTACCTTAAAAAAGCGGCTGCTTTAGCTAATTGCGAATTAGGCGTTTTATCAAAGGAAAAATGCGATCTAATTGCTAAAGCTTGTGATGAAATTTTAGCAAAAAAATTAGACGATCAATTCCCTTTAGTGATCTGGCAAACGGGTTCGGGTACACAAAGTAACATGAATGCAAACGAGGTAATTGCTTATCGTGCGCACGTGATGAATGGCGGTAAATTAACGGATGAGCCAAAAGCATTACATCCAAATGATGATGTGAATAAATCTCAATCATCAAACGATACTTACCCAACCGCGATGCATATTGCGGCATACAAACAAGTAGTAGAGATCACTATTCCGGGAATGGAAAAACTACGCGACTCTTTAAACAAAAAAGCGAAAGCATTTGAAAATATTATAAAAACAGGGCGTACACACTTTATGGATGCTACGCCTTTGTCATTAGGACAAGAGTTTAGCGGTTATGTGCAGCAAATAAACATGAGTATCCGCGCCTTGAAAAACGCATTAGAAGCGGTTAAAGAATTGGCATTAGGCGGAACAGCGGTTGGTACCGGATTAAACACTCCAAAAGGATACGATGTGTTAGTAGCGAAGAAAATTGCTGAATTAACAGGTTTACCATTTGTAACTGCTCCAAATAAATTCGAAGCATTAGCAGCACATGATGCGATGATTGAATTAAGCGGCGCTTTAAAACGTAGTGCAGTAGCGCTATTTAAAATCGCAAATGATATTCGCATGTTGTCTTCTGGACCACGTTGTGGAATAGGGGAATTGATCATTCCGGATAACGAACCGGGATCGTCTATTATGCCCGGTAAAGTAAATCCAACTCAACCGGAAGCTTTAACGATGGTATGTGCTCAGGTAATTGGAAACGATGTTGCAGCAACAGTTGGCGGATTAAACGGACACTTCGAATTAAATGTGTTTAAACCATTGATCGCTGCAAACGTTTTACAATCGGCACGATTAATTGGGGATGCTTGTGTATCATTTACAGAAAAATGTTCTGATGGTATTGAAGCAAACTTACCGGAAATTCAAAAACATTTAGAAAACTCCTTAATGTTGGTAACAGCGTTAAATCCACATATTGGTTATGAAAAAGCAGCTAAAATTGCGAAGACGGCTCACAAAGGAAACAAAACCCTACGTGAAGCATCCATAGAATTAGGCTACTTAAACAACGAACAATTCACAGAGTGGGTGAAGCCTGAAGACATGATCGGTAGTTTGAAATAATTTAATTCCCTCTTTGAAGAGGATGCCCGCAGGGCGGGAGATGTTGTTCTTTGTAAACAAAACAAAAAAGCCTAAACATATGTTTAGGCTTTTTTATGATAAATTTTTTCTTAATTACAGGTTACACCGCGTAAGTCTTTAATCATGTTTTGTAAATTTTAGCGTGAGTGGTTTGTGACCCGTTTGAACTTCTACAAAATAAACACCAGCTGGTAGCGACGCAATGTTAATTGATTTGGAAGTTTTACCTGTTAGATATTGTTTACCCACAACATCATAAATTCTGTATTCTAACAGTTCATTTTGATCAAGCTTAACATGAATAATATTTTCGGCTGGGTTTGGATAAATTGAAATAATTGTATTTAATATTGTTTCATGTAGTCCGGTGATGGTTGTATTTAAGACCATTGAAGAAGAATCTTTAGAACAAGCATTACTTACCACGTGTGAAACAGTGTAGTTTTGACTATTAGCATAAGCGTGTGTTGGGTTGCTTAGTAAACTTGTTGTTCCATCGCCAAAATACCATTTGTTGTTTGCATTAGGCGACTGGCTATTAAACTGATAGTTAAGTGAACCCGTTAATGTATATGTAAAAGGAGCCCATGGCGTATATTTTCCAATGTTCCACGTGGATAAACTATCATTAACCACACTATGAGCTACTTGTTGTAAGAAGGCCACGTTGGCGGCAGAAACCCCAGCGGTGAAAGTGTTAGTTAAAACACTTTTATGAAACAATACTTCGTAAAACACACAAGCCGTTAAATAGGAACCCTCTAAAGATGGGTGACTTTGATCGGCATTATACAATTCTAGAGATGGATTTTGCGCTATTGATTTTCTAAAGGCTTCTCCTGCCGGAGAAAAAGTAGAATGAGTTGTATCCGCAAATAATTTGTAAGATTCCTTTAATCTGTTTTGCATGCCAATGTAAGTGCAAATTGGAGGGTAGGCTGCGCAGTTTGAAGCATCACCATTTTTTCTTCCCCAGGTTTCATAAAACACTGTCTCTGTACAGCTGTTATTGTGATTAATAACACTGTCTAGTTTTATAGCATAAGGCAGTGTTTCAGTTTCAACTTGTGATGGATCAAACGAAGGCTCTTGGCTTTGTGCTTGTAAAACCACACAATCCCAGGCTTGCGAGTTAATTTTTGAAATACTGGTGGCATCCAAAAAATGTCCATGAAAGGTTTGGCCACCGGGGCAGTTACTGTCAAACACAAGTGTATCACCGTTTGCTAAAGCAATGTCTTTAATTAATTGCGGTAAATTGTTTACGTAAGTATAGCTGTTGCCAAGAAATAATACTTTTAGTTTTTTGTGTTGTTGTGCAAAAACACTAGTGATAAAGCAAGAGACGAAAAATAAAATATAAGAAATGCGAGCCATAATTTTTTTTACAAACATCACTAAAAAAATACACGAAAACGGTAAGATTAAAAATGATTATGGGATTTCTAAAAATCTTAGCCGGAACAAAACACCTGTATTTGCCAGTAAAATAAGGGATTTACAGCAGTTAACACATAGCAGCCTATAAAGCGGTAAATGTATAAAGAACATTCTTCAACGAGTTAATTTTGTTTTTCAAAGAGTAAAGTGTTTCTGGTTTTTAAACCATTTCTTTTGTGCAACTATTCGGTTTATACGAAAATAGTTTCTTACTTTTACCGCATCAATGTGGTGGAACGGTAAGTTTTGGAGTGAGCTACAACAAAAGCAAGTAAACCTTAATACAAATGTATTTATTTCCGGTTTGCGAGGGTCAGCTTTTGCCTTTTTGGTAAATGACTTGTTTCAAAACACCTCTTCTAATTATTTTATTGTTTGTAACGATAAAGAAAAAGCAGCCTATGTTCTAAACGATCTGCAAGCATTACTTCCTGAGAAACACATTCATTATTTTCCTGAAAGTTATAAGGTTCCCTACAAAGAAGAAAAAACGAGTAACGCCTCTGTACAAGAACGTGCAGAAACCTTAAGTCAATTAAGCAAAGAAAATTACTCAGGCATTGTAGTGACCTATGCTGCCGCCCTTGCCGAAAAAGTGGCGTCTAAAACAAGCTTAAGCAAAAACACACTCGTAATTAAAAAAGGAGATAAGCTCAGCATCGATTTCATACAGGAATTTTTAATGAGTTATGATTTTGAGTTATGTGATTTTGTGTCGGAGCCCGGACAATATGCGATTCGTGGTGGCATTGTAGACGTGTATTCGTTTGCCCATGAATTACCATATCGTATTGAATTATTTGGAAACGATGTGGATGCTATCCGAACGTTTGATCCGGCGTCTCAATTGTCTAATCACAATTACGATTTTGTCACCATCATCCCGGATATTCAATCTAATCAGGTGATTGAGGTTAGACAAGCGATCTTTGATTATTTATCAAGCGATACGGTTTTGTGTTTTGATGATGTGTTGTTATCAAAAGAACAGATTGAAAAGCAATTTGAGAAAGCAGAAAAAATGTTCTCTCAAATTATTGGAACAGTAGAACATTTAGCCCCCAACGAATTATACATCAGAGGCGAAGAATTTTTATCACAAATAAAGCCTTTTAGAATTATAGAACACGGTTTGTCTGCAGCAATTGCTACGCAAGAAATCACATTTAATCAAAGCCCACAGCCGCAGTTCAATAAAAATTTTGAAATGCTTATTAATGATCTGAAAGCCAATAAAGCCAAAGGATATAAAAACTATTTAACGACTGATAATAACAAACAAGCAGAACGTTTACATACGATCTTTAATGATATCTTGTCTAAAGAACACCGTACGGCGGAAAGTTTAATAGAGCACGTAAATATTAATATTCATGAAGGGTTTATTGATCATGAATTAAAAGTTGCTTGTTATACGGATCATCAGGTTTTTGAACGTTATCACCGATTCCATTTAAAAGAAACGCGTTATAAAACGGCCGAGTCATTAACACTAAAAGAAATTTTATCATTAAATCCGGGAGATTTTGTAACGCACATTGATCATGGTATTGGCCGTTTTGGTGGCTTAGTAAAATTAAATGTTAATGGTAAAGAGCAGGAGGCCGTAAAGTTAGTTTATAAAGACAACGACTTTTTATATGTAAGCATTCATAGCTTACACCGCATTAGTAAATATACCGGCAAGGAAGGAAATGTCCCTCGTATAGATAAAATTGGTTCTACGACTTGGGCAACCTTAAAACAAAAAACAAAACGCAATGTTAAAGAGGTTGCTTACGATTTAATTAAACTGTATGCCAAACGTAAAGCCCAAGAGGGTCATCGTTATCCGCAAGACAATTATTTGCAACACGAATTAGAGGCGTCGTTTATTTATGAAGATACGCCTGATCAGTACAAAGTAACCAATGATGTGAAGCGTGATATGGAAAAGCCACATCCAATGGATCGTTTGGTGTGTGGTGATGTGGGTTTTGGTAAAACCGAAATAGCCATTCGCGCTGCTTTTAAAGCCGTATGTGATAGTAAACAGGTTGCTGTGTTAGTTCCTACTACAATTTTAGCTTATCAGCATTATAAAACATTTAGCGAAAGATTAAAAGACTTGCCTTGCAAAGTTAGTTTTATCAATCGGTTTAAATCAGCTAAAGAAACCAAAGAAACCATTGCCGGAATAGCAGATGGAAAAATAGATATCTTGATAGGCACCCATAAGATTGTGGGTAAGGATATGAAGTTCAAGGATCTTGGCTTATTGATCATTGATGAAGAACAAAAATTTGGCGTAGGCATCAAAGATAAATTAAAAACCTTTAAAACATCGGTAGACACACTTACTTTAACGGCAACGCCCATCCCAAGAACGTTACAGTTTAGTTTAATGGGGGCGCGTGATCTGTCCGTGATATCAACGCCTCCGCCAAATCGTTATCCGGTACAAACAGAGTTAATGACCTTTAGTGAGGAAGCCATCAGAGATGCCATTTCTTATGAATTAAGTAGGGGTGGGCAGGTTTATTTCGTTCATAATAAAGTACAAAACATACAAGAAGTTGCGGGTATTTTACAACGCTTGGTGCCCGAAGCGCGCATTGCGGTTGGCCATGGACAAATGGATGGTGATAAGATGGAAGATGTGTTGCTTGGGTTTATAGAAGGAGAATATGATGTGTTGGTAGCTACAACCATTATCGAATCGGGCTTGGATATTAGCAATGCGAATACGATCATTATTAATGATTCACAAAATTTTGGATTAAGCGATCTTCACCAAATGCGAGGCAGAGTAGGGCGTAGCAATAAAAAAGCGTTTTGTTATCTATTAACTCCACCGTTTATTAATTTAACCAGCGAAGCCCGAAAGCGACTGACAGCTATTGTAGAATTTAGTGATCTGGGAAGCGGTTTTCAAATTGCTATGCGAGATTTAGATATACGTGGTGCGGGAAATTTATTGGGTGGAGAACAAAGTGGTTTCATTAATGATATGGGTTTTGATACCTATATGAAGATCTTAAACGAGGCGATTGAAGAGCTGAAACAAGAAGATTGGTATAAACAATCGATTGAGGCCAATGAATCGGCTAATACAGATAAATCTGTGTTTTCACGACAGTTTGTAAAAGAAACCGTAGTTGATACCGATCTACAGTTGTTGATTCCGGAAAGCTACGTGAGTAATTTGACAGAGCGGTTGTTATTATACCGAGAACTGGATAATATTACCAAAGAAGAAGAATTAACCCAATATCAGGAACACTTAAGAGATCGTTTTGGGCCTTTACCAATAGAGGTGTCTGAGTTAATTAATGTAGTGCGGATGCGTTGGGCTGCGATGAAACTCGGTTTCGAAAAAATTACATTGAAAAATAATAAGATGCTGTCTTATTTCTTAAGCAAGCAGGATAGCGACTATTATAACTCACCTATGTTTAAGGCAGTATTGCTATATGCCCAAAAAACACCCAAACAAACAGCTTTAAAAGAACAAAACAATAAACTGTGGCTAACCATCGAAAACATTAAAAGCGTAGATGAGGCGATATTGGTTCTTGAAAAAATAAATACGCTGATTGTTTTACCTACAGAAAATTAAAAAAATTGACAATAAAAAACCCGTTCGCTAATAGTGAACGGGTTTTTTGTTTAATGTTATTTAATGATTATTGAGCAATCATTTTCATTGTAGTAACTTTACCATCAATGTTTAATGAATAGTAATATACACCTGCAGCGTATGTTCCTAAATCAATAGAGTGAGTTCCTTTAGAAGCATCAGCTTTTTGAGAAGAAATTACACGACCCATTACATCAGTAACAGTGAAAATAGCTGAATTAGCTTCTTTTTCGATCATGTAGTTAACTTTAGAACTACCGCTGAATGGATTAGGAATGTTTTGACCTAATAAAAAGCCGTTTTTCTCTAATTCTTGCATACCAACAGTTGATGTTCCATGAACAGAGAAATCAATCCAATATCCCCAATAGAAAGCACCTCTTGCAGCAGTAGCGAAAGCTCCAGCTTCTTGACCGTAACGGCCTTTTTTGAAAATGTCAATAGAAAAGTTTTTACCAGTTCCAAAATCATCATATCCATCAGATACATCACTGATCGCAGCAATTGCCGGAACGTCTTGTGCATACTGGATAGCAGCCCATCCACTAATTACACCAGGATTTGGACTAGTAGAAGAAGCCCAAGAAATATCGCCCATAGAGTGAGTACCTCCAGCGTTGAAGCTGAAACCACAGTTCACAATATTATTAGCAGGAATTAATTGGCCTAATGTACCGTTAATAGCAATTGGTAAATAATCAGACACGTCAGCCATATAAGTAGAATCAGCTTTTGTTAAAACGTGTTTAATTGAAATTTTGTTAGATGCCGGAGCAGAATAACGGATTTGATCACCTGGTGTTCCTGCAACTGTAGTGTATTTTGGAGTTACAAACGGTCCAAAACCAGAAATAGGAGCAGAAGCATATGACCAACGACCAAATACAGCTGTATTTGATGTATCACCCCAAACAATCTCAACAATTAAAGTATCATCTATTGTGTGCCCTCTGCGTTGGTAAACACCACCAATCCAAACAGTATCTAAAGTATAAGAATCTGTTTTTGAAAATAAAGACACAAAATTTGGATCAAAGATGATTGATTTAGGATCAAAGTTTTGACCAATAAAATGTCCATCAATAACTGAAGCAGTTGAAAACGAAGATTGTACAGTAGAATCAACGAAAATAGGCGCTACATAAACACCATAATCTTCTGCTCCTGTAGAACCTACGGTTTTACCACGTGCAATTGGAAGTGAATAACTTGGGTCAAAACGACCAGCAACCACACCACCGGTTACTTTTTGAGTTTTTGCAACCGAAAAATTGGTGCTTTTTGGCTGATAAGCTTGTTTTGGAGTAATTCCTGTTGCTTGTTGAACAAAACTTTGTCCTTGAGCAAATGCGCATAAAGCTATTGCGCTAATTGATAAGTAAATTTTTTTCATCCTTGTTATTAGTTTTAGTTAATTTAATTCCAAATCTAGTGATTTGAAAATATAAAAGCAAAAAAATTAACATCATTTTGCTTGTAATACAAAAAGGCTAAAAGGTTTTTTCGAGGAAAAAAGGTCCTTCATGTGTATATTTGAAACATGTTAATTAATAAAACCGAAATACCAATAAAATTTAGTGAAGTTGATTCTCTTAGAGTGGTATGGCATGGTCATTTTGTGAGATATTTTGAAGACGGCAGAGAGGCTTTTGGTAAACAATACAAGCTTGGCTATTTAGATATTTACGAAAAAGGCTTAGCGGTACCGTTGATCGATCTGCAAGTAAATTTTAAACGCATCTTAGAATATGGCGATAACGCAATTATCGAAACTACCTTTATTAATTCACCGGCAGCAAAATTAATTTTTGAGTATAAGATCTTTAGCGCAAAACACGGCTATGTTGCCTGCACCGGAAAAACCACACAGGTATTTATGGATCCGATGACTAAAGAGCTCCACATAACCGTTCCTTCGTTTATTGAGCAGTGGAAAAAAGAGTGGAACGTTCTGTAAAATAGCGCTTAAGTTTTCTTAACAAAACGCCTCAAACAAAAATTATTTAATATTATACCTTCGTCAAATGTTTAAACAACTTTTATTTATCTGCTGTTTGCCACTGATCAGCTTTTCTCAAAACTATAAAGCGGTTAAAGATACCGCCTTATTAAAAACAAAGATTGAAAACATGAGTAGGGCAATAAATACCATGGAGTCAGACTTTACTCAAGAAAAAAACCTAAGTGTATTATCAGAAAAGATCATTAGCAAAGGACATTTTATATTCAAAAAAGAAAATTTATTACGATGGGAATATCTAAGCCCAACTAAATACCTGATCGTTATCAATAAAGAAAAAGTTTTTATTAAAGACACGAAGAAAACCTCTAAATACGACATGAACAGCAACAAGGTGTTTAAAGAAATTAATGACATTATGTTGTCTTGTGTTCAGGGAACGATCTTTAAATCAAATAAATTTAAAACCAATTATTTTGAAAATGATAAATACTATAAGCTGGAATTATTGCCTCAAACTAAAAACATGAAAGAAACCTTTAAAAAAATAAACTTGTATTTTGATAAAAGTGTAACTTCGGTGGCTAAAATGGAAATGATAGAATCGACAGAAGACTTAACAATGATCGATTTTTTCAATAAAAAACTAAATGCGCCTGTTGCCGAAAATAATTTTATGCTTAAGTAGTTTAGTCTTCTTCTCTTTTGTTTCTTGTAAAATTTCACGGTATAAACAGTCGGCCGTAAAGAATAGCGTATTGAATCGATCAGATATTATTCCGGTTGTAAATAACACAAACGCCACTAAGTTTCAAACAACTATCGATGTTTTAAAAAATCATCTTACCGGAATTCTAATTGTTAAACAAACCGACTCTGCGTCTACCCGTTTAGTTTTTATTACAGAATTAGGTATGAAGATGTTTGATCTTGAAATGAAGAACGGAGAGATGAATGTGATGTATGTTTTTGAGCCATTGAACAAACCACAAGTTGTAAACGCCTTAAAGAAAAACTTTAAAGACATGCTGTTGCTGGACATTTATGGTAAGACCGGAATATCTTTTACCGACAAGAATAACAACACCTTGTTTAGGCTCATCAAAGCAGAAGAAAAACAGTACTTTACGACAACAGTACAAAATAACTTAAGTTTACAGGAAACATTTCAGAAAAGAAAAAGAACCTCAAAAATTTTATATACATACAACAACGAATTAAAAACCTATTCACTAATAAAATGCAAGCAGTATGGTTTTGTAAAGTTTTATTTCGAATTAACACAAATTCCAAAAACAAATGATTGATACTTTTTTATTAAACGACTTTTATAGCATTGATACTGAAATAACCGAAAACTCAACAGTTTCAGCAACCATTATTTTAAATGAAAAACACCCGATTTTTAAGGGCCATTTCGAACAAATGCCGGTGGTTCCAGGCGTTTGTCAAACACAGATTATTAAAGAGCTTTTACAAAAAAACAGCAATACCAACTTAACGCTTACAAAGGGCGATAACATTAAATTTTTGGCGACCATTGTGCCCACACAACACAAAATAATTCAGCTGGAAATTGTGTATAAACTATTAGAAAACGGTTATGTTGTAGACGCTAAATTTTATTACGAAAACACTACATTTACAAAGTTTAAAGGAACATTTAAAATCAATTAATTATTACTATGGAAACACAAAACTTATTTCAAAAACAAAATGATAAAACAGTTTTTAAAATTGTATTAAGTGTTAGTGTTTTAATTTGCATCGTAGTCGTAATTCTTAATCAAAAATTAATTCCGGTACCCGATAGTTTCCCTGATTTTATTTATAAATTACCAATGTTGAATGCCTTTTTGAACGGTACTTGTAGTTTGTTATTGATCGCATCTTTGTGGGCCATTAAAAAACGTAACATTCAATTACATAAAAAATTAAATCTTACAGCGTTCTTTTTATCTGCATTGTTTTTGGTTTCATACGTAACAGCTCACTATTTTATTCCGGACACTATTTTTGGAGACATTAATCATGACCATGTTTTAGATCCTGAAGAAGCGGCAAGCGTTAGTGGATCAAGACCAGTTTATCTTATCATTTTATTAAGCCATATTTTATTGGCCGTAGTGGTTCTACCATTAATTTTATTATCATTTTATTATGCATTAAAAGACGATAGAGTAAAGCACAAAAGAACAACGCGCTTTAGTTATCCAATATGGCTGTATGTTACCTTAACAGGGGTTGTGGTTTATTGGTTTATAACACCGTATTACAATTACTAAAAAGATTTCTTATTTCAAATAACCGGGCCTCGAAAATATTCGGGGCTCTTTTGTATATTTACGTCAAGATTTATGGCATTAAGGCAAACACAACAACTTAAGTTATTACAAAAACTTTCGCCGCAACAAATTCAATTAATGAAATTGTTGCAGTTGCCTACTGTTGCCCTAGAGCAAAGAATAAAAGAAGAACTGGAATTAAATCCGGCGTTAGAAGAAGATAATAATGAATTAGAATCTGATAACAACGAAGAGGATTATGAAACAGAAGATGTTGTTGATGGAGAAGAAATAAACGATTACGAAGAGAAAGAGATTGAAAAAATAGATGATGGTTATGAGTATGAAGACTATATGGATGCAGCAGAACTGGATTCGTATAAATACGAAGTCTCTAACCGCAGCGCTGATGATGAAATGTTTCAAGCCGTTGCCGTAGAAGGCCCTGATTTTCATACACAATTAGAGGAACAATTAGGCTTAAGAGACTTAACCGAAAAACAATATGCTATAGGACTTTATTTAATAGGCTGTATAGATGAAGATGGATATGTTAGAAGAGAGTTGGATTTGATCGTTGATGATTTAGCCTTTTCTCAAAACACTACAACTACTGTGCAGGAACTGGAAGAGGTTTTAAAAACTATTCAAGAGTTTGATCCGGCGGGTGTAGGCGCCAGAAGTTTACAAGAGTGTTTATTGATCCAATTAGATCGCAAACCGATCAAGGCTAAGGAAACTCATTTAGCGGTTGAGGTGGTAAAAAACATGATGGATGAGTTTTCTAAAAAACACTATGATAAGATCATTAGAAAACTAAACATTGAAGAAGACGAATTAAAAGATATTATTTCTGAGATCACGCATCTGAATCCTAGACCGGGTAACTCTGAAGGAGACAACAAAGGACAAATGTCGGAAGTTGTTCCGGATTTTAACATCAATGTAAATGATGGTATTCCTGAGTTAAGTATTAATCAACGTAATTTACCCGAACTAAAAATAAGTGACGATTATATCGAAATGCTGAAAGAGTATTCTCGTCAAAAAGAAAAATCAAGCAAAGAAGCAACATCTTTTGTAAAAGGTAAAATTGAATCAGCACAATGGTTTATTGAGGCTTTACAGCAACGTCATCAAACTATGCTGGTGTCGATGCATGCCATTATGCATTATCAAAATGATTATTTTGCCAGCGGCGACGAATCGAAATTAAAGCCAATGATCCTAAAGGACATTGCAGATAAAGTAGGATTAGATATTTCAACTGTATCGCGCGTAGCCAATAGTAAATATGTACAAACGCCTTACGGTACGTTTTTATTAAAAACATTTTTCTCCGAATCCTTAAGCACTGAAGGAGGAGAAGAGGTGAGTACACGTGAGGTTAAAAAAATATTACAAGATTGTATTAGTGTTGAAGACAAACACAAGCCTTTAACGGATGATGCGCTCTGTATCATTCTTAAAGAAAAAGGCTATAACATTGCACGAAGAACCGTTGCCAAGTATAGAGAGCAATTGGACATTCCTGTTGCGCGAATGAGAAAAGAAATTTAATCTCACATTTTCAAAACCCATCTAAAAAGAGTTAAAAAACTAGTTTTTTTAACTGGCCATAAACGAACTATTTTTGCTTTTAAGTAAATCAATAGACCGTTAATAGGCATTTATCTTTATTTTAAATCGGTTTATCTTTTTTTGTAAATCCCGGATATTTCAAAAATAATCCAAAATGTAATCTGATTTATTGAGTAAAACCAAGGGATAACTTATTAAAAAGCGGTTATAACGCACTTTTTTGGCCTATTTTTATGAATAAAAAACCGCAATATGTTTAAACATTTTCTCATCATCTCTTTTTCATTTTTCTTTCTAAGTAGTTTTTCTCAAAACGAAGCAAAACAACAACAACCAAAAGCTCAGGATTCTCAAAAAGAAAACGAAGAATTAAGCCAAAAGTGGAATAAAGCCTTGGGTTCTTTTCAGTTTCAAATTATAAACTCAAGGATTAATCCTCAGGTTCCGATTTCTACAATAACCGTGATAGAAGCAAATAGATTACAAGATAAAGTCAATTATGTTGACTATAAGGAAAACATGCGCATAATGATTCTTCCAAAATCTCAAATCTCTAAAGATTACCAAAAACTAGAATTATTTAAATATATCAGTACAAACTAATCATTTTATTATTTAGCATATGAAGAATCTTTTATACACGCTTTTATTTTTACTGGTATTAAAACAGGCTGCTACAGCGCAATCTGATAACTGTGCAACAGCAACTCCAATTTCTTTATCTTCCGGAACAGCTTGTATTAATGGTACAACCGTTGGTGGAACCAATGATGGTATAACAACAAGTTGTAATGGTACGTCTGTTAATTTCGTTTGGTATCAATTTGTTTCTACGGGGACACAAAACACAATTACGATTACGCCAAACACACTTCAAAACCCGGTTTTGGTTGTTGATGGCACTAATTGTAATGATGGTACAATTGATTTTTGTGGCAGTGCAACCGGAACCGGTTCGGTAATGGTTTTAGATGCTCAACCGGTAGGAACAACGCTTTTGATTTCAGTAGCATCTACTAGTGGAAATCAGGGAACATTCCAAATTTGTGTAAACTCTCAAACACCAACAAATCCTAGTGCAGGAGATGATTGTGCCATTGCATTTCCTTATTGTAACACATCCACCAATTTAACTTTTTCCAGTATGGCTGGGTTTACCGGTAGTGGTAACAAGCCAGGTTGTTTTATCGGCCCAGGAAGTACGCCATCACAAGATTTATGGATAACGTTTACTTGTACTCAAAATGGAACCATTGCATGGACAGGAAATCCAAGCACATCCACAGCGGAGTTTGATTGGGCAATGTATAATACTACGGCCGGATGTAATGGAACAGAGGTGGTTTGTAATTATAATTATGGAGGAGCCGCAGGACTTAATTTTGGAATGGGAGGTGCAGGAACCGGCGAATACAGCCCCGCATTTAATGGTGTTGCCGGTCAAACATATACTATTAGGATTAGTAATTTTACCGGTAATGGACAAGGATTTGTTTTTTCCTGGCAAGGTACAGCATTAATTGCCCCCGTCGTCAATTTTACTATTGCTCCAACTGGTACCGTGTGCGCATCCTCGGTTAACGTTACTATTAATAATACTTCTGCAGGAGTCCCGAGCTGGACTTTTGGTAATGGTAACACCTATACAGGAACAACACCTCCCGCACAAACGTATTCAACAACTGGTACATATGCTATTACAGCAACAATCGGCGGAGCATGTCCGGCAACTTTAACAAGGTATATTAATTTGTTTGGCCCATTAGCGGCTACTGTGACAGCGGCTCCGGCTTCATGTCCCGGAGCGTGTAATGGAACGGCACAAATCAATTCTATTACAGGAGGAAATGGAGTTTATTCTTATTCCTGGAGTACCGGAGCAACAACAAATTCCGTTTCAGGATTATGTGCGGGCGTTTATTCTGTTACCATTAGTAATGCGGTTTGCGGAACTTCAATCGTTAGAACCGTTACAGTAACAGCACCACCTGCCGGAACGCTATCAACTACAGGAGGAACGGTTTGTTTGGGCGGTGGCACAACGCTATCAGCTAGTGGCGCAACAACATATACCTGGGCCCCGGCAACAGGTTTGTCTTCAACTAACGGAGCGACGGTTACCGCGAGTCCAACGGTTACAACAACATATACAGTTACAGGAACACTTTCAGGGTGTAATTTGTCTAATACGGTTATTGCTACTATAAACCCTTTACCTTCATTAACGTTAACGGGAACAAATCCGACCTGTGGAAATAGTAACGGGGTAATAGTTATAAATAATACTTCGTCAGCAGGCCAGGGGCCTTTTACTTTTGCGAGTAGTGCGGGGACAATAGGAGGTCAAACAATTACAGCGGTACCTGCGGGAGTAACGACTGTTTCAATAACAAATACTTTTGGATGCAGGACTACGGCTACGGTTAATTTAGTGAATCAGCCTGGTCCTACAGCGATTACTTCACCAACAACGAGTGCAACTTGTGGTTTAAGCAACGGAAGTTTTACGATCAGTTCAACTACCGGCGGAACCGGACCATATACATATTCTGTTAATGGAGTTTCTTCTCCAACGGTTGTTCCAAACTTAGGTTCGGGAACGTATACACTTTTGGTAAGAGATTTTAATGGATGTACGTTTATAAAAAATGTAATTATTCCAAATGCGCCCGGTCCTACAGCAATGACAGTCAATACGTCACCGGCTAGTTGTGCGGGGGCAACAGGATCAGCGACAGTGGCGAGTGTTACCGGCGGAACGGCAACATATAGTTATAATATTGATAACGGTGCATTTACAGCATCACCTAATTTTGGAACGTTAACAAGTGGTTCCCACACGTTTGTTGTAAGAGATGCTAATGGCTGTACATTTACAACAACGGCAACAGTAGGATTACTTGCCGGGATCACATCAGCAACAGTAAACTCTACAGCAGCTAGTTGCGGAACAGCTAATGGATCAGCTACAGTAACTTCCGTTGTTGGAGGAGTACCAACGTATAGTTATTCTTATGACGGAGGAGCTTTTTCAACAGCAGCAACCACAGGGACGTTATTAGCCGGTACACATACAGTTATAGTTAAGGACGCAAATACATGTACCTTATCTATAGCATTTACGGTTTCTAGTATTGGTAGTCCAACAACCTCTATTACGAGTTTTTCAAATGTTACCTGTTTTGGTTTAACTAATGGTACAGCAACAGTTGCTATTCCAACCGGTGGTGCTGGAGCGCCATTCTCGTATTCTATTAATACGACTCCTGTTACCGTTAATGGTACAGGTCAATTCAGTAATTTACCTGCCGGTAATTATAATATTACGGTTAGGGATGCTGCAGGATGTATTGCAACAACAACATTAACGATAACACAACCGACACAAGTAGCGGTTACAGCCACAGCTGTGCCGACAAGATGTTTTGGTACGAACACAGGAACGGTTAATGTAACAGGATCGGGAGGAACGCCGACGTATTCATATAATTTAAATGGCGGAGCTTATCAGGCATCAACAACCTTTACCAATCAAAATGCGGGGATTTATACGATGGGCATCAGAGATGCGAATGGTTGTATAACAACGACGACAGTAGAGGTAACACAACCGCCGGCATTGACGATCAGTTTAGGGTCACAGAATGCAAATTGTACGGCAGCGAATGGGGTTATCACAACGACAGTAACAGGCGGTACG
>JAKFDE010000060.1:0-2502 GCA_036676295.1 Bacteroidia bacterium | reverse complement strand
GATTTGTTCTTATTTATGTTATAATTTTAGCTTATGGCTATGTACTAATTGTCTAATGTAAAATTAAACTATGCATGAATTTTAAGTTTAGAGTAATAGGAGTAAACTGGTATGATTGTTGGATTATTGATTTGCGCTATTGGCCTGATCCCTATTGTGTTGGCGTTTAGTGTTAATAAAATTTATAAAAAGTCGAATTTAACTCTAGGGATTACCTTGTTAATGGTGATGATATCGGGTTGGCAACAAGGGATAGGTGTGCTTTACTTCACGGCTTTGCTAGACGAACAATCAGCTTTTTCGTTATTTAGAATTTTAAGGTTTGCTCCAACCTTCTCCGTACCAGCTACCTTTTTTGTAGCCTATTGTACGATAAAAAGTTTTTCGGTTACCTTAAAAAATGACTCTATCTTAAATAGAGTCGTCAATTATATATTTACTAAGAAAATGATGATTGCTTTAATCATATGGACTTCTTTTGTTTATTTCATTAGTTGGACCGACTTTGGAATGAAAGGCTTGGAAACAAGACGTATTTCCGCATCTGATATTGAGTTTTATTTTCCTGTATACGGTGAATGGGCTGCGCTTTATGTTTTTCACATGGCTAGTTTAATTATATTTTTGCTCTTTTTATTCTATATCTCCACAAAAATTCGCAACACAAACATTAGGAGTTTCTTAAAACATTTCTCCATGTACACATTATTTTTGTTTCTTCTCGGGTTGTTTAACTTTAATCCTGAAACAGGTATTATCATGGGAAGTTTAGGAGTAATTATTTTTTCAATTATGGTTATGTTTGAATTTATTAAATTGAACGCCATTATTGAATTTAATTATTACCAACTAAGGGAAAGGCAAAAAAAGTTAGACTTTACGGGTAACTTTGTTGGAAGTCTTATACATGAGATGAAAAATACATCGACCATTATCAGAGGTTTCTCAAAGCTTATCATGGAAGATAAAGAACTGACTAAGATGCAGCAGGGTGCCTTGGATATGATTTATAAAGCGACGGATCAATTGGAACAACTCTCATTCAATTTTAACGAATATATTATTCATTCTAAAATGAGCTTTAGGACGGAGAACATTGTCTCTATCATTAGAGATTCGATTGAGCTGTCTAGTGAATTTACCAAGCAAAACAATATTGAAATTGAGTTAATTGACTCCTATAAATCTCTTAAGGCCTTTGTGAATAAATCATATTTGCAGCAAGTGTTTATCAATCTAATTAAAAATAGTTCAGAAGCGACTCCCCCAGGTAGAGAAGAACGAAAGATAACGATTCTTACAAATATGAATGAAGATTATATTGTGATTGACTTTTTCGATACGGGAAAAGGGATCCCGGAATCTGATTGGGACCATATTTTTGATCCCTTTGTATCGTCCAAAGATGATGGAACAGGAATGGGACTTCCATTTGTAAAAAAAATCATCTTTGAACACCGTGGGGATATTGTTGTTGTGGATAGTACATCATTGGGCACTCACTTTAAAATTATCATCCCTCAATTGGGAAGTGACACATAAATTGAGGCTTATGAACATAATGAGAGGTTTTGAAAAACCAATCAATTGGTAACAATACCATATTATTCAATTATTTGTTGTTAAAGTATGATTCGAGCTTCCATTTTCAGTGTTTAAAATCAAAATACAGAAAAAAAGCCGGTTTACTTTTCCACTAGGATTAGATAATCGGCTTTTTCTATAACAAGATTAATGTCTAATTAGCTATACCTCTACAAAAATAGTGGTAGATCCAGCCTTCCTCCCCCATATAGTTAGTTGCATACTTGCTTATATAAATATCGACATTCCTGGTGCTTCCGATTCTCGGCTTATAAAACCAAGTTTATGATAAAATTCTTGTTTACCTTTTGCACAAAATAATTGAACCCACTTAATACCTTCCTCTTCACATTTCTTTAGCAATGCTTCTATTATTTTTTTCCCCATACCTTGTCCTTGATATTCAGGATGAACCATTACATCGCAAATAAGAGTTTGATAAATTCCATCTGATATTATCCGGCCAAATCCAATTAATTTTCTATTATGATAGATAGAAATGGAGTACCAGCTGTTACAAATTGCCGTATATAATTGATCATATGTATACAACCCTTTGGCATTCCAGCCAGTTGTTTGGTGCAACTTTATAAAATCTTCTTTAGCAGGACTTAGCTCATCGAGTTCAATCTCCATCATTACATCTCCTTTGTATTTATTTCATATAAAGAAATTCAACATTATCTATGACTATCGTAAACTTTTAAACTCCTTTTATGTATATTTATACCAACGAACAAATTTTTATTCAACCAACCTGATTTATTTCTTAAACATATTTGCACTAGATCAATAAACGAAATAACGAGATCAACACAAAAAACGCTTGGGTTATCTTTAAATAACTCAAGCGCTTTAACTGATATATAATGCTTTTCTATATCTTATTACTACGCGAATGTCTTTTTTCAGCCGCAC
>JAKFDE010000059.1:0-2476 GCA_036676295.1 Bacteroidia bacterium | reverse complement strand
ATAAATTTTCTATTTATTTTTTTACAAAGTTCCGCATTAACAAAAAACTCAACTTGATCTCCTCCACATGGAATGAGTAGAATATCTGATGGTATTTCACCATTAATTTTTAGAAAAACTCTTTCCCAAAATTTTACATCGCCACTTCCTTCAACAAATACTACCTTACGATAATTATCATTTAATAAATTGTAGTTAGGTCTAATGCCTAATTCACTGATAACAATATCCAATATTTCATTTTCATTTTCGAAATTTAAATAATTTGATAATTCATTTTGTTTTTTAACTACAACTATATTTGAATTATTCGTTGCACCTGCAAAGACTGGTGAATGTGTTGTAATGAAAAATTGACTATTTTCTGATAATGAAATAATAGAATCTAGTAGATCATTTTGTAACTCAGGATGAAGGAATGTTTCAGGTTCTTCTATTCCAAAAATTTGATATTTTTTTGTGGCTTTTTGAGCTAAATATTCAAAATATGCGACCATTAGAAGTCTTTTGAAACCAGTACCCTTATTTGAAATTGGAATTTCAAAAGTATCTGTAGAAAATTTTAGAGATAGATCAAATTTAACAAGATTTCCCCAATTACAGGTTACGGAGGGTTTTATCTTTTCTAGATTTGGGACATTTCTCTGCATTAATCCAGTTATTACACTAAATTCATTTTCTAGATCATCTTGTACATTTGTTTCAATTTGTCTAGTTAATTCTAAGTTATTTAATAAAGATTGATTTGCAATTGGCTTGAATTGAGTTTGAAATGCTGTTGAGCTAATGTTTAAATCTTGTTCAGCATCAAATAAAGAATAATCTGGTATTTCAAAGAACTCATATTGTTTTTTTAAATTCTTTATGTATTCATCGGCTACATATTCTTTTTCTATTCTACCTAAGTTCTGTGTATTAATATCAATTAATTCAATTTTTGATAAATTTGTGACACCACGCCCTGAACGGGAGTATTCAATGTTCAAATTTTCTAAATAAGTATTTATTTCTGCTTCTTTTATTCCCCAAATATTTGAGTATTCTTCACTGTTAATATCATTACAAGTATAGAAAATTTCTTTAACAACTTTACCTGTATTTGAAAAGGTAAAAGTTTTTTTAAGATTAATTTTCCCCTCGGTATCTAAGGCTAAGGAATTAATTACTTCACTACTTTCAAATGGCTTTGTTGCATAAATATGTAAGCATCTGATTTAAATAAATTTAATTTTGGATCAAAAAATAATCAAAACTTTTAAAATCATATAGTTATGAAATCTTTGTGCAACAAAGCCCTTTCAAATCGAATTGTAATTTCTGTTTTTTCTTCTTCTGAAATTCCTTTGAAAACGTCATTATGAGTAAATTTATCATTAAAAAATGCATCAAGTGCTTTCAGAACGCTAGATTTTCCTGAATCATTTTTTCCTACAAATGAATTAATGTCACCAGATTTGAGTTTGGTTAAAGACTTAATTCCTCTGAAATTTTTTATTGATATATCATAAATTTTCATTTTTAGACCTTAAATCATAATGGATAAGTTTAAGTCTGATAAAATAAATGAAATATTAGTAAATTTGAATACTTATAGAATTAAAAAATACATCCACCTAAAAATAATATTTATTTTTAGGTGGATGTTCATTTAAAAATTAAACAATCACATTCAATGTCACATCAATATTACCACGCGTTGCATTTGAATAAGGGCAAACGATATGTGCTGCATCCACTAATTTTTGCGCTTCTGCTTGCTCTAAACCTTCTAAATGAATGTTCAAGGTCACTTGAATACCAAAGCCTGTTGGAATCGGGCCAATACCTACATCACCTTCGATATAAACATCAGGTGTAATTTTTAATTGGTCACGGTTAGCAACAAACTTCATTGCACCTAGAAAACATGCAGAATAACCTGCGGCAAAAAGCTGTTCAGGGTTGGTTCCACCACCTGCGCCGCCCATTTCTTTAGGAACGGTGAGTTTTACATCTAAAATTCCATCAGAAGAGGTTGCGCGACCATCACGGCCACCTGTCGCTTTAGCATGTGCTGTATAAACTACTTTTTCTAAAGACATTGTGATTCCCTGAATATTGTATTTGAGTCCTTATCCTGTCCTAAATTGCAGAAAGAATAAGCAGTGTTTTTGTAAATTTATACAGAGAATGCTTGCGATTAAGTTGAGGGTTTAGTTAATTAAAAATCAATGATATAGAATCCTATTATTGTTTTTTTAACATTCGCAATCGGGGCTTATAGATGTGAATGAAAACTGAGAGTGATTCGAGCTACTATTAATTTTAAAGATAAATAGAGTCATGTATTTTATGAGAGCTAGAGCTATTCCATGAAAGAGCAGCAGTGAATCAATATGAAGTTTTTGCGCGAAGACTGACGTTATTTTAAATGATCGCGGCTTGATTAAAATTGCACTAATTTTCGGTGTTGCATTAACGGCATGCTTTCACGAAT
>JAKFDE010000058.1:0-250194 GCA_036676295.1 Bacteroidia bacterium | reverse complement strand
GTTACTACCGGTTACTGTATAAATTGTTGTTGCTGTTGGTGTGACTGCACTCGATGTTCCTGATCCTGTCGGCAACCACGTATAAGTTGTTGCTCCACTTGCTGTTAACGTTGTGGTTTGTCCTGAACATATTGTTGATGTCGCTGGTGTTAAGGTTACAACCGGAACAGAGGTCACATTCACCGTTGCTGTTTTAGGTGCGCTTACACAAGAACCATTGCTGCCGGTTACTGTATATATTGTTGTAGCTGTTGGTGTTACTGCAACAGTCGCTCCAGTCAAAGCGCCTGGGTTCCAAGTATAGCTTGTTGCTCCACTTGCTGTCAACGTTTTTGTTTGACCCGCACACATTGTTGATGTAGTTGGTGTTAATGTTACAACCGGAACAGAAGTCACATTCACGGTTGCTGTTTTAGGTGCGCTTACACAAGTTCCTGTACTACCCGTTAAAGTATAAATAGTTGTAGTGGTTGGTGTTACTGCAACAGTCGCTCCAGTCAAAGCGCCTGGGTTCCAGGTGTAACTTGTAGCGCCACTCGCTGTTAAGGTTGTTGTTTGACCTGAACATATTGTTGCTGTTGTTGGCGTTACAGTGACTGTTGGGGTTGTACATCCGCTACTCTTAATATATATGCCAAAATCTTCTACATCTCCAATAAATAAACCAACTCCACAAGTTCTTTCGGTAGCACTGATCGTTCCGGTTTCGCCAATAACTCTCATACGTAATAACGTATTTTGTACTGCAGTAGCCGGTATAGTAATATTAGTTGTATATGTTCCTGATGTATTAGCGGGATTACTTCCTGAAAAAACTAATTCTCCCGCGTCAGCAAAATCACCATCATTATTATAATTAATATATACTTCAAACACTTCCGCTCCGCTACCTCCTGCTCTTGCCGAAATAGCCAAGCTATATGTGCTACCGGATGTAACAGTTGTGTTATAAGCACAGGCTAAATTAGTGTATGCAACATTGGTTAAAGACGAAGACGAATAATTAATTGAATTCAAATTAACATTATAAATAGTTTGAGCATAATTTCCGGCATTTTGAGATGTTGGTGAACAAGGAATTGCAGGAGCAGAAGCTATTATAATCATCCCCGTCTTAGTTAAACTTGTTGTACCAAATGAATTTGTTACATCTAACGTAACATTATATGTTCCGGTATTGGTGAAAGTGATTACCGGATTTTGTAATGATGATGTGTATGTATTAGTCCCGTTTGTGATTGTCCACAAATGTGTAATACCTGAATAAGAAGAATTAGGGATATATGAATTAGGAATACAGGTTGATTTATCCATAAAACTAATTGATTGTCCGGTTCCGCATAAAATCGAACCCGACGCACTAAAATCAACACCCGCTGTACTAACCGGCACTAAAGCATTATTCGTTCCACCATTTTCAGGACCTAAAAATGAAGCTCTTGTAACAGAAATAGCGGTCACCATTCTGGATTTTTGATTGGCTGTTAACATATTCTGACAAGCATCAGAAGAATAATCCATGTAATTATGAATAAATAGATCTCTTGATGTACCATTACATGAATTTGTGCCTGTAACACAATCACTAGAACTACGTATATGAGCCGGAATGTCATTACAGCAATCTCCAACTCCGCTTCCACAACCGGTTGCATTTGTCGGGCAAGACGCTCCAGACCCATCTCCTTCAAACGTATGATATAAATTTAAAGAGTGACCTAATTCATGTGCTGCTGTAGTAGAAGTTCCACTTGTAAAATTACTAGATAATATTACCGCTCCATCAACCGAAGTTCCATGACTTGAAGCAAAGTAGGCATAACCTTGAATCCCTGAACCTCCATTATTATTATCGATTTCAGAAATCAACCAAATATTATAGTATTTAGTTTGATTCCATACTGCCGTGGCTTTTAATGCTGCATCGGTAATACCGCCAGTAGCTTGTCTGTTTACTCCATTACTCATATAAGCTGCATTTCCGGTCATACTTACACGATTAATCCCATTTGTACAATTTCCACTTGGGTCACGAACCGCTAAAGCATACTCAATTTCAACATCTACTCCATTTCCATCACCTTGACTTCCGGGAACTTTACGATACATCTCATTCAAATCTTTAATCGCGTTTTGAATTGCTGCATCACTCACATTTATACCGGTTCCAACAGCCTCACCCTTATGCATAACATGCACAACTACAGGAACTTTGTACACCACACCGGCTGTTCTTTGAGTTGAATTTTGCGCAAATTGAACTGCATTTTCATAGATCTGCATTCTTTGCACATAACCGGGATCAGTCTGCAACATCATTTCATGAATTTCTGCTGAACCACATTTGTTAACCTGGGTTTGTGATCTTAACTGACCGGTAAAAGTTACCGTAACTGCCAGAAAAAAATAAGATAAAATGGATGTGAGGTTTTTCATTATACTATAATAATTTAAATGCTATTAGATAAATGTAAAGAATTGAAAAATACAGTTTCGCAAATACAATAAAACTCCAAAATTTTTAACAAATGGGCTGAAATAAGTGAGAATCATCGACAATAAATGAGATTTGATCTATAAACAATAGGCTGTTTATTTCTATTATCATGGAGTCGTTTTTAAGGGGCCAAAACAAATAGTTTTATAATAACCTTAAATTTTTAGTGTTATGGCAAAAAAGACAGTTACCCCAAGCAAAGAACGAAAAATATTTGTTCTCGATACTTCAGTTATTATTTACGATCACACGGCTATAAAGAATTTTGCTGAACATGATGTAGTAATTCCAATTACAGTTTTAGAAGAACTTGATAATTTTAAAAAAGGAAATGACACCAAAAATTTTGCAGCCCGCGAATTTACCAGATATGTAGATGTAATGTCAGGTAAAAATTTATTGCAAGAGTGGACTCCTATTAACGGAAAATCGCATGGTTCATTTAAAATAGAAATGAATACCTCCGCTAAAACAGATGCCGAAAAAATATTTGGTGAGAAAAAAGCTGATCACAAAATCTTAAATGCTGCCATTTATACCGCCGAAACCAATCCAGGAAGAAGCGTGATCATGGTGACAAAAGACATTAACCTTCGCATCAAAGCAAAATCATTAAACATACATGCTGAAGATTATACAACAGGAAAAATCTTAACCATTGATGAACTTTATACAGGCCGCACAGAGTTAGATAAAGTTAACCCAACCACTATCAATACCATTTACGAAAAAGGTTCTTGCCCGTCAAAAGATGTATTTAAAAAAGAAGAGCCTGAAGCCAATCATTATTATGTATTAAAAAACGGCAATGCTTCTGTGTTATCTCGATATGATATACATACCAAAACAATGCAACGTGTTACCAAAACATCAGCCTTTGGTATCATCCCAAAAAATGCAGAACAAGCATTTGCCCTAGATGCTATTATGAATCCTGATATTCGTTTGGTAAGCATACAAGGTGTGGCGGGTACCGGTAAAACCTTATTATCATTAGCAGGAGCTTTAGAACAACGTCGTAATTATCATCAAATTTATATTGCACGACCAATCGTTCCATTAAGTAATAAAGACATTGGTTATTTACCCGGCGATGTCAACTCTAAATTAAATCCATACATGGAACCATTATGGGATAATTTAAAATACATCAAAAGTCAGTATACTGAAAAAGACAAAGAATTAAAACAGATCAATGAAATGGTGGAACACGAAAAAATCGTGATCTGCCCATTAGCATTTATTCGCGGACGTAGTTTAACGAATATGTTCTTTATTGTAGATGAAGCTCAAAACTTAACGCCTCACGAAGTAAAAACTATTATTACACGTGCCGGAGAAAATACCAAAATTATTTTTACTGGGGATATTTATCAAATTGATACCCCATACCTGGATGCGCAATCTAATGGATTAAGTTATTTGATCGATAAAGTAAAAGGTCAGCCGTTATACGCTCACATTACTTTACAAAAAGGTGAACGAAGTGAATTAGCAAATTTAGCTAACGACTTGTTATAATTTAATTTTCATAGATCACTAAAAGGTTCATTCGCAATTAGCAAATGAACCTTTTTTATTTTACAACAGAAATTTAATTATCCTAAGCCTGGCAACATACTACCTGCTACTTTTTTCATTTCGTTTTCATTCACTTCATTGGCTTTAAATAAAGCTTTATTAAGCGTCACTAACAATTGTTCTTCTAATTCTTCTTTGTTGCCATGTTGCAACGCCGGAGCAATAGTCAACGATTTTAATTCACGATTCCCGGTAATAGAAATTTTAATATCGCCTCCGGCACCTTCAACTGTTAAAAGTGTATCGTCTAGTTTTTGTTTTATTTCATCAGACAGGCGCTTCATTTCCTTAAGCTTGCCCATCATGTCACCCATTTTTCCAAACATAATTTATTTTTTTGTTAGATAAAATTACACACAATTATTTTAAAATTCTGAATTCATTAGGTAAGTAATTGTTTAATCTATTCCCTAAATGTTTGATCCAGCCAATTCCAAAACCCTGGTAGGACATTAAATTCCAGCCTTTATCGCCATCTATTATCGGTAGCTCTTTTTTCAAAAATTGTATTGCTTCTTCATTCGTACAATCTATCGATTTTATTTGTTGAGCATGATGAATACTCAAAGCCAGATCATGATGTGGCACTACTTCATTTTTGATCACCGTTCCTATAATAGTTCCCACTTTTTTAAGGTACAAATGCGTGTATTTGTTAATGAATTGTATCGCTAAACTATTCGTCAACAAATAATCGTCTTTAAATTTAATGATCTCATGCTTTTCAGAATTTTCAATCCAATTTAAAAACACTTCCTTCTCTTTTGGTTTAATGGCTGTAAACGATTCGTGTTTATTTTTTCTGTAAGAAGCATTTACCTCGTCTCCTTTTTTTCTGAACACGGCACAAAAGAAACCTTCTGATCTTGTTTTATCAGGATAAAAGCGATAACCATACGCTTTATGTTCTTCACTCTGTGTCTCAACAATCCCCCACGTAGCTTCGATTGGAATTTGTATACTCTCTAATTGGAATTCAGAGAGTAACCAATCAGCAATTAGTTCATTTTCTTCTTGCGAATAAGAACATGTAGAATACACCAATACACCATTGGATCTAAGTGAGCCGATCATATCTGATAAAATTCGTTTCTGGCGTTGCGAACATAAATTCACATTATCCAAACTCCATTCATCAACGGCATCATGTTGTTTCCTAAATAAACCAGAACCACTGCAAGGTGCATCAATCAACATCACATCAAATACATTTTCCATTTCCGAAAATGCGGCCGGATCGTTATTTGTAACGATCGCATTACTTGTGCCCCACTTCGTTAAATTTTGTGCTAATACCTCAGCCCTTGGTTTTACAACTTCATTCGCCACCAATACGCTTTCTTCATTTAATAATGAATTAAGTAAGGTGCTTTTTCCTCCCGGCGAGGCGCATACATCAATGGCAACTAATGACTTATTAAAGTCCACACAAGATTTTAAGGCGTGTTCAATAAACATAGATCCTGCCTCTTGCACATAATAACAACCCGCCTGAAATAATACATCATAAGTAAAATTAGGACGTTCCTCTAAATAAAACCCTTTATCATTCCAGGGTACAGGCTTATCTAATTTAAATGCCAATTTGGTTGTTTTAAATGGATTGAGACGAATACTTGTTGAGGAAGCAGTTTGATGTGCTGCAATAAAAGCATCTTCATCAAAGCCTTTGCAATGACATACAGAATCAAGAAATGTTTGTGGTAAGTTTAGCATTTTATATTTAGTAAACAGAACGCTGATGATACAGATCTAACAGATTTTCACTGATTTTGATCTTTATGATCATAAACAATCTGCGTTCTCTGCGTTCTATTAATGTACTCAAATGTAAATAATTATTTACTTTTGAATGTGTTTGAGCCAAAAGAAAAAAATAAGATCACCGATCCTCATGTGGCATTAGTTAAAATGCAGAACTGGTGCGCCTATCAGGAGCGCTGCCAGCAGGATGCCCGTGACAAACTTTATGAATTTGGCTTATGGCCCGAAGCGGTAGAAAATATTATTTCCAAATTAATTGAAGAGAACTTTATTAACGAAGAACGTTTTGCCATGCAATTTGCCCGCGGAAAATTCAATATCAAAAAATGGGGGCGAATTAAGATCCGTATAGAACTAAAACAAAAACGAGTAAGTGAGTATTGCTTAAAAAAAGCCATGCAGCAAATTGATGAGGACGAATACCTCAACACTTTGAAAAAATTGATAGAAAATAAAAGGAAACTTATTAAAGAAAAACATCCTATTAAACTCAAATACAAACTCATGAGTTATGCTTTATCTAAAGGCTACGAAAGAGATCTGGTGATGGATGTTTTGAATGAGAAAGGTTAAACAAACAACTCACTCGCTATCCTATCTGCCAACAATTTTCCGGTATTAGTTAACACATAAGCGCTGTCTTTTAAAACTATTGTTTCATTTTTCACATAAACCTCAACTTGTTTTAAGAAAGCAGAAACAAAATCTGAATTGAAATTCTTCTTTAAATAGTTCAGATCTATTCCCCAAATGGTACGCAGTGTTGTTAATACATATTCATTAAAACGCTCTGTTTCCGTGAGTGTTTCTTTTTCAAAATAAGAATCTTTCTTTTCTGACAGATGTTTGATGTACACATTGTTATTAGCAATATTCCATTGTCGCGAAACGCCATCAAAAGAATGAGCCGATGGCCCTATGCCAATGTAATGCACCCCTTTCCAGTAATTAGAATTATGCTGGCTGAAAAATCCTTCCTTCCCAAAATTAGAAATTTCGTATTGAACAAAATTATTTTTCTCTAAACGATCTACCATTTCCAAAAACAATTCCACACTTTTTTCTTCGTCGACAGCTTGTTCTTTTTTTACTTTAAAATCATGCCCCAATTTAGTTTTATCTTCAATGGTTAAATTATAACTGGATATGTGTGGCACATTTAACTCAATGGCTTTATTCAAGGTGTTTTTCCAATTCCCTAAGGTTGAAAATTTAGAACCATAGATCAAATCAATGGTGATGTTTTCAAAGCCTTTATCCTGGGCGCGTTTCACACTAGCCTCACTTTCTTTAGCAGTATGCGCTCTGTTCATCCATTTTAATTCTTCTTCATTAAAACTTTGCAAGCCAATACTTAAACGGTTAATTTCTACTCGTTTGAGCTCTTTTAATTTTAAGTCGGTAAGATCATCCGGATTGCACTCTAAAGTAATTTCAGCATCATTACTAACGGTATAGGTTTTAAATATTTTTTCTAAGATCAAAAAAGTTTCTTTTTCTGATAACAAGCTTGGCGTGCCGCCTCCAAAATAAATGGTTTGAATGTTTTTATCACTTAAATAGTTTTTACGCATTTCTATTTCAGCAATAATGCATTCTACCAAACTAGCTTTATTGTTTAAAGAGGTAGAGAAATGGAAATCGCAATAATTGCAAGCTTGCTTGCAAAAGGGAATATGAATGTAAATACCGCTCACTAAATCAGATTAACAGGTATTTTATAATAGATCGCTAATTCTTCAATTAATAGCCTAACCGAAGCATGATGTTTAGCTAAACGGTGTGTTGCTTCTAACTTATCGATGTATTGTTTACGCTGACTTGTCAAGTATTGCGTAGTAAAATAATAAGCGTCTATGGTCAGATCATTTTCTTTCATAACGATCTGTTTAGCCGTGATCTTTTTATACCTTTTGTATGAAGACACTACTTTATCATATTGATTAAGGCTAAAATAACCCATTACCAATGTAACAAAGATACGGTCTAAGAAATTTTGAAACGGAATTTGTTGGTATGAGATCAAGGTATCTTCCAAAGTTCTGATCGCTTTGTCTTTATCTTTATCATCTCCAGAAAGTAATATGATGGCATAGAAACATTTTACTTTAATGTATTTCACCAAATGTCCATCTTCCCAAATATCTTTTTCTAAAAGCTCTTCTAATTTATTTTTCAAGTAAGTTAAACTTTCTTTAACTTCTTTATTTAAACGACGTAAATAATCGCTTCTAAAAATATAACCATAAGCGCCAGTGTAATGGTTAATTTGAGCGGCCATTGCAAACAACTCCGGAATATTCACATAACTCTTCCAGAATTTTAAAAACGAACTAACACTGTTCATTTTTTTAATTTCGCTCAACATAGCACTTGTATTTGTAGAATACATATCATGCTGAAGCTTCAATCCTAAGATTTTATAATACACATCATCTAATGCATGAAAGCACACATGTGCATTATTTAAAAAGTCTTTTTCTAAAACATCTAATTGTTTTAATGTTTCTTTTTTGAAAAAATCAGGGTGGTTTAAGAAGCTTAATTCATAATACTTTCCAAAGCGTGCCAGAATATTAATAGAATTTGATTTATGATAAATGTATTTATCAAAAAAAGCCAGGTCTTTATTTAATTTAGATTTTGAAACACTTTCTTTGCCTTTAAAAGAGGCATGTTCTCTTAAATAATAGTATATAGAATTTTTAGTTTGTTCCAGTTCAAGATAATCATCTACTTTTTGATAATTTTTTATGACGTCTTTGGCTTCGGTAATAAAAGCTTGCTGGGCTTTAAATTTATAAACCTCAATAAGAGTTGTATAATCTTCTATTTTTTCGGCCACATCGATCAACCACTCCGCAATAAAATTAGCTTGTTGTTTTTGACCTTTACTTAATAATTCTTCAATGATCTGTAAATTATGTTTAAGGTAATTTGGGTAGTTTCTACTTAAAAAACCGCTTAATTTAAATGTATGATGGGTTAATTGCAGGAATTTTTTTCTGGTCTTTTCAGCAGCATCACCATAAATTAATTTACATAAAGCGTCAGAATCAGGCTGCTTTTTCTGCTTTTTAATAATCGTAATCAATTTATAAGAAAGCTCTGCATTAGAGCTTTTTAAATACTCGATAAATTCCTGATAATGGAATTCAGAAAGTAATAAAACTTGTTTTTGAATACTTAACATAGAGCCGATTTTTAAAAAAGAACAAGTTAAACGTAAATATTATGTTTAACATTACCAAACCGCTTAAAAAAAATACCAGTAATTCGTTCAAAATCAGTTTTCTAACTCAAATTCCAATCAACCGTTTCAATATTATTTGTTTTTAAATAGTTGTTGGTTTTGGAAAAATGGCGGCTTCCAAAAAATGCACCTCTGGCTAAAGGCGATGGATGAGCTGCCGTTAATACCAAATGCTTTTCCTGGTTTATTAATGGCAATTTACTTTTAGCATAATTACCCCATAACAAAAACACACAATGTTCTTTTTCCTCAGAAATTAACTGAATGGCTTTGTCTGTAAAAGTTTCCCATCCTTTTTTTTGATGGCTCCCCGGTGTTCCGGCTCTTACTGTTAACGTAGCATTTAATAATAAGACTCCTTGCTGAGCCCAATGGCTTAAATTACCATGATTGGGAATAGGATAACCCAGATCGGCATGGAGTTCTTTAAATATATTAACTAAAGAAGGTGGCATTTTTATTCCCTTATTAACAGAAAAGCTTAAACCATGAGCCTGATTGGGGCCATGGTAAGGATCTTGTCCTAAAATAACCACTTTAACATTTTCAAAAGGCGCTATTTTAAATGCATTAAACACCTCTTCTTCTTTAGGATAAACCATATAATTAGCTCTTTCGTTTTTTATAAACAGCTCAAGTTCAGTATAGTATGAACTATTAAATTCATCTTTTAATTTATCAAACCAATCATTATTCATTTTCGTAATTGTCATTTTTGTTAATTACTTTTTCAAGAAAAGTAGTAAATAAGTTGGTGATTTTTTTTGCCTTTAGCTAAATTATTATAAATTTGTTACTCTATTCTTAAAATGATTAAAAACATGAAAAAATTAGCTTTAGCCTCAGTTGTGTTGTTCGCTTTTTGTGCAGCATTATCATCTTGTAAGTCGCACGAAAAATGCCCTGCATATTCAAAAGCAAACACAGCTGTATCAACTAAAAAATCCGTTTAATTAAATGCTTTGGCATCAATTAACTGATCTTAGTCAGCTAAACGCTCTTGTAAATACTTCTAAAGAACAGTCAACCAGTGAGTTGACTGTTCTTATTTTTAAGCACAGCACCAGATGTTCTATCAGTTCTATGGCTCTAAACCGATTGGAGGCTAAATGGGTGGCAAACGAATCAGTGAAGCCTTATATGTTGGATCTTCTTAATTACAGAGATATTTCAAATGAAATTGCTTCTGTATTTGATGTTGAACACGCTTCGCCACAAGTCCTTTTAATTAAGAACGGACAATGTTTTTACCATAATTCCCATAATGGCATTTCTTACTCAGGGATAATGAATGCTATTACCACACAAACTCAATAATCTGTTTTAGATCAGGGTGTAAGCTTTTGGCAACCGGACAAGTTAAAGCGGCATTTTCATATATTTTCTTTTCCTTATCTGTATAATTCTTTTTAGGAAATATAATTTTTATATGGATTTCACCTATTCTTCTTGGATCAGGATACATCACTTTTAATACTTCTCCTACAGCACCTTCAATAGAAGTCATGCCATCTTTCCTCTCCACAATTCCCATAATAGAGATCATGCAACTTGCCAAAGCTGTAGCCACCAGATCCGTTGGCGAAAACATTTCTCCTTTGCCATGGTTATCTTTAGGTGCATCGGTATGAATGATCGTATTAGATTGGAGATGAACTGCTTCTGTTCTAAGCTCTCCTACATAGGTTACTTTGCTGGTCATATGGCTAATTTTCACCAAATATAATAAAAGCCATAGGTATCCGTTAAATAAAAATTATTAACTACTTTTGTTGAGTTAATGCACAAAAGAATCTCATATAGCTTACTTCTTTTATTTGTTACTGGTTTGTGTTTTTCACAAAGCACGTCTCAAGCAATTGCCAATGGTCAGGATCCTAATGTATTGTATCGTAATGAAATGTCCTTTGGCATCTTTGCTCACTCTCGTGGATTTGGAGTAAATTTTATGCGTGCTCAACATGTTACCGGAACACGTAAACGCTTATTTGAAATTGAAGCACTTAATTTAAAACATCCCAAAGAAATCAAAGTATCTACTAATACTGATAACTCTAAACGTTTTGTTTACGGCAAATTAAATAGTGTTCTATTACTTAGAGGCGGTGTTGGCTATCAAACAACGATATTCAAACGTTCAGACAGAAAATCGGTTGAAATACGCACGTCCTACTATTTAGGAGGTAGCCTCGCTTTTGCTAAACCAAATTACATTTTAGTTTATCGCGAAAATGCTACAGGTAATAAATTTCAAGAATCAGTAAGATACGATCCGGAAGTTTATACCATTGACAGTATTTCCGGAAAAGGTCCTTTGGTTGACGGCTTAGGCGAATTAAAAGTATATCCCGGATTATACGCCAAAGCAAATTTAAGTTTTGAATATGCACCTTTTTCTAATAAAGTAAAAGCAATTGAAACAGGGGTTATTTTTGATTTCTACCCAAAAGCCTTGCCTATTATGGCTCGTAACCCTGCCGAAAATTTCATTGTTACCTTATATGTTGGATTTGTGTTTGGAAAAAAATGGTTTTAAAAATGGAAAACGTTCAAGAAAATACATTACTCGATAGACCTCGCAAACCGGATTGGTTAAGAGTAAAATTACCTATTGGCGAAGAATATCTTAAAGTAAGAAACATTGTTTCTACACATAAATTACATACCATTTGCGAAAGCGGCAATTGCCCGAACATGGGCGAATGCTGGGGTGCCGGTACAGCAACCTTTATGATCTTAGGAAATGTGTGTACACGTTCTTGCGGATTTTGTGCCGTAGCAACCGGCAAACCAAAACCGGCAGATTGGGATGAGCCTAAGCGCGTAGCCAACTCGGTAAAACTAATGGGTGTAAAACATTGTGTGATTACATCGGTTGACAGAGATGATCTAAAAGATGGTGGCTCTATTATTTGGGCAGAAACTATTAAAGCTATTCGCGAAATTAGTCCTGAAACAAAATTTGAATGTTTGATTCCTGACTTTGCAGGTAAGTGGGAAAACTTACAACGCATCATTGATGTGAAACCGGATATCGTTTCGCACAACATCGAAACTGTGAGACGATTAACCGCACAAGTTCGCATACAAGCTAAGTTTGACAGAAGTTTAGAAGTACTTAAACGTTTACACGAAGCAGGTGTTAGAACCAAAAGTGGTTTGATGGTTGGCTTAGGAGAAACTGAAGAAGAAGTGATTGCAACCATTGACGAATTAGCTTCGGTTAATTGTGACGTCATGACCATTGGTCAATATTTACAACCTACTCCAAAACATTTACCGGTAGCGCGTTTCGTGCACCCCGATGAATTTAAAGCATGGAGAGAATATGCACTGTCTAAAGGATTCAGATATGTGGAAAGCGGCGCATTAGTGCGTTCTTCCTATCATGCCGAGAAACATGTGTTCTAATTTTATCTAACTTACATGAACTCTCTTTTCGCTATTCTTCTTAAAAACTTAGTGCTCCTTGCAATCATTGCTGTAAGTATCATTTTTATTTTCACGCCTAACATTGGTTATAAAGAAGTACGTTATATTTTTTTAGGGCTTGGGTTACTATATGTTTTCACGGCTTGTTTAGAAGCTTACATACTATCTCAAGTAAATAAAGGCACTAAAAAATTTATTTATTTCACTGATGGTTTTATTACCAAACGTGTTATCAAAATTATTTCGTTTGCTTGTTGCGGCATTGTGTTATTGTATTCTGATAGCATTATTAAATACATGGCATTTTTATGTTTCATCATTGCGTTTACAGAAATAGTAGTTACCATTTGGCGCCACCAAAAACATTTATGCTTTATTGCCTTTGAGAATGACGCACTTGTGATCTCTACCAATAAATTAAGTGCGATGCGTGCTTCTGAAATTTTAAAAATTGAAACACGTCATGGCTTAACATATTTTATTGATACAAAATATAAAGCTTTAACTGTGCGAACAGACATGATGGATGAAAAAAAAGAATTTGATCTTGCTCTAACTAAATGGATCGAAGAAAATCAGTTATCTGAGAAAGTCTTCAACGAGTAATTGAAATATATTTTTATCTTTAGATTAAGAACCTATTAATCTGTTTAGAATTTAGTACCTTAATTATTATGAGATCAGTTCTTCTGTGTTTATTTTTCTTTTTTGCTTTCAATCATCTTTCCTATTCAGGCAACATTACTATCAATGGATCCAATATTGGCTTTGATGCAGTGGGCGAAGATGTGGTTGGTGCCGATCAGATATGGCACTTTTCTGTTGGAGATAACTTACAGTGGGCTCAGATTAATTTTGACGACAGTAAATGGGATTCGATTCGATTTCCTGTAACAAGTGCAGAAATGATCTCGCACAAATACAATGGCAATGTATGGTTTAGGGCAAAAGTAATGATCAACGCCAAAGACTTTTCTAAAAACCTCTCTTTTATCATTAAACAATTTGGTGCTTCTGAAATATATCTGGATGGCGTTCTTATACAACAATTTGGTAAAATAGGCAATTCCCAAAACACTGAAGAAAGTTATGATCCGCAAGGCATTCCTGTTTCATTCTTATTAGATAGCGCCGGCATTCACACAATTGCTATTCGCTACTCCAATCATGTCGTTACAGATGGCTCCTCTCCCGAATCTGATCTGGATTGTTTTACTTTTCAAATTACAAAAACAGAAGACGCCATTGCCTTGCATAAGGTTAAAACGTTTTTGTCAAATGTTCTAAGCTCTGTTTGCGCCGGCTTATTCCTTACATTAAGTCTGATCAATTTCATTTTATTTTTATTCTATCAAAGAGATAAAACCAATTTATATTACAGTTTATTTAGTTTAACAACGGCAGGTACTTTTGCTATTAAGGCTATTTCATTTATGTATAGCTCTCCTTCAGCAGCTATTATTCTGGATCAATTAAATACAGCTTTTGTATTCATCAGTGTATTTTTCTTAATTGCCTTGGTGTATTCATTTATTTACGAAAAAACGCCAAAACGTTTCTGGGTCATATTAGCCATTGCGATTATTGGACTATTACTTATTCTCATACATTATGATACCGCTTACATGGTGATGAATTTTTTCAATATGTATTGTATCATCGATATTGTGATCACTGTTCTCAAATTTTATTTTAAAAACAACGACCCAACCAAAAAGAAACGTAAGATCTTAAAGATCGTTTTTGCCTCCATGGGAATCTTAGCGTGTATTGGCTATTTTATCCATCCAACAATTTCCTTAGTGATCTTTTGCATTTTTGTGGCCATCGTAGTAATTCCGGTAGCCGGTATGGTTTTTATAGTTCCTGTATACATGACCATTCGCCATGCACGAAGTTTTGCCGTAACCAACAAAAGCTTAGCCGATCAGTTAGTGCAAGTGCAAGAACTCTCTGCAAAAACCATTGAACAAGAGCAAGAGAAAAAAAGACTACTTGAAACGCAAAACGAGCGACTCGAAGATATGGTAATTGTTCGGACGGCTGAACTTGCGCAAAAAAATAATGAGATCAAGGATAGTATCAACTATGCACACCGCATTCAAAAAGCGATCCTGACCACTCAAGAAGAAATTAATGAAACACTGAAAGACTGTTTTATTTTATTTAAACCAAAAGACATTGTGAGTGGCGATTTTTATTTCTACTCTAAAAAAGAAAATACCGTTTTAATTGCCGCAGCTGATTGTACCGGCCATGGCGTGCCCGGTGCGTTGATGAGCATGATCGGCAGCGAGAAATTAATGGGCACAGTTTCAGAAAGTGCCAACCCATCTGTGATTTTAAATTTACTGAACAAAGGCATCAAATCTTCTTTACGTCAATCTGACCACGAAGAATCTACCAGAGACGGAATGGACATTGCTTTGGTTTCTCTCAACCTCAACACAAACCAAGCGAGTTATGCCGGCGCTAACCGACCTATCTGGATTATCCGTAAAGACAACAATACCATTGAAGAAATAAAAGCCACTAAAAAAGCCATCGGTGGTTTTACACCCGATGAACAACATTTTGATCTACATCAATTACAATTTAATAAAGGCGATACCTTTTATTTATTTACGGATGGTTATGCCGACCAGTTTGGCCACACGGGTAAAAAACTGATGACCAAAAAATTCAGAGAACTCTTGATCAGTATTCAAGATCGATCGATGAGCGAACAAGAAAAATTTTTGAATGAGTTTATTGAAACCTGGAAACAAGATGTAGAACAGGTAGATGATATTTTAGTGATTGGTGTGAGGGTTTAAATCTACATCTATGAGATTTTAAAAACCTGACAGGTGTGATACAAAAACAAAAAACCCCGAACGATCTCGTTCGGGGTTTTTCTATTTCAAAAATTCTACTAAGCTTTTTGGTACATCACTTCTTTTACGGCTTTCACTGTACGAGCAACATTTGGCAATGATGCTTCGATCAAAGTTGGTGCATAAGGCAATGGAACATCCGCTGCAGTAATACGTCGTATTGGCGCATCTAAATAATCAAAGGCATCTTTTTGGACACGAAATGCGATCTCTGAAGAAATACTTGCCAATGGCCAGGCTTCTTCAACAACTACCAAACGATTTGTTTTCTTCACTGAGTTAATTACTGTATCATAATCAATCGGACGAACTGTTCTTAGATCGATCACTTCAGCACTGATACCTTCTTTTTCTAATTCAGCAGCAGCAGCTAAAGCCACTTTCATAATTTTACCAAAAGAAACGATCGTAACATCGGTTCCTTGCTTTTTAACATCCGCTAAGCCAATTGGAATAATATATTCTCCATCAGGAATCTCGCATTTGTCGCCATACATTTGCTCGCTTTCCATAAAAATAACCGGGTCATTATCGCGGATAGCCGCTTTTAATAAACCTTTGGCATCATATCCATTTGAAGGAACAATTACTTTTAAACCAGGGCAGTTTGCATACCAGCTTTCAAAAGCTTGTGAATGCTGTGAACTTAACATCCCCGCACTAGCCGTTGGCCCTCTAAATACAATTGGACAACTGTACTGGCCGCCACTCATACTTAAAAATTTAGCAGCTGCATTGATTACCTGATCAATGGCTACTAAAGAAAAGTTAAAAGTCATAAATTCGATGATAGGACGCAACCCGTTTACGGCAGCTCCTACTCCAATTCCTGCAAAACCAAGTTCGGCAATTGGTGTATCGATGATACGTTTTGGCCCAAACTCAGCCAACATTCCTTTACTAACCTTGTAAGCTCCGTTATATTCTGCTACCTCTTCACCCATTAAAAAAATGGTTTCATCGCGACGCATTTCTTCGTTCATGGCTTCGCGTAAGGCTTCTCTAAATTCTATTGTTCTCATATTTTTATAGTGTCCAAATGTAAGTAAAAGCAATGTAAATAAAAACAGACGAAGATCATAAATATTTAGCCCATTTTCGGTCGAAATTTGGGACTAATTTCTTGATTTAAAGCCATATTTTTATAAATTTGCACACCTTAAAAAAACTACGATCATGAAAATATTAGTTCCGATCAGTAATGTACCTGATACCACAACTAAAATAGCCTTTACAAATGGCGATACAGAATTTAACTCTGCCGGTGTTCAATTTATCATTAATCCTTACGATGAGTGGTATGCCTTGGTTCGTGCCCTTGAATTAAAAGAAGCAGGAAAAGCAGAAAAAGTAACCTTAATACATGTTGGCTTAGCTGACAGCGATGCAACCATTCGTAAAGGATTTGCGTTAGGTGCTGATGATGGCGTGCGTGTAGATGCTGAAGGCCCGGATGCTTACTTTGTGGCAGAACAAATTGCTGCATATGCCAAAGCAAATGGTTATGATCTGATCATGACAGGTAAAGAAACCATCAATTACAATGGTTCTTCAGTTGGGGCTATGGTTGCCGGTTTTATGGATCTTCCTTTGGTTTCTTTAGCTACCAAATTTGATGTAGAAGGAAACAAAGCAACTGTAGAGCATGATGTAGATGGTGGAACTCAGGTTGTTGAATGCGAATTACCATTGGTAGTATCTTGTGCAAAAGGGATGGCAGAACAACGCATTCCTAACATGAAAGGGATTATGGGAGCTCGTACTAAACCCTTAACTGTAATTGCAGCAACCGGATCAGATAAATTAACTAATATCAAATCATATACATTATCTGCAGGAAGAACAACTTGTAAGATGATCGATGAAAATAACATGGATGAATTAGTTAACTTATTACATACAGAAGCGAAAGTAATCTAAAAATAGTACAATGTATTTTGTACACTGCCTCTAGGCTTGATACAAAATACAGAATACAACATACAATCTTTAAAAATAAAACATTATGTCAGTATTAGTTTACACAGAAATAAATAAAGGCAAAGTAAAAAAAGCATCTTTAGAAGCGATTAATTACGGTGCTAAAATTGCCGAATTAACAGGCTCTAGCGTAACTGCTATTGCGATTAATGCAGATGCTGCTCAATTAGAAGAAATTGGAAAGGCAGGTGCTAAAAAGATCTTATCCGTAAAAAATGAGGCATTCAATACTTTAGATAGTATGTTGATCTCAGCTGCTGTTGAGCAAGCTGCAAAAGCAGAAGGCGCAAAAGTAATTGTATTCTCTTTTGATATTACAGGTAAAGCAGCAGCCCCACGTTTATCGGCTCGTTTAAAAGCAGGCTTAGTAGCAGGTGCCGTTGATTATCCAACAGTAAACGGCGCTTCGTTAGAAGTAAAGAAAAACGTATTCTCAGGTAAAGCAACCGCTGTTTATTCTATCAATAGCGATATCAAGATCATTTCATTATTACCAAATTCTTTCCCGGTAAAATTAGGAGATAACGCTGCAAGTGTAGCTGATTTTGCAGTTGATTTAAGCGCGGTAAATTCTAAAATAGTGGTGAAAGAAAAAAAATCGACTGATGTAGGTGGTATGACACCATTACCGGAAGCTGAATTAGTTGTTTCTGCTGGTCGTGGATTAAAAGGTCCTGAAAACTGGGCCATGGTTGAGGAATTAGCTAAAGAATTAAAAGCTACAACAGCTTGTTCTCGTCCCGTTGCTGATATGCACTGGAGACCACATCACGAGCACGTTGGACAAACAGGCGTTGCTATTCGTCCGAATTTATATATTGCTATTGGTATTTCAGGGGCTATCCAGCATTTAGCAGGAGTTAACGGAAGCAAAACTATTGTTGTAATTAATAGCGACAAAGAAGCGCCTTTCTTTAAATCAGCAGATTATGGAGTGGTTGGAGACGCCTTTACCATTGTACCAAAATTGGTTGAAGCCGTGAAAAAATTTAAAGCAAATCAAAACTAATCTATACTTTTTCGTATATTAGAGTTTCAATATGGCAATGAAAAAAGTAAGATTAGAAATCGTTGGTTTATCTTATAGCCAAACACAAAGTGGCGCCTATGCCCTTGTGTTAGGTGAAAGCACAGGAAGCAGAAGATTGCCGATCATTATTGGAGGATTTGAAGCTCAGGCTATCGCTATTGAGTTAGAGAAAATGACTCCTACCCGTCCTTTAACGCACGATCTGTTTAAAGCCTTTTCTGAAACGTTTTCAATTGAGGTGACTGAAATTTTAATTTACAATTTAGTAGAAGGTATTTTTTATGCTAAATTAATTTGTACAGATGGTACCAAAGAAGTGGAAATTGATGCGCGTACCAGTGACGCTATTGCGTTAGCGGTTCGTTTCAATTGCCCGATTTACACTTACGAATTTATTTTAAAATCTGCCGGTATTGTGTTAGATGATGACGCTTTGCCATCAGCAGAAAATCCAAGTGTAACGCCAACAGTAGAAGAATTAACAAATCCGGAAGGTGAATACAAATCCAAATCAACTGAAGAATTAAAAAACTTATTGCAAACAGCGTTAGACGATGAGCAATATGAACTCGCTTCTAAAATAAGAGACGAGATCAATAATAGAAAACAATCTTAAAATAAAAAACCTCCAATGAATATTGGAGGTTTTTTATTTTATAAACCTTCACAATTTAATTTAAGATTCACCTTATAGTCATGCTGAATTTATTTCAGCATCTCTAAATGTTCAATTTTACAAAATACAGATTCTGAAACAAGTTCAGAATGACTGATCTATTTTACTGCCGATAAAACCTCCACAGCTTTTAAAATGCATTTATCATTTTTATTAATAATAGGATAATACGCATCTTTATCAAACACATCTCTGCCTATAAATGCCTTTAAATATGGTTTTAAAGCCTCACTCGTTTTTTCTTTATTCAAACTACCCAGCGTTACACTTTGTTTAGCGCAGTACTCATAAAACTCATTTAAGATGGCGGCATTAATTTCAAACTTACCAATATAGTTTTTAGCTGAAACTAGTGTTTTTAATGACGCTCTGTTTTTATCTGCATATTCAAAGGCAAAGGTGTTGATCAATCCGGTATAGAACACTTTGTTTAAAAACGAATTTGTTTTAGTGGTATCAATAGGCACAAATACATCAGGCATAATACCTCCGCCACCGTACACAATTTTGCCTTCAGGCGTTTTATATTGTTTTGTTTTATCCAATTTAATGCTGTCAACATTTAATAGTTCCCCGTGTTGATAACGATCATATTCTTCATTATAATATTCCATTTTATCATCGGTGTAAGGCTTTTGGATACTACGTCCTGTTGGCGTATAGTAACGGGCAATGGTTAATCGTATAGCTGAACCATCAGGTAATTGCATCTGATCTTGCACTAAGCCTTTTCCAAAACTTCTACGACCAATGATCGTTCCTCTGTCATTATCCTGAACGGCACCTGCAACAATTTCGCTGGCACTGGCAGATCCTTCATCAATTAACACAACCAATCCGTTGTTTTCAAAACTACCATGCTCCGTAGCTTTGTACACTTTTTTGGGATTTGATTTTCCTTGCGTGTACACAATTTGTAACCCGTTAGCTAAAAACTCATCCGATATGTCTACCGCTGCATTTAAGTATCCGCCTGGGTTTCCACGAAGATCTAAAATTAATTGCTTCATCCCTTGTTTAGTTAACGTATTGAACGCTTTAATGTATTCGTTATACGTAGTGGCAGCAAACTTACTGATCTTAATATAACCAATGGTAGAATTAACCATATAAGACGCGTCTAAACTATATAAGGGAATAGCATCACGAATGATCTTAAAATCTAAAGGACGTTTAACTCCTGCTCTTAAAATTACAACATTAACCGCGCTTCCTTTTTCGCCTCTTAATAGATCAAACACTTGTTTGTTAGTGATCTTAACTCCTGCTACATTTTTACGTTCAACTTTAATTAATTTATCGCCTGCTCGGATCCCTATTTTTTCTGATGGGCCGCCTACAATAGGAGTTACTACCCTGATGGTATCATTAATGATATTAAATTCTACACCAATACCATCAAAATTTCCTTCCAATGGTTCATTCACTTCGGCAAAATCATTGGCAGGAATATAGCTTGAATGTGGATCCAAGCTTTGTAACATCGCAGTTACGGTTTTTTCAACCAGATCTTTTTTATTAATAGTATCAACGTATTGGTATTCGATATAATCTAATAAACTATTGATCTTATCTTTAGTAGCAGCATGGTAATTTTGTGATACACCAGAACTATTACCAACTCGCTGGTTTAAAAAATAACCTAACCAAATACCTAAAATCAGTACTAAAGACAATATTATTGGCAAGAAAACGTTATGTTTTTTTGGAGACTTAGGCTGTTCAAAATCCATAGGAAAGGTATATATTTGTAAGACAAAGTTATTGGTTTAACTCACATGGTTAGTAATGTTTAGAAAATTTAGCATAATAATTTTAACCTGTATTGTTTTGATATTTTCTTTTTGTAAAAAGAAAAACAAAACTGTTCAGGATAATTTACCTTATCAAACGGTAAATATTACTATTTATCCAAGTGACCCCTTGTATGTTGCAAAACTGGGCCATATTGGGGGTTGGGTTTATATCAATGGTGGCGTAAATGGTATTATTGTTTACAGAAAATCTCAAAATGGAGCTACTGATTTTGTAGCCTTAGAAAGAACATCGACTTATTTGCCACAAGATGCAGGCGCAGCGGTTAAAGTTCAATCAGACAACTTTACGTTGAAAGATACCGTAAGCGGTTCAAAATGGCAAATCGTGGATGGCGCGATCATATCAGGCCCTGCTACTACATCGCTTAGAGGCTATACTACTCTTTACGATAATGGCACTGATAAATTAATTATCCGCAATTGATCTTCATTTTATCTCATAAAAAAAGCACCCATTATTACTAATGGATGCTTTAATAAAGTGCTATGTATTATGCGTTCTCTGGCTTTCCTTTTGCTTGAGAAACAACAATAGCGCGCTCATAGTGCTCTGCACCATTTAAAGCGTCAATGGCTTTCTGACCATCATCGTCACTTGCCATTTCAACAAAACCAAAACCACGACTGCGTTTGGTTTCTTTATCCTTAATAATTCTTACCGAGGTAACCTCGCCGTACTGAGAAAAAAGTTCACTTAGTGCCTGTTCTCTTACTTTAAAGCTGATGTTGCTTACAAAAATATTCATAACATAATTTTTTAGTTCATAGTAAAATTAAAACAAAAAACTAAACAAACAAATATTTTTCAATATATTTTTTCGTTTAAACTCGTTTTTTAACACACGAATTATATTTTTTCTTCTACAAAATAAATATTGGCCGCAAAAAAAGGGTACCGAAAACAGTACCCTTTTAACATTAACTTATTTAAAATCAATTAATTAGAACACGCGAGCTTCTACGCTGATTTCAACATTGGCGTCTTTAGGCAATCTATCGGCCTGAATGGTTGCTCTTGCCGGAAAATCAGCTTTAAAATAGCTGCTATATACCTCATTCACGTGCACGAAATTGTTCATGTCTGCCAAAAAAATGGTTGTTTTAACAATATGGTCATACGTTAAGCCTGCTTCTTTCAGCACAGCGCCTAAGTATTCCATAACAATTTTGGTTTCTTCTTTAATGTTTGTTTTGATCAATTGTTTGGAAGCTAGGTCCATAGCAATAGTTCCTGAAACATACACGCTATCCCCTACTTGAACCGCCTGGTTATATGGACCAATGGGTGCCGGAGCATTAGAAGTATTGATAATTTTTTTCATAAAAATATTAGTTAGTTAAAACAAAAATAGCAAAAATACCTTAAAAATACTGCTAAGAATTCAACAGTTCAGGTTTAGTAAAAAACTCATTTTCCTCACAAAACTCCCTATAAAATCAATAGCTTTACAACACATGCAAAAAAAACCTTTAATCCTGATCATTAATGACGATGGCGTAAGCGCTCCCGGCATTTTACACTTATCTTCTATTGCTCAAAAATTTGGTGATGTTTTTGTTATTGCTCCTGATAAACCTCAATCGGGCATGGGGCATGCAATCACCATCAATTCTACTTTAAGAATTCATAAAACCAAATACCACGAGGGTGTAATGGGTGAATATAGTTGCACAGGCACTCCCGTAGATTGCGTAAAAATGGCCATCACTAAATTATTACCACGTAAACCTGATCTGATCTTATCGGGTATTAACCATGGCAGTAATAGTTCTATCAATGTTATTTATTCGGGCACTATGAGTGCGGCGATTGAAGGTTCTTTAGAGGGAACTTCGGCGGTTGGTTTTAGTTTATGTGATTATGATATCAATGCCGATTTTACGGCAACTACACTTTTTATAGAAAAAATTATTGTTTCACTTTTAAAAAATGAATTGCCTAAAGGCGTTTGCTTAAATGTGAATTTCCCGAAATTAAAATCAGATGAGATCAATGGCTTAAAAGTTTGTAGACAAGCTAAAGCCAACTGGGTAGAAGATTTTGAAGAACGTCTCGATCCATATGGTCGTCCGTACTATTGGCTAACCGGAAAATTCGTGAACTTTGAACCGGAAGCAACCGATACTGATGAATGGGCTTTGCAGAATGGTTATGTATCTGTTGTACCAATTATGCATGATCTGACTGCACATAATTACATTACTCATTTAAAAAATACATTATAACATGTTAGACAAAATAGATAAGATCTGGGTTGGTTTAATAACAGGATTGGTTATTCCTATGATTTGTTTTTTTTCTTACTGGCAGATCAAGTACAGTCAATTAAGTTTCCCTGGCGGATTCATTCGCTATTTGCGTGCCGGCGAAATGTTTCAGGAAGTTGTGATTGCGTGTATCGTAGTTAACTTAATTGTATTCTATCTTCTGTTAAACAAAAAAGCATACGACATCAGCAAAGGCATTATGTATTCTACTTTTGCTTATGTAGGTTTAGTGCTTTACATTTCTTTACTCTAACACACACATTTTGAAATATTATATCATATCAGGAGAACCTTCAGGAGATCTGCATGCGTCTAACATGATGCGTGAATTATTAGTATTGGATAATACCATTCAATTCAGATTTTGGGGTGGCGATCTTATGGAAAAAGTAAGCGGGCAAAAACCTATTAAGCACATTAAAGACCTTGCTTTTATGGGTTTTGTGGAAGTAGCCAAAAACATCCGTACCATTTTTAAAAATATTGCTTTTTGCAAAGAAGATATTTTAAACTACAAACCCGATGTATTGATCTTAGTTGATTATCCTGGTTTTAATTTACGCATCGCCGATTGGGCAAAGCAACAGGGCATTCGTGTGTTATATTACATCTCTCCAACCATTTGGGCCTGGAAAGAAAATCGTGTAGAAATTGTAAAACGCGCTTGCGAAAAAATGTTTGTGATCTTACCTTTTGAAGTAGCGGTTTATAAAAAACATAATTACAATGCTGATTATGTAGGTCATCCTTTATTAGATGCGATCGAACAGGAAAAATCTTCTTTACCGGACAGAAAAACATTTTTAGAAAAAAATAATTTAGATGATCGTCCTATTATTGCGGTACTACCGGGAAGCAGAAAACAAGAAATAGAACGCATGTTTTCTATCATGTTAGATACAGTTGGTAATTTTAAAGAGTATCAGTTTGTAATTGCAGGTACCAGTAATTTACCAAAGGAGGCTTATCAAATGGCTTTAGATAAAAACCTGAAAGTCGTATTTAATCAAACTTATGCTTTAATGCACAATGCACATGCAGGCATTATCAAATCAGGGACCTCAACCTTAGAAAGTGCGTTATTCAGATTACCACAAGTAGTTTGTTACAAAGGTGGCACGGTTTCCTACTCTATTGCCCGCATGGTAGTTGGTGATCGCGTAAAATATATTTCCTTACCAAATTTGATTTTAGATAAACCTGTTGTGAAAGAATTAATTCAAACAGATCTGACAGCTAAAAACTTAACGGATGAATTGAATAAAATTTTACAAGGCGAAGCACGAGAAAACATGCTAAAGGAATACGATGGTTTAATAAAATTATTGGGCAATAGTGGCGCTTCAAAAAAAGTAGCCAACTTAATTTACGATCATTTAAATGAGAAAAAGTAACTCGTTCATCGTTATATTCTGTATCCTCTTAATTACTAAGTGGCAACCGCCACATGTGTTTACTGAACCTACTTTAACTCATACAACACACATTACTTCTTCTAACACTAAATATTCTTTATCTGAAGAACTAGTTTCTATTAAAGTATTTTCCCAACTAAAAGTACAATCCTTTACGTTTAGTCCGGATGCAGGAACTTACAGCGTATGGGCTAATGGCGCTGAGATCATCAGCACGTCTCAATTCCCGATCATCAAATTCAGTTATGTGAATGATTCGATCGAAGTTAAAACGTTTGAAAATACCATCGGGAAATTTAAACGCCTTAAAATATCAAGTCATGACGCCGGACGGTCATTTAGATTAAAATTAATTGCGCCTGATCGCAAACCTAGATTTTATCAGGACAATTTAATTGTTGAAACCGAAAACGGAAATTTAAAATGCATGAATGAAGTTATTTTGGACGATTACATTGCCGGTGTGGTGCAAGCCGAATCCGGGAAACGTTCTTACCAGGAATTTTATAAAGTACAAGCTATCCTGGCCAGAACTTTTGCATTATCACATTTACAAAAACATGCAACAGAAGGCTTTAATTTATGTGATTATACTCATTGCCAGGCATATTTCGGAAAGACCACCGAACTTGAAATCATGAAAGCGGTGACTGATACCAAAGGCAGAGTAGTCGTAGATGAAAATCTGGATTTAATTGATGCCGCTTTTCATAGCAATAGTGGTGGAGAAACAGCTAATTCAGAAGATGTATGGGGAAAAAGACTGCCCTATTTAAGAAGTGTGAATGATAGTTTTAGTGTGAAGATGCCAAACGCCAGATGGGAACGTAAAATGGCAAAAGAAGATTGGTTATCTTACTTAAAATTAAAACACAATTATCCAATACAGGATTCAAACGCGCGTTGGTTGGCGTTGACATTTAAACAAGATAACCGTAAATCTTATTTAGAAGCTAACAATATTAAAGTTCCTTTAAAAAATGTACGAACGGATCTGCAATTAAAATCTACTTTTTTTAGCATCGTGCCGCAAGGTGATACCTTGATCTTTAAAGGACGTGGCTTTGGTCATGGCGTAGGTATGTGTCAGGAAGGCGCTATGCGCATGGCGAAGTTAAGCTATAAGCACACAGAGATCATTAATTTTTATTACAAGAACACTCAATTAATTGATCTGCATAAATTGAATTTTTTTAAGGATGAGTAATTATTTGGTTGACTTCGAGAGCCTCAGTCACCAAATAATTTAAAAACTTTCCAACTCTGCTTTCAATTTCTTAGGCAAAGAATCTACTACCAAATTGTAGCTATCATCAACCCATTCCAATAATTGCTTTTGGCTAACAGAACCATCGCAGACAATTGTGTTCCAATGTTTTTTACTCATATGGTAACCGGGTTGCACACACGAAAAATTCTCTCTTAACTCTATTGCTTTTTCAGGATCACATTTTACATTAAACTCTACAGGCTGGTTTTCTATACCCGTCAATAAAAACATTTTACCCATTACCTTGTATACAAACGTGTCTTCACCAAAAGGGAAACATTCTTCTACGCCCTTTTTACTTAAACAATATTCCCTCAGTTCCTCCAGATACATAATACTTAGCCTCTTTTTAAAATAATTCTGAAAGTCGTACCTTTATTTTCTTCACTATTCAATACGAAAATTTTTCCATCGTGGTAATTTTCAATGATACGTTTGCATAGTGAAAGTCCTAAGCCCCAACCACGTTTTTTAGTCGTAAAGCCGGGTTTAAATACCGATTTATGTTTCGATTTATGAATGCCTTTTCCGGTATCTTTCAAATCAATGGCAACCCCTTCAGGAATTTCTTTGATCGTTACTCTAAATTCTCCTTTGCCATCCATAGCATCAATAGCATTTTTACAAATATTTTCTATTACCCAATCAAATAATGGCACAGATAGTTGCGCATGGATTTCTGTATCAGGAATTTCCAAAACATAATTCACGTTTTTAGACGTACGTGTTTTTAAATAATCAATCGCGTTGCGGACTACCACACATACATCTTCATCCTGCAAAGTTGGTTGTGAACCTATTTTAGAAAAACGTTCCGTGATCGTATGCAAGCGCATCACATCCCTGTTCATTTCATTAACGATCGTTTCATCAGTGCCATTGGCTTTTAAATAATCGGTCCACGCCATGAGTGACGACAAAGGTGTTCCCAGTTGATGAGCTGTTTCTTTACTCATCCCAACCCAAACCTGGTCCTGTTCAGCTTTTCGGGCTGTGCTGAATAAAATATACGCGATCAATAAAAACAAACCAATCACACCAAATTGCACATAAGGGTAATATTTTAACTGAGTGAGTAATGGCGATTGCTCATAGAAAATATAATTCTTAGAGCCTTCTCCCAGATCTATTGCTATCGGTGTATTTTGTTGCTCCATCAAATGGATCGCAGACTTAATTTTTTCCGGTGTAGAAATTTTTAAAGAATCTAAATTACCAACTGCAATAATATTTGATCTGGTTGAATCCGTATAGATCACAGGAACAGCTGCACTATTAATGGCCACCTCATTAATAAAGGATTTTATCAAGCTATCAAATACTACTTTAATGTCGTTAAACAACCGACTGTCTTTATAGTACAAATAATTTTTTTTGCCTTTGTAATAATCGATCACTACCGGTTGGTAGGTTTTACGCATTACTTCCAGCTCATTTTGCAAAGCCTCTTTGTTATTGGCAATAGCGGAATCTAAATTTCGACTCGCTGTTACCTGATGATTTTCATCAGTTAAAATAACCGGGACTGTTGTGTTATCCTGTAATACTTTTAATACAAACGAAATATCTGTAATATCTTTATTTAATTGCTCAGTAGCCGAAGCGTATAACTCTGCCTTTTTACGTTCTTCGCTTTGTAATTTTTGAAACAGATCGTTAGTGAACTTTACTAAGCGTGCTTTTTTCTGAACCGCTTCTGCCCATAGCTCAACTTTTTTTCGTTCATCATCGGCAATACGTTTCACCAGTTTATTGGTGTACCACAAGGATGTGAATATAATGAGAATAGCTACTACAAACAGTATCCATTTCCATTGTTGTTTTTTTGAGTAGATATTCATCTTGTACTAAAATAGAAATTATATAACGTGAATGCAAGAGGGTTATTGTTTTAAATGATGCACCACAGAGACACAGAGAAAACAAGACTCTGAAATAAATAATAATCCCCGCCCTTCGACTCCGCTCAGGGTGACAGCTACAGCTGGAATACACCAAAATAAAAAGAGCACAGAGTATATTTACTCTGTGCTCTTTATGTCTCTATGGTGAATACTATTAGCTAATCATATCAAAGCCTGTATAAGGCACCAATACTTTAGGGATTTTAATGCCTTGTTCTGTTTGGTTATTTTCTAATAAAGACGCTACAATACGAGGCAAAGCCAAAGCACTGCCATTTAAACTGTGCGCTAATTGTGTTTTACCATCAGCTCCTTTGAAACGACATTTTAAACGGTTGGTTTGAAAGCTTTCAAAATTAGATACAGAACTTACTTCTAACCATCGTTGTTGTGCAGCACTCCATACTTCCAAATCGTAAGTTAATGCCGAAGCAAAACTCATATCGCCACCACATAATTTTAAAGTACGGTATGGTAATTCTAATTCTTGTAATAAACTGCTTACAAATTCGCGCATGGTTTCTAATATCTCATACGATTTATCAGGATGTGCAATTTGTACGATCTCTACTTTATCAAATTGGTGTAAGCGATTTAAACCACGTACATCTTTTCCGTAGCTACCTGCTTCTCTTCTAAAACAAGGCGTGTAACCACAGTTTTTAATTGGCAGATCACTTTCTTTTAAGATCACATCGCGATACATATTGGTGATAGGCACCTCAGCTGTTGGAATTAAATACAGATCATCGATCTGACAATGATACATTTGTCCTTCTTTATCAGGCAATTGTCCGGTACCATAACCACTATCCGCGTTCACTAAAATCGGCGGTTGAACTTCATTATATCCTTTTGAAGTTGCTTTATCTAAAAAATAATTAATTAACGCACGTTGTAAACGAGCTCCTTTACCTTTGTATACAGGAAAACCTGCTCCGGTTAATTTAACTCCTAATTCAAAATCGATCAAGTCATATTTGGTTGTTAATTCCCAGTGTGGCGTTGCTCCGGCATATAACGTCGGAATAACACCATGTTGATTAACCACTTCATTCTCTTCAGGTGTTTTTCCAACAGGCACTGTTAAGTTAGGTAAGTTGGGAACCGTTACCAATAAATTTTGAATTTCCTGTTCGATTCCTTTTAAAGTTTCATCAAACTGTTTTTCGCTTTGTTTAAGATCGGCTGTTTTTGCTTTTAAAATTTCAGCCTCTTCTTTCTTTCCCGACTTCATTAACTCGCCAATTTGTTTTGCTAAACCATTGGCTTCAGCTTTCACATCATCGGTTTGTTTTTGAGTTAGTTTTCTGCTGTTATCTAATTCAATTACCTTAGTAATGATTGTTTCAGCATCTTTAAAATTTTTAATTGCCAGACGTTTTAAAACATCTTCTTTATTATCGCGTATATAAGCTAATTGTAGCATGCTATATTTTTATTTGTAAATTAAATTTTATGAATTATAGGACCACATGAAATTAAAAATAATTTTAATTTTTCTCTAAAATAGATTTAATGTTTTCCAACACCATTTTCCAATTACCTTCAGAATGTGATTTTTGTTCTTCGGTTTTATAACCCGATTGTTTAACCGTAAGCGTTGTCGCATTTCCTTTAGAGGCCACCGAATACGTTATCGTTGCGTAATTTTCAGGAACATCGTCTGTACCCGAAAACGAACTCCAATAGGTGTATTGAATTTCTTTTTCGAAATTATTTTTTAAGACAATTCCTTTGTCTTCGTAGGCTGTGCCTTCCCAGGTGCCTTTAAACAAAACCGGACTTCCTACTTTCCAGGAGGATTCTGCTTCTGTACCAAAAAAATATTCGCGTATCACATCAGGATTTATCAAGGCATCCCAAACCTGAGCAAGAGGTGCTTGTATTTCAATACTGATTTCAGTTGCAATTGGAGAACTCATAATTTACGATTTAGTGATTGATTAAATATACAATGTAAAAACAGAAAAAGCCCCCGCCAATTTGGTGGGAGCTTTAACGTGTTTAGTTTTTTGCTAATTATGCTTGAACCGGAACGATAGATACGTATGATTTATCGTCTCTTTTCTTTTTAAACATAACTTTTCCATCAACCAAAGCAAATAACGTGTGGTCTTTTCCAATACCTACGTTTTCACCCGGATTATGTTTTGTACCTCTCTGACGAACAATAATGTTCCCAGCAATACAAGCTTGACCACCATAGATCTTAACGCCTAAACGTTTGCTATGTGATTCTCTACCGTTGTTTGTGGAGCCAGCCCCTTTCTTATGTGCCATTTTTTATAAATCTAATGGTTAATGTTGTTATTAATCTTCTTTCTTTTTAGCTGCTGCTTTTTTAGCAGGAGCTTTTTTAGCCGCTGCTTTTTTAGCAGGAGCTTTTTTTACTGGTTCAGCAGCTACTTCTGTTCTAACTACAGGATTTCTGTGGCTAGGCATTAAGAATTCGCGTACTGATTTTTCAGCCTTTAATTCGTCTTTTACAGTTTCCCCTTTACCTAAGATCCCTTGGATCAAAATTTGAGTGTACAATTGACGGTGGTTATTCCATTTCTGGTAACCTTTACGGCGTAATTTTTTAAACACGATAACTTTATCGCCTTTAACGTGTTCTACTACTGTGGCAGCTACTTTTGCGCCATCAACAGTCGGGCTTCCAATAGAGATCTTTCCGCCGTTATCAATTAAGAAAACTTTGTCAAATTCTACTTTAGCACCCTCATTAGCATCTAGGCGGTGAACGTAAACTTTATTGCCTCGTTCCACTTTAAATTGTTGCCCTGCTATTTCTACAATTGCATACATGAGTGTTAATTTTAATTGTTAATAATTTTTTTAAGGACGGCAAAGATAGGTGGTTTTTTGTATTTCCCAAAGAATTTTTGAGTTAAATATGGAAATAATCGCCATTTAAACCCAAAAACTACTTTTTAGCCCCCGAATTGATCAGCCAAACCCCGCCAATAATAACGCCTATAGCCAAAAATTGGATCAAATTAACGGTTTCTCCGTCCACTAAACCCCAACCAATGGCTACAACGGGTATTAAATAAGTACAACTGGCCGCAAACAAGGTTCCGGAAAGTTTAATAAGGGTGTTATATACAACAACTGATAAGGCTGAGCCCACTATGGCTAATATACTTACATAACCCAAAGAGGTCATCCCCTCGGGGTGTTGGGTAGCATGCGAAACCACATCTGTAAAACCAAACAGGTAAATGGCCGCCACCGGTCCTATTAGGGTAAACGACCAGGTAGTTGCTGTTAACGAATCTACATCTCCTAAATACGTTTTTATGCCATTTACACTCACGGCATAACATAAGGTTGCTGCCGCTACTAATAAGCTATAAGCTATATTCTTAGATTGTTCACCTTCATTATGATCGAAAACAACCAAGGCAATGGCACCAAAAAAACCAATAGCAACACCAAGAATTTGATTTTTGCGAACACTCATTTTAAAGATCAGATAACCAATAATGATCGTGAAAAAGGGGGTTAAAGCGTTTAGCATCCCTGTTAAGCTACTGCTGATCTGAGTTTCGGCTTTGGTAAATAAAAAAGCAGGGATCAGGTTTCCAAACACACCCATTAATAATAACCCCTTTAAGTGTTTTCTAAGATCGATCCTATAATACTTAAATAAAAAGGGCAACATAAAAGCAGAGGCAATTGTTATTCGCAAACCTGCTACCTCATCGCTTGTAAAAGCTACCAAGCCCTGTTTCATTAAAATAAAGGAACTACCCCAAACTAATGAAAGCACAATTAAAATAAGCCAGGCAGTTGTTTTTTTACCCATAATATATAAGGCGCAAAAGTAATTTTAAAAGATGAGTTATTTTAATGCCAAAGCATCTAATTTCATTTGCTTGATCATGCTTAGTAAACCATTAGCACGGGTAGGAGATAAATGCTCGGTTAATCCAATTTTATTAATAAAATCCAAGTCGGCTTTTAAAATATCATCGGCTTTTTGATGCGATAATACACGTACCATCAACGCTACCATGCCTTTTGTAATGATGGCATCGCTATCGGCCGTATAAACTATTTCATCACCCTGTTTTTGAGAATGCAGCCAAACCTTACTCTGACAACCTTTTATCAAACGATCGTCGGTTTTATATTCTTCTTTAATTTTTGGTAAAGACTTCCCTAATTCGATCAGGTGTTCATACTTTCCCTCCCAATCGTCTCCAAATAATTCAAATTCTTCAACAATTTCATTTTCAATATCCGATAAGTTCATAGTGCAAAATTACTATAATTTCTACGATTTAACATTATCAAGAAACATTTATCTATCAGATTATCAGAAGGTTAAAACAAATACAACACGTGTAAATGGCTAAAGCGCTATTATCCAATTAAGGTTAGTAACTTTGCGCGCTTTTTATTGATTTATTAAACAATAATTGGTTTTTTAGTGGATTGATTTTGACTCATTTTATATGAAAATAGGATTAGATATTATGGGTGGCGATTTTGCCCCAAACAATTGTTTAGATGGTGCTATCATGGCATTAGAAAGTTTACCTTCTGATGTAAAAATGGTATTGATCGGCGATAGCGAACAAGCAAAAAGTTATTTAAAAGGCAAAGGCGTTCCTGAAGACAAGTTTGAATTTGTTCATACAACTGAGGTTATTGAAATGGGCGAACACCCAACCAAAGCTTTATCTCAAAAACCAAATAGTACAATCGGTGTTGGTTTTAAATTATTAAAAGAAAACGACATTCAATGCTTTGCAAGTGCAGGAAACACCGGTGCTATGCTGGTAGGTTCTATGTTCTCAGTAAAAGCAGTTCCGGGCGTTATTCGTCCATGCATCACTTCTATTTTACCAAAATTAAACGGTGGTTTTGGGATCATATTAGATGTGGGTACTAATGCCGATTGTAAACCGGATGTGTTATATCAGTTTGCTATTTTAGGTTCTGTGTTTGCTAAAGAAGTTTATAAGATCAATAATCCAAAAGTTGGTTTATTAAATATTGGTGAAGAACCGGAAAAAGGAAATTTAGTAGCGCAAGCGGCTCATGCTTTAATGAAAGACTCTAAAGACTTTAATTTTGTTGGTAACGTAGAAGGCCTAGAAGTTTTTGAAGATAAAGCGGATGTGATTGTTTGCGAAGGATTTACCGGAAATGTGTTATTAAAAACAGCCGAAGCTTTTTATTCGATGATCAAAAAACGCAATCGTAGCGATGAATTTTTCGACAAATTCAATTACGAATTATATGGTGGCACTCCTGTATTAGGCATCAACTCCAATGTAATGATCGCCCACGGTAAATCAAGTGCTTTAGCCTTTAAAAACATGTTGGTGTTAAGTAAAGATATCGTTGAGGCAAACTTAAACGAAAAAATTAAAAACGTATTTCAATAATGATAAGAGCTGCAATTACCGCTGTTGGTGGTCATGTTCCTGATTTTGTAATGACTAATGATGAGTTAGCGAAATTTGTAGATACTAACGATGAGTGGATTACCTCTCGCACCGGAATTAAAGAACGCCGTGTATTAAAAGAAGAAGGAAAAGCAACTTCTGACATGATGGTGTTTGCTGTAGAAGAACTTTTAAGGAAACGTGGTATTGGTGCTGATGAAATTGATCTGTTGATCTGTGGAACGATTACCGGTGATTTGGTTTTTCCTAGTACGGCTAATATTATTTGTGATAAAATTGGCGCTAAAAACGCCTGGGGATACGATCTATCTGCTGCCTGTTCAGGTTTTATTTATGCCTTAGCTACAGGATCTCAATTTATAGAAACCGGTCGTTACAAAAAAGTGGTGATCATTGGTGTAGATAAAATGAGTTCTATTTTAAATTACGACGACCGCACAACTTGCGTGATCTTTGGTGATGGTGGCGGTGCTGTATTATTAGAGCCCACCGAAGAAGATTTGGGAGTAAAAGATTTTATTTTAAAAAGTGATGGTTCGGGTCGTAATTTCTTACACCAAAAAGCCGGTGGATCTTTGCATCCTGCATCACACGAAACCGTTGACAAAAAAATGCACTTTGTGTATCAGGAAGGTCAAACCGTTTTTAAAAATGCCGTTGTGAGCATGGCCGAAGTAAGCGCCGAGATCATGGACAAAAACAAATTAACACCTGATGATATTACCTGGTTAGTGCCTCATCAAGCCAACAAACGTATTTGCGAAGCTACTGCCAACCGTATGGGATTAAATAATGATAAAATGATGATGAATATTGAACGTTATGGCAACACCACAGCGGGCACAATTCCATTGTTATTATGGGATTATGAAAAGCAATTGAAAAAAGGCGATAATTTAATTATCTCAGCTTTTGGTGGTGGTTTTACCTGGGGTTCTGTTTGGGTAAAATGGGCTTATGATGGCAGTCAGGTAGGAAAATAAATTTTCTTTTAAATAATTTTCTAAAATGTCAGTCTCAAAAGGGCTGACATTTTTTAGTACTTCCTTTTCTTTCTTGATAAAGAAAAGGAACAAAAGAAATCAAGGCTTCTTAAAATTTAGCTAAAATCTGCATGGCTTCACCACCCCACTTTCTGGCTCATCGCTAAAAATGTTTACTAAACATTTTCTAAACGCTCTGCCCTAATTTGAAGCGCTTCGCGAACAGCCCAAATCATCTCCCCACATTCCTTCGCCTTTGAAACCACTTGATTTGTACGCTAAATTTTAAAAGGCCTCGATAACTCCGATTAATATTAAGTCTCCAGACGGAGCGGAGCGTTGGCCTGTCAAAACGCGGAGCCGATGAGCTGTGAATTTCCTTTTTTTTAGATGAGCCAGAAAGAGCTTTAGTTCTCTTTCTGAAGCGAATCTTGAAAAAGGAAAGAGCGGGGAGGAATCGTTTTGACTTGTCTTTTTGGTTACTTTTTTGACTAAGAAAAAAGTAACGTGAAATTTTAGAACAGAAAGTAAGTTCTGGAAAACTGCCAGAGGCTGACATTTTTTATTTTATGCCACTTAAAATCGGTAATATTGTCGCCTAAATTAGGAAAACAGCGCATTGGCATGTTTTTCGACAATACAGAACCGTAAAATTAAATAAACTAAAATCACATAATTATGGCAAAATCAAGTGTAAATGTACGTCCTCTAGCCGACAGAGTTTTGGTAGAACCAGCTCCGGCAGAAACAAAAACAGCAGGTGGATTAATTATTCCTGATACTGCTAAAGAAAAACCCATGAAAGGTAAAGTAATTGCTATTGGTAACGGTAAAGTAGATGAACCAATGACTGTAAAAGTTGGCGATACTGTATTATACGGAAAATATGCAGGAACTGAGATCCAGGTAGAAGGTAAGGACCTATTAATTATGCGTGAAAGCGATATCTACGCTATTATCTAATGTTTGATGTTTCCTTGTTTATAGGTTTGGGATAAATACAATCAAATAATAAACAAAAAACAATTAAACATAAATTCAATAAACATTAAACATAAAAACAATTAAACATTTATAAAAATGGCAAAAGACATCACCTTTAACATAGAAGCTCGCGACGCTTTAAAGCGCGGAGTTGATGCATTAGCAAATGCAGTAAAAGTTACTTTAGGTCCAAAAGGACGTAACGTTATCATTGACAAAAAATTTGGTTCACCGGCAATTACAAAAGATGGTGTAACTGTAGCTAAAGAAATTGAATTATCTAACCCGGTTGAAAACATGGGTGCTCAGTTATTAAAAGAAGTTGCTTCTAAAACAGCTGATGCAGCCGGTGATGGAACAACTACTGCAACTGTATTAGCACAAGCTATCGTAACGGGTGGTTTAAAAAACGTAGCGGCAGGTGCAAATCCAATGGATTTGAAACGTGGTATTGACAAAGCGGTTGAAGCGGTTGTTGAAAATTTGAAAAAACAATCTCAAAACGTCGGTAACGACAATAAAAAAATTGAACAAGTTGCAACGATCTCTGCAAACAACGATAGCACTATCGGTAAATTAATTGCTGAAGCTATGGCTAAAGTGAAAAAAGAAGGTGTTATTACTGTTGAAGAAGCTAAAGGAACTGATACAACTGTTGAAGTTGTTGAAGGGATGGAATTTGACAGAGGTTATATCTCTCCATATTTCATTACTGACGTAGATAAAATGGAAGCTGTTTTAGATAGCCCATTAATTTTAATTTACGAAAAGAAAATTTCTACAATGAAAGAATTATTACCTGTGCTTGAAAAAGCAGTACAAACAGGTAAACCAATTTTGATCATTGCTGAAGATATTGATGGTGAAGCTTTACAAACATTAGTAGTAAACCGTTTACGTTCTAACTTAAAAATCTGTGCTGTTAAAGCTCCAGGCTTTGGCGACAGAAGAAAAGCAATGTTAGAAGATCTAGCAATTTTAACCGGTGGTATTTTTATTGCTGAAGACAGAGGTTTCTTATTAGAAAATGCTGACTTAACTTTCTTAGGAAAAGCAGAAAAAGTAACTGTTGATAAAGACAATACAACAATCGTTGGTGGTGCAGGTAAAAAAGCAGATATCACAGCTCGTGTTAACCAGATCAAAGCACAAATCGAATCAACGACATCTGATTACGACAAAGAAAAATTACAAGAGCGTTTAGCTAAATTAGCTGGCGGTGTTGCAGTTCTTTATGTTGGTGCAGCTACTGAAGTTGAAATGAAAGAAAAGAAAGACCGTGTGGACGATGCTTTAGCAGCTACTCGTGCAGCAGTTGAAGAAGGTATTGTACCGGGCGGTGGTGTTGCATACATCCGTGCCATTGCAGCTTTAGAAAAATTAAAAGGTGTGAACGAAGATGAGAATACCGGTATTCAAATTGTAAGACGTGCTATTGAAGAGCCTTTACGCCAAATTTGTGCTAACTGTGGAATCGAAGGTTCTATTGTTGTACAAAAAGTAAAAGAAGGTAAAGATGATTATGGTTTCAATGCTCGTACTGAGAAATATGAAAACTTATTGAAAGCAGGTGTTATTGATCCTACTAAAGTAAGTCGTATTGCTTTAGAAAACGCAGCTTCAGTTGCAGCCATGTTGTTGACTACTGATTGCGTATTAGCTGAGAAAAAAGAAGATGCTCCGGCAATGCCAATGGGTAACCCAGGCATGGGTGGAATGGGTGGAATGATGTAATAATCATCACTTAATATAAATTAAAACGCCTCACAGAAATGTGGGGCGTTTTTGTTTTGTAAAAAGAGTAAATTTGATAAAGTGGAAAGCCTAAACATCTTATTACAAATATTTATTATAGTAATTCAAGCTATAATACTATTAATCCCATTCTTTGGGAAGAAAGCATTATTTGACATGCGCCATGAAGGCTTTAAAAGAGCTACAAAAAGAGGACGTTTATTATTAGGACTTATTATACTAGCTATAATATGTACGAGTATTCAAATTTTCACTTCTGCAAAGCTTAATCAAGTTAAGGATAGAGAATTCAAAAAAGAGATAGCAATAAGAGATTCTACTAATCAATTTAATACACAAGAACTTTTAGCCAAGTATGGATTAAAAGTGGATAGAAAGAATGATGAGATTGTAAGAATACTTCGTGATAGTAGTTTAAAGAAAACAACAATTATTAACGGGGCGGCTCCATATTTAAAAATCGACAATATAGAAATGAGCAGAACTGCTGATACAACTACCTTCAAAGTATGGTATTGTTCAAAAGAAGCCATTTCTTACAACGTTAATGTATTTCTCGATATATATACCTATAACGCCACAACAGATAGTTTTGGCACTATTTTTACAAACGGACGTGATATCACAGTTGTCGATATACCCAAAGATCAATGTATTATTAGTAGCGGACACGGTTTTTTTGACTTTTCACAGCACAATAACTACATTTTTCATTTACATGGCACTTATGAAAATTCGGATGGTAAAATTATTAAATCAGATTATTTACATTTTTATAATTACAAAGAAAAAAATTTTGGATACTTAGGTATCGAGCTACATTATAAATTTTTACAATATTTGGAAAATAATGATAAAAAAACTAAACCAAAAAAAGTTACAAAAACTAACTAAACCAGTTGTCGCGGACTTGTAGTCCGTAACTTACTTAATAATTACAGAACGCTTCTCGCCCTTCGCTTACACACAGCCTCGCTCAAAAATCCACTGGATTTTTACAGTGCTCAGGGTGAAAAATCGAAGTGATAATTTATTTTAATTTGAAAAGAAATTTCAAAATGTAAGTTAAACAAATTCCTCTCCCGATAGCTATCGGGATGCAATGCTGTGGCAATCAATAACTAATACTATATGTGAGATTGCTTCGTCGTACCTCCTCGCAATGACGGAACCTAATCCTCTTTCCCAGCCAGCACAACCACAATTTCACCCTTCACTGTTTTTGCTTTAAAGTGAGAAATCATTTCATCAACGGTTCCGCGAGCATTTTCTTCAAACATTTTGGATAATTCGCGCGACACGGAAACTTGTCTGTCGCCACTTAAATATTCTTTAAACTCTTCTAATAATTTTACTAATCGAAATGGTGATTCGTAAAAGATCATGGTGCGGGTTTCTTCTTTTAAAGACAATAATTTAGTATGTCGTCCTTTTTTTTGTGGTAAAAATCCATAGAACACAAAGGTGTCGCAAGGCAAACCACTGTTTACCAAAGCCGGAACAAAAGCTGTGGCGCCCGGTAATGTTTCTACAGCCACACCATGTTTAATGCATTCGCGCACCAATAAAAATCCGGGATCAGAAATTGCCGGGGTGCCTGCATCCGAAACTAAAGCCACTGATTTATTGGAACCGATCATTTCTACAATTTGTTCTACGGTACTATGCTCGTTATGCGCATGATAAGAACGCAATGGTTTTTCAATTTGAAAATGTCTTAACAGATGGATCGTATTACGTGTGTCTTCAGCAAAGATCATATCAACTGATTTCAAAACAGTAATTGCTCTGAAAGTCATGTCTTCTAAATTGCCGATTGGTGTTGGAACTATGTATAATTTTGGTGTCATTTTAAGGTTGCACGCAGAACTCACAGATCAGCGCAGATTTTTATCTAATTTATTAATTTTATTTTATGTCTTTCTAATTTTATTTTATAAGCCTTTCATCTGCGAAAATCCGCGAGATCTGCGAGACAAAACTAATTCTCTTTCAAATCCATTTTCTCATCACCGTTTTGATAAGGCAAGTACGTAAAAATAAATTGAAACATTTCTTCCGTGGTTTGCATACTTCTCACGCCTTCGCCTTGCGTTACTGTTTTTGGCGGACGATTAGGATTGTTAGGATTTTTATCCGTGTTATCAAACGTGCCATACACATGAATAGTAGTGCCTGCGGCAATTTTTACAGGATGCGGAAAGGTGTAATAATACTGCCATTTAAAATCCCATTTATTAATTTTAATTAAAGGAATGGTATCGCCGTTTGCTTTGATAGCAAAAGCCCAAAACGATTTGCCTAATAAATGCATATGCGGATTAACGGATAGCATTGAAATGTCTGCTTCTAAGGTTGCCTGTGTATGAAAGGTTTCAACTTTATTGGGATGTAAAATTAATTCAGGTTCAATTTTAGAAATACCAAAAGTCCCTAACTGTGTTTCATAAATGGGGCGTTTAGGTTTTGGTCCGTAAAACACATTGATGTAAGAACTATCCACCACATCTTTGATACTTGGTCCGTAATGAATGTTTTTAAGCATGATGGCCGATGTTTTATTGGTCTTATATCCTCCAATGCCATTGGGATAAACAGGCGGCGTAAAACCGGGTAAATAATACACGGTGTTGGGTGTCAAAACCGGAAAGCTGCCATCGTCATTTAAAATATTCAACTGCGTGTACAGATCTTTGTAATCTTTAAATGCATCTAAAGAATAAGACAAACCGGTTTCAATGTTTTTCTTTTTACCAGCTTCATAATTAATTAAATGACCATTGACATGATGTGCCAGTTTACGTTGCGCAGGAACAAATTCAAAATAACGTACAAAGGTATCTTTCGCTAATTCCAGAGGGATTTTCACAATATAAAAATGATCGGTGCCATTGCCTTTGATAGGAACTGCTTCTTTAAATTTGATCACGGTATCCGGTTTTCCAAAATGGGAACCTTTGTAAAAAACAGGGGCCGCAGGAATTTTGATTTGATCTCCTAAAGGTGTTCCATCATCGATCCATTTTTTAATAAGAGCAATTTCGTACGACGATAATTTTCGTTCGCCAATAAAATGCGTGTAAGCTGTATCAGCAGGCCAAGGTGGCATGTAACCTGTTTGCGTTACAAATTTTATTTTGTTCGCATTCTTTTTTACTTGCTCATAGGTAGTTAGTTCAAAAGGGCCGCTCTCTCCTGCTCTATGGCAAGGTGTACAGTTTTTAAAAACGATAGGGGCTATTTCAACAAAGGTTGGATTTGAGTTTACGTTAACTTTGTTTTCAAGATTTTCTGTGCAGGAGAATAAAATACCTGACAGAAAAAAGAAAAGAAAAATTCTAGAAAGGTTCTCGACTTCGCTCGAACTGACAAAAACCTGAAACATAAAACTAGATATCTTACTCTTGTACATAAATACGTTTTACTCTGGAAGAAATATTGGTTAACACTTCGTAAGGGATCGTATCCATCGATGCCGATAATTTCATGAGCTGTTCATTGCTTTCAAATACTATCACCTCATCGCCTTCTTTGCAGGTTACATGAGTTACATCTACCATGCACATGTCCATACAAATATTACCAACCGTTGAACAAGCTTGACCATTTATTAAAACAGAAAAATTACCATTCCCTAATTTTCTACTAAAGCCATCGGCATAACCAATAGGAATGGTTGCAATGGTGGTGTTTTTACTTACCACTCCTTTGCGGCTATAGCCTACTGTATCGCCAGGCAGTAATTGTTTGAGCTGAGATATTTTTGTTTTAAGAGAACTGATGTTTTCTAAATTTTGTTTTTCAATATCATTAAAGCCAACGCCGTACATACCAATGCCTAAACGCACCATATCAAAATGCGCTTGCTTAAATCGGGTAATACCGCCTGAATTAGAAATATGTTTAATAGCAGTATAACCAATGGCGTTTTCAATTTGAGCAGACATTCTTTTAAAAGAAGCAATTTGTTGATGGGTAAAATCATCAAAGGCTTTATCATCGCTGGCTACTAAATGTGAAAAAATACTTTTTACTTTTAATTCGGTTTCTTTTTTTAGTAAAGCGCACAGATCAACAATGTGTTTTTCTTCAAACCCCAAACGGTGCATGCCGGTGTCTAATTTTAAATGAACAGGGTATGGTTCTGAAATTGCTTTTAATTGTAAAGCTTGCAAAAACTCTTGTGCTACTTTAAACGAAAATAATTCTGGCTCCAAACGATAATCGATCATATCGTTATAAGAAGACTCTTCCGGATTCATCACCATGATCGGCAAATGAATTCCTGCTTTACGCAACTCTACGCCTTCATCGGCATAAGCTACGGCCAAATAATCTACATGATGGTGTTGCAAGGTAAAGGCAATTTCTGCACTACCACTACCATAACCGGTAGCTTTTACCATACACATCATTTTTGTTTGTTTATCAATTTGAGAACGGTAAAAATTAATGTTATGGATCAAATGATTCAAATTAATTTCTAAAACAGTATCGTGACTTTTTTGCTGATAAAGCTTACTGATGTTTTCAAATTCAAAACTACGGGCACCTTTCAATAAAATGATGGCATCATGAAATTGTAAATGCGCATTCGTTTTACTTTCCGAAATAAATGCAAAGGTGTTATCAAAGAAATAAGAATTGGTATGAAACAACCTTCGTTGAGAGGAGATCTCATGACCAATACCAATCAAGACATCAATTTTAAATTGAGTCATGAGTTTTGCAACAGCTGTATATAATTCCTGATTGGATTTTCCGCTTTGTTCAATATCCGATAAGATCACCACTTTGCTCCCGCCACGGTGTTGTTGCTTTTGGTGATGCAACGCTATTTCTAAGGCATTGATATCCGAATTATAAAAATCGTTGATCAGTACACAATTATTGTTTCCTAATTTCAATTCTAAACGCATGGCTACTGATTGCAGCAACAACATGCGTTTTTCTATTTCATCATTATCAATTTCAAAATGTAATAACAGCGCCCAACAAGTGATCGCATTATCTATACTGGCAGCATCAGTAAACGGAATCGTAATTGAAATGGCCTTCTTTTTAAAATGCCCATAAATAGTAGTTTGCAGGCCAACTAATTTTGTATCGGTAATCTGTAAAGCAGCGTGTTCGTTTTTTGAAATTAAAAACAAATTATTTTTTGGCAATAATTGAATTTGCTGTTCGGTTAAAGACAAAGCATTTACAATAACTGTTTTACAGGTATCAAATAAATGTAATTTTTCTTTCAGTTTTTGTTCGGTGCTTTCAAAGCCTTCGTCATGCGCCGTTCCTAATGACGTTAAAATCCCGATAGTAGGATCAATGATCTTGCTCAACACGTTCATTTCTCCAACTTCAGAAATGCCGGCTTCAAAAATCCCTAAAGTATGGTGTTGGTTTAATTGCCATACCGATAAAGGCACACCAACTTGCGAGTTATAACTTTTTGGGCTGCGACAAATACTATAGTCTTCTTTTAATAATTGATACAGCCATTCTTTAACAATTGTTTTACCATTGCTTCCGGTAACACCAATTACAGGGATCTTAAATTGCCCTCGGTGATGTGTGGCCAATTGCTGCAATGCTTTTAAAGTATCATCTACAACTAAAAAACAAGCGTCTTTAATCTCTTTACAATTATCCGGAATATGATCCACTAAAAAAGTTTTAACTCCTTTTTGATACAGAGCAAAAATATATTGATGCGCATCGTTACGCCCGGTAACCAAAGCAATAAAAATGGTATTTTCCGATTCGATTATTTGACGACTATCAATTAATAAATGCTGAATAGAATTGCGAACAACGCCAATAGTTTTAGCGCTAACAATTTCAGCTATTTGTGTGGAATTATACAAAACAAAAAAGTGACTTCTTTTATACAAAATAAGTCACTTTTAGGAGATTTCCCAACTTTATTCTTGCTTTTGAAAGAGGATTATTTTTTTGAACGACGCTTCTTCTTTTTTGTAGTCGGAACATACAGCTCATGAACCCTCCTTGGCGCACACTGACAAATAAATTTGTGCTGTCCTAAGGGACAATACATTGTATCTGAACGTAACAAATGAGATTTTGGTAGAGTATCTTTAATGCTCAAAGGGGCACATTGACAAATGAAGCTTCTGTGCTCCGGCCTTCTTAGTGGACATTGATTGGGTAGAAAATTAGTTTGGGCATAAAAAAAACCACTTCCAATTATATTGAAAAACAATACAAATGAAAGTGGTAATTTCTTAAAGAACATTGTAAAACTATGAGTTTACTAATAATTTAAAGCCTTTACCATGAATGTTCACGATCTCAACTTTAGAATCTTCTTTTAAGTATTTACGCAACTTAGCGATATAAACATCCATACTACGACCGTTGAAGTAGTTATCATCATGCCAAATGGTTTTTAAGGCAAAATTTCTATCCAACACATCGTTTTTATGAACGCATAACAAACGCATCAACTGACTTTCTTTGGTCGTTAATTTTTGTTCGGCGCCATTATGAATTAATGCCTGAGTTTCTGAGTTAAAGGTATAACTACCAATATTAAAATTAATATCCTCAACATTATGCACACGTTGTTTGTTGCTACGGCGCAATACCGCTGTTACACGTGCCATTAACTCATCCATACTAAATGGCTTGGTAATATAATCATCTGCGCCGGCGTTAAATCCTTCAATAGTATCTTCTTTCATGCTTTTAGCAGTTAAAAAGATAATAGGCACATTTTTATCAGTAACACGGATTTCTTTAGCCAGGGTTAAACCATCTTTCACAGGCATCATCACGTCCAGTAACAGTAAATCAAATTCTTGTTTGCAAAATGCATCAAAGCCCTTTTTTCCATCTGTTGCCAGTTTCGTTTCAAAGCCTTTTGCTTCTAAATACTCCTGCAATAAAGTTCCTAAATTCGGGTCGTCTTCAACTAATAAGATTTGTGTTTTTACATTTTCCATAATCGAACTTATTTATTTTTTCTTATTCTTCGGTTTTATAAGGCATTACAATTTTAAAGGTACTACCCTTTCCTAGTTCACTCTCTACATGAATTGTGCCATTATGTTTATGCACTACTGCCTGAACGTAACTAAGCCCTAATCCAAAGCCTTTTACGTTGTGTACATTCCCCGTCGGAACCCTGTAAAATTTATCAAAAATCTTCTTTAAATTATCCTTACTAATCCCAATGCCATTGTCTTTTATGCTAATTTCTATACCATTAGCCACATCTTTGGTAAAAACTACAATATTGGGACTATCCTTGGTGTATTTTACCGCATTATCAATGAGGTTAAAGATAATATTTGTGAGGTGTAATTTATCGGCGTTTATGACAAATTTGGTGGCTTCCAACTGTTTACTGATAGTGCCATGCCTTTGGTCAATTAAAAGTTGGGTATTTTGAATAGCCTGGTTAATGATCTCATGAACATCATTATCGCTTTTCTTAAGCTTAAACTCTCCTTTATCCAAAATAGATGTCTGCAGGATGCTTTCCACTAAAATGCTTAACCGCTTGTTCTCGTCACGGATCATTTTTACAAAGCGGTGTTGCTTTTCAGGAGTCTTAGCCACAGTATCATCATTCAGCATCTCAGCTGCTAAAGAAATGGTACTAATGGGCGTTTTAAACTCATGCGTCATATTGCTTATAAAGTCGTTCTTGATCACTGATAATTTCTTTTGCTGAGAAATGGTCGCAATGGTATAATAAAAGGCAAAGATCAGGATCAAAATAACCATACCGGATACCACCAACATGGCCCACATGGTTTGTAACAGGTAGTTTTTTTGGTTTGGAAACTGAACGCTAAGGTACTGAGGTGTTACAAATACGTTGCTGGGCGATAAATTGATCTTAAAAGAACATCCTGAAGAATCGCAGTCTTTTTGGGCTTCTTTATAATTACCTCTTGATTTTGAATTAGAAAGTCGGTTACTGATCGAATAAACATAGTTGGCCTTTACGCCTGACTCCAATAATTCCTGACGGAGAATACTATCCAGCATCACAGAATCTACTCTGGGCTTATAGTCTTTGTAAACATTAATACTAATTAATTCATCAAAAAGATCATTAACGATATTGCTTTTTGTTTGCATCAATTCGTTACGCAAACTCTCAATGTTTTTGGCGGTGTTTTGCGAAGCGCTTAATAACTCGTAAGGCAAAAAATGATTTTGAGAATTTAAAGAATCGCCAACAAATTCTTTTTGAGATAAGCGGCTCGTAATAACTCCTGAAGAATCAGTACTTAATTCTTCAAAGATCCTAACCTGTACATCATTTCCCTTAGGATTATTAAGCGTAACCAAGCCCGGAGTTGTAACTCTAACACCTTGCTTTCGTAATTTTATTTTTTTGGTAATTTTATTAGCGGTGGCAATTTTTTCGAGCTTATGTGACGTAGATTTTAAAGCCTCATTAACGGCTCTTTCAAATTCTTCTTCTTTTAAAGTAACCGAACTTTTGATCCAATAAATTTGGACTGCAATTAAAGCCACTAATGCCAATCCAACAAAAACAGAAACTACCCCTAAATTTAACTTATTCATTTAAGACAAAAATAACAAAGTAAAGCCTTGATAACTAAGGAGATTAACTTTTTTTAACGGCATTAAACCTTTATTCCAGACACCAATACATCGTCAATTTGTTCAAGAGCGCCTTTCCATTCAAAGAAAATGTTTTTAAGCGCTTTAGACTGTTCAGACAAAGGAATATTTTGTAATGAAACGAGGGTTTCTTTGAAAGGGTTGTACTTGAATTTTTTTCCTTTTTGTCCGCCAAACTGATCGGCAAAGCCATCTGTAAATTGAAAAATAATATCCCCGGATTCTGCCTGGTATTTTTGAAGTTTAAATTCAACATTAGATCCCGAAACATAACCTATCGGTTGTTTATCGGGTTTAATTTCTATAAATGTCTTATCGCTTTTCAAAATCCAAACGGGATTGTTGGCGCAAGCTATTTCAAGTTCATTGGTTTTGGTGTTCAAACAGATCAACGATAGATCCATTCCATCTTTACTTTGAGATTGTTCTCCTTGTTTCAGCGCTTTGATCACCTCTCTGCGCAGCTCATTCAATATCAGGTCAGGACGAATGATCTTACGTTCAATAACAATATGATTCAATAAGGTATTTCCTATCATGCTCATAAAAGCGCCAGGCACACCATGCCCGGTACAATCGGCAACTACAAATAACCTTAAATGTTCGTGTTGAGTAAACCAATAGAAATCGCCACTTACAACATCTTTTGGAAGCGATAAGATAAAATGTTCGGGAAACATTTTACTTATTTCAACCTCGCTAGGTAAAATCGCTTCCTGTATTTTTTTAGCGTAATTGATACTATCGGAGATGTCTTTATTTTTTTCTGAAATAATTGCATTTTGCTCTTCCAACAATTTGTTGGTTTTAGATTTTAATCGATAGCGATTAAACATGAGGAAAGCTAAAACCAAAAGCATCACTGCTCCCACCAACAAACTAACTTTAACTACTTTATCTTTATTAGCATTTGCTTCTAACAATTCTATTTGTTTTTGCTTTTTTTCGGTGTCGTATTTCCCTTTTATCGTATTTAACTGTGCTGCCAATTCATGGCTCGAAAGCGTATCTTCAGTATTTTTATATTGTTTGAAATAATCGTAAGCCGTTTGAAAATTACCTAATTCATAATTAGCTTCGGCTAAACAAAGGTAATTTTCGGATTGAAAATCCACATCCTTAAATTCAAACGCCAGTTTTAAACTCTCATTAAAAGACTCAATAGCTTTGTCTTGTTTATGCATAATGCTGTACGTGCGACCCAGGTAATATTTTAAAAAAACCAGGTCAGCATTATTCTTAGAGATAGTGGCTAAACTAATGGCTTTGTTTAATTTTTCTAACGAAAGTTCAAATTTTCCTTCGTCACTATATGACATTCCCCAATTACCTAAACAAGTAATTATTTGATCCGTGTCTTTTGCCATGACTGCCCAGTCGTAAGCTTCATTATAAGCCTTGTTACATGTTGTGAAATCATTACTGAAGTAAGCTTTGTTATATTCGATGTTTGCCAAATTCATTAAGATCACAGATACTTTCCGTATATCTTTTAATTCTTTACTGATCTCTAAAGCTTTGGTAAAATATTCTATAGCCTGAGGGAATTGCTTTTGAATTGCAAATAAATTAGCAAATCCATTATAAGCCTGAGCCTGCAATTTCTTATTATTTATTTTTTCTGAAAGAACGATACCTTCCTGATAATAACCTGCTGCTTTTTTATAATCGCCTAAATTATAATAAGCGACTCCCAACTGTAAAGCACCCTTAGCCTGTAAATAAGCGCTAACACCTTGTTTAGTCAATGCATAAGCTTCATTAGCATAATATAACGCGGAATCAGAACTACTCTGCTCAAAATTCCGTGATTTATTAATTAGTGATAGCACATTTAATGAATCGGAGTTTGACCATAAACTATTGCTGAAAGCAAAAATTAAAAGAATGTAATATGTATATTTTTTAAAACCGGGATGCATTTAGTCTTCCTTTTTTGGTGTAAAAAAATAATCCAATATTCCGTTCACTATTGATAAAATTAAGCTAAACCATAAAGCTGTCCAAAAACCATCTACATGAAAACCGTCTACCAATTTATTGGCAAATAATATGATAAAGGCATTGATCGCCAAGAGAAATAAACCCAATGTGAAAAAAGTGATTGGCAAAGATAAAATAGTGAGGATGGGTTTGACGATGGTGTTTAAAAAAGCCAATACAATTGCCACTAACAATGCAGTAACAAATCTATTGAGCTCAGGAGAATCGCCGGCATAAAACTGATTATTGCCAATTGTAACACCGCTTAAAAAATAAGCGGTGATCATAACTGCCAATGCAGACACCAATAATTTTAAAATAAAAGTCATCGCCTCCAAAAATTTATACTAAATATACAATTCTTTAAGGATATTAAAAACCGGAGAACAAAAAACCCCCGATCTAAGATCGAGGGTTTAATGATAAATTAAATGACAATTACATTTTTCTTAGATCCAATTCATTGATGATGTTTGTAGCGCCACCTAATTTTTCAACTACCCATAATAAGTAACGAACATCTAAATTAATGGTACGGTTCAGGTCTTTATCAAATTTGATCTTATGACTTAAAGCTTCATAATTTCCATCAAACGCTAAACCAATTAATTCTCCTTTAGCATTTAAAACCGGCGAACCTGAGTTACCACCCGTAATATCATTTGAACTGATAAAAGAAACAACGATGTCTTTTGCACCAGCATCTGCATACTGACCAAAGTCTTTGTTTTTAGCTAACTCAATTAATTTAGCAGGTGCGTCAAATTCATAATCCCCTGGTTTGTATTTTTCTAAAATACCACTTAACGTACAGATATGACTGTATTTAACTGCATCTTTTGGAGCATATGATTTTACATTACCAAAACTCACGCGCATAGTAAAGTTAGCGTCAGGATACATTTTTTTACCTTTATTCATTTCTAAAATTCCTTTTAGATACGATTTACCTAAAAAGAAATTTTGAGTATTAAAATCAGTGAAATATTTTTGGTATTTAGAACTGAAATTTGTGTTAAAGGCATTAGCCATCATAAACGCAGGATCTTTGTGTAAAGCTGCTGTATCAGGATTAGCGATAAACGCATTCCATTTAGCATCATCAATTAAATTTGTGTTGTTGAACACATGATTTGAAAACGCTTCGTAAGTAGATTTCGCTTTTAGATCGCCAAATTTAGAAGCAACCATGTTGTAAAAGCCATCAGGATGTTGAGCAGCATCAATATCAGTATAAAATGCTTGTGTTACATAAGCTAAAATATTCTTATCAGAAACGATATTTTCTGATTTGATAAAATTAGCACGTGCTGTTTTTACAGCGTCAGTTGCTTTAGTAATATCTTCTTTGGTAACATCTTTTTTACTTAATGTTCCATCTAATTTTTGTAAAGATGCGGCAAATGCAATTAATGGTGATCCGAAAATACCTTCTGTCATATACACGCGTTGCTTAGTATATGGGCGCCAAGCATCATAAATTTTTTGATACTCAGTAAATAAATTTTCGTATTCAGGTTTTCCTTTTGCCCAAGTTAAAAAAGCTGTTTCGTTAGCTTGTTTTTCTTCGTAAGTTTTAAACTTTAATAATTGTTTTGATTCGCCATCAAAAAACTTCCAGTAGTTAGCAACGCCTGCATAGTAACCGGCTAATTGAATTTTTACAGCCGGATCTTTTTTCATTTCTTCTAACATATACTTTAAACGCACATCACGTAAAGCAACTAAAGAAGGATTTTCGATATCTGTTTTTAATTTAACTCCGTAAGAAGTTTCGTAACGGTTAGTTCCACCAGGATAACCGTAGATCATGGTATAATCACCATCTTTTACACCTTTAATAGAAACGGGTAAAGAATATTTAGCTTTTAAAGGCACATTATCAGCAGCGTATTCAGCAGCTTTTCCTTCTTTATTTGTATAAACGCGGAAGATCGAAAAATCACCTGTGTGACGAGGCCACTCCCAGTTGTCTGTATCTCCACCAAATTTACCAATACTTTCAGGAGGGGTTCCTACTAAGCGTACGTCTTTGTAACGCTCATAAACAAATAATAAAAACTGATTAGCTTTATACATAGAAGAAATACGGCCTTCGTAAGCAGTTCCTTCAGTTTCTTTAGTAGCCATTTCATTTAAAATGCCTCCTAATTTTTGAGTCAATTCAGTTGCTGTTAACCCTTTGATTTTTTCGTTTACTTTATCGGTAACGTCTACAATTTTAATTAAAAACTGAGCGTGTACTCCGGGTGCATAAATTTCTTCTGATTTTGATTTTGACCAGAATCCATCTTTCAAATAATTATGATCTACTGTACTTGCCGCAGCAATAGCACCATATCCACAGTGATGGTTAGTAAAGATCAATCCTTCTTTACTAACAATTTCTCCTGTGCAGCCTCCGCCAAAAATAATGATGGCGTCTTTGATACAAGCCTGGTTCATGCTGTACAACTGTTCTTTACTTACCTTTAAGCCTTTTTTAACCATATCGGCATACACTTGTTCACCCAATAACATTGGTAACCACATCCCTTCATCTGCTTTAGCAATGGGTTTAAGGATAAATGAACAAGCAATTACAAAAAATACTATTTTTTTCATGTTGTGTTAGTTTAAAATCGGGTGCTAAACTAACAGAAAAAATGAAACAAGTTCAAAATTTTAGATAAAAGTCCTTTTAAAAGGTTTAGCGGACAATATTAAGGGACTAAGATCGCTGCTACTTTTTAAGATAGTGCAATTCTGTTAAGTAGATATAAGGTTCAAATAGGTGATTTACAAATACATTGGTAGTATTATATTTGAATTTTTGGACATAGTTTGAATCGGGCTGCAATACGATGGGAATACCCGCCGGCATGTAATAATTACTTTTTTCTACGTTTTGGACTTTATATTCTTTAAGATTTCGTTTCACAAATTTAGACATCCTTTTAGTGAGGTATTTTTTATATTTTCTATTCGTTTTATTGGTTGCTCGTTCCATCTCTTTGATGGCATGGTTTACATACCAGCCAATTAATGGATTGACTCTTTTTTTGAGGATCTGTTTACGATTTGAAAAGGGATTCAATGGATCCAGGTCACTAATATTTTGAATCGTAAACGGTGTGGCCGGAACCCAATCGGCAGCATTAACAATGCGGTAAGCCCAACCATTACGGGTTATAAAATCAAAATCATAGGCATAAAATAAATTACCGGGTTTTGGGGCGGCACTACAATAAAGCTTATAGGTAATATCTTTTGGAACTGTATTTTCAGGAGCATACTCTAAATATGAACGCGTTAAAAATGCCATAGCAGCTCCCTGACTGTGTCCAACAATAATAAATTCCTTAATACCTTGCTTATAATACTCATTGATCTTTTGAGTCATCAATGGCATCAAATACCCTAATCCAATCGTCCACCCATGGTGTACCAACGCTTTCTCATCATGAGAGAATTTATATGAAAAACTGGTACTATCATTCAAATGCATTGTACCGCTGGCTTTGATCATGCCGCTGTAAAAATTTTCCAGCCAACTTAATCCACCCGATGTATAACGGATACAAATTACTCCAACGGAATCATCACGCAACCAAATATCAAACTTATTATTAAGTCCTAATTCCGGGGAGCGATATATCCTTTTGTAATTAGGAGGTAATGACGATGGCTTGTATTTACTAGTACTGTCCTGATGAGCCCATTCTAAATGCAAAACATCTATATATTCTTGCGCATCAAACGTAGGTTTGAGTTTGGGTTGAGCAATTATACTCGCACTAAGAATTAACGTTATTATTAAAAATAAATTTTTCATTTAAGAATGATCAAAGACAAATGATTCAAGATAAAAGATAAGCTAATCCTTAATCTTGTGTTATCAATCCTTTATCCCTACACAAATTTTGATTTAGGAACAATGGTACAGGTAAATCTGGAAATGCAGGTTAACTCATTGGCTTCGTTATAGATCTTTATATCCCATATGTGATTTTTGCCGGATATGTTTAAAGGTTTGCATATACCCTTTACTTTCCCTTGCATAACTGCTTTAATGTGGTTGGCATTGATCTCGAGTCCAACACCAATAAATAATTCTTGATTAACGACTAACAAAGAGGCAACGCTACCTAAAGTTTCTGCTAAGGCTACATTGGCGCCACCATGCAACAAACCAAAAGGCTGCTTGGTTCTTTCGTCTACCGGCATCGTTGCCACTAAATAATCGGGGCCAATTTCAGTGAACTCCATTCCTAAGTTACCACCTAATGTATTTTTATTAAAAGAATTTAAAAAAGTAAGATCAGGCTCTTGGTGCCAAATAGAAGTTGTCATAGTTTGAGATTATACAAACCGAAACTACATATAAATTTTAAATTTATGAAAACCGTCTTTATATGTATATGTTATTTGCCAATTGTAAAAGTCAACGATCTTCTTTATTAAAGATAATCCAACTCCTAACGAACCGGATGCTGAGTTTTTATTGAATCGCTCAAAAATAAACTGACGATTGATCTTATCAGATGGACTTGTGTTTTCAACTGAAAATGAATTCTCATCAACAGTTACTTTGATGATTCCATTTGACTCTAAATTATATTTTACTGCATTTATAAATAAATTATTTAATAAAATAGTAAATAATACCGAATTCAATTCTTTTGTAATACTACTATTATACTCTTTAACAACCTGTATTTGTTTAGCTTCAATAAAATCCTCGAGTATATCTAACTTCTCTTCAATGGCTGTGGTAAAATCTATTTGATTGGTTTCAATAAACTGTTTGTTTTCAATACGCGTTAATAAGATCAACGCTTCATTTAATTTATACAAACGCTGTGTTGCTCTATAGGCCTGCAACAACATTTCGTGTTGCTTAGGGGAATAATTCTGTTCCTGCATCAACAATTCTATTTTTGTACTGATGATAGAAAGTGGCGTTTGTGTTTCGTGCGAAACGTTTTCGGTAAACTCTTTTAAGTGATAATAATCCGACTGGATTTGTTGTGTCAGATCTTTCAAAGTATCATTCAATAAATGAAACTCATCAATATCTGTTTCTTTAAAAATAAGTTGTTGATTTTTTTTAATGTTCCAGGTTTTAATTTTTGAAAGCGTATCGTTAAACGGCGACCAAATAAAATCAGAAATATATCTGTTCAATACAAACAAAATAATAAATGAGATCACTAAGAAAATCAAAACCACACCCCCAATGTATTGACCAATTTCTCTACCTTCGGCAAGAGATGCACAAACCGTTATTTCATACGCTTGGTGATTAACATAGGTTTGAAAGAGTAGCTCACGTTGGGTAACACCTTTACCTACTTCGCCTTCTTTATAACGTGTATCTACGTATTCAATAAATTGATTTCTGAAAATATTTAGTTTTTTGATCTTCCGAACATAAATTTTCTGACCAATGTTGGCCATAAACTCTGTATGTGGAATTCCATCTTTTAAACCTTCAATTATTTTTTCTTTTGTACTTAATAATTGAAGATCTACCTCGTGATCAAACTTGGTTAAAATAACTTCGTAAACAATAAAAATACCTATTGCAAACAATAGAACATTAGCAATCGATGTATAAATATTGGTTTTGGTTAATAGTTTCAAACGAGTATCTAATCTTTAAACTTGTAACCCATACCGTATACTACTTTGATGTAGTTTTTTAAACCGGCTTCGTTTAATTTTTTCTTTAAATTTTTAATTTGACTGTAAACAAAATCAAATGACGTTGCCATTTCTGATTTATCTCCCCAAATAGCGTCTGCTAGTGCTTCTTTTGTGATCAAGTGCGTTGGATTACTTGCCAGGTAAACTAAAATATCATATTCTTTTTTGGTCAGCTGCAATGCATTGCCGCCTGCTACTACTTTTTTTTCTGTGGTGTCTATCTCCAATCCATCAAATACCAAAGAATTTTTTCCACCAAAATTTCTTCTTCTTAATACCGAATAAATACGTGCACTTAATTCTGATAAATGAAAAGGTTTGGTTAAATAATCATCGGCACCAATTTTAAGTCCTTCTAGTTTATCTTCCAAAGCATTTTTAGCAGTAACAATGATCACTCCCATTTCAGGGTAGTTTTTCTTAATGTGTTCTACCACTTCAATACCTGAACCATCAGGCAAACCCATATCAATTAATGCACAACTATAAACTACATCATTTAATTTTTGCAAGCTGCTTTTTACAGTTGTTGCAAAATCACATTTATAGCCATTTTCTGATAAATAATCTACGACATCTTCGCGTAATGATTTCTCGTCTTCAATAATTAGTATCCTCATAAAACTTGTTTAATAAGATAAAAATAGCAGAATCTGTAGAAAAAACAATGAAATTCAAAAAAAATACTGATTTCGGCTATGTTCATAACCAATTTTGCCTCGGATGAGAAAAGCTTAAGGGGTATTACCGACCGTTTTTAATTGGTAAGGTGCAAGGCTATATTTTTCATGCACTTCAAACATAGCGGCTAATACCAATTGAGAATAATTTTGTGATGCCGATCTAAAACGGCTGGTTTCTGTATGCCACAGGGTATAGATCAGATCCATGTTGCCTTTAGTAGGTCTAAAACTAAACAACGCTTTTTTCACATTACCGGCTCCTGCATGATAAGAGTGCATTACTAACAAACGAAACCACAACTCATTTTCATCATAATCTTTAATCCCTAAAGAATCTAACATTTGTCTGGTTTTTGGGATACAAATTTTCTTGATAAGACTTGATGCCGCATAAGCTGAACGGTCAAAATCGGCACGTTCATCAACATGCTTATTTACTTTTAAACCAAATAATCGCGCTACATCTTTCATTAATTGAAAAGAACCGTAGGCACCAACGTTCGATTTTTGTAATTTGTTTGGGCTTTCTATTAATAAGATAGCTTGCGCATACCAGGGATCTACATCATTATCAACAAAGCCATTAATGCCTTTATGAAAATTTACAGAGGCTTTATTAAAATCGTAAAAGAAGCTTTTGCCGGCGGTTAAAAGTATGCGAGCAGAATCCGATAAACAATAGGTAAATCGTAAGCTATCCTTATATCTCGCTTTTTGTTCTTCTGTTTGAGCTTCCCAATCTTTAACGGCGACTTTACAAAGTACTTTTCTGTTTTCAGGAGTATTTAATAAAGCCGTATCCTTATTCAAATTCATGATGCTTCTCCAGAATTTCACATTGGATAATGTATCACAACTCAATTGATACATTTGTTTATTATACACAAAATCAGATACCGCATTGGGGTGAATACCCTCAACGCCTATAAGATCCTCTCTTAAACTATTGGAACTTACCGCAAGGCCACTGCTGTCCGGCGGTAAAGTAAATAACTTTAGAGTTAGTAATATGGAAATGAAAAAGTGCATTAATTTATAACATCCAAAATATACAATTATAATAAAAAACCAATTTAATAATATCAATACATTTCTCAACACCGGTTTCTTATTAAAAAACCAGCTTAATAACTGATACATAATATTCTTTTACTCAGATTAGCTCAAAAAGGTTATCATTTTTCATCCATTTTATATGAATATCCCCTTTTTGGATTTTTTTGAATTTCACTAAAAAATCCAAAAAAACATTAAATTATTAAAAATCAAACACTTACGATATTATTTTGCAATTAACATTTCCAAAAACATCAGTAAAAATAGGCTTTTTTTGTGTTAATAGTTTTCAGAATCAAATAATTAGCCTATATTTGCAGCCCTAATTTAAAATTAATAATAATGGAAAAACGCTATGAGACGGTCTTCATTTTAACTCCCGTTTTGTCTGAAGATCAGGCAAAGGAGGCCGCAAAAAAGTTTGAAAAAATCCTAACGGATTTGGGAGCGAAAGTTAATCACAGAGAAAACTGGGGCCTAAAAAAATTGGCTTACCCTATTCAAAAGAAAACAACCGGGTTTTATCACCTGATTGATTACACTGGAAAAGGAACTGAGATTGCTGAACTAGAATTACAATTTAAACGTGACGAGCGTATCTTACGTTTCTTAACGATTGCTTTAGAAAAACATGGTGCTGCTTGGGCAGACAAACGTCGTGCAAAAGGATCTGAAGCTAAAGTTGCTAAAACTAAAAAAGCAGAAGCTTAATTATTAACCCAAAAAAGATTTTTACAAAATGGCAAAAAATGAAGTACGCTTTTTAAACCCTCCTACAGTTGAGGCTAAAAAGAAAAAATACTGTCGCTTTAAAAAGTTAGGTATTAAATATATTGATTACAAAGACGCAGACTTTTTATTAAAGTTCGTGAATGAGCAAGGTAAGTTATTACCTCGTCGTTTAACCGGAACTTCATTAAAGTTTCAACGTAAAGTATCTCAAGCAGTGAAACGTGCGCGTCACATTGCTTTAATGCCTTACTTAGCTGATGGTTTAAAATAATTAAAGGAGGAAACACAACATGGAAATTATATTAAAAAAGGACCTTAAAGGTTTAGGATATAAAAACGACATCGTTAAAGTAAAAAACGGTTACGGTCGTAACTTTTTAATTCCTCAAGGTGTTGCAGTTTTGGCTACTGATAGTAACAAAAAGATGCAAGCTGAAGAAATTAAACAAAGCTCATTCAAAGAACAAAAATTACGTACTGAAGCTACTGCAAGTGCTGAAAAATTAGCTGGTGTATCAGTTAAAGTTGGCGCTAAAGCTGGTGAATCAGGAAAAATTTTCGGTTCAGTAACTAATATCCAATTAGCTGAAGCTTTGAAAAAAGCCGGTTACGATATTGAGCGTAAAAACATTGAAATGAATGAAGATCAAATTAAAGCTTTAGGCACTTATACTGCTAAAGTTCGTTTGTTCAAAGAAATTTCTGCAACTGTTAACTTCGAAGTTATCGCAGAATAATTCATTTTTGAATTAAATTTTTAAAAACCCATTCGGTAACGGATGGGTTTTTTATTTTTTAACTTCTCTGAATTCAACAATTGTATTACCTTTAATTTAGGAATGGAAAAAATAGTTGAAACGCGCGTAGCAAAAATAGAACGTGATAAAGAAGGCATCATCATTGTTACCATGTTAGATGCTGTAGATGTTGATCATGAAGACGTGTTAGACATGAATTTAGTTGTACGCCATTTATCCAATCACGAGCCTGCGTTAAAATTATTTGACTCACGTGCTACCTGGAAAATTTCGCCACAAGCCGAAAAAGAAGCTATGAAACAAGATAGCGCTAGTACAACTGCCGCCAGAGCAATTGTTGTTTCTAATTCTTTAAAAGCAAATTTATTGTCCTTTATGAAACAGTTTGATAAGAAAGGCTATCCTCAAGAGTATTTCTCTAATTATGACGAAGCTTATAAATGGCTGTTGGCATTTAAAAACAAATAAATTATTCTGCTTTATTCTTACTCATGTCCTTTAATAAACTCTTAGAGAAGAAAAAGATCACAATAGCTCCCAAACCTAAACAGATCCATAAAAATTGTTTAGTCTCATAAAAAGGTTTTTCTTTTTCAGCAACTACTTCTTTTATTTGAACAACCTCTTTCATGGCATCCAATTTAGCCTCCGGCAATAATTGTGGGATCTGAGATACAAAATTAATGAGATCGTATTCAGGAGATTTCAATTTATCGTCTCCACACTTTAAAGTATAGTTTTGATTTGCCTTGAAATCACACACCAAATAGCTTGCTAATTGCTTGCAGTGAATACTTTCAATTTCTAAAGGCGGATTATCTTTATTTTCTATTTCAATAAATAATTCCTTTTCGTTTAATTTAGGAATATCGAAAAACAATGCTGCATCAGATTTTAAATCAAACTCAAACAAGGTTTCGTTATAATATTCTATTCTGTCTTTGATCTTGTTTTCGCGCTTCGCATAAATAATAGCATGGCGCATATACAAACGAGGATTTTTGACCTTAAAATCAATGCGGTCAACAGATTGGTTATTGGTAAATGATAAAGCAATCACTGTTTTTTTATTCTTTACATCTTCGGCAATGGCTTTGGTAAATGATACATCATTTAATTTTCCGGCAATAACCGAGTTTTTAAAATAACCTGCTGAATTTATTTTCAAAGGTTGAGAATACCAATCGTCTACCAACAATCGAAAATACTTGTAATTATTAAGAGGGAAATAAATGCACTTGTATTGGTTGGTATACACCTCATTATAGGCTAAACTTAATTCCTGCAATTCGCTAATGCTATACCACTGCTTGGCATCTTCACTTCCTTCGATGGTACAATACTTGTACGCATCTGAATTATTGATATTAAAAGCAATGTTACTGATCTTATCTTTATTAGGATTATGAATAACAATTTCGGAATAGGAATTAAAATGTTTTTGAGACACAATTTCGTGCGGCACAAAATCTGATTTGGACTTTAATAAAGGCTCGCTTAAAACAACATAAGGTACTTCTTTTTGAGCAGAATCGTAAACCCGCATATCATGAAGGTTTTTACTCATGCGTTGTTTATATTCCGGTGTTAAAGAAATTTTGTATAAGCCATTTTCTTTAATACCACTAATTGTTGCCTGGTGTGTAAATGATTGCGAAAACAACGTGAATGTGCCGGCAATCAAAAACAGTAATACATAACCTGATCTTTTCATTATCATAAATTGTTTATAGTAATTATAAAATTCTAAGTATCGATGTGATCCTTCTTCTCATCATCCAACAACAACGCCTTTATTTTTTGGTACATGAAGGAGATGATCAATAATACCACACCCAAAATAATAAAGGCTACAATTTTTCCTGCTTCTGAAGCGTCCTGAATATCGAAAATAAATAGCTTCAATAACGTAATGGCAATTAAAGCAAGAGCTGCTACACGCAATGTTTTGTTTTGTTTTTTCATTCCAATAAACAAATAAGCAAAGGCTAACAAACCCCATAGTATTGGAAAACCAATTTTAAACACATGAGATTTTACATTTGCATATTCATCCAGCTTCGTCCATCTTTCATCATCCGTATTTCCCGTAACAGGATCAATCACTAATTGCAGCACATGTAACACTAACTCCGAACTAAATACATACGTTAAAGCCAATGACACCAAAATTGTGTTTAAAATTTTAGTATTGGCTATTGGAGAATTTTCGGCGCGAATGGCTTTGTACATACTATATACGCCATACACAACACCTGCAAGAGATAAGTAATGAAAAATAAATCCTACATACCCTCTGTTAACCGTAAGCATATTTTCTTTAAAATCTGCAATAGGCAATAAAGCAAATACCAATGTAAATACTACTGCGTTAGTAAAATTAAGAATGTATAAAGTTATTTGTGCAGCCTTACTCGTAAATGGCTTTGCTAGTATATTAAGCAAAGTAAAATACAATAAATGGTATGAACCCATAATAACGATAACAGTTACATCATAATAAATCCTTCTTTCTGTTTGATACAGCAATTCGAATAAACCGGTAAAATATAATAAGGCGATAAACGTGATCGTTAAAATAGTGCCATAAGTTTTAGGATTAAATGGGATGCCTAAATACCTCACAACCTCTGTTTCTTTCTTCAGCAATAATACAACGGTCAATAAGGATAAAGAAGAAACCATGCCTGTTACAAACGCTTTATTCAACAGTATGCTTCTCGTTACTTCATGATAATCGCCATACACATGAGCCCAATCCATGAACAAGCTAATACCCATTAAAAAAGTAATGAGGATAGAAGCGAAACGGTATAAGACAATGCCTGATTTTTGCGCTAACCAGATCAACAACACAGATTCCAGGGCCCAGAAAATAGTAATATAATTACCATGTAATTGAACCGGTGCTATCAAAGTAACAAAGGTTAAAGTCAAGCCTATCATTAAATACACCAACTTGGTATCGGCTTTGAATTTCTTATACAATAACCAGGAACACACTAAATTAAACCCTGCTATTAAACCGCTGAAGATTCCTTTTAACTCAGGATGATAGTTGCTTAAAATTTGCATCCCTACTCCATAAAAAATAAACGTATTACTGATGAGGATGGATAGATCTAAGACACCAAACTTGCGTTTTTCTTTAATGTTATTAATGATATTCATTAATACGAATACCAGATAAAATATCGCTGCAAAGATCATTGCGCCTTTGTAAGGTGCATTAGGCTCGCCAATGACTTTGCTTTGCAACCAGCCGAAGTATAATAGCATGGTAAAAGCATAAGCCAGAATATTAATAAGGTTCCATTTTCTTAAATACGCCAATACCAACATGCCTACATCTAAAATAAGTACGTAAGTAAATAACACCAGGTAATTACCTTCGCCTGTACTTACCATAAACGGTGTAGCAAAGCCGCCAATTAAAGAAAGGGCTGCTAGTTCAACCCTATCATAAAGAATTGAAATGAACACACTGAATCCGGTTACAAACAACATAATGATAAAGGCTGTTGTTTGATTGAATAAATGGTACTCATGAAACGCAATACCAATAGTAAAATAGAAAATAGAAATACCACCGGCAACCAATACCGAACTGAAAGCCTTGAAACGTTTATGCAAGCGATGCGCAAAGCCTAAAACAATACCACCGCATAAAATACCAATACCAACACGGGCTATCTCATTGATCCATTCTTTATCGATAGCGTATTTTACGAAAAAGGCAATACCAATTACTAAAATGGTGATCGCTACTTTGCTTAAAATATTTTCGCCAATAAATTTTTCTATATCAGGATTATTTTTTCTGAACGTATCATACCATCCGTCTTTTGGTGCAGTATGTTTAAAGAATTGTTGCGGTGGTTGATTAACCGGCTGGTTAATTTCCACACCACTTTGAACCACAGGTTGTGCATTTTGAATAACCGGAGGTTTTTCCTTTTCAACTTCTTTAACAGGGTGTTCTTTCTTCTCCTGAATAGGAACTACAGGTTCTACTTTAGGAGGCACCACAATTGGAGTAACCGGCACAACAGGTTTTTGAACAGTTTCGATAACCTGTTCTGTTTTTTGACTGGTTGTTTGCTGAGGCTGATTAAACTGTAGGGATTTGAGGTAATTCTCAATTGCTGAGAGCTTTGCTTCTAAGCGATTTATCTTACCATTTTTAGTTGAATTAAAGATTACCAATAAAAGGATAACGACTAACAACAAAAATATTTCCATATAAAAAGGGTTTACTTATTATAAAGATACACTTTTTTGGAAATTTTAGATATGAGAAGTGAGAAGTGAGTGGCTCCGAGACCTGTCAGGTTTTAAAAACCTGACAGGTCTACCCACCTAATCCTGCAATTCTAACCAACGCATGGTTTTTTCATCTATCTGAGAGCAAATAAAAGTAAACTGTTTCGATAATTTTTCTATTTCTTTAATGTCAGATATACCACTAGCTAATAGAGTTTCTATTTCTGTTTTTTTAATTTCTAACTGAGGTAATTCAACATCTAAAGCTTCTAATTCTTTTTGTTCTTTATAAGAGAGCTTCTTTTTTTCTGTTAAAACTGCTGTTTCAACAACGGCCTTAGTAGATTCTGTAGGTGCGATAGTAATATGTTCTAATTGTTTATGTTTTAATTCTTTTGCTAACTCTTCGGCCTCTTCTTCGCTATCATATTTCCACTGACGATACTCGCTATAGTTGCCAGGAAAATCTTTCACTACACCTTCGCCTTCAAAAGCAAATACGTGATCTACTAATCGATCTAAGAAATAACGATCATGGGATACAATTAATACGCAACCTTGAAAATCTAATAAGAATTGTTCCAACGTTTGTAAAGTGATAATGTCTAAATCATTGGTAGGCTCATCCAGAATCAAGAAGTTAGGATTTCGCACCAATACCGTTAGTAGGTACAACCGACGTTTTTCGCCTCCACTTAATTTACTAACGTGTCCGTACTGAACCTCAGGCGCAAAATTAAATCGCGTTAATAATGCTGAGGCACTTAAGGACGTACCATTTGCTAAAGGAATAAATTCTGCAATGTCTTTTACCACTTCAATTACACGTTTATCATCCGCTACCTGAATTCCTTTTTGAGAATAGTACCCGAATACAATCGTATCACCAACCGTTACATTACCTGAATCCGGTGGTTCAATGCCTTGTAACATATTAATGAAGGTACTCTTACCAATACCGTTTGGCCCAACAATACCGATTTTTTCTCCTTTAATAAATGTATATGTAAATGGTTCTAATATTTTTTTATCTCCAAAGGCTTTTTTTAAATTATGAACTTCAATGATCTTACTACCGATACGTTCAACCTTTACACTCAATTCAATTTTTTTATCAACGCTTTTTTTACGAGCCTTTGCCTCTACATGTGCAAAAGCATCTACACGCGATTTGGATTTAGTGGTACGGGCCCGAGGTTGTTTACGCACCCACTCTAACTCACGACGGTATAAATTTTTTGCTTTTTCTAATTCAGAAGCCTGCATCATCATGCGTTCGGCTTTTTTCTCCATATAGTAATCAAACTTTCCTTTGTATTCGTATAAGGAATGTTCATCAATTTCAATGATGCGATCACATACTTCATCTAAGAAGTAACGATCATGCGTTACTAATAAAATGCTTTTTTTATAACTACGTAAATATTCTTCCAACCACTCAATTACTGTCACATCCAGGTGATTGGTAGGCTCATCCATGATCAACAGATCAGGCTCATTTAAAATAACCTGTGCTAAAGCCAAACGCTTTTTTTGTCCACCACTTAATGTACTTACTTTTTGAGTCAGGTCATTCAAGCCTAAATTAGCGCATACTAACATGATCTGTGTCTCCACATTCCATGCTTCCAGATCATTCATCTTATTAGTTAAAACATCTAACTGATTTTCTGTTTTCTCAGTAGGATTTGCATAATGCGTTTCAACTAAATGTGTATAATCAATCGCTGTTTTTACCATTTCGCTATCACCGGCATAAATGGCTTGTTCTATTGTATGATTCTCATTTAAATCAGGCTCCTGACTTAAAAATGAAATGCGTAATTCTTTACGGAATGCAATATCACCACTATCAGGAATTTCGATGCCTTGTAATATTTTGAATAAGGTAGATTTACCGGAACCGTTTTTTGCAATTAAGGCAACTTTATCACCATAATTAATTCCGAAATTGATGTTTTTAAATAATACTTTATCGCCAAAACTTTTACTTAACTGATTTACTGAAAGAAGATTCATTTATGTTTTTTGATTTTTTAACCGCAAAGAGCACGAAGGGTAACCACAAAGAGCGCAGAGGGATTTTTTGTTTTATAATTAATTTTTTAAATTTTTTTCGAGCAAGAATCTTAATTTATCTTTATTCAAGTTTGAATTAATTTCTCCGCCTACTGTGAGTGAAACACTACCCGTTTGTTCTGAAACAGTAATGGCGATGGCATCGGTTGTTTCGGTGATACCAACTGCCGCTCTATGACGCATCCCGAAATTAGAAGGAAAGTTTTCTTTTTCGGTAACCGGTAATACACAGCGTGCTGCAATAATACGATTGTCTTTGATAATAACAGCTCCATCATGTAAAGGACTGTTTTTGTAAAAAATATTTTCCAACATTCTATCTGTTAAGGCTGAATCGATCAACTCACCTGTATTGACATAAAATTTCAGATCTGATTTTCTGGAAATGATCATTAAGGCTCCTGTTTTAGTATCGCTCATGCTAAAGCATGCATTGATGATCGCATCAGCATCCAAAGAATAACCGGAGGATTCCGCATCCTGTTTGGTAAGGCTAAAAATCCCTTTCCAGTTTTTGTTTTTCATAAATTCATTAGAACCTATGTGTAATAAAAATTTACGGATCTCTTGTTGAAACACTACCATGACAGCAATAACACCCACATTGATGAATTTACCAAGAACTGACCCCAATAACTTTAACTCAAACGCGCGAACGATGATCCAGATCACATAGATCAATGCCAGACCAATTAAGATATTAACGGCTGCCGTACCCTTCACCATTTTGTATAATTGGTAAAGCATGATGGCTACCAATAATATATCTATAGCATCAGTAATACCAAAGGAAAGGAATAATATGAAAGCTGAATTTAGCACGGCGCTAAAGATACTTCAAATTATGGAAAAAAGGGCAACAAAAGGCTATGATTCAGTAATTTATAGCCCACTTTTTAACTAAATTTTAATGCCAATCACTAAAACATCATCAACCTGTTCTAAAGCACCTTTCCAATTTTCAAATTTCCGATCAAGAATTTTCACTTGTTCCTCTACCGGTAAATGATGTATTGAAAGGAACAACGCGTGGAGTTCTTTGTATTTGAATTTCTTTCCTTTTGGACCCCCGAATTGATCGGAATATCCATCAGTATATAAAAACACTGAATCTCCTTTTTTAAGAGAAACCGTTTGCAAATTAAATGATTCCAGTCCTTCTCCTTTTCCAACAGGCATTTTATCTTTAGGCAGTTCCACTAATACTCCATCACGAATTAAAACAGGCGCATTGTGTGCGGCAGCATAAGTAAACGCATTTAAAGAAGGATCAAAACAAGCCAACACTCCATCCATTCCATCCTGTTGTTGTTCATTAGTTATACTTTCAATTAACCGTTTGCGAACGTAATTAAAGATTTTGTGAGGTTCTGTAATATCTTTTTCTTTAATGGCTTCACTTAAAAAACCAATATTCAGTAAACTCATAAAAGCTCCCGGAACACCGTGTCCGGTTGAATCACACACCGCCAGGTAAAATTTATCATTATGTTCCGTTGCCCAATAAAAATCACCACTCACAATATCTTTTGGTTTAAATAAAACAAAATGAGAAGGCAACTGTTTTTTTAACAGGTCCTCATGTGCTAATAGCGCGTATTGAATTCGCTTAGCGTAATTAATGGAATCTAAAATTTCTTTTTGATGTTCTTCGACAATATGTTTTTGTCTTTCTATGATCTTATTTTGTCTTTGAGTAATTTTATAGCGTTTATAGGTTAGAATACCGAATACAGATAAAAAGATCAATCCTGCGATTACAAAATAAATGATCATTCGTTGTTGTTTAGATCTTAATTCGTACTCAATATCTTTTTTTTCTTGCTCGGCCTTTGACTTCAATTCCTTTTTTTCAAATTCATATTGAAATTGTTTTCGGGTAGCCATTTTTTTATTTTCGTCATTACTCACGCTATCCTTCATCACCATAAATAACTTCAGCATTTCGTAAGCCTTATCATATGTTTTCTCAGATTGATAGATGTCCTGAAGCAAATTAGCTGCGCTTCCAATATTATCAGGATAGCCAATTTTTTGAGATTCCTTTAACGCCTGCAGAGCGTATTCCTTAGCTAAAGAAATATTTTTTTGTTTGAAATAAAAGGCTCCCAGTTCGCGAAGCGAATAGGCAATACCTTGTTGATCACCAATTTTTTTCCGAATAGCTAAGCTTTTTAAATAATAATTAAGAGCATCGGCTGTGTTACCATCTTTTTGAAATACCGCTCCAATAATTTGAAAGGAATATGCCTGACCATATTCGTCGCCTATTGCTTCACGAATTCTGAGGGCTTTAAAATAATACCTTAAGGCTTTGGATTGATCTCCTTGTTTTTCATAAATATTACCAATATTACTTAAAGACTGTGCAATGCCTTCTTTGTCGTTAATCTCTTCTCTTAACTTCAAACTTCTTTGGTAATAGTCCAATCCACGAATTATATCGCCTTGTCCCGAATAGATATAACCAATATTATTTAAAGAATAAGCCACTCCTGCTTTATCCCCGATCTCTTCCTGAATTTTAAGACTCTTGTGAAAATACTCCAATGCTTCCGGTATATCACCCAAATTATTACATAAATAACCTTTGTTATTTAAATAATCGGCATAATGATTTTTCCCTCTTCTTGCTACTAATGTATTTTTATGCAACATTAATTTTTGTGATAACGGGCCAAGCATATCATTATACTTTGTCCAGATCTCATCTTCATTGATGTTCTCAATAAGTTGTACCAGTAGTTTTAATTTATTTGTATCTTCTTGGGCAACCGCTAACTGTTGTTTAATCGAATCTAGCTGATGTTCTTGGGCAAAGCAAAGCCTGACATTACAACATAAACAAATTATCAAAAGCGCTATCGTCTTTTTCATATTTTTATTCCCACCACTAAAACATCATCTACCTGATCCAATTTATCTCTCCAACTATTAAACTTTTGATTTAATGCTTCTGCTTGATCATCAAGATTTAAAGTATGAATGGAAAGCAGTAAATTATTAAGTGTTTTATATTTGAATTTTTTTCCTTTTTCTCCTCCAAATTGATCAGCATAGCCATCTGTATATAGATATAAAATATCTCCTTGGTTTACTTCAATGCTATGAAGATTAAACTCGCTCACTCTTTCGCCCTTACCAACCGGCATTTTATCTTTTGGTAATTCCAGCAATTCATTTTCTCTAACTAAAATTGGCGCATTATGAGCAGCGGCATAAGTGATTACATTGGACGATTCTTCAATACAAATTAAAATACCATCCATGCCATCCTGCTGCTCTTCTTTACTGATACTTTCAATTAACCGCTGACGAACAAAATCAAATATTTTATGAGGTTCTATAATATTTTTTTCTTTTATGGCTTCACTCAAAAAACCGATATTCAATAAACTCATAAAAGCTCCCGGAACACCATGTCCGGTTGAATCACAAACAGCCAGGTAAAATCTATTGTTGTGTTTGGTGGCCCAATAAAAATCTCCACTCACAATGTCTTTTGGTTTGAATAAAATAAAATGAGAACGTAAATTTTCTGTTAATAGCTCATCGTTAGCCAGCAATGCATACTGGATCCGTTTAGCATAATTGATAGAATCCAACACTTCTTTCTGACTCTCTTCAACCATATGCTTTTGTTGTTCAACAATTTGTTTTTGTTCGTTGATGATTCGATTTTGTTTTTCAGTGATCTTAAATCGCTTATACATGAAAAATGCAAAAACAGCAAAAGCCACTAAACCGGCGATCACAAAATAAATGATCATGTTTTTTTGTTTGGATTTAGTGGAAAAAACCAATTCCATTTTTTCATGATTTGCCGCCGCTAATAATTGTTGTTTTTCGGTTTGGTATAAGAAATATTTTGAAAGTGATTCTTTCTTATTATTATCATTAACCACACTATCGCGCATAGTGTAATATAGATCAGACATTATCAATGCCTTTCCAAATTCATGTTTTTGTTGATATATTTTTCTTAAAATATTAGCTGAATTTTGAATAGTTTCAGGGTAACCTAATTCCTTAGCCAACTCCATCGCTTTTTCGCCATTCTTAGTAGCCTCATTAATTTTTTTCTCTCTCCAGTATACATTTGCTAAGCCGTTATAAGTATTAGCAACCCATTCTTTTTCGTTTAAACGATCGAACTTTTCGAAGCTTTGAATAAAAAGATCTTCTGAAATTTTTAAAATAGAATCCAATTTTTCAGGATCATTTTGAAAAAAACAATCTGCCTGAAGCATATAATAATCGGCGATATTAAATAGCGAAAAAGCCATGCCATGTTCATCTCCTTCTGCCTTGTAAGCCGAGTAACCTTTTTGAAAATAATCAAGGGACCTATCAAACAATGAATCGGGAATATGCTCTTTCCCTTTGAAATTAGTTTCGATCAAATGTGTGTAAGTGGATCCAATATTATTATAAGCCAAAGCGACACCACGAGCATCATTAATTTCTTTTCTGATCTTTAAACTTTGAAAATGGTATTTTATAGAATTTGCCAGATCATTTTGATGGTTATACAACACGGCAATGTTATTGTATGATTGAGCCAAACTTACCTTATTATTTAATTTCTCTCTTATTTTTATGGACGCAAAATAAAACTCAAGTGCTTTGTATATATCACCTTTACTATCGTAGATCGTTCCTAAATTACTTAACGAATAAGCCTCTCCTTCCAGATCTTTAATTTCGCGCTGAATAGCCAAACTTTTATTAAAGAAAATAACCGCTTTGTAAGGAATGCCTTTTTCCGCAAAATAAAACCCTTTATTATTTAATGAAGCGGCTAAATGTTTTTTGGCGCATAACCGAACTTCCGGAACCGATGATTTTTGAAGCTTTGCTGCTAATTTTCCTAGTTCGTTATTATACATTGGCCAAATATCATCTCCGGCATTTTCTGAAATAATATTGAGCAGGTTTAATTTATTAGTATCGTCTTTATATTTACTTGCTTCAACGATCAATGAATCAATATAGAAATCTGATTGTGCCGGAACTAAAAAATAGAACGTCGCAAAAAGAAATAATAAACTATATTTTTTATACACTTTCAAATGCCTACAAGTTAAAATTTTATTCCCACAAGACAAACATCATCTACTTGTTCTAAATCCCCTTTCCAATCATTAAACATATCCTCTAAAACTCGTTTTTGTTCTAGTAAAGGCATTTGATTGGTAGATTTCAGTAGTTCAACAAGTGCCTTATGCTTGAATTTTTTTCCTTTAGTTCCTCCAAATTGATCGGCATAACCATCCGTATATAAATACAGTATTTCACCCTTAAGCAATGTTTGTTTGTAAAGATTGAATGAATTTATTTTATCTGCCTTACCGATCGGCATTTTATCTTTTGGCAATTCATTCACAATTCCTTCTCTGATTAATAAAGGGGCATTATTAGCTGCGGCATATTCAATTTCTACAGTATTTGCATGAAGTTGATCAATATTTAAAACCATTAGTATACCATCCATTCCGTCCTGTTGTTCTTCCTTACTTATGCTTTCAATTAAACGGCGTCTAACATAATTAAAGATGTCGTGTGGCTTATCCAATTCTTTTTCTTTAATGGCTTCGCTTAAAAATCCAATATTTAGTAAACTCATAAAAGCACCCGGAACACCGTGTCCGGTAGAATCGCATACTGCAAAGTAAAGTTTGCCTTTATGTTCTGTAGCCCAATAAAAATCGCCACTTACGATATCCTTAGGTTGAAAAAACACAAAATAATCAGCAAGTCTTTTTTTTAGTAAATCATCATGTGATAACAACGCGTATTGAATTCGTTTAGCATAGTTAATCGAATCAACTATTTCTTTTTGTTTTTCCTGCACTAATTCCTTTTGATGCTCAGCTATTTCTTTTTGTTTTTCGGCTTCATCTTTTTGTAAAATAACTTCGGCGGTTCGCTCATCCACTATTTTTTCTAATTCCTTTTGTCGTTTTTTAAAAGTGGCTGTTCTCCATCTTATAACCTGCCTGATGAATAACAACCCTGCAATAATATAAAAAAGATAAGCCCACAATGTTCGGTAAAATGGAGGCAGCACTTTAAACTTAAATTTAACAGGTTCTGACCAAACGCCATCCGGGCTTTGCGCCTTTAGTAAAAATGTATACTCTCCTGCATTAATGTTCCCAAAACTTGCTTCATTTTTCTTTAATACCGGACTCCAGTTTTTATCATAACCTTCGAGTTTATATTGGTAATTCACTAAAAAATTATTGGATAACTCCAGGGCATTAAAATCAATAGTTACGCTATTATGTTCGTATGGAAGCACCAAATTACATGGCAAGGAATTAAATTTGGTAAGACTATCAAATTCGACATTTTTATACAATTCAGTGAGGCTATCAAATTCCGCTTCATTTAATATTTTTCCATAGGTAAACATTTGATGTTGCGCTAACATCGTACTATCTCTTGTAAATTGTTTGAAGGAATTATTAGTAATGCTATACCAATCAATTTTTTGCTCATTTATTTTGATCCCTAAGATCATTACCTTAGGTGGTTTTGTGTTTTTTGGAATAGATTGATAATCCATTCTGACTAACGATGTTTTATCGTCTCCGGTTCCGGCCCACACAATTCCTTTACTATCCATGTACATGGCTTTTTGCCCTACATTAACATCTTTAACAGGATAATTCGTAGTCACATTGTATAATTCAAGCTGCGCTAATATTTTTGATCGAATGGATTCATTTGGCTCAAATGCGGCAATTCCATTATTCGTTCCCACTAATAGTTTCCCGGTTTTATATTCTAAAACCTGTGTTACATAATTATCCGGCAAGCCATGCATCAAGGTAAAATTTAAAAAGCCTTGTTGTTCACTTACAAAACAACTTAAACCTGCTTGTGTTGCAAACCATATATGACCGGCCTTATCTTCACAAATACTTCTGATCACATTATTGGCCAACCCATTTTCAATCGTATAATTTGTAAATGATTTCCCGTCAAACTTACTAACGCCGCCACCTTCTGTACCAAACCATAAATTACCTGTCTTATCCTGACAAATACTTCTTACAACATTATGTGCTAAACCTTGTTTGGTTGTATAATTCGTGAAAGATCGTCCATCAAATTTACTAACGCCACCACCTTCTGTACCAAACCATAAATTACCTGCTTTATCTCCGGTTATGCATCTGACTATATTATGAGGTAACCCGTGAATAGTATTATAATTTGTAAATGCATTTCCATCAAAACAACTCACACCACCACCATAAGTACCAAACCACAATCTGTTTTTTTTATCTTGCGTAATACACCAAACAGTATTGTTTGCTAAACCCTGTGAAGTATTATATATTGTAAAGGTTTTACCATTGTATTTAGTAACACCTCCTCCATAAGATCCAAACCATAAATTTTTGTCCTTATCCTCGGCAACACTAAATACAACATTGCTTGCCAATCCTTGTTTAGAATTAAACGTAACAAATGAATTCCCACTAAATTTACTGATACCTCCGCCATAAGTGCCAAACCACAAATTACCATTAGTATCATCAGTAATACTAAATACCACATTGTTAGCTAATCCATGAGTAGTGTTATACGTTACAAACAACGAACTGTCTTTTTGATCTAGATGTTTATCATGTCCCAATACGCTTACCCCAGCTCCTTCCGAACCAAACCATAGATCTCCGTTTTTATCTTCGGTAATTGCCCAAATAATATTATTTGCTAAACCATTTGATGAATTATAGGTAGTGAAGGTTTTACCATCGTATTTACAAACACCTTTATCTTGAGTACCAAACCATAAATTGCCCGAATGATCTTCTTTAGCACACCAAATAGTATTAGTTGGTAATCCATTCTTGTTGTTATAAGTAACAAATTCATGTCCGTTATATTTACTGATCCCTTCGCCCTCTGTGGTAAACCATATATTCCCTGTTTTGTCTTCTAACATTGATCTCACCGTATTACCCGCTAATCCAACCGAAGTATCAAAAGTTTTAAATACTTTTTTTTCTGTTTTAATTACAACACCATCTTTTTTTATTACTAATTCACTATTATTTTTTAATGTCAGCAAACTTACTCCCCCGCTTTTTGTAGCAAACCACAAATCACCTTTTTTATCTTCAATAATCGAATAAACTACATTATCAGCTAAACCATTTAAAATATTAAATGTCTGAAATGATCTTCCATCATAGCGGCTCACACCGCCACCCTGCGTGCCAAACCAAATATTCCCTAAACGATCTTCTTTGATACATAATACAAGGTTATTGGCTAAACCATGGGCGGAATTATACGTTACAAAAGATCTTCCATCATATTTACTGACGCCACCACCGTAAGTACCAAACCACAAATAGCCTGATCTGTCTAGATAACTACAAGCGATGCTGCTTAATGCAAGACCTTGTTCAGTACTAAATGTATTAAAATGAGATAAGCCACCACTTATTCCTCCCTGAGGCGTATAATTTGAAGGCGGAGTCAAAAGGATTTTTTTATCCCCTTCAGAAGTTTTAATGATACTTAACGATGTTTTATTTTTAGGAACCTGAATGACTTGTATATCCGGAGCATCTTTCAAAAATTTAACTTCGGGCAGAGATAATACTTTTTGAACGGCAGTTGTATTTTGTGAAGTAAGTTTTATTTGTTTATGCTCTTTCTCAGAATCATGTAAACAGCTGCTAAAAGAGATAGCGCTATAAATTAATATAACTATGATTCTAATTAGCTTCATCTTAAAATTTTATCCCTATCACACACACATCATCTACTTGTTCTAAATCACCTTTCCATTTCTCGAAATTTTGATCTAAAATATTTTTTTGATTAAACAATGGTTCTTCTGAAATTTTCAATAATAATTCATTCAATGGCTTGTATTTATATTTTTTGCCTTTTGGTCCTCCAAACTGATCTGCATAACCATCGGTATATAAATAGAGCGTATCTCCTTCATTCACTTTGGTAGAATATAATTTAAACGCTTCCTTTCTTTCTCCAACTCCAACTGGCATTTTATCTTTTTCCAATTCAGTAATTACATTATTAGAAACTAAAATTGGAGCGTTATGTGCGGCAGCATAGGTGATCTCATTTGTTGTTTGATCTATACACAACAGTATCCCATCAAATCCATCTTTTTGACCTTCTTTACTAACACCATTAGTTAATCTCTGCCTTACATGTTCCAAAACTTTATTCGGCTCCAAAATATCTTTCTCGTTAATCGCTTCGCTTAAAAATCCTATATTCAATAAGCTCATAAATGCTCCGGGAACACCATGTCCCGTACTATCACACACTGCTAAATAAAACTTATGACCATGTTTTGTAGCCCAATAAAAATCACCACTAACTATATCTTTCGGTTTAAATAATACAAAATTATGTGGCAAATTTTCATCCAAAAAATCATGATGGGCTAATAAGGTGTTTTGTATTCGCTTGGCGTAATGAATAGAATCTAAGATTTCCTTGCGATGCTCTTCTACTTCATGCTTTTGTTGCGTTATAATTGTGTTGGCTTTCCGTTGAAATTTCAATCCGCGGAATATGAAAAAAGCTAACCCTGAAACCAAAACTAATCCAATGATAATAAAATAGCTTATCATTTTCTGCTGCTTAATGGTTTTTTCTGAAACTTCATTTTTTACATGCAACAACTCGTTCTCTTTGTCTTTTTTATCAGATTCATATTTTGCGGCTAAATTCAAGAGTTCTTTACTCGTACTTGCTTTCGTAACAGAATCTGTTAATGTTTTGTATTTTTTGTGATATAACAATGCTTCTTTCCAATTTCCTTCGTCTTCATAAATTTGAGTTAATGATTCGTAACAATCCAGCACTGTATAATTATGTTCTGATTTTCCGGCTATTTCAATGGCTTTAAAAAGATACGATTTTGCTTTTGATAACTGATGTATTCGATGATAATAATCCCCCAACTGCATATATGCAACAGCAATAGTATTAAAAGCTGAGATCGTTTTAAGGTCTTCTATTGCTTGCAAAATAACGATCTCACCTTTATCATACTCTTTTAGATCCATTAAAAAATCAGCATAATTAATTTTCACCTCCGCTAAGCGTTTTTTATTTTTACTTTGTTCAGCAAATTTTAAAGCGATCAGATAATTGGCTTCGGCTTTGTCTGTTTCCTTAAGCTCTCTGTAAAGATGAGCGATCATCTCATAAGAGATACACGAATTATAAAAATCATTTTTTTGTTTGTAACGTTCGGCCAAAGGGAAAAATATTTTTAATGCTTCGTCATATTTTTCTATATAATAATAAGCCTGACCAATATAAGTTTGAGTAATATAGATCTGAGAAGAATCTTTTATTGATTTAAATATTTCAATTGCTTTAAAAAAATTATTCAAAGCATCATTATAAAGTGTTTTTTCAACCTGAATGTACCCGATATTTGATAGTGACATTCCTTCATATATGGGGGCTTTTTCAGCTTTAGCGCTATTCAATGCGTGATTATAATAAGCTAGTGCTGAATCTGGGTTACCCAGATGCCAATAAGAATCGGCAATAAAAGTATAAAATCTATATTTTTCGGTTGAATTTTTTTGTGCAATAATTTCTCTACATCTTTTGATAGACCCCTCAGGATTATCGTACTTGATCTTATTAATACTGTCTATAAGAGCTCTATTGTCAGAAAATATATTCAAACAATAACAGTGAATCAATATGATAAGTACAAATCTAATCTTCATTCAGTATTGTAAAATTGAATATATAATGAAAAACAGGAGGATTAAATGATCAATTCCCCTGCTTTTTTAATCCTGATTTCTCTTTTTTACCATCGTCAATATAGTAGCAATACCAACCGTTTGTCCGGCTTGATCAACAGCATCGTATTTTTCTAATATATTCATTGAGCTGGCGTCATAAATATCTACCACCCATTTAACGATGCCTACTTTCACTTCTTCGCCATTGGCAGCTGTTAATGGTTTATCATTTTCAATTTTTTCTTTACAAGTAAACCTCACACCAATGGTCATTCCCGGATAAATTGGGCGGGTGAAACGGCATTCATCAATTCCATAGTTTAACAACACAGGTCCTTTTGCCGGATCCACAAATAAACCAGCGGCTTTGGATAAAATAAAATATCCATGAGCTACCGTGCGTTTGAAAATAGTTCCTTCCAATGCATCCGGTTGCAAGTGTGCGTAAAATTTATCGCCACTTATATTGGCAAAGTTTACTATGTCTTCTTCGCTCACGGTATGTGTTGGTGTGATCGTTGTTTCACTAACTTCTAAATCTTCATAATACTGACGGAACGGATGGACATCTTTAATGATTTGTTTCGCACCAACCTGATAACTATTTAAAATAGAAGTGATCATCGTTGGAGATCCTTGAATCGCGGTACGCTGTAAGTAATGAAATACACCACGCTTTCCGCCCATCTCTTCTCCACCACCTGCTCTGCCTGGACCACCATGTACCAACATAGGCATTGGCGAACCATGACCTGTACTTTCTTTAACGCATTCATTATTCAACACTAAAATCCGGCCATGCATACACGCTGCGCCAATCGTATATTTACGTGCAATAGAAGCATCAGCTGTGATAATGGAACTTACTAAAGAACCTTTACCCATCTTACTTAATTCGATCGCATCTTCAATCGTTTTGTAAGGCATTAATGTACTCACCGGACCAAAAGCCTCAATGTTATGACAATCAGTGTTTTTAAATGGATTGTCATTTAGGAAAATAATTGGCGGCATAAAAGCACCTTTATGTTTATCAGCACCTTTCACTTCAAAATTTTCGAAATTGCCAATGATGATCTTTTGTGTTTTAGAAAGTAACTCTACTTTTTCTTTCACTTCAATCAATTGAGACATGCCAGCTAAGGAGCCCATACGTACACCTTCCACATTAGGATCGCCGATCACATTTTGCGCTAAGCGTTTACCTAAAGCGATTTGCACATCCTCTACCATATTCTCAGGAACGATGATACGGCGCACAGCTGTACATTTTTGTCCTGCCTTGGTCGTGATCTCTCTGGCAACTTCTTTAATAAAAATATCAAACTCAGGCATAGATGGCGTTACATCTGTTCCCAACACACAACAGTTTAATGAATCTGCTTCCATATTAAAATGAACCGCCTCTTGCAATAAACGTGGATGAGCTTTCAACATTTTTCCGGTTGATGCAGATCCTGTAAACGTTACCACATCCTGACTCTCTACATGATCTAAAATTCCGTTAGCCGAACCACAAATTAATTGCAGAGCTCCTTCCGGTAAAATTTTACTCGCTATGATTTCTTTTACAACGGCTTCGGTTAAAAACGAAGTTAAAGCTGCGGGTTTAACAATTGCAGGAACACCAGCCAACCAGTTAACCGCCACTTTCTCTAACATTCCCCAAACAGGAAAATTAAAGGCATTGATATGAATAGCCACACCTTCTTTTGGTACACAAATATGATGACCAATGAACGTATTATTTTTTGATAGGCGTGCTACATCTCCATCATAGCAAAATGTTTCGTTAGGAAACTGACGGCGTAAAGAAGCATAAGTAAATAAATTACCAAATCCACCTTCAATATCTACCCAGCTGTCAATACGGGTTGCACCGGTAGCCCAACTCAATTTATAAAAGTCTTCTTTTTTTGTTTGTAAATGCATGGCTAATGCCTTTAACATCAAGCCTCTTTCCTGAAAGGTAAGCTTACGTAGTTTTGGTCCTCCTACTGTGCGGGCATACTCACACATTCTAGCAAAATCCAGCCCTTTGCTACTAACTGTTGCTACAACATCGCCGGTAATTGCATTAAATAATTCTTGTCCGTTATCCGTACCCGCTACCCATTGTCCGCAGGCGTAATTATGTAATTTGTTCATCTTAAAAAAGCTAATTTAAGATTGAAAAGTACTCAATAAAAGCGGGAAATCAAAAGACTAATTTTCCAATAAAAACAGATGATTTTAATCATTTTTAGAATGTATTGAAGCCTTCTTAATCGTTCTATTATACTAGTCTTTTTAAGAAAAAAGTACCAAAGGGCAACAATGATAAGCAGAAAGCAATGACGGTATTTTTAAAAGACATTTTCACTTTAAAAAACATCATGCCTAATAGTACCATAAAGGCTACAAACAATATTCCGTGGATAGTTCCTGCAATACGCACATACTCGGGCATATTGAACAGATATTTTAAAGGCATGGCAATGCCTAATAATAGTAGATAACTGTACCCTTCAATTTTACCTATCTTCAAAAACCAATCGGTAATCTGTTGTGATGAATTTTTCATGTAAGTTGTGTATTTTAAAAAAATAGCTTATCAAAGATATATGCTTATTTAAGAAACTCTTTATTAATTTACACGTAAACAAAGAAAGACGCTTTTTATTCTATCATAAACTTCGTTATCTTCATATTATCTATAAACAACAAATGTCCTTATCTCAAAATTATACAACTGCCGAGGAAGCTTTACAGCTTGTTCAATCAGGTCAAAGAGTGTTTTTACACGGCAGTGCTGCCACGCCTATATATTTAATCAATAAACTTGTTGAACAAAAAGACAGATTACAAAATGTGGAACTGGTTAGCATTACACAACAAGGTATAGATTTAAATGATCCCAAATTGGCCGGGCATTTTTTTATTAATTCATTATTTGTCTCAAAAGCTAACCGCATAGCCGTTAATAATAAAATGGGTGATTATGTGCCTGTTTTTTTAAGCGAAATACCGCTTCTATTTACACGTAATATTTTACCACTGGATGTCGCGATCGTTCATGTTTCGCCTCCGGATAAGCATGGTTATTGCTCTTTAGGCACATCGGTAGACATTGCTTCTGCCGCTGTTAATACTGCTAAAAAGGTCATTGCACAGGTTAATCCCAACATGCCACGCACACACGGTGACGGCTTTGTACCCTTTAGTAAATTTGATGCTGCTGTGTGGGTAGATGAGCCATTGCCAGAAGTCAATTATTCTGATGGAGCTAATGAAACAAATTCTAGAATTGGAAAATTTGTAGCTGAACTGGTGGAAGATGGAGCAACTTTACAATTAGGAATTGGCACCATCCCTGATTCTGTTTTGAAAAATTTAAGTAACCATAAAAATTTAGGTATTCATACCGAAATGTTTTCGGATGGTGTGATCCCTTTAATAAAAAACGGCACGATTAATAACAGCTTAAAGAAAAAAGTCAATGGTTATTGTGTTACTTCTTTTTTACTTGGAACACGAGCACTATACGATTTTGCAGATGACAATCCCATTATTAAAGCTTTGGAAGTTGACTACGTGAATGATCCCCGAATACTTAGTCAAAACCCCAAAGTCACTGCGATTAATAGTGCTATTGAAATTGATCTAACAGGGCAAGTATGCTCTGATTCGATAGGCACTTATCAATATTCAGGAATTGGCGGACAAATGGATTTCATTCGTGGTGCAGCTCTTTCAGAAGGCGGGAAACCAATTATTGCAATGCCGTCTGTTACTTCGAATGGCGTGTCGCGTATTGTTCCTTTTTTAAAACAAGGAGCCGGTGTAGTTACAACCAGAGGTCACACACATTGGATTGTAACAGAATATGGCGCAATTAATTTATTTGGAATGAATATGGAACAACGGGCCAGAGAATTGATAAAAATTGCTCATCCCAAGCATAGAGAAAATTTGGAAAAAGAAGCCTTTGAACGATTTAATTAATTAATAATTTGAAATAAATGAATCAAGATGTTGGCATAGTTTTATCGGGTGGTGGAGCCAGAGGTATTGGTCATTTAGGCGTATTAAAAGTGCTTGAGGAATGTGACATCAAACCAGCATTCATTTCCGGAACAAGTGCCGGCGCCATTGTCGGTGCATTTTATGCGGCAGGTTATTCAATAGAAGAAACTATTTCTATCATTGAACATCATAAATTTTTTAGCATAGCACACATGTTATTCAGAAAGCAAGGTGTGTTTGCAATGCATGCTTTTGAAAATTTATTTCATCGTTATTTTCCAAGTAATAGTTTTGACGATTTACAGATTCCTTTATATGCTGCTGCTACTGATATTTTAAAAGGAGAAACTGTTTATTTTCATTCAGGCGACCTGACACATGCCGTTATGGCTTCATCCTGTATCCCGATCATATTTCAACCATTGGAGTATAATGGCCGGTTATATGTTGATGGAGGTGTATTAAACAATTTTCCTATTGAACCATTAATTGAAAAATGTAATGTTATCATCGGCAGTCATGTTAATTCTATAAAAAAGGAATCTGAAAAAATACACATGAGGGATATTTTAGATAGAAGCTTCCATTTAACCATGAGTAATGCAGTGAGGCACAAAAGCCATATATGTAATGTCTTTATTGAGCCGCCAAACATGAGTCAATTTAGTATTTTTGACACAAAACGTGCAAGACAAATCTATGAATACAGCTATAGATATGCACTGACATTTAAAGAAGAATTAATGGAACTCAGAGAAAAATTATAAAACAACCTACTCCTGAACCTCAACAATAGCAGGAGATACCATAAACTTAGAAATTAATTTTTCCACTTTTTCATTATAATCATTCGTGAAAACCAAATGCTGGCATTTAGGCAAACTATGGATCAATCGGTCTATTTGTCCCTGATACGCTAACTTGATCATCTGCTCTGCATCATCAATAATAAAAAATTTAAGCTTATTTAAATTCAAGTGTTGTTTTAGGTACAGATCAAAACTACGTTTCGGTGTTCCGATCACCACATCAGTTCCGCTATAAATATCTTCGCCTTGCACATCCAATCCTGCTTGTTTGTCAACCTTACCACCTTCGTGAGCCAAGCTCACTCTTAGATCTGTATGCTTGCCCAATAATTTGAATTGTACTTCCATTGCTTCTGCTTTTGCCTGATCAGCAACTAATATAAAAGCACGCGGTGCATCTTCAAAAGCTTCTCTTAATCTTTGGATCACACTGATCACAATCGTTGTTGATTTGCCAACACCATCTGGACCAACTGCAATAATATCAGAACCTCCATTAATACGGGCAATGGTTTTTTGCTGAATAAGTTTAGGTTCTACAAATTCCATTTCGGTTAATGTATTGAACAAACTCTTATGTAATTTTTCTTTAAAAATGCTCATGGATTATCGTTTAATTCCTTTTTGATTCAAAGCCGCCTGATACGCCGATGCATTTTTCATGTGTACTTTATAATCATTCGTAAAATTTGAATAACCACTAAAATCAGGCTTGGCGCAAAAGTACGTATAATTATGCTTGGTATAATTTAATACCGCATCTATCGTAGATGGATTCACCAAACAAATGGGGCCTGGCGGCAAGCCTTTGTATCGGTATGTATTATAAGGTGAATCAATTTCCTTATCAGCTGATAGCACGCGTTGCACATCAAAGTTTCCATTAGCAAATACGATTGTTGGATCTGCCTGCAATTTCATATCTTGTTTTAAACGATTGATATATACTCCGGCAATTTTTTGTTGCTCAGTTTTAATCGCGCTTTCACTTTGTACGATCGAAGCAATTGTCATCACTTCAGGAACTGTATAGCCTATTGTTTTAGCTTTAGTGAGTTTTTCTTTGGTCCAAACTTTATCGTAAGATGCTTTCAACAATTTAAACAATTCATCAATATGAGTTGTCCAGTTTACTTCGTACGTTTCAGGCACTATTAAGGCCATAAAGTTTTCAGAATTTAAACCATACTGTTCTTGTAATATATTTTCATTTGAACAGAACTCTTCTAATTCTTCTTCTTCAATCTCTAGTTTACCGGCAATGTAATTAATGAATTCTTCCTTGGTTCTTACCTGCGAATTCAAAAATAGTTTTACTTTTTCCTGCTTGCCATTTTTGATCATCTTCACAATAGAACGATTACTCATATTGGCATTGATACGGTATTTTCCAGGAACGATGTTTTCGGGTAAATCCATTTCCTTCGCCATCCATTCAAAACTTTTATGATCATCTATAATGTTTTGAGAATACATTTCATCCAACAGGTCTTCCATCGTAGCGCCAGTCTTAATGTAGATGTAAGTGAATTTCTTTCCATCTAAATGCACATTACTTTTAAATACATTTTTGTAGGCCCAATAACCCCCAATGGCAAATACTCCAACTAACAGGAGTACAATAATTTTCTTTACAATGCTTCCTTTTTTAGCCACAATCATTAAGCAAAAAATAATTCTTTAATAAATACAAAAATTCCTACTACTAAAGTAAACCACCCAAAAGCTGGTTTTAGTTTTTTTGAAGAAATCTTATCTGACAATAAACTACCTATGATAATGCCTAAAATACACATAGCTGAGATCGACAATAAGAAGATCCAATTAATGGTTTGATGTCCGATATTACCTGTAAATCCAATTAAGGAATTAATAGCAATGATGCACAGTGATGTCCCAATCGCTTTTTTGAAATTTAAACGCAAAAAGAAGATCAACACCGGAACAATGATAAAGCCACCACCTGCCCCAACAAAGCCAGTAATAAAACCAACGCAAACGCCTAATAAAATAACAAACGGTAAACCCATAGGGCTTTTGGCAAACTCATCCCACTTTAATTGATTAATGCGATTGGGTTTACGTTTTTTGATCATACTGATAGATGAACTCAATATTAAAATGGAGAAAACCACCATGATCAATACATGCTTTGAAAGTTCAAAATCAAACACATGTATAATGGATGGAATGGCCGGCATTAAAAATTTACGTACACAAAACACTGTAATTAATGAGGCGATCGCAAATTGCAAAATAGCCTCGACGCTTATTTCGCCTTTTCTTAAATAGGCCATGGCTCCAATTAATGAAGTTGTGCCTACTATAAACAAAGAATAACTCGTCGCTTCATCGGCGGTATAGCCCATTACATAAACTAATACAGGAACGCCAAGTATAGAACCACCGCCACCGATCAATCCAAGAATTAATCCAATTATTAAAAAAGCTATGAAGCCGGCGATCGTCAATTTCTTATTTTACAACAAACGTTGACGCAATATTTAATTCCTTCAATTGCTCATCACTAATCTCGCTTGGACTATCAATCATGACATCTTTACCGGAATTATTTTTTGGGAAAGCGATAAAATCTCTGATGCTATCACTACCACCAAACAATGAGCACAATCTATCAAAACCAAATGCTAAACCGCCATGTGGAGGTGCACCAAATTCAAATGCATTCATTAAGAATCCAAATTGTTTTTGTGCTTCATCTTTAGTGAAACCTAACAGATCAAACATTTGTGATTGTAATTCTTTATTATGAATACGAATACTTCCACCGCCAACTTCTACACCATTAATCACCATATCGTAAGCATTAGCTCTAACCTTGCCTGGATCTGTTTTTAATAATTCAAAATCTTCGGGCTTAGGCGAAGTAAACGGATGATGCTTCGCATGCCATCTGCCAGCTAAAGATGCTAATAAATTAGGGTCGCCATCATTCCATTCTAATAAAGGAAAATCAACTACCCATAAAGCAGAGAATTTATTTTTATCACGTAAGCCTAAACGTGTTCCCATTTCTAAACGTAACTCACTTAAGGCTTTTTGTGTTTTCTCTTCTTCACCTGCTAATATTAACATCAAATCACCAGGCTGAGCATTAAATACTTTTACCCAATTTTTTAATTCGTCTTCGTTATAAAATTTATCTACGCTCGATTTAATTGTGCCATCCACATTATAACGTGCATATACTAAACCTGTAGCGCCAAGCTGTGGACGTTTTACAAACTCCGTTAATTCATCTAATTGCTTACGTGTAAACTCTGCAGCGCCTTTAGCACAAATACCAACTACAAACGGTGCATTATCAAATACGGGAAAACCTTTTCCTTTTACCGTATCATTCAACTCCACAAATTTCATATCAAAACGTGTATCAGGTTTATCGTTGCCATAATACTTCATGGCATCTGCGTATGTCATATGTGGTAAAGCAGAAATATCAACGCCTTTCACCGCCTTGAATAAATGTTTTACCAAACCTTCAAACGTATCTAAAATATCCTGTTGCTCAACAAAGCTCATTTCACAATCGATCTGAGTGAACTCAGGTTGTCTGTCGGCACGCAAATCTTCATCACGGAAACATTTTACAATTTGATAATAGCGATCGAAACCTGCCACCATTAATAATTGTTTGAACGTTTGCGGGCTTTGAGGCAAGGCATAAAACTGCCCTGCGTTCATACGACTTGGCACAACAAAATCACGAGCACCTTCCGGCGTTGATTTAATTAATACAGGCGTTTCTACTTCCAGAAAATTTTGTTTATCTAAATAGTTACGTGTTTCAATAGCCATGCGATGACGCAGCTCTAAATTTTTACGCACTAGATTTCTACGTAGATCCAGATAACGATACTTCATACGCAACTCATCGCCACCATCTGTTTCATCTTCAATAGTAAATGGAGGTGTTTGCGCGCTATTTAAAATTTTAATTTCCTCAACTTTAATTTCAACTTCACCGGTAGGATTGTTTTTGTTTTTACTTTCACGCTCGATCACAGTTCCTTTTACCTGAATTACAAATTCACGTCCTAAGGTTCTTGCAGCTTGACTTAATGCAGGATCTGAATCAACATTTAATGCTAATTGAGTAATACCATAACGATCTCGTAGATCAATAAAAGTCATACCACCTAGGTCGCGGGTTTTTTGAACCCAACCACTTAAGGTAACTTGTTTATTGATGTCTGATAAGCGTAATTCGCCGCAAGTGTGTGTACGTAACATAGTAAAAATTTAAGGTGCTAATTTACCGAAAATCGGTGAGATTAAGAAAGAAAACACGGCGCCAAAATTCAATTTGTTGTCACATCTAGCGAAGTCGAGATGCCTTGATAGTTCTCGACTTCGCTCGAACTGACATCTAGAATGATAATAGAATTTACTTAGAAAGAAATAACTCCTCCGCTTTATCCCAATTGGCTATATTCCACCAATTAGCAATATAGTCAGCGCGTTTGTTTTGGTATTTTAAATAATAGGCGTGTTCCCAAATATCCAGTGCCATCAAGATCTTACCACGTTGCTCAGCTACTTTCATTAAAGGATTATCCTGATTAGGGGTTGTTGTAATTACTAATTTGCCATCTTTCTCTATTAACCAACACCAACCGCTTCCAAATATTTTAACTGCTTTTTCCGAAAACTGTTTTTTAAATTCTTCGAAGGATGTAAAATTTTTATTGATTGCCTCTGCTAATTTCCCGACAGGCAAATTTTGTTTAGCTGTAGAGTTAGGTTTTAATAATGTCCAGAATAGTGAATGATTAACATGTCCTCCTAAATTGTTACGAATAACTGAAGACGTGTATTGATCAATGTGTTGGCATTTAGTAACATCATCTACACTATAATCTAAATTAGTAGATGGAGTTTCATTTAATTTATTAACGTAAGCCTGATGGTGTTTTGTATGATGAATCATCATTGTTTGCTCATCAATAAATGGTTCTAAAGCATTGTAAGCATAAGGTAATACGGGTAACGTAAATGCATCTTTTGGAAGAGATTGCCCGGCTAATTCGTCCAGTATTTGTAATTTCTCGTTGCTCACTAATTTAGTGGCAATAGCAGACAAGCCTAACAAACCTGCTTTTTTGAAAAAATCTCTTCTATCGCTCATGATTAAAACTGAATTAACAATTGATTTTTTTCTACAGCAATGCCTTTGGTAATAGCTATTTTTTTAACCGTTCCATCGGTTGGCGATTTTAAAATATTTTCCATCTTCATTGCTTCCAATACAATTAATGGGTCACCTTTCTTCACTTCTTGTCCTTCGGCAACCAAAATATTCAATACCATACCAGGCATTGGTGCTTTGATGTCGTTTACTTTTTTAGACGCCAAACTATCCAAGCCTAAGCTATGTAACAAATCGTCGTATTTATCTTTAATGTCCAGCGTATATGAAGTATTATTGATCTTCACAACTAACTTCTTTTCTTCTGGCATATGTTTTACCACTTCCAAATTATAAGATGCGTTATCTTTTATTAAATGATAAACACCTTCTCTTACTTTGATGATATTAGCGGCAAATTCCTTGGTATTGATGCTGCCTATGATCGTATTGTTTTTTTCTGATGTGAGTTCTGCTTTAAACTCTTTTTGGCCATTAACTTTAACTGTGTACATAGAACAAATTTAACTTTAAATTAGGTTAAATAAAAACGCCCCGATGATTTTTCGGGGCGTTTATAGTTTTTTATAGATTAGAATTTATTTTTTAATAAACTCTCCCATTTTATTATCGTAGTTTAAGAAGTAACCACCTTTAGTTAAGTTAGAAGCATCAATAGTAGAACCGTAGCCTCTTTTAACTACATTTCCGTATTGATCATAAATTTCGTACATCGTTTCAGTTGGTTTATCGTTTGAAACGAAGCTAATGTCTTTAGACACTTTAGCTGGAGCAAATGCAACTTCTTTTACATCAGATATAAAATCAACCGGTTTTGATAAACGAGGTTGTCCGCTATAATCTGTTTGACGAACACGAACTTGATTTTTACCTGAATGTGGAGTGATTTTAAACGTATAATTATTTGTATTTGGAGTACCAACACCATCAACTTCTCCTACTTTCACCCATTTGTTCCAACGAAACTGTTCAACTGCAAATGCTAATTTACCTGTTTCAGATTTTGTAGACCATTTTACGTTTCCGTCTTTATCTACCGTCATAGATATAACTTCAAATGTACTTTTTGGTTTTAAAACCTCAGGGTTTAAAACTTTAGGTTTGCAGTCTTCTTTATGTTTGATCTTAATTTCTACTTTTTCTCCAATATTTAACTTATGAGGTTTGAAATCAACTTCAAATGCACTTGAGTTAATCTCATCAGTAGTGATGTTTCCATTAACCAATACCTCAGTTACGCAAAAACCAACACCTCCACTACCGAATGGGTTTTGAACATACAAGTTTTTACCTTGGTAGTTTCCTTCTAAAATGATAACACCACCTTGTGCAAATCCTTTAGTGATAAAGGCTGAAGATAGGATTATAAGAAAATAAATTTGTTTCATAGTAATATAATTTAGCACGTCTGCTTAAAAGTCATGCAATATTAACACGATAATCGAAAAAAACAAAATAAAATCGGCTTTTTTCTTTATTTTTTTGAAATTATCAGCCATTTTTCTTTAATAGTCGATTAATTGCTATATTTAAGCTGTTTTAACTTACTTAAAAGGTTATGAATTTTAACATTTCTATCATATCAATCGCCCTATCACTGATAGTATTTGGCTGTAATAATACACCAAAGGGAAGTGAAAAAAAGCAATCTGAGAAAAACGGCGCCACTTTTACAATGGCAGAAACCAATGATATTGGTACGCTTTATCCTTTAGCAATCACTTCGCAGGTAGAAGGGTTAATTACCTCACAAATTCATGAGGGTTTAGTGAAATTAAATCCTAAAACATTAGACCCCATTTCCGGAATTGCGGAAAAATGGGAAGTTTCTAACGATGGTAAACGAATTACTTTTCATTTAAAAAAAGGGGTTCATTTTCAGGATGATAAATGTTATCCAAACGGTACAGGGCCTGAACTAACCAGTAAAGATGTAAAATATACATTTGAATTGCTTTGCACAAAATCCGAAAACAATTTACAATTCGAATCTACTTTAAAAGATCGCTTAGCGGGCGCTAATGAATTTTATAATAAAAGTGCTAATTCCATTTCGGGTTTCAAAATCATTGATGATCATTCCTTTAGCATAGAACTTGTTAGACCAAGTTTAAGTTTTTTGAAATTGTTAGCTAATCCTACAATGGCTATTGTAAATGAAACTGCCATTAAAGCTTATGGTAAAGAATTGAAAACCGGCATAGGTGCTTTTATTTATGACGCCTCTTCTACCAAAGAAAAAATTGTTTTGGTTAAAAATCCCAACTATTATGGTACTGATAGCGCAGGATTTGCACTTCCTTATTTAGATACGGTTATTGTAAGAATTCTTCCTTCCATTGAGGAGGGCTTATCTTTATTTGAAAACAAACAATTAGACCTGATCAACACATTACCATCATTAAGAGTAAAAGATGTTGTTGAAAAAAACTTACAGGAATTTGTAAGCCATCCTCCAAAATCTCTTTTACAAAGAGAGCCGGAAATGATCAGTCAGTTTTACATTTTTAATACCAAACAACCTCCATACGATAACATCAATGTGAGAAAAGCCATTAACTATGCTATTGACAGAAATAAGTTAGTTGACAATGTTTTAAAAGGACAGGCTATTGGCCCTGCTATTTACGGCATTACCCCTAACACATTCAAGGATTATGATATTAGTCAGATCAATGGTTATGACCTGGATGTAAAAAAAGCAAAACAATTATTAATTGAGGCCGGTTATCCGGGTGGAATTGGGTTTCCGGAAATGAAGATCCTGATTAACTCAGGTAATTCCAGAAACAGTTCAGTAGCTGTAGAAATTCAAAAACAATTAAAAGAAAACTTAAATATCAATGTTATTTTTGAGGCCCTACCAAATGTTCAGAAATACGATCTGCAAATGCACGGAAAAAGCGACATTTACAGAGATGGTTGGGTAGCTGATTACGCCAGTCCGGAATCATTTTTGAGTTTATTTGTTGGTGATGCTGTGCCAAAAGAAATGTATGCAGCAAGCTTTCCTAATACGTCTCGTTATCAAAACACAAAATACGATGAGTATTTTAAAAAAGGCAGAGATTTTAATTCTAAAGATAGCAGTTATCATTATTTTATGCTTGCCGAACAGTTACTGATCAATGAAGCTGTTGTTATTCCGCTTTGGTATGAAGGGTCTTATCGTTTAATGACCAATAACGTAAAAGGACTGAGTCTTAACGCAATGCACTATTACGACTTAACCAAAGTTTATAAGGACAAAAATTAAACTTGGTTTACATACAGCGATTTATACTTCTTAGGTTTTTCTTTTTTCATGGCAGATTATTATTCAATATTAGGGTTAACAAAAAACGCTACAGATATTGAAATAAAAACTGCTTTCAGAAAACTGGCAAAGATCTATCACCCGGACAAAAACCCTAACAATCCTGATTCCAGAGGTTTATTTGAACAGATTTTAAAAGCTTACGAAACCTTAATCAGTCCTGCTAAAAGAAGGCGTTATGATTCTTCCATTTATGGAACAACACCGCAACATACACAAACTCATCACAAAAAACACAAACATCAAAAAGAGTGGACTTTTACAGATGAAGATCTGAAACGCCGACAGTATTACCAAAATTATTACAAGGCCAAACAAAAAACGGCAGTAGAAACCTCCACCAAGAACTATACGGATTATAAATATATTTTGTTTGCAACGCCTCTTGCTGTAGCTCTATTAATGCTTATCATTTCAATGTTTACCGGTACTCCGGAAAAACAAAGTTCGGAGGAAAGATCATCCGCATCAGAAAAGCAAAAAAACAATTTTACTATTTTAACCAATGGCGCCCAACCCTATAGTGGTTATTTTGGAAACAGTAAAACCTTTGATACCAAAAATACCGTACACATTAACAACTCTACCAACTACGATGTAGTAATTGCTTTGTTTGGGACTGCCAACAACGATTATTTACAACACACCTATTTACAAAATCAAACAGGTGCTGAATTTGCCATGTTGCCGGATAGCGGTGTGTATTGGAAAATACTTATTGGTAAAAACTGGGATAACTCTAAGCTAATGTACAATGATAAAGTGAATGGTTGCTTTGACAGCGTTGTTCAAATTCAGAATTGGAAACACGATCCGGTTAAATTTGACAGAAATAATCCGCCTCAACTATTTATTTTAAATGTTATTGATCCTGAATCCGGAAACAAACGATATATTAGTAACGCTACAGAATTTTTTGAAAAATGATCAAAACCGCACCCTTCAAAAAAGGAACCATTACTTTTTCAGACAGAGGCAAGGGCAGAACCGTTGTGCTTTTACATGGCTTTTTAGGTTCACATAAAATTTGGGAAAGCACCATTGTTAACCTTTCAAAATCATACAGAGTTATTGCTATTGATCTGCCGGGGCATGGAAAAACAGAGTGTTTTGGCTATGTGCATACAATGGAATTATTGGCCAAATCTGTAAAAGCCGTGATGGATCATTTACGATTAAAAAAATATGTGATCATTGGACATAGCATGGGAGGTTATGCCGGATTAGCCTTTGCAGATCTGTTTCCGGATAATTTAAGAGGTTTGTGTTTATACCATTCTTCGGCCTATGCAGATAGCGATGAAAAAAAGAGAGACCGAACACGTTCCATCAAAGTAGTAAAAGCCAATCATAAAATTTATACTACTGAGGTTATTAAAAATTTATTTGCCACTAAAAATGCCAAATATCTAAGAGAAGAAATTGCCTTTGCGCAAAAAATTGCTACCACTACATCCAAGCAATCCATCATCGCTTCGCTGGAAGGCATGAAAGACCGTTCGAATCGTGACATCATTTTAGGCATGGCACATTACCCTATTATGATGGTGATCGGCGAATTGGACAACGTATTACCTTATCAGCAATTACTGGAACAATCGGAATTGATAAGAGATAAACACATTTTATATTTAGAACATGACGGGCACATGGGTTTTTTAGAAAGTCCCAGAGCAAGTAATGCAGCCCTTAGAAAATTTTTAAGAGCATGCTTTAATGGATAATAAAACTATGACAATCGAATTCATACACGCCCAACAACAAGATCTTCAAAAAATTGTAGACACTTATAACTCTACTGTTTCATCACGTTTGGTCACTGCCGATCTGGAGCCTGTATCAACCCAAAGCAAACAAGCCTGGTTTGATGCACACTCTCCAAACAAAAGACCTTTGTGGATCGTAATAGCAGATGGCGTTTATTGCGGCTGGATGAGTTTTAATTCGTTTTACGGAAGACCTGCTTATGATGCAACTGTGGAGGTAAGTATTTATTTAGAAGAAAATGCTCGCGGAAAAGGCTTGGGTAAATTGTGTTTACAAAAAGCATTTGCCGTTAGTGCCGAATTAAACATTAAAACCTTACTTGGTTTTATCTTCGATCATAACGAACCCAGCTTAAACTTGTTTTACAAAATGGGTTTTGAACAATGGGCTCATCTGCCTAAAATTGCCAATATGATCGATGCTGAAAGAGGCTTGGTCATTTTAGGAAAACGAGTTGGCGCATAAAATATAGAACTTAAAAAAAAGAGGCTGTCTTAAAAGGACAGCCTCTTTTTTATTATTAAATAATTTAAAATTATTTTTTAGCAGGTGCTCCCGGAGTTTCAGCAGCAACGGCACGTGTAGTTTGAACTGCAACTACAGATACGTTTTTAGCGTTTAATAAAGTAACACCATCAATGTTAATGTCACCAACTGCAATAGAGTTACCAATATCTAATTTATCAACGTTTAATTCAATTGCATCTGGTAAAACGTTTGCTAAACCACGAGCTTTTAACTTACGTAATTTTAAAACTAATTTACCACCTTTTTTAACACCTTCAGACTGACCAACTAATACAACCGGAATGTTAGCTGTTACCGGTTTGCCATCAACGATTTGTAAAAAATCCGCGTGGATCAATTTATCGTTAATTCTGTGGTATTGTGCTTCTTGTAATACAGTTTTGTAAACTTTACCATCTAAGTTAATCTCTACGATGTGTGCGTTTGGAGTAAAAATTACAGGTTTGAATGCACGCTCATCTGCATGAAAGTGAATTTGTTCTGTTCCACCATAAATTACGCATGGCACATGACCTTTAGCTCTTAGTTCCTTAGCGTCTACTTTCCCTACGTTCGCTCTAAGCGAACCGCTCAATGTTACTGATTTCATTTTGTTTTTGTTTTATTTTTCGATGTTTTTAAAATGCTCGCTTCATTTTATAGACACCGGTTATTTAATTTATTTAGTGCGAGTTTTTTTACATGATAAAATTGCTGCTAATAGATTCGAAGTTTTGCACACTGTGAATCACCTTAGCAAACAGATCAGCTACACTGATCACTTTAATTTTAGGACTGTCTTGTTTTAAAGGAATAGTATCTGTTACGATCAGTTCCGTTAATTTAGAATTTGTAATATTGTCATAAGCTTTTCCTGATAATACAGCATGTGTACAAACCGCTCTTACGCTTAATGCACCACGTTCCATCATCATGTCAGCTGCTTTACATAAAGTGCCGCCTGTATCTACTAGATCATCAACTAACACAATGTTTTTTCCTTCGATCTCACCAATGGCCGTCATATGATCAACCACATTTGCTTTTGTACGTTGTTTGTAGCAAATAACGATCTCCGATTTTAAATGTTTAGCGTAAGCGTTTGCACGTTTACTGCCACCCATATCCGGAGCTGCAATAGATAAGTTAGGTAAATTTAAACTTTGAATGTATGGTGTAAAAATAGAAGAAGCGTATAAATGATCAACCGGGAAATCGAAAAATCCTTGAATTTGATCAGCATGCAGATCCATGGTCATGATTCTGGTAGCGCCTGCTGTAGCCAACATATCAGCCACTAATTTAGCACCAATAGCTACACGAGGTTGGTCTTTACGATCCTGACGTGCATAACCAAAATAAGGTAAAACTACAACGATGTCTTTAGCAGAAGCACGTTTAGCGGCATCGATCATTAACAATACTTCCATTAAATTATCTGCAGGAGGCATGGTTGATTGAATAATGTAAACACTTTGTCCACGAATACTTTCGTCGTACGACACTTGTAATTCTCCATCGCTAAAGCGGTAATGGGAAATTTTGCCCAAGTCTTTACCATAAGCCATTGCAATTTTTTCTGCTAGGTCTTTGGTGGCACTTCCTGAAAATAATCTTACTTCGGTTTCCATAGTTTTATAAGGGATGCAAATGTACCAATTTTAGTGGTTTTTACAATATTTTTAAGTGTTTTTTTGCCTAATAACAAAAACTCATTACATTTGCAGCCCCTGATTTATCTAAATATTTAGCTTTTAGGGGCAGATTGCAGAGATAGCAATACAAAAAACTAAATGCCCAGCTGGCGGAATGGTAGACGCGCTGGTCTCAAACACCTGTGGGAAACCGTGCCGGTTCGAGTCCGGCGCTGGGTACAGAAGGGCACGAAAAGGCTCTTAAAGGAACAAAAGGTCACGTAACGGAAGTTAGTGACCTTTTTTCTTTATTGTTTTTTCAATTCTTTCATCCAATCTCGAATAAATTTTTCTTTATCCTTTTTAACTTCCTTCAATACTGCTTTTCTATCATCAGGCAAATCAAAATACTTGTTCGCCCATAGATTTATTTCAATCATAATGGGTAACAAATCGATTCCCTTTTGTGTTAACTTATAAAGCACTTTTGCCTTACTATCAGGATGTTCTAATTTATCAATGACACCATTTTCCTCCAAAGTTTGTAATCTGGAAGCCAAAATATTAGTTGCAATCTTTTCTTCTGATTTTAAAAAGTCGCCATAAGTGCACTGCTTTTTAAACATTAAGTCCCTGATAATCAATAACGACCATCTATCTCCCCACACATCAAGCGAGCAACTAATTGGGCAATCAGATCTTTTTTTAATCGCGTCCATAAAAATTATTTTAAATAATCACTTGCATATTGCAAGTTCTTTTATACATTTGTACTTGCAAATTGCAAGCAAATTTACAAATTAATCTTTAAAACTCATGAAAATGAAACAAAATATTTTAGTTACAGGCGCATCGTCAGGCTTTGGTTTACTAATAGCCAACAAGCTTCACCAAAGTGGTTACAATGTAATTGGTACAAGTCGCAACCCACAAAAATATCAAGACAAACTACCTTTTAAATTATTGGAATTGGATATTACTAATGATGAATCTATATTGTCCTTTGGTGAACGTTTGTTCGAACATATAAATCAATTAGATGTTTTAATAAACAATGCAGGGTTCTATTTATCAGGGCTTGCAGAAGAAACTTTGATTGAACAAGGGAAGATGCAGCTAGAAACTAATTTTTGGGGAACCGTTAAACTTACCAATGAGTTATTGCCCTATTTTAGAAAGCAACGCTTTGGTAAAATAATTACAGTTGGCTCTATTATGGGATTGATAGGTCTTCCGGGTGGTTCTTATTATGCTGCTTCCAAACATGCTTTGGAAGGTTATTTCAAAGCTTTACGTTTTGAATTAAATGACTTTAATATCAAAGTAACTATGGTTGAGCCAATGGGTTTCAAAACAAATATTGTCGCTAACTCTGTGGTAGCTGAAAATAAAATAAGTGATTATGGTTTATATCGCCAAAAACTTGAAGATTATACAAAAGATCTATTTGAAAATGCCCCCGAACCCACTCCTGTTATTAATACCTTGCTAAAATTGGTAGAGGATAAAAACCCTAAATTTAATCATCCAGTAGGAAAAGGAGCTTCGATAATCCATGCATTGCAGCATTTTTCATACAAAACATTTGAAAGTTCAATTATTAAAAATATAAACAAATTTAAAAACTAAAGAGATGAAAGCATTTGTTGTAAATCGATACGGAAAAAAAGAAAAATTGCAACTAACTAATGTAGCTGAACCTATAGTAGGACAAAAAGATGTATTGGTTCAAATTTACGCCACCAGTGTAAATTTATTGGATTCCAAAATCAAGGCTGGCGAATTTAAAATATTTCTGCCGTACAAGCCCTCATTTATTTTAGGACATGATGTTGCAGGAGTTGTTGTAAAAATTGGAGAAGGAGTGAAACAATTTAAAGTAGGTGATGAAGTATATGCTCGTCCTTCCGACCATCGTATTGGTACTTTTGCTGAATATATTTCGATGAATGAAAACGATGTAGCAATAAAACCAAAAAATCTTACTATGGAAGAAGCTGCTTCTATTCCATTAGTAGGATTAACGGCATGGCAAGCATTGGTTGAAAAAGCAAATTTAAAAAGGGGACAAAAAGTTTTTATTCAAGCAGGTTCCGGAGGGGTTGGCACTTTCGCCATTCAATTGGCTAAACATTTAGGTACAACCGTAGCAACAACAACAAGTACTGCTAATGTTGATTTAGTAAAAAGTCTTGGAGCAGATATTGTGATTGATTACAAAAAAGAAGATTTTGAAAACAAACTGAAGGATTATGATGTGGTGTTGAATAGTCAGGATTCAAAAACTTTAGAAAAGTCATTACGTGTACTAAAAACAGGAGGAAAACTAATATCCATCTCTGGCCCACCTGATCCTGCTTTCGCACAAGAAATAAAAGCCAATTGGTTTCTAAAATTAATTATTAAATTTTTAAGTTCAAGTGTGCGAAAAAAAGCCAAACAATTGAACGTTAATTTTTCTTTTCTATTTATGAAAGCAAATGGGTATCAACTATCCGAGATTACTAATCTTATTGAGTCGGGTGTGATTCGTCCGGTAGTTGATAAAGTATTTCCTTTTGAGCAGACCAATGAAGCCTTATCTTATGTTGAAACTGGACGAGCAAAAGGAAAAGTAATTATTAAAGTTAAATAGTTGTTTAGCCAAGAATTTTCTCGAAATGTTCTTTAAATTAATACTATTAAAAGATCGATAAATCAAACCCTTAGGGTACAGAAGGGCACGAAAAGGCTCTTAAAGGAACAAAAGGTCACATAACGGGAGTTAGTGACCTTTTTCCATTAAGCTCCTTATAAAACATAGAGAAAAACAAACCAAGTAAGTTTGATTTTTATTATATTTGACAAAATGCCATTTGATAAAATCATAATATGTAAAAAAGGCCGTGCTAATATCGATATTAGCAATTGTATACGTAATACGATCTTCTCTATTACTTCCTACCCTGCTGTCTAAATATATTCTTAAGTGTATTGACTTAGTTTTTTTACTTGAATTTTACATATGTCAAAAGTATTAACCTGGCTTGTTTCTCTTACCATTAGTTTACATATTGTTGGATGCCCGATAGAAATCTATTTTTTAAATGCAAGGCTATGAAGACAACTATTATCTCGCTACTTATCACTCTTTTTCTGATCGGATGCATTACATCAAAGGTCGGGAAACTACCGCAAGAAGGTCGAACTTATGCCATTAACCCAAACTATGGGATCGATAGTGTTTTTTTGGGTGAAAGTACCACTAAAAATGTTATTTCAATCTTTGGTAAAGCAAAAATAAAAAGATCATGGAGGCCAAATGACTACCCGATTGAATTGGGAGAAGTAATTAAAGCAATAGAATACCCGGATTTAGGCATTCGATTTATATTCGATCACAGAAGAGGTAGGTTTTCGAAAAAGACGTTAAGAGAAGTTATAATAGATTCTACCTCTCAAATAAAAACGCCAATGGGAAATGGTATTGGAAGCTCATTACGCGATATAAAGAATGAATACGGAGAGACGAAATTTTCAAGAGGAACATTTCCCACGTTTAAAATGAGCCATTTATCTTATGATTTGCAAAATAAATATGGCCATTACGTCACCATGCACTTTATACAGGGGTCTATTGTCGATTCTTCTGCATTTAAAGTCAAAAAGATATGGTTACACTATCAGTAGTCTTTTTATAAATAATAAACAGCTCATCTAACCTCATTAATGAAAATGAAAATAATTATAATTATACTTATTCTGGTTTCAGTAATTACCGGGTGTAGGATATTACATAAAGACTACCAAAACAAAGATTATTATAAATTGGATCGTGGGACACTAAGCTTCGTAGGTTCACTTCCCATAGATTCTTTAATAAATGAAAATAATGATAACTGTCAACAAGGTGACACCTGCTTCCTTTTCAAAATAATCAAGTCTCTTGACTCCGTTAAAAGAAACGAACGTCTTGGGATAATTCTTCAGCTGGATGCAAAATATTTTACCAGAAAATGGACAGGCGCTGTACCAGATGGTAGCATCGAAAAAATTTCAGAATTAACATTCTACTTTCGAAAGGGAAAAAAGAAATATGTTATAGATAATTATAATATTAGAAACCCAACCAAAATCACATGCAGTGATTATATGGATGGAAATGGAAGATTTCTTTTAAATACCGAAAATCAAAATTGGCAGGCGCTTCAAAGTAAAAAACCTTTCCCCCATCATCAGTTTCCTATATACACTATAGACGGGTTTATAGAGTTTTTCAACACAAACAGCGCTAAACTTGAATCAATAGATAACTTTCAGTTTCATTTTATATTTGACAGCACGCTTTTTGACAACCTTGATTTCGATCCTGAGATCTTAACAGTTGAAATGGTATTAAAACTACCGACTAAGAAAAGGGAAAGATTTCTGAGGATTAACAGAAACGTACATCTCTCAAATATTTTAATCCTATAAAAAATAAAAATCTTAACATGTTGCCAAACCAATATAAAATGATTAAAAGAAAATTGTTTTTACTTTTTGCATTAATCTTTCACTTTGAATTATCAGTAGTTGGTCAAAACAAACCATCAGAAATGCTCCGGAACGATCTCTATTTAGGTACTGTTATCGCTGATTCACTTTTTGAGAATCGAAATCTGTCAGATCAACTCGGAATGGCACACATATTTGAATCAAAAAACCCTATTGAGATACGTTTATATTCTGGTTTATCTACCTCAAAGCCAGAGTGCATCATTTTGTGTTATTCAGACAGCTCAAGAACCTGGAATGGAAGTAAGCGCATGTTTGACATGGAAAAGCTGAAATTATCGACGGTTGTAATAAATAAAAAAATATTCCCTCTTGATAGTATTTTTAGCACCCTGGTGTCAAATAACGTTTTTTCGCTTCCAACGCAAGCAAAAATTAACCACACAAAATATTATCTGGATCTTGAGAAAAAAGAAATGTACTTATTGGACGTTTCAGTATTTGATGGCATTTGTTATTTTTTGGAGTTTAAAATTTTAGGTGACTTCAGGCAGTATAAATATTGCAATCCAGTTGCATATTATGAAGCTCTTCCAAACAGCAGCGAACTAAAAAAGTTTATTAATATTTTGGTAACACTAAATGATATAACTAAAAAGTAACAAATGGTTGTTTAAGAAAATCTTTTGAAATTCTAAGTCTCTCAAAAATCATCCAGAAAGTTCGATGTTTCCAACCCGTAGGGGACACACCTGATAGCTTCCAAATATCAGGTAAATTTAAACCTCATTTTCGCAAGAAAATGGGGGTTTTGTTTTAATAAAACATTATCAATATCTCCTTCCACAAATTCTTTCCCACAAGTCAACAAACCCTTCTTTCATGTTCATGTTTTTTTCATTGGCCTGTTCCATGCCCATCATTTCCTGGCCATTTTTTTGATAGAGTTTGTAATGAAACACAAATGTTTTTTGCATTTCGCTTTCCTGCATGTTTGTTCTGCCAAATTTTACAGCGTACATATTCAATGTATCGCCATTGGTTTGTGCAATGGTGTAAGGATCGCCAAACCATTTAAGTACTGCTATATCTTTTTTACTTTTGCATTGCTGCATTAAATTTTGATGACGCGGATAGCTGTGCCATGTGATGGGATTTTGCCTGTGCAACAAACTAAATTCTCCAATAAAAAGGGTGCTATCATTACTACCTACCGAATACCACAATACATTATTGAGCATGGTTGGATTTGTCATATAAGCCGTTACCGGAATATTATTTTTTGCAATCGATTCTTTAACAATATACTCTGCCTGAGCTTTATTAATAAAAGTAAGTCCCAAATACACACAACAATACATTAAAGTAGCTTGCGCCAACTTGTTCCTGCGCGCTGCATTTTTTTTATAAAATACAGCTATCAAAATCATCAATAACATCGGTATTGTAAATAACAGATCAACAATGGCGAGCGTGTTTAACGAATAATTTTCATTGGTAAAGGGTAGTAATAATTGTGTGCCAAAGTTAGTGCACCAATCCAATAACGAATGGCCCCATAAACAAGCCAGCATAAACACTAGCATCCGCTTAAACGAAACTTTTTCTTTAAACAATTTCACTAACAACCAGGCTATCGGTATGGCATAAAGCGCCTCGATAAATAAAGAATGTGTATGTGCCCTGTGCTCACACATATAGGCGCGTGGGTCGCTCAATCCGGTGTAAAACAGATCAAAATCAGGTACACTTTTGGCAATGGCCCCTAACAGCATTCCCCAACGCCCTATTTTTTTGCCAAGAAGCATTTCGCCAATTGCAGCGCCAATAACCATGTGTGATACCGAATCCATTTAATTTCCTAGGTCTTTATATTTTAAGCGTCAAATATCCGAAAAACTCGCTAATAACTGTGTTGGATTTTTCAGCTCTTTCAAAAGCCTTGCTAATTCCAGTTAAAACGATACACATTTCATTAGCACCTGTGGTTCAACTAAGCCGGCATTCTTTCCGGAAAAATTGTCCATTCATAAAACAAATTGGCTATTGCTGAATTTTTTTATTGCAACACGTGTATTTGCGCTACACTTGTAACATAATCATTTAATTCAATCATATGAAAACAAGTCGCAGTATTGTACTTACAATAATTACTATTATAAGTACGTTTCAATTCGCATTTAGTCAAACCAAAAATCAGCACACATTACTTCAGGAAATAGGAGAGGGTTCTGTATTTAAACAATACTACGGTATTGAAAAAAACGGCAGTAGTTATTCAGCACAAGCTAACATTCTGTGTGAAATAAAATTCGAGAATAATATAAATAACAAATTATCAGTATTTAGTTTGAATAAAGAAGGCACGGAAACAGTTCTGATTAATAGCGGATTTGGCTTTTTAAAACCAAACCATTATACAGAGCCATCCGTTTTGCATTCAAAAAATCATAAGCTCGCTTACATCTACATTGACGGCTTACTTTATGGATTAAAAAGTGTTCCTAATCCAAATAATGTTGAAAATATAGTATTTGAAAATATTTATGTACTGATGAAACCTTCAAAAGGTGAACATACCAGCGGTAAGGTTGCTACAAAAGCATTAAAAACAAGAGATCATGAAGCGGTTATTAAACAATACCTGAGTGAAATGAAAGCAATTCAGGAAAAAGCAACCGCTAATTTTTCGCCTGAAATTTTAGCAGAAATTGATGCGGTTGAAAACAAAAACAGCGCTGATAAAAAAGCTATTAAAGATGCCAATGACGCTTATTGGTTATCAGATGAGGGACAAAGAATATTGGCGGCAAGAAAAGCTCAAGAAGGTTCAAATAAAAACGATGGTGATGGATGGCTAACAATAAAAAATGTTGGAAAGCAAACATTGGATGTTATCACCGAGGCAGGCACAAGTTCACACATTTCACCTGGGAGTACAAGTAAATGGCCATGTCATACAAATATTTATTATTGCTATATGGATTCGCATAATACCTACAATGTTAAAGGAAATCTTATTGCTAATGGTAAGGAAAACTGTGGGAAAACTGTTTCAGCTTCGGGGAGTAAATAAACCAAAGTGATTGGCAACTATTTCCACGTTACCATTTTTTATAAATCAAATACTTAATGTAATAAAATAGTGTTACCCAAAAGAACTCACCAGTATTGGTGGGTTCTTTTTCATTCTTGACGCTGATTGCCTGCTGTATTTTCAAAAATGCCTTGAAGCTTTATCAATTCTGTTTTATGGTAGCGACAAACATCGTTTCCTGAAAAATAAAAATTAAGAGATTATAATCTTCAGGAAAACTCCGGCTATATTTCTTTATAAAATCTTTATACTTTTATACCAACTTTTTACACTCTATTTATAATTGTACTCGTACTTTTGTCGGGCATTTAACTATAAGGTATTGAAACAATTTATTGCTAATAAAACATCCAAAACAAATCAATACTTAATTGTTATTGGTTTAATTTTCGGCATTTCAGCAATTTGTTATTTCCTTTCCGGATTTATCGGTTACAAGGTTACTGCGTTCGTTTTGTTTGTGACAGTATCGATCATAGCAATGCTTTTTGATATTTTTCCGGTCTTGCTGTCTGCCCTTCTTAGTGCATTGATTTGGGATTTCTTTTTTATTCCCCCACATTTTACTCTCCATGTGGGATCAACAGAAGACATGATCATGTTACTTATGTATTTTGTGATTGCTTCTGTAAATGCAGTGCTTACTTATAAGATCCGTCAGATCGCAAAGGTAGCAAGGGAAGAAGAAGAAAAAGCTAATGCTGTTAAACTCTATAACATTCTATTCAACTCCTTATCACATGAACTACGCACGCCAATTTCAACAATAATAGGTGCGGCAGATAATTTGCTAAATGATAAAAACAAGATCTCTGAAAACAATAAACGAGAATTGATTTATGAAATTTCTCAGGCTTCGCTCAGATTAAATAAACAAGTCGAAAATCTCTTAAATATGTCTCGTTTAGAATCCGGCATAATTAAATCAAAGAAAGATTGGTGCGATGTACATGAACTAGTACACTCAGTTATTAATCAATTGGATGATGTTTTAAAGAAACATAAAGTAAAAGCTACATTTTCGGATAATCTACCGTTATTTAAATTGGATTTTGGTTTGATGCAACAGGTATTAAATAACTTAATTAGTAATGCAGCAACATACACTCCGGATGGCTCAACCATATTAATTCATGCGGGCATAAAGAAAGGAAACTCAATAGAGACTTTCGTACTTAACATAGAGGATAATGGAACGGGATTTCCGGAAAATGAAACAGAGAAAGTGTTTGAAAAGTTTTATAGGTTGAAAGACTCAAAAACCGGAGGAACAGGATTGGGATTGTCAATTGTTCGGGGTTTTGTAGAAGCTCATAATGGTTTGGTAACATTATCCAACCTGCCAACAGGAGGCGCAAGGTTTACTATTGAAATTCCAACTGAGACTTCTTACATAAATAATCAGAAAAATGAATAGCGGAGAAATATTAGTTATAGATGACGAAGTACAAATTCGCAAATTGTTAGAAATAACTTTGCAGAGTAATGATTTTGTAGTGAAGGAAGCCGGCACCGGTAAAGAAGGTTTGCAAATGGCTGCCAATCACTCTCCTGATCTTATTATTCTTGACCTTGGCTTGCCTGATGAAAGTGGTCATTCTATTTTAAAAAAACTTCGCGAATGGTATACAAAATCCATTATCATTCTCTCAGTTCAAAGCAGCGAAGAAGATATTGTTACAGCTTTAGACAATGGCGCTAATGATTATTTGATCAAGCCATTTCGAACCGGAGAACTTTTAGCAAGAATCCGATCTTCATTACGACATAATAGTTCGGAGGAGGATAATTCCATTATTGATTGCGATGATCTGCAATTAGATTTAATAGCAAGAACTGTTAAGAAAAACAATGAAATTATTAAGCTAACCGGCACGGAATATACTTTGCTTTCATTGTTTGCCAAAAATGAAGGTAAAGTTTTAACGCATCAATATTTGCTCAAGCAAGTTTGGGGACCTGTTCATATAACCGAATCCCAATACTTACGTGTATATATTGCACAATTAAGAAAGAAAATTGAAAATGATCCAAATAGACCCACTCATCTTATAACCGAATCCGGAGTCGGTTATCGATTTGTAGGAAAAAACTAACACAACACTAATATAATTTACAATGCAACACTCGAATTTACACTCGAACAGGATAACTATTGCCTCATTACTGGTAGCTCTCGGTATCATATACGGAGATATTGGAACTAGCCCGCTATATGTTCTAAAAGCCATTATTGGTGAACAAACAATAAACGAAACTATTGTTTTAGGAGGTTTATCGTGCGTGCTTTGGACATTAACACTGCAAACAACCATTAAATATGTTATACTCACGCTTAGAGCAGATAATAAAGGAGAAGGGGGCATTTTTGCTTTATATGCGTTATTAAAACGAATGAATAAGAAATGGCTTATTATTCCTGCAATAATTGGTGGAAGTACCTTATTAGCAGACGGACTTATTACTCCGCCCATTTCCGTTGCCTCTGCCATAGAAGGGTTAAAAGTAATCAGCCCAAATATTGAAACAATACCAATTATTATCGCAATCCTTTTTTCGCTATTTGCCATACAACAATTTGGCACCAATTTCGTGGGAAAATTTTTCGGACCGGTAATGCTAATATGGTTTTCAATGCTTGCTGTTCTTGGTGTTGGTTCTATCATTAATGATGTAAGTGTTCTGAAAGCAATAAACCCTTATTATGCCTATAATTTATTAGTTAATTACCCCGAAGGGTTTTGGTTATTGGGTGCTGTATTCCTTGCCACAACAGGTGCAGAAGCGTTGTATTCAGATCTTGGGCATTGCGGTAAAAAAAACATCAGAGTGTCGTGGATTTTTGTTAAAACCGCATTATTATTAAATTATTTCGGACAGGGAGCATGGCTTCTAAGCCTCAATGGTAAAACGCTTAATGGATTAAATCCTTTTTATTCTATTATGCCACACTGGTTTGTGCCCGTTGGAGTTGCAGTTGCAACAGGAGCCACTATTGTTGCAAGTCAAGCCTTAATCAGCGGTTCATTTACACTAATCAACGAAGCCATCCGCTTAAATTTATGGCCTAAAGTCCGAATCAAATATCCAACTGTGCTAAAAGGTCAATTATATATTCCTTCTCTGAATTGGTTATTATGTTTTGGTTGTATAGGAATAGTTTTGTATTTTAAAGAGTCATCGCATATGGAGGCAGCTTATGGAATGTCAATTATAATTACTATGATAATGACAACCATTTTGTTAATTAATTATCTCTTTATGAAACGGTATCCGCCTTTACTTGTTTACACTCTTCTGGTAGTATATCTTTTTATTGAGTTTTCTTTTTTAATAGCAAACCTAAGTAAGTTTCCACATGGCGGTTGGGTTACATTACTCATAGCCACAGTAATTATAAGTATCATGACCGTTTGGTACCGCGCAAGAAAAATCATGAATAGCTATGTGGAGTTTGTATCTCTTAAAAACCACATCCCATTAATTGAAGAATTGAGTAACGATAAAACGGTTGAGAAATATGCCACACATCTTGTTTATCTTACAAGTGCAGACAAACCTAGTGAGGTTGAAGAGAAAATAATTTATTCGATCTTAAGAAAAAAACCGAAAAAAGCAGATATTTATTGGTTTATACATGTGGATGTTACTGATGAACCACATACTCGGGAATATTCTGTTGTACAAATTATTCCTGGCAAGATCATTAGAATTGATTTGAAACTTGGTTTCAGAGAGGCCCCGACAATCAGCAAACTTTTCCGTACAATTGTAACAAATCTGTCAGCAAATAAAGAAATTGACATCATCAGCAGACATCCTTCATTGCACAAACATCACATAACCGGTGATTTCAGATTTGTAGTAATGAAAAAATATTTGTCTCTTGAAAATGATATACCGTTCTTGCAAACAATTATAATGAATGGATATTTCTTTTTAAAGCGTTTTAGTCTGTCGGAAGAAAAAGGGTTTGGATTAGATACGAGTAATGTAAAAGTAGAACAAGTACCGGTTATCCTTACACCTATTAAAGGCCTTCATATAAAAAGAATTGAATAGACACATAATGAAAAAATTAATTGCTTTTTTTATATCATCAGTATTCATGCTTTCTATTCGGGCGCAAACTGATAGTACTAAATCTCCGTTGAAAATAAATGGTTATTTAGAAGTCTACTATTGTTATGATTTCAATGATCCATCAAATCATAATAGACCGGATTTTATTTATTCCTACAATAGACATAACGAAGTAAATGTGAATTTAGGTTTAATTAAAGCCGCCTACCAAAAAAAGAAAACAAGAGCCAATCTCGGCTTAATGGCAGGCACATACCCCAATGCCAACTTGCGCGCCGAACCAGGAGTTCTAAAAAACATATATGAAGCAAATATTGGAGTAAGTATTTCTAAGAAAAAGAATATATGGATTGATGCAGGCATATTCCCTTCTCATATAGGTTTTGAAAGTGCAATCGGCAAAGACTGTTGGAATTTAACAAGAAGTTTGCTTGCAGAGAATTCTCCTTATTATGAAAGCGGAGTAAAGCTTTCGTATACTTCAGTTAACAACAAATGGTTTATGAGCGCATTGATTTTAAATGGTTGGCAACATATACAGAGAAGTAATGCCAATAATACACCTGCTGTCGGGCATCAACTAACCTATAGGCCCAATTCTAAAATCACTTTAAACAGCAGTTCTTTTGTAGGTAATGACAAACCTGATAGCATTATTCAAATGCGGTATTTTCATAATTTTTATGGGCAGTTTCAGTTTTATAAGAAACTTGGGGTTACTATTGGTTTTGATATTGGGATCGAAGAAAAAGCAAAAAATAAAACCAATTATAATAAATGGTATTCGCCTGTATTAATTGTGAAGTATTCGCCCACAACAAAACTTAATATAGCAATTAGAGGCGAATATTATTCTGATAGAAATCAGGTTATTATTACCACGGGGACTTTACACGGTTTTCAAACTTATGGTTATTCTTTAAACATGGATTACTCCATTTCAGAAGATTTAGTTTGGCGAATAGAAGGTCGAAACTTTTCAAGCGCAGATGCCATTTTTATTAAAAATAATCGTTCTATTAATGAAGATTACTTTATTACTACCGCACTAGTATTATCGCTTTAGAGATCTACCATATACTTAAAACATAACAATTAAAGGCATTATGTGTTTAGGAAAAGCTCTAATAAGGAAATAATTTAAATCTAACTTATTGCATTAGTAAACTTTTGTGAGAATTTTTCGTTCGCATTTTTGTTTCCAAATCTTATAAAGTTAGAGGGTCAGAAATATTTCCATTGTTGAATGACCGGACTTTCAATTCACATTACTAATAACTCTATTGCGAGTTAGAGCCTGATTTTGTCCTGCACTTGAAGTCAGAAACATTAAACATAAAAGATGTGTAAAACATCAAAAATTGAGAAGTCTTAACCTATTTTTATGACACTAATCATATCAGGCATTGACACTAATCATCATATGCTCTTCAGAAAGCAAATACTTTTACAGTAAGATATTAGGCTAACAACCCTTCATTAAACAAAAAAATGAATACTACTTATTCCAAATTCTTATTTTTCACAGGCAAGGGAGGTGTAGGAAAAACATCTCTTGCCTGTGCAACCGCAGTTAAACTTGTTGACGAAGGAAAGAAAGTACTTTTAATAAGCACCGATCCCGCATCCAATCTTGAAGATGTTTTAGGTTATAATGTTCAAGACAAAATAACTCCTCACAAAGACCTTAGCAATCTCTTTACAATAAACATTAATCCTGATTCAGCAGCTGATGAATATAGACTTAGAGCATTAGAGCCGATAAAAAATATCGCCTCTGACCAGGAGTATAATAAAATTAAAGAAGGATTATCTGGTGCATGCACAACAGAAATAGCTTCCTTCGATGAGTTCTCAAGATTTATTACCGGAGAAGGAAACCCGGAGAATTTTGATCATGTTATTTTTGATACTGCACCAACCGGGCACACTATTAGACTATTAGAACTGCCGGCGGCCTGGGATAGCTATTTAACCGAAAATCCGCAAGGAGCCTCTTGCATCGGGCCTTCAACGGCGCTTAAAAGCAGCAAAGAGCGCTATAAAAAAGTTATGAATAGTTTAAGGGACAGCAAACAAACAACCATATTTCTCGTATCTCGACCGGAAACTTCAACATTAAAAGAAGCCACTCGTACGAGTTTAGAATTGAGTGTTTTAGGATTATCGAATCAAAAATTATTAATCAATGGCGTTTACAATGCTATTGACAAAACCGATGAGCTTGGTGCAAAAATTGAACAAATCACTATAAAGGAAATGGATGCTATGCCCGAAGTACTCAAAATTCTGGAAAGATCAGAATATCCTTTGTTACCATATAATATTTTAGGATTGGAAAAACTACGTTCACTTTTTGATCAGGATATGCAAAAATCAATTATCGGAAAAGAAATTACAGTAGTAACAGAAGATGTTTCTTCAGTGAGTAATATACATGAGTTAGTAGATCAATTAGAGAGGGAAGGCAATTGTGGTTTAATAATGACAATGGGTAAAGGCGGTGTTGGAAAAACAATTGTAGCAGCTTCAATTGCAGTTATGTTAGCTAAACGAGGACATAATGTTCTTTTAACAACTACTGATCCGGCAGCACATGTGAAAGATTTCATTAATCAGTTATCCGACATACCCGCAAATTTAACAGTAGAAAGAATTGATCCTAAAGTAGAGACAAAAGTTTACACAGATAAAATATTTGAACAGAAAAGTAAAAATCTAAATGAAGAGGCAAAAAAATTACTGGCGGAAGATCTAAAATCACCTTGTAATGAAGAGGTTGCTGTTTTTCATGCGTTTTCTAAAGCCATCTCTAAAGCCAAGCGTCAGTTTGTTGTAATGGATACGGCTCCTACAGGACATACTCTTCTTTTACTCGATACTACAGGTAAATATCACAATGAAATTTTAAAAACAACAAACATTAATCCTAGTCGGATTACAACGCCATATATGTCCTTACAAGATAGTAAATTTGCTAAAATACTCTTGATTTCATTACCTGAAACAACTCCCATGAGAGAAGCGGAAGATTTACAAAATGACCTGAAAAGGGCCGGAATTGTTCCTTATGGCTGGGTGATTAATCAATGCTTATCGGCTGTTAAAGGTTTAAAAGATCCACTATTAAAAAAACGTGCTTCTAACGAAGGAGCAATAATAAAAAACATCAAAGAGAATTTGACTAAAAGAACTTATTTAATTCCTTTTTTACCAGAAGAAAAATTATTGCCTGCGATCCTATCGATATATCAAAATTAAATATTATTAATCAACCCTTTTGTACGCGAAAGTTTGTTGCTTTTATGAATACCCACATTAATAAAACTTCTTATTATTTCTAATCTTATATAGTGAAACTTATATTTAGTGATCTATTCAACTATAAACAAAAATGAAAAAGAAATGACCCCATAAAAAAACAGAAAACACATTTCGATCATTTCTCACTCAAATATAACCGACTTTTGGTTTCTTATTCTTCAAAAAAATTAGCGTCCTTACAAAGGATCTTTTATTTTTTAATTATAAATGTTGCAGATTTTTTTTAATCATTTATAATTTTAAAAACACACATAACCACCACTATTAATCAATGCAAATAGCCTACATATAAGTATGAATTACCGGTTAATTAAGTTTCGTTGCCAAAAAGGGCAAAAAGACAAATTTTATCGATTCTTATCGTTAACTATCCTTCAGCATTTTTCTATCTCTTTTACTTTCAGGTTTTGTACCTTTACACCGTGTTAAAAAGTACCCTTCATATTTCTAAAATGGATTGTCCTTCCGAGGAAAATATGATCCGCATGAAACTGGAAGGCCAACCATTCCAAAAACTCGATTTTGACATTCCGAACAGAAATCTATATATCTATCATGAAGGAGAAATAACATCAATTTTTGAAGCTGTAAAAGATCTTAACCTTGGGGCATCTTTAATAAGTACCGAGGAAAGTGAATTGCCTATTATTAAGGAAGATCATTTTAAAGAAAAAAAATTACTTTGGACCGTTTTATTAATCAACTTTTCTCTTTTTATTTTAGAAATAAGTACAGGTTTTATTTCCGGGTCAATGGGATTAGTTGCTGATAGCCTTGACATGCTTGCAGATGCTATTGTATATGGATTAAGTTTGTATGCAGTTGGTCATATTGCAGCTAAAAAGAAAAGGGTTGCCAAATTAAGTGGCTACTTTCAGATGGCTTTGGCATTATTTGGGATCATTGAGGTCATTAGAAGGTTCTTGGGATTAGAAGAGATCCCTGTATTTCAAACCATGATTATTATTTCAGTTTTCGCTTTGATAGGAAATGCGACTTCACTTTACCTTCTTCAGAAGTCAAAAAGCAAGGAAGCTCATATGCAGGCGAGCATGATTTTTACCAGTAATGACGTCATCGTTAATATTGGAATTATCGTTGCAGGTATCCTAGTTTATTTCACGAATTCAAAATTCCCTGACTTAATAGTCGGGTCTATAGTTTTCTTGTTAGTTGCAAAAGGGGCTTTCCGAATTCTGAAATTATCAAAATAGCTTACTTAAAATGATGGTAACAATTCACTAGAATTTTACGCCAAAATCATCGAAAAAATCGACACTCTCAAAACCCTAATAAATAAAGCTTTCACGGAATTTTGAAATTGAAAAAAATGCGCAGACCAAGGTTCTTCAGAGTGATAATACAGGATAAATGTGGCTCATTGCAACATCAAAACTCGCATTAATCAGAGCGAGATAATTGTGTCTATGATTACCGATTCTGGAAATAAATACGCAAAAATCTCATTCAGATGATTGACAGTAAAGATGATCAGGTAATCTGTTATTTGTTCAAAATTAAATACAATTTATCTTATAAAAATTTAACTAAACAGTAATTTTGTAGAACAACGATATGACAAATATTTTAAAAGTATCCACCGTATTTGCCAAAAGCACTCAATTAGATTGTTATTATAAAAAATAAATTCATCCTATGTTCTCAACTAAGTTATTTAAAAAATATTGTTCGAATGAGTGGCTACCAATATTTGATCTGAATAAACAAACCATTCATATTAAGGCCAAACAAAGAATATTTAATGAAGGAGATCCGGTACAGGGCATTTACTTTATTGAACAAGGAAAAGTAAAAGTATTGTCAAAATTCAATTCAGAAGATGAAAAAATTATTCGCATTGCCAGTAACGATATGATCTTAGGCCATCGAGGTATTCATTTCAAGTATTATCACATTTCTTCCGAAGCATTAACTGACACAACGTTAACCTTTTTACCTATTGATATTTTTATCAAGATCATCAAAGCAAATCCTAACATGGCAATTTATCTCCTCAATTTTATGAGCGAAGAATTGCGCGAAGCAGAAGAACGCTTGGATAATTTATTAGTTTTCGACCCTAAAAGGAGAATTGCATTGATTCTGATAAAATTAATTGATTGTTTTGGTTACGCTAATAAAAAAAATGATCTGCTGTCCTATACCCTTTCCCGAACAGATATTGCTAATATGGCTGGAACAACATACGAAACAACCATTAGAACTTTAGCAAATTTTGAAAAGTTGAAATTAATTGAGTTAGTTGGTAAAGAAATTGCCATAAAAAATGCTATAAAATTAGAAGAATTTGCCTCTGATAAAACTTATCGCAAAAAAACAAAAACAACCAAATAACAGATCATCCTTTTTTGATTGCAAATTTCTTTATAAATAAATTTTACTATCACTTAATTGCGGTCTTGCCTCTATTTAAAAAGGACTGTTAATGACTTGTAAATTGAAAGGTTCAAGGGGTGCGTTTAACTTAATTGTATTAAATTTGAATTATGGTTAATTCAGAAATGACTTCTTTATTTAAATATTTCAAAAAATTCAATACGCTTTCAAAAGAAGCAGAAAATGCCATTGCTGAAATTTCAAAAGTCATCCTCGTTAAAAAAAACACTGACCTACAACCAATTGGCCATACTTGCAAAACAATTTATTTTATTAATAAAGGCGTTGCCCGAATTTATTATTTTAAAGATGGCGTTGATATAACTGAAAGTTTTGCATTTGAAAATAATATCATTGCCAGAGTTGAAAGTTTATTTACCGGAAAACCGTCGAGAAAGGCAATTCAGATCTTAGAAGATGCCGAAATAGTTGCCATAAATTCAACTCTGCTTTTTAAATTGTATGACAAGTATCCTGAAATAGAACGGCTGTTTCGTTTAATATTTGAATCGGCGTATGTTGGCACTGTGGATAGAATCGAGGGGCTTCAATTTCATGCGGCAGATGAAAGATATAAAGCACTTATAAAAGAAGCGCCGGATGTTATAAAAAGAATCCCTTTAAAATACATCGCTTCTTATTTAGGTATCACTCAAGTAAGCCTTAGCCGCATCAGAGGCATCAAGTAATTATTTATCATATGTTAAATGCTTCTTCGCACAGAGGAAGTAATTTTGCTTTGAATAAAAAGCAAAGTAATGAATAATGTGAAACTTGGTCTTAAAGAAAACTGGAAACAATTTTCCTTATTAGTGATCATCAATGCCTTTGTGGGCGGTATGATTGGTTTGGAAAGATCCATTCTTCCGCAGATAGCTGAAAGCGAATTTCACATTGCTGCTAAAACAGCCATCCTTTCTTTTATTGTTGTGTTCGGAATTGTAAAAGCAATTACAAATTATTATACTGGAACGCTTGCTAACAAAGTTGGAAGAAAAAACCTCCTTGTACTTGGATGGTTTATTGGTATCCCTGTTCCATTTATATTAATGTATGCACCTAATTGGAATTGGGTCATTGCAGCAAATATCTTATTAGGTATAAATCAAGGATTAACCTGGTCAAGTACTGTTGTAATGAAAATTGATCTCGTAGGAGAAAAGCAGAGAGGTTTTGCCATGGGATTAAATGAATTTGCCGGGTACTTAGCCGTGGCTGCTGTTGCCTTTCTAACAGGATGGGTGGCAGGAAACTATGGGTTACGGCCTTATCCTTTTTATATAGGCATTGTGCTTTCATTAGCCGGTTTGCTTTCTAGCTGGATCTTGATTAAAGATACAAGGCATCATGTTGCAAAGGAATCTGAATCAAATAATATTCCTAAACTTAAACATATATTTTGGGACACTACTTTGTTTAACCGAAATCTCGGTTCAGTTACACAAGCAGGGCTCATCAATAATTTAAATGATGGTATGGTATGGGGACTTTTTCCAATTCTTCTTTTTCAAAAACATTTTAGTCTTTCAGAAATAGGAATTATAACTGCTATATATCCTGCAGTTTGGGGAATTGGACAACTCTTTACCGGAAAAATGTCTGATTTTTTCTGCAAAAAAAGTATGCTTTTTTGGGGAATGCTTTTTCAAGGAGTCGCTCTTTTATTTTTAATATTTGCAAGTACGTTTATACATTACGCTGTTTTATCAGTACTACTTGGATGGGGAACAGCAATGGTTTATCCTACTTTTCTTGCAACAGTTGCTGAAAACACGCACCCACACGATCGGGCAAAAAGCCTTGGCACTTTCAGACTTTGGAGAGACCTGGGTTATGCTATTGGCGCCATTCTCACAGGAATCATTGCTGACGCTTTCGGCATAACCTATTCAATTCTAGTCATTGCTTTACTTACTATTGCCTCTTCATTAATCATTGAATATAGAATGAAATGCAGAACTGATTCGGTCAAATTGACTGACTGGATTTTAAAGAAACTTAAAAGAAAACGTGATGAAAAAAAAGACTTCGATCAGTCTTGTCGAACTAAAGCGATTGCTTGACACAAATAAAAACGTAAGGGTCATTGACGTAAGAAGTGAGACAGAATATTTGGAAACACACATTCCAATTGCTATTAATATTCCGATCGAAAAAATTGAAACGCTCGATATTATAAACGGAGAAATAATTATAACAGCTTGTGGCAAAGGTGGTGGCAGATCAGAAAAAGCTTCTGAGTTGATCCGAAACAAAACAAATGCAGAAGTTTATTTTCTTGAAAACGGCACGGTTGGTTGGTTTCAAATTGAAAAATAAATTAAAAGGCACAACCATTGATGCTTATGATTCTACGTTTAACTGACCAGACTATGTTGTTCAAGATCAAAACAAAGGCCCTGAGTTTTCAAGGACTTTGTTTATTATTTTATTACGGGTTACATGTTTACTACCGCGGTCTTTTTTGTTGGCCTCCCTTATTGTGATGCGGTTGCGATCCGGGGTTTTGATTTGGATTCGTATTAGGTTGAACCATTCTTGGCGGCTTTTCCTGTCTTTTTATTTCCTTAGGAGGTTGATTTGGAACGTTTTTGTTTTCATTCATTTTTGGTTGAACCATTTTAGGTGGTTTCTCCTCTTTTATCTTGTTCTCTTTATGAGGTTGTACTTCCTTATTTTTGTTTTCATTCATTTTCGGTTCAACCTCTTTTTTAGTAGGCTGTTTCCCTATCTCTTTTTTCTCTTTCACCGGAGCTTGATCTTTTTTCATTTCTTTTTTTGGCTCATGCTCTTTATTCAGTACAGGTTCTTTCTTTTTAATGTCATTACCATTGTCTGATGTTTTTTGTCCTTTTCTTTCCGAAACAGGTTTCACTTCTTTCAGTTCTGTCACCTTTGCAGGTTTTACATTCTCATCTTTACCTTTCGCAATGTTGGGTTTATAAATACTAAGTTCGTTATTACCTATCGATTGCCCTGGTTTATCCCTTTCTTTAATGGATACTTGTTTTATATCCTTTCCACCTGTTTTCTCTACATCTTCTTTTTTAGGACCGGCTATATAATTATTCTTATATGTATTATTGACTACTTGAGAGTTACTGATATAATCAGAATTGCTTGTTCGCGGACTGTAATATTGATAAATATTCGTACTACCCATATAGGAGCTATTTACAAAAACCCAATAATTAGATGGTGGGTTGTAACTGCCCCCAATAGCAAATCCAAATGTTACACCTGGCCCCAAGGGAACCCAACCATAATATCCGGGACCCATTCTCCAACTTACCCAGGCAGGCCCCCAAACATCATCAGGTACCCAAAACCAGCCATACATATCATCATAAGCCCAACGGCCATAGTGAAATGGTGCCCAGCCCCATCTATAATAAGAAACCCATGTCCAGCCATAATCCGTGTAGGCCCAATAACCATTACTGTGATACGGAACAAAGTCAGATCCATAATCGGGAATCCATACATAACCATGATTAGAATAATATACCCAATTTCCGTAAGGGCTCAGATCATCATAAAAAACCTGAAAACTAACTGACACCTGAGCATTTGATTTTAGCGGTGCTATAACCATGCTTGCAAAACTCATCATGATGAACATTGCAAAAATTTTAATTAGAGATTTCATTTTTTTATTGTTAGTTATTTTGAAACATAAGTTTACTCTATAAGTATATCGTTAATGTCACAAGCTTTATACACAATAAATTCAAAGAGCAAACTCTAAAACAATTACATTTCATACTGCAATACCATAAAGCAATAATTGATGTACTAGCAAAGTTACAACATTTTGAGAGGGTAAAATTAAATAAGTCCTATTAAATTATCATAAAGAAGTCTAAAGGAATAACTAAACTAATGGCTTTTGTTTTTTTATTTATAGGGCATATTTTTTCCAAAATCCATTGACTAAAAAAACTACACAAAACTTTGATCCGTATTTGTTTCTTGAGGAGCTAAAAAACGAATTGATGTGCCGGAAAATGAATTTAGTTAGGATGCTGAATTGTACTGGACGGATCTGGGTAAAACAGTAATTGATATTATCAAAACTCATTTACAAAAAAGAGTTTTTGATTGAAATGAAACTAGCAACCGCCCCCATTGCCTCGTCTATCAAGTTGTTGTAATATTTCAATTCTTGTATTAATATACAAACCGAAATATGTGCCATACCAAAAATCGACAACCTGTTCATTTTGAAATTTTAAAATAACGATATGTTGCCGGGATCTTATTCCCCCTGAATGATAGGATAAAAGCGCAATACTATCGCCAATGGCAAAGTAAGTTAATTTTTTATCAGGAAGTAAGCCCTTAGCTGCATCTATTGATTGTGCCATTTTTTTATTCTCCTGATTAGTATTAGGCATTACCAAATCCATTATGTCTTTTGTATTCCATTTTTCCCATGGATTTACAATATCAAATTTTTTGTTGGGAGAAATACTATCTAAAAAGGCAAATATAAATCCAGGGACTTCTTCAATGGTTATTTTTCTGATCAGACTCTCTGCTTTAAGTTCGGCTACAAGTACACTTTTATTTCTATCAGTTTCTATAACATTGCTGTCGATTATATAATGTCCGTTTACCATTGAAACACTACTCATATAATTTTGTTTCCCCTGTTCACTCCCAAATTTATTATCATCGGGTTGCAATGAAGGTTTTGCGTAGGCAATAAACGACATCAATATAATTGCTAAAGAAACTTTAATTATAATTCCTGCCTTTTTATGACAACGAGCGGCATATGCCTGAAGTAGATCTTTCATTTTATTTCTTTTTTTACCTCTTTAAATTCTCATTATACAAACGTCCATGCTAGCAACCATCTCCATTATTTCTGCCAACAATAAATTCAAATTCCTGTTTAACTTTTATGCCTTGTGCATTTTCTGCCGGTTTCCAAGGAGGCATATTATTAATTACGTCCAATAATAATCTCTCTGTCTTTGAATCACCTGATGCACGTGTTATTTTAGACTCAGAGATTTTACCTTCTTCATTAACAGTGAATCTGATAACTACTTGTCTAACTTTTTTAGGATCTTTCTCAGAAAATTGATGCATACTCTTTTCTTTTAAATAGTTTATCAATTGTTGGTGCCCACCAATGTATTCTGCTTGAATCTCCGGAACTACCGTCATTAAGACGTGCATAGTATTGTGTTCAACGACACCTGTAACAGGAACCTTATACGTATAATTAACATCTATTACCAGATCACTAGCTATATCGATATTATTTAAAATATATTTTTGTTCTTCAGTTAATGTGGCATTAGAACTAGTAGCAATCATAAACTTACCGTTGCAAGTTCCCAAAATTTCTATAGAAATATAATCGGTTATCCAGTTGATAGGGTAGTCATGAATAATATCGCTAATCAGGTTAACTCCAATCAGCTGTTCTTTTTTAATCGAACGAGAATATATTCCGCGAACTTCATATCCCAATTCTTCAGAAAGAGTCTTACTCTTACCAATACCAAAATTTTTATTGTACGTTTCATAGTTCAATACTTTATGATCGGTTCTGTGATCATTTTTTTTCGTGTTTGCGGAAAGGTCTTTAATAACAGTTGTAAGACCAAAGAAAAAAATTGTTGCTGATAATAGGATGAGTGTTTTCATGGCTTCTAGATTTTAATCCCGACGCTATCGGGATGTTTATAACAAAGGTAATTCAGAGTCAAAATAAATGTTGTTACTAAGTAGTTATTGTGTTGTTAACGACTTGTTAATGCGTGTTATTTGCCATATAAAATGGCTAATTTTGAAATAACAAATGAATCTTAACCGAAGTAATATATTTATCGCCATTTCTGCCGCATTATTAATGGTACTCATCATCCAGATAAACTGGATCTTGGAAACAGCTAATATAAAAGAGGAACTATTTAATGAAAAGGCTAACATGGTTCTTGCAAGAACAACCGAAGCCCTTTCTTCGGATACTGTAACTTGTAAGAATATGGAAATTCGTGTAGGCAAGAAAGAACTCCATAAAATAGATTCGTTATTTATTCATTACATGAATTTTTATAACTTTCATGTCAATTATTCTTTTGAGGTAAAACCGCGTTCGCATAGTACTCTTAAAGAGTCTGATTTAATAAATAACCTCTATCCAAAACAACAACCGGCATGCTATCAAAAAAGTTTAAATGATGTAGCTAATAAAACCGGATTTGAATTAAAATTAATATTCCCGGAGAAACAGCAATACATTAACGCAGAGATGGGCACGATGTTTATTACTTCTGTTATTTTAATACTTATAGTGTTGGTGATGTTTTGGAGAACTATTTTATCTCTCATCAAGGAGAAGCAGCTATCGGAACATACAACCGATTTTTTAAATAATATGACCCATGAATTTAAAACGCCTTTAACAAATATTGCTTTAGCCGGAAAATTGATCACAAAAGAAGCGGCTCTTAAACAAGAAGGTAAAATAAAACATTACTCAGAAATCATTCTCGAAGAAAATGAAAAATTAAGATTACAAGTTGAACAAGTATTAAGTATGACCGCGCTCGAAAGAGGTGAGATCCCTTTACAAAAAACAGAATTAGATCTTCATCAGCTAATAAAAGATTCTTTAAAATCGATCAGTATCCAGATCGAAAACAAACAAGGAAATTTGACCTTAAACCTCAACGCTAACAAGTTTGTTGTGGTAGGAGATAAAACACATTTGACAAATGCCCTATGTAATTTGATCGACAATGCTATCAAATATTCCAAAGAAAAACCTGAATTATTAATTCAAACATCTAATACTGATCAAAATATAATTATTGAGGTGTCTGATAAAGGAATAGGTATTGAAAAAGATTATCAAAAGAAAGTATTCGATAAATTTTTTAGAGTTCCAACCGGAGACGTTCATGATGTAAAAGGATTTGGCCTTGGTTTAGCATACATAAAAAAAATTGTTGAATTGCATGAAGGAACAATTGAACTTCAAAGCGAAAAAGGAAAAGGAACAACATTCACTATTACATTACCTAATGCATAAAGAAAGACTTAAAATATTATTAGCCGAAGACGACCTTAATTTAGGAATCTTATTGGTTGATTATCTGGAAACAGAAGGTTTTGATGTAAAACTTTGTAAAGATGGAGAGTTGGCCTTAAAAGCATTTCACGGCTATCAATTCGACTTGTGTTTATTGGATGTGATGATGCCTAAAATGGATGGTTTTACGTTGGCAAAAGAGATCAGAACAAAAGATAAAATAATCCCTGTTATTTTTATTACCGCAAAATCTTTAAAAGAAGATAAATTAAAAGGTTATGATTTAGGTGCTGATGATTATATCACCAAGCCATTTGATGAAGAAGAATTACTTTGGAAGATCAAAGCCGTGATTCGCCGAATACCTGAAGTGAAAAGTGATAACAAAACTGAAATTATTTCAATAGGAAAATACATATTTGACTTTACTAACCAGTGCCTAATCATAAACGGCAAAACAAAAAGAATTACTGAAAGGGAAAGCGATATTTTAAATTATTTATCCAACCGGAGAAATCGTGTCATAAAACGGGAAGAGATGCTAAAAGACCTTTGGGGAGAGAACGATTATTTTTTAGGAAGAAGCCTGGATGTGTTCATCACTAAAATACGTAAATATCTAAAAGAAGACCCGGATTTGAGTATCGAGAATGTTTTTGGCGTTGGGTTTATTTTTAATGCCCCAAAATAATAGCTATCAATCAAGTTTTTTCAATTTTTTACAGATAAAACCAAAATAATTTAAAATAAATTTGCGCAACCGAATAATTGCACATATATTTGTGCAACCAATCAGTTTCATAAATTATAAATAAATGAGAAGAGATGTTTTTCAAGCCATAGCCGACCCAACAAGACGGGCTATTATTTTACTGATTGCTTCGCAGGCAATGACCCCAAACGCTATTGCGGAGCACTTTGACACTAGCCGACAAGCTGTTTCCAAACACCTGCGTATATTAACAGAATGTGAATTGGTGAAACAAGAACATAATGGTCGAGAAATATACTACCAACTCGAAGCAAATAAAATGAAACAAATTGACAAGTGGCTTGAACAATTCAAGAAGATATGGGAAAGTCGCTTTAATGAACTTGACAAAGTATTATTAACTCTAAAAAACAAGAAAAAATGAAAACTAACTTAGCCTTTGATTTTTCTGTAGACAAGAAAAACAAAACAATTACCGTAGTAAGAGAATTTGACGCTGAACTCTCTTTAGTTTGGGATGCTTATACAAAAAAAGAGATCGTTGATCTTTGGTGGGCACCAAAGCCCTGGAAAGCAAAAACAAAAATAATGGATTTTAAAGAAGGTGGAATTTGGCATTATGCCATGGTTGGACCTGAAGGTGAAGAGCATTGGGCTGTGGCAAATTACATCCAGATACAACCTCAAAAAAAATTCACAGGACTTGATGCGTTTGCTGACGCAGATGGCAACATCAATAAAGAGATGCCACAATCAAAATGGGAAGTAACCTTTACTCCAAAAGGAGAAATAACCCATGTGGAATACAAGATCTCTTATGATGATCTGGCTCAATTAGAAGCAACTATTGAAATGGGCTTTAAAGAAGGTTTAACAATTGCGATGGAAGGATTAGACGAATTATTGCCGTCACTAAAAAATAAATTAAAGTAGAAAATAAAAATCCCTGACAAATGATTGTCAGGGATTTTGTTTATCAGCGATTAATGATTTAAAAAAATCATTAATATGTATACATTTTGATCAATATAAAATATTATCAATTGCAAGTTTTAAATCATCCATTATAATTGGCTTACTGTAGATCGGTATTCCTTCACATTTTTTATCATTCTTAATAATGTCTGTACAATTACCAGTCAGGAAAATAATTGGCACGTTAGAAAAACTTTTGATATTCTTACACGTCTCTACTCCATTAATATCACCCTGAATAACAACATCCATAATGATCAAATCCGGTTTCAAGGTCTTGGTCATTTCAATGGCTTTTTCTCCTTCTCTAACAATGCCTAGTACTTCATAGTTTTTAGACATTAGATAGCTTTGCAGCCCCAGAGCGATGATGCCTTCATCTTCAACTATTAAAATAGATTTCTTCATTATATATCTTTAATTAAAACTAAATTCATAAACAGTTCCTTTTTCACTTTTGACAGACAGATCTGCATTGATCTGATCTGAAAGTGTATTGATTAATTTTATTCCTAAAGAATCAGAATTATTTGCTCCTTTGTTTTTTAATCCCACGCCATTATCCTTCACAGATAAAAAATATTTTTCATTCTTAAACACAAAATTAATCTCTATTTCACCAGATTCTTTTCCATCAAAAGCATGTTTGTATGAATTGGTAAGCAATTCATTTAAAATTAATCCAAGAGGAACAGCTTTTTCAATCACAATATCAACTTTATCAATATTTAATGTCAGCGTAACAGGAATGCGAGTTGTTTCATGTAAGCGATGGATCATTTCTGTTAAAGTTTTTATATAATCCGAAAATTCAACCGTTTTAATATTCGACTTTATATTTAGTTTATCGTGTACCAAAGCGATCGTTTTTATTCTTAACTGAGTTTGATCCATTTTTTCCTGAAGTTCTTCGTTCTTTAAATTTTCTCTTTCTAAAAACAACAAACTGGAAACAATTGCCAAATTATTTTTAACTCGATGATGAATTTCTGAGATCAACACTTCTTTATCTTCTAATAGAATTGATAATTTATCTTCAATCATTTCTTTTTCTTTTATTCCAACCGAAACGATCAATGTAATGATTGTCAATATAGCCGTGAAAGATTGTAAAATAATTAAGCTATTATTCAATTCCGAATAAATAAAAGGGCCCTTGCCCATAAGTGTTCCCGAAATGGCAAATAATGAAATAATAAATACGTGCAATAAAGCAGAAAGCCGGTTTTGAGTTAAAGATGCGCCTAACGGGAAGATAACCAAAGAATAAACAAAAGCTTTAGGTATAACATCAGTATCATAATTTTTTAAAAAGATCAAATAACAAACTATAGTTAAAAGTATAAACGAAAAATACGTTTTTCTGTTTTTAAGAAGTAACAGATTAGGCTTATTTAAAAGCAAAACAATCGGCACAATTAGTAAACAACTTGTTAAATTTCCAAGTAACCAAGTACTAAATGTTTCCAAATAATTAAATTCCTTAGTAAAAAGGACAAAAATAGTAAGTCCACCAATAGCAGCGCTTAACACTGAACCTATTAATGATGCAACTATAAAATTGATGGTGTTTTTTAATTTAGTAAACAATAATAAAAAGTTGTCATATCGTTTTATTATATTATATGCCACTAATGCTTCAAGGGTATTGCCTACGCACATAAAAAGCGCAGCAGGAATAGACCCGCTTATAATAAAATTAATTGTAAAAGCCCCTATGGCGATAGCCGGCCACATTCTGTTACCATGAATCAAAAGAAGTGATAACGCCAACCCGCTACCCGGCCAAACAACTGTAGCATGCCCTCCATCAAGCGCTAACAACAGAGCTGCTTTAGTTAAAATAACATAGACAACGGCAAAAAGTAATATTCTAAAAATATATTCTCTCTTCATTAATTCCAATTAACTCTAAATGTATTACTTTTTAAGACATGCACAATTATCGAACCGAACTTATGCACTTTAAAACGAATATTAATTTTAAATTAAAAACCGGCTAAAATAAATCGTTGTAGTAGAATCCAAACCTTTAAAAATCTTTCATATGTAAGATTTTATACATTAGTGTATAATACCACCCATCTTTTCTTCCCTAATTTCGCCAAATAGGCACTAAAAGCCAAATTTGTATTAGATGAAAAGTGGATTCTGTTTGTTGGTGTTGTTCTTAATAATTTTTCTAAAATCTCAAAGTCAAAACAATGTGAAAACATTGGACTCTCTACAAAATGAGTTATTAAAAGCTCAATCTGACACCACTAAAATAAAACTACTCGACGCACTGTCTTTCGCTTATTCTAATGTCAATGCCGACAAAGGTTTGGCCTACGCTCAAAAAACAGAAAAATTATCTCAAAAAATAGGTTGGAAAAAAGGAATTGCGTCTGCTTATGCAGATTATGGCGTTAATTATATGTCAAAATGCGATCATAAAAAAGCAATACACTATAATTTAAAAGCATTAAAAATTTACAACGAGATTGGAAACAAACATGCTCAGGGAGGAGTTTTAGCCAACATAAGTCTCCTTTACTTAAGACAAAGCGATTATGTTAAAGCATTAGAAAATAGCTTTAAAGCTTTAAATATTTTAGAAGAATCTAACGATAATAAAATTATTGCTTTAGTACAAGAAAACATTGGCACAATATACCTTGAACAAAAAAATTTTTCTAAAACTCTATTCTACTACGGATTAGCTTACAAAAATTATGAAAAAATTAATCATAAAGATGGGATGGCCAGAAATATTGGCAATCGGGGCATAGTATTAAACGAACAAGGAAATTATCAAGAGGCGCTAAAAAGTCATATGCTCGCCTTGAAGCATAATGAATCAATAGGTGTAAAAAATTCCATACAGATCAATCTTGCAAATATTGGTATTACTTATTGTCATTTAAAAGATTATGCAAAAGCTATCGCCTATCATTTAAAAGCTTATGAAATCAGTAAAGAATTAAAGGATCAAAAAAGTATCAGTATTAATCTTGGAAATGCAGGCGAAGTTTATCTATTACTCGCCAAAAATTCTTCTAATGCATTACAGAAAAATAATAATCTTTACAAAGCTATTGGTTGTCTAAAAAAAGCTACGGTAATCTGTAAACAAATTAATTTCAAAGGGCCTCTGGCTGAATTTAGCAATAACTTATCTGATGCCTATTCTTTTGCCGGAAATCATGAATTGGCTCTGGAAACCTATAAGCAATATACAAATACCAAGGACTCTATTTTTGCAACAGAAACCCGGCTTCAAATTGCCACGTTAGAATCCAAGCGTGAGATAAACCTGAAGAAAAAAGATATTATCTTAAAAAATCAAGAAATTCAAATAAGTCTTTTGAAATTAATGAATAAAAAAAACGAACAGGTTATATATCTCACATGGATCACATTGCTTTTAGTGATCATCATGATTATGTACGTATTTTTTCATGTTCGTTCAAATCGCCATAAAAAAATATTGTCTGAAATTGCTAATGCCCAAAGCCATGAAGTAAGAGCTCCATTAGCACGTATTCTGGGTCTAATTAATCTTTTTGATAAAAACAATCCCACTTCAGATATCAATAAGGATGTTATCAAATACATTCACGTTTCAGCTTTAGAACTCGACCAAGTCATAAAAAAAATAGTTGACAAAACTTATAAGACTCATTTTAACCTGATATCCAAAAAAAACATGCTTACAGGTTTCGGTCGTATTATACGGTTCAGTTATATTTTAGCCTCAAGAAAAACAATCCGCTAATTATAAATTTTTCTTATTACTTCCTTTTTGTTCATCCTCTCACATTCTTTTTATCGCTTTATTCAAATATTATTGAAACATCTCGTAAATTTGTACGTAGAAAGACGTACTACTCGTTTTCTTTTATAGAAGGATCTTACTTCTAAATGTTCCGGAACCCTTGCTCTTCAGCATTATTTTATTTATCACTAATAAAAAAGGAGGTTCAGATGAAAACAATTACACTAAAAATTTTACGAATTAAATTCGTAATGGTTGCCTTAATGGTCATTGCTTTTACCAGCTACTCTCAAACAGGAGATTATTTTTCACTACAAAATGGTGATTTTTTAAACTACAATAGCTGGGGGTACAACTCTCAAATTGAAAACTGTGGTTGTATTCCTGACGACGATGGCATTTGCAATATTACCATTCCGGCCAACAAGACAGTTTATGTACGGCATGCGTTAAACACAAGTTGCAACATGCTTATAGGAGCTAATTCTATTTTGATCGTAGAGTCGAATGGATCATTAACACTCTATGGGCCAGCAAGTATGATCGGAGATGGTTTGTTTCAATTGGATGCAGGTGCTGTTGTTAACATTGGTGGAAATTTAGATTTAACAGGTAATGCAACTGTTATAAATAATGGCTTTTTAACAATAGGAGAAGATTTAACTTTTGCAGGCTCATCTCTTTTGTGTGGCACAGGTGTTTTAGACGTGATTGGAAATATCACAGGCGGAGCACCTTGTGCTTCAATGTCTATTTTGCCAATAGAACTCATCTATTTTAAAGGAACATTAAATCACAATACTGTGGAATTAATTTGGGAAACAGCATCTGAATTAAATAATGATTTTTTTGAAATTGAAAAAAGTTCAGATGGGATTGACTATACACTTGTAAAACGCATTGATAGCAAAGCAATTGATGGAAACAGCTCATCTAAATTAAAATATATCACAACTGATGAATCTCCTTTTGAAGGCATTTCATATTATAGATTGAAACAAACTGATCTCGATCGCCAGAACAAGTATTCAACTATTATTGCTATTGATTTTTCAAAAAAAGCATTCGATATTGCCTTCTTCCCTAATCCCAATAAAGGCGAACTCTTTGTACAATACACTTCTATCGAGAATAAGACTGCTGTGATGATTCTAAGAAACGCTATGGACAAAATTGTTTATAGCAAAGATCTAGAAATGAATTCCGTTAGTCATAATGGGGCTCTTGTAATTCCCGATGAAATACCAAGTGGAATATACTATTGCACATTACTTATTGACGATAAATCGTATACTCAAAAAATAATTTTATTACCTAAATAAATTTATTTTTTGCTTAACCACTCGATTAGATTTTGTAACATCATTTGATTAATGGTGTGTACATCTTTGTATTCATTATATTCAGGTTCAACGCCTAGTGTTTTTAAAAACTGCTTAGCTTCTCGCGCATAATGAATTCCTAAAACAGGGTCTTCTGTACCGTGAGAGATAAATACTTTCAATGATTTTACTTTTTCTTTATTGATTAACTGTTTTGTTTCATCCAACATTCTTCCACTCATAATAGCAATACCCTTCACTTTATCCGGATTTGTTAATCCTACGCCATAAGCCATAATACCACCTTGACTAAACCCACATAAATAAACTTGCTCATGATCGAATGTGAATTTTTGTTTTAACTCTTCAATGAATTTTAAGATCAATTTTCTGCTATCCTCTGCTTGCTTTGCATCATAAATTGGTTTCCCATCAGTAAAATGGAGGTTATACCAGGCATAACTATCATGCCCTTGTACGTAAGGAGCACGAGCAGAAACCACCAAATAACTCTCAGGTAACTGATCGGCAAATGAAAACAGATCTTTTTCATTACTCCCCACACCATGCAGTAAAATAACAATTGGCGTCTTATTGTTCTCTGTTTTCGGATGTTTCACCAAATACTGCAGTGAGGTGGGAACATCTTTTGTGGTAAAATTCATATTTGTCAATGCTATTAAAATAACTACAATAATTGTTCTCATAAAATTTATGCTTTATCAATTTTCACTGAGGTCATTGTTAATGACCCTGCAACTGCTTTATCATTAAACAAAGTGATCTTTTCATTACTATCTTTTAATGCTAATGTATAGATCAAGGGCAAATAATGTTCAGGGGTAGGTATTGCTAAATCAAACGCTTTTCCCTGAGATTTGAAATCGATCAACGGTTTGTGATCATCAGATATAATATATTGTTTCATTTTTTCATTAGCTTCTATCGCCCAATCATAACCATAAGAATCTGTATTTAATTTATCCCAGGCTACCATTCCTAAATTATGAACCATATTGCCACTACCAACAATCAACACCCCTTTTTTACGAAGCGATGCTAATTCTTTAGCCAATTCATAGTGATACTGCGCGCCTTGTGTGTAATCAATACTCATTTGTATAACAGGCACATCCGCATTAGGATATAAATGTTTTACCACCGACCAGGCACCGTGATCCAATCCCCACTTTTCGTCCAAGCCAACTTGTGTTTTGGTAATGATACTTTTAGTTTCATTAGCTAATTCAGGGCTACCGGGTGCCGGGTATTGCACATCAAATAAAGCTTGAGGGAAACCACCAAAATCATGAATCGTGCGAGGTTTATTCATAGCAGTTACAAATGTACCCCGGGTTTCCCAATGCGCAGAAATAACCAAAATGGCTTTAGGTTTTGGAATATCTTTTCCACTATTCCTAAAGCCTGTAACAAATTCGTTTTCCTCAATGGCATTCATCGGACTACCGTGTCCTAAAAACAACACCGGCATCTTTTCTGTTTGTGTTAAACCATTAGTAATGGTTTCTAATTCTTTTAATTTCATAGCGGCAAGGGCTAAAGGTGAGGCTAATAATATCTTCAAAAAATGAGAACGTTCCATGATCTTATAAGCTATTAATTTTATTTTAACTATTAAAAATGGAGAATTTAATTTTAGCTTCGTTTACTAATTTAATAAATTCTCCATTTAATTTCTATTACGCTTGTTTCACAAACTGTAAGTCACCTGAAATTTTCACATCATCACTCACCAATACACCGCCGGCTTCTAACGCAGCGTTCCAGTTCAAGCCCCAATCCTTACGGTTAATTTTTCCATTTAACGAAAAACCGGCTTTTTCATTTCCCCAAGGATCTTTATTCACACCTCCAAATTCCACATCCAAATTCACTTCTTTACTTACGCCTTTAATAGTTAAATTACCTTTTAGCTTATAATTTTCATCGTCTAGTTTAGTTAATGATGTTCCTTCAAACGTCAATTCTTTGTGATTGTTTGCATCAAAGAAATCAGGACTTTTTAAATGCGCATCTCTATCATCACTATTCGTGTAAATTGATCCGGCTTCAATTGTCGCTTTTACCGAAGCCTTACTAAAATCATTTCCTACAGAAGTTAAAGTTGCATTAAAGTTTCTGAATTCTCCTTTTACATTGGCGATCATTAAATGTTTTACTTTAAAAATGATCTCACTGTGTGATGGGTCTAATACCCAGTTTGTTTGATTTTCCATGTCTATTGTTTTTAAAATTGTATCTATTGATTTGATGATACAAAGTTGCAACAAACATGTTCGCTGCAAGTTAACATAGGTGAAGAAATGAAAAAACTCAAACAACTACCTCATTGCGAGGAGGAACAACGAAGCAATCTTCTCAAATTATGAGATTACTTCGCTACGCTCGTAATGACAAACACTACTTCTTATGGATCATTTCCTTTCGGATGCGGCTCAAAGACTGAGGCTTGATCCCCAAATAGGAAGCGATCAAATATTGCGGAATACGTTGTATAAAATCAGGATGTATTTTAGCAAATTCTTCGTAACGATGTTCGGCATCTTCGCTATTGGTTTTAGCAATACGGTATTGCAAAGCAACATAAGCGTTTTGAATAAGGATCCTGAAAAAGCGATCAATAAGTGGTATGGTACAACAAGCTTTTTCAAAATTATCTTTATTAAGCATTAAAACTTTAACTGACTCTAAAGTCTCAATGTTATAAATCGCTTTTCGCCCTGAATAAAAACTATATAGATCAGAGATCCAATAACCCTCCAATCCAAATTGTATGGCATGTTTATCTCCTTTTTGATCGGTGATATAAGAATAACAAGACCCTTCCTCAATAAAATAAACATAATTGCAGAAATTTCCTTCTTCAAGTAATAAGGTTTTTTTATCGTATGTTTTTTCAAATAATAATTTCGAAAACTGACCAAACTCATCATCCGATAACGTTTGATTGATCGTTTTTTCTATGTTCGATTTTAAAGTAATGGCCATATTAGCTTTATTCGTAACCGATGGGCTCAGTTAATTTAAAAATACAAAATTATTAGCCCTTTGCAACATCAAATTCTCCTCAAAAATAGGCTCCTTTTCGTATATTTGACCTCTTTAATAAAAAAATGCCAAATACACCCATTGTAGAAATAGAAAATTTAACAAAGACCTTTAAGGGTGCTGATGAAGCTGCCGTAAAAGGCGTTTCATTTTCTATTAAAAAAAATGAAGTGTTTGGTTTATTAGGGCCAAATGGTGCCGGCAAAACCACTATTATTTCTATCCTGTGCGGCATTTTCCCTCCTTCAAGTGGTAAGGTAATGATCGATGGGAAAAATTTACATGGTGACATTACCGACATCAAACAAATTATTGGTGTAGTTCCTCAAGATATTGCCCTTTACCCTACTTTAACTGCCCGCGAAAATTTAGAGTTCTATGGCGCCATGTATGGCTTATCAGGAAAGGATCTAAAGGATAAAATTTCTTTATGGTTAGAGAAACTCGGTTTATCAAAAGCTGCTAACAGAAAAATTGAAACCTTTTCGGGTGGGATGAAACGTCGAATTAATTTAATTGCAAGCATCCTTCATCAACCAAAAATTTTATTTTTAGATGAGCCCACGGTTGGCGTGGATGTGCAATCCCGTAATGTGATCATCGAACATTTAAAAGAATTGAATCAGCAAGGTACAACCATAATATACACATCTCATCATTTAGAGGAAGCTGAAAATTTTTGTACTCAGATCGCTATTATTGATTACGGCCAAATTCTAACTCAGGGTTCTCCAAAAGAACTCATTGCAAACACACCTGATTGTTCTGATCTGGAAGATGTATTCTTAAGTTTAACAAAAAGAAAACTGAGAGACTGATGAAAAACAAATTGTGGGCAACCATCAAAAAAGAAACACTGATCTTGATCAGAGATAAAATAGGTTTATCTATTTTATTTTTAATGCCTATGATCCTGATCCTGGTGATGACTTTAATTCAGGACTCTGCTTTTAAAACCATTAACGAAAAAGGCATTCCAATAGTATTAGTAGATAACGATCATGATACATTAGGCGTTTCTATTAAAAAAGGGCTCGAACAATCATCCCTGTGTTTTTTACAAGATTCTATTGATGGGAAATTAGCTACCAGTGAATTAGCAGAAAAAGCCGTGTCGGAAGGAAAATTCTTGATTGGAATTGTGATCCCAAAAGGCGCCACCGAAGCCATTCGCAATAATGTTTCTTTATTGGTGAATGAAACAATGATGCTTGATTCTACCCAAACCGAACAACAAGTTAGTACGAGCGATTCGGTAAATATTATTTTATACATCGATCCGGTTACTAAAAAATCATTTATCACTTCTATTACCAGTAATTTACACGAATTCATTTCTGTAGTAAAAACACAGATCATGTTTCAAACTTTTTCTCAACAAATTGCCGAGATCATGCCTGATAGTTCTCAGGCTCCAAAAAACTCTTATGCCAAATCACAGATCATCAATTATAAAGAAGTCTATGCTTCTGATCTGATCGGAGAAATTGTTCCTAATGCCGTTCAACATAATGTGCCTGCCTGGACCATCTTCGCCATGTTCTTTATCGTTATTCCTTTAGCAGGAAATATCATGAAAGAAAAAAAAGAAGGCAGTGTATTTCGTTTACACACCATGCCAAGTTCTTATTTATTACTAGTGAACGGAAAGATAATTGTATATGTGATTGTTTGCATGTTGCAATTTTTATTGATGCTTTCTGTTGGGCTATACATCTTACCTTTATTTGGATTGCCCATGTTACAATTAGGCAATAGTTTAATGGCTATTTTCACGGTAGCATTAGCAACTTCTTTTGCAGCAACTGGTTTTGGAGTCATGGTAGGCACTTTGGCTTCCAGCGAACAACAAGGCGCCATCTTAGGTTCTTTATCTATTTTATTATTATCGGCACTGGGTGGTATTTGGGTGCCAACTTATATTATGCCTGAAGTTATGAGGAAAATCAGTACCCTATCTCCTTTAAACTGGGCATTGGAAGGATTCTATAAGTTATTTTTCAGAGGCTCAGGCGTAACAGGTATTTTAATAGAATCATTGAAACTAATGCTGTTTTTTGTATTAACGATGGGGATTTCCTCTGTCATTAACAGAGTGAAACGTAAAATTTAACGAAACTGTAACATGGAGATAAAAACCATAGAAGCCGATATCATTCATTTTTTAGAAAAGAATATCTTAGTTGAAGATGTTAAAATTTTTGCTGATAGTAATTTAAGAGACGTTGGCATTGATTCTTTTTCTATCGTTGAAATTATTTTATTTATTGAACGTAAATATGGTTTTGTGATTCCTGATGATCAACTTATTCCGGATAACTTTAAAACCATTCAATCCATTGCTAAAGTAGTATATGAGATCGGTAAATAAGTTGATGCCTATAATATGAAGCGAAACACCTCGTTGAAATTTCCTGACAAAGTCTATTTAAGCGGTGCAGATTGCTTTCATTTAATGTTGGACATTAATGCCAAAAAACATAAAACCGGAAACAATGTTGTTCGTATTGTTTTTTATTTTGACAGCGAAGAATCTATACAGCCCCTACTCAAAAATGTTCAAGAGTCTCCTATCATTTCATGGTTCTGTAACATCACTTTAGTAAAAGGATCGATTTTTCAAAAACCCTATTGGAAACGCATTAACGAAGGCAACCGCATTCAGATCAACAAACATGCTTGCGAAACAGACAAACTTATTCCTAAAGAAATACTCAACAGAGACATCAACCTAAATAACAAATGCCTCATTGAATTTGATGTCATTCACTATATTTCAGGAAAAACAGCTTTCGTCTTGTCATGGCATCACATTTTAATGGATGGCAGAGGCTCAGGCATGTTGATTCGTCATCTCAACAATAATGAACCGGTTGATGAGAAAACATTTTCGGATTTTTTTCCGGCCAAAGAACAAAAAATATCCCTTTTACATTACATCAAAAATATGTACGAGGTTAAAAAATTTATTGAAACTTCGTCTAAAGCTCCCATTGTCTCTATTTTACAAAAAGAAAATAAAGGAGGCAGTACTGATTTCAAAATTAAAACTTTACACTTTAATTTAACTGAAACAGCAAAAATTGATGCCAATGCTAAAAGTAACGGTTCAAGGTTTGGGGCAAATGTGTTTTTAATTTCTTGCTGTGCACATATTGTGAATTCTATTAATAAACAAAGAGGAAAAACAGGAACTATTTGGTTACCCATTCCTTATGATGGCAGAAAACGAGGCGGCTTTGGGCCAATTGTTACCAATTGTATTTCCTTTTTATTTTACCGATTACCTCAAACTGATCTCATCTCAGTAAAAGATACTGTGCAAAGTGTAAGTACTCAAATGGCAGAACAAATAAAAATAGAAATGCCAAAAAAGTACAATCTCTTACTAAATATGATGCGGCATATGCCCTTACATTTATACCATTTTTTAGTGAACCGTTCCGGTAAAGGTGTTGTGTCCAGTTTTTTGTATACTTCTGCCGGGGAAGACATCTGGGATATGAATACATTAATGAATAACCCCATCAGCGATATTTTGATTATTCCTCCTTTAACTTTCCCGCCGGGTTTAACTTTTTCGTTTTTACGTCATAATAATATGTTAAAAATGAATATTGTATATTCTGAGAACACAATTAATAATAATGAGTTAACTTTGATAGAGTTAAAAATTAATGAAATACTTTTAGGTAATTATTAAATTGAAAACAATTGAAACAGATATTTTAATTGTAGGTGGTGGATCTGCCGGAATTGCTGCTGCTGTTGCGGCTTCACATTCCGGACATAAAGTGACTTTAGTTGAACGTCATCCCTATTTGGGAGGAAAAGCCACTTCATCAGAAGTAGGTACTATTTGTGGTTTATATAAATTCAGTAAATCCGAAAATTCACAATATGCAGTACATGGCTTTGCCAAAACATTTTCTGAAAAACTAAGTATATTATCTGGAACACAAGCGTTGCACAATAATCAGGGATTACATTATTTACCTTATAATATTGATGTTTATAAGAGTCTTTGTTTAACTATAATAGATCAACATCAGATCGATCTGTATCTCAATACTGAAATTACCGAAGTGGAACTTACAAATCAAGTGATTGATTCGGTTAAAGTAAAATCAGAAAACGTTTTTTTTCAAATTAATTGCAGATCTATTATTGATTGCTCGGGAGATAGTGCGGTAAGTCAACTTGCTAAGTTGCCTTTAATTACCAATGATAACTACCAGGCAGCCGCACAAATATTTACCATGCAAGGAATGATGGAAATTAAAGAGGAAACTTTAGGGATCCTTTTAATGAAAGAATTGCATAAAGCGATCGAAAATCATGTATTGGAGAATTATTTTGACAGAGTATATGTAATACAAGGTTCGGTTAAAAACAACATGGCAAGTTTTAAAGTCGGAATTCCGATTCCTGTAACCTATAAACAAAATAATATAGAAGACTTAAGAACTACTGCTAATGGCATGATTGATCGTTTGGTTGATTTTTTAACTCAACATGTATCCGTTTTTAAAAATGCCTCTTTACATAGCATTGCTCCTGAAGTAGGTATCAGAGTGGGAATAAGACCTGTAGGAAAATATATCTTAACAGAAGAAGATGTGCTACAATGTCGGAAATTTGATTCAGCTATCGCCAATGGAGCCTGGCCTATTGAAGAATGGGGACAAGATAAGCGAGTGAAAATGAAATACTTTAATTACGAAGATTTTTATCAAATACCTGCAGATTGTTTAGTATCAAATACGGTTCACAATTTATTTTTTGCCGGACGAAACATTTCGGCCACTGATGCTGCTATTGCCAGCGCCCGCGTGATGGGTATTTGCTTTCAAACAGGTTATGCAGCCGGGAAGTTAGCCGTTTCACACATCACCGACACCTCAAAATCAACAACTATCAAAGCCATTCAAGAAGAACAAATTTTTGCTTAAATTCGTGCAATGAATAATTTGTTTGCTTATAATGCGCTAAAGGATGCTGCCCAAAAGTGGCCAAATTCTCCTGCAATTTATGACGAATATGGCACCTTAACATTTAAACAATTGTTTCAGGAAACTGAAAGCCTCAAAGATCAATTAATTAAACTAGGTGTCATAAAAGGAATGGGTGTTGGCGTAATGGCACGTAACAGTCGCAACTTTATTACAGGAATTTTTTCAGTTATAGGTTGTGGAGCCACTGTAATGCCAATGTCACACCAATTAAAAAAAGCTGAGATCGAAGACGTACTAAAAGAAGCGCAATTGCATGCTATTATGGACGATCAACATGGTGCAAAGCCATTAGACAGTACCGAACAGATCATTCCTATGAATATCGAGTCTTTTCGTTTTGGGTTTACCAGCATCCCAAAAAGTCAAAGCTTTGCTCCACATGTTAATGATCCGGCATTTATACGATTTACTTCAGGCACAACCGGAAAATCAAAAGGCGTTATCATCTCTCACCAATCAGCCATTGAACGTGTTGAAAGTGCTAATAAAGTTTTGGAATTAGGCGTAGGAGATACCGTAGTTTGGGTATTGCCAATGGCCTATCATTTTGTAGTTTCTGTTTTGTTGTATATAAGATTTGGTGCAGCCATTGCCATTGCCAAAGATTTTTTACCAAAAAATATCATTGATATTACCAATGCTCACAACGGTTCGCTACTGTATGCATCTCCTATGCAGATACGTTTGTTGGCCAGTAATACAGATACAGACATGATGCCTACTTTAAAAAAAGTCATCTCTACCTCCGCCGCTATTTCTATAGATATTTGCAAAGCATTTAAACAGCGGTTTCATATTGATGTAAGTCAGGCTTACGGTATTATTGAAATTGGGTTACCTATGATCAACTATATCAAATCGGCTGAACATCCTGAAGCTGTTGGTTATGCGCTACCTGATTATTCTGTAGAAATTTTTGATGAGAATAATCAAATTTTGCCTGCAGGCAGTATTGGGCATTTGGCTATTAAAGGTCCGGGGATGTTTGATGCCTATTTAACACCACCAACTTTACGCAAAGATGTTTTAAAAAATGGTTATTTCCTAACAGCCGATTTCGCATCGAAGTCAAAAGATGGTTTAGTAAAAGTAGAAGGCCGTGAAAAATCAATGATCAACGTGTCGGGTAATAAAGTATTTCCTGAAGAAGTTGAAGGTGTTTTAGAAACGATTCCTGAAATAAAATTAGCTCGCATTACAGGCACACCACATCCTTTGATGGGTCAGATCATACAAGCTGAACTAGTATTGCATGATGGCAAAATGATTGATGTGGAAGAAGTATTAACCTATTGCCGAAAACGTTTATCAACTTATAAAGTTCCGCAAAAAGTAAAAATCGTAGACGCTTTACCAATGACCGGTAGTGGAAAACTGCAAAGGCATTAACAATAATTTATTTGAAGTATTTTTTATTGACAATTAAAAACCCAAAAGATTCTCCATCTTCTTTTCCTAAATGTTTATGATGCATTTTATGGGCTCTTCTTACTGCTTTGATATACTTATTATCTAAATTCCTAAACCATTTGATGCGTTGATGAATAATGATTTCATGCACTAAAAAATAAGCAATCCCATATGCTGTCATTCCTGAACCTATCCAAATACTAATAGGACTCTTGTAAATAACACCAAGCATAATAAACAACCAACTTGGAATAGCAAAAACAATAGCAAATAGATCATTGTGTTCCAATACATGATTGCTTTTAACGTGATGGCTCTTATGTAGCGACCATAAAAATCCATGCATCACATACTTATGGCTAAACCAAGCCACAAACTCCATCCCGAAAAAAACAATAAAAAAAACAAGTATATATAAAAACAGCATTTTAAAATTAACCGTGATGTAATTTAAAGTTTACAAAGTTACACCATTTTTTACAATAAAGTGAAGTGATTTTTGTTTCCTTTCAAATCAAGGCGTTCAAAGCTTATTACACAAATGGCCTTGTGTTGAGTTTGAAAAAGTTGTACCTTTAACCATACATTTTCGTTCTTTAAATACAAACCCTCTAAAACCTAGAAATCATGGAATCTTCAAAACCCACTGTTGAGAGTGTTGGTCTAAAGATTGGACTTCTCACCTCTTTGGCTCTTCTTGGTTATTTTTTCATTATGAAAGCTTTAGGGCTTTCCCACATTATTGAGCTTCGTATTTTAAATTTTTTAATTTTAGGTATAGGTATTTGTTATGGTATCTATAAATTAAAACATGAGCTCCACGAAGCAAATTTTTATTTAAAAGGTCTTATGGAAGGTCTTCTTATTACGGTAGTAGCACTTCTTCCTTTTGCCACATTTATTTCATTCTATTTAGAATATTTTGATGTGGAATTAATGAATCACATTAAATCAGGCCTTGCTTCCGGCGAATACATTAATGGATTCACTATCTTTTTTGTAATTGGAATGGAAGGAATGGCTTCAGGTGCTATTATAACCTATTCGGCCATGCAGTACTTCAAATCTGTTTGGAGCGAAAAAGAACAAAAATGGGTGTAATACTACACCCATTTTTAATTTATTATTTTACTTAAGATCTGTTTTATAAACAGGTAATTCCTTTGCATTGTTTGTTGATCATGGCTAAGTTATTAGTGGTTTATGGTGTAATTTAACAAGCAAGCTGCTGTATGATCATAAAATTAAGCTTTTAAAATCGCTTGTTTTTAGCAAAATAGACTAATTATTGGACACTCGAACAAGAGAGTTTCAAATGGAATAAGTGAGTAATATTGCAAATAATTGAGGAATCTTTAAAAAAAAATTCGATTAATTAATTATCAATATACTCCTAAAGCCGCTTCTTTAGCATAAGAAATTAAAGTTTCACAAATCTCACACGGATCAAATGGCTTATAAAATACGTCTATGATATTTAGATCATAAGGAGTATCGATCATGCCATTAGCCGTTAGCAAAACAATTGGAACATTTCTTTTTATAAGGTAATTGTGTATGTTATAGCTTTGTCCATACTCGCATAAAATCTCTTCTGTAGCAATAATATAATCGGGTGTGTTTTCACAAATAATTTCTATCGCATTTTTAAGTGTTGGTTTAATGACGATAGTGTTAGAAAATAATTTCAGTGAATTTTTCAAAGACAGTGCTACAATAAAATTGCTTTCAATAATTAAGATCATCTTAGCTTATCTGAATATCGTAACGTTACCTGCCTTGTTTATTATTTCCGTTGAATTCCCTAATTTAAAGATGAATGTATACACATAGATACCATCCTGAACGTCAACGCCAGAAACTGTTCCGTCCCATGGAGCATATATATCTGTTGTGCTATATATTAATGATCCCCAACGATTATAGATATTCATTTCAAAATTATCAGGAGAAATGCCATTTCCTATAATACTAAAATAATCATTGACAGAATCGCCATTAGGTGTAAAGGTATTTGGAATATAATACATTGAATTCACATCAACAATGATTATTTGGGAAGTAATACTACTACAAATTCCATTAAAAGCTTCTAGAGTTACTGTATATGTTCCGGCACCAGGGAATGTGAAGTTAGGGTTTTGTAAAGTCGATGTTGAACTATTAATTCCAAAATCCCATAACCAACTAGTTGAATTGATAGATTGATTTTGAAAACCGGCATCAGGATTTGCCTCTGTTAATTCTGTTGGAGAATAACTAAACGCAGCTATCGGTAATGGAGTTACAGACATGGTTATAGGATTGGCTAATGCTCCTGCCGGAACAGCGCACAGTGCACTGGAAGTCATCGTAACCGTTACGATATCATTATTACTGATGCTTGTTGAAGAATAAGTAAATCCTGTACTCATTACATTAACCCCATTTACTTGCCACTGATACGTTGGCGCATTACCACCATTTACAGGAGTGGCTGTAAAACTTACTACTGTTCCTGAACAAATATTTGTTGCGCTCGCTACACTACTTACCGAAGGAACTATTGTATTAGTAACAATCATAGTAATAGAACCAGAGTTAGCTGTACTTGGTGAAACACACGTTGCGTTAGATGTTAACTCAACGGTTACCACATCTCCATTATTTAAGCCTGATGAAGAAAAACTTGCGCCTGCTCCTGCACTTATGCCATTCACCAGCCATTGATAGCTTGGCGATGTTCCTCCATTAGTAGGAGTAGCTGTAAAAGTGACATTGGTTCCTTCACAAAGAGTGGTTGTTGATGCTGCCGCTATTACCGCAGGAATTAATATAGAGTTTACTGTTATAGTTACTGAATTTGAATTAACTACTAATGGCGATGTACATGCCGCATTTGAAGTTAATACAACACTAACGACATCACCATTATTTAACCCTGATGAAGAATAGCTTGCTCCTGTACCAACATTTGTTCCATTCACTTGCCATTGATAGCTTGGTCCTGAACCTCCGTTTGTTGGCGTAGCCGTAAAACTTACCAACGATCCGGCGCAAATTGTGCCCGAAGAAGCAGCTATTGTTGCAGAAGGACTTACAGTTGAATTAATAACAGCATTAGTTGTAAAACTAGTAACACAACCATAAGAGTTGATGCTCACAGAATAAATTCCATTAGCCGCAAGCGTAACCGGGGTAATAGATGGATTTTGTACAGAAGCCGTGAATGTATTTGGGCCACTCCAGGTATATGTGCTTCCGCCAACTAATTCACCAACCAAACTTAAAGTAGTTCCTTCACAAACAGGCCCATTGTTTGATGCTGTAGTAGGCAACTGTACTCTTGCCAAAGTAAAATACGGCTTGCCTACCGGCATAGTAATGTTTAAAAATTCAACTCTGCTGCCTGTAGGGTCTGTAGCAGAACAAGCACCAACAATAGTTGCATCAGAAAAATTTCCATCATCATCAAATAATAAACACAACGTTCCAATGCTTCCTAAACCTGTTATTTGTCCATCTTCAAAACCAAAAGTTACTTGTTCAGAAAAATTAGTTGATTGTGTTTTCCATATTCTGTTTAATCTTTCTAAAATACCAACCGGCATTGCAGCCCCCGTATTAAATGTATTTGTTTGCCCATTATTTCCCCATGCTAAAAAAGAAATATTATTTGTAAATGTAAACGTGTTAGTTGCATTTTCTGTTGGGATAGCTGTATTACCAAGCGCAATGGTAACAGCCTCTCCATTGTTTGCACTAATGGATTGTTTTTGTATTAAAGCTGATCCATCATCTCTTCCTATACAAGCTATATCATTGTTAAAACCGGTGTTTATTGTTTTATCCCAAAGAGTAGTTGTTCCATCAGAAGCTACGTAATTATATGTTGCTCCTGTTTGAGTATTACCACCTCTTGTAATACCATATTTAATCGCTAAGTAAGATTCTATTCTATCCATTTCCGGCAAAGTTGGCTTGATACTATATAGGATCACTTCACCAATCGCATTATTACAATATTCTGAAGTACCTGTGGAGCCTAAAGAAAAAGCCGAAGATACCGCAGGATTATAAAGTGCTAATCCACAATTACTACAATTTATGGGAACAGAATTTTTTCTTAAATTCATTGTTGGGCCACAACCATAAGCCGCTAACATAGAAACGGAAGTTGAAGAATATTCGGTTGGTGCCCCATAATCAAACGTATAGCCCAAGCCCGAAGTCCCCGTTTGAAATCTAAAACTTGGTTTTAATTGGTATTTATAATTAGTACTTGAATAATATCCAAAAGCAGTACCACTAGTTGAATTTTGATCTGTAATTACAATAGCGACGCCATCGGTTCCAAGTAAATTTGGAGTTGTTGCCGTGTTTCTTAACATTGTAGAAGTTGCACTATTAAATTTAATTCGTGGATTATAATTATACTTTGTATAACTAGTAGCTCCATTAACTAACACAGGTCGGTTACTTGCCGAGGCCTGTGTTAAACTATACGTTGCTGCACTGCCTCCACTAGAAGACCAGGCACTAACCGGATTGTTGCTAACTGTTGTGCCAGCGTCGGCTTTATACCAAACAGATAAATTAGTGGCTACACCTCCCGGAGACTGAGAAAATGCAGAGGCAGTTATAAAAATTAAAAAAATGCCTGTAATAATTTTTGAAACAAAAAGTAGAAATTTTTTCATGTGAGCTTTATTTAAAAATAAAATGGTACTAAAATTTATTTTACTCTTTAATTAACTTTATGGGTTTGTTATTTAGTTGTGTTGATTCTATTTGTATAAAATAAATGCCTTTGGCAAAATCGTCTAAAAATAAATCTGTTTCTGTAGTTTGTGCAAGCAATCTTATGGCTTGATCAGATATTATCTCACCTAAAACATCATAAATTTTTACTGAAACCTCTTCGTCTTTCTTAATAACATATCCTATATGCAGTACATTTCCATTATTAGGATTAGGGTAAATACTGATATTTCCTTGGTTATTAATAGAATTAAGGCAATCATTTTCTACGGTAATGATTTGATGGTAGGTTACAGACAAGTCTGTATCAACTTGTTTTAATCGGTAATACAAATTACCATTTGGTGCAGAAGTATCTACATATTGATATTGCTGTAATTGTGTAGAGTTTATATGGCCTGCAACTTGAGCGATACTACTAAAGTTAACTCCATCATTACTTCTTTGTACTTCAAAATGATCATTATTTGTTTCCGAAGCGGTACTCCAGTTTAATACCATAGATTGGTTAACACATTTAGCTACAAAGTTTATTAACTCAATGGGCAAAGGGGTTAATGCATTTACTGATCCAACAGTAATATACTTGGTGTCATTATTTGCAATATGAGTATTTGAAATTCCTGTAATTATAATAAGAGGATTAGCATAAGTAAAAACTATTCCACTGCCATCTCCATTGGCATAACATGTTGTACCTCCATTACCAAAATTTCCATCATCATCTACTAATAAACGTAAATGGGCAACATTAACAGATCCCGGTATTGCGCAATTGTTTAATTTAATATTCATATTAAAGCTTTCTCCAAAATTGGTCTTAGTCACTTTCCACTCTCTTTCCAATCGTGAGTATAAGCCACATGCTGCCGGTTTTTCAGCAAGAGAGGCTAATGTATTACAAAGCTTGCCTGTGTTAGCCCCAATTACTACGTATGATTGATCTGAAGCGAAAGTTGCAGCATTAGCAGCATTAGTTACACTTAATGTTCCTTTATAAATACGAACCGTGTCATCAATGGTATGTGATTGCTTTTGTAATAAAGCAGTGATGTCATCTCTTCCTATACCGATAATATTATTTATATATGCTCCTGTTCTGCTATAAATTGTTGAAGCATTGGGAGCATAATAACTAGTATTTAATGTAATGCCATATTTTATTGCCAAATACGTATGTACTCGATTAACCAAAGCTGTTGAAAGTGTAGTATTAAAAAAAATATGCTCTGCGGAAACACCTTCAAATAATTCTGTTCCGCCTGCCCTTCCTCCAAAAGACAATTCTTGAGGAGAGGCTACACCTGAATTATTAGTTGCTGTAACTGTTCCATTTAAATATCCTGTCATAGAACTTGATGAACTTTCATTTCCTGTATAAGAAGTGATTTGTTGAATATTCATATTTGTGCTGCCTAGTGCCCTCGAAGCGTTTGTTCCATTAGTATTATCACCAATTGATAATACCCCTGTTCCTAAACCTCTGCATTGAATTCCACTAGAACCGAATGCATCTGATCCGTTTCTCCATATTAAGATATTATCATTATTTGTTCCAGCGGTTGGGTTATTTGAGAACACACTAAAAAACGAACTTTGGTCTGCAGAATTAGTACTATTGGGACACAAAGCAAATGAGCCTGGATTGGTTAACACTTTAAGTGAACCGGCAACATTTCCTGAAAAAGAAACGTACTGATTATAGTTGTATAAATTATTACCACTTGTATTACTATTTGTTGATTGCGGATAGGGTGAAGCTCCGTCTGTAACTGTAATTCCACCCAAAGACGATAATGTTGTTGCCCAACTTGTAACGTTTCCGGCAGATAAACCATCTGCTTTAAACCATGCGGTAACATTACTTGTGCCTACTCCGCCTGGTGATACCGAACAAGCCGTTGAACTAGTTGTGAAATCAAACTCTGTAGTACAACCTGTTGCAAGCCCTGAATTATTTTTAGGAACAATTCTCCAAAAATATTGTGTTGAACTATTTAAAACACCAAGTTGATAACTGGTCGAAGTTGTACTATCAAACAATGCAGGGTTTGTAGCGGTACCAAAATATACATAATACATTGTAGGAGCATTGCATCCGGTAGTTGCGGGCGCAGTCCAACTAATGGTTGGATTACATTTTGTTTGGCCGGTAGCTCCATCGGCAGGAGTAGTTAACGTTGCACAGCCGGGAACTGACGGTGCTACAGACACAAGTGAAACTGCATCTACCGTTGCTCCTACCCCATCGCCAATACTAGCATCATTTTTCCAACTAAAAACTATTTTTTTTGTAGTCCCTGCATAAGAAGCGGGAATGGCAATAGAAATAGTTCCGCATCCGGCTTGTAAATTATACCATGTGTTTCCAATCTGAACAGCAGTTGCATCAGTCGTTGTGTAATCTGTATTTGCAACGGGATTAACTGCACTTGAACCTAAATAAATTTTCAATCCATCAAAACCACTTTCTCCTCCCGATTTAAAATTAAACGCCAGTGTGATACATGTTTCTCCCGCTGGAAAAGAAATGTTTTTATAAAAATGAGACACTGCTGAAGTACCTATTGTATAATTATTATTTCCAGAAGCAGTACCAACATAAGCCCCTTTTGTTCCGGAACAAAAAGACTGAGTGCCCATAAACCATTTGTTTGTTGCTCCGTTTACTATAGTCCATCCTGAAGGAGATGCCGATTCAAAACTTCCATCAGCACCAGAAGTGCCTGTAGCATTTGCAGAATTAATAATCGTAGTTTGAGCATTAGTGTTTATACTAACAACAATAAAAAATAAAAAGCTAAAAAGTAAAAGTTTATTCATGTTTATTTGATCTAAATTTTAAAAATTGTAGGATCTTTGTAACATAAAACTACACCGTTTTATAGCACTGAAATGGCCATAATTACTGCTAAAATAGTACTGCTTCCTAATTGAGTTAAAGGGCGAACAACTGAGGATCGGGCCTGATAATTGAGTAAAAAAAATAGTCTGATTTTATCGCCTAAAAGTAAACTTAGCTATAAATTGATTAAGTTTATTCATTGAAAATGTCTAAAATTTTAAACCCATATATACTAAAAATAACAAGCCTTATTTTATTGTGCTTTTTTTTGAGCGAAAGAACAAATGCACAACCGGGTATTATTTCTGAAAAGAGTTTAAGCCCAAAACAAAATTATGTGATCAAATTTTGGAATTCCGAAAACGGGCTACCACAAAATAGTATTTTAACCATGCTTCAAACTCAAAATGGGTATTTTTGGGTATCAACGTATAATGGTTTATTGCGATTTGATGGAAATAATTTTGAATTATTTAATACAACCAATACTCCTACTTTACCTCATAATAGTTTTAATGATCTATTTGAAGACAGTAAACAAAATTTGTGGCTCATGTCGGCCAATAAAAAACTGGTAAAATATTCAAATGGTAATTTTGAAGTTTTTAACGTCGACGAAAGGAATTATGTAAACACGATCTGCGAAAACGAAAACCACGAAATTTTAGCGGGTTTTACAACCGGCAAAATATGCAAACTGGTTGATGGGAAAACTATAGATTTTATTAACGTTGGTACATACATACGAAAAATAGTGTATTCTAAAAATCAAGAATTATACATATCAACAGATAAAGGCCTATACGTATATAAAAACAACAAACTAACTACTGTAGAAGAATTAAAAGGCGGCCAAATTTATATATTAAAAAAAGGGTTGAAAAACGAAATATGGGCATATAGTGATATAGGACTTTTTAAAATTGAGAACGGGGTGATCTCATCCGTTCATCTCCCAAAAGAAATTTTATCGGAAAGGCGCTACAATGATCTTTTAGTTGAAGAAAATAATCGCATTTGGTTGCCTTCAAAAAATGGTTCTATTATTCTTGAGAATGACACCTATTCCTATTGTAATATAAATTCGGGGTTATCATCAAATGAGGTTTCTGCTTTTTATAAAGACAGAGAAGATAACATTTGGATTGGAACCGTAAATGGTGGACTCAATAAACTTAAACCTAAAATAATCAAACTATTTTCAAAAGAAGATGGATTAATGGATGACATAAGCAGGCCGATTCTACAATTGAAAAATCAGGATATATTAATAAGTCATTGCAATAAAATTACGCGATGGAAAAATGATGATTTTTCATTATTCAATGTTGACCGTAATATAGGTTGTGTATGGACCATGATGGAAGAAAATAATGGCGATATCTGGCTTGGAACATTTAATGAAGGGCTCTATAAATATTCAAAAGGACAATTTTCAAAAATAGAAACTAAAGAGCAATGGATGAAGGGATCATTTTATGCTTTGATGCAGGACAAAAATGGTGTAATATGGATCGGTAATGAATCAGGGCTATACAACTATCAAAACAATAAATTTCAAAAAATATATGAAGATAAAATAAAGGGTTCTGTCACTCATATTTTTCAAGACTCCAAAAACAGGCTCTGGTTCTGTTCAAATAAAGGCTTAGGCGTAATAGAAAATGAAACCGTAAAACTTTATACAGTTGATGATGGACTATCAGATAATAATGTACGACATATTCATGAAGATAAGGAAGGTGTTTTTTGGATAGCAACATACGGAGGAGGAATTAATCGATTTAAAAACAACACCTTCTTTTCTTTTAACGAATCTGAAAATATTATTGATGAATTTACTTCATGTATTATTGAAGATAATGATAATAATTTATGGATAAGTTCAAATAGAGGGGTTTACTCAGCCCAACGAAAAAGCCTTAATGATTATGCTGATGAAAAATCATTATTTATAAATGTGCGTTACTTTGGAAAAGAAGACGGCATGAAAAACTCAGAATGCAACGGAGGCTTTCAATATGCCGGCTTAAAAACAAATGACGGAAAAATTCTATTTCCAACAGCTAATGGCATAGCAGTTATCAATCCTAAAACAATATCAGAAAATAATTACATCCCAAAAGTTATCATACAAAGTATTGAAGCCGATGACATACCTCAAAACATTTATGATTCCGTTATTACAATAAGTAATGATACACGAAAAATCGTCATTAATTTCACCGCCCCTTTTTTTGGAGACACAAAAAATCTTTTATTTGAATATAAATTAGAAGGATATGACCAGGCCTGGAATAAACCCAGCAATGATCGAAGCGTTAGTTATTCAAAATTACCACCCGGCGACTATGTTTTTAAAATTGCAGTATATGGATACATTGAAGAACAAAAAGTCACTATTCATATTCCTTTTCCATTTTGGAAAACCGGAATGTTCTATATTCTGTTAGCAATTTTTTCTACCCTTGTATTTTTTACTATAGTTTATTATCGTACAAAAAAGATCAGAGAAAAAGCCGCACTTAATACCGAGATCAATAAACAATATGCTGCTTTAGAGTTAAAAGCCTTACAAGGGCAAATGAATCCACATTTTATGTTTAATTGTTTAAACACCATAAAGTATTTTATAACCACCGATAATAAAGCAGCGGCGAACAAATACCTCGGTAAATTTTCAAAATTAATTCGCCTGTTTTTAGAACACACCAATTCTAACACAATTCCTTTATCCGAAGAAATTCATATTTTATCCCTATACATAGAAATGGAACAGCTACGATTGGATAACAGCTTTGATTTTCAATTAAACATTGATCCAACTATTAATTTAGAAGGTACTGAAATTCCTACCATGCTATTGCAACCTTTTGTAGAAAATGCTATTCATCATGGATTGCGTAATCTTAACAAAAAAGGCATTTTAAATCTTTCAATTATATTTGAAAATGATTTAATTATCATCACTATTGATGATAATGGTATTGGTAGAAAAAAAGCAGCAGAAATAAAGCAACTGTCAGCCAAAGAACATACATCTATGGGAATGAAACTAACAGAAGAGCGAATAGAAACATTAAATTATATAAAAAATACGCACATAAAACTGGAAATAGTAGATAAAATTAATTCCGACAACAAAGCAGCAGAAGGAACAAAAATTATTATTACCATTCCACAAAACAACTAACATCATGATTAACGCGATTATAGTAGACGACGAAAATAAAGGGAGGGATCTTTTAGAAATTATTTTAAAAGAAAACTGCCCTACTGTAACTATTGTAGATAAAGTAGGTTCAGCAGAAGATGCTTTCTTTAGTATCCTCGAAAAAAAACCCGACCTGGTATTTTTAGATATTGAAATGCCCGGAGGTACGGGGTTTGATCTATTAGAAAAATTCGATAACATCAATTTTTCCATCATTTTTGTAACCGCATATGACAAATATGCACTTAAAGCTTTCAAATTTTCTGCCGTTGATTACCTATTAAAACCAGTTGATGAAGAAGAACTTAAACTAGCTGTACAAAAAGTAATTAAAAAAGAACAACTACCTGATAACAATGATTTTGAGAGTTTAAGTTATAATTATAAAAGTCTTAAATCCGATAATAATAAACTGGCTTTAGCAACCAATACAGGTTTAGTATTTGTTGAGATAAAAACCATTACTCAGTGTGAAGCAAATGGAAAATCCACCTGGTGCTATATCAATGGACAGGAAAAAATATTAGCAAACAAAAACCTTGGAGAGTTCGAGAATTTTTTGAGCGATTATAATTTCATACGCGTGCATCATTCGCATTTAGTAAATATTGATTTTATTAAATCATATAAGCCCGGAAGAACGGGGACTATTACCATGCAGGATGGCTCTGAAGTAGATGTTTCGCAACGCAAAAAGGACGATTTTTTAAAAAGATTAAACAAACTTTAATGCGTGCATTACACGAGTAGGAGCTTTGCACTAATCATTGAGCCTTTAAAAAATATAAGCCGTTTTCTGATTAAAAAAATTTGAAAATATATCCTCTTAAATATAAGGTACGAAAAACTAAACTCTTTTCAAAACTTAAATTATTATTTTTTTTTATTGCTTCTCTGTAAATTAGTATTGAGATTTCTTTTCATTTGACTCTAAATGTATCTGGTACCTTAAACAATATACTGGACCTGGGAACTGTCATATTTTTCTTTCTTTAATTATTTAAACCTCATTAATATGTATAATATTTTTAAACTATTACATCATGAAACCAGGAGTATTGATGACAAAAAAAAATTTGGTTGTGTCAATGTTACTCACAATCTTCATCCTATTGTCGGGATGTAAAAAAGATTTCCTTGAACCACAAACCCCAATTGCTCAAGGAAAATCAACAAACGTCTCTCACCCGGGGACACAAAGTTCATCCACTACTCAACCACAATGCGAACAAACTGTTGTTCTAACAGCCGGCCAAAATATCACGGTGGGCACAATGCACTACATAAATAATAATTCCGGCACTGTCGATTTTACGTATTCTGTTGAAGCTCCTTGGAAAATAATTTTTGTGAGTTTATACGTTGGCGATTGCGCTCAAATACCTGTTAATTCATCAGGAAATGCGGTGCCGGGTTTATATCCTTACAAAAAATCTCTTGCTGACGGAGGAGATATTACTGCTCTTATTCAAGTTCCTCGTGATGCCATTTCCACCTGCGGATGTATCTCTGCTCATGCGGTTGTGTATAATACAGTAACGGGTGCTACAGAAACTGCCTGGGCAGAAGGCACAAGATTTACGCATACTAATTGGGCCATGTACTTTCCTTATTGTTTAGCCGATTGTTATCAGGGTTGTGCCTATCCTTTTCTGTATTGGTATTACGAAGTAAATGCCTCTAATTTACCTCCTAGCATTACTCTTGGCGAGCATGTCTATACTCCCGGCGAATTGTACAGCATTTCGCAATATGCCGATATACAAAACGCCACTGATTCGAAGAACTGCTTGATACAAATAGCAACTATTAAACTAAGTGAAACTCATATTCCTTCAAATTCAGGGGTATGGAATGATGTCTCTATTTGCCAAAACTATTTAAACACATTCGGACAAAAACTATCTCCAACTTATTTACCAACAGGTAACAGTAATGCCAGACAAGCCGCAGATAGAATTGCTAATTGGATAAGAAATAATAATTGTAATTAAACATATACGGTCCTTTTATAAATACATTATTTTCAAAATTTAATAGTTATGCAAAAAACGGTATCTAGAGAGCAAAAAAATCAGGCCCCTCTTCCTGAAATAAAAAAAATTGAAGTACGACACCTTGCCCTGGACGATTACATGAGCATGCGTGATTCTATGCAGGAATCATACAATAGTTGGCACGACTCTGTGTGGTCAAAAGAAGACATTGAACAATTGCTTAGTATTTTTCCGGAAGGACAATTTGTTGTGGTAATTAATGGTAAAGTCGTAGGCACTGCACTTTCCATTATTGTAAACTACGATAGATTCGGTGATAATCATACCTATCAACAAATTACCGGTAACTATAAATTTACAACTCATGATAAAGAAGGAGATGTATTGTATGGCATAGAAATTTTCATTCATCCTAAATACCGTGGATTACGACTCGCTCACCGACTTTATGAAGCCAGAAAAGAATTGTGTGAACAGCTTAATCTTAAAGCCATAATTTTTGGTGGACGAATTCCAAACTATGCCGGTTTTTCTGATAAAATAACACCAAAGGAATATATTCACAAAGTAAAGATGAAAGAAATTTATGACCCCGTACTTTCATTTCAATTATCTAATGAATTTCATGTTAAAAAATTATTGGATAATTACATGCCGGGTGATAAAGAATCAAAAGAGTGCGCAACATTAATGGAATGGAATAATGTTCTCTACTCACAAGAGCTGAAAAAATTTAATCAACATAAAACAATTGCAAGAGTTGGCTTAGTGCAATGGGGAATGCGCTCATTCAAAACATTTGATATGCTTTGTGAACAAATAGAGTTTTTCATCGATACCGTTGCCGGTTACCACTCAGACTTTGTTATGTTTCCTGAATTATTTAACGCCCCGTTAATGGCTGACTTTAACCATCAAACCGAAGCTGAAGCAATTAGGAGTTTAGCAGAATACACAGAACCTTTGCGTGATAAATTTATTGATTACGCCATTGCTTACAACATCAATATCATTACCGGTAGTATGCCATTTATTCGCAAAGGCGAATTATATAACGTAGGATATTTATGCCGTCGTGATGGGTCTATAGAGCGCTATAGTAAAATACATGTAACTCCTAACGAAGTAAATGCCTGGGGAATTGTTGGCGGACATACTTTAAAAGTATACGATACAGATGCCGGAAAAATTGGCATTTTAATTTGTTACGATAGTGAGTTTCCTGAACTTGCCAGATTATTAGCGCTCGATGGCATGGAAATTTTATTTGTGCCATTTTTAACTGATACGCAAAATGCATATACCAGAGTTAGATGTTGTGCACAAGCCAGAGCCATTGAAAATGAATGTTATGTGTGTATAGCCGGCGGTATCGGAAACTTACCTAAAGTACATAACATGGATATTCAATATGCGCAATCAGCTGTGTTTACTCCGGCGGATTTTTCTTTCCCTACCAACGGTATAAAAGCCGAAGCTACACCAAATACAGAGATGGTATTAGTTTCCGATCTTGATCTAGACGCCTTAAAAAAATTACGATTGCATGGCAGTGTAAGAAACTTAGCTGACAGAAGAGATGATATTTACGAATTGAAATGGTTAAAGCCAAATGGCAGAAAAGATGTACTAAAACAACATGCTGACGAGAATTATGTATTCAATATTTTAAATCCAAATATTTTAAAAGATTAATGCAGATCAAAATCATCGCTATCTAACATTACCGGAAAGGCTTTTCTAAAGTCTTCCAGGTATGTGTAATTTATACTAACGGTTTCTGATTTATCTTCGTGAGCTTTTAAATGGCTCACAATTTCTCCTCGTGGATTGATCACAGAAGAATCTCCGGAGTGCTCAATTAGGTTGCCGTCACGCCCTACTCTATTTACACCCACTACATAACATTGATTTTCAATAGCACGTGCAATTAATAATTGTTTCCAGGGATAACTTCTAACTTCCGGCCAATTGGCTACATACAGCAACATATCAAATTGATTCTCTTTAGTATTACGACTCCAAACCGGAAAGCGTAGATCATAACACACCAAAGGACAAATTTTCCAACCCTTATATTCCATAATTATTTTTTTATTCCCGGCAGTATAATGCTCTTGTTCATTCCCCATTCTAAACAAGTGACGTTTGTTATAAAACTCATAAGTACCATCCGGCTTTACCCAATACAATCTGTTATAAAAACGATCGTCTTCTTTCACTGCAATACTTCCAACAACTACACATTGTTTTTGTTTGGCTGTTTGTTGCATCCATTGTAAACCTAAACCTCCATGCTCTTCTGCCAACAATTCAGGTTTCATAGTAAAACCTGTAGTAAACATTTCCGGCAATACAATAATATCTGTTGGCTCTTGTATCAATTGCAATTGACTATTTAAATGAGCCAAATTTTTATCAATATGCTCCCAATTCAAATAAGTTTGAACTAAAGTGATCTTTAAATCTGATATTTTTTCCATTACAAATTTTTATTATATAATTCAGCGGCTATGTTTACCTGATTTATGCGCTTCAATTTAAATGTATAAGAAACAACCTGCGACGCAATAAACACGCCTACACTAGCCAATGCCACTGTGGCAATAGCCGCTTGACTGCTTTGAGTTGTATTTCCATCTGCTATAACGCCACATCCGATCAAGCCTGCTATCGAAAGTCCTGCCCCACCAAAACCAACAGAATATTGTAATGCTTTATTTTGCTTAGATTGACGAATGGCGTATTCCAATTCTTTACTTTTCAATGTTTGATTTCTGTACGTAGTAATAAAAAGTACTTTTCTTTCAGAAATTGTACGCCCTTGATAAGAATATTTTCCGCGTCTATATGTTGGCTGAATCTCATTATAACTTACTGTTGAAGCATAAGAAAGGGGCTGAGCCATAACAACAAATGGCTTTTCTTCTTTTACTTGTTCAAAAACATCAACTGTTCCATTAAAGTATTTTATTTTCTGTATATCGCTTTTATTTAAAATAAACAGAGGCCCGTCCATTAGATCCGTTCGCTTAAAAGAAACATCTTTAATATTGATCTCCAAAATTTTAGTAGACAACACTTCTCCGGTTCTTTTATAAATAGTGTCTTGAGCTTGCAGCGTTATTTGAATAACGGAAAAAATTAAAATCAGAGATCTACGCATAAAGTTATTTTTAATAAATGTAGTAAAATACTACTCCATATTACTAAGCAAAGCTGCTTTTCTAATCTGTTTGTTTTTTAAACTTTTATATACCAGGCCTGTTATTTCAGAAGCAATACATAAACCTAAACCACTTAATATAAATGTTTGTGCTTTTAATTTGTCACTTGGCCCATAATAATTACGTCTTGCTAAATATGCTCCACCAAATAAAAAAACCGGCCCCGCAATTATAAAGCCTACTTGGCCGTTTTTTTTACTTTCGGCATTTAAGAGCGTTGCATTCAGTTCATCTGAATTGGTTTGTGGGTCTTTTTTTAACATCATCTTAAAGGCGGCCGCATGTGTGATATCCTGGTTGTTATAACTCAAATGTTTATTTTCTATAATGAATTTATTATAAAATGGTTGAGTTACTTTTGCGTCTGTTTTTTGCGACAATTCAAATAAAGATTCTGTTTTTCCATTCTCATATACAATCCGAACGATCTGTTCATTACTGATCTTATGGATAACGCCATCCGGATTAAAAAAATTCTTATAACTTACTTCGATTTTAGAGATCTCTAAAACCCTTACCAATAAAGGGTCGGATGATTTAACAAAAATCGTATCCTGAGCTTTAGAAAAAAAACAGCAAATTAAACAAGCGACTATCGCTCCTGATTTTTTCATCTCAATTTTATAATTTACAAATGATCTCTGCGGCTTTTTCTAAAGTCTCCTCTTTTTTCGCAAAGCAAAAACGCAATAAATGCTGTTGTTGTTTATCAGTATAAAAAACTGATAAAGGAATAGAAGCCAGGCCTTTTTCTTTTGTCAATCGAATCGCAAAATCAGTATCCGTTTCATCAGAAATAGCTTTGTAATTTAATAATTGAAAATAGGTTCCTGTACACGATTCTATTTTGAAACGAGAACCTGAGATCAGTTTTCTAAAATGATCGCGTTTAGCCTGATAAAATAAATGCAAGTCTTTGTAGGTAGATTCATTTTTTAAATAATCTGCTAATGCCAATTGAAATGGATGATTGACGGCAAACACCAAAAACTGATGTACTTTTCTAAACTCCAGCATTAATTCTTTTGGGGCTGCTACATAACCAATTTTCCAGCCGGTGGCGTGAATAGTTTTACCGAATGACGACACAATAATGGATTGAGAGGCCAAGCCCTTAAATCGTGCTACACTTTGATGTGGCTGCCCGTCAAAGGCCATGTGTTCATACACTTCATCACTCACTACAATGATATTTTTTCCTGCCACTAACTTTTCCAACTGTATAAGATCATTTGCCGTTAAAGTGGTTCCACTTGGATTGTGTGGTGTATTGATAATGATCATTCGCGTTTTATCCGTAATGGTATTTTTTACGGTTTCCCAATTGATGGTGAAATTTGGATATTCTAAATTAATGGGCTTTGGCACAGCGCCGTGTAATTCTATAACAGGGGTATAACAATCGTAAGCCGGCTCAAATAAGATCACTTCATCTCCCTTATTGATAAAGGCAGCAATACTGGTATAAATGCCCTGCGTAGCACCTGCGGTTACTGTAATTTCGGTATCGGGACTATAAGTAGCTGAGTAACAATTTTGTAATAACTGACCGATTTGTTCTCTTAAAGCCAGAGCACCCTGCATGGGTGCATATTGATTAAAACCGGCTTTCATGTGATTTTGAGCTAATTCCAGTAATTTGGGATCACATTCAAAATCAGGAAATCCCTGAGAAAGGTTAATGGCATTGTGTTCTTTGGCCAGGCCACTCATCACAGTAAATATGGTAGTGCCAATATTGGGCAATTTTGAATGAATCTGCATTTTTTTTAGAATAATATGAGCAAGTTGCTAAAAAAATCTTATTTTTGCTACCCGTTCGGGATTTTTGTAGGATATTTTATATTAAACAAGAATCTTAACTCAAATGGTCCTGTGGCCGAGCGGCTAGGCAGAGCTCTGCAAAAGCTCGTACAGCGGTTCGAATCCGCTCGGGACCTCCAAGCTACTGAAATGTAGCTTACGTTTGCTCTGAAACGTTAGTAAAATAAGGGTTTTTACCGAAGCCCTTATTTTACGAAGTTTCAAAATTAGTGTGTTTTTAGTCTTTTGCTTCAAATAAACTTCACTATTATGAAGCACACAACTATCAATCTCCCAACTGTTATTTATAGAACCGACCAACCAAAAAAGGATGGCTCTAATACATTCTACCTACAATTACACTTTAACGGTGTTAAAAAATGTATTTCCTTATATGTGTCTTGTAGGCCGGAGGATTACGATAAAAAAACCAATCGTATCAAAAAATCACACTATTTAAGTGAAAAATTAAATAGTACGATTGATTCTGAATTTTTTAAGGCTTGTAATTTGGTACTTGATGCCCGAACAAGTAAAGAGCCGGTTTCTATAAACTGGTTTATAAATAAATTCCATGGTAAAGTAACTGATCATCATCAAAATGATTTTTATGCTTTTGTAGAAAATGAAATAGCCTTACAAAAAAAGAAAGCTGACTTTGATCCACAAACCATTAAAAAAAATGGCGATCAATTTAATAAGTTGAAACGTTATACCCCTAAATTAGAGTTTAGCGACATAACAGAAACTTTTTTAGCAGACTATGAACAGTATATGAGAGAAACTCTAGGAAACGCAAAGGGCGGCTCGAGTAATAGCTTGAAATTTATTAGGAAATTTTTATACATAGCAATTAGAAAAGAACTTACAAGAAACAACCCATTTAGAAATTATAAAATAAAGGAAGAGAAAAACGATAAAATTAAAGCTCTAACTATCGAAGAGCTGCAAGCCATAATAAACTATTTCAATTTACTTAGCAAAAAACATAAACATTATTTAGCTCTAAAATCTTTTTTGTTTTCCTGTTATACCGGATTAAGATACGGCGATAATAGTAATTTTAAATTTTCAGATATTAATGCCGATAACTGTATTGAGGTACAAACCGAGAAAACCAAAAAAACTGTTTATGTGCCATTAATTGACAAAGCAAAAGAGTTATTAAACCACGATTTAGACCCAATGCTCCCAAATTTAGATACTCCTTGTAATCAAACGTGCAACCGAGCATTAAAAGAAGTTGCCGAAGCCTGCAAAATAAAAAAACACCTTACTACACATTGGGCAAGACACACCTTTGGAACTACAGCCGTTAACAATGGTATTTCAATGGATATTGTATCTGAGATCTTAGGGCACTCAACCACAAAACAAACTAAAGTGTATGCTAAATTCAATAACAAAATTAAAATTTCAGAAATGGCAAAATTAGAGGGTGTTTTTTAATACTGTAAGTTGAGTCAAAAAACCAGTTTCAACTTTTATGCAACGGCAACAACAATAATTGATATACCGTTGTTGCTAAATCAACAACGGTTCTGCAACAAGATCGCAACATTTGTTGCAACAACATCAAAACACCTATAAACACAGGGATTATTGTTTTAAAACCACTTTATTTGATTAGAAAAGGGTGTCCGATTCCCATTTTAGGTGGTAAAATATTACTAAATCAGCTCTTTTTTGTAACGAAAACAACAACGGTATCAACAAATGTTGCCAGCAATAAACACTTGTTGTTTTTCCGAATTATAGTTAATAACTCAAAAATCTAAAAATTCATTTTAACTTGAAATAAGTCAATTTTATTGCTCAAAACTCTCGGTTTCGAACTTGTTTTGTTGAGTAATTTGCCGTTTTTTTAACAAGACTTATACTGATAATCAAGTATTTTGCAGTTTATTAACACCTCGTTTGTTAACATTTCATATCTTTGCATTGTAAAGGTCTATATTTGATTTCCTAAACTTGTATAAGCCTATATTCTAAGATGAAACAACCCAAATATATATATTTCGAATACGTTGTAAAAAAACTATTAGATTGGTACTCAGAGAATGGAAAAAATGTAAGCAACAACGATTTTAGTATCTTAAAAACGTTAAAATTGCTTTTTTTCGTTTCGGCAGCTAATAGTTCTAAGGGTAGAAATAGTTTTCTCCTTGATGAAGTCTTCAATAACTTTACAGCTATGCCATACGGTCATGTTGAAAGTGATATTTATGAGGCTATTAAAAAAAATAACGGCGAATTAGAATATTTTACAATTAATAATAATAAGACCACTACTAATACTGGTAAAGATCCTGAGTTAATATCTGATTTACTTGAATTAGATATTAAAAATGAAATAGATTATTCAATTAATGTTTTAAAACAGAAAAATTCTCGTTTAGTCTTGCTTGCGCCGTTCTCTCTTGTAAATTTAAGTCATGCGTGGTACTCATGGCAACATTTTTATTCATTAGCTGAGAGATCGCATTCAAGAAGTTGTAATATTCCTTCTGAATTTATAAAATCTGAAGATAAGATTTTTTCACTTGAAGCATATTAATAACCTGTGAGTCTTGAAATTGAAAAAATTAGTCCTCTTTTAAAAAAGGAATTCCCGGAAGAATGGTGGAAAGAATTTGATTTTGAGGCAGAAGAGTTTAATCCTCCTGAAAATCTAGAAAAAAACACAAATTTATTTAAGAAAAAAGTTGAAGATTGTCGAGATCAAATTTTCGATATGCTTAATGCTTCTGTTTTGCTTGGTGAATATGCAAAAGTTCTTCATTTTGATGAGTATTTAAAAAAAACATCCAATGAATTTAACATCATTCCTTCTTTCTTCCCTCCTAACAATGAAGTTCAGGAATGTATTGCTAAAGAATTAAATATAAATTTTATAGAGTGGATAAAGTTTGCGCATACTTTATACTTGGATTTTTATATAACCACAAAACTAAAATACAGCTTAAATAATAGGGAATATATTTTAAACCACAATTTAGAATTAAGGGATAAATTTGAAGAGCATGACTTCTCTGAAAACAAAAATATAAACTTCTTTCTAGCAAATATTCAAGTTTCTGCTTACGATCATTTTTACACTCCTGAAACAGATCATTTGAAGGACTTAAATGAATTGTCAACAAATTTTGCTAAACGTGACCGATTAGGTGGTAATAAATACTCTTTGTTACTAAAGAATAAATGTGACTTTTTAATTTGTAAATGGATTGTACGAAAACAACATTTAAGCGAAAAATCAGTTTACATTGTAAAAAATAGCGAGATAACTGAGTTATCACCCGATTCGTTTAATAATAGTTTTTATCCTACTTGGAAAAAATACATTAAATCACACTACGAATTAGATACTAAATGGAAATCTATAATAAGTGATGATTGCGCAACTATTAAAGAAAAAGGTGATTACCCAACGTTTAATCTTTTAGACATACACAGGCACATTAAATTTTATAAAGATTGTGCTAAAAATATTGAAGGTTTAAGGAAAATAAAAGAGCTTTTATCAGAAAAATATACTGCTATAAAGAATGACAAAGAACAAAGTCATTTTACTAAATATTCGTATATAGTTGCTTACATGTATGCAATTAATAATGAGCTTTCAATGTTGGTTGATGCAAAAAACAGTTCTATAGAAGAAATTGAAAGAGTTTATAAAGAAATCACCTCATTTCAAGAACAAACTGGAATAAAGAATTTTTTTCCTCAGTATAAGTATCTAATATTTCTTGTTAAAAAACTTGAATCACTTTACAATAATAGAAAGGCTCTTGAATTTCTAACTCCTGCAAGGGAAATTATCACTACATGTGAAGAAATTATCACTAGCTATAAAATTAATGTGGAATGGTCAGAGCAAAACTTTAATTATGTCTATCAATTACCATACTCCGAATGCCTTGCTAAAACAGACAATCAAGCATTAGAAGAAATTTTCATAGCATCATCATTTTCATTACCCATTTCTCGACAAAAATATATTGATGAATTTGAAGAAAATAAACAAAAGGTATATAATCTTAAAACTTCAATTGAAATATTTGAAAATATCGAAAAAGATTTTTCTGAATTCAATCATCAAAAAGAAGAAATAAAAAACAGAGAAGTTAAATCTATGGAAATATTAGGTATTTTCACTGCTTTAGTCACGTTTGTCGCAGCTTCTTTACCAACTTTCAAATTCATAAACACTCCTTACCAGGCCTTTCTATTTATGTTAGCCCTTTCTACCTCGTTGGGGATTTTCGTTTTACTGATTTTATTAGTAAGCAGGGACACTAAAAAAATTAAAGAACATAAAAACATTATAATTGCATTAGTTTTATCGTCTCTCGTTTTATGGAGTCTACTTGTAATTTTTACCAAAGATCCATTAATTAAAGTTGTTGAAGATTCTATAGTTAAAACGGAATCAAAAATATTAGCGCCAGAGTCAGTTAAAACAAACAATAAACTAGATTCAGCAATTGCTATTTCTACTAAAACGGTAAGCCTAAAACCGAAAAATGTTTTAATGACACCAAAAGATTCAATAAAACACTAATATTTTGAGATTTCTAACTTAAGTGCAACAACAAGACAACAACAGTTTCAATATTGTTGCAACAATAGAATTGCACCATTTGTTGCAGTCTGTTGCAACAAACGTTGCAACAATTTAAAAGCCTTACAAATAGGGGATTTCATGCTTCTACCGGTTAACAAAAGTATTAAAAAAGTACTAGAAGAAATCCTTTATATTCCAAATTTATACTTCTTGAAACAACTATTATAACAAGTGCAATAGTTGTTGCCTTAACTCTGCAACATTTATTGCTAATGTATGGCTTACATTAAATGAAATAATTATCTTTATAAGATATGAATAATTTATCGGCTTTTGGATTGATCTTGGACATAATTGGGGTAATTATTTTATTTATTGCATCCGACAGGTTAAACAATTCAATTTCTGAAATTGTAGAAAAATCTTCAAAAACAATCGGTTTTTGGCAAGATAATCCACTAGACGAAAAACTTTTTATTAATCTTAATAACTCAAAGAATATTTCCAATAGACTAAATAAATTTGGATTGATTTTACTTATCGTCGGCTTTCTTCTTCAATTGATATCGTTATTATATCAGCAGTATTGCAAAAGATAATCCTTCGTAAATACTGATACGCTACCATTAAATCACGATGGGCGATCAACTAATTTCCGGACTCACTTAAACTCTTTTTAACTGCACCTTTTATATTTAATTCAGTGTGAAGACGCTTATTGAGACTCAAAAGAAAACCCTTTAGGTCTGGATTCTTCTTTGATTTTGATACCTCGTCGGTCATTAATCCTATAACTTCAGGCGCGAAAAAAAAATAAGGCTCAACTCCCAATACTTGTGAAATAAAAAATATTTGGCTAAAAGTGATTGTTCCTCGCTTAAACCCAGTATATAAGCTTGCTTTTGTCTTCAGTCCAATTTCATTCGCCAACCATTCAATATTTTTTCCCTTGGCATCTAGTAACCATTTCACTCTGGTCAGCACATTCTGTGAGAAAAAAAATTCTGAATCAGGGACAAGAGTAGTATAACCCCGATCACTTGTCATAGCTTCAGCTACTCTTTTTACCTCCCAAACTTCTGTCTTTCTTTTTAGTGATAAATCATCCTTTTTTTCTTTTGCCATATCAAAATAAAAATTCTTTTAAGTTGAAAATCAGTAAATTAATAACTTTATTAGTCTAACTATATTAGACTTTGTAAAATTATATTTTACTTTGTATTATAAAATTAACTATGCTAAAGTATTAAAAAAAATGGAAACAAAGCAAAAAACAAGTTTAATAGCAGAAATCCTCAAAAGTAAAGCGCCTTTTGGGTTTATCCCAAATGAAGAATTTTACAATAAAATCAATGTAAAAAGAAAAAAATGGGCAATGCTTGTCAGAGGTGAACGAGAGCCAACAATTTCTGAATTACGCAACATCTGTTCATTCTTTCAAGTGGATATTAAAAACTACATATAGCCATGAGAAAAACAAAAATAGTCAAGTCAAAAGCCTCAAAAAATCACATGAGCAAATTTGAGCAATTACAGCACATTAAAAATTTAACCAAAACTTTTATACAGCAACAATTTAAAAGTGGTTTTAATTACCTACCAAAATTCAACCGATAAAATATGAGCGCAATAACCATAGAAATATTAGAAGAAAGAGTTTCGTTTTTGCAAAAAGCTTATAACGAACTAAAAGAACTTGTCACCGGGCAGCAAAGCGAACCCACATTTACAGTAAAACAAGTCGCTATAAAATTAGGCATATCAGCAAATGGAGTTAACTGGCATATCCGCGAAGGGAACATAAAAGCAAAAGGGAAACGTTACAAAAAAATTAAAGAAAGTGATTTACAAAACTACATTAACACTATAAATAAAAAACCTGAAACAAAAGACTAAAAACAACACTCTGTCAAGCAAACGTAAAAAATACTAACCCCGAGCCTTTAGCGGTAACTAAAGGCTTAATAAAAAAATGAAGTACACAATCAAAAGCAACAGTAACAAAAAACCCTTTGTCGGGAAACAAAGGGTTTAAGTTTAATAATAACGTCGAAGTAACTATAAAACAATGAACAAAACTAAGCAATTTTCGCAACAACAAGCAACAAATGTTGCTCCCCTTTGTTGCATCTGTTTGTTGAAGAGCAACAACAGCCCTGTTACAAATCTTTTATTCAATTATATATGAGAGATTTTGTAAAAGTAATATTTTGGTATAAAAACAAAAAAGCCAATAAACTGGGCTTAGTGCCTATCTATTGCAGATTAACCGTAAGAGGTAAACGAGCAGAAATTAGTACAGGTGTATATGTACTGCCAGCTCATTTTTCTCATGGAGCAATTACACCTTTAAATGAAATGCTTATTAATCAGCAAAAACAGTTGGATTTAGTAAAACTGAAACTTAACAGAATTGAAACTGATTTACGCTTAAAGGATGAATACATAAGCTCTGATAGATTAAAGGATTATTATGTAAATGGCTTTAAAAGTAAAGTAACCTTCGCCGAAATAGCCGAAGAGTATTTGGATAAAAAGGCAAAAATGATTGAGTTAGATTACTCAATAAAAAATTACAACCGATACAAAAGAGCCGTTGAATTAATAAATGAATTTATAGTAACAGGGCGCAAGCAAAAAGACTACGCTATATATGAAATTAAACAAGCCTTTGCAGAGGATTTTTATTTGTATTGTCGCACTCAAAAAAACCATTCGGCTAATTACTTTAAAAGAACACTCGGTGTTTTAAAATCAATTATAGACTATGCAGTCATAAATGATTACGCAGATAAAAATTACTTAAGCAATTACACCATAAAAAGCTCCAAGCAAGCCCCATTGAAACACTTATCAATAGAGCAAATTAGAATTATCAGAGATGCCAAATTTGATGCTATGAGATTAAACAATGTAAGAGATTGCTTTTTATTTCAATGCTTTACAGGGCTTGCTTATGTTGATTTAGCAAAGTTTTCTGTACAAAACATACAAACCGAAGCTTCAGGTTTTAAGTGGATTATAATTAACCGTACAAAAACAAATACAAAAAGTACAATTCCATTGCTAAAAGAAGCGGAGCAAATTATAAACAAGTACATGGATTTAACACACCGTACAGATGATAAAATTTTAAATAGTGGAGTGTTGCCAGTTTACTCAAATCAAAAAATGAATGAGTACTTAAAGGAAATTGGCGTGATCTGTAATCTTCCTTTAGACTTATTGACAACACACACCGCCCGAAAAACTTTTGCCATGATAACATTAAACAGCGGCAAAACCTGCCTAGATAGTGTAAGTAAAATGTTAGGGCACACAAAAGTATCAATGACACAACAGCATTACGCTTTTGTTGATACTAAAAAAATAGCAACAGAAATGCAAGACTTCATATTTATAAACCAACAATAAAACAAATTATGGAAACAACTAAAAACACACAAATTGAAACCTTATTAAAAGGCTTATACGATTTAAATGATTATAACGGAAACCAAGGGGCTATTAATTACATAGAACTAATGTATGTGGGCTTTGTTTCTTCATTAGAATTTGAAGAAATGGAGGGCAGAGATCGGGCAAACCTTACATTTTTTTATATGAGATTAAAAGAACTTATAGAAAAATCAAAGGGGTTAACGAAAGAGGATATTTTGAATTTAAGCAAAATATAGTAGTGAACTCTATATCTAATTATAATACGAATCGGTTAAGGCTACGGGATGCTCTAAAAGAATTTGAGCAACAAATTCAGTCTTTAACCGAGGATTTAGAAAGATATAGACAAAAAGAAAATGCTAGTGAGAAATATATTTTCTACAAACAACAACAAATAGGGTCACTTAAAAACACTATAGAAATTTTTATTGAATTTCAAGAAAATAGCACAATGCAATTAATAGAAAATAGTAAAGAGATTTCAAAACTAAACACTAGGATTTTTAAACTCGAGGGTGTTTGCTTGTATCATGGAATAAGCAATTTAAACTATTACCTAAGAATGAGAACCAATGCTTTGATTTTTAAGATTAAGCAAGCTTTTAATGAAGGATTTAGACAAATACCATTTGAAATTATGGAGGGCGCACAATTAAATAAAAACGCAACAAGGGTTACAAGCCCAACAGTACCATTTAATGATTTAAAAAATAAAGCCCTTGAATAATAATTATGGCAAAGCAAGAAAACGAAGCTATTTATTCCACTAATGGAGAAACAATAGAACCGCAAACTAAAAAAGAAAAAAACACTAAAAACCAAGAGGTCGAGAGGTGGTTAAGTGCTGCTTACGACTTTAGATTTAATGAAATAAAATCTAAAGTAGAATACAGAAAAAAACCAACGAAAGGAGCTGCATATTTACCAATGGATAAATACACACTTTTAAGTATAAAAAGAGAGTTAGACGCCTCAGGATTTACAGTAAGTAGGGATGGCTTAAAGGATATTTTAGAATGTAGCTTCAGTACAAAAATAAATCCGGTAAAAGATTATTTTTTAAACTTATTTCCATGGGATGAAGAAACAGATCATATACAAGAATTAGCAAATACTGTAAAATGTAAAAATTCTGAATTTTGGAATTTATACTTAAAAAAATGGCTTGTTGCCGTTGTTGCAAATGTTTTAAATGATAATGAATGTAAAAACCATACTATGATTGTTTTAACCGGTGGACAAGGTAAATTTAAAACAACATGGATCAATAATTTATGTCCCAAGCAATTGAATCCTACCTATTTGTATTGTGGTAAACCTGACATTAATAATGAAAGGAAAATGAACCAATTAATAGCTGAATTTTTCTTAATAAACCTAGATGATACATTAAAGGAAATCAATAAACAAAATGAAAATATGATGAAGAATTATATTACAACTCCTTTTGTTACTTATGACAAAAAATTTGATCCATACATAAACTCATACCCACACTTAGCAAGTTTTATTGGTTCGGTAAATGGCAATGAGTTTTTAAATGACTCTACCGGTAGCAGACGTTTTTTGCCTTTTGAAGTTGACAATATAGAAATAAAAGATGCTCAAAATATAGATATGGATTTAGTTTGGGCACAAGCTCATAAACTATATGAAACGGGTTTTGTTTATTGGTTTAACGACAAAGAGGTTGAGGAATTAAATAAATGTAACCTTGCATTTGCAATGATAAGTCAAGAAGAAGAGCTTTTAAGTTATTATTACAGTAATAAATTGCCGGACAATACATACTCAAACTTTATACATATTCCTCCGGCAATATTATTATCTGAATTGGCATTAAAAACAAAACAGTCGTTATCTCCTAAAAAGTTGGGCGAAGCATTAAATAAATTAGGCTTTAAAAAACAACAAAAGGGTGCCGAAAAAATATCGGGATGGTTGGTTTACAAAAAAACAGATGACGAAATTGAAAAGCAAAAAAACACATAAATTAAAAGCTCGAGAAATCGAGTTTTTTTAGCCCCTATTCTATATTTTTCTTTCTTTTAGTAAAATATCTATTGTATCTATTGAGTAGCTCTAAAACCCTTATTATAATTGAAAAAATACTCAACACTTGTAAAATTTTTATCTATTGAGTAAGTGTTGTATCTATTGAGTAAAAATAAACAAGTGTTGTACTCAATAGATACTCAATACCTAAAAAACTTAAAAGTACTGAGCGCTATTCGTTGACACTAAAGGGCTATAAGGTTACTCAATAGATACAATAGGAAAAAACGGGAAAGTCCGGTAAGTCGATAACACAAACAAGAATAATTTTTAATACAACTGACATAACTAATATTAAATTTTATACCTTTAGTTAAAAATTAGTATTTTAGATTTACACGAAGTAAGGATATAAAAAATTAAACTTCACTAAATTTTAAGCAAATTTTTAGAAACATAGTAATAGCAAGGCATACAGAGCAATAATAAAAGACCGCTCGGGACCTCTAAAAACCCTCTGAATCACTTGATTTCAGAGGGTTTTTTGTTTTTAACAATTCCTGTTTAAACATAAAAAATAAGGGAACACATTAACGGTGTTCCCTTAAACATTGCTTATATATAAAAAACTACAGGCGTAAATTTATTGCAGTATCTACATTACCAATAGCTACTTTAACGGGTTCAGCAGCGCCTCCTACAACTTTTTCCAGCTGATTTTTGTCTAATTTTTCAACATTAGCTTTAACCGCTTTTTTTTCTCCTTTTTTAAAGATGTTTTTCAATTTCATAATTAATTGTTTTAATCAAATTTATAGAAAAAATCAAAGCAATTTAATTTCTTAAACTTTACTTACAAAATCTCCTTTGGTACCAACTTCCTCGTCCAGGCTTTAACTTGTTTTTTATTTCCGGCTTCTGAATCGGGATTAAACTCAATAGTGGTATGCCAGGCATTTTCCGGCTTAAACTCTACTTCCATTCCGTTTAATACACCTAATGCTACTTGTGGGGAATAAATGATAGCGACACACTCTGTATTTAAATTAGCACTACGCGGATCCAGATTAAACGTTCCTATGACAGTTGTTTCACCATCAATTACCATCGACTTGGCATGCAATCCAAAAATAGGTGTGTAATTCAATTTCTTTTGCAAAGCGCCGGTCATAATTCTATAACGGTCCTCAGCATTGGGTTTAAACTCAAATATTTCAACGCCTGCTTTTAATAAATTAGCTCTGCATTTTTGATAACCGGCAAAAGCTTCTAAATTATCTGTAGAAGCTAAGCTGTTGGTCAGTATTCGGATCTTAACTCCTCGTTTAGTGGCTTCCCTAAATAATTGTTCTCCTGTTTCGGTAGTGATCAAATAAGGTGATTGAATTTCCACGCTGTGCTTGGCTTGTTTAATTAAATTCATTAAAGCCGTTGTGGTAACACCGCCTCCAAAAGCACCATGCGTTCTGTCATTTTTGCCCGGTATATCCGAAACAAAATTCACACTATCCACCCAAACCAAAGCACCCGATTTCTGAATCTCTTTAAATACCAACGGCAAATTTTTTATCTTCTCCCTTACTTGCGGCCAAAAATTATCGGGGTTACAAGCATACTGATGCAATCTTTCAAATCTTCCCTTGGCTTTAAAATCAGTTCCTGTTTCTTGAACCAAGTCTGCAACCGGAATACTCAATGTATCATTCCAAAATTCTTCAAACGATTTTTGTATAGTATTAGCAGTTTTTCCTAACAATAATACATCTCTGTCTCTGAAATTATATTCATGATCATAATCAAAATACTCATCGGCAATGTTTCGTCCGCCGGTAATAGCAACCTTTCCGTCAACAATAAACGTTTTGTTATGCATACGTTGATTAGCCCCTACAAAATCAGTTTTGAATTTGTTTAATTTTTGGACAATATTTTTACCAATATTAATTCCGGGATTATAAATTTTAATCGAAATATTTTCGTGCGAATCCATCGTTAAAATTTCATGTGCTCCGGCATCAACCATAATATCATCAACTAATAAGCGAACTTGTACTCCTCTATCTGCCGCACGCACCAAATAATCACAAGCAATTAATCCTACATTGTCTGTGGAGAAAATAAAGTATTGAACATCTATGTTTTGCTCTGCATGCTCGCTTAACCAGGCACGTGTTACCATCGATCCATCGCCATCTTCCAACACATAAACACCTGTTTTATGTTTCATAGAATCTGTAACCGACTCTATCTCTTTGGTTAAAGTCGTTGAATCGGCATTATGAATACTGCTACAAAAATCTTTTGCTTGCCTTGGAACCTGATCTTCTTGTTCTGTACACGACAGTAATAAAAATGTCATAAACAAAACAATAAAATTATGTTTTAGTTGATTTAGTTTTTTCATTGCTTGCACTAATATATTCGAAAAATTGTAGTTATTTCGTTTTCAAATAAAAAATAAAAACACTTACCCTTAGTAAAATCATGGATCTCTTTCACAACGATAGCATTTATAATTTGTTGCCTTATGATGGCACGGTTTACTATTACGGCAAAGTACTTTCATTAGCAGAAGCCAATCACTATTTTAATGAATTGTTTAATAACATTGTCTGGAGACAGGATGAGGCGGTTATTTTTGGAAAACATCTTTTAACTTCACGCAAAGTAGCTTGGTATGGCGATGAGGATTATGATTACACTTATTCTAATACAACCAAAAAAGCTTTGCCATGGACCAAAGAATTATTAGAACTAAAAAAACTAACTGAAGAAAAAACCGAAGCGATATACAATTCATGTTTATTGAATTTATACCACGATGGAAGTGAAGGCATGGCCTGGCACAGCGATGGCGAAAAGATGTTACAGAAAAATGGAGCCATTGCTTCTTTTACGTTTGGTGCCGAACGAAAATTTTCTTTTAAACACAAGCAAACCAAGGAAAGCACTTCCTTGATTTTGGAACACGGCAGTTTATTGGTAATGAAAGACGAAACACAAACTAATTGGTTGCATCGTTTGCCGCCAACCACTATCATCAAACGACCACGGATTAATTTGACATTTAGAACGATTGAGATAATATAATCTTTAAGAGAACATTTTCCCCCTTTAAAGGGGTGTGTCCGCAGGACGGGGGCGGGGGATGTTTAGTTAATCCAAACTTTAATTATACTCGAATAATAACGGGTCTCGACTTCGCTCAATGTGACATCTCGGCTTGACAAAAATTTTGAATTTTAATTTGTAATTTAGGTATATGAAAATCAAAGCCATTTTAACAGGCGCTACGGGCATGGTAGGCGAAGGAGTGTTACACGAATGTTTACAACATCCTGATGTGGAAGAAGTGTTAGTTCTTACGCGTAAACCTTCCGGTTACTCGCATCCCAAATTAAAGGAACTCATTCATGCTGATTTTTATAATATAACGTCTATACAGGAACAGTTAAAAGGTTATAATGCTTGTTTGTTTTGCCTGGGTGTTTCTTCTGTTGGGATGAAAGAAGAAGACTATTTTCAAAAAACCTATGTGTTAACCATGCACATCGCTACCATTTTAGCTCAACAAAATACGGATATGACTTTTTGTTACATATCAGGTGCCTATACTGATAGTACTGAACAAGGGAAAAGTATGTGGGCACGTGTAAAAGGAAAAACAGAAAATGATCTGATGAAACTGCCGTTTAAAAAAGTATACAATTTCAGACCCGGCATTCTTTCTCCAACTAAAGGTTTAAAAAATACCTTAAACTTTTATAAATGGCTTGGATGGCTATTGCCCATCATACGATTTACGATGCCTAATACTATATCCAGTTTAAAAGAATTGGGGTTAGCCATGATTAATGCCAGTAGCATTGGTTATGAAAAACAGATAGTGGAGGTAAAGGATATTAAGGAATTGGCGAAACGATGACTAAGAAGTACTAAATCCTAATAGCCCAATTTTTTTGATTTTACGATTATTATTTATATCTTAATTCTCTTTTACAGAGAGAGTTAAGTTATATATGGGTAATTTAAAGCGTACAGACGAGAGTGTTAATTTGCGAATTTTAAAATTGGCGCAACAATCTTTGGAAGTAGCCCGAAGTAACCCACAGCTCGGCATTGATATTGCCAAACAACTCATTGAACTTTCCCAAAAATCATCTTCAAAAAAAGGCATGGCCGAAGGCTTGACTTGCACCGGTATTTGTCAGGTTTGGCTAGGAAAATATGATTTAGCACTTAAAAATTTATTTAAAGCTCTTGAGACCTTAAAAAAAATAGGAGATCCCAAGTTCGAATCACATGCCCTTTACCACATATTTGGCGCTTTTTATTTTTTGGCTGATTATGATGAAGCAATTAAGTATGCGCTGGAAATGCTCCATCACTCTCATCAGTACAACGATCGCTTGGCTCAGGCAAACGCCTTAAATGCTATTGGCACCGTTCACTATTCTACAGGAGAAGATGAAAAGGCAATTGCCGATCTATTTATGGGGTTAGAAATTGCTACCCATTTTGATGATCAACATCTTATTGCCCGTTTGCTAGATGGACTTGGCTCTGCTTACTTCAACCTTAAAAACATGGAGAAATCCATTGAATATAAAAAGAAAAGTTTAGAGGTGTCTCGCCTCATTGGTTCTAAACAAATTGAATCATATGCCTTAGATGGTTTAGGTAAAATTTATTTAGCGAACCATGATCTGAAAAATGCCGAAAAAACATTTTTAGAATGTTTAGCCATTCGGGAAGAAATTCAATTTATATCAGGTATTGCCGAAACAAACTTACACTTAGGAACCTTGTATCTTGATACTGAAAGAATTGACGAAGGATTCGTTTTTTTAGAAAAAGCCTTAACAATCTCTCAAGAGACCAATACCAAAGAAGTTCTATATAAAACACACAAGATCCTCTCAAAATATTATGAACTCAAATCGGATATACAGAATTTTGTAAAACATTTTAAAAAATACTACGCTCTTAAAGACGAATACTTTAGCGAAAAACGTAAACAAAAACAAGCAACTGTTGAAATGCAGATCAGCATCTTGCAAATGAAAAAAGAAAAAGAACTCGTTGATCAAAAAAATAATCAGCTCGAGCAATTATCTAAAGACTTAGTGATCTTAAGTGATCTGGGCAAAACCATCACTTCTCTTCTTTCTATCGAAGCAATTAATAAACGTGTGTACACCATCATCAATGATCTGATGGATGCCTCCGGTTTTGGTATTGGCGTTGTATCTGATGACAAAACAGAATTGGTCTTTCCGGGTTATATCGAAAAGGGTGTTGTATTGAGTTCATCAAGCGACGACTTACATGACGTGAACCGCTTATCCAGTATTTGCTTTAACCGCGAAGAAGAAATTGTGATCAATGATTTTGATACCGAAGCTCAACAGTATATTCAAGAACATGTAGAGGTTCAGGTAGGCGAACACACCTGCTCTATCATTTATTTACCACTTAAAATTAACGACAAAAAACTAGGCGTATTAACTGTACAAAGTTTTAAAAAGAACGCCTATACGGATTACCACGTTAATCTGGTAAAAAACTTAGGCATCTACTGTGCCATTGCTATTGAAAATGCTACCCTGTTTGAAAGACTGGAAGAGATCGTAACAGAACGAACCAGCGAAGTTATTAAACAAAAAGAACAGATCGAAAAATCTCACGATAATACCCGACTGCTTAGTGAGATCGGACAACAAATTATTTCTAACATTAATTTCGATTCTATTTTCACCAAGCTTCATGAAAACGTCAGTCAATTGATGAATGCAGATTGTTTTGGTGTTCGTATTTATTATCCTGAGACCAATGAAATAGAATACCGATACGAAATTGAACGTGGTGAATTATCCGAACCATTACGAGTGTCGATGAGTAATGACGATAACTTTTCAGTATGGTGCGTTAAACATCAAAAAGACATTCTCATTAATAATTTAGCTAAAGAGTACAAACACTACGTTAAAAAAATTGTTATCCCAAAAGGTGATGCACCACACTCTATTTTATTTTGTCCAATGATGATCGGCGAAAGAGTGATTGGTGTAATTACTGTACAAAGTTTTAGCAAGAATGCCTATACTCCCTTACATCTCAATATGCTAAAAACCTTGGCTTCGTATACTGCCATTGCATTGGAAAATGCCAATTTAGTTGAGCATTTGGAAGACAAAGTAAAAGAACGTACAGAGAAAATTGTTAAGCAAAAAGAAATTATTGAAGAGAACAACAAGCACATTACTGATAGTATTAAATACGCTAAACGTATACAGGAAGCATTTTTACCATCCGAAGATAGTGTGCGGGCCTTACTTGAAAATTCATTTGTATTATATAAGCCAAAGGATATTGTTAGTGGAGATTTTTATTGGATAGAACAAAAAGGAAATAAGATCTTATTCGCGGTAGCAGATTGTACAGGACATGGTGTGCCAGGTGCCTTTATGAGCATCATTGGGTTTAATGGCCTTAATCAATTAGTAAATGAGTATGATTATACCAAGCCATCCGAGATCTTAACGCTGTTAAATAAAAACATTAGTAATACACTCCGCCAAAAAGTTGAAGACTCTGTAATACGTGACGGCATGGATATTGCCATCTGTGCTATCGACTTAAAAACACGTGAACTGGAATTTGCCGGCGCTTACAGTCCTTTAATTATTATTCGTGATGGCGAGATCATGAAGATCAGAGGCGACAAACATCCTATCGGTAATTTTGTGGGGGAGGCTGAATTTACATTTACTAATAATGAAATGACATTATTACCCGGTGATAAAATTTACATTTACTCAGATGGTTTCATCGATCAATTTGGAGGTCAGGGTGGAAAAAAACTGAAGTACAACAACTTTAAAAAACTACTATTAAATAACCATCAAAAATCAATGCGCGATCAAAAAGAAGCCATCAACACATTTTTTGAAGAATGGAGAGCCGGACTCGAACAAATAGATGATGTGTGTTTAATTGGCATTTCTATTTAAACAAAACATGGTTCGTTTATACAACGTTATATGTCTTCTCCTATTCGTTTTCGCATCTTATGCGCAATCGTATCAGGAAATTTACAAAACCTATACTACGCAACAAGAACAAGGTCTTTACAAAGAATCGCGAGAAACGGGATTTCAAATTCTTACAAAATTTCCTAAAGAAATTACACAAGATCCTATTCGTTATGCAGACGTTTCAAACACGATCGGTAATTTTTACTACACGCAAAATAAGTTCGACAGTGCTTATGCTAATTTTAGCAAAGCGGTTAATTTGGTTTACTCCGTTAAAGCCGATACCAGTTTTGACTATGCTTTTTATTTGCAAAATGCCGCCGCTACCTTATCGGCCAACGGAAATTACCAACTAGCCGAAAAATATTTTTTAGTGGCCCTTCCTCGTTTAGCTAATTTTTTAAACGCCTCCAGTTTTGAATACACCATTTTCTACAAACAGTATGTGGACATGAAAATTGAAATGGGAGATTATGAGGCAGCGAAACCATTGAACAATGCCTTGATTCATTACTTCAAAATGACAAAAGGCGAAAAAGACACCTATTACTTGAATTGTTTAAATAACGAGGCGCGTATCTTTCAAGGTCAGGGAGATTACAATAATGCTTCAAAAATATACCTGCAAATTTTAGATGCACAAACCAAATACTTAGCAAGCGACACACTTAATATTGCAACCGGTTATAATAATGCCGCAGAATGTTTCCGTATGATGGGAAAATATGAGATCGCTGAGCCATACTATTTCAAGGCACTTGAACTCTATCAGCAACTTTATAAAAATTACTCCGAACATAAAGCCAGTGTTTTAAATAATATGGGTTTATTGTATAAAGCAAAAAGTAATTACGCTCAATCTGAAAAATGTTTTTTACAAAGCCTCGAAAACTATCAGGGTGTCAACTATCAAAACACTATTGATTTTGCTAATCCTTTAAATAACCTCGGCGATCTGTATCGCATGATGGGCAATTATAAAAAAGCCGTTCAGTATTGTGAATTAGCTGTAGAGATCAGAAAAAATACCAGCGGTGAGGATCATGAATACTACGCTAATGCTATTACCAACTTGGCATTGTTGTATATGGACTTTAACTATTACGATGAAGCCGAACAACTCTTATTAAAAGCTGAAAAAATTTACAAAGAAAAACTGGGAGAAACTCATTTGCGTTATGCCAACTCATTGAATAGTTTATCCTCTCTTTATATCCGAAAAAAAGAGTACACAAAAGCATTGGCTTATAAAAATCAATGTCTGCAGTTGATGGAAAAAACAGGCGCTGCTAAAACCGATCGCTACGCCTTATACCTTGATGGAAAAGCAGGCATTGAAAGTGCCTTAGGCAAATACGATGACGCTATTAAAACCTGCAAACTAGCCGCCAATATTTTTAAAACAAATTTTGGCGCACAAAACTACAATTACATTGATATGTTGTTTAGCATAGCTACGATTAATGAAGATGCCGCTAACTATAAAGAAGCCCGAAACTATTATTTACAATCCATGCTCGCTTATAAAAAGATCATTCATGATAATTTTGTAAGTATGAGCGAAGAGGAAAAAGTAAATTTTTACTACCAGTTTTCTGCTCGTTTCGAAACCTTTTACAATTTTGCATTTAAACATGGCAAAGATAAAGCCTTTGTAAATGATGATAGTTTAAAGCTTACTTTATTCAACGTTCGTTTAACCGACAAATCCATGTTACTGAACGAAAGCAATCAGCTTTACAAAAACATACAAAACAATAAGGATACAACAATACAAAAAACATTTACCCTTTGGCTTGAACAAAAAAAATATTTACAGGATCTCTATAAATACTCTAATGATGAATTAACAAAAAATAATATTGATTTAGATAGTGAAGAAGACTATAAGAATACCCTTGAAAAGCAATTGAACCAAAGTGTTGTAGCATTTAAAGACGTAAGAACAGAAACTAATGTGTTTACTCAATTAACAAAACAATTAAAACCAAATGAGCTGGCCATTGAAGTAATTCGTACAGAAACAACAATAAGCGATCAAAAAACACAAATTACATATGGCGCATTATTAATTGGCAAAGATTACAAAACACCTAAACTCATAACGCTTGATAGTTGCGCCTACTTTGATAGTTTGTTTGTTGAACACTATAAAAATGCCATTCAGTCTCAAACTCAAGACCTGCTCTCATACAACCGTTTTTACAAAGCCATAGAAAAACACACTCAGGGCATTATCGCTATTTATTTTTCTGCAGACGGCGTGTATCAAAAACTAAACCCTTATACGCTCTACAATCCTTCAACACAAAAATATTTATTAGAGAGTATGGAGATAACACAAGTCTCCAGTTTAAAAGACTTGCTACAAAAAGAACAAACCCCAACATCAACTAAAAGCATTGCCTTATTTGGTTTCCCTGAATACGAATTAAAATCAAAACCTGCCGATAAAAAAAAGCTAGAAGAATCATTAGTCACACGATTTGGTTTTTCCGAATTTCCTGAGTTACCCGGAACCAAAAAAGAAACCGAAGACATTAGTAATTTATTTAAACAAAATAAATGGGACGCGAAGTTATACTTAAGCAATCAAGCCTCAGAAGAAAAGATCAAGCAACAAAACAATCCGGGTGTGTTACACATTGCCACTCATGGATTTTTCTTACCCGATGAAGAATTAACAGATGAAAAAACCTATGGCTTTTCAACGGAGCAGGCAAAGCAAAATCCCTTATTACGTTGCGGTTTAATTATGGCAGGTGCTGCAACTTATGCTACAGATTCTACCTTAAACAATAAGGATGATGGTATTTTAACGGCTTACGAAGCCTCTTTATTGAATTTACAAAACACTGAATTAGTCACACTTTCGGCCTGCGAAACAGGCTTAGGTGATCTGGTAAATGGACAAGGCGTGTATGGCTTACAACGGGCATTTTTAACCGCAGGGGCCAAATCTATACTCATGAGTTTATGGGAGGTAGACGATGCCGCTACACAAGAATTAATGACAGAATTTTACAAAGACTGGTTACAAAATTATACACTCAACAACAAACGTACTTCCTTAAGAAAAGCGCAATTAAGCATCAAACAAAAATATCCTAACCCTTTATTTTGGGGTGCTTTTGTAATGATTGGGAAGTAAAGCATTAAACACTTGAATCTGTCGCTTCGAGCTGTCACCCTGAGCAGAGTCAAAGGGCGAGAAGCGTTCTCAAATCATATTATTTCTTTTTCTTTTCTTTCTTGATAAAGAAAAGAAACAAAAGAAATCAAGTCAAAACGATTCCTCCCCGCTCTTTTAATTTTTAAGTTTCGTTTTTGAAAGAGAGCTAAAGCTCTTTCAAACTCAACTAAAAAAATTAAAATTCACAGCTAATCGCCATCGCGTTTTGACAAATCAACGCGCCACTTCGATCGGAGGTTGCTCGGCCTTTTAAAATTTAGCTTACAAATCCAGTGGTATCAAAAGCGAAGGAATATGCGGAGATGATTTGGGCTGCTCGCGAAGCGCTTTCAAAGCATCTGCTTGATAGCACGCAGATTTTAGCTAAATTTTAAAGAGCCTTGATTTTTTTGTAACTTTTTGTATCAGACAAAAAGTTAATTAGAATAAAAAATTACCTAAACAAACTCACATAACCGTTCTTAGTTTGCTGCTCACCATTTGCATCAGTATACTTTAGGGTATAAAAATACACGCCTTCGCTGCAAGGTTCGCCACTCGTAGTTCTGCCATCCCATAAAAGTTCGGTGGCTGAGGCTCTCGAAGACACTTCTAATATTAAATTCCCCCATCGATTGTAAATTGCAAAACTCACATTGCCGCTACCGGGCAATTCAATTTTAAAAGCATCATTTACATTATCGCCATTGGGTGTAAATATATTTGGTATTTCATGTGGGTTAGGTAATACATTACAATCATTTTTTACAGTAACCGTAATACTGGCTGTAGTAATAGCCTTGCATTGTTTTTTAGTTAATGTATAAGTAGTTGTTTGATTGACATAAGCCGTGGGATTAGGACAATTGGTACAGCTTAAACCTGCTGTTGGGCTCCAACTATACTCCGCAGATGTAACTGTATCCGTACTTAACAGTATATTACCCGGCGCGCACAAGGTTGTGTCTTTGGTGCAAAAAGCAGGAAACACTTCTTCTACACTGACATCATCTATTAAAAAATAAATAACAAGGTAACCTGCCGATGGATTAAATACAGTTGTTGCCGAATTAGCATCATCATAAAAATTACCAATGGTTAAATAAGCTTCTGTACCGGTTGCTGTAAATACACCGCTTACTTCTATCCAGTTTAAGGTATCCATTATAAAATTTCCCAATGGATTAGCTACTTGGGGGATCACATTTAAGGGCGCTATGGTTTGTGGTGTAGGAAAAGCCTGATTACATATATAGGGGGCTGCAGAAAAATACATGCCTATTCTATCTGTAGTATATTTATCTGTATTAATTAAATTCACATACATTTTACCGCAATATGATTTACTTGCCAGTAATGTATCAGTCAAAGGAACATGTAAATACTCTCTACGATTAACATCAGAAGGAAATGAGCTTTCAACTTTTAACAATACGCTTCCAAAACCATTTCCTGTTCTCGGATATTGCCAACCATTTATATGATTTGGAACTCCATTGCCTCCAGGGCCAATAATATTAAAACAGGCGTTAAAAGAATCTTCCCCGCCGCCTAAACCACACCATGGAGTAAGTTTATAAAATTGATTTCCAATCGGACAAGATGTATAGTTCTCAAATGAATAATTCGGTACTAAATTTTGAGAATGTAGCACAAAAGAAAAAAAGACAGATAGATATAAAAGAATGAATTTCAAATTATGGTAAAGATACAAAAAGAGCCACTTAATTAAGCGGCTCTTTGATTTTGATGAAAGTTATCGAAATAATGAAACATAACCGTTCTTAGCTTGCTGCTCTCCATTGGTGTCAGTATACTTCAAGGTATAAAAATATACGCCTTCTGTGCAAGGTTCTCCACTGGTAGTTCTGCCATCCCATAAAATAGTTACTTGAGAATAGATGTTTGGCTCTATGCTGGCTGAGGTTTTTGAAGCCACAAGATTTCCCCAACGGTTATAAACAGCAAAATTAAGACCATCAGCTACTCCATTTACATCAAACTTAAATACATCGTTGATATCATCATCATTAGGCGTAAATGTATTGGGTATAATTAACTCTGTTATTTCTGGTGGGCAAATGTTATTATAAGTAACTACAAAACTTTGGGTACTACTGCTGCAAGCCGTAGTTTGTAACACATAAGTTGTGTTTGTGTTTGGCTTAATTGTTATTTGGCTTTGATTACTAATGGGTATGCCATTAGCAAACCACTGGTAAGTAGTGCCTGCTCTTGCTGTATCACCCAGCACCAAACTATCGCTTTGCAGGCAAATAGTATAATTTCTTATGGCTGTTGATGTTTGTGGCAATTCATATAAAGCAACATCATCTATATAAACGTAAGAACCACTATGAGGATTACTAATGCCACATGGTGTTACAAAATTGGTTGGAATAAATTGTTTTTTTACATGAGCACCATCTCTAAAATTACCTATAGATAAAAATTGCTCTCCACCCTGCGACATAAAAGTACCGCTTACTTTGATCCAGTTTAAAGTGTCGGAAACAAACTGAGCAGTATCCCACTGTATTTGAGGTTGTACTATATTATCATATACAAATGGAACTGTTGTATTGGTGTTTTGACTTAACAACATACCCAATTGATTAATTACAATAGCATTAATATTACTAGAACTCACATAAAATTCTCCATAATAACATCTATTTGCTTTTAAGGTGCTGTTTAATTTAATAACAGCTAACTCAGATGAAATTTGTACACTATCAGGTAAATAGTTTAGCCAATACAATCCTAAACCAATATAAGCGTTTCCTGTTTTTGGATATTGGTAACCATAACAGTTATGTGGTATAGAAGCAGGATTTGGATAAGGATAACTTAAGTTTGAATTAGAACATGAATTGTAATAATCTGGGGTCATGTTTTTGTAAGTGCACCAGTTTTTTACATAATGAGTAGCAAGCAAGGGATTATCAACTATCATTTGAAAATCACAGTTACCTGCAGTATCTTCAAATGAAGGATTTGCTACCAAGTTGGTTTGCGCTATATATTCTTTCGAAAAGAAAATTAAAAAAAACAATATATATACCCATATACATTTTATCATACTAAGATTTTAAAATAACAAACACCGCAACTACACAGTGTTTGTTATATATGAATTTAGTGAGAAATTACCAGTTTTCCAATTTTTTGTTCGTTGTTGTTTTGGTAAATTTTGTAAGTATAAATACCTGAAGCTAATTTACCGGTATTGATGCTTTGATTACCATCTATGTTTTGATCAAGCACCAAACTACCCATCATATTATATAATTTGATGCTTAAACCTGTTTTTTCACCAGCTTCTATAAACAACTCGTTTGATACCGGATTTGGATATAGTGTAATTTCGTTTGCACTTGTACCTGTTGTTAATCCTTTACGGGTGAAATAAAACATTTTTTAATTTACCTAAACAAACTCACATAACCGTTCTTAGTTTGCTGCTCGTCATTAGCATCGGTGTACTTTAAAGTATAAAAATACACGCCTTCAGTACATGGTTCACCACTGGTGGTTCTGCCATCCCACAAAATAGTTATTTGAGAATATATATTTGGCTCTATGCTGGCTGAGCTTTTTGAAGCCACAAGGTTTCCCCAACGGTTATAAACAACAAAATTAACATCACCACCAACTCCATTTATATCAAACTTAAATACATCATTAATGCCATCATCGTTAGGTGTAAATGTATTAGGGATAATTAACTCTGTTATTACCGGTGGGCAAATATTATTATAAGTAACTACAAAACTTTGGGTACTACTGCTGCAAGCCGTAATTTGCAACACATAAGTTGTAGTAGTATTTGGCTTAATTGTTATTTGGCTTTGATTACTAATGGGTATGCCATTAGCAAACCACTGGTAAGTAGTAGCTACTCTTGCTGTATCTCCTAATAACAAACTATCGCTTTGCAAACATATAGTGTAATTGCTTATGCCTATTGGCGTTTGTGGGAGTTCGTATAAACTCACATCATCCACATAAATATACGATGCATGAGGGTTTGAAGGTACTGTGCAGCCTGTTACAAAATTTGTGGTAATAAATGTTTTTTTTAAATGTAATCCATCTCTAAAATTGCCAATGGTTAAAAATTCTTCGCCTCCCTGTGCTATAAAAGTACTACTTACTTTTACCCAGTTTAAAGTATCCGTAAAAAATTGAGTAGTATCCCATTGCACTTGTGGTTGTATTGTATTTGTAAAACTTCCTGTAGTTGTTGTAAATGTATTAGGCGTTAAATACATCCCTATTTGATTAACAGCTATATCAGAACAATTAGCCAAACTAACATAAAACTCACCATAGTAACAATGATTTGCTTTTAATTTATCAAACAATTTAACTGAAAAATAATCAACATGTACATTAGCCGAGTCAAATGGATTATCGATAATATAAATACCTGTGCCAACATAAGAATTACCAGTTCTTGGGTATTGATAACCATTACAATTATTAGGTACCGTGCTTATCATTGGATACGTGAAACTATTAGCGCAATAATTGAAAAAAAAAGGATTTCCAAAATTACTGCTGGAATACCACTTTTTAACATATTGTGTCGCAGCAGCAAGAGTCATTTGCGCATCGCAATTTCCGGTTGTATCTTCAAAAGAATAATTCGGAACAAGATTTGTTTGGGAGTTTAACTTACAAAAAAATAAGCATACTAAAAGTAGTGTAATTATTTTTTTAACAACCATAATAATTAAAATTTAAACAAGTTCCATCATAATGATGGAACTTGTTGTATAAATTTAGTGAGTAATAACTACTTTACCAAGTTTCAGCTCATTTTCGTTTTGGTAAATCTTATAAGTGTATAGTCCCGATGATAATTTACTAATATCAATAGCTTGATTGTTATCAATGTTTTGTTCTATCATCAAACTTCCCATCATATTAAATAATTTCAACTTAGTGTTGGTATACGCTTTAACCTCCACAAATAATTGACTACTAGCAGGGTTAGGATAAACACTAATTCCACTTTGTTCAACATTTGTACTTAATCCTTTACGCGCAACACTACTCATATTAGCCGGAGCCGTTTTTTCACAGCTACTCATATAGTTTTTTCTTAATAGATCAAATAATAAGGCACGAGCCTGTAACACAGCGCCGCCATTTACCATTGGGCACTGCTGGGCAATGCTTTCCAAAGAGGTAATTTGAGTTGCATCTAATTGTTTACGCTGTGTTAAATAGCTTACATATAATGCATTAAACTCTTGCTGGCTTTGTTCTACCACATTGGTTGGCACTATACTATTATTTGCCTGCAAAGCTACATTTAGTTTAGTGCTATCAACTTCTGCATCGTGTAACAAACTATCTACCACTAATAATAAACCGGTGTTTTGATTTTTTACGTTTTGTTTAAAAGTACCAAGGTCAGGGCTATTACTAACATCTATTTGCTGCAAATTCAAATTACACAACAAGTTGCGGTAAGCAATGGCTTTTTGGTTAGGAGTATTGTCTTCCTGGCCATTCTCCATCATTGTGCTGCCTGCTAAAGGTTGTGGATTAGCAACGTCAAACGCATTATCTGTAGCTACCGCCTCGGCATTTTGCATTAAATTTAAAAGTGGCCCTGTTTTTAAATTGGACGGCGTTGGGGTATTGTTATTACATACACCGGCACCCGCACTGGAATTATTTGTTCCAAATAAGTAATTACTTCCAGCACTATTTCTATCAGCTTTTATTGCTGGTAAATCAAAAGGCGCACTGCTTCGTGTATAAAATTTAGCGCTTAAGCTTATATTACTATTGCCTTGTGTATACGTATACAAATCAACCGTAGTAGCCCATGAGTTATCGGCACTGGTGCTGGTGTTAGTAGTATACTGGTGCCCAATTTCACCATTGTTATTTAACCAAACTCCATAAGAGGCGTCCTGCATATAGTTACCTATAATGCCATTACCGGCAGCAGTTATGTTGTTTCCACTTAACTGCATAACAATGGCCACTTTGTTAGTACTATTACATTGTACTTTTGGTACCTGGTTATTATTGCCGGCAATAGCATTTTGCCAGTATGCCCATGGGTTTCGGCTAGAACCATTCATATCAATGGTATTGTTATTGATACGGCAGTTGTTAGTATTATTAAATTCAATACCATACTGCCAGTGGTCAGATGTATTATCCTGACGCATGTGTACCTCATTATCATAAATGTAAGCGTTTAAAGTATTAGTAGTTTCAATACCGCGATAAAAACCTGTTATATTGTTATTGTAAACATTATAATTAGGATAACTCAATGGATTAGTTGCCAGAGTAACTTCGTTGCAAACAATGGCTTTATTAGTCCAGTTATCACCAATAACTGAACTATTAGTAAAGTTATTATCATTTGCATTAGCGGTTATTTTAGTATTATTATAGTAATAAATACCGGTAAGATTATCATAAAAATTATTATTGTTGGTATTTACTGTATGGCCATTGTTATTGTTCGTAACTGTTATGCCTGTAGTTTGTGTACTAAAGGTGTTATTACTCACTAATAAAGTTTGTCTACCATTATCGTACACTCCATTATCATTATTAATAAATGTATTGCGTTGAGAAGTAGTACCACCAACCTGAGAATTATAATTGGTTGTTAAAAAATTTATATTCAAAATCCAAACACCGGCGTTAGGTATTCCACTTATAGGCACTATACTGCTTTTAATGTTTTGGAACACGTTACTTTGCACTAGCATGTAAGAAGCGATAGATACAATTCCTTCTCCCGTTTTATCAAACACGTTTTCCTCATTAATGTTTCCCCCAATTGTAATGGCAGTGTTGGCTGCTCCTGTTTGAGAAGCCACATTTAATTGAATTCCTGTTTGAGTTTTTGTAGTGTTGAATGGTACCATTAAATTAACGCTACTGTATCCGCCAAAGGTAGCAGCATTTGTTTTATCAGGAGTTAAAGGCACATAAGTCGGCCAGGTTGGTGCTGCAATGTTGCTACATGTAAATAAATTGTTTTTGGCTGTAAACGAAGCTGTACTTGTTTTAGCGGCCTTTAAATGTACAGGCGTGTAATTTTTATTTAGGTAGTTACCTGTTAAAATAATAATTGCACCTCCTGTAGAGTCAACTACAACTCTTTGTGCATCTTCAACACGGCTATTGGTTAAACTAAATGTTGATGTTCCTAAGGGATAAATACCATTCCACATAGCATTGCAACCATGCAAATAACTACTGTTTATTTTTAAAGCTCCTGTTCCTAAAATACTGAATTTAGTATTAGGATCCATAGTTACTTCTGCGGTATTAATATTTAGTGTTACCCCACTGTTTATAGTAATAGCTCCCCCAAACTGATACTTTTGAGTAGAAGTACCCGTAAGTGTGGTATTGGTTGTAAAGGTTGTATTAGTATATTTTAAAGTATTGGTGGGTGTTTGACAGCAGGATGACAGATATAAACACTGAGTAGCTATACAGCCCATGCTATTTGTAATTGTAGCACACACATTTACATTTTGATTGATGTTTGCAAAATTAATGGATGGTGTTGCCGTGGTTCCTGATGTAATTGTGTAATTAGAAGTAGGAATCACTGTTCCTGTTGCTGCATCTTTTACTGACCAAGCATAAGTATAAGAACCCGTAGGGCTTGGTGTTGCAGTAAAATTAGTTGTTCCGTTACAAATGGTTGTTGAATTTGAAGTAATTCCTAAAGATAAAACAGGAATGTTAACACTGTATGTGTATGTAACAGAGCATGAACCTGCATTTATACTTACTGAGCCAGTATAGGTTCCCGTATTAGAATACGTATGGCTAGAAGTTGTATTGGTACCGGTATTAACAGTAGTAGAGCCATCACCATAATTCCAAATGTAAGTGTAGTTATTTGTGTTTATACCACATACAGAAGCTATACTCAAATTTACAGGTGAATTAACACAGCCAATCGCAGAGGTTGTATTAAATTTAGCTTCTTTTACTGATACGTCATCAATATATAAATAAGTATTACCAGCTGATGCCGTATATGTGCAACCAGCTGTAATTTGGGGCGTAAGTGAAGTTAAGGTATAATTAAGAGAAGAATGAATCTCAATATAATTTTCTCCCCCTTGTGCGCAATATGGAAAATTAATTAAAGTCCAATTGGTTTTATCATTCAATAAACTTGGAGAAACGGTATAGGTATAACTTGATCCTACATCAATTAATAAATTGTGATTTTCTCTATTGTTTAAATCTCCTGCACTTATCCATAAACTAATGTCATAAATCTTTCCTGCTATCATTCCACTTGATAAAGATGTAAACATTCCTTCAATCCAGCCATAAGGATCGCTAGGCCCTCTCCAATCATTAGTCAACATGCCTGCATAATTGTTGCCACTATGTGCAGCTTGGTAGCCAAATCCATTACAAGGAATACTTACTGCACTCGCAGTAGAAGAAGATGTACTAAATAAATCTGGAGTTTGGGATGTAGGCGTCCATCCATTTGCATAACTTAATTGTGCATATGCTGTAGGTGTTGCAGTTACTGACTCAAAACCACCGTTACAAACCATCTCGACTGAACAAGTTGGTGTTGGTGTAGTACAATAAGTTTGCGCTTGTAAATTTAAGCCAAGCAAACTACTTGCCAAGACTAATAATTTATTCCATTTTGTTTTCATCATATATTTTATTTTAATTAATTTCTGGTTTTAAAGAACGCAGTATTCTCTTTATTATAATTTGCCAATTGATAAGTGTCGGCGTTAAACTGATAAGTGATTGTTTTTTACTTACCCCCGTTTAACACGCGAAAGTATCTTTAAAAAAATTCTCAACGAAAAACATTCGACAAAGACTTATAAATTTCAATTTCAGTTTAATTCAAATCTCATATTATTTGCTACTATTTTTTATTTAAAAAAATTTCTCATTTTCTATTAATTGATTCATTTATATTATCAAATAATAAAAAGATCTGTTCAATTATTTTATCAATACAGTATAACTACTTAACCAATTAAGTATTTATACTTAGTGTTACAGCCCTTTGTCTGCCTTGTTCTCATCATGGCACATTTCGATAAATCATTTTCTTCTCAGTTTAAAGTCCATTATCATAAATTATTTTTTGTTAGCTTCAGCAACAAAAGTAGAGGCAATAATATATTTATCACTACCGTAAAAAGGATAAATAGCACATTTTCATTTTTGTTGCATCTTGTTCAATAAAAAGCAATCCGGTAACCGTTGCCTTCTCATAAGCCCTCAAGGCATTTGGCAAACATCTATCACACAAACTCTCTAAAACAAAAAAACGTTTGAAGAATACCTTCAAACGTTTTTAATTTTTATTTCATAATTATATAGCTAAGCTGCACTTTCATCTTCTGCATTTTTTTCTGCGCAACTCACATCATCATTATACTCTATGTCTTCTTTATACAAAGCTTTTAATAAGGCTCTGGCTTTTGCTACGTCTTTTCCTTTATAGATACATTGATTGGCAATAGTTTCCAAAGCTTCAACCGTTTCCCATTGAATTTTATCTTTCGAACTATGTTCTTCTTTGTTCTTCATCTTATATTAAAGGTAGTTCTTATACAAAGAAGTTTTTTGGTTTTGTGCTTTCTTAACTTATTACATTCACTTCGTCATTGAGAACGAAACGCATTGCAGTGAAGCAATCTCAAATAAATGCCCTGTTTTATTTTCTTTTTTCTTAGTCAAAAAAGAAACAGGAAAAATATGCAAAAGCATATTTGAGCCAGCATGTGAGGAAGCACAAGTCAAAACGATCCCTCCCCGCTCTTTTAATTTTTAAGTTTCGTTTTTGAAAGAGAACTAAAGCTCTTTCAAACTCAACTAAAAAATTAAAATTCACAGCTAATCGCCATCGCGTTTTGACGAGCCAACGCTCATCTTCGTTAAGAGTTTTAACGGCCTTTTAAATTTAGCTCACTAATTACTATAAATGTTCATGTCATTATGTAATTGCGAATAATATTTATACTATACATTAATGATAAGGCATTAAAACAAAAAAGCCTGAAGGAATTCTTCAGGCTTTTTTAAATTTTTATTTAGTGTCCTCCACCATCATGTTCGCCATTGGCCAACGGAACAGTTTGAGGAATGAAATCTTTTTCAGCACCCGGCTTGCTATAGTCATAAGACCAACGGTGAACTACCGGTAAAGCGCCTGGCCAGTTACCATGGATATGTGCCATTGGCGTTGTCCACTCAAGCGTGTTAGAATTCCAAGGATTTTGAGGAGCTTTCTCGCCACGGAAAATACTGTAGAAGAAGTTGAATAAGAATACAACTTGAGCTAAAGCACCAATGATAGCACAAATCGTTACAACTTCGTTAATATCTACTAAGTTGTCAAACATTGGGAATGCACTGTTTGTATAATAACGACGAGGTACGCCTGCTAAACCTAAGAAGTGCATTGGGAAGAATACACCATAAGCTGCTGTAAACGTTAACCAGAAATGCAAGTATCCTAATTTTTTGTTCATCATACGTAAGAACAATTTCGGGAACCAATGATAAACACCCGCAAACATACCGAAGATAGCAGACAGACCCATTACAATGTGGAAGTGAGCTACCACAAAATAAGTATCATGTACATTAATATCTAAAGTAGAATCTGCCAAGATAATACCCGTTACACCACCTGTTACGAAAGAAGAAACTAAACCAATAGAGAACAACATTGCCGGAGTGTATTGGATGTTACCTTTCCATAAAGTAGTAATGTAGTTAAACGCTTTTACCGCAGAAGGAATAGCAATTAATAATGTTGTGAATACGAATACCGAGCCTAAGAATGGATTCATTCCGGTAATAAACATGTGATGACCCCAAACGATGAATGATAAGAAACCAATTGCTAACATCGATCCGATCATCGCTCTGTAACCAAAGATCGGCTTACGAGAGTTAGTGGAAATAATTTCGGATGAAATACCTAAAGCCGGTAATAATACAATGTACACCTCAGGGTGACCTAAGAACCAGAATAAATGTTCAAATAAAACCGGGCTACCACCAACATTATCTAAAGGACGTCCGTTAATATAAATGTCAGATAAATAGAAACTAGTTCCCATGCTTCTATCCATGATCAATAATACAACACAAGAAACTAATACCGGGAAAGATAATACACCTAAAATAGCCGTGATCAAGAAAGCCCAAATCGTTAAAGGCATTCTTGTCATTTTCATTCCTTTTGTACGTAAGTTGATAATAGTAACAATGTAGTTGATACCACCTAATAAAGAAGACACAACAAATAAAGTCATAGAAATTAACCACAATGTCATACCTAACTTAGAGCCGTCCATTGCTTCGGGTACTGCTGATAACGGAGGATAAATTGTCCACCCACCTGATGCAGGACCATCTTCAATAAATAAAGACGATAACATAATGCAGCTTGATAAAAAGAAGAACCAGTATGATAACATGTTCAGGAATCCTGAAGCCATATCACGTGCACCTACCTGGTATGGAATTAATAAGTTAGAGAAAGTACCACTTAATCCACCTGTTAATACAAAGAATACCATGATCGTACCATGGATTGTAACCAAAGCCATATACATGTTAGGATCTAAAATCCCATCTTTACCCCACTTGTCTCCAAGCATTGCATTGATGAATCCGAATTTTTCTCCGGGCCATGCTAATTGCATACGGAAGATCACTGACATCGTCATTGCAATCACAGCCATGATAATAGCAGTAATTAAAAACTGACGAGAGATCATTTTATGATCCATGCTAAAGATATACTTGCTTACAAAACTTTCGTGATGCTCATCGTGATCGTGTGCATGATCGTGGTGAGCTGCGTGTCCTGTAATAGTTTCTGAATGTGCGTTTGCCATTTTATTCTTTATTTAAAGTACAACAATTTTTCTATCTAATAATTACTTTGAAGCTATTTTCTTTTTAAAGCGGGGTTGCGTTAATAACCAATCTTTGTAGTCTTTTTCACTTTCAACAATAATGGTCATTTGCATATTATAGTGAGATGTTCCGCAAATTTTGTTACATAACAAAATGTAGTCAAACTCAACCGGAGCCTCTCCTTTTTTAGCACGTGCTTCGTTGATCCCTGCCATCAATTGAATAACATAAGGATCTTTACGCATTTCAGCAGTTGTTTTATTCGGCGTAAATTTAAACTCTGTGATCATACCGGGCACACAGTTCATTTGTGCTCTAAAGTGTGGCATGTATGCTGAGTGAATCACATCACGAGAACGCATTTTAAATTCAATTTCTTTGTTTACAGGAATATGAAATTCATTTTTTACAATGATATCATCATTACATGCTGCATCTAATGTATCTAAACCAACATCATTACTTCCATTAATTTGACGGTAATCTGTTGATCCTAATGTTTTATCAAAACCGGCATAACGAGCGGTCCAGTCAAATTGCTTAGCGTATAATTCAATGGTTACTTTGTTAGGATCTGTTGATCTGTCTGTGATTTCGTTCCAGTATTTTAAACCAAAAATAATGATGAAGGCTAAAACTACCGCAGGAACAATTGTCCAGATCATCTCTAAACGATTATCGTGTGCGATAAAAGTTGCTTTAGAATCTTTTTTACCTGAATACTTATAAGCAAAATAAAACAAAACCGCATTAGTTACTAAAAACGTGAACACAATGATATACATATTGTAATCCCATAAAGTATCTACTTTTAAACCATGTTCAGAAGCTGCACCCGGTAAAGAATTATCGTTCCAACGGTTTACTTGCCAAAAGAAAAATGCGAAGAATGCAACCATAAAAGCCAACATCATTTTTCCGTTAAAGGTGTTATCTTTCTCGGTAATGTTCCACTCTTTAGTTTTCTTAAACTCACGGGAAAGTTCAATTACACGCATTAACTGATGTACTGCAATGATTAAAAGTACAAGTCCTATTAAGATTAACAATTTCATATGTTCTAGTTGTTTGTTTTTAAATTGTCATATGTTTTAGTAAAGTTTTTTAGCTTTTGGCAGGATACCTTTACTAACTCATATTATAATAATTTTATAGTTCTATTTTTGGTATTTTCTTTTTTCTGATTAAATGGAGTGGTGTAAACTTTCTTCCATGAACGGGTGATTCTTAACCGCTAATGGACGTTTAGAAAGATTGTTTAACACTACATAAATAAATAATCCTAAGAAAAATAAGAATGTTCCTAATTCCATCCAGCTTAAACCTGTCCATGCGTGTCCAACTGTTCCCGGCATCACTACCATAATGATATCTAAATAGTGACCGATGAAAATAATTGTACCTACAAACATTAGGAAGAAGAAATTACGTTTACTGTCGCGGCTCATTAACATAACCATAGGGAAAGCAAAATTCACCATTAATACAGTCCACATTAAAGCTTTGTAAGACTCCCAACGTGTTTGGTAATAAATAACCTCTTCCGGAATATCTGCATACCAGATCAACATGAATTGAGAGAAGTATAAGTACGTCCATAAGAAAGAAATAGCAAACATCCATTTACCCATATCATGCACAGTACTTTCAGTTACAAACTCTAAGTACCCTAATTTTTTTAACCATACAATTAACATCGTTACAGTGATCATAGCACTCACCCACATTCCAGAGAAGATGTACCAACCCATCATTGTAGAGAACCAGTGAGTATCAATACTCATGATCCAATCCCAGGCAGAAGTAGATGAAGTAACTGCGAACACAACCATAAACCAAGCACTTAATTTCACATTTTTCCAATGAAATCCTTTAGCTTCTTCGTGTCCAACTGCATCAGCATCTACAGAGTTCTTGCGTAATTTCCAAGTAAACATTACCCATGCAACCATGTATAAAATAGTACGGATCCACCATGAAATACCAAAATATCCAATTTTACCGGCAATTACTTTGTCGTAATTTGGAGATCCTTCTGTAGCAACTCCTTCTGCCATCCAAGGATAAATATGGTGAACGTGTAATTGTCCTAAAATAAATAATAACAATAAAAAAGATAAGCCCCAAGGTAAATACCAGGTTACCGCTTCAATAACTCTTTTGATCGATGTTGCCCATCCTGCTTCTGCAGCATATTGCATACCTAAAAAGAAAGAAGCGCCTAAAGCAATTGCTGTAAAGAAAAAAGCTCCTGTGAACACATTAGCCCAGGCACGAGTACCGGCATGATAATGTTCTGCTTCATTTCCTTTATCCATCATAAACATTAGGATGATAGAGATCAAGCCTACTCCCATCAAAACGAATGATGTTAGCTTTGCTTTAGATGGTACTACGAAATTTAATTTATCTGTGTTCATATTAAAAATTCTATCGTATTTAAATTCGTTTATTAGTGTTTTTTAGTTGAATCTGCTACTGCTACAACCTTTGTACTGTCTGTTGCAACAGTTTTAGGGCCTTGTAGTTTTTGTACATAGTATACTAATTTCCAACGTTCTTCCTGTGTTAAGATACTTGCATGGTTCCCCATTAAACCTTTACCGTAAGTGATTGAGTGGAAAATTTTTCCTTCAGGTAAATTTTTCAAAGGACCGGCATAAGCTGGAGGAGCGCCTGGTAATTTAGCACTCACTTTGCCATCACCTGCACCTGTAGCACCATGACAGTGTACACAGAATTTTCCATATAACACTTCACCTTCTTTTTCTACTTTTTCAGAAAATGCAATTGGGTTTTTTAAATATAACCCTGCCTGTTCATAGCCTTCACCTGTATTAGCATATACATAAGGTATATAACCTCTTGCAATAGTTCCTTTAACAGGCAACATTGCATTGTATAACGTATCGCCATTAACAACGTGAATTCCGTAGTATTCTACAGATGGAGAACGGTACATGTCTGGCATAAATTCAAAACCGGGACTGTTAGCGTCTTTTTTACCACATGATGTAAAACCCGCTACTAATAATGCTGCAAAAGTACCGCAAGCCATTAGTTTAAGATTTTTGTATGAAAAGTTCATATCTATTGTGTTTATCTAATTAATATTTTGGTTCGATTGTAATAGTGCCTTTGTAGTTTACTTCTTCTGCTCCGTTAGAACGTAAGATCTCATCAGCTTTTTTAGATTGTTCATCATTCAACTCTAAATAAATCATGAATTTATCATCAGTTGTACGAGGATCAGGATTTTTAGCTTTTGCACCCGGTACTAACCAGCAACGTAATAAATACGTTAACGCTAATCCATGAGCCGCACAAAATACAGTAGCTTCAAATGTAATAGGAATAAAAGCAGGTATCGCAAACACATATCCCCAAGTTGGTTTACCACCAATATCATTTGGCCAATCGTGAACCATCATGTACCACATCATTAATGTAGCTAATGCTGTTCCTGTTATACCGTAGATGAATGCACAGATTGCAAGACGTGTACGAGGAACTCCAACAATTGGATCAATTCCGTGAACAGGGAATGGAGTAAATACATCATTGATACGAATCCCGGAAGCACGTAATTTTTTACAAGCTTCCATCAATGGAACTTCATCTCCAAAAATTCCGTGTATAATTTGTTTAGTTGCCATATTATTGTTTAATAAATCTAAATCTTATTCTAAAAATTTAAAACTAGTGATGTGCGTGTTCAGCAGATGCCTTTTTTTGAGCTTCCCCTGATGCTTTTAAAATTGATTTTAACTCTGCCTGAGCAATTACAGGGAATGTACGAGAATACAATAAAAATAATGTAAAGAACATTCCAATTGTACCAACAAAGATGCCCACATCAATAAATGATGGTGTATATGTATTCCAAGTAGATGGTAAATACGTACGACATAATGTAGGAACGATAATTACAAAACGCTCAAACCACATACCAATATTTACTACGATAGATAATACGAATGTGAATACTAAGTTTGTACGTAATTTTTTGAACCAGAATAATTGTGGAGAGATCACGTTACATGTCATCATGATCCAGTATGACCAAGCTAAAGGACCAGTTGCTCTGTTTAAGAATGCATATTGTTCCCATTCTACACCAGAATACCATGCTACGAATAACTCAGTTAAATAAGCTACCCCAACGATAGAACCTGTAACAATGATTACGATGTTCATGTACTCAACGTGTTTAATTGTTAAGTAAGCTTCCAATTTATAAACCTTACGAACAATTAACATTAACGTTAATACCATGGCAAAACCTGAGAATACTGCACCGGATACGAAGTACGGAGGGAAGATGGTTGTATGCCAACCAGGTACTACCGAAGTAGCAAAGTCAAAGGATACAATAGAGTGAACCGAGAATACTAAAGGCGTTGATAAACCCGCTAATACTAAAGATACTTCTTCAAAACGAGACCAGTGACGAACAGAACCACCCCAACCAAAAGATAATAAAGCATATGCTTTTTTCATTTTCGGTTTGATCACTCTATCACGAACCATTGCAAAATCAGGAATTAAACCAATGTACCAGAATACGATAGATACCGTAGCATATGTTGATACCGCGAACACGTCCCATAATAATGGAGAGTTAAAGTTAGGCCACAAAGAACCAAATTGATTTGGTAAAGGGAATAACATATAATCTAACCAAGGACGACCAGTATGTAAGGTTACGAAGATAGCCGCACACAATACCGCGAAAATGGTCATCGCCTCTGCAGAACGGTTGATCGCCATACGCCATTTTTGACGGAATAATAATAACACGGCAGAGATTAATGTACCGGCGTGACCAATACCAATCCACCAAACGAAGTTTGTAATATCCCAAGCCCAATCAACACCGTTGTTAGAACCCCAGGCTCCAATACCAACGCCAATTGTATATGCTAAACATCCAATACCCCACATAAAAGCTAATGAAGCGATGGTAAATAAAATATACCAAGTTCTGTTTGCTTTACCTTCTATGGGCGCAATAATGTCATCGGTGATGTTTCGGTAAGTTTTGTTACCGATAATCAATGGTTCCCTAATCTGTGATTCTGCGTGCATATTATTTTAATTCAGAATTTATAATTTAGTTTTTTATTTGATCGAATTATGAATGGTGTTCTTCTTTGTGAGCATCTGCTTTTCCTTCATGTTTAGGAGCTGCAGTGTGTGCATCATGATGGTGAATTGCTTCATCTTGGTTTCTTACTTTTAATAAATAAGATACTGTTGGTTTCACTCCTACTTCTTCTAACAGATAGTAGTTTTTATCATCGCTTCTCCATTTAGATACTTCTGAATTTTCATCATTAGCATCACCAAACATAATTGCATTTGTAGGACAAGCTGATTGACAAGCTGTTTTAATAGCTCCATCTACAATTGGCATACCGGCTGCTTTAGCTGCTAATTTACCTGCTTGTAAACGCTGAGTACACATCGAGCATTTTTCCATTACCCCACGAGAACGAACAACTACATCCGGATTTAATACCATACGACCTAAATCTTGTTGTGCAGGATTTACATCAGCAAACATTGAATTGTCGATATAATTAAACCAGTTGAAACGACGAACTTTGAATGGACAGTTGTTAGCACAGTAACGAGTACCAATACAACGGTTATAAGTCATCATATTTAACCCTTCTGTACTGTGAGAGGTAGCTAATACCGGACAAACAGTTTCGCAAGGAGCATGATTACAGTGTTGACACATCATTGGTTGGAAAGTAACTTTCGGGTTAGCCGAAGGATTTTCCATATCGATGTACATTTGTTTAGTTCCTAAACCTTCTTCATGAGCTTTGTCTTTGTTCATGTCTGAAGTATAGTAACGATCAATACGTAACCAGTGCATATCACGTGTTTTACCAACTTCTTCTTTACCTACTACGTGAATGTTATTTTCTACTGTACAAGCTACAACGCAAGCCGCGCAACCGATACAAGAAGTCATGTCAATTGTCATTCCCCATTTATGGTTCATACGAGGATGTTCCGCCCATAAGTCAATTTCATTAACATGTTTAGCCCCACCACCATGCATTGGCAATAACGCTTCAGGATTCCAAACTTCTTTTGCTTTGTCTTTATATTCGTTTAAAGAAACTTCACGTAAAATATATTCTTCACGACCCATGATGGTGTGTTGAATCTGCGTAGAAGCAAATGTATGCGTGCCCTCTGCTTTTGCTACTGTAGCATTTAAACCTACATATTGTAATGTATCATTAATTACAGATACAAATGGGAATGCGTTAACACCTACACCAAATGCAGCTTTCATTGCTTCAGCTGTACGACCGTAACCAACTGCTAAACCAATAGTACCTTCCATTTGACCCGGTTGAGGGAATACAGGAACTTTTACTGATACACCATTTACAGTTAAATCAACGATTGATCCGTCGATATCCTGACGTAACATTTCATTTAATCCTAATTTTTTCACATCAGGAATAGACATGGTAATGTAGTTATCCCACGTTACTTTAGAAATAGGATCAGGTAATTCTAATAACCAAGGGTTGTTAGATTGGTTACCATTTCCTAAACCAATTTTTTCATAAACAACTAATTCGTAAGCACCACCTTTAGCAGAAGTAGCCATTGCTGCTGCTTTATTGTAATCAGCGTTTGCGGTGGTTGCAACTGCTACCGGAGTAGCTGCTGCATGAGCAGTAGGTTTAATAACTTTAGTTGTATCTGCAACTAATTCGTTAACAATAGCCGCAACGCCTGTTGCCACTACTTTACCAGTTGAATCAATTTGAGCAGGAACAAAAGGAACATCTTTTAAAACAGACACTTTTAAAACACCATCGTGTAAAGTGTTTGCCCAAAAAGAAGCGAAATCCAAATGTTTTCCTTGTTGTGGGAAAATATGATTATTCCAATATCCTTGTAAGTACGTTAAATAATCTGTTTTAATGCCAGACCATTTCAATAAAGTATCCTGAACCTGACGAGTTCCTTCGTAACGAGGAGCTGCAAAGATCGGGTTAATAGTAGGTTGTTGTAATGAGTAGTGACCACGCTTTGGATTTGCATCACCCCAAGACTCTAAAAAGTTATGATCAGGGCAAACGTAATCTGCTAATTTAGAGGTCTCATCTAATGATTGTGAGAAAGAAACTTTAACCGTTGCTTTTTTGTAAGCATCTGCAAATTTTAAAGAAGCAGGAGCTGTATAAACCGGATTACAGTTGTAAGTCATTAACGTACCAACTTTCCCTGCATTTAAATCAGCAACTAGGTCTAAAAATTCTTTATCATCAGCTTGTTTTAAATTGTAGTATAATTCTACATCAACCGTTTTACCGTAGTTGTTTAACATTTTATTGATTCCGTTTACCAATGTTTGGCAACCTTCATCATTAAAACCACAAACAACAATTGAAGAACCGCTATTCTTAACTAATTCTTTTCCAATTTTAGAAATTGCTTTTGCAGCATCTGCATTAGATACTTTAGCGTCAGATACTTTTGAATTTCCGGTTGCGCCAGCTACTTCATTGTATAACGCAGCAATTACTTTCCCGTATTCAGAAGGTTTAACCATGTAACGCTCATCAGCATTAGCACCGGTTAAAGATAAATTAGCTTCGAAAGAATAATGTTTACTCATTTCTAAGTTCTCACGATTAACTTTACGAGTTTTGCTGTATTGGTTAGCAAATTCGATCGGGTTTAACCAGGTTCCTAAGAAATCACAAGCTACACCAACAATGGTTTTAGCTTTAGAAAAATCATATGAAGAAACAACAGACTTACCGAATACATTTTTATTTGCTTTGATTAAAGCTGAATAAGAAATAGCATCGTAAGTAACGTGTTTAGCATTTGGGTGTTTAGCTGTAAATTCAGCAATTACCGCTTTTGTAGAAGGACTGATAATTGTAGAACTTAAAATTACCGCAGCTCCTGTAGATAAAGATTTTGCGACTGCATCGTCTACATTTTTCCAAGTGGTTGCATTTCCTTTAGCCAACGGACCGTTTAAACGAGCGCCGTCATATAAACTTAATACAGAAGACTGAACACGAGCGGAAGTAGCACCATGAGATACTTTAGATAAATCATTTCCTTCAATTTTGATAGGGCGACCTTCTCTTGTTTTTACTAAAACAGAAGCATAATCATGCCCATCATAAAAAGTAGAAGCGTAGAAGTTAGCTACACCAGGAGTTACTTCTTCAGGTTTTACAACGTAAGGAATTGCTTTGTTAACAGGAGTTTCACAAGCTGCTAATGCAACAGCTGCTGTGGAAAATCCCATTACTTTTAAGAAATCTCTACGGCTTGTGCCTTTAGAATTTGCTTCATCACCACTAAGGAATTCATCCATTGGCAGCGCTTCTGCAAACTCATTATTTTTCTTTTGTAAAAATTCAGGGCTGTCTGTTAATTCAGGCAAACCTTTCCAGTATTTTTTTGACATAGTCATCTGTGATATTTCTTGTAATTACCGGTTTCTAAATATTAATAGTGACATTTTGCACACTCAAGTCCACCAATCTTATCAACTGTAAACTTAACGTCATATTGTCCTTTATATTTCTCTTTTAAAGCTTTGTGCATTTTATCGTAGTATGCATTTCCTTCCATTGCCACTTCTGTTTTACGGTGACAATCAACGCACCATTTCATGGTTAATGGAGTTTGTTGTTCTGCTACGGTCATTTTTTTCAAATCACCATGACAAGTAGCACAATCTTGTTTACCTACTACTACGTGTTGAGAGTGGTTAAAATAAACGTGGTCAGGTAAGTTATGAACCTTGATCCATTTTAAAGGATTTTGAGGTAGATCGTAATTTCCTGATTTAGTATTGAATCCTGCTGCGTTATAAATTTTAGCAATTTCTTCTTTAGAACCAGGAGTAGCTGTTTCCTGAATACCTTTGTGACAATTCATACACACGTTAACCGTTGGGATTCCTGCGTGACGAGATTTTTCAACTGAATTGTGGCAATATTGACAAGCGATATCATTATCACCTGCGTGGATTTTGTGAGAAAATTTAATTGGTTGTTCAGGTTTATATCCTTTTTTAGTTTCCCAATCGTAATATACACCTAAATCAAAACAAGCATTCCAGCAAGATTTCATTCCAACGAATGCTATAATGATACAGAAAACACCAACTAAACGACGGTTATTTCCCATCCATTGTTTTACTTCTTCACCAAAAGTTAAATCAGGATTTTCTTCTTTTCCTTCTTTACGGTTGTAAGAGTTTTGTAAAGAATGACGAACACTACGTAAAGCACCGATGATGATCGCTAAAATAACGATGCTACCTAATAATAAGTATAATGGGTCGATGCCACCTTTTTCTTCAGCAATTTCTCCGCCTTTTTGTGCGCCACCTGTAGTTGCAGCAACCGGAGGTGCAGGAGGATTTTGAATAAAGGTTACTAAAGCAGTAATTTCTTCGTCCGTTAAAAACTCAAACTCATTCATTGCATCAGTGCCTCCATTATCGGCTACTAACTTTTTAGCATAAGCATCGCCCGAAGCAATAACTTTATTGTTATTCTTGATCCATTTTGCCAACCACTCATTAGCTGGTTTTGGAGCACGATCAGCAATTCCTGCTAAACCAGGACCCGTTACCTTTTGATCGGTAAGTGCGTGGCAAACTGCACAGTTTTGTTTGAAAATTTTGGCGCCGTCTTGAGCCTTTGATCCAAAGGAAAAAGCAAAAAACAGGAAAACCGCGCCAAATAAGGATTTTAAAGAGAGATGAGACATATGATTATGCATAGAATTATATCTAATTTTTTTAGTAATATAGCAGTTCAATGACACTTTGATGACAAAAATCACCGCACAAAAATAACAGAATGTTATATATCTAAATCGTAAATTTTAAAATTTATTAACATCTGAGATAATTTATAATCATTCTAAATAAGAGCCTTGTAACTTTTTTATCTAGGGGCTCAGCTTTTTTTAGAAGAGTAATAGACCAATTTTACTTAATTTCATGTTAAATAGATGAATTAATCGACAAAATCAGCTGAAGAAAGTTATTCTTCCCAATAATCAATGATCAAGCCATCAGAAGGACTAATTCCGATAGAACGTTTTTCGATCCCGAAACTGATAATTAACGCATCATTTAAGAATTGCTCGTCTTCTTTGCTCAATTCAAAAGCCTCAATTGTTTCGCCAATCACGTCTGTCCACATTTTTGTTGTAGAGGCATCGATGGGAATGATCTTGATCTTATCGCCAAACTCTTGTTTTAATCCGGCTTTTTCTTCTGCAAAATTAAAGTCGTTCAATACTTCAATGCCTGTACTGTCTTCATTACACGTAATAACTAAAGACGTCTCATCATTAAATACCAACTCCACGTTATCAATCAAGTCAACGTGAGCATCAGGATTGAAGCGGTTTACCCAAAAATAAATAATGACTTTTTTAAGTGTTTTTCCCTCGGCAGAAGTAAGTGTTTTTAGTTGGTGATCGGTGAAGTGAGCCATTTTGATAAAAAGATTAAAGAGACTATTTGACTTAAGGGACTAAAGAGACAGCCAGACTTTAGCGGCTTCTCCTAAAATTATTTTTTTGGTTGAATCAGCTAATGGAGCTTCGCGAACTAACGTTCCGGGGATTGCCTCTCCTAATGGAAATGGATAATCTGAACCCTGAACAACTTTATCAGCGCCCACCAAATCAATAATATATTGTAACATTTTGTGATCGCACACATGCGAATCCACCCAAAACTTTCCTAAATATGATTTTGGATTATTTGGGTTATCAATCGCTACCAGATCAGGTCGGCACTCCCAGCCATGTTCAATACGACTAATAGTAGGCAAGAACGAACCACCACCATGCGCAAAACACACTTTTAATTTTGGGAATTTATCAAACACTCCCCCAAAGATCATAGAGCTAATAGCGCGGCTGATCTCTGCCGGCATACCTACTAACCAAGGCAACCAATATTTACTCATGTGCTCCTGCCCCATCATTTGCCAAGGGTGAACTAAGATGGCTGCATTCAATCTTTCAGCCGCGGCCCAAAAATCATGAAACTGCGGTTCGCCTAAATTTATATTATTAATGTTGCTTCCTATTTGAACTCCTTTAAAACCAATACTCATGGCGCGTTCTAATTCCTGAACCGCCAGCTTCGTATCTTGCATAGGAACGGTTGCCAATCCTATGAATCTATCCGGATATTTGTTGACCGTTGCCGCGATATCATCATTTAAAAACTGAGAAATTTCCAGGCAATCATTTGGTTTTGCATCATAACTAAACATCACCGGAATGGTACAGATCACCTGCATATCAGCCTGGTGTTCGTTCATTTCTTTAATGCGAACTTCTGCATCCCAGCAGTTTTCAACGATCTCTCTGAATCGATTATTTCCCTGCATCATCCAGGCTCTGCCAGGTTGGTGGTGATCTAATTGAATGAAATTTCCGTATCCGAATTTTTTGGTAAAATCAGGGATGTGTTTGGGAATAATGTGCGTGTGGGTATCGATTGTAAACATGAGGTAAAATTAGATATTATTTCTCTTACTTTTTTTCTGAAGCAAAGATTGCACTTCTTATTTTCTGTTCTTACTTTTTTCTTAGTCAAAAAGTAAGCAAAAAGACAAGTCAAAAATATGCTTCAACGCGCTTCACGGAAAACTACGATTTTTACGTTCCGCAAGCTACACTAAAATCTTGTTTTCTCGTTTCACCCCTCATCCGGTTCGCATTTTTGACGGCCTGCGCGCGTTTTACTCATGGACTTTGATTTTAGTTTGAGTTTATTTATTTCCCATCAACTCTTTAATATACTTAACGGGTGCGCTTCCGTAGCTTAAGAATTTTTCATGAAATTGTTTGAGATTAAATTTATCACCTTGTTGTTTTTTTAACTCTTCGCGGAAATCATAAATTTCTTTGTAACCGGTAAAATAAGAGCATAACTGAACTTGTGTGACTGAGACACGTTTCCATTTACCTTCTGCTTCTGCTTGTTGTTGAAATGCTTCATGTATCAACAAGTTCATTGCCTCTTCTTTACTGATGTTATTAACGTGAACACCATAGTCTAAAATAGTATTGCAGGTTGTACGTAAATTCCATTTATAATACATCAACCACATTTCATCTTCATTATTTCCAAAACCGTTTTCTAACATCATGCGTTCGGTATAAACCGCCCATCCTTCTATCATGGCACCATTCCCAAAAACAGCTTTGATGATACTTGGTGATTGGTTAGAATAAATTAACTGAGTGTAATGCCCTGGAATAGCTTCGTGAATATTTAAGATCTGTAAAATGTAATGATTGTACTCTCTCAAATAACTTTCTGTTTGTTCTTTACTCCAACCTGCAAAGCTTCCAACATTATAATACGTGTTTCCATTTTTATCATAAGGGCCAGGCGAAGAGATAGAGGCACCCGCTACGCCAGCCATGTATGCCGGTTCTTTACGCACTACCAAAGGTTTTGATGGATCCAGGTAAATCAGATCTTTTTCTTTAATAAAGTTTACTAATCGCGGGATCTGATGTTCGATCTCAGTTTGGAAAGAATCTGCTTGAACATGTTTCAAAGAAATTTTATCGATCACCATCTTAATTAGTGCCAGCGAGTCAGTTGGTTTTTTCATAGGGCCTTTTTGTCCCCATGTAGCCGGATTATCAATATACTTTGGCCATAACTTATCTGCCAATACATACATTTTTTGATGTAACTCTTTTTTATGTTCTATCGCTTTTTGGTAGATCTCATCTGCCGTGTAACCCGATTGGATATCGTGCTGGAATTTTTGAGCATACAACTCTTTTCCTAAACGAAAACTACGCGGTGTTGGGTTTTTCAATTCCTTTAACCATTTGGCATAATCTTTAATAGCTGTTATCGCTTCATTAGCTCGAGCTAAAATTTGTTCTTTTTCATTCGCTGCTAAATGTGATTTATTTAAGGCTTCCTTTAAATCAGCATCAAATGTTGATGCACCACCTAAGTTTTGATCAATGGCTAATTGCGTGTGCTCAATCGTAGGGTTTTTAATTTGTTGTTTTGCCGTTTCATAATAAGCTTTCACGTTTTTCATACGCAAGTAAAAATTATGTAAACGTGTCTCTAATGAATCATAATTATTAGCTAACATTTCAGCAAAGCCTCCACAGATATTATAATCAGATGGATTCCATTCGTAAGATCTATATTCAGTGATGTACCATTGAGAAGATCTTAATTGATCTTCCATCATGTGGTAATCTGTTTTATTATTATCAGATAAGGTATTTAGTTCAAAGGATTTTAATGAATCTAAATGCGCTTTACAAAACACCAAATCACTCGTTCTTGACTCTGCATTAGGAATAACCAATACACTATCGTATTTGTGATAGCCTTGTCCACTAGCCCAACCCGGGTATTGTTTCCAAAGTGCTTCGATGAAACGCTCTTTATACGCATCAAATTTCGCATCCTGATTGGCTGTTGTTACTTCTTCTGTTTTTTTCTCACCGCTACACGCAGCAAAAATAAGAATGGACAAAAGTGTGATTAGTTTTTTCATGTTGTGTTTGATTTATATTAAATTCACAAGCGGCCTCACCCCAACCCTCTCTTACAAGGAGAGGGAGTTGATAATGGTTTCGTCTACCAAATTAGCTAGTGTTACTTTTAAATTTGGCGTGCGTTCCATTTCGCGTTTAATGGCAAAATTTGCTTCTTTATTCCGTGCCCAGGCACGACGGGCAATCCCGTTATTCACATCCCAAAACAACATAGATTTTAATCGACGATCGGCATCGGCACTGCCATCTAACACTAAACCAAAACCCCCATTGATCACTTCGCCCCAACCTACTCCACCACCATTATGTAAACTGATCCAGGTAGCTCCACGGAAAGAATCGCCGACAAAATTTTGCACCGCCATGTCTGCCGTAAATTTAGAGCCATCATAAATATTAGATGTTTCGCGGTAAGGAGAATCCGTACCGCTTACATCATGATGATCTCTACCTAAAACAACAGGTGCTGAAATTTCTTTACTAGCAATCGCTTTATTGATCGCTTCAGCTACTTTCACACGACCTTCGCTATCCGCGTATAAAATACGAGCCTGAGAACCCACTACTAAATTGTTTTTCATCGCATCACGAATCCAAACAATGTTATCATTTAGCTGTGGTTTAATTTCGTTTGGAGCTGTTTTATAAATTTCTTCTAAAACATGTAAAGCTATTTCATCAGTTTTACGCAGGTCATTTTCGTTGGCGCTGGTACACACCCAACGGAAAGGGCCAAAACCATAATCAAAACACATCGGCCCTAAAATATCCTGCACATAACTATTGTATCTGAATGTGGCACCAACATGTCCTCCTTTTACAGCCGGCAATTCTTTATAAATATCAGCGCCGGCTCTTCCTGCCTCAAGCAGGAAAGCGTTACCATAATCAAAAAAGTACATACCTTGTTTTGTTAAGATATTAATAGCATTCGCATGACGCACTAACGTTTCCTGAACATGTGTTTTAAATTTATCAGGATTGGACGCCATCATTTCATTACTTTCTTCTAAAGATAAGCCTACCGGATAATAGCCTCCGGCCCATGGATTATGTAGGGATGTTTGATCAGAGCCAACATCTATTTTCATTCCTTCTTTAACAATGCGTTCCCACAGATCAACCACATTTCCCTGATAAGCTAGAGAAACTGCTTCTTTAGCGGCCGTTGCTTTTTTGATACGAGGGATCAATAGATCCAAATTATCATATACTTCATCTACCCATCCTTGTGATTGACGCGTGTGTACTGCTTTTGGATTGATCTCGGCAGTTACCGAAACCAAACCTGCAATTTTTGCTGCTTTTGGCTGAGCACCACTCATCCCACCTAAACCACAGGTTACAAATAATTTACCTAAGCGGTCTTCTTCTGATTTAGACACTTTACGTGCTGCATTCATCACCGTAATACAAGTGCCATGTACGATGCCTTGCGGACCAATGTACATAAATGAACCAGCCGTCATCTGTCCGTATTGCGTTACGCCTAAGGCATTAAATTTTTCCCAATCATCCGGCTTACTATAGTTTGGAATCATCATCCCGTTAGTAACAACCACACGTGGTGCATCTTTATGAGAAGGAAATAAACCCATCGGATGGCCACTGTATAATACCAACGTTTGCTCATCTGTCATGGTTGCTAAATACTGCATGGTTAACAGATACTGCGCCCAATTTTGAAACACTGCCCCGTTACCACCGTAAGTAATTAACTCATGGGGATGTTGTGCTACCGCATAATCCAGGTTATTACTTAGCATGTGCATAATAGCAGCAGCTTGTATGCTTTGATGTGGATAATCATTTATTGGGCGTGCATAAATTTTATAATCCGGGCGAAAACGGTACATATAAATGCGACCATAAGTGTTTAATTCTTCAATAAACTCTTTCGCTAAAACCGCGTGATGTTGTGGTTCGAAATAACGCAATGCATTTTGGATGGCTAATTTTTTTTCTTCGTTGTTTAAAATAGCTTTACGCTTAGGCGCATGATTGATGTTTGCTTCGTAGGTTTTTGCAGAAGGCAATTGAGAAGGAATACCTTGCAATATGTGTTGTTGAAATTGTTTTAATTCCATAATATTAACTTAATTTTAGAAGTGTTGAAATTACAAGAATTTTCTTAAACTTTTGTGTCCTTTATTTGAGAACTAATCATGCAGAAAATAGCCCTTTTTTGGTTTAGAAGAGACTTACGCTTAATCGATAATGCAGGATTATACCATGCCTTAAAAAGTGAGATTCCAATTTTACCAATTTTTATTTTTGATAAACACATCTTGGATAAACTGGAAAACAAAGAAGACAGACGAGTAGAATTTATTCACCATGCGATTATCGATCTAAACAAAAAACTTATAGAATTAGGCTCCTCCCTTAAAATCTTTCATTCTAAACCAGAACAAGCTTTTCATGAATTGATGAAGGAATATGATATTGATTGTGTATACACCAATCACGATTATGAACCATCGGCGATTGAACGTGACAATTCTATTAAGACAATTCTAGAACAAAAGAACATTGCATTTAAAACATACAAAGATCAATGCATTTTTGAAAAAGAGGAAGTAACCAAAGATGATGGAAAACCCTATACTATTTTTACACCCTATAGTAAAAAGTGGAAACAAAAGCTCACTGACTTTTATGTAAGATCTTATCCTACTGAGCCCTATTTCAAAAACTTTTACCAAACAACATCATTTTCAATTCCATCGTTAACGGACATTGGATTTAAAAAAACAGATCTGATTATTCCGGGTGATAAAGTAAATTCCTCTATTATTAAGCATTACAAAGAACAACGTGATTTTCCTGCTATCAATGGGACCAGTCGCATAAGCGTTCATTTACGGTTTGGAACAGTAAGTATCAGGTCGTTAGCAAGGCAAGCTTTATCTTTAAATGAAACCTGGTTAAACGAATTGATCTGGCGTGATTTTTACATAATGATCTTACACCATTTTCCACATGTAGTCAAGGGGGCTTTTAAGCCTCAGTATGATCGAATCATTTGGCGAAATAATGAACAGGAATTTAAAGCCTGGTGTGAAGGAAAAACCGGGTTCCCAATCGTAGATGCGGGTATGCGTGAATTGAATACAACCGGATTTATGCATAACCGTGTGCGGATGATCGTAGCCAGTTTTTTAATTAAAGATCTATTAATCGACTGGCGTTGGGGTGAAGCTTATTTTGCGGAAAAATTATTAGACTTTGATCTCAGTGCCAATAATGGCGGCTGGCAGTGGGCGGCGAGTAGTGGTTGCGATGCGGCTCCCTATTTTAGAATTTTCAACCCCACAGAACAAACTAAAAAATTTGATCCTCAATTTGAGTACATCAAAAAATGGGTGCCCGAATTTAATACCTCTGAATACATAACACCAATTGTAGATCATGCCATGGCTCGGTTAAGAACGTTAAAAGCTTACAAAGATGCTTTAACAGAAAACAAACAGATCTCTTTATTTTGAAGAAGGAAATAATTCGTTTAGAACCTTTCTTCTGTGCTCGATAATAAATTCGAGTTTCTTTTTCACAAATAATTTATATGCCAAAGTGCCTAAAAAACCTAAGGGTATAACATAATCAATTTCATCGTGCACTTCAACGCCATTATCTGTTGGAGTAAATGTATGTTTATGATGCCACATACTATAAGGCCCAAAGCGCTGTTCGTCAATAAAATAATGAGGGTACTTTACATGAGTAATTTCTGTCATCCATTTCATAGGTATGCCCAATACGGGTTTTAGAGCATAGGTAATAATTTGTCCTTCAAACATGATCTCTCCAGCAGCTTTATTTGATGTAACTCTAAAATCCATATAGGAAGGGGTCATGAGTTCTAAATTATTTGGCGAAGAAAAAAAAGCCCAGGCTTCCTCTAAAGAAATTGGCAAATGTTGCGTATTTTTAATGTTATAAAATTTCATTAGATGTTTACTTTAGGTCGTGGTGTATACTTATAAATGTACCTAATTTATTAACTATTCTACACTTGATCTTTAATTATGTTTAACGAATTTATAGCCAACTTAAAATCGAATCTTCAATTGCCCTTACCTGGTATTGAAGCTCAATTTGAGATGGCTCATGTTAAACGAGAGAAGATCAGTTTTCAAGCCGAAGGTTATAGACCAAGTGCGGTATTGATATTAATTTATCCAAACGAAAATGAGGAAACTGTTTTATTATTAATAGAGCGTTCTATTTATAATGGTTACCATAGTGGGCAAATTGCTTTGCCTGGAGGAAAGGCAGAACCTACAGATGCCGATCTGGAAGCAACGGCTTTGCGCGAATTTTTTGAAGAAACCGGTTGCGATCAACTACCGGAAATGCTGGGTAAATTAAGCCCGATGTATATTCCTGTCAGTAAATTTATGGTACAACCTTTTGTGGCTTACTTACCACAAAAACCTGTATTTACTCCAAACGAGAATGAAGTGAATCAATTGCTGGAATGGAAGATCAATGATCTGCTACATCCAGGTTCCATTAAGGAAACCGTTTTGGAGCCTAGCCCCGGCGTAAAATTTAGCACGCCTTACTTTGACGTGCAGGAAAAAATTTTGTGGGGCGCCACGGCTATGATGTTGAATGAATTGAAAAAGATAATTTCTAGTCGATAGATCTATTATTTTCTCACAATCAAAACAGAAGGTACTTGTGCTAACCAATCCGGTTTATTTTCTATTAAGACTTTCCAGCCGTCAATGCTAATGATCAGCAGATCCATGTTTTGTAAGAAAGGTTCTGTAATATGCTCTTGGGCATAAAGAGCGATATGATTTGGAGCTTGTTGTTCAATAGCTCTGATCTTTTCTTTGAAAGACGGATTCTGTTTTATCTTTTCATAATAATCGATCAACACAACACGTGACTCATTATTGTGAATCATTTTTTGAGCATAGTTCATTAGGAATTCATCGTTATTTTCTAAAACTAATATCGCTACATCATCCACTTTTTTCAAACCTTTATCCGCAAAAATACCGAGCTCCATTTTAGCCGAGCGAATAATGGTGTTTGTACGATCATCAAAACCATTATCAGAACTTCCTGTTAGAGTATGATATAACTTTTCAGGGTTAATGATCTTGGTGGTCATACCTAATAATTTACCTAAAAAGCTTCCTTCATAAATGGATTTTCCCATACCAACAATCAACAGATCATATTCTCCCTGATTGGCAGTATCTGTAATTTCTTTTTCAAAATCTAACGTTGGTTTAAAGTACGTTTGTAATTCTAAATTGTATTTATTGGCTTCGCGTTTAATGGGTTTAAAACTATCTCGTTCTACTTCTCTGATATTGAACTGATGCAACTCATTACTTGGCTCTAAATGCAAAGCAGATAATGAAGTATTTGCCGTGGTTTTTTTAATTAAACTGTTTACCAAGCGCACCATGCTTTTGCCATGTTCGGCATCTCCAAAAGAAAACAAGATCTTGTACTTTCCATGTTTCTGTACTTCATCTAATTGCTCATTTGATTTTTTATCTTTAAAAATAAAATTGATAAAGTCGAGTGCAGGGCCTGTCATAAATGTGGTTAATAACGCCATGATCACCATCATTGCGAAAACAGAAGGCGATAAGATCCCCAGATCAAAGCCTATGTTCAACACAATTAATTCCATTAAACCTCGTGTATTCATTAAGGCACCAATGGTTAAACTATCTTTCCATGATTGCCCCATAAACCTGGCAGCAATTGCACTTCCAAAGAATTTACCGATAACCGCAATCGCAATAATTAAAGCGCAGGCTCCCCATAAGTTCACATCATTTAATAACCCTATTTGAGTTCTTAATCCTGTGAATACAAAAAACAGAGGGAGTAATAATACAAGAGATACATCTTCTATTTTTTCAATGAATACATTTCTGAAATGTAAATTTTGAGGCATGATCACTCCCGCCATGAAGGCGCCAAACAAAGCATGGATGCCAATAATTTCTGTCAAGAATGATGACACTAATAAGGTCACAAAGAAAATAGCAACTACCGGTTTACTTAAAGTATCCTGGTGCGAATAAATATCTCCTAACCGTTTTAAAAATGGTTTGATCACTTTTACCATTAATAACACATAAGCAATGGCCATTAAAATAATATAAAAAGAACTCACCACAGAGCCTGCTTTAACAATGGCAATAACAGCGGCTAAAATACACCAGGCAGTAATATCATCAGCAGCGGCGCAGGTAATAACTATGGCACCTAATTTTGTTTTAGTCAATTGCCGTTCCTGTACTATTCGTGCTAATACCGGGAAAGCTGTAATGCTCATCGAGATTCCAATGAACAAAGAGAATGATAAAAAGTTAACATCGTTAGGTGCATAGACCTGATACATGTAATAAGCAAGACCCATCCCTAAAGCAAATGGAAAAATAATACTGGCATGGCTGATAATCACAGCTTCGTGTGCTTTCTTTTTTAAGGTATTCAGATCAAGTTCCATCCCAACAATAAACATGAAAAGGATCAAGCCTATCTGACTCATGAATTGCAAATTGGGTAACGATGTTTTTGGAAACAAGAAAGCCGAAAATTCAGGAAAAAACATGCCGATAAAAGATGGGCCTAAAAATATGCCCGCAATGATCTCACCTATAACGGTGGGTTGTCCGATTTTTTTAAACAAGAAACCGAAAATACGGGCAGTAATAATGATGGTGATGATCTGTAATAATAATATTGCTAAAGGATGCGTAACATTATGATGAAGCGTATCTTTTATTTCGCTAAAGCTATTTACTTCTACTATTTGTTGGGGCTTAGTAACTTTAAGCACTTCCAAAGGCTCTCCTCTTAAAACAATGTAATACATTAAAAAGGCAAAACCACCAATGGTTAAAATGTAAAATAAAGAATTTTTAATGTTGTTCATGACATCGCTTTTATAGAGTGCAAAGGTACAGCGAAGTATTGCCATTACTAGTGCTTAGGCATAACTTATGTAATGAAGTGTATGAAAAATGTAATGAAAAAATTCTCTTTCTTTTTGCTTGATCAAAAAGAAACAAAAAATCAAGACGAAACGCCAACTCCAATTCTTTTCTCGCACAAGCCTCCGCAATGCCACCGAAAAAATTGCAGTTCGCACCGTTTCGTCAAATCAGCCGCACCATTACCAAGGTGCATATGCCTTTCAAATAAGGTTTAAACTATTTTATGATGCGTAATTTAAACTCATCACGATAAACATCGCTTAAAGGCAAAGTTAATGTTTGATTATTTTTTACAGGAATGTTGGTTTTAATTTCATCGGCGGTAAAATGCTGAACTACTTTTAAAGCAATCACATCTTTTTTATTGATGCGGCAGAATTTCCGTTTAGGTAACACTGAAAGTATCTGTTCGAAGCTGGTATTCTTAATCATAGTTTTTTGTCCGTTTACTAAATAAACCACTTTGTCACGACTGTCGGTTTCAGAAGCCGTGATGTATAAAATGTCTTCAAACGCTAACAATGTTTTTCCTTTATCGGTATTCCACAAAGCTTGTGTTTTTTGTGCAGAAACCTGTTGTTGCAAGATTGTTTTTGCTTTAGTGATGGCCTGTTCAAAGCGTTCTTTTTGAATCGGCTTTCGAATATAATCGACCGCATTGAGATCAAACGCTTCTGCAGCAAATTCTTTATATGCTGTGGTGAAAATGATCAGTTTATTTTGCAATTTTTCAGCAATTTCTAACCCACTGTATTTAGGCATTTGAATATCCAGAATACAAAGATTGAAATCTAATTCTTTAGTGGCTTCTAAAAATTTATCGCCATCATTAAACGCTTTTACCACTTCAACATCAGACAGTTGTTCGCATAAGGCTTTGATGTAGCTTAAGGCCGGGAGTTCATCATCCAGCAATAAGCATTTTAGCTTTGTAGTCAAGTAAATTTAATTTTAAATGCGAAATAAATACATCGTTCTCTTCAAACTGTTCGAACTCATAACAACCTTTATATAAAATATCCAAACGTTTTTTCATCGTCTCCGTTCCAATACCACTGTTTGTTTTTTTCAATGCCGGTTTAGAACTTATTTTATTAGCGACCGTTAATGCAAAAAAATCATCCTTCAATTCGAAGGTGATCGAAATAAAAGAATCGCCACTTTGAATATCAGCATGCTTAAAGGCGTTCTCGATCAGATCCACCGTTACCATTGGCGCCAGTAATTCCTGGCTATAGAAAGGGTGTGTATCACTGACCTTATTTTTGATCTTGATGTCAAACAAGGGACTCAATTTCAATTTGTTGATCTCAATTAAGTTTAATGCAAATTCTAATTCTTCTTTTACCGTGACAAATTGCTTATCTGTTTCATATAAAATATAATCCAAGACATTGCTCAATTTATCCAAAGAAAAATAGGTTTGATAAGCGTGTGACTGAATAGAATTTAAAATATTTTTAAAAAGATGCGGCTCGATCTTATATTTCAAGCCATCCAATTCGATCGCATTAATTTTAGATTCCAATACTTTAAACTCTGTATGCAGTTGCTGATGGTGTTTTTTTAATCGATCGTTTTTATACCACAGGTAAGCCACGCAACCGATGAGGATGGCACAAAAACAAAGTAAAAGAATTATTAAGGTCATTTTATTTTAATTTATAAATGACATACTTAAAGATGAATCTAAAACTCGCAATTGTTCGGAGTACGAGGAAAAGCAATCACATCGCGAATGTTAGTCATACCTGTTACAAATAACACCAAACGTTCAAAACCTAAACCAAAACCAGCATGTGGACAAGATCCAAAACGACGCGTATCCAAATACCAACTCATTTCGTCTGTTGGAATGTGCATGTCCTTCATTCGTGTTTCTAATTTCTCTAAACGCTCTTCACGTTGTGAACCACCAATGATCTCACCAATACCAGGGAATAAAATATCCATAGCGGCTACTGTTTTTCCATCGTCATTCATACGCATGTAAAACGATTTGATATCTTTAGGGTAGTCCGTTAAAATAACCGGTTTTTTGAAATGCTTTTCTACTAAGTAACGCTCATGCTCACTTTGCAAATCAGCTCCCCAACCTTCGATAATATATTGGAATTTCTTTTTCTTGTTATGATTTGATTCACGTAAAATATCAATGGCTTCGGTGTATGTGATCTTTGCGAAATCATTTCCTAAACAGAAATTTAATTTTTCTAATAAATTTAATTCGCTACGCTCTGTTTGAGGTTTTTGTTTTTCCTCATCCAACAAACGTTGAGATAAAAATTCGATGTCTTCTTTATTTTTTTCTAACGCATAAGCGATCACAAACTTCAACATTTCTTCTGCTAAAGCCATGTTGTCTTTTAGATCATAAAATGCCATTTCCGGTTCTATCATCCAAAACTCTGCTAGGTGACGCGCGGTGTTAGAATTCTCGGCGCGAAATGTTGGACCGAATGTATACACATCGCTAAATGCCATAGCGGCTAATTCGCCTTCTAATTGTCCGGAAACGGTTAAGTTGGTTGATTTACCAAAGAAATCTTGTTTGTAGTCAACCTCCCCCGCTTCGTTTAAAGGAAGATTTTTAGGATCTAACGTAGATACACGAAACATTTCGCCTGCTCCTTCAGCATCGCTGCTTGTGATAATAGGTGTGTGCATGTAAACAAATCCTTTGTCGTTAAAAAATTTATGAATCGCATAAGCTAACGTATGACGCACTCTGAATACCGCACCAAATGTATTGGTACGAAAACGCAGGTGTGCGATCTCTCTTAAATATTCTAAGGAGTGTGCTTTAGGTTGTAAAGGATACGAATTTGGCTTTGTGACATCCGATTCAGCATCACCGTATATTTCAATTTCGGAAACAACGATCTCAACCGTTTGTCCTTTTCCTTGAGAAGCAATTAATTTACCCATCACGCCAATGCAAGCGCCCGGCGTGATACGCTTTAAAGTTTCAGGAGCAGTGGTTTCAAAATTAACCACTGCCTGAATATTGTGAATGCAAGAACCGTCATTCAATGCAATAAATGAATTATTGCGAAATGTACGAACCCAACCTTTTACGTTAATTGTTTGATCGATTAACTCTCCTTTTAAAACTTCTTTGATTTTTACTCTTGCCATAACCTTTTATTTTGAAGGCATGAAGGTAAAAAATTCTCAGAAATTTCAGGTGTTTAAATCAGAATTATTATTTTTTGCCTTTTCCTTTGCCGCCGGCTTTTTCGTCTTTTTCAGTTTCGGCTTTAGCTTTGCCTTCGTCCTCTTTGCTGCCCTTTTCTTTTACCTCTTTATCTTTTTTTCCTTTACCGCCTTTATTGCTAGCCTTTGCTCCTTTGTCTTTTTTATTACCGTGAGCTTTTACTTTGTCTTTCATGGCATGAAATTCTTTAGATCCCGGCTTAATTCCTAATTCTTTTGCGGTGGCACCCCAACCTTTCCCTTTATTGGCTTCATATGTTTTTGCAACATCATCGATTGGTTTTTTAGTGATCTCAGCTGTTTGAGCAACCATGTACACATCGCCGGCTGGCATAGTCTTAACCATTTCTTCAACCTTAATTCTTGGTAATTCAAACTTAGTAGCTACTTCATCTGTAAAGACTTTTATGTCTTTTTGTGCCTTAGCATCAATGTCTTTTAACACCTGATCCATTTGTGAATCCCCTGTTTTAGGTTCAAACTTGATAGTTTGTGCGTTAACTGCAAATGCCATCATTAATGCAGCCATAGTAATTACTTTTTTCATAGCTCTTGTTTTAAAGTTTAATTAAAAATAATAAAATTTTACTTTTTATTCAATAGTCGGGCAACGTATTTCCCTACGATGTCAAATTCTAAATTCACAGTATCTCCAACTTTTAAAGTTTTAAAAACAGTGTTGTCGTAGGTGTAAGGAATAATACAAACAGAGAAGGAATCATCTTTAGAATCTACAACCGTTAAACTGGTGCCATTAATGGTAATACTGCCTTTCTCAACCGTTACATTACCATTGGAAGCGTCGTATTGAACTGTATAGCTCCAGCTACCGTTATTATCAATAATAGAGATCACTTTACCCGTTTGATCTACATGTCCCTGAACAATATGACCATCAAAACGACCATTAGCAGGCATGCAACGTTCAATATTGACGACATCGCCCACGTTTAAATTTCCTAAATTGGTTTTTTGCAAGGTTTCTTCAATGGCCGTTAAGGTATATTGATTGCCATTGATCTTAACTACGGTTAAACACACGCCGTTGTGCGCCACACTTTGATCGATCTTTAACTCATCAGTAAACGGACAACTAAATGTAAAATGTACATTAGTCCCTTCGTTTTCAATAGCCTCTACTTTTGCTAAAGCTTCTATAATTCCTGTAAACATAATTTAGTTATATTTTTTTACTCTTGTTAATTCTCCCTTATCAGAATAAAATTTCAGATCACCTGTTAATTCTCCGTTCTTAAACTTCCCATCGTTATAAAGCTTCCCGTTATTAAAATAACTTTTGTACATCCCCTCTTCTATCCCTTCCACATACGCTTGTTCTGTTTTAATATTCCCTGTTGGGTAATACTCTTTACAAACACCACTTTTCAATCCATCTTTAAAGAAATTTTCCACACTTAATTTCCCGTTCTCATGCCAAATGGTTTCCGTCAACAGGGTATCGTTTGAATACGTTTCTTTTGATTTCAGTTTTCCACTTGAATAAAAATATTCATAGTCGCCGTGTTTTTTATCATCAAACATCTGACCCCTTGAAAGCAATACTCCTTCAGTACTGTAAAAATAATTCGTACCAATAAGTTTTCCGTCAAGCGTAGCTTTTTCTTTTACTAAAAAATTATTCTCATCATACTCTTTGTATTCTATTTGCACTCCTTTTTCCCATTTGTCGGAAGATTGTAATTTACCATTTGGGTAATATGTTTCTGAAATGCCAGTTAGTGTAAACATATTTACATTTCCTTTTTTTGAAATGTTCCCGGAATGGTATAACTCAATATATTCACCAATATTGGTATCATTTTTAAACGTCATTTCCAATTGTTTCTTCCCATCAGAAAAACAAGAGTGATACTTACCATTTCTTAAACCGTCTTTATAACTCGCTACTAAAATCAATTCTCCAGTAACAGGATGGTATATTTTATGGATTCCTGTACCATTTTTTAAATTGCCTCCGTCATTTTTATTTCCTTGTAAATCAAAACTACTTACAAGTCTCTGTATTTTTCCATCTTTATACTCCACCGAGTAGTGTTCTTTACCATGTGATGTGTAATAAGTACTCAAGCCATGAAGCACCTCATTTTTATACCAAACATTACAATATATATTCCCATTTAAAAAATAAGTACGTGCTAAAAAAAGGCTATCATCTCCTACTTTTTTTCGTTCTACTATTTCAACAGGTTTATTTGAAATAGGTTTTTCAGTCATTTCAAATTTTAAAGAGTCTCTAACACGTGAAGAAGACGCTGCTCCTTCGGCAACAGATCTGAGCATTTGTTCGCAAGAACAAAAAAATAACAGGGATAAAACAACTAATAATTTATACATCATTTGATACTGCAAATATACTAAACTTAAAAAAACGCCCTTATCTGTGCGCCACCAATATTAATGATCTTAGAGTTTGGTGATTTTCTTCCATCATAGTTAATACTGATTTGAATATTGTTGGTTAAATTGCGCTGATAGCTTAAGCCCCAGGTATAGTTATATCCTACCTTTAAAGCATTGAGCATTTCGTAAGCAATGGATGTGTTTTCCAAATCATTATAAGTAATGGTAATAAAATTTGCCTTTCCGGTTAGACTTCCTTTTTCTACCTGATTGTATTTGAACTCCAGGCCAATATCATTCAACTCTGCTTTTTGAAAACCCCCTTCAATAATGTTTTGTTTTTTACTGTATTTGTAAATAGCACTAATCCTAAAAGCGGTATTAGGCTGGTAGCTTAACTTTTGTTCCAGGTCATAAGATTCGATGCTATAATTTCTGGTTGAGAAGTACAAAGAAACATTTGATTTTTTTCCGGCAGTGTTGGCGCTGTTAATACTCCAGGCTCTCGTTAAGTTCCATCGCCATCTAAATTCGTGTGTTTCATTGCCACGTGTTTCGTAACCATTCGTCAACAACTGTTTACTCATATTATTCTGATACGTATAATCTGCTCCGAATACGGCAGCACTTTGATTAAAAAATAAACTTTGTCGCAGCGAAGCGTTTAAAGCAGAAAGCCGAGTTGTATCATTTAATTCAAACGGATTAAATTTAAATAATTCGTCCTCATTCGTTTTTTTATCTATGCGGTAAACTGTTTGAGTTGAAAAGCGGCTAATGAATCTCATCCCTTTACCTGCGCTATCTTTTAAAAAAACTGAAGGACGCAAGTTCAACGAAAAACTAAACTGATCATGTAATACTTTTACATATTGGTTGGTTGGCGTATACACTCTGATGTATAATGCCTGATCCGAAAACTGTGCAATCTCAAATTCATTCAATTCCTTAATCCCATTGTCGTTATAATCTTTCCAGGCATAAGACCCTTGTCCGGCTGCTACTTGCAGATAGTAGTATTCTTTTTTGTTTTCCAAACCATAGCCTGTTTCATAAAACATACTGGAAGTAATAAATCCTTTGATCAATCTCGGTGAATATTCAACGCGACTTAGTAAAGTATTATCCGGTTTCAAATACAAAGGATTGGCATTTTTCAAATGCAGTTCTCTATAAGTAACGATGATCGAAAAAGGATGATTGCGAATACTATTGATGTTAGCTGAAAAACCTGTATTTTGTGCAAAGGTGGAATCTTTTAAAATGGCGCTATAAGCTTGTTTATCACGACGTTCTCGGTAAAACAATTTAAATAAATTGCCACTGGTATCTCTGTTTGTAATATTGGTTTCCCACTCCCAAAACTGGTAACTACGAGCTAATAAACTATCTGATGATGTTTTACGAAATTCGTTTTTTTCGAACTCGTCAAGAAAATTTAATTTTAGTTTCCAAAGATCCTGAGACACTAAAATTTTATGGCGATAAAAATTACTTCTCAAACTGTTATAATTACTGGTTAAGTAAGATCCGTTGTAGTTTAAGGAGGTGCTTTTGGTATTATAAAAACTTTGTATACTGTGTTTTAATCCTTGGTAAAAAGAGCCTTCATCAAAAAAATTAATGCCATACAGTACTTTTAATTTTTCGTTTTTTTGCACTCCTACCTGAGCAAAACCAACATGTTGATCGGTATTAATTGGCGCATTAATCGGTCGGTTCCAGTCGCGTTCAAACTCAATAGCTCTATACCGTTCAATAGGATTAAAATATTGCTGTACATATTCGTAGCCCATGTTATAAACAGCATTCAGCGATTGTTTGTTGGTTGTGTCTTCCTTTATAACGGTTTGGTTATTACTGTTTACTTTAATACCATAACCATCATCATTATAAGAATTGAACTTACTAAAGGTGTTAATGTCATTTTTAGTATACACCCCTTCAATATCCAGGTTATGTAATTTATTAAACTCATAATTAGCGCCTGCTGTAAACATTTGTTTTTTCTTTGGCGTTACCAAAGGAATAACCGGCTCATAATTTCCTTGTAAAATACCACCAACAGGCGCTACCCATTTGTATACTTTGCCATTGGCCGTGGCTTGCACTTGAATGTAATTTCCACTATTCTCGCCCACATAACTATATTTTACACGGTACTTAGCACTATCTGCATTGATCGAGTACACAAAAATTCCAGCATAAAGTTGGGTGGCAACTATGGTATCTTTTTTCCAATAAAACACATCCGTTGTATTAAACTCTGCCAGTTCTGCGCCACTCGTTACGGCTTTGCTCAGTGTATCGCCTATATTAAACATCGTCAATTTTTGAGATTCGGTAAGCGTTTGCTGCAAAGTTTTATTTTTATTATCCTGTTCGCCAAAAAAGTTGAATCGCAATTTTAATTTCTTGGCTTCTACTTCTTAACTAAAAAAATACAAAGAGCGCGCGTAATTTCTTTCGGCATATTGAAACTCCGCAATGATCCGTTTATCTTTAGTGATGATTTGCTTGGCGGTAAAAGTTAATTCGGCGGTGTTGTAATCAATGATGTAATCATTTTCTTGTCCGCGTTGAAGCAATCTTCCATCTATGTAAATGCGTTCCGTTCCTGACAACACGATAATGAATTGCTCGTTATCCGCTCCACGCAAACGATAAGGCCCCTGATTGTTTTCAACTCCCTGAATGACATTACGGGCAAATTTCCCTTTACTCACAGCTCCACTTATTTGAGTTTTAAATGTTACTGTTTGTTTGCCCATCGTATCTACATAGTTATTTGAAAAATAAGCTCCCTGCGAACGTTTATAAAAATTCATGAAATAACTATTAGGCCGTTGCAATTGAAAATCGCCCACGATTAATTTTGAATTTTTGTTTGAAAGTTGAATAAACACTTTATCAAACTCCTGCAATTGCGCAGTGGTTCCATCAGCCTGAAAAGGAATGTTGTCATCCGTAGCGGCTAATAACAGATCCACCTCTTGTGTTAATTTTCCACTCACTTGCAAATTCAAACTGGAGTTTACAACCACATCCTGATTATTCCCAAAACTAATGCCCCGGCTAATGCTACCATTTTTATTTAAGCCATCCGACATAAACGATTCGGCATTTTGGTTTGATGCATCAAATGTAATGGAGTAAGGATTGATGGGTAACGACAAGTCTTTTGTAAGAACCGATTTACTTTTATGATAATATAATTTTTCGAAATTATACGGAAATGTTTTGTACGACACAGAAATTGTATCGGTAGGTTTAGATTTAAAAATTAAGGCTTTTAACGGATAATTGATCTTATATGAAGACGTATCGATCACATTATTTTTAGAAGATAATCTTACTGTTCCCGGAATTAAACTTAAACTATCTAAAAATAAAGTATCCTTAGTCAGTACAAATTGTTTTTGCTTTTGGTTAGTTTGCGCTTGGGCCTGAAATAAAATTCCAAACAAAAAACACAGTATGCAACTAAACCTAAAAACCACCATTTGTATAACGATTTATAAAGATAGAAATTGTATTTTTAAGGCATAAACATTATTTGCAATGAGAATTATTACCTACAACGTAAATGGCATCAGAGCCGCTATGAATAAAGGTTTTGTAGAATGGTTAAAAGCATCTGATCCGGATGTGTTGTGTTTGCAGGAAATTAAAGCCACTCCCGATCAGGTAAATGTAGCAGAGTTTGAAGCCTTGGGTTACGAATTATATTGGTATCCTGCTCAAAAAAAGGGTTATAGTGGCGTGGCTATTTTTAGCAAAATAAAACCAAAACATGTACAATATGGCTGTGGTGTTGAGGCTTATGATTTTGAAGGACGCGTGATCCGTTTGGATTTTGACAACTGTTCCGTTATGAGTGTGTACCATCCCAGCGGCAGCAGTGGCGATGATCGACAAGCTTTTAAAATGAAGTGGCTGGCAGATTTTCACAACTACATCAATGGTTTAAAACAAGAAATTCCGAATTTAATATTGTGTGGTGATTACAATATTTGCCACAAGGCTATTGATATTCACAACCCTAAATCAAATGCCAATACTTCGGGATTTTTACCAGAAGAGCGTGAGTGGATGGAACAGTTCATACAATCGGGATTTACCGATACTTTCAGGCATTTTAACCAAGAACCTCATCAATACAGTTGGTGGAGTTACCGTGCCGGTTCCAGAGGTAAAAACTTAGGTTGGCGCATCGACTATAATTTAGTAGCCAATCATATGGAAAAACACCTTAAGCGGTCAGTTATTTTAAGTGATGCCATGCATAGCGATCATTGTCCGGTTTTATTAGACCTATCGTTTGAGTAAATTTATCTAATATTTTTAGGTTTTTTAGATTTAAAGTATATATTTGTCCTTACTAAAACTTATGTACTTAGGCATGAAAAAAATTTTTATCCCACTAGCAGCGAGCGCTTTACTTCTTAGTTTTGCTTCTTGCACATCTTGTTCAGATGAGAAAAAGGACAATCACGACGCAACTGAAGCCAAGGGCGGCATATACACCGGTGGTGTAATGCGCATGAACGAAGTAGAGGCGTTTAAAAGCTTGAATCCTATTGCGGTTAATGAAATTACCGGTTTTCATATTGGATCTCAGTTATTTGAAGGTTTAGTGAAATTCAATCAGAACGATCTATCTATACAACCTGCTATTGCCAGCAGATGGGATATTAATGAAAATCAAACAGAATGGACCTTTCATTTACGTCCTAATGTCATGTTTCATCCAGATCCTTGTTTTAAAGACGGAAAAGGCAGAGCATTAACTGCAACTGATGTTAAGTTTTGTTTTGATAAATTATGTACGGCTGATCCTAATAACGCTCAATTTGACGTAACATTCAAGGGACGTGTAGTTGGTGCTAATGAAGCGTTTGAAGCTTCTAAAACAGGTAAAAGCAATGGTGTTGCCGGTATTAAAGCAACCAATGATTCTACTTTAGTGATCACTTTGAAAAGCCCGTTTGCAGGTTTCTTAAACGTATTGGCTATGCCGGGTTGCTGGATCTATCCAAAAGAAGCATCTGACAAATATGGTGTAGATTTACGTACTCATGCAGTTGGTACTGGTCCTTTCATGTTAGAAACAGTAAAAGAAGGCGAAGTATTGATCATGAAGAAAAATCCTGATTATTATGGAGTTGATAAAGACGGCAACAAATTACCATATTTAGATGGTGTAAAAGTTAGTTTTATCAGAGAGAAAAAAGCTGAGATCTTAGAATTTAAGAGTGGTAATTTAGACATGGTATACCGTTTACCGGTTGAGATCTTTCATGAAATTATGGGAGACCTTGAAAATGCTAAAGAACGCAAAACTGATTTCCAAATTATTAATTCTCCTGCTCTTAATACAAGTTGTATTGGATTTAACTGTATATCAGATGCCTTTAATAAAAAAGAAGTTCGTTTAGCATTTAACTATGCTATTGACAGACATAAAATTGCTGATTTTACAATTCAAGGCGAAGGTACTTCTGCTGATTATGGTATTGTACCTTATGTTAAATCTTTTGAAGATGCAGGTTATAACTTTAAAGGATTAAAAGGATATACCTTTGACCCATCTAAAGCTAAAGAATACTTAAAGAAAGCCGGTTATGCTGATGGTAAAGGATTTCCAAAAGTAACATTACAAATCAATAGCGGTGGTGGCGATAGAAATATTTTAGTAGCTGAAGTGGTTCAAAAAATGTTGAAAGAGAACTTAAACATTGATGTAGACATTAACACTACTCCACTTTCAGAACATATTGAATCTATGATCTCAGGAAAATCAGACATGTTCCGTTTTTCATGGGTAGCGGATTATCCTGAGCCGGAAACATTCTTAACCTTATTTTATGGTAAGCACGTTCCTGCTAATCCTTCAGAAAAATCATTCATCAATTATTTCCGTTTCAAAAACGAAAAGTTTGATGCCTTATTTGAGGCTTCTTTTAAAGAATCTGACAAAGCAAAACGTTTTGCTCTCTTATCTCAGGCAGAACAAATTGTATTAGATGAGGCGCCATTTATGCCAATATTTTATGATGAGAACTTCCGTTTAGAGCAATTGAACGTTCGTAATTTTCCTGAAAATGCGATGACATATATGGATCTATCGGTTGTGTATATGATACCAAAAGATAAAATGCCTAAAAAATAATTAAACAACGTTATATAAAAAAAGCCTCTGAATAATTTCAGAGGCTTTTTTGTTTAGTAAAGTTTCACCTTATATTTTTCTGCCATTTTTTGTAGTTGTTCTTCGCTTACATCGTGCAGGTTTCCACTTTGATGATAATTCTCAACCGTCACAACAAATAGCCTGTAATTAAACTCAGAAGCTAATTTAAAATAAGGTTCCAGTTCCCAATCCATAGTAAATGTATTGTGTATGATAATTTTAGATTTGGATTTTTCCATCTCTAATCGCGTGAACTCCTCACATTGTTTATAGGCTAAATGATTTGTTTTAAAATCAAAGGTATATTCGCCAGTATCAGCGTTCGTAAAGTAATCATCAACCGAATGAATGGGATGCAACCCCTCTTCGCTTAAAAGCTTTGCCAGAGTGCTTTTTCCGCTACCCGGAAGGCCACGTAATAATATGAGTATTTTTGAAAATGGCATATACTAAAAAAGCCCCAGAAATCTGAGGCTTTAGTTGTGGGAGATACAGGGTTCGAACCTGTGACCCCCTGCTTGTAAGGCAGGTGCTCTGAACCAGCTGAGCTAATCTCCCGAATCGGGCTGCAAATATAATTGCTTTTTTTTAATCTCCAAAAAAATATTTAATTTTTTAATGAATTTAATTAGAAATTGTAACCAAGGTTTATTCCATAAAAGAAATTTCTTTCCTTTGGTTCTGCAGAAGTTCCGCCATGTGTGCGCTCCAGAATGAAGTAAGCATCTAGATCCCACTTTTTGGTTAATTTATATTCATAGCCCAGATAAACCCGATTTCGGCCAAAATACCGTTCTTTTTTTCCTACTACCTGAAATAATACCTCTTCTTTAATGTATGCCTCACCACGACGTGTATGTTTATACTTCAATGTTAAGCGATCTCTCACAACTCCACCGGTTTTATCATCCGTCAATTCGCTACTAATAAGATAATTGTTTGTAGTTTGGTAGGTTAGCCTATTAGAAAAGGAGAACCGCTCCGTTAAATCAGTTTTATAAATGACAGCAAATGAATAACGATAAGAATTTGTAAACTCTTTAAATCCTTTTCGGCCATACATGTAATATAATCTAATCTCTGCTTCAATATTTTTATGCAATTCGTAAGATGCGCCCACTCGAAAATAAACCCTATTAAGTAACCTGAAGTTTTCTACCTGACGTGATAAAAGTTTTCCGCTTATTGTAAATTTATCATTTACTTTTTTAGTTCCTGAAAGGCTAAGCCTTAATCCTACATCATTAACAACGTATTGCGCTTTACAAATAGTAAGCGAAAATAATAATATGATAATATGTACGCTTTTACGCATTAATTTTCGAAGTAGTATACTTTAATTTGAGCCGCGTCTTTTAGAAAATCTATTTTGTATATAGAGTACCGATGAACATTAAACCCTGTTCTTAGTTTTAGGTCTTCTAACAATTCAGCCTCTCTTCCCGCTCTTATCATTTCAATGTTTTCATATAAGATAGTTTTTACAACCTCTTTTTTCATAAACAAATTGCTCTCCAATAAATACGTAATAAGCAATACCGTAGCATTTATTCCTACTAAAAATAAGCACTCTATGCTGTCAGCGGTGTCTTTTACTTTAGTAACGGCCGACACTAAGCCGATGGCAATTACCAAAAATAAATAGGTCATATCCTTAATCGCAATTTCCTCAGTTTTGTACCGCAGCATACTAAACACCGCAAATAAACCAAAGGCTGCCCCCATTGATAACTCAACCTTATTTAATAAAAAGCATATTAAAAAAATGACAATGTTGAAAATAAAATACGTGAAAAATAATTCACGATGTTTGTAAATAGGATAGTAAATAAATCTCACTAGTATAAACACAGATACCAGATCAATAAATAAACGAAGAAATATTTTTGAAGAGATTTTTTGGAGTTCTTCAAAGCCGGTAAACACCGGCGCAACATCATTGGCTAATTGTAATAGGGTCATACTTTTGCTAATTTATCAAGGTTTAAAAGTTTTGCTTTAAAATTATTTTTCTTCACATCATTACAAGTACTGGCTACTCCAAAACAGTATTTACTAATAGAGCCCTCTCTGATACTGCGATGTCTCATAATAGACACAAAAGGAGAATCAATTTTGCTATCTCGTTTAACTTCCGCGATCACTAAATGATTAAGATTTTTAGTAATTCCATCTTTTTGAAATTCCAAACTCAGATCGATAGTTATTCTTTCGGCAGATGTTTTATTCACTAAGGTAATTCTACTATAATTGATCCAGATCTTTGGCACTAATGAATTAGGATCGAAGGGCAATGATCTTTCGAGAAAGGCATATGGATGCTCAGTTTTTAGATCGGGCACTTCCAATTCTTTAATTCGTGTTTTGATGGTGCGACCTTTATTGTTTTTAAACTTAACTTCTAAAAACCCTAAATTACTTTCAACATAGGTGCGGTGACGGATCTTGTAGCGATTTAATTTGCCGCTATGGTGTTTATTATATAAATCAAAATTGTCGGTATCAAAATACAAGGTTTTATAACGGCTAATTCTATGCTCATTAATATTCAATATTTTGTAATGACTTTGAGCTGTTTGCAAAACCTGAGACAGTTCGGCAATATTAAAAGCATACTTCGTGTCTGTACGATCCATTAACTTAACGTTATTATCCATTTCCTTAAGAGTTATGGAGTCAAACTGATGTAATATTTGATTAATGGTATTCAATCTGTTATTTAAACGTATAAGTGTATTTTTTTGTGCTTACTAATTTTCCGGCAGCATCAAGTGTTTTTCGTTCGGTTTTCAACCCTTTACTATCGTACACATACACATGTTTTTTTAATAATTTGTTAGCCCCATCAAAAACAGATTCTTCTTTTTTATCCCCTAAGGCATTGTATTTAACAATGGTTTTTTCTATTAAATTGTTTTTTTCATCATACTCATTTTCTTCCACCACATCACCCAGGTTATTAAATTTATACTTCATATTCTTTTTAAAGGCGCCGTCTTTATTATATTCTGTCTTTTCAGTCACTTCCCCTTCAGTATTATAAACTGTTTTACTGTCATTAATCGTTTTACTTCCATTTAATTCTATTACAGTTATAGAGTTGATTTTGTTTTTTTTAATGTCTTTTTTGCTTTGTGCATACGTTGTCGCACTTAAACAAATCAACAGGATAAAGGAAAAATACTTGTGCATGTTATACTAATTTATTGTTTAATAATAATCTGTCCGGCATCAACCGTTTGTTTGTTTTTTGAAATAGTAACATCTAAAGACACAGCCACATCTTTTGCGTCGTTGGTTGTTCCAATTTTTTCTTTACTAATGGCATAAACTTTATAATTGCCTTTGCGTAAATATTTAAACTCAAATTCGCCGTTGGCATTGGTATTTACCTTATCGCCTGAAGTCACATCATCACCATAAATAATATAAACTTCCACATCTACACCTGAGTACTGATATTGCAGCACGCTCATGTTCTTATCATAATCTTGCACCCAAACAGTTCCTTTAATTGATGAATTTCCACCTTCGCCGGCAGGCTTTTTACAAGAAAAAAGAGTCAACCCGCATAAAATAATTAATACAATTTTGTTGCCCATGTGTTTAATTTAGAAAATCAATGTTAAATAATCTTTAAATTTAACAAAATCAATCTAATTTTAATTACTTTGCAGCGATTTATGAGACAGACATTGGTTTTGTTTCGGCAAATATAAATTAAGAAGCACTTTGTTAACTAGTATAAAATACATATTCATTTTTTTATTCATTACGAGCATTTGTTCGTTAACGGTGCAAAATACTGTTGTATCTTACTTTAAAGACGGAAGCGCGCTTAAAAAACAAATGTATAACAGCCCGGCCCCGGCCGAAGAAGAAGAAGAGCATGGTGCAGAGAAGGTTTCGAGCGAAGAAGACCTTTATACAGAGTGTGGCTTAGATCTTGCTCCTTATTTTTTATTTACTAAAATTGTTTGGTTAGATCATTCCACTAATGTTATATCCAATACTATTAGTAAATACACCCCCCCTCCAAAAGCATAATTTAATTGTTGTTTTGTTCGGAGCACGAACAAAAGTTTTATTTTATCAATTAAATTATTTTATCAAATGTTTCAAAAAAATATGTTGGCCGATTTTAAGGCTGGAATTGTAGTGTTTTTGGTGGCTCTACCACTGTGTTTAGGAATTGCGCTTGCCTGTAACGTTCCTTTGTTTTCAGGTATTATAGCAGGTGTAATAGGCGGAATTGTAGTGACTAGCCTTAGCGGCGCTAAGTATAGTGTTACGGGGCCAGCTGCAGGGTTAACAGCTATTGTTATAGCTGCCATAACAGAGTTAGGTAGTTTTGAAGTTTTTTTAGCCGCTTTAGTTTTTGCGGGAATTTTACAAATATTACTTGGTGTGGTTAGAGCCGGTGGCTTAGGAAATTATGTTCCTAATGCTGTTATTAAAGGTATGCTAGCCGGTATTGGTATTATCCTGATCATCAAACAAATTCCACACTTTTTTGGCTACGATAAAGACCCTGAAGGCGATATGTCTTTTGTACAGCCCGATGGCCAAAATACCTTTTCTGAACTATTAGTTATGTTCGAAAATGTAACACCGGGAGCTGTAATAATAGGATTAATATCGGTTGTATTATTGATCGTTGCCGAAAAGCCTTTTTATAAAAACAATAAAATTTTAAGCAATGTGCCGGGGCCTTTATTAGTGGTAATATTTGGAATACTCTTAACTATTTCTTTTAAAGGGATTTCGTACTTAACAATTGACCCACAACATCTGGTAAATTTACCAACAATAACTTCGGCTGCGGATATGAAATCCAATTTAGCTTTCCCTGATTTTAATTTTATTTCAAATCCATCGTTTTGGATAATTGTTGTTACACTAGGCGTTGTAGCAAGTTTAGAAACCTTATTGAATATTGAGGCCACTGAAAAACTGGATCCCGAAAAAAATTCAGTAAATCAGAATAAAGAATTAATGGCACAAGGCATTGGTAATATTGCCAGTGGTTTAATTGGTGGCTTACCCGTAACCTCTGTTATTGTTAGAAGTTCGGCAAATATTAATGCCGGAGCAAAATCCAGATTATCTATCATTATTCATGCAGTACTTTTATTAGTTTGTGTATTACTGATCCCAAACATTTTAACATTAATTCCAAACGCAAGTTTAGCGGCTATCTTAATTTTTACCGGATACAAATTAACTAAGATCGCCATTTTTAAAGAACATTTTGAATATGGTCCTGAACAATACTTGCCTTTTTTTATTACCATTGTAGTAATGCTGTTTACCGATCTGTTAAAAGGGGTTGGCGCAGGTATCTTTGTTGCCGTAATCTTTATAATCAGAGATAATATCTCTTACTTATTTGATACAAGTAGTGATATTATTAATGGAGAAAAATACTATATGATCAAACTTCCACAGCACGTAACATTTTTTAATAAAGGATTTTTGATAAAATATTTTGACACAATTGAGAACAACAGCAAAGTGATCATAGATGCCAGTATCAATAAACGAATTAACCAGGACGCTAAAGATATCATTGCTGACTTTTTAGAAATATCCGAAAGAAAAAATATTAAAGTAGAACTTATTAAATATACCGTTTAACAATGGATAGCTCATATAAAAAATTATTAGACGGGAACCGTCGTTTTGCCTTATCAAAAAAATTTGATGACCCAGAATATTTTAAAAAACTGTCTTTAGGACAAAGACCTGATTATTTATGGATCGGATGTAGTGATAGCCGTGTACCGGCCAATGAAGTAACCAGTACCGAAAGCGGTGAAATATTTGTACATAGAAATATTGCCAATTTAGTCATACATACAGATATGAATTTATTAAGTGTATTGGAATACGCTGTAAAGTATCTGGGAGTTAAACACATCATCGTTTGTGGACATTACGGCTGTGGTGGGGTTAAAGCCGCTATGAGTAATGATTACCATGGTTTTGTAGATAACTGGTTACGAAACATTAAAGATGTTTATAATAAAAACGTTTTAGAGCTAGAAGCAATTACAGATATAGATAAACGTACAGATAGACTGACTGAATTAAATGTCATTGAACAAGTACGAAATTTAGCTAAAACTACTATTGTTCAGGAAACCTGGAAAACACGTCCTTTACATTTACACGGGTGGGTATATGGTATTAATAGTGGTTTGGTAACTGATCTGAGTGTTATACACAATGAAGCTGAAGACTTAGAACCTATTTACCGATTTAATCAAAAATAAATTAATGCGTTATTATTAACTTGATCGTTTTATTTGAAACTGTAATGAAATAGATGCCTTGGTTAAATGCCGAGGTATTTATTTCTAAGTTTTGATTTAATACCTGAGTTAAAATAATTTCACCTAAAGCATTTTGAATCACAAGTGGCAAACTCTCCTCCGAACCGGTTAAAATCATAACAGATTGATTAGCAGGATTAGGATAAACCGAAATTTTAAAATCTTTCAAATCTGCATCATAAAGCCCTACAATGCAATTGCTGCCGTTGTAGGTGGGATTATTCATTACTGCAAAAGAACCTACTCCGTTAGGACATCTTCCGGAAGACACATCAGCTGTTTGAGTTCCAAAAGAAAGACTATCCAAAACTAAACTTCCTTTACTAAGAACTAACTGTTCACCACTTGCCGATAATTTAAAATTACAATGAATACTCGCCGTGCCATTATCATCATCTGCCCACACAGTTAAGTAACCATTAGCCGGAATGACGCTATTAGCCGGAAAAGTAAATTTTTGTGGGGTTAAATAACTATCGCTTAAAAACAACCCGCTTAGATCAAGCGAAGTATTACTATTGTTATAAAATTCTATCCAATCTTCGTTTTGAAAATTTTCGTCTTCTTCTCCAGATTGATTAACAGCTAAAAACTCATTGATAACCACTTGCCCGGCTGAAGGTTGACTGATATTAGTTTGAAGAGAATAAAATTCATGTTCAGCACGTTGTGGCGAAAAGATCCCGGCATTATTATTTTCTGCATATATATAGTATTGCATTAATGTTGAAGAGATCGTGATGTCAGTACCAAAAATATTATCATTAGCTGCACCATCATTATGTGTGCCATCATCATACATTAATACTCTGATGAATTTTTTAGTGATGTCGTTTCTGTATCCTAAATAAACATTAGTGCTATTAGCATTTGTAACATTAGCGGTAATTGTTACAATTGAGCCCAATGCCGGAGTAGCTATGCTTGAAGCAACAGCTGTAATAATAGGTGTTGAATAACCAAACTCTGTTGTGCTTTGCAGGTAAGAAACGCGCGCGTTCATTAAATTACTAATACCTGGTACGGAATAGCTCCCAATGGAAGTATTCGCTGTTAATCCATTTTGGAATTGAGAATAAGAATAAAATTTTTTATTGTCGCTAAGAACCGATGTATCAATTAATGTTTGAAATTGTTGTGCTTTGGTTACATACGAACTGTTCGCAAAAAACTCATCAGTGATCGTTCTCATATGCGCTACTAACATGCGCTTGTACTGCGGATCGGAATTTACAATATTTATCAATGGCCAATAAGGGTCAGTAGCATGAATAGCAATAGGCAATTGTTGTAAGCCGGTAATACTTTGTTGTGACAAACTACTATTGCTTGTTCCAACATATGGGAAACCGCCAAAACTCATGTTTAAATCCCAGATCGTAGGATTGAAGTGATTAGTGTTGTCTTTGTATAAATAATAATTTTGGCAAAAAGCACCGCTGTAGCTATCCAAATTCACTACTACATTATTAAAAGCCAACATCCAAATCACTCTGTCCATATCAATATTTTCATTGACTCTGTTTGAAAAATTAGTTACTGTATCACATAGTGCCCTTAAACTATTCCAACCATAATTGGATTTTATTTCATAAAAATTAAAATAATTACTACTATCGCCGGTGATAAAGTATTTTAAATTAGACTTGGTGTTAGTACTGGGATTAATAATAGGATTGCACTTAATAGCGGTATTTCCGGATGAATAATAATGATTTGAATAAAACTGTTTTCCGATATTTTCTGCATTTGAATACACCCCATAATAAGCCCCGTTGATATATACTTTGGCGAAATTAGCTTGTGGGCAATGCATGTAGTTTTTCAAAACATCATAAGCCAAAACCTCTCTGATCATTGATGGATCCGCATAATTGTTGCCGAGTTTAATGTCCTTAATTCCTGAATAGGATTGGTTTTTGTAAGAATCTAATTCTATATGTAACGGGTTTTTATTATTTGACGCACTGTATGAGCTATTGCCTTTATACTTTACCCCTACGCTATCAAAATAAGTTCCATTGATCATAATTGATTGCGCCATGATATAATCATCTGTTCCCGCCTTTGCAGTATCCAATTGGTAATCCCAGTTAGGTTGAGCAAACGTAATTTCTATTTTTTGAATAGTGCTTACATCATAAAAGTTTTGTGCGGAAAAATTTCCGCACAAAACACACAAACAAATGAAAAAAGTTAAACGCATTTTTATTCAATGATCAATTTTAAATTCTGTTGTTGATTTTGATTATTAGTGACTTTTACAAAATATAATCCTTCAGATAATACTGGCTCTGAAATAGTATATCTACTCTGTTTAATATCAGTTATCAATTTTACTTGTTGTCCTGAAACATTATAAATAGCAATGTTCTCGATTTGATCATTCAACGATGATTCGATAGAAAAACTATTTTTTGCAGGATTAGGGAACAATTTAAATGAAGCAGTTGGCTTATTGGTTTCTGTCAGAGAAGCCGCTACGCAGGCACTACAGCTTGAAAAGCAAACAGCCGGTAAAACCGTATCTTTAGTAAATGTTAGATCACGATTCCCGAACACATCGCACGAACCGCTAATTGTTTCCGTATTAACTGCCGCATTACCGTTAAAAAATCGATAAGAATAAGAGTTTGGAGTAAAATAATTAATGATCTCATAAAGATTATTTCCAAAACTATATAATCTTACATCCGTTGAATTAAACCCATTCATATTATTTCCTACATGAACTCCATTAGCTGAAACCGGTAACGAATTGCTCATATCTACTTTAAATCTTACCAAACTTAGGCCTATTGGTGCATTACCGCCAAATAAAATAGCGCCAACAAACGATGTATCATTTTTCAAGGAATCAACGTACATCCATCGGTTATCATTTAAATTATAGCCAACACGCGATTCATCAGGTATGAATTCTGATTCATAAGTTTGATCTCCATTAATGAATCTGTATTCGTATTTTTGAAAAGCCGGGATCGTAACTACTACACTGTATATATTAGAACTTCCTTCTTGCAGCAAAGTAGTTAAACTTGGGTCCCAATCAAAGGCATACCCGGCAGCTACTTGAAAATCACCTACTACATGAATTCCCAAGGCACTAATTGTTTGTCCTGTCATATCAACGGCAAATTTTACTTTTTTTGCTGATACAGTTAATGAGAAAAATAAAATGATAATTCCCGGTAAAAATTTTTTCATGATGTTATTATTTAATGGTTTAACACAATTTTTTTATAGACTGGTTTTTTTTCATCCAAAGAAATCGAAATGGTATAAACACCACTAATCAATTCTGTTAGATCAATGCGCGAACTATTTTGAATCGTCAACATTAATTTACCAAACATATCATAAACATTAACATTAACTGTATTAGGGTTTTTATAATTTAAATCAATATCTACAATGCCATTTGTAGGATTAGGATAAACTGAAACTAAACTTGTTTCTAATTCGTCGATCGATGTAGCTATAGAATAACTAAATCCCTTTGAATACATATACACACAACCATTAGCATCCGTAATTCTTACTACATAAATGCCACTTTGAGTTGGTGTATAATTTTGTGACGTGGCACCACTGATTAAATTTCCATTATAATACCATTGATAAGTAGTTGCTGATGTAGCCATTAAATTACCCCCTGATAAAGAAATAGTTGGCTGTGCGGGTGCTGCATTATTGATATAGCATGTTGTATATCTATGAGCCTGAGGGGTTGCACCACTGGTGCTTTTTGTCCATAACGTATTTCCGGCAGCATCAATTTCATAAATCGTTCCGGCAGTAGCTAAACAAATCATTTGGTTGCCATTTGGAAATTGTTCAGAATTACCCATATTACTTGTATAACCGGTTGATGTATGCCTGGCACTATACGTTGCCGGAGAATAGGCACTCCCTGATGTTATTGAATAATTATAATCTACTCTTGGTGTTGGAATTTGATCGATAGTTGTTTTTGGTCCGGTAGCTCCTTTATTATTAACTCCGGTTAAATACCCTGCATTTGGACACCCTTCCGGTATCCAATGTGCATCATGTGTTACATCTAATATTGCTGTGCCACTTGCCTGATAAGCTGCCGGATTTCCCCATCGATACAAAAAATCACCTCCTTTTCCGGAATTTCCTCCACTGTGTGAGGCTGCTTGTGCCGTAGTTGTACTATGGTCGATCACATACCATTCATTTAAATTATGAGAGCTCACAACAATTTGATCTAGTACCGGATTATAATCAATACCATTCATATGCATCCAATCTTTAGTGCTTTTATAATTGATATGTAATAGTTCAGGATGATTTACTATAGAAGTTTGATAATTACTTTTTGAATTATCACTGTTTTGAACCAAATGATCCCATACATGCCATTCCCAAACAATATTGCCGGTTGTAGCGCCTGTTGGTTGAACTTCAATAATTTTTTCCGGCCAAATTGTAGTAAGTGCTGTGTTTGTCCCTCCTGCAGCTGCAAGATCAGCCTGTGTCTTTAACTCATAAGCGATCAATAACACATTACCATTGGGCAATGGGCAATGATCGTGATGCGTATAATAAGTAGATGAAGAGTGCGTATAATCCCAAACTAAATTTCCTGCGTAATCTACTTTCTGAATTCTTCCGCAAGCACCACCTCCATTAAACGTGCTATTCGTAACCTTCACACTTCTCACTAATGTTCCTCCCGGTATTAAATATGACGAATAACCCGTTCCACCGGTAAGTGTCCAGGTTTTTACAGTTGTGCTATTTGTATCAATTAAATACGCATTAGTTGCATTACTATTGCTATACAACGTTAAACCATTCCATTGTTGTGCGTGAGAAGTAAAACCAATAAACAGAATCAAACCAAAACAAGCTACTAATTTTTTCATTGTAAAATTTTTATTAGCTAAAAGTAAACTAAACACTAAGGCTGTTCAAGTTTTTGAGACAAACCATCTCTTTTATGAGGTTAAAACTTGAAGATTTTTTGTACTTCTTCGTCATAACTATTTCCAATAGGAATGGATTTATCCAATAAATAAATCGTTTTATTTCTGATCGTATTTACTTTTTTAATAGGCACAATGAAAGAACGATGCACTCTTATGAAATCAGATGATGGCAATTTTTCCAGCATCAATTTCATTGTCATTCTAGCTACAATGGTCTTTTGTTGATGCAAATAGATTTTCAAATAATCATCTAACGCTTCAATATAAAGAATGTCTTCCAAATTAATCTTTTGCAAACTATAATCCGCTCTGATAAAAATATAATCTGCTTTCAGGTTATCATTTTGAGCGAAGTAATCTTTTGCTTTTTCAGCGGCTTGTTTAAACCGTTCGAATGTAAAGGGCTTTAATAAATAATCCAACGCATTCAAATTAAAGCCTTCAACAGCGTATTGACTATGCGCTGTACAAAAAACAACCAACGTGTTTTGTTCTATTTGCTTATAAAAATCGATACCGGTTAAAGAAGGCATATGTATATCTAAAAACAACAGATCAACCGGAAATTTTTTTAAATGTTTAAGTGCCTCATTTGGTTTTGTAAACGTTTTCTGTAAGTCAATATAATCTAACTGACTACAAAAACTTTCAATGATACTTAATGCTAAAGGTTCATCGTCTATGGCAAGTGCTCTAATCATGGATATTTAAATTAAGGTTCACTATAAAACAATTATCCTGTTTACTAATTTTTAACGTATGACTTTGAGGATACAACAATTGCAACCGTTGTTTCGTATTCTCTATCCCCAAACCGCTTTTGTTTAATGTGTTGTTATTAATACTCACGCAATTATTTTTGACATACAAATGTAACTCGGTATCCATGATGCTGATCTTAATTTCTATGCGTGAGTTTTCTTCACTATTAACACCATGCTTAAAGGCATTTTCGATAAAAGGAATAAGAACCAAAGGAGCAATTTTTTTATCTTCTACACTCCCTTCATAATCATACAACAATTCTACATTAGAAGTTAATCGCATTTTTTGCAATTCAATATAATTAGAAATATAATTTAACTCCTGTTCCATAAAAACAAATTTTTTATTTCCGTCGTTTAATACATAACGCATCATATCAGATAATTTTACAACTGCATCAGCTGTTTTATCATGCTTTTGAATAGCCAATGAATAAATACTGTTTAAAGTATTAAATAAAAAATGTGGGTTGATCTGTGCTTTTAAATAAGAGAGTTCAGCATTTGTTTTTTCTGTCTCGATCTGTTTTAATCTCTCTCTCAATTTCAGCATCATTGAAAAAACAAAAACTCCTAAAAACTGAAACAAATTATGATTCAATAAAAAGAACATAAATGATTTTTTGGGTGGCCCCGGAGGGTGAAAGTCATGGGGAGGCTTAGGTCCCATTTTTCTTCCTATCATTACTAGTTCAGGAATAAATACCACTATTAAAAAACAAGCAATAATTACCAATAAAAATAAACCATACTTTTTTGAGACATAAAGTCTCGGCATAAAAACATAATAATTAGCATAAAAAAACACTAACAATAAACAAGTTGATATGAATGAACGCTGAAAAGGAGGACTATGAATTAGCTCAAATTGTAAGTCAATTTCAGGTGATGACAATATTGGTAGCGACAAAAAAATGACACAACCAAATACATGTATTAAAATATTTTTGCTACTCATCGTAATTAAGTAAAGATAAGCCTGCTTTGCTTTTAAAACAAACAACTAAGGTCAATTACTTTTATTTGTAGGCAAAATAAATTAAGCTATTGCTTTAGCAATCGCGTTTGTTAATTCTACAAACTGTGGTACCGATAACTGCTCGGCACGTTTATCCATATAAATAGAATCAACCACGCTGTTTCCCGTTAACACTTTCACCGAATTACGAATAGTTTTTCGGCGTTGATTAAATGAGGCTTTCACTACCTTAAAAAACAACTCTTCATCACAATCTAATTGTGTAATAGTATTTCTCGTTAAACGAATAACGGCGGATTTTACTTTTGGCGGCGGATTAAACACGTGCTCACTTACCGTAAACAAATATTCGATTTTATAAAAGGCTTGCAACAAAACACTTAAAATACCATAAGCCTTAGAGCCTGGTTTTTCGGCAATACGTTGCGCTACTTCTCTTTGAAACATCCCAACTAATGAGGTTATATCATTGCGGTGTTCCAGCACTTTAAACATGATTTGAGTAGAAATATTGTAAGGAAAATTACCAACAATTTTAAATTTACCCTTGCTTGCAAAAGGTGTTAAGTCTGCTTCTAAAAAATCCTGAAACTGAATTTTTTGTTCGTACTGAGGATATTTTTGTTTTAAGAACTCGATAGATTCCGTGTCAATATCAAAAGCGGTAAAATTATCTTTCTCAATTAAATATTGTGTCAATACTCCTGTTCCAGGGCCTATTTCTACAACAGCCAAATCATCTTGTGGCAAAGCATTTACTATTTTCTGTGCAATATTCAGATCAATTAAGAAATGCTGACCTAAATGTTTTTTTGCTTTTACGGGTGATGCCACTAGTTAGTTATAAGTGATGAGTGATAAGTTTATTTCGTAAAGATAATTATATTAAACGATCTCTAATACCGTTCTAAAAGCGGCATACTTTCCTTCGTATCTTTTAGCATGATCTTCTTGTAAACGTTTTGCATGGTTTTGCTGGTACGCTTCCATATCTTCCATTACATTAAAAGTATACTGCACCGAAAAGGTTGCGCCTTCATCATCTACATTTAATACTCTGCAAATTTTATTATCTATAAAATGGCCTGTTTTTAATACATCGGGCACATGAGTTGTTTTCATCCAATTTAACCAATCTTCTGCTAAAGATTTTTCTATACTTACGGTAACGTTATAAATAAACATAATTTTAGAATTTTGCTCGTGTTGCTTTTCTATATTTTTCTAATTGTACAACTTTGTTTCTTGGATATTTTACCGAGAATGAAAGTATGATTTTTTTAGTTGCGCCAGGTTCAATAGTCATAGCCCATTTTACTTTTCCTGTTAAAGGATTTAATTCTCCTTTTGATAATTCTATTGTTTCAACGGTTATTTCGCTGCTTTGTGAAACAGGAATTTGGTCTTCTACATCGATCGTAATCGCTGATTTTCTATTATTTTTTATAACGATTTCATAGGCATAAGTTGTCTTTTTATTGTTGCCAATTAATTTTTCATTATTAAAATCTTTTAGCTTAGCGCGCGATACCATGATTTTATTGTCTCTTCCAACAGATAGATCCAGAGTGTCGTTAGTGCTTTTGGTATTGATGTAAGATTGTCCTACATAGGTTCCGCCTAAATACACGTTAGCCGGTCCTGCTACTAATTCTAATTCTTCCCATCCTGTAATGCGTGCTAACATAAAAGCACTTCTATCTGTTTTAGGAATACTGAAATATTTATAACTCGCCGGTAAATTATAAGTAGTCACATCAATGATGTAAGGCTTGGCGTCTGAAGGAATCGTGTATGCTGTTTGGATATCAAATTCGGCGCTCAGGTCAGAGATTTCAATTTCTTCTAATTGTACTTTTTGTACTTCATTTTTATCATACTGTTGTTTAGTTTGAACCGGCAAATTATTGTATTCTTGCTGGTAGTAATTATTCCGTTTAGAAGAATTCAATAAATTTTGTTCTGACAACGAAGAGACTTTTCCTTGAACAGCCGGTGCATTCTGGTAATCATTATTCATATTGTTGAAATTCAGATACCAATCACCGATCATAGGCTTAGAGGCATTTTTCATAGGGTCGCCTGTAGATAATTTGATCTTAATATCTTTCCAATCCACATCTGTATTATTATAAACTTTAGCGCGGTATTTTAAAGTAATAGGCTTGCTCACGTCATCTGTAATGATATCGTAGCTTGGTGCCCAGCCTGCATCTGATACTAAATATTTTAAGTCTAAGTTTACCGTTTGTTTTACTGCACTTGATACTAGCACGGTAATTTCGGCAGTTGGACCTTTTGGCGTACCATTAATTTCATACAATTGTTTATTTAATTTATTTAGAGATTCATTGTACTGATTAGTTTTCTTATCAATTTTATAGGTTTCAGAATTGATCTCTTTAATTCTAGTTCTATAAAAATCGGCGGCTAATTTTAATTCGGCAATCGCCACGCCTTTATCTTGGCCACCAATAGATTGGTTTTTAAACAACATGTTTTTTTCTGTTTCATAAGCTTCTCTATCTAAACTTAACAATGTGATATTCTCGTTTAATAATTTAATAGAATCACGGATCGCTTTTGTTTTGGGAGAATTTTCTACCTGATCAATAAAATTCAACTTATCGGTCACTGATAAAATATTGACATCTCCACTGGCAGTTATCTGAATGCTTTTTGAAATGACCTTAGATGAAATGCCATTAAAGGTAATTTGCGTGCGGCCCGCATTAAGATTGACTTCTTTTTTTTGATACAATTCAGCGCCGTCTAAATAAACCACTGCCGATTGCACCACCGGTGTAATTTGAATGGTTTGTTCCTGAGCAAAAGATGCTACTTGCGCAAAAATTAAAACGAATACTAGACTTAATTTATTCATACTGTTTGGTTTTACAAATTATTAATTTATGACATCACCTCGTAAATTCCTGAAACGCTTACGTGCTTCTACCACATAAATACTTCCGGGGTATTTGGTTAACATATCCTGATACAATTGTTTTGCTTTTTCTTTATCGTTCAAATAACGTTCATACAATTCTGCTTCTTTAAACAAAGCATCATCGCCATATAATTCGGTTGGATAAAACTCTACTACATTCTGATACATTTTAGCGGCTTCTTCATAACGATTCGTCCGTTTATAAATTTCCGCTTTTTTATAATAAATATCATCGCCCAATGTATGTTCACTAAATAAACTATTGATGCTATCTAAACGCACAATTGCCCTGTCATATTGATGTTGCAATATTAACAAATCAGCCGAAGAGAACATGCTCAATGGAGCTGCGTTCGTGTCTACACCAATGGCATCTGTGATCACTAACGAAAGATCTAAGGCATCATTGGCAATTACTTTACTTGTAGCGCCTTTTAAAACATCGCATTGAGATTTTGCCCATTTAAAATCAGAAGCATAATAACTTAGTTTTGCATTTCTGAATTTAGCGTCCTGCCCTACTATTTCATACTTAAAATCTTTTTCTACCTGAGAATATAATAAAGACGCATCCCATATATTTCCAACCAATAAATTCATATCCCCTAAATCTAATTTAATATCCGCCAGGGAGTTTTTATCAAAGGTATATTTAGTTGTGGCATCTTCCAGGGTTTGAATAGCTTCTTGGGGTTTATTTAAATAATACGCTTTTAATAACGCCGATTTTTTGATCAAGGGTAATGATAAATTACTGATCCCATACTCTTTTAAAGCCAATTCTATATTTGTTTCAAGTGCAGTCACTTCAAGCAAAGACGGATTGTTTTGTGTGGTTATTTGTGCATACTTAGTATTTAATTTTTCAATAATAGCTACATCGTAATATGGGTTTTCTTTCCCTTTACTGATCACATAGTCATAACACTTTTCGGCTACAACATAATTTTCATTACTCACACAAAGCTTTGCTAGTTCCATTAAGCGAGTCCCATCGCCTTTTTGGCGTTTGTCCAAAGCCTTATTTTGAACAAAAGACCCTTCGAAATCTTTTTGTTGATTTTGTATGAAAATCAAGAATTCAGAAAAAACCATTTTATCCGGATTTTGCTGAATACGTTTTTGAAGCTCTTGTTTTAATAAGGGATTATTGAAACCACCATTGTCATCATCATAACCCAACGATTGTTGCAAATTGGCTTGTGTCGCATAAATTTCACTTTCTCTAAATTCAACAGCATCCAGATATTCATTGATCATCGCTTTTAGATCGCCTTTCTTTTTATATAATTCTGCCAATTCATAATAGTAAGGATACATGGAAGCAGATTGCTTTCGTCCTTTTTTATAAACCTCAACAGCGTAGTCATATAATCCTTCATCTTCAAAAGCGTGGGCCAACACAAAAACATAACTTTGTTCCGGAATTAATTCTTTAATGGCTTTATTGTAAGATTCTTTTTCTTTATCCGGATTGTTTTGAAGTTTGTATAGTTTCCCTAACCACACATATAGATGTGTAGCGGTTTCGTTTCGCTTAATTTGTTTTTTAGTGATCTTTTCTGCTTTACTGTAATCTTTGATCTCTACCAGGCATTTATAATAATAGGTAAAATAAGCATCGGGTGTTTTATCATACAGTTTATCAAAATACACTGCAGCTTTTTCGTATTCTTTTTGCTCATAAAATTGCATTGCCAATTTATCATCGGTATTTTTTTGCGCCTGGCTATATCCAAACAACAACATTAACAGCATTATGTAAATGACCTTTTGCAATTTCTATTGAATAGGTTTTGGGAGAGGGGGTAAATTCCCTCCATTAATAGATTTAATAATGTTTTCTACAGGCAATGAGCTTTCAGCAAAAGAAGTTAAATGTTCTCTTACTGTTTCGTTATTTACTTTAAGCGCATTTATGACCACTTCGGCATTTTGTTTTTCTTTACCAATATATTCTACTGCCTCGGCGTGTTTAATGCTCCCATTTTTCAAATCAAAACTCAGGTTTTTCATCTGTTTAACTGTTAAGGCAGCATGATTCATTAAACCGGTTCTGAGCTTTACAAAATTTTCAATTTCTTCGCCTGACGAAAAAAACTGTTGCAGTTTTTCTGCATCGGTTTTAGTAACTGTGTCTTTTAAATGACTTGTAATAAATTCTCCATAAACTTTATACTTAGTATAGGCTTCCATGCTGGAAGCGCTGTCAATCGTTTTAAAATTATCCGCCGCTTGTTGTACAACAATACTCAAACTATCCAATTCTTTGGCGTACTTATCATACGCCTGTGTATTATTACACGACAATAAACCCATGCCGCAAGCGATGGCAAACAAAACAACGATAGTCTTCAAAATAAATGTATTAATAACCAAATTTAAGTTTAATTGTCTAATAATAAAGCCTAAACACAGCAATAAATCTTAAAAAAGACTAAGAGTCTATTTAATGCGGAGCAACTGCCTTGGTCAAAGATCGTACACAAACAAAAATACTGATGAGTGTTAAAAAAGCGCCCATCATAAATGGAGCTCCCGGAAAATAAATATTCGTCTCATCTTTGGTAAAACGGTAAAATAATTCCGTCATTAAAATGGGGCCAATAATCGCCGTTAAGCTGATCAAACTCGTAATAGCACCTTGCATTTCTCCTTGCTCATTAGCTGGCACCTGGTTGGCAATTACTCCCTGAATAGCCGGCATTGCTAAACCACCTAAAGCAAAAGGAACCATAAATGCAAACATCATCCAGCCATCAGTTGCTATGGCAAACAACACATAGCCTGCTAAATATAAAATCAATCCCAAATAAATGGATTTAACCTGTCCAATTTTCGGGATCACAATTCTTATTAAACCACCCTGAACCAAGCCAATAGTTAAACCAACAAAAGCTAACGAATAACCAACCCATGCTTCATTCCAATTAAATTTTAAAATGGTGTAATAAGTCCAGGTTGACTGGGCTGCATGACCCGCAATATTTAATAAAAACACGATCGCAATTAAGCCAAACACTTTTTTGTAGCGTTTTAAATTAATCAAGGTTCCAATCGGGTTAGCGCGTTTCCAGTCAAATGGTCTGCGGTGCTCTTCAGATAAAGATTCGGGCAAAATGAAATAACCATATAACGCATTTAACAATGATAAGCCTGCGGCAATTAAAAATGGCACTTTAGTTCCAAACTGACTAAACACCCCGCCAATTAAAGGCCCTAAGATAAAGCCCACACCAAAGGCGGCACCTACCATTCCAAAATTCTGCGCGCGTTTTTCGGGTTCACTAATATCGGCAATGTATGCAGAAGCTGTAGTGAAACTTGCTCCAGAAATTCCGGAGATCATTCGCCCAATAAATAACCAGAATATACTTGGTGCAAATGCTAAAAACACATAATCAATTCCTAAACCCAATAAGGATAATAACAACACCGGTCTTCTACCATAACGGTCGCTCAAACCACCTAACACACTCGAAAATAAAAATTGCATGATGGCGTATGAAAATGTTAGCCATCCACCCCACTTTGAAGCGTCACTAATGTCTCCTCCAATTAACTCTTCAATTAATTTTGGTGTTACCGGAATAATAATTCCAATACCGGTACAATCAATTAATAAAGTAATAAAGATAAATAGCAGTGCATTTTTATTGTTTGATTTCATAGAATAAATAAGACATGTTCAGTAAACAAAAATAAGCTATAAGTGTTAAAGTAGTGCTAATCTCCCTCTATCAAATTCAACTACCGTTAACATAAAAAATAAAACAATCCACACATTTACTCTTATATTTATTCCATGGTATTAACCCTCTTAAAAGAAAGCATTGTGTTTGCCTGGCAAGCATTAGTGTCTAACAAACTGCGTACGTTTTTAAGTTTGTTGGGTATTACTATTGGTATTTTTGCCATCATTACTGTTTTTACCATTGTTGATAGTTTAGAGCGCAATATTCGTGGTAGCGTACAAAGTTTAGGAGATAATGTTGTGTACGTAATGAAATGGCCATGGGATTTTGGTCCGGGTTATCCCTGGTGGAAATACATGAACCGTCCGGTGCCTGCTTATAAAGAACTTGAAGAAGTAAAACGTAAAACTAAAGGTGCCGAAGTTGTTGCTTTCAGAATTGGTTCACGTAAAGTATTAAAACATTTGAATAACACCGTTGAAAACGGAATTGTTTCCGGTTGGTCTTATGATTACAATCAGATCAAAACATTTGATATTGTGGACGGCCGTTATTTTAGAGAGGATGAGGCAGAAGGCGGATACAATGTGGCTATATTAGGAAATGCCATTGCAGAAGGTCTCTTTCCAAATAACGAATATCCCATTGGTAAAACCATTAAAGTAGCAGGCAGAACTTGCAAGGTTATTGGCTTATTTAAAAAAGAAGGAGAAAGCATGTTAGGAAATAGCATGGATAATCAGATAGTAGTTCCTTTTAATTTTGCACGTTTATTTATGGATGTAAAATCCGAAAACAACGATCCCTTCATTGCCGTTAAGGCAAAACCAAATGTAACTAACGTTCAACTAAAAGAAGAATTAACCGGTGTGATGCGCAGCATCAGAGGTTTAAAGCCACTAGCCGATGATGATTTTGCTTTGAATGAAACTAATTTATTGAGTAAAAATTTTGATGGCATGTTTGATGCCATTGGTATTGCCGGCGCTATCATTGGAGGCTTTTCTATATTAGTTGGTGGCTTTGGTATTGCCAATATTATGTTTGTATCGGTTAGAGAACGGACTAACATTATTGGTATACAAAAATCTTTAGGCGCTAAGAATTATTTTATTTTAGCGCAATTTTTATTTGAAGCCGTGTTCTTATCTTTATTAGGTGGTATCATCGGATTACTACTCATATACCTCCTCACCTTATTTGCCGGTGATTCTATTGATATGGAAATTACGTTGACACGTTCTAATGTTATATTAGGCTTAACTATCTCTGTATTAATTGGTATTATTAGTGGGTTTATTCCTGCCTATGGCGCTTCTCAATTAGATCCGGTAGAAGCAATCAGAACAAATTAAAATGGCAAAAGAAAAACGACCAAAAATAGTTTCTTATATCGCTTATGGCAGGATCATTGGCACGATCTTCTCCTTATTCATGATCTTTGCGCCGTCTGTTAAACGATTGGGCGATTTTGTTCCAATGGGTTTAGGTATTTTGCTCACACTACAATTCATTTCCTGCATTGGTCTTTTGCATATGAAACGATGGGGGGTTCATTTATTAATTATAGTAGCTACCTGTAAATTATTGTTTCAGCTAAGTTTAGATATTGTTTCCTTCAACCAAATCATGTCATTATTATTTAGCATCACTTACACTTCTATATTAGCCTTTCATTATAAAAAAATGGATACGAATTTGTAATCTGCTTTCTCGCAGAGTGTCACAGATTATCACGCAGAGTTACGCAAAGAAAAATTATCTGCAAGAGCCAAATAAAGTTTACTGCTTCTTATAATTCACCATATAATGCAAGCCTATGCTTTCTTTACGGCGTGAGGCATGTTTGATGATCAAATAACCAATGCAAATTAAATTACGCAATTCACATAATTTTTGAGAGATCGTTGTTTTTTCATACAAGGCTTCGTTCTCATTAAATAAGATCTCTAAACGATCAAAAGCACGTTTCAAACGTAATTCAGAACGAACAATCCCCACATAATTACTCATAATCTGCTGCACCTCGCGTTGCGATTGTGTGATCAATACCATTTCTTCAGCATGTTCCGTGCCTTCGGCATTCCAATTTGGAATAGCTTCTTTGTGATGGATCGAAGGCAATATTTCTAAACTTTTTTCGGCGGCACGATGGGCGTAGACCACTGCTTCCAATAAACTATTACTTGCTAAACGATTAGCGCCATGCAAACCTGTACAGGCACACTCGCCAACAGCAAATAAATTACCAATGGTTGATTGTCCGTGTTTATCTACTAGAATTCCTCCACACAAATAATGCATCGCCGGCACAACCGGTATCATTTTAGCAAAAGGGTCGATTCCCAGATCCAAACACTTATCATAAATATTAGGAAAATGCTCTATAAATGCTTTTCTATCCAAGTGTCTACAATCCAACAAGACGAAGTCTTCACCACGTGTCTTCAATTCATTATCAATGGCACGAGCTACAATATCGCGAGGCGCTAAAGAACCGCGCTCGTCATACTTATGCATAAACTCTTTGCCATCCGATGTTTTTAATATAGCGCCAAAACCACGAATGGCTTCAGTAATCAAAAAACTTGGATGCTCTCCCGGATTATATAAAGAAGTTGGATGAAACTGCACAAACTCCATATCTTTTACTCGGCCTTTTGCTCTGTAAACCATTGCTATCCCATCACCTGTAGCAATCGTTGGATTTGTAGTTGTAGCATAAACATGCCCAACTCCGCCGGTTGCCATAATCGTTAACTTTGCTAAAACAGTTTCTATCTTGTTATTTTGTGTATTGAGTACATAAGCCCCAAAACAACAAACGCCTTCGGTATGAGAAGTAACGACTTCACCTAAATGATGCTGAGTAATAATATCAATCGCATAATGGTGATCAAGAATAGTAATATTTTTATGCTTACGAACCTGCGTTAATAAGGCACGTTCAATTTCATAACCGGTAATGTCTTTGTAATGCAAAATACGGTGTTCACTATGCCCACCCTCTTTCGCCAGATCGTACTCTCCTTTAGAAGTTTTATCAAAATTAGCCCCTAATTCGATCAATTCCCGCACGCGTTGAGTACCTTCCTTAACCACAATTCGCACCGTTTCCTCGTCGCATAAATAAGCGCCGGCATTCAGGGTGTCTTGTACGTGTTTTTCGATACTATCCGCATCGTGCCAAACAGCGGCAATCCCGCCTTGAGCATATTTCGTATTACTTTCGTCTTCATTGCTTTTAGTAACTAAATACACTGTGCCGTAATTAGCCACTTTAAGCGCATAACTCAAACCGGCAATACCAGAACCAATAATTAAAAAATCAGGTTTATGTTGAATCGAATTCATAGGATTCAACAAAATTACACATTTTTAGTGCTTTTGTTGTAACTTTGTAGGATAGACTAAAATCATGGAAAATACATTAGAGATCCCTTATACGATATACATTGAAGCAACGCCAAATCCTGCTTCTATGAAATTTGTTGCTAATAAAGTTTTGATCAACGAAAAAGGCGCTACTGCCGAATATAAAAATGCCGGCGAAACACAAACCGCTCCTATTGCCAAACAATTGTTTCAATTTCCATTTGTAAAAACGGTTTTTATTTCGGCTAACTATATTACCATTACAAAAATTGATGTCGTTGATTGGAATGATATCAGTTTAGAATTGCGCATTTTTTTAACTGACTATTTAAACAAAGGTAATTTAATTGTAACGGCGTTACCTCAACAAGAAGTGGCCATTGATAATACCTTTACTGAAACCAAATTTATCAGCACACAACACGTAGCGGCTAAAGATGAAGTGGAAGCAAAAATTATTGAAGTATTAGATCAATACATTCGTCCGGCTGTTGAACAAGATGGCGGTTTAATTACGTTTAAGGAATTAAAAGATGGCGTTGTTACTGTTCAGATGCGCGGTTCTTGCAGCGGCTGCCCGAGCAGCACCATGACGTTGAAAGCAGGTATTGAAGCTTTATTGAAACGCTTGTTACCCGATTCGGTGAAAGAAGTGGTGAGTGAAGCAATGTAATTACATACTCGCGTAAGCAATACACAATACCGAAATTTTAATACCCTCTATTTGTTGCAAAGTTTGGCAACAGGCTTCTATAGTAGCTCCTGTAGTGATAACATCGTCCACTAAAATAACATGTTTATGTTTTAATTCATCAGGATTGTTTAGGTCAAATTTATCTTCCACATTTTCCCATCGCTCGTATTTACTTTTTTTAGTTTGAGTGGAAGTAAATTCCTTACGTTTCAAAACAGTTGTATTAACAGATGCATCAAAGCCTTTAGCCAACCCATTAGCAAACTCTTCGCTTTGGTTATACCCTCGTTGTTGCAATTTTTTTACATGAAGCGGTACTGGAATAACAGCTTCTACTTGCTTAATCAATTCATGTTCTTTCAGATCCTCAGCATACCATTGTCCAACCAACACCGCCAAATCTTTGTTGTTCTTATATTTTATAGCATGCAATACTTTTTGAATACTACCTTTCTTTTGAAATAAATAAAAGGCTGAAGCAAATTCTAAATTAACTCGTCCATAAAATAAAGATGCCACCGGGTTTTGATGGCCTTTATGAAAATTTGTTTTAGGGAGGTTTAAGTAACAATAATTACAGATCTGCTCTTCGTGTTTGTAAAGCGAATTGCTACAAGCTACGCAGTTACGAGGGTAAATGAGTGCGAGGAAATCGTTGAGCATTATAACTTACCTGCCAGTGTACAACTTAATTTATACTTATTGATCTTTCCCGACAAGTTAAACGTTTCAATATAGATGACATAAATACCGATCGCTGCTTTTTCATTATCATCATTGATCCCATTCCAGCTAACAACTCCTTCAGTAGCTAATTGCTCATTGCGCACCAAATGCCTGATCAATCTTCCTTTACTGTCGTAAATAAATACATTAGCGGCTTTGCCTGGTTCATCTAACTTATAACTGATATTTAATACGTCATTATAACCATCATTATCCGGAGAAAATAAAGGATTTGAAATAGCCCAACCACTGCCCCCATCAGCTTGTAAATACTGAGAGTTCAAATAGGCAGGTGTTGCAAACCCAACAGCTTCTGCGGCACTATTCCAGTTTGTTTTGTCATCAGTTGATCTGTTAAAGTCAATCCGCTCCAACGAAACGCCTTTAGTGCTCACCAATAAAGGAAAATGCATTTTACTGGTGTACTTCAAATTATCAATTACGTTGCCGGTTTTATCACTTAAAGTCACCACGTCATCATCTGTATTCATACTTGGCAGATCAACTACATCCAAAAATCCTTTTGGGTTAGAGGTTAAATATTGTTGCTTTACAGCATTACCATCTTCACTTAACACAATATATGTTTCAGGAAACAAAAGATAACCTTCTTCAGTAATGATCTCTGTATCTTTTAGAACTCCCGTTAATGTGTCCATCGAACCTAAGCGCAGATCTTTCAGATCAATCGTTTTAGAGCTTTTGTTGTATAACTCCACAAAGTCAACTCCAACTGTTCCCGGGTCAAATAAAATCTCATTAATCACAACATCGCCCGATGATGGCGCTTGTGGCAAAGCAAAAGGAACTGAAACGCCTGTAGAAACTAAATTACCCACGCAATCTTTAATGCCACTTAATACGGTGCAATGATAAACCACACCTGCTTGCATTGGAGAAGATAATTTTAATCTCACTTTTTTAAAATCGGATGCGAGTGGTAACACATGTGTTGGTTGCGTTAATCCGTTATCAAATGTATAAATAGCAGGATTCGTTAAACTCATACTGTCCAACGCTTCTGTAAATACAACAATAATTGTATCAGCATCTACAATAGCAATACGATCTATTTGTGGTGCTGTTACATCCGGATTAGATGCTAAAACTGAATTTCGTCTGCCTGGTGTTCCTCCTGAAATATGAGTACTAGCGTGCCAGTTATTTTGTCCGGCACAAGGATTGTTTGGATCTATTTGTTCTAAACTCCAGCCACCATCCGTTTTATTAGCATCATTATACCAAGACGATGAATACGTCAATGAATGGATAACCACACCATTACTATCTCTTAATGTTAATGTTGTCCCATCATTTAATAAAGAAGGAAAGCTCGTTACTTCATAAGCCTGGATGCCGTAATTATAAAAAGCATTAGCGTTACCGGTTCCTGTTAATACAATAAAACTATCGGGCTTAATGGTAATGTTGGGCAATTTTTTAGTAGAAGTGGGTGAAGAAAATGTCCAATCTGTTAAGTTAATATTGAATGGTGTTCTGTTTTTTAACTCTACGTATTCTTCCGTTGGCAGATCAATAGCAGGATCAGGATCCGGCATCAATTCATTGATCACTACATCATAAGCCTTATGTTTATAATAAGAAAATGTTCCTGTATTAGGACTGATCGCATTTCCATTACAATCCGTAATTCCTGAAACTGTTATTGTATAATTTGTGGCGTTAATTAATTTAGTCGTCAAAGACAACTGCACACAAGTGTTTCCATTAGCAGCAACAGCTAATGTTGGCGAGCCAATAGTTCCACTAACCGTATAATTAGAAATTGTATTTAATTGCATTGCAGAGATCACATCATCAAAACAAATCGAAATATGCAGAGAGTCGATAACCGTTATATCCAGTATTTTTGGTCCGGTGACATCTGCTGCTGTAGAAAACACAGAATTGATAAACCCCGGAGTGCCGCCATCCGGATCATTAGACCCAATCCAATTATTGGCTTGCGAACAAGCCACGCTTTGATCAGGATTAATTTGCTCTAAAGTATAGCCACCATCTTTTTTAATGGCATTTTTATACCAGGCATCAGAATAGTTAACACTATCAATCACATTACCTGTTCCTGTTTTAAAATAAATATTATCGCCTGCATTATTTAAAGAAGGAAAAGAACTCACTCCTAATTTATTCATATAACCTAGGGCAGTAAATTGTGCTGTATCAGCAATAGGGCAAATAATGACATAAGCTCCCGAAGCCAATGTATATGTTCCAAGTGTAGCAATAGAACTTCCATCCGTTAATTTCAATCCATTTAAATTGAACGAACTACCGCTTCTGTTATATAACTCCACAAACTCTGTAGCGGTTAAAGCAACAACAGGAGATGGATCGGCATAAATTTCATTGATAACAACCTCTTTAAAATTAGGCGTGCCAAATACAAAATAATTGAAGGTGGTAGTAGACGCCGTCATTGTATTTGCCGACAAATCCTGTACCCCATTGACATCCATCGTATAAGTATTACCGGAAATTAAAGAAGTTCCCAAGGTTAAGTGCACCAATTTGAAATTACTAGCGTCTCGGGTTGCAGAAGAAGGAATACCAATGCCTGAATTGATGGTGTAATTTGAAACGGTTTGAGATGTAGTTACATCTACATTTTCGCTAAACAATACATCTACATTTGTTGCCGTAATAGCAGTAGCGTTAACTAAGCTTGGCGGCGTTACATCTACTACAATAGGGCCAACTACCACATCATCAAAAATATGTTTTTGAATAAATGAACCCGTTGATTGTTGGATATAAAAGCCAAACACAGTAGTGGTTGTGTATGTGGCATCTGAAACACTTCCTTCAGCAACATAACTGTTTCCTGCGCCGGTATTGTCACGCTCCAGTGTAAATAAATTAGCAGCTGTGCGAGTAACTTTAATTTTTAATATGTTATTTGAGACGTTTGTGATCCCATCAAGCCCATCAATGATTTTAACAGCAGAACCTAAAGTGCCGGTACGTTTAAATAAACTGACATCATCGGTTGTGCCGCCAATACGAACAAAATACCCATTAATAGTTGCGGACAAGAGATTCGTTTGGTCGCTCACTAAATAAATATCAACGTAATTGGCACTGGAAGTATTAAATTGCAAATTGGTGTAAAATTCCCACTGACAATTATTAGCCAAAGTACTGGGAGTACTGATATAGAAACTGGAAGGCGTGGTTGTGTTTGCCGATTTCAATTGTCCGGCTGTTACCGTAAAATCAGTTGGAGCGTTTAGTGTCCAGCTTGGGCTGGCGGTAAAATCTCCATCCGTAAAATCATCAGTTACTTGTGCAAACGAAATTGTACAAAAAATAATAGCTATAAATAGGGTAAGAAAACGATTCATTGGAATAAATAATAAGAAACCAAGTTAAGAAATTTTTTTGATAGCGAATAATTTAACACCTTTGGAACCGATTAATTAACGATACCATCATGAAAATTGCAGTAGTAGGCGCCACAGGTTTAGTAGGCACCAAAATGTTAGAAGTATTAGCAGAACACAACTTTCCAATTACAGAATTAATTCCTGTAGCTTCTGAGAAATCAGTAGGTAAAGAAATTTCTTATAATGGTAAAAAATATAAGATATGTTCTATGACCGATGCTATTGCCGCTAAACCACACATTGCCTTATTTTCTGCCGGCGGAAGCACTTCTTTAGAATGGGCTCCAAAATTTGCAGAAGCAGGAATTACCGTCATTGATAATTCTTCGGCGTGGCGCATGGACACAACTAAAAAACTAATTGTTCCTGAAATTAATGCGCATGAATTAAAAGCAAATGATAAGATCATTGCAAATCCAAATTGTTCTACTATTCAAATGGTAGTGGTTTTAAATCCATTACACAAAAAGTACAATATCAAACGCGTGGTCGTTTCTACTTACCAATCGGTTACCGGAACAGGCGTTAAAGCTGTAACTCAACTCATGAACGAACGTTCCAATTTAGAAGGTGAAATGGCATATAAATACAAGATCGATCTAAATGTGATTCCTCAAATTGATGTGTTTACGGATAATGGTTACACCAAAGAGGAAATGAAAATGATCAAAGAAACCCAAAAAATTATGGGTGATGATTCGATCAAAGTAACTGCCACTACAGTTCGTATTCCGGTAATGGGTGGCCATAGCGAAAGTGTGAACATTGAGTTTGAAAATGAATTTGATGTAAAAGATGTGTTTGATATTATGAAAAACACAAAGGGTGTGGTCTTACAGGATGATATTGCTAATCAGATCTATCCGATGCCAATGAATGCGCATAACAAAGATGAAGTATTTGTTGGACGAATCAGAAGAGATGAAACCCAACCTAAAACATTAAACCTTTGGATTGTTGCCGATAACTTAAGAAAAGGGGCTGCAACTAATGCGGTACAGATTGCGGAATATTTGGTAGAGAATAAATTAGTATAGTTTCTCAAAAAAGAGCATAAAAAAAGGCCGCTGTGCCCATCCCCGCTTAAAGCACCGCAGCCTAATTTTTCGGTTTAAACTAAACAAAAACCTATGAAAAGAACGCTGATGTAAAGTTAAATCCAAAGTCGGGGATTTAAAAGACCAAACTAATAAGTGGCGGGTTTTAATTGATAAGTGGTTATCTTTTGACAATATTAGGAAACAAAAAAAGCCCTTCTGCTATCAATCAGAAGGGCTTTATTATTTGAGGCGATAGATGTTGTTGTTAAAAACGCTCGCTCGTACAAGAATTTTGGTCTTAGAAGGAAATTAATTTCACACCAATCGTAAATGGATATAATTCCGGACCTTTACCGTTCTCAAATAATGGGGTTAATGCATAATCAGCAAATAGGGTGAAGTTTTTATAACCAATACTCGCATGTGCATTTACTCTAAATGGATTAATGTTGTAATCATCTTTTCTAATGATGCGAATTTCATCTCCGCTATTTTTTAAAACCTGGCGGGTTCTTGATCCTAATTTATAGCCACCTATTACCCCAACAGCTATATGAAAAGCTTTATTCGCATTTTTATTCGTATTGAATTCAAATAATACAGGCACATTCACAAAGGTTGATTTTAAACGATTTTTCTTGTAAGAAAACACATTGGAACTATCGATCATTCCATAAGTATAACTGCTATCCGGATATAATTTAGTGCGGTTGCTAAATTCATATTGATTCCATTCAAATCCAATTCCTGTTACCAAATTGATGTAGTTTTTATAAAGATGAATGTCTTTTTCGAAATTTAATTGAAAGTTTAAAGACTTGCCATAATTCAAACTCATGTATTCCTGCGTTTTTGGCATGCTAAATCCTCCATTAGATAACCAACCGTTAACACCCATGGCAAATCCTCCCCAGTGATGAAAATCATCATTATCTACCCTCACTGAAATATCATTATCGGAGTCCTTGTTAATGATCACCAATTGCTTTTTTCTTAAATTAATTGTAGTTGAGTCGTTTTTATCTCTTGCTTTCTTTGAAGAATCATCACTAACCACTTTAGCGATAGAAGAAGAACCCGAGGCCTCAGCACTAACTTCTTTTGGATCACCTTTAAATTTAACGGTACTTGAACCGGTAGCATTAGCATTTATTTTTTCGATAGCAAATACTTTAGCTGTTGATGCTCCCGAAACTTTCACATCAGTAGTTACAGCATTTAATTTATACGCTTTTAAACTAGAGGCTCCACTCACATTAGTATGTAATACCTGAGTATTTCCCTCAAGTGTTATTACCGAAGCCCCACTTAAAGTCACATCTACCAAACTTGATTTGGTTTTTATACTCACATCACTCGCCCCTGAAACAACCACGGCTAAACTATCTACATTAATCGTATTAGGTGTTGTAAATTTAGAAGCGCCACTAACAGTTAATTGATTTAATGTATTTCCTGAAACATAAATTTTATACGGGTGACTAAAATTTCCTTTAGCCTTAATAGTTAAAATATCACCGTCAAATGTGGTGTACACATTATTGATCTCGTCCTTATCAGCTTCTACTTTTACAATTACAGTGTCGCTTTGTGTATAAACAACCGTAGCAGATCCTGATACTTCAATTTTTTTAAATGGCTTTGCCTCTCTGTTTTGCACTTCTTGTGCTTTAATCATTAATGAGCTAATGATTAAAAATGATGATATAATAATTGTTTTCATATTGTTACGTTTTATATTTTTAATCTTTTCTGCAGACCCGCCTCTCGGTTGGTAGATTTTAAGCATAGGACGCAACACGTTACATAAAAGTTACAACTAAACTTATCTTTTTTATAAATTACTGATAATTAAGGCTAAAAGATCACAAACTCCACCACGTTTTATCAGGGTATGTAGTGTTTAACACAATGGGTTCTCCTATCAAGGGAGTTGTTACTTTTACGTTTAATTCCTTGGCTTTTTTAGTTAATCGTGTGATTGGTTCATCCCAGGCATGCATGGCTAAGGTAAATTTTCCCCAATGTACCGGGAATAACACTTTTGCATCCAGATCCACACAGGCTTGCACCGTTTGTTCCGGCATCATATGTATTTGTGGCCAGGCAGCGTTGTACTGTCCGCACTCCAATATAGCCATATCAAATGGGCCAAATTTTTCGCCAATGGTTTTAAAGTGATGATCGTAACCTGAATCTCCTCCTAAAAATAAGGTATGAGTTGGTGTTTTTAAAACGTAAGAACACCATAAGGTTTTTGCTCTCTTGATTCCTCGGCCAGTAAAATGCCGGGCAGGTGTTGCTGTAATTTCAATTTCGTTTTCAAATTTGTGTGTTTCCCACCAATCAAATTCAGTCATGATGTCCGAATCTAATCCCCAATACTCTAAATGCGAACCGACACCAAGCGCACAATAAATGTTTTTTATTTTTGATTTAAAGTTTGTAATGGTTTTGTAATCTAAATGGTCATAATGATCATGTGTTAAGATCAATAAATCGATTTCCGGAAAATCCTCTGCTGCATATTCATTACTTCCTTTAAATGCTTTTACCATAAACGAAACGGGCGCTGCATTTCCACTTAATACCGGATCAACCAGAATATTTTTATTATTGATTCGAATGAAATACGAAGAGTGTCCAAACCAAACAATAGTAGGCTCCGTAGAGGAAAGTAATTTCAGGTCTGTTTTAACAAAAGGAATATCTTTTGGTGGTTCTACATTTTTATTCTTATTAATTTGTTGTTTGGCTATTTTAAAAAAAGAGCTGTCTTCTGCTAATGTTACTGTATGTGATAGATTTTGAAAAACATTATTCTTGTAATTAGGGGATTGCTTAATCCGTTCTAATCTTTTCTCTGATGGCTTTTTACCGTATATTCTAAAAAACATAATGTGTATTTATAGAACAAAATTACATAGAGTTTGTTTTAAGAAATGATAAAAGTCGTTAAACGGCGGTGAAGTGTAAATAGCAATAGGTGAATGGAACGCAGATAAGTATGTTTTAAATACTTATTTTTTTCTAACGATCATCAAGCCATCTCTGATCGGCAACAGAATGTTTTCTACTCTTACATCTTGTTGTACAAATTGGTTGAACTGGTGTAACGCCAATGTTTCTCTGTCCATCTCACTTTCAGGCATGGTAATTTTTCCGCTCCACAATACATTATCCGCAATGATCAATCCTCCTTTAGCTAATTTATCTATGACTAAATGATAATAAGGGAGGTAATTTTTTTTATCCGCATCAATGAATACTATATCTATTGGATCGTTGATGGACTTAATGTGCTCTTTGGCATCAGCAACTACCAATTCAATTTTATTGAAAAACTCTGTTTTATCAATAAATGATTTGGCAAAAGCCGATGTTTCTTCGTTCACATCGATACTGATCAACTTACCATTATTAACCAACCCTTCGGCTAAACATAAAGCAGAGTAACCGGTATAGGTGCCAATCTCTACGATTAATTTTGGTTGGTGCAATTTGGAAATAAAACTTAAAAAACGACCTTGCAAATGCCCGCTTAACATGCGTGGAGAAACTACCTTTAAATATGTTTCGCGATTTAATTTCGCTAAGGTTTCTGATTCCTGACTTGTGTATGTTTCGCAATAATCGCTGAGTGCTTTATCTATAAATTCCATATTATAATTCTAACGTTAATTGGGCCGGTAATAATTGAAAAGTCAATCGATGCAAGGGCGTGGTGCCATGTAAACGAATCGCATCACGATGTTTTTTAGTAGGATAACCCATATTTTGTTCCCAGCTGTAGTGAGGATATTGAATAGCCGCACCTTTCATAAAATCATCCCGATAGGTTTTAGCTAAAATACTGGCTGCTGCAATATTCAAAAACTTAGCATCACCTTTCACAATACATTGATGTGGCGTTTTTTTGTAAGGTGTAAATCGATTACCATCAATTAAAAGTAATTGCGGCTTTTGTTTCAATTGATCAATTGCGCGATGCATGGCTAAAAACGAAGCTTTTAAAATATTGATCTCATCGATCTCTACATTATCTACTACACCTACAGCCCAGGAGATGGCTTTCTCTTCAATTTCAGGGCGCAATTCATAGCGATCTTTATCACTTAGCTTTTTACTATCGTCTAGCCATTTGTTACGATAGGTTTTAGGCAAAATGACAGACGCTGCATAAACAGGGCCCGCCAAACAGCCTCGCCCGGCCTCGTCGCAACCGGCCTCAATTAAGTTTTTATCAAAGTATGCCTTAAGCAATTTGTTTATGACTGTACTATATAATTAGTGATTGTATACAATTTTTGATATTTTCAAAATTCGGCAAATCAGTTACTTTTTCACAAATTTCTTTATAGCGAACAATACCTTCTCTGTCGATTACAAACGCTGAGCGTTTAGAAACACCTTTCATTCCAAATACAAATTCTTCAATTAAAGAATCATACTGCGGAGACACTGTTTTATTGAAATCAGCCAATAGATCGAATTGATAATTTTGGTCTTTTTTATACGCCGCCAGTGTAAACAATGAATCCACTGAAATACCAATAACTTCGGTATTTAAGGATGTATACCAATTGTAATTATCTCTGATAGAGCATAATTCTGTGGTACAAGTTCCTGTAAAAGCCTGAGGGAAAAACAAGATCACGAGGTTTTTACCTTTAAAATCTACTAAAGAAACTTCTTTTTTATCGGTATTAAATAATTTAAAATCCGGAGCTGCTTGTCCTACTTGAATTGCCATGTTTTTAAAATTTGTTATTAATTATTCGTTAAACAATCTAAAATTAGAAGGGTTTAAACAAAGTAAATCATAATTTTGCACAAAAATTAATTAACCTTAAAAAAACATATAATATGGCATTAGTAGGAAAAAAAGCGCCTTTATTTAAAGCGGCAGCAGTAATAAACGGAGAAGAGATCGTAGAGGACTTTTCATTAGAGCAATTTATCGGTAAAAAACATGTGGTGTTTTTCTTTTATCCAAAAGATTTCACATTTGTTTGCCCAACTGAATTACATGCATTTCAAGAGAAATTAGCGGATTTTAAATCTCGTGGATGTGAAGTAGTTGCTTGTAGCACAGATACAGAGCAAAGCCACTGGGGTTGGTTACAAGTAGATAAGAAAAATGGTGGTATCAAAGGTATTACTTACCCAATTGTTGCTGATACAACAAAAACAATCTCTTTAAATTTTGATACCTTATTTGGAGATTATGATGTAGATGCTGATGGAAACTTAATTGCAACCGGTCCAATGATCGCGTTCCGTGGTTTATTTTTAATTGATAAATCAGGTGTTGTTCGTCACCAATTAATTAACGACTTACCTCTTGGACGTAATGTTGATGAAGCTATCCGTGTGTTGGATGCTTTACAATTTAACGAAGAAAAAGGTGAAGTTTGTCCTGCAAACTGGAGCAAAGGAAAAGATGGTATGAAAGCAGATTTTAAAGGTGTTGCTGAATACTTATCTAAAAACTAATTTGAATTTAAAATCAAACTATAAAGGTTGTCTCAAAAGGACAACCTTTTTTTGTTCCCATTTATCTAATTTTTTCTTTTGCTTGAATAGGGCAATTGTGTTGTACACAATTGAGCCAGCACGTGACAGGAAACAAAATTCAAGGCGAAAGACCAACTCCAACCCACCCACTTTCTGGCTCTTCGTTATAAAAGTTCACAGAACTTTTATTTACTCAGCCCTCTCGCTCGAAAAGCCTACGCAATGCCACCGAAAAAATTGTCTCCACACTTGCTGGCTCCTCACTATAAAAGTACACTGTACTTTTATTAACGCTCATCCCTGCTCTCTTTCGCCAAAACCCACCGCACCATTACCAACGTATGGGCTACTAATATTGTAAACTATTCCTCTTCCTTAAAAGGATTTCTTGGGATCCAGGCACTGGGTTGTAAAAACTGCATGAAAGGTTTCATGATCAATTTAGACACTGTGTTTTGCGGTTTGATATAGCACATCAGATCATGGGCTTTGGCGCCAACCGTTGTTTTAATTTCTGAAGCGGTACGCCCCAAATTAATTTGTGTTTTTTGTACCGCAATGGCCTGCTCAATATAACTGTATAAAATAGTTTGATACAATTCATATTCTTTATTGAGTGCGTAATCAAAGCCGATATAGTGTGCTTCTACTTCGTTAGGCAAACAAAAACCACTGGCAAAAGAAACCATCACCTCTTCCTGAAACCAGGCATCAATATAAAAATCGATAGGATGAGCTTTTGCTAACTCACAAAAATAATTTTTTGATAGATGGGCTAATTTAAATTTAGCATGCTCAAACACTTGTGAATACAAATCATCCAAGCGATCACTGTATTTAGAGATCTCAGCAACACTTAAACGTTTTTTCGTAAGTCCGGAACTTGCTTTCAAAATATGTTTGGCTCTATTACGGTATTTTTTAGAGAAATGTCCTAAGTAGTCTGTTAATGTTGATAAACCCTGCGGCAGATCAATGATCATATTTGGCTCCACATTAAAATGTAAAAATTTAGTGCAGTACCAACAATCTTTATCACCAAAACCTTCTTCGTAAAAATCTTTTACTAAGATGGCTGAAATTTTTCCTCTTAATTTTTCTGCGCGAGCAACGCAATCAATAACACCTTCAACAATTTTAAATGTTGTTTTTTTACTGTTCACATCTAAATAAAAGCCGTGCTCACCACTCACAAAATTATTACCACAGGTCACCAAACGCATTATCGTTTCGTGCTCATTATGTTCAATGTATTTTTGAAACATAGAGGCACGTTTACTTTGCAATTCATCTATTTGTGTGGAAACTAGTTCTCCAAATAACGACGCTGAAAAATCATTGATTTGAAAATAAACAACCCCAATCGGTTTTTTACGGTTATACACGAGCACATATCTAAATCTAAAATTTTCTGATTCTTGTTTATGTACAACGCTTAAATAACTATAAGACAAAAAAACATTTTTATCGTTGATCGCTTCATTCCATTCATTTACAGGAACAACATTAATGTCTTCAAAACAGGAAAATGTATAATTGCTAAATAATTTGCGGTGAGGCTTGAATTTGTTCTTAGCAATTATTTTGTCGCAAATGTTAAACATTGAAGATTTAAAGTACTTACTTTTTATCTGATTTTCAGGCAAAAATTAGGATTAAAGATTTAAAATTACAATTAAATATAGTATTTTTGGTAGAATTAACGAGTTTTAAGAAATTATAAAATGGCTTACGATTTTAGAAATAGCCCAACTATTGATCAGGTTGGGATAGAAGAACGTGTTGCCCGATTTAATACCCGCAGTATTAAAAAAGGAAGCAAGGTGCAAGCCTTGAAATTAGCGTTAAATATGATCGATTTAACCACTTTGGAAGGGAAAGACACCGAAGGAAAAGTAAAACAAATGTGTTATAAAGCCATGCATCCGCATTTAGCTTTACCTGATTTGCCAAGTACCGCCGCAGTTTGTGTGTACCCAACAATGGTTAAAACAGC
>JAKFDE010000057.1:0-10793 GCA_036676295.1 Bacteroidia bacterium | reverse complement strand
GAATTTCTTTGTCAGACATAGTGATCAGCATCTATATTTCATATCCAGTCCATGATGTTTAAACCATCATAAACCAGACATTTTTATTGGTGAGAATATAGACACTTTAAATGGGTTCTAACATTTTTATTGCGTATAACAGCCCTTATGTTAAATGGAGATTAGATGTCTTCATAGTAAACGTACAAGTGCAGAACTTAAGAACAAGATCAAGGCAATGAATCCTAAGTAAATACATTATTTGCCCATAGATTGGCTATTAATTTGAATAAGCTCTTTCATTGATTGATTCCAAGTAAGTTGAGTCCACGGATACCAAAAACATAAAAATCCTAAAGTGCTTAGAATTCTAGATAATGTAAAAGATTCAGATAGCCCATTCACACTAAGTCCAACAGTAATTAACCCTAAAAAAAATCCAAACCAAGATTTAATTAACCGGTTATTCTGAGTATTTATTGATAAGTGATTCATAGTAGCGCCATGTTATTCATTTAAAGTACAATTTGTTGGCAAATTTGATACCGAAGAAAATCATCAGCCAAATAAAAATGAAGTGTGAGTTTTTCCCAATAAACGTGTTTTCTAACTCATTAGCAATAATGATGTTTTTGTAAAATAGCCAATAAATTACTGTAAAGGCTAAAAAAGAAAGCAAAAGTATAAGTGCTTTACCAAGCATTAATTTTACATTTTTATTAGGTATATCATTAAGTAGAACTTCGATGAGAATGCTTGTAATAAAGTATGCAGGAACTATATATGCCAAAATTTCGGGTATCCCCCCAAAAATGGGCTTTCCAGTAGAAGTATTGATAAATATAAAGTAAGTAACCCCATATAAAAAAGCTAAACTTACAACAAGAATGATCCATCGGAGTTTTTCTTTCATTTTATTAAAGTGAATAAGAATTATTTACAATATTAACAGGTTTTATAAGTATTTAATATTTATTAATTTATAATTTTTTGGGAGGAAATTCGTATAACAGCCATTATGTTAAATAAACTCAATTACTGTCATCAAAAGTGGCATTAATTCTGTCTACAGTCCATTTTACTGTAGTGTTATCTAAGTAAAAAAAATCTCTATTTAAAATATAATCTTCAAAAATTAAGCCATTACTATCTAGCTTTCCTTCTTTTAAATGTCCAATAATTTCATATCTTAGACTATTATCTATTTGCTTAACTTGATGGGGACAATTCACTTCTTCAATAATGTAATCATCAAAAATAGTGGCTTCTAAAGCTATAAGGTAATTTTTTTTGAGATCAATAAATGAGGGTATTGAAGAGCTAAATACCTCTAGAATTTCATTACGAATCTTAATTTTTAGAATAAATTCGAGATCCTCATTACATTCTATGATTTGAGCTATATATTTCACTTTAATTAAGATTTTCTAAAATTAACATAATACACCTTATACGAAATCAAAAAATGGAGTCTTAAGCTACTATTTTTACTATATTTTTTGAAAATTTCGCATAACAGCTATTATATTAAGTAATAAGGGGGTTTTCTAACGAATTAGAAGTTATTTATGTTTGTAAGATAATTATTCTATATCAAAGTTATAAACTTCAACTTCTTCTATTATTGCATCAGGATCATCTTCAACTGCTAAACCTCCTGCAAAAAACATTATCCCTTCAATCCTTTTTCCATTCTCTGCTAGATAATGTACATCTTCTGTATCATCGAGATACAGTTCATTTTTAATTTCACTAATTTTATTACCTATTGCCACATTTTTGAAAATTTCACCTATATACCCAGCACCAGCACGAATACAAAATAAATTTTCTTTAGTAGTAAAACCCAACTCTAAATTTGGCTTGTTAACATAAATAATAAATCCATTATTATTTGGAATTTTATATAGTAATGTACCATTATTATTTTTCTCAATAGCAGTCGTCCATGGAACTTCATTTCCATCAACAATCATATCAATATAAGGTAAAAATATTGATAGCTTACTACCTAATTTTAAGCCTGCTAATGACTTCCCTATTTCCACTTTTTCTTTAATATTTATCATTTACTTTACTCACGAATGAAATTTTCATTGAAAGACCTTAATAAGATTTTCTAAAATTAACATAATACACCTTATACGAAAGGCCCATAAATTGGGCTTTTTGGTCATGCATTTAACATAAAATCTCTTATACGAAATTCATCTGTTAGAACCCAATTAAATCTTTAATTGGGTTCACATCAAATCCTCTATTGATCACGATAAGCTCGAACTTTCTCAAAAATTGGATAAAAGTCCAGACCATCATCCTTCATATCTGAAATTATGACCGCAATTACTGCAATCGTAGTGGGCACTTTACCGTTCTTTTTATAGTTGGTAATGGAGTTCGCGTTCATATCTAAAAGCGCTGCAAATTCTTTAATAGAAAGGCCAGACTTACCTATAAGTCTTTGAAATTCTTCGTAAGGCATAGTTTAAAAAGCAGAATTGTTCTGATGGAAAAGTATAGCACAGATCATTTATTTACATTTAAACACATAAATAATGTGATTAACACACTATTAATGTGTTTGAATATTCCCATATCCTTTTTTCAGGACATATGAAGAAGGTGTTTTTAATTATTTCTTCTTAAAATGAGGCATAACAATGGGTAATTTAAACTTGATCAATCATCTATATCTTTCTGAAAACGGTAGAAAAATTGGAACACAGCTAATTAAAGATTTCTCAATTAATAGATCTTACAATCTGGGGTTATTTTTAAACGTTAATAAATGTTTTGACGATCGAGAAGCAACATTGGTATGGACGCAGCATCATCTTGATCAACATATAGATGATGATTACGAAGACGTTAAACGCGCTTTTTTAGCATTCTTTCCTGATGGAGCATTTATGCAATTTTGAGACTGTTAATTGAATAGCTAGACTCCCTGAATGGTCCTTTTAAAGGACCATTACACAATTTACAGTCCTACAGTCAGTTTACCTGTCACAGATTTTTGAACGCTCTATCAAAATCCAAAACGAGGACCATCAAATCCCTTCGTTTTTTCTTGTGCCTGCTTCTGCTTTTCTTGCTCTAGTGACTTTTGCTTATTCAATTCTGCCTCATAGTACGGTTTATACAGCTCATAACGATTTTCAGCTCTCAACCGATTAATTTCTACAATCATGTCCTGTTTTTGCTGATAGCGAACTGGATCACTTTCTTTGGCAAACCGCAGTGCCTTATTCATCATCGGCACATCTTGCAGATTAGTATCGTATTTTTTATTGTAATCCTCATTGGATAGACAACTCACCTCATTCGGAACCTCTACCTTTAGCCCTCTAATTTCAAGCACTTTGGTCGGTGCATAACGCTGTAAGCTGTCATTAATGAGTTCTTCAGTTTTTTGTCGGTACAACTGCAATTGTGCTTTGCCCATCCCTAATACATCGGCTGTTAATTTCTGAGCGCCCCCTTTCTCTGGCTGTTCAGGGTTATAACGCTTAAAAAACTGCTCAGGTGTTCGCTCTATTCCATCCACATGGCGTTCACTATAAATCAGATGCAAATGGGGTTGTTCTTGACCACCTAGACTACCAACATGATGATGGATAGCACAGCTATAAGGATATTGATAACGGTCAGCAAACTCTTGAATAAACTGCTCTGCCAATTCGATACGTTGTTCCGATGTAAGCTCTTTTGGTAATGCCACCACCAAACTTGAACAGACTCGACCATTTTTGCGTTCATACAGATCCGAGGCCTGCCAAAATTCTTCCGGATTCCCCTCGGCAAAGCTCGGCATATTACCTGAGCAAACAAACTCAAGTTGTTCATGAACATGATCTTTATGTTGTGCAAATTGTGCAGTTCGAGTGATGTAGTGAAAGCGCTCTTTGGCCGTTCTAGGCTTGTTATTTTTACCACCTTTTTGGGGCGGATTTTTACTGTTGTGTTCAAGATTACAGAAGAACATATTTGCGTCTAGCCCTCACGTTATTTTTGATGTTGTAACGACACTTTTTTTGCAGCAACACACATTTTTGATGTTGTAACGGTAGATCGCTATTGCAGAAACAAATGTCAAAAATGCAGCAACAGTACTCTGATAGATACAAATCAATAACTTACGTCTCTAATGGCCTGCGGAGCACGAGGAGAAGTGTTTCTAATTCGATATAATTGCGTTAGTAATTATATCGAATTAGAAACACGGAAACGAGCTAATAAATTAAATAAAATGTTCCCACATTTTATTTAATTTATTCATGCCGCCATATGCTACTCTACTGATATCTGATTCATGTGTTTTTTGGGGTGCTGATCATGGTGAAACGAGGTCGTCCTGCTAAAGTTTTATCAAATGAAGATCTGATTCAATTGCAGCAGTTTTTAGAACAATTACCGTTCCGCACAGAAATCCAGTCTCATGTTTTAAGTTCATTATTATCTACAGAAAAATTTGATGAAGAGATATTCAAAAAGTTTAAAACTGTAGATCGCTATAGAGTGCTATATCAACAACGCCAAATCTTACTTGAACAGATCAAACTCAAAGCACATAACCAACAAAAACTAATGGACAATGAAGTTGAAATTTTAAGTTTGGCCCAACAAGATCAGGATCGAGACACCTGGTTTAGACTAGAACGAGCCTTAGAGTCTTATCAAAAAATCCATAAGGCGGTTCTCAATGACCGTATACGCCTCGAAAATGAGCATAAACGCGAAGTTCTAAACAAATCGAGGAAAACCCTTACCGAAGCACAAATCAAGCGTAATGAGGAAAACAGACGCAAATATGAATTAGGTGGTGCAGTATTAGCAGCCTTTAAAAAATTGAATATTGATATTAGTTCGGAAACACCAGATCAAATCACCAATAGAATTGTCAATAACACTCAATTCGCATATAGCGTAAGAACAAGTAAAATATTTAAAGAGATTACTGAACAGAACAACAATTTTTTTAAACGACAAAATTTATTTCTTGATGTTCTTGAAGGCCTATCAACTTGGGAAAGTAATCATAAGAAACTATCAACGATAGAAATTGAAAAACACCAACATAAACATGAATAGTCCTGATTATTTCAACTTAGAGTCCCCATAGTTGAGCGAGTGTCTACGAGCGGCTCAATCAAAATTCGCGCCTAGACTCTCTGAAAAACCGCTTTTTAGGCTGTGAAGCCTAAATAAGCGTAAATCACATACAGAAAATTGAGCCTAGACCGAGCGTAGCGAGTAAAAAAGCTCTATGAGCAAAGCGAATTCCGAGTTGTTTTTGCTTTTTGCTAATTCACGGAAACTTTAACCAAAAAATTGCCCCGACGAATCGAGCGAAAGCGAGATTCAATAGAGTTTGAGCGTAGCGAAAACCAAGGGCAATTTTTCATGATGTATGCTTTTAATTATTTTAAATGCTTTTAAATGCTTTTAACCAGCCTGAAAGCCTTGATACGAAATGGTTTCAGAGCCCATTAAACTAGGTTTATCGACCCATTAAACTAGGTTTATCGACCCATTAAACTAGGTTTATCGACCTTTAAAGCTAGGTTTATCGACCTTAAAGCTAGGTTTATCGACCTTAATAATTTAAATAGACACACTCATTTAAATAGTCTATTTTACAGACTAGTTTAATTAAAAATTTATTATTAGAAATGAGTGAATTAGTCGTTAAAGATAATGCCTTAATTCAGGCTAGCTATACGTTAGATACCGTTGAACAGCGATTAATTCTTCTAGCTATTGCTGAAGCCAGACAAACAGGCCATGGGATAACAGAAAATAGTTTATTGGAAGTACATGCCAGTAGTTATATAAATACGTTCAATGTTGAAAAGCATACTGCCTATACAGTCCTTAGAGATGCGTCAAAAAGCCTCTTTGATAGATATGTCACATACCATGACGTTAATCCTAAAACAGGTAAGGATCGTAGTTTCCATTGCCGTTGGGTTGATAAAATAGGTTATGAAGCTCAGTCAGGCATTGTCTTTTTAAGATTCACTCAAGATATCGTTCCTCTCATAACTAGGCTAGAAGAAAACTTTACTAAATATGAGTTACAGCAGGTTTCACGCCTAACCAGTTCTTATGCTATTCGGCTCTACGAATTGCTGATTCAATGGCGATCAGCAGGAAAGACGCCTGTGTTTGATCTGTCTATCTTTAGACAGCAATTAGGCGTTGAATCTCACCAATACAAAACTATGAGCAATTTCAAAACCTATGTTTTAGATTTCGCACTCAATCAAATAAATGAGCTAACCGATATAACAGCTAAGTATGAACAACATAAGAAAGGACGTACCATTTCAGGATTTTCGTTCACTTTTAGACAGAAAAAAAATGCCTCGAAAAAAGAAATTAAGAATGAAAATCTCTCAGATTTTTTCTCAAAAATAACTGATCCTCAACGTCACCTATTTGCCAATAAGCTCTCTAGACTATCTGAAATGAGCATTTACTCTCAAGGTACAGAAACCTTCGAACAGTTTGCTGTCCGCATAGCAGAAATGCTTAAAGACGCTCAAAAATTCGAAGAATTATTCCCTTATCTTCAAAAAGTTGGCTTTGCATCTGCCTAAAATTTAAACTTGATCATTTGTCTATTAGACAGTCTAATAGACAGTCTATTTTTACAAGTTTAGGCATAGGTTTACAGGATGAAAACCCTTACAGTTCTTGAACTTTCCAAGCTCTACAACATCAATAGACAAACGATTTACAACAACATAAAGAAAGGAATTTTAAGTAAAAATTCTGAGAATAAGATTGATCTAGCGGAAGCAATCCGTGTTTTTGGGGAACCCGTCAAAAAACAGGATGTAAAAGAATCTGTAAAAGTAGACAGTCCAAATTCGGCAGAAGTTTTACTGCTTAGACAGCAGATAGACATGTTGAAAAATCAGCTTGATGATGCCAAAGATCGGGAATCTTTCTATCAAAACCAAATTGAAACGATGCAACGCCTATTAGAAGCCCCAAAACCTAATATGACTACGTTTACCGATCAAGAATTAGTGCAACCCAGCATAGTCAAACCAGATCCCGAACCTGACACAGCAGAAGCTAAACATGACGGATTGACTACTCTGGAGCAGAGGGAAAATAAGCGGATTCCAGTACCGGAGCACATTGAACAGGAACCGGAAAAAAGAGGCTTTTGGAGCCGTTTTTTTAGACCCTATGATTAACCACGATTGTTTAACTGATATGAACAAAGTCGTGAAACATTGCTTAAATAATAGGCGTGGAACGTGAAAAATCATAAAAAAAAAGCCCACCTTGGGGGAGGTTGGGCAAAAAAGAAACTACAGCCTTGAATTATAAGGATAATTATAACGCATTTCGTATAAGGTGTATTATGTTAATAATATAAATTTTTAAAAGCATATTGATTTAATAATAGAAAAATTATCAGAGTAGGGCATGTGTAAAGTAAACGTTCGATTATTAACCAATAATGATTAAAGATTTATATCTTGTATGTGTTAATTTTATTAACATATATATACGAAATTAATAATGCCTTAAGTGAAATAGTATGCTAGGTAAAAATCATTATTTTTTAAAAAAATTTTCGATCAGTGATGCTGCTATAGCGTATAAAAAACCTCGCTCGACTATACTTAAATATATAAAAAGCGGAGATTTCGAACTTGACTACAATAAATTGATTGAATACAGTCAGTTAGTTAGAAAATTTGGTGAACTTACTTACCCTATACAGGACGAAAGAGAGCAACAAATCAAAAAACTAAAAGATGAAGTTATGCATTTAAAAAAACAACTTAACTTTTTTAAATATACTTCAATCTCAAACAAAAATAGACTATTAATTTCTCATAAACATTCCATTTAACATAATAGAGCTTATACGAAACGTGTTTTTAATATTACTTTAAGATCAGTGTCTTATCGTTATTCATACCCTCTGGAACGTTCTCGTTCAACCGACTTGGAAACAAGTCGGTTTCTTTTTAAGCAAAACTGTAACTTTTAGCCAATAAAATTGATCAAAAAACATTCGTTTTTGCATTTTTTCCTGATTTCTCAAGGGTCACAGTTCATAAATAATCCCCAATTTCTGCGGACAACTCTTGGGATAAAATAGGCCAACTTTGTAAGCTAAAACTTACACAGATTTAAGGATTTTGCGGATTGGTAATTCAAGGCATTAATCCTATGATGGCTATATAGGGAACAGGATGTTTCCAGAAAAACAAGAATAAGAAAGTAGCGCAAGGAACGGGCAGCACGAGATCAGCAAGACGAGCAACCCAATCTAAAAAAGCCCGACAGGATGTCGGGCTTTTTTATTGACTATTCTTAAAAATAAGCTTGTAAAAGAAGTTAAATTATTGAGATCATAACTTCATTGAATGATTATTTAGGGAATTAATTGAATGATTTTTTTAAAAAAAATTAAAGAAAAAATTATACTTAATAAAAAAAATGAACAAGCTTTTTATGAAATAGCATTAACAGAGTTCTCAACTGGAGAAAAACGGTCTGGTCTTTGGGCAATGGCCCTAGCAAAGTCAGAAGGCGTAATTGAAAAAGCTAATGCGTTATATATTGGTTTATTAGCAGAGGAAATAAAAAATGATGAATATTTAGAATCAAATAAAGTAGAAAATGAGCAAAGAATAGAAAAGCTAATAAAGTCTGAAAGAGAAAAAGAATTTAATCGCGTAAAAAAAGTAGTAGAGAACTTGAAAAAAGAACAAGAGAAAGAGAGGAAAAAGCTTATAGATCCAAGATTTAAGGAGGAACAGCCTTTTCTTAAAAAAGATCATTGAAAACTTTGGAGAAACCGGACATTTCTATTTTGGGCTTACAAAAGTTATTTCGCATAAGAGATTTTATGTTAAATCCAATAAAGAACGTTACTAATTTTAATTTGATTTAATCTATCTTCTGACAAATGTAAGCCAGCATTATTTTCATCGATTCCCTTGACCATTTGAAAACTTTAAAGTCATTGGAGGTGATAATATAATTTTTAATTTCTTATATCATAGTTTTTAGGTAAATTTATGAAAAGATTACTTATTCTATTAGGAATGATTTCTCAAATCGCTTATTCACAAGAACTGGCAAAAATGACTGTTTATGAGAATGGGAAAGCGAAAACGATTTATTACGATAATAGCTATCCCCAATGCGTATCTTTTAAGTTCTTTGTGGGTAATACAATGAGTCAGTATAAAGGGGCTTATACTGGGAATCAGTCGCTAAAGAAAGCTGATGAAAATGTATCGAGAAACGCTTTAAGTACTATAGATACAGTTTTAAAGAAAAATTTACCATTACCATATTCTCCAGCTAGCCTTATGAAAGATGCAGCCGCTATAAAGAAAACTATATTTTCAGGTCAAGACGTAGATCGTGAAACGTATATTTCAAGGGCATATGACAGTTGTGTTAATAGCTTGATTAAGAATGGTTATTCCGGTAATTCAAACAATAATTATGATCAGATTGTAGATTACTCAAAAGGTGAGGATAAAATAAAAATTAAATAAAATCATTTTTTTAGTTCGTTTTTAAGTCAATATAATCTATTTGATAATAAGGATTTTATTAAGAGTGAAATATTTAATAAGTTTAATATTGTTGTTAGGTGCTTTTTCAATTACAAATGCGAAAAGTTCAACACCTAAGCCATCTGATTTTCCTGTAAAAACAGTATATACAGGTATTGCTGCTAAGTTAGATATATCTGACCCAGAAGCACGAATGTTTCGCACAAGGCTCTCAGAAGCTCTAAAAAGAAAGCCTGATTTTGCTGGTGAATATGTAACAGCAATGTGGGGATGTGGTGCTGGTTGCCGTTTTTACTCTTTTATAAATAAAAGAACTGGTAAATTATTGAAAGAGGGTTTTGGTGGGGAAGAGCGACAAGAAGATGTAATACTTACAAATCCAAATAGCAGATTATTAGTTACTCAAGAAGAAATAAGAAATGAAGACTATGAAGTTGAAAGCCTGACTTTAAGATTTTATGTGCTTGAAAAAGAAAATTTTAAATTAATAAAGACAGTAAATAATATTCCACCACAAGAATAAGATCTTGGTTCTTCAATATAGACATCGATTTTATAAATATTTTATATTTCATTTAAAATCAATATAATATAGTTTATAAAAGGTCAAAAATGGGAGCTTAAGCTCCCATTTTTTATGGATGATTTTTTAGTTCATTAAGCATGGCATCACGCAAAATCTTATTCATACGTGTCTGATAGCCTTTGCCTTGTGCTTTTAGCCATTGCATAACATCTGCATCAATGCGTACTGTAGTCACTTGTTTAGTTGGCTTATAAAACGGATTTTGGACAGCATTTTTCCAAAAGCTTTCATCAAGTTCAGGAATGTCCGAAAAGTCTATTTCACTGTCTGGGCGTTTAGCTAGGGCTTCGAGTCTTGCCTTTTGTTCTTCAGACAAAACAGGAGGCTTATTCAAATCCATTTTGCAGGTAACGATTTTGCTCATATTGTTTCCTCTCTTTTTTCTCTGCCTGTCGTGCTGAAATAATACGGATATGATCAATCCCATTATGATCTTGTACAGTATGAGCCACTAATAAAACTGTCTGGCCGTGTACGAGACCTATCGCTTGCCAACGATATTCACCATTTTCAAAGCGATCCTGTTTGAAGATGGCATAAGCATCATAAAAAACCAATGTTGCATCTTCAAAAGCTACACCATGTTTTTTGAGGTTTGTATCTGCTTTATGCTCATCCCATGAAAACTCAATTTCCATAGTTGCATCGCTTTTTGTTAATAT
>JAKFDE010000056.1:0-1676 GCA_036676295.1 Bacteroidia bacterium | reverse complement strand
ACAGCTCTTTATTATTATGGATAAAATCCACCATTATTTGTGTGGGCGGTCGAGCTCCGCCTGGGCGAAAAAAGCGGCTGCTTTACGTAGAATCTCATTGGCGCGTTGCAGTTCTTTATTTTCACGTTAGAGTTGTTTAATACGTTCTTGATCTGAAAGCTGCTGTACTTTAACTGGATTTAGTTTATCTAAATATTTTTGATACCAAACACGTAGTGTTTCAGGAGTACAACCTATCTTGGGAGCAATAGCGGTGATCGCAGCCCAATTCGATGGATAATCTTTTTCAGATTCAATCAATAATTGAACCGCTCTTTCTCTGATTTCAGGGGTATATTTTAATTTTGTCATCGGGATAGTCTCTCAGAATATTGACTCTCCGACAAACCCGGTACGGTTCATTTGTTGTTGTATGCTGGTTTGGCTGCAGTTAGCCAGACAGGCTAAACGGTTAAAACAATCTTTATATCAGGTTAAAAGGGGTTTACTCAGTGATTATTTGCGTGAGCAGTTACGCTCGCCTTCGGTCGTCTTTGCGTAAGTCCTAATAAAGTATTTATTTTTCATTTATTTGTATTAGTAAATTGGATTTTTTAAAATAGAGTTTCTACTCTATAAATTAGAAAATTGTAATAAAATTAGGATATTTAGCGTGACGTGGTCTATATTTTTTGTAAAAAATGCAATTTATTTAAAAAATTAATTATGCTCGTGTATTTATTTTGTTATTAAAGTGATATAAATAAAATGGCATATTTTTTAATAAATATACCCCAATCTCAACTTTGAATAAGGCTTTCCAGCTGTAAAGGTGGATTTCCTAATCGTGTATTTAAAATTACTGCAATGGTATGTGAAAGAATCTTACGCGTAATTCTATGCGTTAAATGCCATAAATCTTTAGCTCTTACTTTTTGAATGTGAAATCGTTCAGTTAATTGACCTATAACAGTCTCAATTTTTCTACGAGCATTCATGAGCCTCGCCATAGCTTCCTTAGACCTGCTATCAGTCATGTTCTTTCTATAAGGTGTTTGTAAATCAATATCTTGGTACATAAAATAGTGTTTTAATTCAGGTCTTAAGTATCCTTTATCACCACCAAGTAATCCCTGAATATCTTGAGTAATTTCTGGTGCAACATCACGTTCATCACAATGAGCTGGAGCAAAAGTATAGCCTGTAATCATTCCTGAAAAGTTAATAACGATATGTCCTTTGAAACCATAATATTTTTCTTGTTTAGCCGCACAATAACTAAAACCTGCAGATTCTTTGAAGTTTTTATGTTTTTTTGCTCTAGCATAACGACAAACAGGTATAGGAAAGCCATCGATAAAATGAATATTATCTAAACCGAAAACAGATTTTAGTTGTGACATAATCTGTTGATTTACATGCCATAATTTTGCACAATGTTTGCAAAAATTAGGATAGGAACCTAATTTTGGAAACCATTCAAACCAATTGTTTTTAAAGTAGAACCAGATATTTTTATCAGAATCTAAGCCAAGAAACTCTCCCACAATTTGTATAGTAAGAATTTCAATATCACTTAAAGCGGGTGGAAATCCTCTACTTCTTAAAGGTTGAATGACAATCGCTGAGTAAAATTGCTCTATGATTAAAAATACAGAAATGATAAATTCGTAAATGGACATAACTTGCTTTGCTTT
>JAKFDE010000055.1:0-4749 GCA_036676295.1 Bacteroidia bacterium | reverse complement strand
TCCAACAATCGGTTTAGCCTCGCTAAGGGCGGCAAGGTACGAAAAGAATGAAAAGTGGATTTTTAAGTTACCTGTACGTTAAGAATCAGGTTATACCCGATTTGTAGTATTTTTTTTTAATATGTTTACTGTATAATTGTAAAAACATCAAAACATGCAAATGAAACAAAAACTACTGCTTACTCTTGGGTTTATTACCATGATTTTTATTATTCAGGCTTGCCGGAAATATGATTTTTTCGGAAAGACTTCGAATGAGTTTAAAGTGGAGGATGCTAAAAATGGTATTATGGTACTTTTAAGAAACAGGAATTGTATAAGCAGGCTTTATTGAAAAATGTTAAAACGAAACTTGAAAATAAGAAAATGCCATATTGGCCAAAAGGGATCACCAAAACTGTTGGTTCATTTCAGGTTGTTGAAATGCCTTATGTTGGAACTAATGCATTAATTGAGATCATCAAACCTCCGCTTCAAAAAAGGGAAGCTAAAATACAGGCCGAGTCGGTATTAAAACATATTCTTTTTATTAAAAACACATCAGGTTTAGTTATTCCAAAAGTGGTACATATTGTTCCAGATTTTGAGTATCTTAAAATAAACAATTTCGACATTAGTTTTAACTATGTATCAAATCTGGATAAGAACTTTTCTGGCTGGTTAATGATTTACTCCTGGCAAAATGAGTTGGAGAAGGCAATTTATTTGCAAAATGGTTTAACAAAGAAAATATTATTGAATGTAAAAAAAGAAACAGTAGAATCTCAACAATCAACTTTGGAAGAGTTATCTTCAAATTCATTTGGGCAGTTGGTTTGTATGCCGGACTATGACGTTAGTGCTTGGTTAAGTAATTGCTCTGCTAATCAGAGTGGCGATGTGCCAAATCCTGAAAATTGTGCTGTGACAATCTTTGTTTCAGAAGGGGGAACAAATTGTTTTATTGAGCCAAATGAAGACGGTGAGTTTGACGATTGGGAAGAAGATGATTGTATTGCTACAGGTGATCCGAATTGTTTTTGTGAAATGTTAGGGATATGTGATTTTCCACCTGGGGATGGGGATGGTAGTGTTGAATTGATTGATTCCTTAAAAATTGACTTAACAGAACCTTGTTTCATAAACACCATTAACAATTTGAGTATTAACAACGGCCTTAGATCACAACTTGGTTCAATTTTAACTTCATGCTTTCCAAACTGGAGTCCAAATGATTTCACAATTGAGCAGAAGTGTTATTCCGATACTTTGTTGGATGGTAAACATTATGCATCCGACAATCCCGGAAGTTCTATTATAATAAAATTAAACGAATGCGGGATTAGCAATGCTTCACAAGAATATGTTGCAGCAACTCTATTTCATGAGCTACTACATGCTTTTTTTACGGCCCAAGGAAAAATGACCGAACTTCAACAACACGAAAGTATAGCTACTGCATATGCTGATGCACTTAGAAGTACCTTGAAAGATTACTTTCCTGGTTTGTCGGATAATGAAGCTCTTGCATTAGCATGGGGTGGGTTGGAAGGTACTACTGCTTGGCAAAATAAAGTTCAAGGCGATCCTGCATTAGTAAATACCTATAAAACCCTAAGCAATAATCATAGATGGGGTAATTCTGGAACCAATTGTAAATAAAAATTATGAAACAATTACTTATACTTATAAGCATCAATGTCATTATTCTTTTTAATGCTAAATCTCAGGATACAATAAAGAGTAACTCAATAACAAAAAAATGGGAATCTGAAATTGAAAGAATTGTGTTTAGAAATGTAATGTCTTTCGATAAAGATTCAATTCAATTTATTGAAGCATTTTTAGTTTTCCAGATTAGTTCAGGTAATAAAGTTGAGAAGAGTTTTCTTATTGTAGGTTCAAACCAAATTGATACTTTAGAAAACATAAATAGATTGCATTCAAACGATTTTCTAGTTAGTTATTCTAATAAGCAAGTTGTAAATAAAAATGGTATATTATTTTTTATACAACCTTTGTTATTCGGGAAATCAAAAGATATTGGTAATTTAGTTACAGACCCATCTTTTTACCGGATGTCTTTTATTCCTACTTTTCCGATTTTTAATGACAGGGAAAGTAGTAAAGTTGTTTTTCTTTTTAATCAAATAAATTACGTTTATAGAGTTGGGCGGTAACATTTTTTTTTGTTTAACTAAAAGAATTGTAATAGCAGCATGTGTAATCATATGCTGCTATTTTTCTTTTCAATTAATCTATGCGGGTTCGCCGTTTATTAACTACAATGCCGGTTTATTAGCGATTACCATAGTGGCTTTATTGTTTTTATTTAAACCTAATAGCAAAAGCCTGATTTTATTAGGATTATGGATTTTATTTGCAGCAGTTACAATCATTCTTTTACATAGCAGAACAGCACTTATTTCATTTGGCATTGGAAGCCTGCTGTTTTCTACAGCACGGCGAAGCTTTTTTACGAAGTTGTATTTATTTTTCTTTGCTCTATTAGCTGGTTCTTTTTTAATTCTCTCGTGCTATAAATTTGAATCTACAGAAGGCCGATGGTTTATATGGAACAATTCTTTCTCTATTCTTTCAAATAACTGGTTACAAGGTGTTGGGTGGGGTAAGTTTCGTTTTGCTTACAACGAGCAACAGGCAAACTGGTTTCGTCAACATGGATTTGATAATAAGGAAGCCATGCTGGCAGACAATGTTTATTATGCGTTTAACGAATGGATTCATCTGGCTATTGAAATTGGGGTACCGCTGACTATTTGCATCTTTTTAGCAATTGTTTATACGTTTTTAAAAGCATATAAAAATAACCGGGATAGTAATTCACTTCCCGAAAAAAGAATTGTTGCTGCTTTCGGGGCTTTATTTACTGCTACATTATTCTCTTATCCTTTTTTCTATTTACCTTCTTTATTACTTTTTGGATATTTATACGCTTGCGTGTTTAAATTGGCAAACTTTCAGATTTGGGCAACAATGCCAAATACGCTAAAGAAAATATCTGTTTGCATTTTAGTGTTGTTTATTAGTTTCAAATTCTATCAACAGTACAGTGCCCGCATGAAATGGAAAGAAGCTGTAGAGTTACAACAGGTTGGCTACAAAAGAGCAGCATTATCTTCAATGCTTTCGGGCTATTCAATTTTAAAGGATAATGGAGATTTTTTATTTGCAATGGGTAACGCATACCAGTCCGTTAATCAAATTGATTCAGCACTTTATTATTATAAACAATCGGTAACGTTTAAGAATGATTATGAACTGCATCGACAAATAGGCCAATTATACCATCAGAATGGTTTGGATAGTCTGGCTGAAAACCATTTACTAAAGGCTGTTTACATAGTGCCCAACCGCTTTAAAAGCCGTGAAATGCTTGTAGATTTTTATGTTTCAACAGGCAATTGGGAAAAGGCAAAGTTTTGGGCAAATGAAACATTGCGGTTAAAAGAAAAAGTTCCATCTGCGGTAACAAAGCAGGTCAAAGAAAAAATGGAGAAAATAGCAAGTGAATATTAGTCAGTTATATTCTTCAACAAATCCTCAAAGCTTTCCCGCTTACGAATAAGAATCGCTTCACCATCTTTCACCATTACTTCAGCAGGGCGGTAGCGGGAATTGTAATTGCTGCTCATTTCAAAACCATACGCACCTGCATTATGAAAGCATAGCAGATCGCCTTCCTTGATTTCAGGTAATAAACGGTCGCTGGCAAACGTATCTGTTTCGCAGATATAACCGGTAACCATATATTTTTTTTCTTCGCCTTCAGGGTTAGAGATATTTGAAATATGATGATAGGCATCGTACATCATCGGTCGAATCAAATGATTCAATCCTGTGTTCACGCCTGCAATGATCGTATCGCCATTTTGTTTCAACACATTTACTTCAGCTACTAAATAACCACATTCACTTACTAAAAACTTACCCGGCTCAAACCACACTTGTAATTTTTTATTATTGGCTAAGGGATGTACATCAAATGCCTGTTTCAATTTTTGCCCGATCGATGCAACATCTGCTGTTTTTTCTCCGGGGATATACGGCACTTTAAAACCGCCACCCAGATCGATCACTTCCAGTTCTGGAAAATGAGGGATGAGATCGAACAATACTTCAATGCCTTTTACAAATACATCTGCATCTTTTATTTCACTTCCTGTATGGATGTGTAATGTGCGGATGAAAATATTGTTTGCTTTCACAATAGCTTCCAGTTCACTGATCTGCTCAACAGGAATACCAAACTTACTTTTATTATGACCTGTTGAAATTTTGAGATTACCACCCGCCATAATGTTTGGACGAAGCCTCACACCAACAGGATAACTATGACCGTACTTCTTACCGAATTTTTCAAGGTTTGATAAACTATCGATGTTTACATGCACACCTGCTTCAACTGCTTCTTCAATTTCAGCAAACGAAATACCATTGCTGGTGTACAATACATTTTCAGGAGCCACGCCTGCATGCAGCGCCAGCTTTACCTCATTGATGCTGCTGCAATCGATATTGCAACCAAGACTGTTGAGGTAACGAACAACATGAATATTCGTTAACGCCTTTGATGCATAGAAGATTCGAGTATCTAAAACAGAAAATGCCTGCACCAATGTCTCATATTGCTGTTTTATTTTTTCTGCATGATAAACATAAACGGGCGTGCCATATGTAGATGCGATCTGCTGTAAAAGTTGAGTCGGGATAGAAGGAGTCATGTGTCGATGTTGCTGAGCTGCGAAT
>JAKFDE010000054.1:0-3309 GCA_036676295.1 Bacteroidia bacterium | reverse complement strand
TCCAATACTGGAGGCTTTTCTTATTGAAGTAACGGGCAGTTTAGTTCAAGAAGGATTAGGTTGGCAAATGTCGCATTAAACTCTTACTGTGCATCAGATAGATTAAAAAAGCCGAGAGCTAAAATCCCCCGACCGGCTTAATTATACCATTTAAAAATATTAATGATTTTACAAATTGACTTTAATCGAATTTATTTTCTGTTTTGCCTCATTATAGTCCATTTCTACTGTAGTGACTATTTCAATCATAGGACTACGGCTGGCATAGTTTCTAAGTTCATGAAAGATTACAGGTTTTTCATATTTTAATATTGCCCCAATCTCAATAATAGGGACAACATCAGATGTTAATTTTAATCTCTGTAAATACTTGAAAAAGGAGAAAAATTCAAATGCATAATTCCTTTGATCTGGATATTTTTTTAGAATCTTTTCAAATTCGGTAATAGTTAATAATAGCTCTTTCATTAAATCTAACCCCTTATAATAATCTTTTAACCATTAAATTAAATTGACTTTTCAAGGATAGATTTACACTTTGGACATGTTATATCCTCAATTGGTTTAATATTAATGTTTTTCAAAATTATCCGGGTAGAATGTTGTTTATAATACCACACTCATAGTTCTTTTGGTCTTTCAATGCATGTCTAAGTTTTGATAAATGACAAATTACAGTGGGAAAATGCATAATTACCCCTCTTCATTTTAATTAGGCAAATTAGAAAGGGATTTAAGTATTTATATCAAAATAAAACTTTTGCAACCCGGCTACCATAACTATTGTTTTAGGCCCGTGGCTTTGCGTCTTTTACTTTCGTAAAATTTGCCTATCTAGGTATTTTAACATATCGAATTTTGTCGACAAGTGTAGAATTTGGAATTATGACCAAAACCTAAATAAAAAAGAAAGAGAAACGTCCCTTTCTTAGAAGTATTGTTATTAATCCTATAAGCGGATATTTCGCTTTCCAATTTCGTCTAATAATATCTTAATGAATGAATCTTCCAGACAAAGCAATACAGCTTTATTATATGCGTCTAACAAGATATCGTTAGGCATTGTTTCCATAGTCATTTTTATCACCTACATTAGATCGTTTATTTAGGTGTGTAGTACTTTAGAAGTATAAACCGTTAATTATAATATCACCTATTTAGATAGGGTTGCAATATAAAAAGAGTAAAAGAACTTTCATAGCGAGATAGTATACAATTTAAATTCGTAATTAAGATTGTTATAATGCACATTACGTGAATAATGTGCAATAGAGAAGATAGTACTTGTTGAACCAAAGGGGCAGGTTAGTTGAAAAAGAATAATTCATCGAATAATTACTTATAATATGGTTGGTATTGTTGTTTTTTTCAAAACGAGGTGTTCCTCTTGGTAAAACTATTTATAGTAACAGTTATATTATTTCTTGTAGTTGCCCTCAAAATACCAAGAAAAAGAACTAGGCACGAGTTACTAGCTACAATACAGTTTGCATTGTTAATGAATTTTGTGACTGATTTGTATCTTGATTTAAAGTACAAGCTTTACTGGTATTTTGATAAAGAACAAATAGAGTGGTTGTACCTAGCTGTAGCCCTTGGTGAGATTGCAGTACTGGTTATTATTTTTAATTATTTTCCCCTGAAATCTAATGCCAATATGAAATTTATATATATCTTGGGATGGACCTGCATTCTTGTATTACTTGAATTGTATGCAGTTTATATTAAAGTCTTATATTATGGTGAATGGAATATAATCTATTCGGCAGTGGTTTACTTTATTTCATTGTACATCCTTTATTTCGTATTAGACTACACGGCGGATAGCAGAGAAACTCAGTAATAATGTCACAATTTCTTCTTGAACTAAACCAGCTAATAGTTTGTCAATATCTTTCAATTAATCTTAAAATATTTCATGCTATACTAAATTTACACATACCAAATAACCTTCCAATTACTCTGTTTGGAAAGTTTTGGATTTATTGGTTATGCTTTTTAACTAGGCTAAATCTTGGAAAGTCGATTTATTTTTCAAAAGTGCATATATCCAGTGTAGGAGTTTATTTGCACAAGCTATTACAGCGACTTTAAATGGTTTTCCTTCTTCACGTTTTTTATCATAAAACTCTCGTAATTTCTTATTTCTAGGGATGATTTCATCTGTCGTTTTCATTTTACGACAATCACGTATGGCGCTTTTAACAGCCATAAACAACGCATGCCTTAGTCTACTAGAACCTCTTTTGGTAATGCGATTTAAGGTACCTTTGAATGTACCAGATTCAAAGACACTTGGATCAATTCCTGCAAAGGCCACCAGTTTCTTGGGGTGATTAAACCTATTGATTTCCCCGATTTCAGAAATAATCGTTGCCGCGATTTTTTCACCAATTCCGGGGATAGATTGGATAATGTGATATTCCTCAATACTTTTTGCTAAAGCGTCTATCTCGGTTTCAAGCTTAGATAGATGCTTTTTGTATTCTTTTATCATATTAATATACATATCTAGACTAAGAGAAAGACTATGATATATAGCTTTCTGAAAAGGGTTTTGTGCTGCGGCATCCATTAGTTTTACTGCCTGATTGTTTGCCCACTCTAGTGAACGGCTTTTACAAAACTCTTTTATTTTTTTCGCGATTGTCTCTTTTCCTGCTTTTAAAACATCTTCTGAACTAGGAAACGTTTGAAGAGTGAGTAATGATACATCAGAGTATAAGTCCCCAAAAACCCCTATATAAACAGGGAATACTTGATCCAGAATAGCTTGAAATTGAAGTTTCGTTTGTATGAACATTCCAGTAATATTTTCATGTTGTCTAGTAAGATTTCGTACGTTTAAGAGTTGAATTCCTCGTTGTTTATAAGGTTCTAAGTCTTCTTTATAAAACAGCTCGCAGAGATGATGAGCATCAATAATATCTGTCTTTACCTTACGTAAACTAGAACTCTTTGCACGATAGGATATAAGGGGATTTACAATAATTAATAAATATCCTCTTTCCTCAAAATACTGAACGATTGGTGTATGATAGTGTCCCGTAGATTCTAATACAAGAGGGGGACACTTGCCTGAAACATCCTCTACTTCCTTAATGAAATCATGTAGATTACCTAATCCCTCGAGAGTAAGTGAAACTTTAAAACTCTTTTTATAAGGCTGTTTTCTATCCAAGTAAGCCTGAACTTGGTTTTCATCTTTAGCTACATCCAGACCAATGACTGGATTCATCATTTCTCTCCTCCTATTGATTCGAATTAACCGGTAACCCCTAGTCCTATATGTAGTGTCATAGCTTCGCT
>JAKFDE010000053.1:0-1963 GCA_036676295.1 Bacteroidia bacterium | reverse complement strand
TAGATAATTTGGAATAAAATGTGAATGAGGTCTCAATATAAACCAAGTATATTAGTTGGTATTAAGTTCTCCATGATAGTTAATATCAGTTTATACCTGCACCTTCCCCACGTTGCAGGTTTTTTTTCTTCATTTTTTATTCGATTAATGATTTAATTATTTTGTTGTAAATAAAAACAACGATTCCTTGTTTCGGCGCAAAAGACCAAGGGGAAAGCCTTACAGAAATGTAGGGCTTTTTTAATAGGAGCTTAACTTAAATCGTATTGGTATAAATTTTAATTTTTTATCAGATGCTTAGTCGATAAAGTGCGTTCAAATAATTGCGCTTTTTTGTTGTGATATATTTTAATCATTACTTACAACAAGAAGAATAGAAATGAATATTTATATCGGTGGTGATTTAGATGGCAGGGTAATAGTGCTTGATAAACCCTCTTTTAATGCTAAAGAAGTAAACAAGACAAAATCAACAAACTACATTAAGCAAATGTATGTAATAGATGGTGACGTCTACTATTTTTGGCGTGATGCTGAGCTTAAATTGTGGGAAGTTACTCAACGAATAGAGATATTACTAGCAAAGGCTAAGCGAAAATCTATTTAAATGTCCCTGAGCGTAGGTTTATTATTGCCTTTATCCATAAAAGAAATTAGTTTAAACTAAACCAATTGTTAAAATAATTATGAGAAAGGAAAACAATGAATAGAAAATTTGAACTACATGTGATTAGCCAGATCTATGACTTTTTAGTTGAAAGAGAGGCGTTTACCTCACTAAACCTTGATCGGAAAGTTACGGAGTTTTTTCGGGAAGTACATGTAGGGCGAGAAGAAGATTTTACAATTCTTGAATCAAATAAAATCTCAGGAAACTTTGGTGAAGTTTCCTATATCAATTTATTGAATGTCCCTAATTTCAACGATAAAGATAAATTTCTGAAATGGGCACATAAAGCTTTAAATTTATAAGTTGTAATAAATCAGTGTAATTTAATAGGAATTGTTTCATTGTTTAACAAATTCAATCACATAAATAATAATGTGGTTACATTATGAACAGTAATTCATCAAAAGGCGGTTAGATAAATACAAATCACAGTGATATGTTTGAATCAAAAGTTCTACATGGATGGAATTAAAGATGAAATTCTTAACTTTGGTGAGCATAGGTGCGGTAGCAAGTTTCTGTTTATTGTTAAAGAGTCACACTACTGAAAATTCATTTCATTCAAACTTCGATAAAGTTGTTCGAAATGCTGTCTTACAGGGATTCATATAAATATAGATGCCTAAGATATATAGCTTTTAAGTACTTAAAGGAGAAATAAGATGATCAGATTATTAATGTGTATATTTGGCCTTCATGGTTCTAGAGAGATTGATTACACCAATGACCAAAAAGAAATTTGTGTATGCCGAGAGTGCTTGAAGAAAGTCAAGAGTCCTTATAAACAGGTATAATTTCTTTTTATGAAAAGACAGTCTAAAAAATCTGAGCATATAACCTCAAATTGGACAACCGAGCAAGATAGTTTCTTAATTGAAAATAGTTTTATGGTGATTGAGCAGCTTATCAATCATCTGCCTTTTACTGAAGATGAAATTATTAAGCGTAAAGAGGTACTAGGTCTCACTAGAAGACATAGACAGATGCGTAAATTTTTAAGCAATTAACCGTACCGGGTTTGTCGGAGAGTCAATATTCTGAGATGAGAAGCATTGCTTCGCAAGACGTAGCGAAGCGTAGTGTCCCGATGACAAAATTAAAATATACCCCTGAAATCAGAGAAAGAGCGGTTCAATTATTGATTGAATCTGAAAAAGATTATCCTTCTACTTGGGCTGCAATCACAGCAATTGCGCCTAAGATTGGTTGTACTCCTGAAACACTTCGTGCCTGGCATCAAAAGCATTTAGATCAGCAAAATCCTATTAAAGTACAACAGATATCTGATCAAGA
>JAKFDE010000052.1:0-2894 GCA_036676295.1 Bacteroidia bacterium | reverse complement strand
GTTCCAAAGGTTACATTAAATATATCTTCATCTGCAGTAGATGTAGCGTTTGAAGCACATTGAGCAGAAGAGTTTAGATTAGTGATCAGGAAACAGATACATACCAAGAAAGAAAAATTTCTTCTTTTAATGATAAGATAGTTTAGCCTGTTTTTTAAAATGCTAAAAAGTTTATTTTTTTTATTCATGATAAATAAATTACCTAAAAGGTTTTAGCAAAGATATTAATTATAACAACTCAAAATTTAAAAACCGCGTCCAATGTATCAATGATATGTTTTGCTGATTAAATCTTATCCTTAGGTGATTTAATTTTAAGTACAATTTTCAACTAAATAATTATTTCTACTTTAATCTCAATGAACTTTTATTTTATTAAAGTTATTGTTCCTTTTTTATCATAAATAATATCATCATATCCTATGGCATACAGAATATAAAAATAAGATCCATCAGGAACTATTTTGCCACCAAAATTACCATCCCAACCATTTAATGCATTGGTTGAATTAAATAATAATTGCCCCCAACGATTAAATATTTTTAGTTCATACGTTTTGATATTATTACTTGAAATAAAATAAATATCGTTAACCCCATCGCCATTAGGTGTAAATACATTAGGAATGTCTAATGTTGAAGGTTGGTCAACAATTATTTCAATACATTTTTCAACTAAACATCCCGCAGAAGATGTAATCGTAGCGCAATAAGTTGTTGTTATAGATGGATTAACAGTAATAGACGAACCGGTTTCTCCTGTACTCCATATGTATGAACTTCCACCTATTGCTGAAATAACAACACTTTCGGAAGACGATACGTTATTTGATGAAGAGTTAAGTGTTACTGCAGGGCCAGGATTAATAATGATAGAGCCGGTTGCCGTTGTTGTACAACCATTTAATGAATATAAAACAGAATAAGTAGTTGTAGTATTTGGTGAATCAGAAATTGAAGGAGTAATTTCTCCGTTTGGAGACCATACAAAATTTCCACCGGCAAGAGATGGAGCTGCTGTAATGGTTGCAGATTGCCCTGCACATACCGAAGCTGAACTTACAGATACGCTTGGTGTTGTATTTACTATAATCGTTGATGTAGCAGATGTTGTACAACCATTTACAGAATAGGTTAGGGTATAGTTAGTAGAAGAGGAAGGTGATTCAGAAATGGAAGATGTTGTTTGATTATTAGGTAGCCATGCATAAGTTCCTCCTGAAATAGACGTTGAAGAGGTAATGGTTGTTATTTGCCCTGAACAAATAGTTGAAGATACAGGGGTTAATGTTATTACAGGAATAGTATTAACGTTAACCGTTGTTGTTTGTGGAGCACTTACGCAAGATCCTATACTACCCGTTACTGTATAAACAGTTGTTGAGGTAGGAGATACTGTATTCGTAGAGCCTGATCCCGAAGGTAACCACGTATAAGATGTAGCACCGCTGGCATTTAATACTGTATTTTGACCTAAACATATTGATGATGAAGTAGGTGTTAATGTTAATACAAGAACTGAATTTACAGTTACTGTAGATGTATTACTTCCGGAACATCCACCGGTTGTTCCGGTAAATGTATACACTGTAGTAATAGTTGGTGATACACTAATGGTTGAAGTTGTAGCTCCTGTGCTCCAGGTATAATTGGTTGCTCCGTTTGCCGTTAGTAGTGTTGCATCTCCCGAACAAATTGTTGGACTATTAACGGAAAGTGTAGGATTAGGATTTACAGTAATGGTATAAGAATTAGGAATGCCCGGACAACCTCCTGATGTTGGGGTAACTGTAATAACAGAAGTAATAGCTGAGGTTCCTGTATTTACGGCATTAAACGCAGGTGTGTTGCCGGTACCGCTGGCACCTAGTCCAATTGATGTATTCGTATTTGACCATGTATATGTAACGCTTGCCGTACTACTAGTAAACGACGAAGCGGCAATAGGAGTATTATTACATACGGTAGTGTTAGTAGGAACACTAACCGTAGCAGTTGAACCTGGATTGATAGTTATAGCATCGCTGAATGTACAAACTCTTTCAAAATTGATATCATCTAAAGCAAAATCATTTGCACCACCGGAAATATTTTGATCTACAATTTTAATAATGGCTGATGTGCTTGAACCGGAATTCCAATTCACAAAAAAGTTTGACCATGTTGCGCCTGTTAAAGGAGCGCTATAAACAGGACCTATTAAATTACCGTTAATAGAAAATTGTAATTGAGCTTCACTACCTGCCGATGTATTTTCGGTGGAGGCAACCCATGCTGAGAAATTATAAAATGTGTTTGGTGTTACTGTAATAGTTTGACTCCAGACAACATCATTAGCAACTGCCGAACCATTACACACTAACATATTGCCCGTTCCGGTAGTATGATCCCCAAAAGAATAAAAATTAGTGTGCGCTGAATTTGGGTTATTGGTAACAGAATACGTTCCGGGATTACTTAATGGTCCCCAGGTTCCACCTGTTCCTAATATATAATTGCTAGAAAATCCGGTATTACCAGAACTAAAATCGCCATTTACAACAAGCCCCCCGTTAATCAGTGTTGCTGTACAGGTATATGTTCCGGTAGCTGATACATTAAGATTTTGTGTTGTTGCACCTCCAGGAGACCATATATATGAGTCAAAACCAGCAGGTCCATTTATGGTATAATTAATTGGAGGACATAAAGCAACATCATTACCTAAACTAAAACTGCATGGACAAGCAACAATAGTTCCATTTCCAACCGGATCTGGCGATGTTGGCACTTGATTAGAACCACCAACTGTTATTTGTGTACAAGAACCATCAATGAGATTTCCAATGGTTGAAGCATTATTAATATCATAGGTAACCCAAAAATAGTTAGTTGCATTTGGCACTAAAGTTTGT
>JAKFDE010000051.1:0-1961 GCA_036676295.1 Bacteroidia bacterium | reverse complement strand
CTCATGAGTGCTCGGTTATATGCGGGCCAATTGGTTGTGCGGTAGATTTTGTGTGTAGGCTTCTTCATTTGAAAATTATATCGCTGAAAAACCCTTTACAGATAGGTTTGTGCAACAAAGCCGATTGCAATATATTGATATTATTAAATTTTGTATGGCGTGAATTATGTTAATTTTAAAGTGGATTAATGCGATAGGAGTTATTCACATGTGCTTTTTCCAGCCTCTACCTGTTTAATACTAATACCGCTGTTATTTTCTAAAATACAAATTTGAGAGTTAAATGACTTATTAATAGTGCTTAAAGTAATTGTATAAGCTAAATTTTTTTCTAACTTATCTAATGGGATAGCTATACAATTTTTTTCACTAATAGGTAAGTCTGTTTTTGAGTAAGATTTTTCATATTCACTTTGATATTCTTTAGAAAAGTCAATTTTTGCAAAATGAACTAGAAAATTATCTTTTCCATAATCTTTAGATTCATTCGTGAAAAGACATAAATTATCATTAATAATTTTTGTATTAAGATCTCGACTCTGCTGATTACAACCTATAAGCACCATTGCTACAAAACTATATATTATTTTTTTCATAATCACGATTTCGGTAATAAATTTTTATTTGAGGGGTTAAGTAAAAAATCTCTTAATATTTTCTCAACATAGCCTAATAATTGTAAACTTTTTTGATGATGATCCCGTTTGGGATTAACTTTTTGTAAATAACAAGCATCAAACCAAAACTCAATAATTCTACCTTGTTGTTCAAAGTTAAAATCTTGAAATTTTTTATTTAAATCTCGACCTCCTAAGTCCGTGTCATAGGCTTCTAACTCATTGTCCGAGTCAACAGAATTGACCTCCGAAGTATATCCTCCTTTACATAATTGTTTTATCCCAAGCCAACCAGTTGATGTCCCCATTTGATATTGCCAAACATGTACCATTTCATGAATAAACCAATGACGGTTTTCACCTGTAGCTTTGCTATAGTCAGGTGTTTTTAAGTAATCATCTTTCGGTAAATAGATTTCCCCAGCAGGCGTCATGGCATTACCTGTTTTTGTATGTATTAAGCCACCTAAATGTATCCAGACCTTAGAGTAATCAATTGCATCTTTAAAAATCAGGCGAGACATAGCTATTTCACCAGAAGTTAACTGTCTTTTACTTCCGACTTTAATAATAGTAGCAGCTTGATTTTTCATCTCTGCATCTATTTTTTGTAATTTAGAAGTTATACTCTTTAAAACAGTATTTTTAGGATTTCCTCTGCCTGTTACTCTATTCGCCATGTTCATGATCCTCTAAAATTATTCTTATTTCTAGTTCTTCTTCTGTTTCACTAGTAATAAAATGAGTAAACCCTTCTTTATCCGTTTTACCGTGGAAAGTTTCACCATTCATGTATATTTCATAACATACATTAGCTAAAGGTTCTCCTGTTAACTCATCCTGTAGTACAAATTTTTGTCCGTATTTAAAATTAGGTTCAGCTACAAAACTATTAGTATTATTAGAGGCTTCGTTGCATAAATATGTAAGCATCTGATTTAAATAAATTTAATTTTGGATCAAAAAATAATCAAAACTTTTAAAATCATATAGTTATGAAATCTTTGTGCAACAAAGCCATTATTAGATACAATTTTTGGACTACTAGCCCCACTACTCATCACAGCTAAATCAGAAATTTTTAAATATTTTGATCCACAACTAGAGGTATCACCAACAGCAACAATGCTTTTTCCACCCACGACCATAAAACCTTGATTAGAAGCAATTGCACGTGATTGAACCTTACATTTAGGGCAAAAATGAGTCATACCATCAAGATGTACTGCCTTACCTTCGACTAAAAAAGATGAGTCACCTAAAACAATGATTCCACCATGATCTGTTTTACAACCTACTGTGATTAATGCTTTCATTTATTTTTTATAATTTTTTAACGATATT
>JAKFDE010000050.1:0-1631 GCA_036676295.1 Bacteroidia bacterium | reverse complement strand
CTATTTTTCCAATCATTTTTTGGATAGTAATTTTGGGGGGAATTGGTTTCGGGGTATATCGACTATTAAAAACGAAACAAAAATAACAATCATTATAAGTAAAGCTAATTTTACTTACCGATGGATTCCTAAAAATCTGGCTGCTAAAAATGTAGCCTTTTTTTATACCATTAACGAGGGAGGTTTGTTTAAGAAGAATTACTAAAAAATAATGTTAAAAGCAACTTTTTTTAGCGTAAAATTGATAAGAGTATAAGGTAAAAAAGAAAGCAAGAAATACAACGATATTATTAATTAAAACGGAGTATTGTAATTGGGGGAAACATATGGAATCAGATTGGGGTAGATTCTGGGTAAAAAGCAGCCTTTTAAGTTCAGTATTTTTTTTAATTGGATATATAGGGTTTTCTATTGTTGATATGTATCCACAGAATTCAATAAATATCCTTGAAATAGCATTTTCGTATATTTTTATAGTGCTAATATTTTTCTTTTTAGGAATACCTCTTACAATGTGGGTGAAAAAATTAGTAAGAAATATTCCGAACAAAATTATAAAGGAGTTACTTTCACAGATATTAGTGACTTTCCTTGCTTTATTCGTCACATTTATGCTGACTGAGTTTGTCTTTGGAGGTGCATATTTATCTAAAGAAAATCTTATTCCTGCAATACTGTTAGGTTATTTTAGTGCAATTGCATCTTTTATAGGAATAAAATTCTCAACAGACTAATGGGCTTTGGCTTTTGTAATCAATTAGTTAAGACTGTTTCGAAAGCCCTTTTCCTTTTGTTAAGTAAGTTTGTGAAACACTGCACTTAAATTAAATGGTGTGTTAATTAAACAAGGTACAAAAAATGGATATTAAAAATGGCCCAGTATCGTAAACTGAGCCATTATATATTTAATTGCCAAAACAGATACAAAAGGCAGTACAATTTCAATTGCATTTTTGGGTTTTTGCGATAGGACATGGAACCTGTCCCTCTGTCCTCCTCTGTCCGCTAGCTGACAATCTTATAATATTCCCTTGCTGTTAACGTATAAACCAAAGCATAGAATAGAGCAAATATAAGGATGGTTGCGGCTGTGCAGATGGCAAAGAGCCCTACATTGGTTAAATTTAGCAATGCCAATAGTTTTGTGATGACTTTAAAGGCAAAGGCGATGTGTATGACGGCTGCGACCAGTGGCAAAAAGAAAACCAGTAGAACTTGACTCTTGATCGATTTCTTAATTTCATCTTTACTTAAGCCTACTTTTTGCATGATGGCAAATCGGTCTTTGTCGTCATATCCTTCAGATATCTGCTTATAGTACATGATTAAGACCGTTGCCATAATGAATAATGCTCCTAGAAACAGTCCAAGGAAAAACAGACCGCCGTATAGAGAAAAAAAGGATTCTCTCGATGCCTCTCGTCCTTCCGCAAAGCCTTGGATGTTGGCTTCCTGTATTTTTTGAGATAGGGCATTCGTTAGAGCGATTTTATTTTCACGTTTTCCTTCTGCGTCAAAGCCATAATAAAAGGATAAATCTTTCCATTCTACCGCACTGTTTACATTAGCAGGGTAAAGAGATTTTATCGTTTCTTCATCTTTCACGACCACAAAATAACTGTCTGCCAACA
>JAKFDE010000049.1:0-4875 GCA_036676295.1 Bacteroidia bacterium | reverse complement strand
GGGCCACGGACTCGGCAAAGATTATTTAAATGTTTTGGATAAAGAATATGAGATGGTTGAGGTAGGAATGTGTACGGAAGAGGATTTTGCCGCTAAGGATGTTGATGGAAAGGTAGCATTAATTTCAAGAGGGACAATATCATTTGATGAAAAAATAAGACGTGCCCATGAAAAAGGCGCTGCAGCGGTATTAATCTATAACAATGAAGTAGGAGATATTCCCTTTTTCCTCGGTGAAAATTCTGGATATATTCCAACCTTTAAAATGGTGCAAAACGATGGAGCAAAACTTGTTGAAAAATTAAAAGCAGATCCTACTTCTAAACTTAAATTAACAGACTTACAGTCAAATATGACTACAGGTGATGTGTTAGCTGATTTTAGTTCACGTGGACCAGTTAGTAATAACTTTGATATTAAGCCAGATGTAGTAGCACCTGGGGTTTCCACCTTCTCTACTGTTCCAGAATATATTAATAGTCCAGAAGATGGTGTCGATTATTCAAGTGGTTATGCAAGTTTAAGTGGAACATCCATGGCGACACCACATGTTGCTGGGATTGCAGCATTACTGTTGCAATCACATCCAGATTATACAGTTGCCGATGTCAAAGCAGCGCTAATGAATACTGCTGATCCATTAAAAGGGCGTACCTACAATGTTAATGAGGTTGGAGCAGGACGTGTGGATGCCTATGAGGCAGTCCACAACACAACTTTATTTAAAGTGCTAAATAAAACGATTACGTTGGATGAGCAAGGTTTTAAAAAGCAAATCGATAACATTTCCGGTTCACTTCCATTTGGAAGTATGGCACAAACAGGAGAAGCTCAGAGCAGAACCACTTCGATAAAAATAAATAATAGTAATAGTCAAACAGAAACCTATCATACAAGAGTAGAGTTTTTAACCATTGATGGTGTATCAAAAGATGCCAGCAAAAGTGGTGTAACCCTTGAATTACCATCAACTATTAAAGTGAATGGGAATGATAGTGTACAAATTGACGCTAATCTCAAGATGCCAGTCAATGCTGAATTTGGTATTTATCAGGGGTATATTTATATAGAAAATGAATCAAAAACAGGGGAATATCAAATTCCGTTCCATGTCCGATATGCAAATAGCGGATTCGAGAAACTAGAATTATTTAAACACGCCATCACGAATGATCTTAGCAACTTTCATCCCTATATCTTGCCGTTTACTCCAGCCACCCTACAGCTAAATAGTGAAATGAAAACCCTTGATGTTGTTGTCAGTGATTTAAACGGAAAACCAATTGGCCTGTGGGGCACGTATGATTTAGAGGGGGCAGCCGTTGATATTGAATACATGATGTTTGTTGGATTTTCCGGTGAAGTAAAATATTTTACTGGTGATCCAAATAAACCTTTATCCCTTGAATATGAACCTCTAAAAGAAGGTAAATACATTGTTTCCTATATTGGCACAGGTGTAGATGGTAAAACATATAAAATAGATCATGACATGGTGGTAGATAACACCGCTCCAACTGTCAAATTTGATAAAGAAACAGGTATTCATGAACTATCAAGTGAAGATTTGACAACAGAAAATTATGATGGACAGGATTACACTGCATATTGGGTTCATGGCAATGTTTATGATGATACAATTGACTATTTAAAAAACAGAGGGCATGACATCACACAAGAAGCAAATACAGTCTATGCTTATCAAGACTCTTACTGGCCAACAGCGCAATTTTTTCCAACAGCAAAGGGCGATTTTAAATTCGGTGTATTACCAGAAGAATATGCAAATTATCCAACAAATGTAGCCATCTATACGTATGATTACGCTACCGCAGGAAATCCAATTTTTCCGAACTTTACGTTTATTAATAAAGGTGATAAATATTCAACCATAAAAACAACTACAACAGGTGTAAGTCTTGGATCAGAATTTGTAAATACATTTTCAGTTCAAAACGCTCTAGATCTAACAAATGCTAGTGTAACCATTGATATTCCAAATTTCTATAAAGTGATGGACGTCAAACCATCAAAACAATTAGATGATTTAGCAAAGAAAAATAATTGGAATGTGAATGTGGCCAAGCCCCTATTAGCTCCAAACACTTGGTCTGAAATTACAACATTTGCTGTGGAAATCACAGACAAGAAGAGTAATCTGCCAGTTTCCATAAATGGGGATATTGATTTATTAGATATTAATCTGAAAGTTATCGATGACCTAAATTATTTTGTGGAAAGTGGATTCTATTATCAAGAATCATCTTACCAGTCAGCTAATGGAGACAAGTATACGTTACCAACTTACGCTGATCGCTTTAAATTCATCTCTCAGCACTCCATGGTAGAAGGATATTATCATGGTGAAGCATTGAGTTATGAGAACTATGATCTAGATTTTTCAAAGATTGGTACAAAAGCTTATGTAGTAGATAAAAAAGGAAAGCAGTATAAAGCTTCGATTGATGAAAATGGTTATATGACAATAGTAGATATCCCTGCAATAGAAGATGAATATACGTTAGTGGTTAACATCCCTGGACATTACGAATACCACAAAAAAATCAAGTTAAGCAGGAACATTGATGGAAAAGTTCAAGGTATTTTCTATAGCTTGTATACAGATACAGCTCCTGCAGGTGATATTAACGGAGATCATGTCATTGATATTTATGATGCAAAACTAGTTGCTAATAATGCAGGAAATACTGGTGATCGATTAAAAGAAGATCTTAACAAAGACGGAGTTGTAGACATTATCGACTTTAACTATATTGAAAAGAATTTTATGACAGCAAATCCGTATTTCTCAACTACCAATAAGCCAGTTGAAAAAATAGGTAAACTTACTCTAGAAGAATTAAAAACAAGTTTTTACTAATCATTGAGTCTCATAAAGAAAACTTCCTTCAATTTTGGTAGCGGGTTTACTTCTAGGGTGCAACCAAGCAAATAACAAACCAAAACACACACTATTTCATGCTAGAAATAGCGTGTGTTTTTTTGTTAATATATTACATGGTCTAAAGTTTTTTAAGCGTAAAATACAAAAACAAATTCCCGAGGCAATTTGCAAGACTGAAATAATTATTGTAGCGTCTGTGATTTTAATGAGAATTACGGTGTGAAGTCAGATGAAATTATATAAGTTTATTTAAAAGAATTGGATATTTATGTTAGGACCTATAAATGAGATTGTGAAATAATGTACTTATACTAACGGGCAGTTTAGTTTAATAAGGTTAGTTATTAGAATGAATTAAAATTCCCCTAAGTTTTTGTTTGATGACGCATTAAATCTAGCCTAAATATTACATATTCTATGTTTTTTTAGATTTTCGACATATTAATATTCAAAATTTATTTAGTTTTACAAGTATCCAAGCATAAAATTCCCCCAATTTACTGAAAATTCGAAGAGAATTACAATATGAACATCAAAGCTTTTAGGAGGATCACATGAAACGTATTTTAATGATTTTAATTTGTGCACTTCTTTTATTCGGTTGTTCGATGAATACGAAAACGGAGAGTAAGAATCCTCAAACCGTAGCGGTTGTTGGAATAACGGATGTCGACACAATTATTTATACGGCAGATGAAGACCGCGATCGCATTCAGACGTTTGAAAAAGGATTTAAAGCCAAAAAACTGCAAAATGCACAGGTCGAAGCGCCAGCGTCTGATTTAACACTATGGTTTATTAATGATGCAGGTAAGAAAGATGAATTTGATGTAAACTACAAGCAATGTTTGGTTTCCGGACTTGGTGGAAAAGTGTACAAACTTGATTCAAAGACAATACAATTACTCCAAGAACAATTTATGAATTAACAATGTAAATCTATATTTAATATTAATAGCTTATTGAACTAAGGAGCTGAGCGACCAGCTCCTATTTCATTATTGCAGTTTAGTTCATTAAGAAAAGGAAAAGTGTTAATAGTTCTTCTTGAATAAAGAGTAATAACAGCTTAGGAGGGTTTATGAAAAAACTATACATTTTAACATTATTTTGCCTTTTTACTTCTGCATGTGTATCGAAAAATGTCAGTAATGAAATTGAACAACCAAAAGAGTTAGTGGTTGAACAAACATCGCCATTAGAGAATTGGGATATTAGTGTTGTACCAAGATTAGATCATAAAAAATGGGTTTATGACACAGCAATTAAGTATTTGGGAGATAAGCCTGTAAAACTAACAGTTAACTATTATGATAAAACAAAAGTAACCTATAATGATTTAGCACCTTGACAAGTTCAAAAATCATTTGGAAGTTTCGATTATGAGAAAAGTGTTTATTCCAAACAGAATAAAGATTTATCCTTTAATTTAAAATGGGTTGAAGGTAACAAAACATTTTCAGGTGATACTGAATTTAAAATAAAACCTAAAAATCATTGAGTAATTTAATAATTCTTATTCAACTATCGGGTGCTTTTGTTTAAGATGTGGTCGCTGCTGCGACTTTTTCCTTGTTCCACTAACGTGGCAGTTTAGGTGTAAGGTATTGTAATGATCTTTATAAGTAAAAGTTAAATTAAAAATTAATAAAAGTATCTATATCCCCTTACTATCGCCGTGTCGGATTTAACCTCCTCTACATGTAATATTGATGTACTAAATTTGTTTTAAATGGAGGTGATAAATCTTGGGATTACAAACAATTCGTTGTTGCGTTTATTTCAATCCTGATACCCTTACAGAAGAAAGAGAATGTATTCCTGCTACTGAAACGTGTGCTTTATTCAATGAAAATGGGAACCCATTGGTAAATGATTTACTCACTACATGTAATGATTGCTTAAATCCACAACCCGACTAAATAAACTTTAAAGATAAAAGACATTAGGAAAGAAACCTTTTGTCTTTT
>JAKFDE010000048.1:0-2179 GCA_036676295.1 Bacteroidia bacterium | reverse complement strand
TTTCGAAAACAAATTCAATACCTTATTTTTACATTAGTTAGTCTTGGTTGTTCACTTTTTGCATATACAAAAATTACAAACCAGCTAAGTATCGAAGGAACTAAATATCCTGGTTTATTAAGTTTTATTACGATTACCGTTATCTCAGCGCTTGTTTTGACTGTCATTTTCATGGTTTTCCGTACCTACACCCGTGTTGATAATTTTAAAAAAGCTTATAGTTTAATATTACCGTTAAGTATTTTTATTGCTGGGATGCTTCTAATTTTGGATTTAGGAAACGAAGGGTATATTTATACCAAGTTGCCTGAATCGCTCCAAGGGAGAATATCAGGTATTAACACCGAAACAAGTAGTGTAGCTATACGAAACGTCTTTTATAAAGATGCTTTGCACATGAGTCAAGATGCCCCATTATTAGGGCTAGGCGGAGAAGGGTGGCGTATTCTTTTTACAAATTACCAATCGGAGCCTTATTGGAGTAACGAAACTCATAGTGGTTATCTTGAAATATTATTAAACACTGGATTAGTAGGTATCTCGATCTTTTCCTTCGTGATGTTATTATTGACTATTCAATTGGTTCGTAGAATCAAAAACGAAAAGGAAGATTTTGGAAGAACAGTATCGATAGCAGTACTCCCTGCTTTATCCATGGTTCTATTACATGCTGCGATTGATTTTGATTTTTCATTTGGGACTGTTTGGTTCATTATATTTTGGTTATATTCTATAGGTGTTTCATATGACGCCAAATTTAAATTGCACATTACAAAAGTACCGTGGATATCCAAAATTCTTATTTCAATGGTATTGATATTTGTCTCTGTGGTTGATTTGTATTCATTAAGATTTTTTGCTGCTAGCCGAGTAAGTGTAAATGCTCAGCAAAATTCTGACCTATCATACGTTTTGAAACAATATGAAAGGTCAATTTCGTATAATCCCTATAATATCGATAGTTTAATTGCCTTATCAACAGTTTATGTCCAAGCATATAATTCAACAAAAAATAAACAATTCATAGAAAATGCTATTGAAATTGCTGGACAAATTGAAAAATTAGAACCAAATAACCCGCAGGCTTTAAATGCAATTGCAAACATTTATTCATCGGTTGGAAATACTAATAAGTCAATAGAATATATTGATAAGACCTTACACAAAGATAGGTTCAATAATAATTATTATTATAATGCAATCTATCTGAAATCAATGGTATCAATGTTGATGATGAAAAATAATGATAATTCTAGAGGAAGGGAAATAGCCAAAGCTAGTATTCAAGATTTCAATAAATTAAATTCCTATATTTCGCAATATAAAGATAAGTCTATTGCGAATGTAAGAAATTTAAATCCTAATCCGAACACTTTAATCTATGTTTCACAATCTTATTTGATATTGGAAGAGTATGGTAAAGCAATTCATGTTCTAGAGTCGTCAGAAAGTATAAATGATTTTATTCAACAGGCAAATGCGATAAAGGTCCTTTCGCACCAACAATTAGGAAATGAAAAGGAAGCAAAAAAAATATTAAATGAAATGAAAAATGATAACAAATTTAATAAATATATTAAAGAATACCGTACTGTTTTGGGGCTTTAATTATTCATATGATTTATACTACTGTTAAAGAGTAAGCGCCTAACCTATCTTTTTGAAAAACTTCCTAATGTCGATACAAAAGATAGGGAAGAATTAGAACAGTTTCTCTCATGGTAGGAAAGTCTACCTCTAACTTTACGGGTGTTCAAAAACAATAAATAGTTTGAAGAAAATCCCCATCTTTTTTTGTTCAAGGTGGGGATTATTGTAAGCCCGAACTCAAATAACGGTAAGCGTCAAATACTACACACCTATTAAGCAATTTTCGGATCTGAGATAATTGTTACGTAAGCGTAAAATAGCCCCCACCTAGATAATAGATGAGGGCTATTCTATGATTTACGTATTCTTTTTAAAAACTCGACAGGTCAGCGGTAGTGTCTCGGACCAAGGGAGCAGCCGATCAAAGACTTCCTTATTAGATGGATCGATGTTTGGCAGTTGCTCAGTAAGCGTCAAACTGACTACACCTAGTAAAAAAGATCGACGGATATATAATAATAGCCACTCTTCGAAGAGTGGCTTAATTCTCAATATTTTATTGTTTTGCCTTGCAATGACTAGGCAGTTC
>JAKFDE010000047.1:0-3523 GCA_036676295.1 Bacteroidia bacterium | reverse complement strand
AAAAACTGAAGTAACATTATATTGACTTACATATTCATTAACATCCTCTTGTGTTTTGAACATTCCTAAATAATCATACCCCCATACTCCATTATCAGAACGCTCCCCTGGTTTCGGATTCCATGGCAATAAAATATCAGCATCATTAAAATTACCTTTCACTACTTTATTATCAGACCATCCAAAACGCAAATCGATACCATATTTAATATCTTTTCCTACTTTATCATTCCATCCTAAAGCAAATTCATATCCCCAACCATCAGCCTCAGCATAATTTTCAGCAGCAATACTTCCTCCAACAGTAAAAGGGACATTACCAGTTCTATTAATTAATAAATTAGTTCCTACATTATAATAAGTTTCCGCTGTAAAAGACAATCTATTACCTAAAAATTTAGCATCAATACCAAAATTAGTTTTCAACTCATCGCTCCATGTTGCATCACGATTTGGAGAAACCTCCATTTTAAATCCATCAGTGTTATTTGAATTCCCACCAAAAACAGCTCCTTTACCATTTTGATAGGTAAAACGTTGTCTCCATTGCCACGGTCTAGTATCATCTTCCCCTGATAAACCAACAGAATATCTGATTTTAAGAAAATCAACAAACGACGATTTAAAAAAGTTTTCTTTAGAAATTACCCATCCTGCTGACAGAGAGTAAAATCTTCCCCAATAATTTTCTGGTGCAAATTTAGTAGAAGCATCAGTTCTAAATAAAAATTCAGCCAAATACTTATCGTCATAAACATAATTCAACCTACCTACATAGCCCAATGAACCTGTTTCATGCTTCGCTGTACTACCCTCAACTTCACCGGAAGCAGTATTAAACTGACCATTTGAACCATCTAAAACATTTAATCTATAAACTACTTCATTATTTGAAACCGCCTCCGATCTCTCTACTGCAAACAAAGCACTTACACTATGCTTACCAAAATCACGGTTATAAGAAGCACTTAAATTAAGCTGTTCTAAAAAATTTCTAGTATTAGAAAAATACAAACGATTACCATTCTCATAAAATTTTGAACGGATAGGATTAGTAGTGATGTTATCATCAAAAATATGTCCATTATCTCCTCTACCTGCAAATTGATACAAAGTATATCCAGTACCAAATTGTGTCCCCCTTGAACTACCCATATTACGAGCATAAGATCCTCTAGCAGACAAACCTTTAATAAAAGGAACCTTATATTCAGTATACATATTTACCGACATAGTATTGTCATTAGTCTCTGAAAGATTATTCAATCTTTGAATCTCTTGATAATGATATCTTTGATTCCCATCATTATTATTTGGCAATTCAATTGGCAACCCTTTCACATAGTTCGGAATATAAGGTACTCGTAATAACAATTCATTATAATCATTTTCATCTTTTTCACCACCAATCTTATTAAAAGTTTTGGTCTGATCAGAATAATATCCTGACAATTGCAAACCTGCTTTCCAGTTACTTGACAAATTAATATCAGCTCCTGCTCTAAAATTCCACTTATCATAATCTAAGGTACTTAAATTACCATTTTGTTTGTAATAAGAGGCTCCTGCAAAAAAAGTTGCTTTTTCTGTACCACCGCTTACATTAAAATTATGACGCATAGTATATGAAGGAGACCACTCGTCATCCAAAAATGTATTTTTTAAAGTTTTAAAATGTTCTAACTCATCAGCTGAAAAGAAATATTGAGGATCTGAAAGAGTTTGATTATAACCATTAGGACCGTTCATAATATTTACATACTGAGCAAACTCATAAGCATTCAACACTTTTGTTTGGTATGTCTTATCATTTGTTCCATAAGTACCACTATAAGAAAATTTAGGCTCTCCTATTTTACCTCTTTTAGTAGTTACCAAAACTACACCTTGCGCAGAACGCGAACCATAAATTGCAGCAGCTGCATCTTTAAGAAATGTTAAACTTTCAACCTCTGAAGCATCTAAATTATCAAATATAGTACTATCAGGAGCTCCTTGTGCATTAATTTGCACCACACCATCAATTACATACAATGGACTTCCATTTCCTCCATCTTTTGACAATGTATTATTTTGACGAATTGTCAATGTTGATTTAACTCCCGGCCTTGCAGAACCTCCAGAGACTCCAACTCCTAATACCCTGCCTGCAATAGCAGTAGCAATATCACCTACAGGAAGATCTTCGACTTCACTCAGTTTTATTGTTTCAACTGCACCGGTAAGATGTACCTTTTTCTGAGTACCATACCCAACTACAACTACCTCATTCAAAGTAGAAGAATCTTCCTGCAATGTAATATTGATAGCAGCACTATTGCCTACTGTCCGATCCTGACTTTTCATTCCTATAAAAGAAAATATAAGCACACTTCCTTCTTTAACAGAAATAGTATAAGCACCATCAAAATCTGTTACTACTCCGTTTTTTGTTCCTTTCTCTGTTACGTTTACCCCAGGCAGTCCCATACCAGTGTTATCGATTACAGTACCCTTGATGGTTTTTCCTCCACCCGCATTTTGCGCATAACCCGACAAACTCAACAGAGCAAACAACAATACACTACATACCTCTTTAATAGTTTGTTTCATAAGTGTTTTAGTTAAAAATTAATTAATAGTTAGTTATCAATAACATGAGCTTAAAAATGAATTGAAAATTTACGAATAAATATTTAATTTATTGTTAAATTTCAATACATGTATTAAATGTTAAAAAGACAATTATTATTGATGCCTCAAATATATAATCTAAAAAAATCGAAACTATCCTGCACTGTCCTGCTTTAATGCCATTATCAAATAAAAAATGTAGTAAATAAATCATATTGGCAAAAAACAGTAAGATAAAATATACTAAAACTAAAAAAAGAAGAATTCGTTTGCATATTATTGGATGTATACACCTGTATTTTGGCAAGATGTATAATTGTATCCCTGGGATAGACAAAGCATTTACACACCTTAAAAATCACTACAGCCAGAATAAAAAGAAACCGTAAGATGATGGATTCCTAATGAAACATCTCAATCCTCCTCTTTTATTGAAAATATTTAATCATGAAAACGAATTCAATGCAAAAACCTCAAAAAATAAATGATTTTAAACACAAGCAACATAATAGTAAAATCGACAATTATAGAATCGAGACTTAACTACAAACCGTTTTTTTAATTCGGATTTTACTCTGTTTTTCAGATGCAAGGAACAGCAGGAATCATTTACCAAAAAATAGCATCGAAGCATGGAACAGATTATTCTGAAAACCAAACGACACTTTTATAACTTAATAAAAAATTAATTTTCAAAAAAATGAAGTTATTTTAGTTAAAAGTAAATTCCTACAAATTTACTTACCGACAAAACAAAAAAGAGAGGCTGTTTCACTTATTGTAAAAACAGCCTCTCTTTTTATCTGGCCCATTAAATCACCTGCTAAATGACTTAATGCGACATCCAAACCGTCATTTCTTCATTCTTATGATTTCCCCAAGCAAAATAAGGAATCAATTTTAAGTCATG
>JAKFDE010000046.1:0-7973 GCA_036676295.1 Bacteroidia bacterium | reverse complement strand
GCTACATTCTGTAAATGGTGACTAGGAGGAGCCGTGTGCATTAATAGTGCAAGCACGGTTCTGTGAGGGGGGAGGAACACAATCTACCGAAAGGTAGAGAGGTTCCCTTCTACTCGACTAGTGAATAAAGCCTGTTTCAACTATTACTGCGAAATAGATGAAACAGGCTTTAAAATTAATAATAAATATTACCTTATTTAAGTACGATGCAGAATGTCTAAATCCCCATCTACAAAGCCAATTGCAATTGCAGAGACATTTTTTAGAGTGTCTGCATCCTTTCCTTCTTGAAGATAACGCTCTACTAACTTTGTAATGTAACTAAGCCCCTGTTCCCAATGTGCAATTTCATCTGTTCTTTTTATGTAGCAAATATTTTCTCCAGAAGTAAAATATTCTGTGCAAGCCCAATCGGAGTCGTCTTCATCAAATTCATCTGAACCGATTAACTGTATGTCATAGGTGTCTTCCTCACCCTCGTATAAGTTAAAATTAAATGCTTTTATTCCCTTTGGGATTTCTTGCTCTAACACCTGATTTAACCAATATGAAAACAACTTGAAGTTATCCATATTTCGCTCCTTTTTTTTAATTGATTGTATAATCTGATGTTATGATACGGCGAAATACAAGTCAATTTAGTTTTTATATGGTTTTTCAAAACACCTTATTGTCATAACAGGTGCTCTCCTTAAAGAGCTGGCTGAAAAAGTCAGCCTATTCTTATTGAACTAAAGGAGCAGTTTAGCTCAATAAGAAATTATATGTCGAACAATTATTTCAATGGCAAAAAGGGATATGTTGGAATTTATAGAATACTTTTAACCAGTTTATAAAATTTGGAGGAGATTTATGATTTATAACGAGGTTGTTAAAATCGGTAATGCATATTTACTTCCATTAGTATCAGAGTTGTACGGGTTGGAAGGTTATGAAATCAAGCCGGTTAAGGGACATATTGGAGGACGTAATGTCGTTTATACCTGTGAGAAAGAGGGTGCTGACGCAAAAATACTCAGAATAGCCTTCTTAAATGACAGAAGTAGGGAAGATTTTCTGGGCGAAGTTGAGTATATTAGGTACTTATTTAAGCATGGCGGAAGTGTCTCGGATGTAGTCAATTCCCAGAAGGGGAATTTGCTGGAAGAGATAACTAACAATAATCATACCTTTTTTATCTGCTTGTTTCAAAAGGCTAAGGGAAAAATGCTTGTGGAAAATAATTATAGGTATCGGGAAGGTGTTCCAATTACCGAATATTATTATAATTGCGGTAAAATCCTGGGGAAACTGCACCAATTATCGAAAGGATATAGTCCTGTCCATAGTCGGTATAGTTTTTTTGACAAATACAATGCTGAATATATCGAAAAACTGATACCCGACTCGTTACCTTTTCTGAAGGAGAAGCTATTAGGACTTCTTAAAACCTTAAAAGGATTGGACAGGAACAGTGATTCTTTCGGTATGGTCCATTTTGATTACAACGATGGGAATTATTCGATAGATTTTGAAACCGGGCAAATAACCGTATATGACTTCGATAATTCTTGTTACTGTTGGTATATTTTTGACCTAGCAGGTCTCTGGACACACGGAGTTGGCTGGATACAATTTGAACCAGACACCGGTAAACGGAAAGAGTTCATGGATAATTATTTTGAAACAGTCCTCGAGGGATACAAATCCGAGACCGAAATAGAAAATTTGATGTTGGATAAATTGGCCTTATTTATCCAAGTAACCCTCATGGAAGGTGTTGTAGATGCATTCGAGGTAATGCGGAACAATGGTGAAGAGCCGGAGTGTGATGAGGAGTTGTCATATCGCATTAAATGTCTGGAAGACGATATCCCGTATTTGGGATTTTTCCATGAAATTTATTCGTGTGAAGAACCCTTTGAATATGAGAAACGAAAAATTTAGTCTTTTTTGTAGCAGTTTTTGCTTTGATGATATTGTGAAAATATGTACTTAAGCTAACGGGTGCGATTCTTCAATAATGGGGGTTCGCTTTTCTTATTCGACTAACGAGGCAGGTTAGTGGAAGAAGGTATTTCAGTTAGCTTTATAGAACTAGATTATAAAACAAATAACTACATAAATAGTTGGGGTGAATGTTGTGGACTCACTAATATCAGGACAACTTATTGAAATTGAGTGGATGGATGGAACTAAAGGAAAATATACTTTCTTATATCAACAAAGTACATTTTTTTATGTTAAAGATGGAGATAAAGTAGTTTTTATTCCATTATTTAATGTAAAGAAAATATCTAATTAAATATTTGTCCCTGCATTTAAGGATTGGACCGCTGCGGCGGTCCCGTTTCTTGTTGTGCTAACAGGGCAGGTTAATGGAAGAATTTTTACTAATACATTCCCACATAATGGTATAATTAACTGAAAATAATGTCTTACTAATAAAATTTAGGTCTCGCAGTTATCTTTATAACATCATTGTCAATGTTAAAGATATACAGTTAAAGGTTGGTGAATTGTGGGTTTAATAAGATTTGTCCTTATCTGTATCATCTTTTGCATTATTGCCTTCATTCTTGTTTTGACCTTAGATATTATTTTAACTGTAATGGGGCTACCATTAAATAGCTTTGCCGAACAATTTTTACAGTTGCTCATTATATACTATGGGGTGTCCAAGTTTGGTGTTAAAAAAGTCAATAATAAATATATAAACTTCCTTAAATAAAGTGAACTCTCTTATTGAACTCCCTCAGTTACATACGATTATCTCTCGAATACTCACTTATTCGCAGGATTTCAAATCACTTGAAAGAATAGTGGGATTGATTGAATGAGTTTAGATCATTTTGGCACATGAATGCGTATTTAATAAAGGAGGTAGTAATAACTCCAATAATTTCCATATAATGTACGTATTCTCCACACTACCCCTGGAGGTTTTCACTCCCATGTCTCAACGGGTCAAAGCCCTCTTATTCCTTCGTTATACCTATCTAAGTGGTAGAGGCCGGTCTTTCTAACGGAACGGGTCTGAGCCCTTTTGCACAATAAATCCAGTACTCGTACTTTCTTTGAAGTCCTACAATAAGAAAATATTCGAAAGGTATTAATCTTAAAGTTTTTATTATCAATTTAACATTAGTCAGCTTGAGTTAGAGTGGTGTCTATACTCATATCTTACTGAGGGACCTATTTTAGTACTATAGGGCATTTTATTCATCTCCTAAATATTTACTTAAAATTATTATTTTTCTTGGGTTTAAAAAAATGCAATAAATCATTTATTGATAATTAAGTTCGGCATTTGAACCAATATTTGAACCAAAAGGCGACGTAAAAAACTTTTATTTAAAAGAGACGAAAAACATCTTTTTTATATACCATCTTATTTGTCTCTTCTTTTCTATAAAAGACTATTTAGTTAGTTTATTTCGATCCTCAATTTGCGGAGGTTCTTCCATCCAGCCATTTTCGATCATAATCTTTCCTCCATCTTGAGCAAAAGTGAAAATATCTTTTGCAAGAAGAGCCATTTTTGCTGGCAAGTCATTTCGTAAACTAAAAGCACCTCCTAATGCATTACTTCCGAGCCCAAATGAAGTTAACAAACCTGTGTTGTACATCATCAATTTATCGGAAAATGGTGCAATTTTTGAATCAGTTGCTTTACCAGCATGAGTAGCTGGGGGTTCAATAAAACTTTGTCTCAAAAATTCACCTAAATCGATTTCGATCTTTTTTGATAATTTCATTCCTTTGACAAGATAGTTTTGCACCTCTTTATTTTTAGCAACTTGAGCAAATCCGATCATTAATTGCATCCCTACAAGGTTTGTTTCAATGGCATGATGAATAAGAGAAACTTCAATGGTATTTAGAGATCTCGTTTCACCGAACCAATTAAAAGCACTCCTATAATTATTATCCTTTACAAAATGCACCTCTTTAGGCATTGATACAAAAGCTGGGCGAACCAAAACCCCTTTTTCTAAAAGGAATTGAGTTGTTTGGTTGTTAATCGCTTGGGACTCTGCGGTCAAATTGATAAAAAAATCATTAATATCTTTCCTATAGGACATACCACAAAAAAAAGAAAATAGACTCATTTCCACTTTAGTCATCATATGTAAATACATGATATCGTACAGGAAATCAAACAACTTGGGAGCTCCTTTATGTACATCTCTTTCAGTAAAACCAGCAGGTACTACTGCCCCTTCTTGCTGGAAAATTCCTGTAATGAAATCAATGGCTTTAGAAGCACTATCAAAATGTGTTTTTAATAATTGTTTTGCATGATTATCTGCATGTTCTATAAAATGCTCCAACATTCTATTGATCATTGTTTTTTCTTGAAAAGCCATCCATAAGTTTGCTAATTCTGATGATGTGATTGGAACTTTACTCGAAGTCATGATTCTACCTCCCCTATATTTATTTGCTTATTTTGACCCATAATAAATGATTTTAATAAAAATAGGTTTTGCTTTATAATCGATTTTTTATGCACAACTTACATATTTTAGCTTTTTTTAAATTCAAAAAACATACTCCAAAATATACAGCATTTTTATTTCCAAATACATCTAGAGGCTCCAAGACAAGATCTTAATCGCTTATCTATGGATACATATAAACAAAGATAAAAGGTGCACCATTCGAGGTTTTGTTGCAGATACTGTATATAAAGGTGCTTTAGTAGAATAAAGAACAACAAAAACCATCCTAAATTGAATGGTTTTTATCTTTATCATAATCTGGTGATGTACTTGTTTGTATTAATACACGGTCTAATACTTTTTTAGTAACTGGCATAAAGTAATTCAATATTAGCCCCCCTAAACAAACAGTTAATAAAGTGCCAACGCCGATGGGTCCATTTAAAATCAATGCCATTATCAAGAATACAACGTAAACCAATGTTCGTGAAAAAAATATATTGGTTCTAGTTATTTCTTGTATGACTAACGTTAAGCGGTCAATTGGAATGGGTGCAAAGTTTGTGTGTAAATAGGTTGCCGTTCCTAATCCCATAAGAACTAAGCCGATTCCAAAACAAACCATTTTGTTGTACCATAGTTCAGGTGTTATCAAATAGTTCAAAAGGAACAGCCACATATCAATACCAATACCAGTTATAAAGGCTGTTAATAACCCAAAAACTTCAGGTCTTTGTCTGTTTAACAATGAATTACAACCGATCAATATAAAAGCTAGAATGATTTCCCAACTCCCTACCGTTAGCCCCACATTTTTGGACAGTCCTACCAAAAGTGCATCAAAAGGTGAAGTGCCAAGGTCTGATTGTATTGTGAAAGAAATACCAAGAGTTAATATTAAAATTCCTACTACATAAAAAACATATTTCAGTTTACTCACCCTCTCCGTATTTTTTTGTTGTAAATGCAATAAAATTAAGTTAAATTTAATATATAGAATTTTTATTGTATTTGCAACAAAGTTGTTTTTCCTGCCCCGGATGGGCCAACGAAAGCCGTATTGATTCCAAAAAAAAAGAATTTGTTCAAATGTGAGTCCACGCTTTTTATATGGGTATAGAAGAACAAATGGACTTTATAATGACCAAAATACTAAAATCACTTTTTTGAAAGGTGGCTTATGATGTATATTCCAAAATATTTTAAGGTTAAAAATGTTGATGAAATATGGGATTTTGTCCAAAAAAACTCTTTTGCCACGATTGTTACAACAGAAAAAGGGAAACCAATTGCCACTCATTTGCCTTTGGGATTAAATAAAAAAGGAGATGAATACTATATTACTGGGCATTTGGCTTATGGAAATCCTCAGTGGAGAACATTTGAAACCTGTGAAGAAGTTCTAGTAATGTTTCAGGGACCGCACGCTTACATTTCTTCATCTTGGTATGGTCATGAAGAAGTTCCAACATGGAATTATCAAGCTGTCCATGTATATGGTAAAGCAAGCATTTTAGAGAAAGATGAATTAATAGAAGAATTAACAATAATGCTTGAAAAATATGAAAAAAATCGTGAAAATCCTGTTTTATGGGATAAACTTTCTCCTGATCTCTTAGAAAGTGAACTGAAAGGTATAGTTGGCTTTAAGATTAAGGTGGAAGATATACAGGCTGCATATAAATTAAGTCAGAACCGAAATGAAACTGATTATATGAACATAATTGATAAATTAAAAAGTGAAGGAAATCCAAATTCGATACAAATGGCAGAAATGATGGAAAAGAGATTAAAAAATCAAATATAAGCAACATTTATACAACTCTAAGATGGAAGAATAAAGAACGGAAGGAAGCTGTCATATTGGGCAGCTCCCTTACAGGATTGTGAAGGAATGTACTTACGCTAATGGGTAGCGTGTGTGAAAAAACCGTATTAGATAAACTAATGCGTTTTAACGAATTGATATTTATTTTTTATTGAATGGGGAGGGGGAGTTACTTTACTACTTTTTCATCCTTCTTTTTCTTTCAAAAGAAATATCGCTGGGATTAAAGTGATTAAGAGACTAAGAGCTAAAGGAACGGTGATAACCCCAGGACCTTGTTCTGTAACAGTGGTACTTTTCATTTCTCCGCCAATCTCCGTCATTTCTTTATAATGTCCTTTAATATAAAAGACTCCTTCGCCTAATTTTGTTCCTAATTTAAGATCTACCATTGCAAGTGTTACAAGCATAATAATTGTAAAAATAATCGAACTCACAATAAAAACATTTGCGACAATCACTCGCTTTTTCATTTTAAAATCGCTCCTCTCATCATTTTTTTTATATTATCTCTAATATTTTTACCATCTGTTGAAAAAAGTGTAAAAAGATTAAACATCCATATGATGCTTACAACCTGGATTAATTCATTTTGAGAGGAAGTAAATACTAAATAACCGATTAGAAAGGGAATCAACGGTCCCATCAATGAAACAAAGATATCTTTCTTCGGGTCTAATCGTTTCCTGAAAACTCCCATTTTCGCAATAAAGGAATATTTAAAATATTCATTTACTATCACAAAATGACTATATCAGACTTTGGAAAATAGTAGAAAGGACAAATTTCCTATTTTTGTAAATAAATTGTAAATAAATGTATTGGCGCTTTTTTCTATGGAAGGAGCAGGTGGATGGACATTTTAACAGTCTTTCTAAAGTACGCTGATGCCCCTTGATAAGCACCGATACTATCAACAACTCATACCCCGCCAGTTTCCTTAACTACCATGCGCCCTCTGTTAAATTTTCTGCTTTCAACCTACAACGCCCAAGATTTCATAATTAAATATTTAATCAACTACAGATAATAAAATAAACACCTTAGGAGACAACCAATCATGAAATTATTTGGATTTGGACTAGTTCTTGTATTAGCACTTACAGGATGTAATGATAGTGGAACAACACAGCAAATCACAGATAACAACGTAGCTATTAACCAAATGAACGTAACTGATGGATCGAAAAAAACAAATAAAGGAAAAGCTATTGGTAGAGAATATGGTGGTAAAGGGACAGGGTATGGACAAGTTAAAAAGAGCCCGCCAGACAATGCGGTTCCAACTTTAATGGACATTAAAGAAGGCCTATCCAACTACTTAGTGAGTAAAGGTGGATATGCTTTAACAGATAGCAATTCACAAATGAAATGGCTGGATGAATATTCACTAAATATGATATTATGGGATGTTGATGCTGACTTTTATAATCCTGCTAATGTTAACTATTTAATTATCATCAACAATCCTCAAGAAGCGGCAAAAGCAGTATCTGACGTTACTGGGAAAAATTTTATGTTAAGTGCTAACGGTACGGATGTTGGTGGATATTCAGTGGGATTTTATGAATTACATTAATTTGATAATAATGTAAAACTAAACAGGTATGCCAAACATTCTAGCCTGTTTTCCAAACTAATATTGATTCGGGTTTAAAATCTCTCAGGGTTCCGTTACCGGCGGGTACTAGCATACTAGGGGTGAAATCATGAGCAAAATA
>JAKFDE010000045.1:0-28929 GCA_036676295.1 Bacteroidia bacterium | reverse complement strand
TGCAATACAATGTATCGGTGACTGATCAGAACGGATGTTCGCCTGCGCCAAAAGTGATTACGGTAACGGTTAAGCCTCAATTAGCGATCAGTGGATTTGCGGTAACGAAATGTGATGGAGAAATGACGTTATTGACTCCTAATATTACCAGTCCTGGCGAAGGAGCACCGTATGACTTTATCTGGAGCACGGGAACGACACATACACAGGTAGCAACAAGTTCGGAGATGGTACCGGCTAATTATGCAACTGCTCCAAATCACTACACGGTAACGATTGATGATGGTTGTACGATCCCAAGTGCATCGGCGGTGTTTACGGTTAATGTGAACCCATTACCTACGGGTGATTTTACAGCAACGCCTCGTCAGGGATGTGCGCCTTTATCGGTAACAATGACGGCTACTTCTAATAACCCGGGAACAGATCAATATTCTTGGGTTGCTGATACAAAAGGGGTAATAGGTGGATTAAATCCGCAGGTTTATACATTTACCAGCGCTGATAGTGTTTCAATAGATTTAACTGTAACTAGCGCGCAAGGCTGTACGAAAATAATTACTAAAAATGATTATATTATTGTTTACAGACAGCCGATAGCAGCATTTATAGCAGACCCACCAAGTACAAGCATACTAGATCCGAATATTGATTTTATTAATCAATCAGAGGGAGCAACAAATTACTTCTGGGATTTTGGGGATCCTGTGCCGGTGAATGGAAACAACACATCAACGTTGGTAAACCCAAGCCATGCTTATAGTAACTCGGGCTCATTTAATGTACATTTGGTAGCAATATCACCACAGGGATGTACGGATACGACTAATTTGATTGTTGAAATCACGCCCGATTTTGCACTATATATTCCTAATACCTTTACACCAGACGGTAATGGGACTAATGATATGTTCCAGCCAATGGGAGTGGGTATTGATGAAGAGAATTATCGTATGGATATTTTTGACAGATGGGGAGAAATGATATTTACCAGCAATAACTTTAGAAAAGGCTGGGATGGTTCAGTAAAAGGAAACTCTAAAATGGCTCCACAAGGCGTTTATGTGTATAAACTGACGGTGTTTGACCTACAAGGCAATAAACACCCATTTGTGGGACATGTAACCGTGATCCGCTCAAATTAATAATACATAACCAAATAATAGTTAACCGCCTCTGAATTTTCAGAGGCGGTTTTGTTTTGAAAAATTGTATTTTCGCAACCATGAAAAACGTTGCCATATTTGCATCGGGAGAAGGAACTAATGCCGAGAATTTATTTAATTACTTTAATAACGATAAAAGAGTTAAAATAAAACTAGTTGTTACAAACAATGATGCTGCCGGTATTGTTGAGAAAGCCGAACGTTATAAAAAAAATGTTCAGATCATTAGTAAAACAGCATTAGAAGAATACACGTCTCAGATCATTGAGTTTTTAAAAACAGAAAACATAGACATTATTGTTTTAGCGGGGTTTTTATTAAAAATTCCGGAGCAATTAGTAAAAGCATTTCCAAATCAAATCATTAATATTCATCCGGCATTGTTGCCAAAACACGGTGGCAAAGGTATGTACGGACATCATGTGCATAAAGCAGTTATTGATAATAAAGAAAAAGAGAGTGGCATTACGGTTCATTATGTAAATGAAGAATACGATAAAGGAGAAATTATTTTACAAGCAAAATGTGAAGTAAGCGAAACTGAAACTGTTGAATCATTATCAGCAAAGATCAGAAAATTAGAATTTGAATATTTGCCAAAAGCATTAGAAAAAATAATTTAAAATTATTTTTTCTCTTCTTTCCATCTGTAATAACAATCCATTACACGGTAGTATAAATCGTATCCATCATGATCGATGATATAATCATCACTAAGGTAATAGCAGTATTTTCTGAATTTCTCAAAATCAATCGCATCGTCACCGGTTAATTTTCTTAAGGTTTCTGGATTGAATTTTTTGGCCACTTCTTCCTGAATAAAAATATCTTCGAAGATCTTAGCTAGTTTACGTTGTTCTTTTCCTTTTTGACTGAACTGCATGTATAAAGCTGTAATTGGGCTACTCATGGCATTAACAACAGTTGTTTTGGAGCCTTGTATCACCCGTTTCATGTAATCTTTTTCGTAAGGTTTTAGTTTAAAATCACTTACAACTATTTGATTTAACTTATAAGCGGTTTCGATCATCACTACTTTGCATTCTTTAAAACCTTTGTTAAGTTTAGAAGCGGGAATTTTTAAGCGCATGTAGCCAACAAAGGAAAAGATAATGGAATCCTTGTCATTAGCCTGAATAGAGAATTTTCCATTACCGTCGCTCATTTGACCCTGACCAGTAACGCTGTTGATGACATAAACAAAGGGCATAGGAGTTACACTGTCAGGCTCAGTCACTAAGCCTTTGATGACACTTTGTGATCGACTATTTAAGCTAAATAGAACAACGGTTAAAAAAAGAATATGAAATTTCTTGTTCAAAAAAATGAAATAGACTAGAGTATTGTTTGGATAAATATAGATACTTATTCACATACAGTTAATAATTTAACCTTTTTTATGGAGATATAAAGAGTAAATTTATACCTCATTATTTATGGATAATTTTATTGTATCGGCTCGTAAGTATCGCCCTCAACATTTTAATACTGTTGTTGGGCAAAGCCATATTACCAATACATTAAAGCAAGCCATCAAAAATGGAAAGATTGCCCAAGCCTATTTGTTTTGTGGGCCCCGTGGTGTAGGTAAAACAACCTGTGCCCGTATTTTTGCTAAAACCATTAACTGTACTGATCTTACTTCGGATGGGGAAGCTTGTGATGCCTGCGAATCATGCCTGTCGTTTGATTCAGGTGCTTCATTAAATGTGTATGAATTAGATGCCGCTTCCAACAACTCTGTTGAAGATATTAGAAATTTAGTTGATCAGGTGCGTTTTGCTCCGCAATTGGGAGATTACAAAGTGTATGTGATTGACGAGGTGCACATGTTGTCTAATGCGGCTTTTAATGCTTTTTTAAAAACGTTAGAAGAGCCACCTAAACATGCTAAGTTTATTTTAGCAACTACAGAGAAGCATAAAATTATTCCAACAATTTTATCACGTTGTCAGGTGTTTAGTTTTAATCGTATTAAAACCGAAGACATGTCTTCGCACTTGGCTTATATTGCTAAAACAGAAAACGTAACTTTTGAACAGGAAGCTTTAGATGTGATCGCTCAAAAAGCCGATGGTGGTTTGCGTGATGCTTGTTCTATTTTTGATCAGATGGTAACTTTTACAGGAAACCACTTGACTTACAAAGCAGTTGTAGAGAATTTACACGTACTGGATTATGATTATTATTTTCAGTTAACGGACGCGGCTATCAATAATCGTTTACCGGAAATTATGGTGACCTTTGATGAGATTTTAAAGAAAGGATTTGATGGACATAATTTCATTATTGGATTTGGAGAACATTTACGAAATATTTTAGTTAGCAAAGATCAATACACGATTCAGTTGTTAGAAGTAAGCGATACTTTAAAACAACGTTATGCGCAACAGGCACAACTGTGTTCTACCACTTTTTTATTAAAAGGTTTAGCTGTGGTTAATAAGTGTGACGTGAACTATAAAGCCGCTAAGAATCAGCGATTGCAGGTTGAGATGGCCTTAATGCAAATAGCTTATTTAAATGCCGCATCAGTAGATGCGGAAAAAAAAAAGATGAGTTAGAAGCGAATTTCGAAACTCAGAGCGAACAGCAAGCAGCTTCTTCCACTCAACAAGCTACAGTAGCCAAATTTACAGGTCAACCAGTTGTGCAAACCAGTAATAAGCCGGTTGTAGGCTTTACAGAATTAAAAATAAAATCACAGTTTTTATTACAAGATACAGCTCAAAAACAGGCGACGGAAGCGAATGCTGTTGTTCAGGTTACAGAACAATCAACTGTTGATGTTGAAGATGTAGCATTAACGCAAGCGCGTGTAGATATTGCTGTTAAACAATTTGCAGAAGAGAAAGCTAAAAACGGCAGTAAACAATTGTATGCGACTCTAACATCCAGTAAAATAATATTAAATCATACAACAGTTTTAATAGAGTTAAATAACGAAGCTCAAAAAGAATTGCTTATTGGTATTAAGCAAGATATGCTTGATGAGTTAAGGCAACTTTTGAGTAACCGACAGGCGCAGTTAGAAATTAAAGTTTCTGAGATACAAGGCGAAGTAAAAGCATACAAACCATCCGATAAATTCAAATTAATGGCCGAAAAAAATCCGGCTTTGCTCGAGCTTAAAAAGCGTTTTGACTTAGATATTGAGTATTAGTCGAAAACTAAAACGAAGTAAGGATTAATTTTATTTAGAAACTTATTTCGGGTATATTTTTTGATTAAGTTTGATAGAGATAATTTCCGACAATTTATGAAGACCAAGAAACTGGATTTAGCTTTACAAGGTGGTGGTGCGCATGGCGCATACACCTGGGGAGTGATCGATAGATTACTGGATGATGAACGCATAGAAATTGATGGCGTATGCGGTACAAGTGCCGGAGCTATGAATGGCGTTTGCGCGGTGTATGGTCTGAAAAAAGGAGGACGAAATTTAGCTAAACATTTATTAGTGAAATTTTGGCACAAGATCTCTGATGCAGGAAAATTGTCGTTGTTGCAGCCCAGCTGGTTTGATAAAATGATGAGTCCGGGTAACATGGATTATTCTCCGATGTATCGTTTGTTCAGTGTAACATCAGAAACCTTGTCGCCTTCTCAATTTAATCCTTTGGCAGTAAATCCATTAGAGAAAATATTAAATGAGGTAATTGATTTTAAAGAATTACATCATCTTGATCCTCCAAAATTATTTGTGTGTGCTACTAATGTAAAAACCTGTGAGGCTCGTGTATTTGGGCATGAAGAAATAACGGCCAAAGCAATTTTAGCATCGGCATGTTTACCTTATTTGTATGATGCGGTAGAAATTAATGGCGAATATTATTGGGATGGTGGTTATATGGGAAATCCGCCATTACAGGTTTTGATAGATAATACAGTTGATACAGATGATATTTTGCTGGTTCAGATCAATCCTAAAAACATAAAAAAAGTACCATCTAATGTAGAAGACATTAAAGATCGGGTGAATGAAATTAGTTTTAACTCTTCGTTAATGCTTGAAATAAAAATGTTGCAATTTCAACAGGAATTAGTGAAACAGGGTATTACATTGGATGGAAAACTGAAGCCTGTGTATTTACATAATATTAGTGCCGATTCACAATTAGGCGAATTGAATTTATCCAGCAAATTAAACACTACCTGGGACTTCTTAATGTACCTCAAAAACCTTGGTTACAAAGCTTGCGACGAGTGGTTGGAAGAGAACTTTGACAAAATTGGAAAAGAAAGTTCTTTTACTGTTGGCAAACGAGCTGTTCTCTAAAAAATAAAAAGCTACAAATCGTAGCAAGTCTTCACTATCTTTTAGTGTACTTTTGGTATATAGATAGTTAACATGTCAAAAACCAAAACAACATATTTCTGCCAAAGCTGCGGCGCACAAGCCGCAAAATGGGCAGGTAAATGCAATAGCTGTGGCGAATGGAATACCATGGTAGAAGAGATTGTTCAGAAGGATACTAAAAATAACCGACTGCAAGTTTTTTCAACCAGCAAAAACGAAAAAGGCCATTCTAACAAACCAATTCTTTTACAAAATATTGGTAACCATGAATATCCTCGTATTCCTGTGGCAGGAAAAGAACTTACCAGGGTATTAGGAGGAGGCATTGTTCCCGGTAGCTTGGTACTATTTGGCGGAGAGCCAGGTATTGGTAAATCAACGTTGATGTTGCAGTTAGCCTTGCGTTTAAAACATTTAAAAATATTATATGTAAGTGGAGAGGAAAGTGAGCAGCAAATAAAAATGCGTGCCGAACGTATTGGTATTACCACTGAAAATTGTTTCATTCTTCAGGAAACAAATACTCAAAATATTTTTCAGCAAATAGAAGTCATAGAGCCTCAATTGGTGATCCTGGATTCGATTCAAACCTTGCATACCAGCTTTGTTGAGAGTAGTCCGGGTAGTGTAAGCCAGGTGCGAGAGTGTGCCGCAGAATTTTTACGTTTTGCAAAAGAAACCAATGTACCTGTGTTTATGATAGGACACATTACTAAAGATGGTGCATTGGCCGGGCCAAAAGTGTTGGAACACATGGTGGATACCGTGTTGCAATTTGAAGGCGATCGTAATCACATATACCGTTTATTGCGTACTACCAAAAATCGTTTTGGTAGTACTAACGAATTAGGTATTTACGAAATGCATGGCGAAGGGTTAAGAGAAGTAACGAACCCATCCGAAATATTAATTACCAGCAGAGAGAATCCAACCAGTGGCGTGGCTATTTCAGCAACATTAGAAGGCAATAGGCCAATGTTAATTGAAACGCAGGCATTGGTGAGTAGTGCTGCTTATGGAACGCCACAACGTTCGGCAACGGGTTATGACTTAAGAAGATTATCGATGTTGTTGGCAGTACTTGAAAAGCGTTGTGGATTTAGATTAGGAGTGAAAGACGTTTTTATTAATATAGCCGGAGGAATTAAAGTGGAAGATCCAGGAATAGATCTGGCTTTAGTGTGTGCTGTTTTAAGTAGTAATGAAGATATGCCAATACCTCAAAATGTTTGTTTTACAGGCGAAGTTGGTTTGACAGGAGAAATACGTCCGGTTAGTAGAATAGATCAGCGCATATTTGAAGCTCAAAAATTAGGCTTTGAGAAAATCTTCATTTCGTCACATAATAAAAAAGGCCTGGACATGAAACAGTTTACGATAGAAGTAATTACTGTATCAAAAATGGAAGAAGTGTTCAGTCATTTGTTTGGTTAGGATTTTAGCATCAATTTCATCTATTTGCATTTAGTCAGAAAAAATACAAAATTAGTCGACTAAAATGAGTAATTCACAGGTTTAAATTTCGGATAAATTATATATTTGTCGAAATTTTAAACCCACATTTATGAAATTCAAAAACATTTTCAAAAAAGAAACAATTAAAACTAATGCATCAGTTGAACCATTAAACAAGACGCAATTAGAAAAAGTGATTGGTGGAACTGATGAAACAATAACATCAACAACAGAAGAATCTGCCTTAGCCAAAGAGAAAAAAGGTATCAATGCGGTTAATGTAAAATTAGCTTAATCATCTTTAATTAAAAACGAGTTATGAAAATCAAAAATATCTTTAAGAAAAATACTAAAAGTGGAGTAAAAACTAATGTTCAACCTTTAGATAAAAAACAATTAGAAAAAGTAATTGGTGGATCTGATAGAAAGTCAGGATCAATTGTATTGGTTGACAGAGAAGGGCCGGAGGTAGTATAAAAAACATTTAAAAAAAATAAATAATTTAAAACAAAAAAACATGAAAAATCTATTCAAAAAATCAGAGAAAAAAACCATTGCTAAAAGCGAAGTTTTAGACAAAAAACAATTAGAGAAAGTAATTGGAGGAACAGAGACAATATTAACAACTGATTCATCAAAATCTCTTATTGGTCATGAATTAACGCATGTTGTTCAACAAGGAAAATAATCATGATATTAAAAAACATCTTTAAAAAAAAGGTTAGTGCTGTTGCAAAAGCAAAAGTGCAATCGTTAGATAAAAAACAATTAGAAAAAGTAATTGGTGGTGCCGAAACTACTGGGACTAAGATGGAAATGCCTATAAAGGCAGGAACATCGGGCACGACGGCTTAGTCATATTTTATTCATTATATAATAGCAAGATTATGAAAATTAAAAATATCTTTAAAAAAGAAACTAAAAAGTCAGCTAAAACCAATATTCAAGCTTTAGATAAAAAACAATTGGAGAAAGTGATGGGTGGAGCAGAAAAAGAAAAAATTGTTACAATCAATACAAGTCACGTAGAATAAATTTATTAAAATAAAAGGATGAAACTAAAAAATATTTTTAAAAAGAAAACTATTATAGTTGCCAAAGCAAATGTAGAAGCGCTAGACAAAAAACAATTAGAGAAAGTAATTGGAGGGCAAGAAAAAGGTGATAAATCAGACGGATTGAGCGCTGACACAAGTATTGATCAACAAAGAATAAGAGCATTAGACGGAAATCCTACTCTTTAATATCAAAAACTAAAAATCTTAAAAAAGCATCATGTACGAGCGTGATGCTTTTTTATTATCCCCCAACTCGTTTTAATTTGTAGATCAATTTATCAATTACCTTGGTATTTTTGGTAATAATTTCGGCATCTCCCAGCATCCCGAATCTGAATTTTAATTTCTTTTTTAAGTTAGTGATGATGCCTTCCGGTAATTTCACCTTCACTAAATATTGCTTGTTAACATCAATCTCCGATATATTATCTACAATGCCTTTCACAACGCCATACTCTTCAAATGGATAACTTTTTAGTTTGATGATGACCGTTTGCCCGCTTTCTACCTTACCTAAGTTATATTGATCCAGATAGATCTCTCCTAAATAATGAATGTTGTCGGGCATCACATAAAAAATATCCTGACCTTTGGCAACTGATTGAAACTCTTCGATACTACCGGCAAAAGAAATTTTACCATTATCTGCAGCGGATAAAATGAATTGGTGTTTCCAATTGGCAATGTCGTTTTTAAGGATATTAAACTGTTTAATAAAGTTTAATTTTTCCTGTTCAATATTATCGTTAATATCTACCAATTGCTTGGTTGTTGAGTAATGTGAGTTAGTATTGTTTAAAATGTTTGATTGTAATTGTTTGTATAATAATTTTTTGGCAATGTATTTAGATTCGATCTTTTGCAGTTCGGCCATGGCGATCACGTTATCAAAAAACAGATTCAGATTTGTTTTGTATTCGTCTTCTGCCAGTTTCAGATCTTTTCGTAATTCCGCTTCTTGTTCCGCTAAGTTGGTGCTTAAGCTTGAAATGGTTTTAATTTCATTCTGTATCAGTTGTTTTTTTCCGGTGATAATATTACCATTCCAATAGGCCTGCAGCGTTTGTAAAGAAATATAAAATGTTTCAAAAGGACTTTGTATTTCTCCAAAGCGGTTAAATTTAATATAATCAACCGTTTTGATAGCATCCCATTGATTAGTGATCAAAAGCGTATCGATGCGGGATAAATTATTTTCTAGTTGAACAATGTCCCCAACAGTTGCCATGCCTTCAATATAAGCCAGGTGCTGTCCTCGCTTTACTATCTCTCCATCTTTAATTAATAATTTAATGAGCTTGCCATCAAATTTTGCGGTTACCGGTTTAGGATTGATATTAGTTTTAATTGTAACCTGAGATAAAATCGTATCGGGATATTTAATCAACCAACATAAAGAAATTAAAATAGCGCAAATGAAAAACATAAAGGTATTTCCCCAACGTACAATAAACGACGGGTTTGTACCAATAATATCTTGAATACTTTCGCTACTACTATTTATGTCGTCTTCCAGTTCTTCCATTATTATGAACCTAATTCAATTTGATTTTTTACTAATCCATAATAAATGCCTTGCGCTGCTACTAACTCTTTATGTGTACCAACTTCAGCAATTTCACCTTTGTTCAATACAACGATCTGATCGGCATTAACTACAGTACTTAGTCGGTGTGCAATAACAACAACCGAACGCGAAGCGCAAAAAGCTTCTAAGTTTTGTACTACCATTTTTTCGTTTTTGGCATCTAAGGCGCTGGTGGCCTCATCTAAAAACATAAAATTTGGATTTTTATAAAAAGCACGAGCTAATAAAATACGTTGCTTTTGGCCTAAGCTCATTGGCAAGCCTTCATCGCCTATTTGTGTGTTATAGCCAAGTGGCAAACTTTCGCTGATAAATTCATCAATGCAAGCTTGTTTGGCACATTCTACAACACGTTTCATATCTACTTTAAGACCTAAGGCAATGTTATTGGCAATGGTTTCCGAAAACACTTTACCCTCTTGCATTACAACGCCAATATTACCGCGCCATACACTAAAAAATATGGAATTCATATTATCAGAGCCAACCATAATTTTACCCAAACTTGGCTCATAAAATCGTAACAATAATTTCATTAATGTGCTTTTGCCGCTACCGCTGGAGCCAACAATAGCTGTAGTTTTACCGGCAGGAATGGTTAAGTTGATGTTTTTGAGAACCAGATTATTCGGATCTCCGGTATAAGAGAAAGATAAATTCTCTAAAATGATATCCTCTGCTTTATCAATACTTGATACTGTTTTATTAAAATGAGATTCTTCTGCTTCTTGTTGATGTACTTCCAAAATTCTATCTAATCCCAATTTAGCTTCTTGTAATAAAGGAATAAATTCGATGATCTGATTGATAGGAGAGCTTAATTGCCCTACGATCATATTAATGGCAAACATGGCACCTAAAGAATAATCGCCGTGAACGACGGCCTTTGCCGAAAAATAAGTGATTAGAATTGTGGTCAGGTGATTGATGATATTTGAGCCATTGCGTTGTAATTGATCAACCGAAAGCGCCTTGGTATTTATTTTAAAGATACGTGCCTGGTTTTCTTCCCACTCCCAACGCTTTTGTTTATTACTATTGCTGAGTTTTATTTCTTCAACACCCTTAATGATCTCAATTAATTTGTTGTAGTTTTTTGAATAGGTTTCGAAATATTTGAAATCGAGTTTCTTTTTTTGTTTTAAGAATAATGTAACCCAAAGGATACTTAGGGTACTTCCGATGATGAACACGAAAAATATTTTCGTGTCATAGATCATTAATATGATCCCGAACAAAATTAAATTGATGATGGAAAATACCGTTGATAAAGAGGTAACGGTTAGCAGTCGTTCGATGCGTTTATGATCTTCAACACGCCTTAAAATATCTCCAATTAAATGGCTTTCGAAAAATTGAATTTTAAGACTTAATAGTTTTTTTAAGAAATCTGAAATTAAGGATACGTTAATTCTACTTCCAATGTGTAATAATATCCAGCTTCGAATGATCTCAACAAAGGCGCCACCTAAAAATAAAATGATTTGTCCGATCAATACTAAATTAATGAAGTTTATATCCAGGCCGTTGATCCCTTTATCTACAATAGACTGGGTAAGGAATGGAGTGAATACCATGATAACACTTCCGATCAACATCCCCATAAAAATTTGGATAAAATATGGGGTATAACCTCGCATATAATCCAATAAAAATTTTGTGGAGCTTATGTGTTTTTCTTCTACGTTATCAAATTCGCTTTCGTAAAAATCTGTACTAGGTTCAATAAAAAGGGCAAAGCCTGTGTCTGATCCGTGGGACCAGCCTTCTAAAAATTCTTGTTTGCTGTATGCAACCAAGCCCATTGCAGGATCGGAGATGTACACTCTGTTTTTAGACATTTTATAGAGCACCACAAAGTGATTGTTTTTCCAATGAATGATACATGGAAAAGGCTTGCTCTCTAATAAACCATCAAAATTAATTTTTACGCCTGTGGAACGTAAGCCAATGGTTTCGGCGGCTTCAGAAATGCCTAATAAATTAACACCGAGTTTGGTAATGAAACATTTTTCGCGCAAAAAAGAAACAGAAAAATCCCTGCCATAATATTTTGCAATCATCTTAATGCAAGTAGGGCCACAATCCATTGCGCCTAGTTGTCTTACATTTGGAAATGATTTACTGAAAATGCCCATTTAATTAGAAAAAAGTATGTAAAACTAACAAAAAACCCGAGAATTCGGTGTAAAAAAAGCAGCTGTTAATTAATCACGAATTGCGTCAAATACTCATTTTTAATAGATAAAATACTGTTTGTTTTCGATTAATCAATATTATGTGTTAATTCGCAGCTTAAATCATTTAATCCCACTTTATTATGAAATTATCTAACATTTTTAAAAAAGCAAAAGCAAAAACTACAAATTCTATTATTGAAACAATGGACAAAAATCAATTAGAGAAAGTAATTGGAGGAACAGAGGAGGTTTTAATAGAAGAGACAAGTAGGAATATTAATACTACTGTTATGGGACCTGCAAAAGGAAAATAAACAAAAAATTATATAATCATGAAATTATCAAACATCTTTAAAAAAGAAACAAAGAATAGTGCAAAAGTAAATGTTCAGGAATTGGACAAAAAACAATTAGCTAAAGTAATTGGCGGTACAGATGGTACAACAATAGAAGAATCAACAGACGCAGCCGTTAAGACCAAAGCGAAAATATACCTGGATAGAGATATGGGCTAATTCATAGCTCAGTAATAGTTTAACCAAATAAAATCAATACTTATGAAATTATCAAACATCTTTAAAAAAGAAACGACTTCAACTACTAAAAAATCTAAGGTAGAATCATTAGATAAAAAACAGTTAGCAACAGTGATCGGTGGAACGGATGATTCTACCACTTCTACCACTGAAGATGCTGCTAAAACCAAACCACGCTATATTGTTAAATCCGATGGGATTATTTATGATGCCGTGTAATTTTAAATTTTCATTCTATGAAACTATTAAATGTGTTTAAAAAGGAAATAAATTTAACCGAATCGGTTTTTGAAAATGATGGTATTCAAATATTAGACAAAAACCAATTAGAAAAGGTAATTGGTGGAACAGATACCGGAATATTGGCTGAAACATTGACTGAAGATGGTCTAAAAGTCGGCCATGATACTGCAAAGCCCGTAATTGGTAATATAAGATAAGTAATACTATTGTAAATGTTTCATTAAAACCCTTGATTAATTCAAGGGTTTTTTTATAAATTTAAGTGGGTAAAATCTCATACTTTAAATGACATTTTACTTAATTTTTTTGCATACAATTATAATTCTACAATATGAAATTTATCCTGATAATATGTTTGTTTTTTATTAGCAGCTATACATCTTTTTCTCAATCAGAGAGGGCATTGGATAGTTTATTGACATTGAATAAAAAACATACTCAAGAAGATACAACAAAAATAGATCTTCTTCTGAAAATAGCGATGAAGTACACTACCATTGATACTTTAAAAACGGATGAGTATAGTAATGAAGCGTATAGAGTTGCAAAAATGGTTAACGATAATAAATTTTTGGGAAATTGCATGAATAATTTCGGGAGGAATTATTATTTCAGAAGTCAGTTTAAGAAAGCGGAAACTTATTTTAAAAAAGCGATTCCTTATTTTGAAAAGGCAGAATATTATAAAGGATTAGGAAGTGTATATAATAATTTAGGCGCCATAACAAATTCTTTTGGCGAAACCCATAAAGCGATAGAGTACCAGAAAAAATCATTAGAGATCAATCAAAAGATCAAGAACGAAGAAGCTATTGCTAATAATTTGACAAATCTGGGTAACTGCTATAATTCAATAGGTGAATATAAACTCGCTATGGAAAATTTCTTAAAAGCTGAAGGAATCTACGAAAAACTGAAGATATGGGAGTCTTTATCAATTGTGTATCAAAACTTATGTAAAGTTCATTTTCAATTAAAGCAATTTCCAAAAGCCAGACAGTATGCCATTAAAAACTTAGAATTAAGAAATGGAAAAGCAAATAGTGTCGTAGGTTTGGCTTATGCCAATATATTAATGGCGACTATTTCTTTTGAAGAAAAAAAGAATAATGAGGCGAAACAATACTATAATAAAGCTTTAATGTATGGGAAAGATTTTGGAGATCCTTTGTCTTTGGCTTATGCTTATTTAAATTATTCAAAAATATATATTGCCGAAAATAAATATGATTCTGCTCTGGTTATGTCTGAAGAAGCTTTAGCTCTTTCGAAAGCGGCTAATGCAAATGAGCTAATAGCTGAATGTTATTTATTAAGAGGTGAAACAAAAATGAAATTACTCAGATACCGAGATGCATTAAAAGATTTTGAAGAAGGGTATCTGATCTCAAAAGACATGCAGAACAAGGTTTCAATTGCAGATCTTTCTTATGGGCTTAGCACAGCCCAGTTTGAACTTGGAGATTATAAACATGCTTACGAGAATTTATTTATATACACAAAAACAAAAGACACATTATTAAATAATGAGAATATTAAATTGATCTCAGATTTGGAAGCCAAATATCAGGCAGAGAAAAAAGATTTACAGATCAAAAATCAATCGTTGGAAATTTCGGCAAAACAGAAAGAAAACGACGCTAAAAATAGGCTATTGTTTTTGGGTTCAGTAGCAATTGTTGCAATAGCCATTTTTGCCTTCATCGCTTTTAGAAATTTTTTAAAAGTCAAAAAATCCAATGTTATTATTCAGGAACAAAAACATCAGGTTGAAATTCAGAAAGAAGAGATCAGTATTCAAAAAGAATTAGTTGAAGTAAAACAAAAAGAAATAATAGATAGTATTAATTATGCTAAACGTATACAAACCGCAGTTTTAACAGGCCCAGATGTTTGGAATAAAATATCTAAAGAACATTTTATTTTATTTAAACCTAAAGATATTGTGAGTGGTGATTTTTATTGGGCTTACAATACACCAAACGGACGAGCCATATTTGCTTTAGCGGATTGTACAGGACACGGCGTTCCGGGAGGATTTATGAGTATGTTAGGTAATAGTTTTTTAAATGAGATCGTTGTTGATAGTAAAGTATTTAAGGCTAGTGAGATATTAAATAAACTCCGTCAAAAAATTATTACTGCTTTAGATCAGGAAGGACACGGCGAACAAAAAGATGGAATGGATATTACTTTATGCGTTTGGAATAAATTAGATAACACCTTAGAGTTTGCAGGCGCTAATAACCCATTATGGGTTCTTAAAAAAACTGTTAATTCCAGCGGCGTAGAGAGCAAAGAGTTTATTGAATATAAAGCGGATAAAATGCCTATTGGCAGCTATACCGAAACGTTAACACCTTTTAATAGCCATACTATTGAATTGCAAAAAGGCGATATTATTTATTTAATTACAGATGGTTTTGCAGATCAGTTTGGAGGGCCAAAAGGTAAAAAATTTAAATACCGTCCTTTGATGGAGCTGTTGTTACAAAACAGCGATGAGCCTATGCCTCAACAACAAGTAGTATTAGAAAAAGCTATGGAAGATTGGAAACATGGTTTTGAACAGGTAGACGATGTAAGTTTAATAGGTGTTAGAGTGTAATACAAACATGTTGGTCACTTCTATTGAACGGTTAGTTTAAAGTTAAATGTTGTTGACCTTATAAAAAAATCACATACTCATTACTCAATAGAAGTTTGAATCAATATCTCTCTGTATTTTTCGAGGATGCTTGATTTGGAGATGAAACCTAAATATTTGTTTTCAGATACAACAGGAATGTTCCACAAATGCGATTCATCAAATAATTTCATAGCCGAATTGATATCATCCTTTTCATTAATTACGTAATTAGGTTTTCGCATAATTTCTTTTACTGAAATTTTATCATAGAGCTCTTGTTTGAACATAATGTCTCGAATATCATCAATGGTGATTAATCCTTTTAATTCCATGTTTTTATTGACAACCGGAAAAATATTCCGTTTAGATGAGGCTACTTTATCTACCAATTCTCTAAGACTGGCATTATCTATGATCTCAGAAAAATCGTGTTCAATGAATTTTGCTAAGTCGATATTACTCAATAAATATGAATCGGTATTGGTGGTATTTATTTTTTCTTTGTTTGAGAGTTTAAGCATATCAATACTTAATGGCATGAAATATTTAGACACCGCATAACTTAATGCCGATACGATCATTAATGGTATGATAAGTTCGTAGCCTCCGGTTATTTCAGCAATTAAAAATATGCCGGTTAAGGGTGCATGAAAAATACCACTTAAAATGCCCGCCATGGCTACGATCGTAAAATTGCTGATAGGCAGATGAATTCCCATGTCAGTTAATAAAGAAGAAAACAGGAAACCAACAAAAGCTCCCAAAAACAGGGAAGGTGCAAAATTGCCACCATTGCCTCCGCTACCAATAGTAATGCCTGTAGCAACAGGTTTTAATAAAATAACAACGATCAGGGATAAATAAATAATTGGTTTAGAAAGCGAATGCGTATGAACTAAAATGGAATTCTCGAAAATAGCTTGAGGATTGAGCGTGGATAATAATTTGATACTGTTGTAGCCTTCGCCAAATAAAGGAGGAATTAATAACACTAAAATGAATAACCCCATACCACCAACAATCACTTTGATGATCTTATTATTTTCAAAACGTTTGAAATAATTTTCGGTTGCAATAAAAACCCGGGAATAATAATACGACACCGCACCTGCAATGATCCCTAATAAAATATAAAAAGGAACATTTTTATAGTCAAATATTTCTGATGATTTGAATTGTAATAAAATTTCTTCTTGTAAAATAATTTTAGAGCAAAGCGCGCCGGCGGCCGAAGCAATTAAAATTGGAATAAAGGCGGTGATGTTTGCTTCTACTAATAATACTTCTAACGCAAATAATACTCCGGCTATTGGCGTATTAAAAGCACCTGCAATTCCGGCAGCCGCACCGCATGCTAATAATAATGTTCTTTCTTTGTAAGTTAATTTATAAGTTCTGCCAAAATTGGATCCAATAGCAGAGCCTGTAGTAACGATGGGAGATTCTAGACCGGCAGATCCCCCAAAACCTACCGTTAATGCACTGCTAATAATATGACTGTAAGTTTGATCTTTTGGAAGGATACTTGATTTTTTCGCAATGGCATATAAAATATTGGCAATGCCTTTTCCTAATTTGTTGCCATTTAAGTAATGAATATACAAAGCACATAATCCAATTCCTACAAAAGGGAAGATTGCCATAAAAATTTGTTCATCAGGAGAGTGTACCTGGATCGTTTTTAAAATGAAATGGGCAAATAATTTAAGCAAAACAGCTGCGAAGCCTGCTGTTAAACCAATTAGGATGGCAGCAAAAATAATAAACTGTTTAGGGGACAACTTATGTTGCACCCAAAGAATTGGTTTATTGGCATTAAAAAAAATATTTAAACTTAAACGCTTATGAGTCATGACAGCTTAAAAGTAAGGATTTATAATTTAATGAATTCCTTATCAGATCTGTTGTAATTTATTACTTTGTTTTTTTAAAAGTATGAGCGCAAGTCCTATTAAACCTGCTATCGTAGAACTTATTAAAATTGTTAGTTTGGATGACTGAACCAAAGCCTCATTTGTAAAAGCTAATTGGGTAATAAAAATGGACATTGTAAAGCCAATGCCGGCAATGCACCCTAATGATAAGAGATCATACCAGCTTACTCCGTTTGGTAATTTTACAATATTCAATTTTATAACCGAGAATAGAGCTACTAAAATCCCTAAGGGTTTTCCAATGATCAAGCCTAACGCAATGCCTAATGAATGGGAGTCACTTATGCCGGAGATAAATTCTGTTTTAATTGGGATAGCAGTATTAGCTAATGTAAATAAAGGGAGAATAATAAATGCGACGGGTAAATGTAAGCGGTGTTGTAATTTAATGGATGGCGAAGATTCATCTCCTTTACCGAATGGAAAAGCAAAAGCCAACAACACTCCGGAGATGGTGGGATGAATGCCCGACTGCATCATAAAGAACCACATGCCAATCCCTAACACTAAATAAGGAATCATGGAATATACCCGTAAACGATTTAGCGCTAATAGCACCCCAAAAATACTTAGTGAGATCAATAGATAGGTGAATTCAATATCGGAACCATAAAATAAAGCAATGATCAAAATAGAACCTAAGTCGTCTATAATGGCAATCGCTGTGAGCATGATCTTGATAGACACAGGTACACGGTTTCCAGCTAAGGCTAAAACGCCTAATGCAAAGGCAATGTCGGTTCCCATAGGAATGCCAAAGCCGTTAGCGGTAGCAGAATTAAAATTGAGGGTTAAGAAAATGAGTGCAGGAAATAGCATGCCGCCAAGTGCGCCTACTACAGGTAAAATGGCATTTTTAATTGGATGTAATTCTCCGTCATACAATTCGCGTTCTATTTCTAACCCAACCATTAAAAAAAAGATGGTCATTAAACCATCATTGATCCAATGTTCAACACTAAAGTGCAGATCAAAATGAGAGATAGAAAAACCTATTGGCTGATGCCAAAAATGAATGTAGGCTTCTCCAAAAGATGAATTAGCCAGAAACAAAGAGAGTATAGTGCAAAAAACCAATACCAATCCTGCATTTTTTTCACTGCCGGTAAAATCTTTAAATATATTGGTGATGGTTAATTTCATGTTTTATAATAAATTCAAATACTAAATAAACCTTAAATTTATATAATTTATTTTGGATAAATGATAGATTAAAAATTTTTTAGCTGCCCAATAAATACTACTTTTCCTAAATTGTATTTATTTAAAAAAATAGCATGAATCGCCTAAAAATCAGGTTAATTTTTGTATTTGTTTTCTTTAGTTGCTTACCGGCAATTGCACAACAAGAAACGATTGATTCGCTGCTAAAAGTGAAAAGCCTTGCTAAGCATGATTCTGTGCGTTGTTCAGTTTTGGATCAGTTAATTGAAATTGCACCGGAAGGTGAATGGCAAAAGTATAATGAAGAGTTAAAACTAATTTCAACAAAACATGCTGGAACACAACTTACTGCAGCTAATGCGGTATTTTATAAATACTACGCCAGAAGTTTACACAACCAAGGTATTATTTATTCCGAACAATCGAATGATGATAAGGCTATAGAGTTTTTTAAGAAAAGTATTGAAGTGTGTGCCAAATCAGCAAATAAACAGGATATGGCAATTTCGATGCAAGCCATAGCTCAAATTGATATTAGAAAAGGTAATACGATCAAAGCATTGAATCAATTGTACCAATGTTTAAAAATATTTGAAGAAGTACATGATGAAATAGGAATAGCGGATGTGCATTTAGCGATCGGTGATATTTGTTTTATGCAACGAGAGTTTAATAAGGCTTTGGAGCACCATGAAAAAAGTTATGAATTGTATCGTAAAAATGATTACAGTGTTGCATATAGCACGGTGTGTTATAAAATTGGTGTAGATTGTTCGGAATTAAAGCAATACGGAAAAGCTTTGGACTATTTGCAAAAAAGTTTAGAGATGGCTGAGAGTTCAGGGTATGGTGGAAACTCGGTAACTTATTTAAATATTTCTCAAATATTTATTTCGCAGGCTAAATATGATAAGGCAATTGAGTATGCTATGAAAGGATTGAAGATAGCAGAAAGTACTCAAAACAAAGTGGAGATCAGTCACAGTAATATTTTGTTGAGTAAAATATTCAAGTTGCAGAATAAAAATGCTTTAGCAATTTCTCATGCCGAAAAATCTTTAAAAATCGGACAGAAAATAAAACACCCCGTTGAGATAAATATGGCGGCCAAACAACTCTATGAGATCTATAAAGAAACAAAGCAAGAGATAAAAGCCGCAGAGATGCATGAATTATATATTGAAACTAAAAATGTGATCGATAATCAGGAAGCTAAAGATGCCTTGTTGGAACAAAAATTGAAGTATGAATATGAAAAGAAAGAATTGATCAGTAAGACTGAAAACGAGAGAGTATTAGCGGCTTTAAATGCGAAGAATGAAAAAGAAAATTTAGTAAAGAATATTTGGCTGATCGTGTTTGCGGCTGTTTTATTGTTATTGGGCGTGAGCGCTTATTTTTTATATAAAAATGTAAAACAGAAAAGCATTATTACGACACAAAAAAATAATTTATTAAAACAAAAATTATTAGTGTCGCAAATGAATCCACATTTTATTTTTAATTCGTTGAATGCGATACAGAATTATATTTTTAAGCAAGATAGTTTAAAAGCGGGCACATATCTTACGCAGTTTTCCGAATTGATACGTATGATACTGGATTTTTCGCGAAAGGATTATATTTCTGTGGAGTCTGAAATTAAATTATTGAATAATTATTTTGAGTTACAGCAACTACGTTTTGAAGGTAAGTTTGATTATGTAATTACCGTGGATGAACAAATAGACCAGGAAAGTATTCATATTCCGCCAATGCTGGCTCAACCCTTTATAGAGAATGCTTTGGAACATGGCTTGTTTTATAAAGAAGGAAAAGGTAAAGTAGAAGTAAGGCTTTTGTTAGAAGATAATTCGTTGGTGTATGAGATCGAAGATAATGGAGTAGGGATAGAAGAAACGATCAAATTAAAAAAGAAATTAAATTCTTCATACGAATCATTGGGAACGTTGATCACCCGAGAAAGAATGCATACGCTGACTTATGAAGAAAAACATAAAGGTGAAATAGAAATTATTGATAAAAAGAAAATTGACCCAAATAATCCCGGAGTGAAAGTGAGATTTGTGGTTCCATTTAAAACACTATAATATGATGAAAGCAGTAATTATTGATGATGAAGTCAACGGTCAGGAATTAGTTTCTAACCTTTTAAAATCCTACTGTTCAAATATAGATGTTGTTTCTGTGGCTAATTCAGTGGCAAGTGGCTATAAATCTGTACAGGAGCATAAACCGGATCTGATATTTTTAGATATTGAAATGCCTGATGGAACGGGCTTTGATCTGTTGAAAATGCTTGGTACCATTGACGGTAAAGTAATATTTGTAACGGCACATCAGGAGTTTGCCATTGAAGCTTTTAAATACAGTGCCTTGGATTATTTATTAAAACCACTTTCGCCTGTACATTTAATTGCAGCAGTTAAAAAAGCTGAGGAGTCGATCAATCATGATGAATTGAATCTGAAATATCAAACATTAATTAATAACATTTCTGAGCCCTCTAAAAACAAAAGGAAAATTGTTTTGAAGACCATGGAACGAATTTACTCAGTGGATATTGATGATATTGTGCGTTTGGAGTCGGATGGAAATTACACGAAAGTTTATTTAAGTGATGGTAAACGAATTATGGTTTCCCGTATCATGAAAGAGTTTGATGAATTATTAACCGATGTGGGTTTTGTGAGAGTGCATCATTCGCATATCGTAAATATGAACCATTTATTTTGTTATGAAAAAGGGGAAGGACATATTGTGATGAAAGACAATTCAATAGTTCCGGTTTCGAATCGAAAAAAAGAACAAGTGTTAGAGCTGATCAATGCGATCTCTTAATATATTTTATTTCTTTTCATTTTCTTTTTTCTCATCTTCTTTTTTGTTTTTCTTTTTCTTGAAATAACCTTTTAAAAGAATATTATTGCTTGCTGCATTCATGTTTTGATTAAAACCACCTGCACCATGTTTAATATTAACCAAAGCCTGGTCTACATTTCTGGCTAAGGTGGTATCCATAATTAATTTACCGATGGTTCCTTTTCCTTCACGCACACTTGCCATTATAATTGAAAGATCACTGGTTATAAAGGCGGCGTTATCACTCGTTACTTTTAATTTTATTAAAATATCGTCCATTGTTACCGGTTGTAAGGTTGCAATAATGTCATCGTCGGATAATGGTTTATGTCCTGTTGTTCCGGGAGTAATGATGATGATTCTATTTCCCATTAATCCATCTGAACCAATAGTAGCTTTGGCATTTTTCTTAATGAATTTTTTGGTATCCTCATTGATCAACATATCTACTCTTACGGTGCTATCTGTTATTTGCTGTATATCATCAATAACTCCCACGTTAATGCCTGAGAATCGTACATTGTTGCCAATCTGAAGTCCGCTTATATCTTTAAATACACTGCTAATGTGATAGGTGCCGCTGAATAATTGTTGCCTTTCTCCAATGAAATATATCCCTAAAATAAGCAGTAGGGCACTGATCGAAACAAATATTCCGAGTTTTAATTTATTTCCTGTTTCCTTTTTCATGATTTCCGTTTTTAATATTATTTGAAAAATGAGTTAACCCATTCATCTTTTGATTTTGATAATTCTTCATAAGTTCCTTCAGCAACAGATTCTCCATCTTTAATGATGATCATTCGATTGGCTGTTATGCGAACACATTCTATGTCGTGCGTGATAATAATACTAGCAGTATTATATTTTTTTTGAATATCAACTATTAACTGACTGATCTCTCTTGACGTGATAGGGTCTAAGCCTGTTGTTGGTTCATCGTACAATATGATCTCAGGTTTTAAGATCAGTGTTCGCGCTAAGCCTACACGTTTTCTCATGCCTCCCGAAAGTTCTGCCGGCATTTTATGGATAGCATCTGCAAGGCCAACATTTTCTAATGCTTCCATTACCAATGTGTCTATTTCTTCTTTTGGTTTTGATTTTAGATCTCTGAGAGGAAATGCTAAATTTTCTCCCACTGTCATAGAATCGTATAAAGCCGCACTTTGAAATAAAAACCCAATTTTTTTTCTTAATAGATTTAAACCTTCGTTATCTAACTCAGAAATGTCTTCGCCAAGTAAAATAACTTTGCCTTCATCGGGTTCAATTAAACCTACGAGGCATTTTATTAACACAGACTTGCCACTTCCTGATTTACCAAGTATCGCAAGATTTTCCCCCTGATCGATCTTGAAAGAAATGTCTTTTAGGACATCGTTACTGCCAAACGATTTTTTTAAGTGTGTTATTTCTGCAACTGTAGTTTCCATGGCTATTTAATGAATAAACTGGTTATTTGAACAGCGATCATATCAATAATGAAAATCATGAGTGATGCATATACAACTGCTGCATTAGCTGATTGGCCAACACCAACAGTTCCTTTATTAGAATTATAACCTTTATAACAACTAATGAGTGCAATGATAAAACCAAAAAAGAATGTTTTAATAAGAGCAGGAAATACATCCATGAAGGTTAATTTTTCGAAAACTTTTACAAAAAATAAATGAAAATTAACATCACCTTTTAAATTTACTCCAATGTAGGCTCCATATAAAGAAATTACATCAGCCACAATAACTAAAACAGGTAACATTAATGTAGCCGATAAGACGCGTGTAACAACCAAATATTTAAACGGATTAATTCCGGAAACTTCCATGGCATCGATCTGTTCGGTTACTTTCATAGACGCCAATTCAGCACCAATACCAGAACCTACTTTTCCGGCAAATATCAATGCTGTAATAACAGGGCCAATTTCTCTGATGATGGAAACTGCAACCATAGCCGGTAACCATGATTCTGCACCAAATTGTGCTAAGGTTGGTCGTGACTGAATAGTTAATACAAGTCCCATAATAAAACCAGTTATGGCCACTAATGGAAATGATTTGTAACCGATCAAATAGGATTGTTTAGTAAGTTCATTAAACTCATAAGGTGGTTTAACTACTTCTTTAAAAAAACGAATAGTGAATTTTGTCAGGAGAGTAACTTCTTCAAAAAAACCTTTTATTGATTTTAAATAATTGTTTTCAGAAAGAGGGAGTGCTTTTTCTAACTTATTATCTGTTATGTTTGGATTGGTTGGCATTTTTAGTCAATGTGAATTAGTTCAAATACCTTCTTAGTATCCATGCAGTTGTTTCGTGTTGTTCCATTAAGCCTGTTAAAAAATCGGCGGTACCGGCGTCTTTGTTTTTTTTCACACATTCGTCAACGTCTTTTCGTAGTTGAGTGATAATTGTTTCGTGATCATTCAATAATTCTTTGAGTGTATCTTTTGATGAGATATATTTTTCGGGATGTTCTTTTATGGTAGCAAATTTTAAAAACTCATTCATAGTGCCAATGGTCTTATGTCCTAGTTTACCTATACGTTCAGCAACTTCATCAATAGACGCTTCTAATTGCTTGTATTGCCCTTCGTATAATTTGTGAAGTTCCATAAAACTTTCTCCGGTAACATTCCAATGCGATTTTCTGGTTTTTATATATAATACCATTTCGTTTGATAAAATAGTTGCTAGAATGGTAGCATTGTTTTTTAAATTTTTTTCTGAGATGCCGATGTTGGGTTTCATAATGTTGAATTTATAGAAGTTAATATTCCTGAAATTAAAAGTGAATTGCTAAACCAATTGTAGATACTCCTGTTGATAGATCAAGAAATAATCCTGCTTTTGGGGTCATGTGATATTCTGCTCCAGCATGTACAACTAAATACATTGGATTTACATTTTTATAAATGTTTTTATCACCATAGTAACCATTTTCCCATTCTGTAGTTCTGAATATAAATCCTGCAGAACCAGCTGCGTAAAAATCCCATTTTGGATTTGCATGAAATAACTGATCAAAGTAGTAAGTGCCTTTTACGCCTGCAGGAATTGCCGTTGTACGGTATGCGTATTGGCGGTATGAACCATCATTTGGATTGCCCCAATAGTAATAGCGTTGATAGGTATAAAATCCAACAAATGGAGCAAGTGTGAAATTTCTGGCAACATCAAATTCAAAATTTATCATTCCTACCGGAATAGGATGACCTACGTAGCCATAATATCCAACGCCTCCTCCAAGGTTTAAGGTGTTTCCGAATTTTTCGTGAGTAGTAATATCTGAAGTGGTATTATCCTGGGCTTTGCCAATCATAGATAATACAGTTAATACTCCAACGGCGATTATATTTAATTTTTTCATGATAGATGTTTTGGTTATAGTGCTTTAAATGAGTGAAATATTAAGCCGATAATAAAAGCTCTTACCCAGATGTTTTCTGAATAAGAGCTTATTATTTATTGAGTCGAAATTAATTTACCCGACTGTATGATCTCATTTTTAGAAATTATTTTGTACTGATATAGTCCTGTAGGAAAAGATTCAGTTTCGATAGTTGTAACTTTTTCTGTCAGTTTCACGCTCAATACAACTTCGCCTAATACATTATACATCTGCAATTCAGCTTGGTTGATTAAAGATAGATCAGCTACTGAAATGGTTGCGGTTGAACTGAATGGATTAGGATATATTGAAACTACATTTGTGTTTTTAGCATCATAAGATTCGATGCCGGTAGTAGTTACAGTACAACTAGTAGGTATAGTAACTGTAACGGCACTAGTTGTTAATATTCCTGTGGTTGTAAATGCTCTTCCATCAATTAAAACACCTGTTTTTAAACTAAGCGCACCGTTATTGCCAACAATGGTTCCTTTAAATTCAGAGTAGTCATTAATATCTACAGCGCCATCAACTTTCCAAAATACATTTTTTGCCTGAGTTCCATTAGTTAATAAAACTTTCGCATAAGTACTTGTAGAAAGAGCGCCGTTTATTTTAATAACAAACACTGCGTTGTTATAACCTTGTGCATTTAAAAACAATGTATCGGTTAATACAGTTGCGGCGTTTAATATATATGTGTGAGGAGTCAACACTAAGTTTCTTCCAAATTGTGCGGGATATAATAATTCAATATCTGTAGGTAATGTATTTAAATAAGTGTAAACATTCATTAGATCTGCAGCACAAGCAGCTGTTGAAACATCCGGAATTGGATGCACGGTGCCGGTTACTGTTAAATTGTTGAATCCTGTTGTTAAGCCAACGTTTGTTCCAACATCACCGATAACAGTTGTTAAGCCTGTATTAGTTACAGAGCCATCGCCTGAAAAAATTGCATAACAAGCCGTAGAAGCAAGGTTAGGAGAAGAAGGTCCTGTCAATAAAGGACTTCCACAACCGATAGGAGTATATGCTAATACTCCGTTGGTCGTTATGGCTCCACCAGTAGTCAATGCTCTTCCTTCTAATGTGTCACCTGCATTCATATTAATTGCTGCGTTATTAGCAATCACGTTTCCTTTCATGGCAGTTCCTGAAGCCATATCAACTAAGCCTTCTATTTTCCAGTATACATTACATGCCTTTGCTCCATTAATTAATTTTACTTTAGAGTTAGCATTTGTTGAAAGAGGACCTTGAATCTGGAAAATAAAAACTGCATTGGCATTACCCTGAGCGTTTAATGTAAGATCCAAATTCAATGTAGCAGCTGCTGAAATTGAGTATACGCCGGCATTAAGAATTTGTCCGTTGCCAAGTAATGGTGCCGGAAACATAGTTGCCACCGTATTGTTTAATTGGTTGTATGCTAATAATAAATCTGTTGCAGCCTGCGCACTTGCTCCGTCATTATCATGCATCCCACCATTCACGTTTCCAAAACCTGTACTTAAACCATTGTTGGTTCCGACATTTCCGGTTAATTGTGAAATACCTGAATTAGTTACAGCACCGTTCGTAGAAAAAAGAACGAAATCAGCAGCAGTTCCCAAATTAGGCGCTTGACCAAAATTTTCATTTGGAATTAATAACAGAAGGCCTGCTGTTAATGAGTATAGTAGATTTGTTTTCATGTTTGTTGTTTTTAGTTTATGAAAGAATTTTCACAGGATAAATTTAGTGCTCTTATTTGTGCGATGTGTTACACAACTTTGTAAATAAGTTACAGCATTCATACATTTATTATTTAAACGAGTGCTTAGATAACCAAAGAAATAGGGCTTATTGTATATTAATACATTATTGTTTTGAAATCAATCTTCCTGATTGCGTGATCTTATTTTCGGAAATAATTTTATAGAAATATACACCTGATGGCAAATGGTTAGTTTTGATAGTAGTTAATTGTTCTGCCAATTTTATATTCAAAACAACTTCTCCTAAAATATTATGAATGATCAATTCAGCATTATTAATTTGGGATGCATCTGTTATTGAAACAGTAGCTGATGAGCTGAAAGGATTAGGATAAATAGTAACGGCACTTGTGTTAGTTAACTCTGTAACAGAAACACCTATAATTCCACAAGTAGAAGGGATTGCTTGCGCAACAGCCGTAATTGCTGTTGTATTTAATGCACCATTAGTTGTTAGCGCTCTGCCATCAATTACAACTCCGGTATTTAATACGCCTAAAGCTCCGTTATTACAAACGATGTTTCCTCTAAAAACAGAGTAGTTATTTAAGTCAACAGCACCTTCAATTTTCCAATACACATTTTTTGCCTGCGCTCCGTTAATTAATTTAACTTTTGAATATGTACTTGATGAAAATGCTCCGTTTACCTGAATAACAAATACAGCGTTTGCATTACCCAATGCGTTTAAATAAAGAGAATCTGTGAATGTGGCTGCTCCACTCATACGATAAGTATGAGGTGTAAGAACTAAACTATTTCCAAATTGTGCAGGATATAATAATTCAATATCATAAGGCAATGTATTCAAATAATTATAAGCAGTTAATAAATCAGCCGCACATTGTGCAGTAGAGCCATCAGGGATAGGATGTATCATCCCCGTTACAAATAAAGGATTATAACCTGTTGTAGAGCCTACATTCGTTCCGATGTCACCAGTTACATAAGTTGTTCCTGTATTAGTAACTGCACCATTGCTCGAAAATATGGCATAACAAGCTGCCGTGCCAAGATTGGGAGCAATAGGTCCATTAAGAACCGGGCTTCCACAACCAATAGGTGTGTAAGCTAATATGCCATCAATAGTAATAGCACCAGCTGTAGAAAGCGCTCTTCCTTCCAGTGTATCGCCCGAGTTCATATTAATAGCGGCGTTGTTCGCAATAATGGTTCCTTTCATACTTGTGCCAGAAGCCATGCTTACTAAGCCTTCTACTTTCCAAAAAACTTTACAGGCTTGAGCTCCATTGATCAACTTTACTTTTGAATTAGCATTTGTAGAAAAAGGTCCTTGAATTTGAAATATAAACACGGCATTAGCATTGCCCTGAGCATTTAAAGTAAGATCCAGGTCTAATGTTGCAGCTGCTGAAATGGAATATACACCTGCATTAAGACTTTGCCCACCTCCAAGTAATGGAGCTGGAAAAAAAGTAGGAACCGTACTATTCAATTGATTATATGCAATTAAAAGATCAGCGGCACATTGTGCACTGGCGCCATCAGCATCATGCATCACTCCGTTTACATTTCCAAAAGCCGTACTTGAACCATTATTGGTTCCTACATTGCCGGTAATTTGAGAGATGCCGGAATTACTCACAGCGCCATTCGTTGAAAAGAGAACAAAGTCAGCAGCTGTTCCTAAATTTGGGGCTTGACTGAAATTTACTTTTGGTATTAATAACAGAATAACCACTGTTAATAGATATAGTAGAGTTGTTTTCATGTTGTTTGATTTAGTTGTGAAAGGATTTCCACACATTAAAGTTACGAGCCTTATAAGCGGAAAGTGTTACACGATTAGAGGGATTAGTTACATCATTCACATGTTTTATTATAGCATAAAATGTTATAATAAAAAAGGCCGTTAAGAAAACGGCCTTTTAAAATTATTTTTTAGTTATTGATGCTTCTTTTTTTACAATTATAAATTCAGTACGTCTGTTTTGTTGATGAACATCTTCAGAACAGTCTGATGTAATTTTATCTTCACAGGCACAGCCATTGACTAAATTATTCTCACCATAGCCTTTACTTGTAATACGTGCAGGTTTAGTAATTCGTTTTTTAATGTAGTCGCCAGATGCTTTTGCTCTATTCTCAGATAATTTTTGATTGTATCCTTTAGTAGCTCTGCAATCGGTATATGAACTTAATTTAAGAACCATGTTTGGGTATTGGTTCATTATCTTGACAATTTGATCTAATTCTGCCGCTGCATCTGGGCGGATAGTATATTTGTGGAAATCAAAATAAATAGATTTAAATTCTAATATTTTTCCCAGATCAGCCCCTTCTTGTATTTTTTGAGCTACAACTTCTTCTTTTGTAAGAAGAACAATATCTGCTACTATAATAGTTTCTTTTCCAAAAGTACTAGCAGTGTTGCTGCCTTCAATGTATTTTTCTTTTTTACCGGTTAATTTAAAATCCTTGTCTTTCTCAACTGTAAATGTAAAGGCTCCGTCGTCTTTTGTAGTTAACGTATCAATAGTATTTCCTTTATTGTCAGATAACGTTATAAATGTTTTTGGAATTGCTTTCCCATTATCTGTTTTAGCAATACCATTTATTTTTTTGTTTATTTCAATTTCAATAACCTTTAATATTTCAACAGAATAAATATCATCGTCGCCACTACCACCAATTTTG
>JAKFDE010000044.1:0-4028 GCA_036676295.1 Bacteroidia bacterium | reverse complement strand
AAGTTCTATTCATTTTTCCATCTAAAATTTTAGGTGGACATGAATTAATGTCAATTGATATTATAAAAGATCTAATAAGTTTAAATATAGATATTAATGTTATTTGTGATCCTAGTAATCATAATTTAATTAAAATTTTAAATGAAATGGGATTGAGCTATAATTTTTTACCTTTTTCACAGCCTCATTTTGAAATTATTCAAACTTTTTTTAATATATATCGAAATTTTTTTTTCTTTCGTTATTTGAAAAGTGTTAATTGGGAATCTTACAGTAAGATAATTCTAATTCAGGGTGATATAGAAATTGGCAGTATAATTGTAAATTATTTTTATGAAAAAAGAATTCAATTTTGCTCATATATACCTTACGCACATTCTGCATATCTCATGGATAAAAAATTATCATTTATTCGTGACTTATTGTCAAAAATATCTTATTCAAGAGTTGATGAATTTATTACTATTAATAAGGATAGTGCTGAAAAATTAAAAAAGTTTAATAAGCATTGCCAATTATATATCCTCAAAAATAAGGTAAGAAATCTAGAAAAATATAAAGAAATGAAAAGAGAGTATTCTTTGAAAAGGTCAGATGGAATAATAAATATCTTTTTAATAGGTAGGGTCTATTTTAGACAAAAAGGACAAGATCTTTTTGTTGAAGCTCTACGTCAATCTAATATAGATTGTAGTAAAATTGCTATTCATATAATAGGTAATGGTCCAGATCAAAAAAAATTAGAAAATCTATTTGTACAGAAAGTTCCTGAGTTAGAGGTACATTATTATGGTTGGTTATCAGAACCTTGGGAAATAGCGTACAAATGCGATTATTTAATAATACCATCTAGATTTGAAGGCGTTCCTTTAGTTATGTTAGAAGCAAGAGAATTGGATATAACTATCTTAGCAAGTAATCGAGACGGTATGAAAGATTACATAAGTAAAGAGTATTTATTTGATGATCTTTCTGATTTTGTGGAGTTAATAAATAGAGAGATCAAATGAAATTAAATTTTTTTAAATTGATATTTTTTATATATCTAATGTCAATTTTTTTTGCAATATTTGATGGGGTACGTGGTGGGCTTACTCAAAGTTATTTTCCATTTTCTTTTATAAGGGATATTTTTATATTATTACCTGCTATTTTGATTTTTATTTTTAAAAAAATCAAATTTAGTAAAGAGATGATTGTTGTATATAGCTATTTTTTGTTCATTGCAATTTATACTTTTATTGTAAGTTTCTTCTTTTATCCAGATCACATGTATATTCAAGATATGAGAGGGGCTGATACTACTAAGCCTTTATTTCACTTTTATGGTGAGGGTATTGGTAGATGGATGAAATTTTTTAGTATGCTTTGTTTAATTTATACAGCTACTTATATTTTTCAGGAAAAAAAAGAACTTTCTTTGAATGTTATTTTAAAATCGATCGTTATATTCAGTTTGATTTATAGTATTTTAACGATTGTCTTGTTTTTTTTCATTCCTAATTTATACGATATTTTGGGTAATAAATGGTTTGGTCGGATAAGTATTGGGTATCCTACATTAGATGTTTGTTTTTTGAGCTTATCTTTAATCATTTTAAAATATTTAAATATTTCTAATACATATAAAGCATTTTCTTTTTTTATTTTAGTATTAACTATTTTATTTCAAAATACGACGACAGGCTTTGCTTTATTGTTTTTAACATTTTTAATATATTTCTACACATCAAGGCATATATTTAAGATATTTTCTTTGTTTGTATTCTCCTTTATTTTTGGGGTTTTATATTATGTGTATGTAAATTATACTCAATTTGATATTATTGGAGAGTTAGTTTACAGAAAAGGTAATGCGATATTCTTTGGTAATATTTCAGATGATCCATCATATTCTATAAGAATGTATCAAGTAGATTACATGCTTAAGTTTTTGAAATCCGACCCCTTTTATTTTTTATTTGGTTTTGGTGGAATTGGTTCTGAAGCAACTGAAGTTAATATATATTCTATTATGGGTTTTTCAGGTGTGGTTGGATTATTTGGATATTTAATTTCTTCTATATATTTTCTTATAAAATCTATTATTTACCGCAATAATATTTTACTTTTTTTGATTCTTGCCTATTGGATTGCAAGTATGTCATTGAATCCAATATACCTATACTTTTTATATTTTGTTTATTCTTTAATTGTGGCTTATGGTTTTTATGTTGAGAAATCATTTTCAATAGATAAAAAATAGGGATATAAATCTTGGTGGTGTTTCAAAATGTATGCCGCTCATTTTAACACCACTATACAAAACCATGATTAATGTAAAAGAAACCCAGATCAAAAGCTTTTATATGATTCAAAACTTTCTTCGAAAAACAGCAGGTTCTTCTTACTGCTCTCTTTATTCGATGTCTTAATCGGCAATTGTTACCCTCTATTTCAACTGTATGATATTTACCTTGGTGATTTGGCTTAAAGATTTTGATGAAGCTTTCCCAATAGTCACTCGCTATACAATCATAAGTAATATTCAATTCTTCCATACGTATTTTTAATTTTTGTGCTGTAACAGCATCTCTTCCACCCCATACGAAAGTGACAATTTCTCCACTACTTCTATCATAGACATATTGCAACCAATGCTTACTCTTTTTATCACCAACGAATGTCCAAAACTCATCAATTTCCAAATACTTATAATGAGTTTTCTTTGGAATAATTTTATAGTTCGACTGCGTTAAAGTTTTAAGGTGATCCTAGACAAAATAATGGACAGCACGTCCCTCTAAAGATAACGTAACTTTAATCTTTGGAGATTCAAGAAATGGCTATCTTGCGCAGCAATGCTGCTTGTATCTTGATTGATATAGTGATTAGCTACCACTATACGCAAATTGTAGAGTTTGGAGTGCTGCTAAAATCTTAAATTTGAACCTGAGATAAAACCTACAATTTGCCCTTATCCCTCATACAACTCTGAACGGTAACTAAGCACTTTGATGCTGTATTCACAAGGTAAGATGATGGTTAATGGGATAAAAATCATAGCTTAAACTCAAGGAATATCACCATGATTATGCTAGGTATTGATGTCAGTAAAACCAAAATAGATTGTTGCATTTTCCCTCAAGGTTTGACTGGAAAAAGAAAAAATAAAATATTTACTAATACAGAAAGTGGCTTTGGCAGTCTGCTCAAATGGCTCATTACTCTTAAAATTGAACCTGATCAAGTGACAGCAATCATGGAAGCGACTTCGGTTTATCATGAGAATTTGGGATATTATCTATATGATGCAGGTGTAAAGGTTTGTGTGGCTAATCCTTCACGAGTAAGAGCCTTTGCCAAAGGCATGTCCATGCTAAATAAAACGGATAAAGCTGATAGTGAAGCTCTTTCACGTTATGGTTACACCGCAAAGTTAATCATATGGCAGCCTGAACCTGAAAATGTCAGATTATTAAAAGCTTTACTAGGCAGACGAGATGTCTATCTAGGTAGTCTATTGCAGGAAAAGAATCGACTTGAAAAGGCGCAGTCCACTCATACCTCCGTTGTTGTGATTAAATTACTTGAAGAGAATATTGAGTATTTAAATCAGCAACTTGAACATATTGATAAGTTAATAAATAATCACATAGATCAAGATCCAACATTGAAACAGGATTTGAAATTACTGCAAACTATTCCTTCAATCGGTGAACGATCAGGCTTATTACTGTTGGGGTTATTTCATTCGCACAAGTTTGAAAAAGCAAGTCAAGCTGCTGCATATGTAGGTTTGGTTCCAGTACATCAGTTGTCTGGCAGTTCAGTCAACAAGCAAAGTCACTTATCAAAAGCAGGTGACAGTAAAATACGCTCAGTATTGTATATGTCAGCATTAACAGCGATTAAATATAATCCACACATTGAAGCTTTATATCAACGATTATTAAGCCAGGGTAAAAATAAAATGTGTGCTTTAGGTGCTGCAATGCGCAAGCTTATACATCTGTGTTATGGCGTTTTAAAACATCAGACTGCCTATC
>JAKFDE010000043.1:0-3758 GCA_036676295.1 Bacteroidia bacterium | reverse complement strand
GAGACTTGCCCATTGGCAATATGATTGTAAAAGTTGTTCCTTCTCCTACTTTACTGTCAACTTCAATTTCGCCTTTATGTAACCTAACAAAATCTCGAACCAATTCTAAACCAATTCCTGTACCTCCGTAATAACTTTTATTTAAATTTTCAACTTGATAAAAACGCTCAAATATTTTTTCCACTTCTCCTTTTTCAATGCCCGGACCCGTATCAGAAACAATAATCTCTACCGCTTTTACCCCCTCAGTTTTACTTACTAAAGGTAAATGGAATAACTTATCCGTTGATTGAAGGTTGATATTGATTGTCCCACCACTTGGTGTAACCTTAATAGCATTTGATAGGATATTGAAAATAATCTTTTCCAACATATCCGCATCACACCAAATTGATAGATCTGCTACATCTGAATCTAGATCAAATTCTATTCCTTTGATAGATAATTCTTCTCTAAAATGGATTACAACATCTTTAATAAAATCCACTAAATTTAATTTTACAGCTTTAACCTTTAATTTATTTGATTCAAGTTTTTTAAAATCTAATAGCTCATTTATCAACCTATAAAGTCTATTGGTGTTTTTATGAACAATATTAAGCTTTTCTTTTGTTCGTGTTGCGAGGTTTAAGGTATCATCTCTAATAATATCGTCAATAGAGTTCATAATTAAGGTAAGAGGTGTTCTTAATTCATGGGATATATTAGTGAAAAACTGAAACTTTTTTTCATTTAAAGCCTTTTCTTGCACTCTTTTATTTTGTTCTATAGTTATTTCTTTATTTTTGTTCAACCTAATAAGCATCATCCTATTAAAATAATACCCCCCCAAAAGCAACAAAACAACATAAGAGAACAAAGCCATATTTGACTTCCACCAAGGTGGTAAAACAGTTATTTTTAGTTCTAATATTTCTTTATTCCATTTACCATCACTATTGGCAGATTTTAATTTGAATATATAATTACCCTGTTCCAAATTTGTATAAGTGGCACTTCTTAATCTACCAACATAATTCCATGATTTTTCTAAACCTTCAAGATAATAAGCATATTGATTCTTTTCGGGTCTTGTATAGTTAATGCCTGTATATTCAATAGTAAATACAGATTGGGTATTATTTAAAGTAATACTCTTCGTTTCACCAATAACACTTTGAAGGGGCGACCCTTTCTGATTAGTCGTAACCGTTTTATTAAATAACTTAAAGTCTGTTAAATATAACGATGGTAAAACATTATTAACTATAATATTTGAAGGGTTGAAATAATCTAATCCAAAATAATTACCAAAATAAATGATTCCTTGTTCATCTCTAAAAGTAGCATTTCGGTTAAAATCATTAGAAAGGAGTCCATCATTTTTTGTATAACTAGTAAACCTATTGGTTTTAACGTCTAATCTTATAATTCCTGAATTTGAGCTAAGCCAAATATTTCCTTTTAAATCTCCAATAATACCCACTATATTATCGGCTTCTAAACCATTTAGTCTGTTATACCATTTAAAACGATCTGTTTTACCGTTGTATTTACACAAACCACCACCTCTTGTTCCAATCCATATTGAACCGTCTTCTCCTTCATATAGTGACCAAATGGCGTCAGTTTTTGCATAATTTTTAAGTTCTTTAGACATCCTATTAGCCATTGAAACAATAGAAAACGTATTCCCTGCTAACTTTTTAATCTTAAACAAACCTAAATTTATTGTTGCTACCCAAAGATTACCTTTTTTGTCAACTAATATTTTAGACACATAACTATCTGAAATACCGTGTTTTAAAAATAACCCTGATCTGTAATTTGTAAATTTTCCTGTTTCCGGATTGAACGAATGCAGACCTTTGTTCCAACTAGCAAACCAAATAGTTCCTTCTAAATCTTCCGTAATACTTATAATATTATTGGAGGTTAAACCTCCACCTGAATTCTTTACAGTGAAATTAATGAATTTTTTATCGCCATTCTTTAAAAAATATACCCCTCCGTTCCAAGTACCAGCCCATATATTTTGTTTACTGTCAATAAATAATGCTTCTACGTAATTATTGGTCAGCCCCGAAAACACCTTGTTTTCTGTAGGGCCAATATGAGTATACTGATCCGATTTAGGGTCAAAAACATCAATGCCTCCTCCATCCATAGCTAACCAAAATTTATTAAAACGATCTTTTACAATAGCAGTAACAGAACTTATTTGTAATGAATTAGGAATGCCAGGTATACTTTCCAGATTTTCAAACTTATCATATAACTTGTCGTAAACACCAATTCCTGCATTATAATATCCCATCCATATACGTTCATTACGATCCAAAAATAAAGACCAAATAGAATTAGATAGAATATTTTTTCTTTCGGATTTGCTTGATAGATAATGATTTAAAATTTGCCCATTGGAATCAATATGAAATAACCCTTCATTCTCCGTACCACACATTAAGGTTTTGTCGGGTAAATTAATAATTGATAAAAGACGATTTTGTGAAATTTGAAAATGATTTATCTCAAATAGATGATCTTTACTATTATCATTGCTCTTAATTTTAAATAAGCCTGTAGACATAGTTCCAATCCATATATTATTTTTTTCTATTAATAAACATTGAATAGGGTCATTAATGGACTTAACCCCTTCTTTATTTTTAAAAACAGAACGTCTAAGTGAATTTGTTTTAGCGTCAAACTCTTTAAGACCTCTATCAGTTCCAGCATATACCTTCCCCTTAGAATCTACCTGAAGCGCATTTATCGTAATAGTTGAAGTTAAGTTAGACTCTTGACATGATATTTTTTCAACCTTAAAATTATTTAAATCCATCTTGAATAATCCTAATTCAAAAGTCCCAATAAATAAGTTCCCCTTATTATCTCCTATCAAACTCTTAACCAAAACATTTATTTTATTTTTTTTGAATTCAGATAAAAGAATTCTTTTAAAACAATCATTCTTGTAGTCGTATAAATTGAGCCCTTCGTCTGTACCAAACCATAATCTGTTCTTATTGTCAAGATAAGAACAATTGATAATATTATTACTTAATGAGGTAGGATCGTCTGGTTTGAATTTATATGTCTTGTAATCACTACCGTCAAATTTATTTAATCCGGCTCCACTGGTACCTAGCCAAATAAAACCGTAATGGTCTTGAATTATTGTATGTACGCCAATTTGGGAAATGTTTTCTTTTATATTAACAAATCTATACTTTTCAATTGGTTTTTGAGACCAAATAGCTATGGATAACAACACTAAATAACAAACAAAAAAAAATTTTTTCATATTACAACACCCCCCCCTTTTTAAACTAGATATAGCTAAAATTACCACCTCAAATTTAATAAATCATTTAAATTTACAAACCCAAAAAAGCTTCAATCATCTGATAAAGATATTTAAAAACTCGAAATAGCAGAAAATTTATTCGAAAAAATAGCAACAAATTAAAATTATTATATTTAATGACTATTTTAGTCTATTAACTGTATCAATTATTTAGGCCAGGCAAATTAAATTGTGTATCGCTATTTCAGGACGGGACAGGGACACATATAAAAAAACGCTAACTTATTAAAGTTAGCGTTTTTTTATATGTGGGTTAAAAATCAATTTAATCTTAAGCCAATGAACTTTCAAAATTTACTGCTTTTTTCAAAAAAGCTTTAATCAACAATCGATTTGGTGCAATTCCGGAAGTCATTATTTTCTTTTTGGTATCATCCCCATCCTCTTTCGTAAGAGTACTATTCGGATT
>JAKFDE010000042.1:0-8044 GCA_036676295.1 Bacteroidia bacterium | reverse complement strand
GTAATTATTTGAATTCGTAAAAAGGAGGATTTTACTTTTGAATATTTTAATTTTAGGTGCAACTGGACGAGTTGGAAGTCAAATAGTAACTTATGCCCTTCATGATAGACATAATGTTACTGTATTAGTTCGCACTCCAGAGAAGATTCAAAAAAATAGTGAAAATTTAACCATTATTCAAGGGAATGTTTTAAATAAAAATGATATTGTACGTGCAATGCATGGGATTGATGTAGTTATTAGTGCATTAAATACTGATGGCACAACTACTCTTTCAGAAAGTATGCCACTAATTATTAAAGCAATGGAAAACGAAGGTATAAAACGAATTATCACGATAGGAACTGCAGGGATCTTACAAAGTAGAACTACGCCAACCTTACTCCGTTATCAGTCAAGTGAATCAAAACGTAAATCAACCCGTGCAGCAGAAGAACATCATAAAGTTTACGATATACTTAAACAATCAATACTCGAATGGACTATTGTATGTCCTACGTATTTACCGGAAGGAGAAAGTATAGGTGAATATCGTGTGGAACGTGATTTTTTGCCGGTGGGTGGAGATAAAATATACGTATCGGATACAGCAGATTTTACATATAAGCAGATTAAAAGTAACAATTATATAAAATCACGTGTAGGTATCGCCTACTAATAATATTCTCTTACATTATTAATTGCTGTTACAGGGTAAAATTTATTGTTTGTGAAAAATTGAATTTAAACTAACGAGTGCTTTACTTTAAGGTCAGGTTGCTGCGGCAGCCTTTTTTTATTGTGCTAACGGGCAGGTTTGTTGAATAAGATTTCCTATGAAAATAAGAAGATTTAAAACCCTTCCTGATATGGTTTGTTTATTTAGATTCCCACTGCCCGTTTAATCAAAAGGAAATTCACCCCAAAAAACGAGTTATTATAAATATTAAATGAAGTTCAAAAGACTAAAACCATACACTGATCCCACAGCAAATATAATTGTCCACACGGCTAAACTAATAGTCATCCATCCTATTACTCGGACCTTAGAGCTCCCAAATGTAAGTGCTATTATTGCTGCAATATCAGTACCAACGAAAATTGGTGCTAATAAAGCTAACCCTGGGATCCCATACTTCTCCCAAATTTCCCGAGAGCGTTTTTCTTTTTTTGTTGGATTCTTTATGCCCTTCTTTTCCTTTCTATTTTTCCTCCATTTGTCAATTTGTTTAAAAAAGACACCAAGTAAAAGAATTAACAAAAAATTGCCACAGAATGCTACTATGCTAACCCCTATGGGCGGTAGTCCCCAAACAATTCCGAGGGGTACTATTATTGAAACATCCATCCACGGAGCTGCTGCAAACAAAAATAAAACTATATACTGGAGAAATATATTTGCGTCCTGTGCCCACTCGACCACAGCAAAACCCTCCTGTTTTACGTATTCAGTAAACAATCGTTATATTTTCTATTATAGAAAATTAGAGGTGAGAGCTACCATCGATTCATATTACATTAAGCGATTCAATCTTACATTATTGTCACATTAACTAAAATTAGTTTTGAATTTTTGAAGAAATGAAATTTTTGAGGGTTATCCTTGGGCAAAAGTTAATTACTTCAACAAACGGGGCATTAATCCAAGAAGGATTAGTGCTTTTTAATGTTGAAGTTCTTATTGTAGAAAAGGGCAGTTTTGTGTAATAAGGGTTTGAACAATAGACTCCTAATTTGACTCAAAAAAGGACTAATATTTCAAACTACTATTGTCCAGGTTACAATTACTTCAACAACAAAAGTAGTGAAACCGACTGAACTGACACTTGAAAGAGTTTCGTTTGTATAAAAATGGAACTTTATTACCTTCAATTCGTATAAGTAAATAGTATTTTAAATACTTAGGAGGATTGAGAAATATGTACACAGTAGGAATAGAAGTTAATAAAAGTGATAAAGAATTGATAATTAAGTGGCAGCTGACAGAGGTTAGTATTCCCATTCAGGAAATAGTGGAAGTTGTAGAAGATGAAACATATGCAGGAGAGGATACAAGTGCAATCAGAATAGGGGCACCGTATGGAACAACAGACCGTATCTACATAAAAACTAAAAAGCAGAATTATATACTTTATACCACGAATAAAATTGCCCTTCTTAAAAAAATTAATTCATAATCTTTTAGTTGATTTAATTCCGAGAGGTTATAATATACAGTTATTTTTTATTTAGCTAGTGGGCATTGATCCTAAATGATTAATGCCTTTTGTTATGGAATTTCTTATTGTAGAAAAGGGGCATTTAGTTAAATAAGGAACTTTAAACGTAGTTTTTCGTAATAAATAAAGATCCTTATTTTTTGGAGGTACAATAATGTCTGAAGTTCAAAAAAGTGAAAAGCTACCGATGATTAATACAAAGCCAACATCTAAACAAATTGAAAGTATCAAAAGTTATAAAAAGTTTTATGAGAAATGGGATATGTGGGATTATGCTTACTATGATGGGACAGAGTATTATTTTATAAATCAATATCTAATTAAAATTCAAAAAGGAATAAGTGGACACTTAGTCATAGACCGCAATGGGCACGTGATTCCCTTTAATAAAGCGAAAGATATTTATAGATTATTCGCTAACTTTAACACGATGATGTCCCAAGCAATTTCAGACATTCTTCCTCAAATGAAAAAAAGTATGTCCCCGTTTCAGGCGAGAGTAAAGTTATTAGAGAAATATAGAGAATTGTTCTCTACCCATTCCTCAGCAGAAACGGTGGCATCAGTTGATCGGATTATAAACGAAAGTAATACTTCTCTAGAAATTCCAAAAGAATTAAATGATATTTATTATACAATGGCAGATTACCAGATTGAGACGAGAGATAAAAAGGGTTATTTTGACCAGGAGCTATTGCAAAAAATGAGAAAAACATTTAATCAGTATAGAGTAACTATGTATAACTATGGTATTAGGGAAAGGTCGCTAATTAAGGACTATGATGTTGTAGTAGATTCCCTGAAGGAATTGAGTGGAAAGATACCTGCAATAGATTTAAGAAGTATTAAGAATTTATTGGTAGCAGCTAAACAGTCTAATCAAGGTGCTTTAGAGAAATCAATGAAGGAATTTGAACAAGATGAGGAAGGGAATATAGTAGTAATTGATCAAACAAGACTTGAGGAGTCTTTGGAAGAGAAGTTTGAGAGAGAAGGTTCAAAACATTTTCAACAAAAGATGATCCTTGGATTAAGAAATCCAAAATAAAACAGATTAAGAAACATTTAATAACCTTATATTATTACCAAGAAAAGCATCATTCCTGTAATAAAAAACTGTTAACCCTTTGTTGAAATAGTGTACTTAAATATATGGGTAACAATAGTTAAAGATAAGGTCGTTGCGGCGGTCTTTTTTGCTTGTTTAGCTAACGAAGCAGGTTAGTTAAACAAGAATATTTTTAATGCAAACTGAAATGGGATTAAATTTTGATCCTTTCTCATTGACATATCGTGTTTTATAGATATATAATACAAACATGGACATTTTAAATATACTCAAATCACTTTCAAACGAAGCAAGATTACAAATATTAGATTGGCTGAAAGAACCTCATAAACATTTTGAGCCTCAAGGAGATATTGATTTAGAAGAGATAGGTGTTTGTGTTAGTCAAATAACAGAGAAATTAAATATGACACAATCAACTGCTTCTCAGTACCTTTCCATATTACAGAAAGCTGGACTTCTCCATGCTACTCGTATTGGTAAATGGACATATTATAGAAGAAATGAAGAGTTAATAAAAAAATTTGGCCATTATGTTATTGAGGACTTATAACTATGGAATGTAACATAAAATTCCATAGTTAAGTTTTTTTAGAATTAGAAAACTAACTAATTGTAATCAAAATGATTGTGTAGTAGAAATATGTTCAGTCAGTAGCATTTAGCATATTAAAAATAATCAATGTTAATATAAATTTTTTTATACTAACAAATCGACATATTCTAATATGTAATAATGTTAAATATACAAGGAGGTCATTATTCATGATTAAAAATTATCCGTATTATTCCAATGGGGAATGGAAAGAGACTAATACAAATGAAGTAATTAGTATTCACTCTCCATATAAAGAAGAAGTAGTAGGCAAAGTACAAGCCATATCTACTGGTGAAGTAGATGAGATGATTAAGCATGCAAAATTAGCACAAAAAAAATGGGCGAATCTCACTATTAGAGAACGAGGGGATTACCTATATAAATGGACAGAAGAGCTATCGCTAAGTAAAACAGATATTGCATTAACCATTATGAAAGAAGTAGGAAAAGCTCACAGTGATGCGGTTAAAGAGGTGGAAAGAACAATAGATCTTATTCGATATACTGTGGAAGAAGCCATTCATATGTATGGTGAAAGTATGCTTGGAGAAAACTCTCCGGGAGGTAGTCATTCTAAAATAGCTATCAGTCACAGAGTACCATTAGGAGTGATACTAGCTATCTCACCATTTAATTACCCGGTAAATTTATCTGCTGCTAAAATTGCACCTGCTCTTATTAGTGGGAATTCCGTTATTTTTAAACCTGCAACTCAAGGTTCAATAAGTGCGATTAAAATGATTGAGGCTTTAGATCGTGCAGGATTGCCATCAGGAGTGCTAAATCTTGCTACAGGACGAGGTTCAGTTATTGGAGATTATTTAATTGAACACCCAGTAGTAAACATGATTTCATTTACTGGGGGAACAGATACTGGAAAACACATAGCTAAACGGACTAATATGATTCCTTTGGTCATGGAGTTAGGTGGGAAGGACCCAGCGATTGTAGTAAATAATGCTAATTTAGATTTAGCTGCAAGTCAAATTGTATCTGGTGCTTACTCATATTCGGGTCAAAGATGTACCGCAATAAAACGTGTTTTTGTAGAAGATGATATAGCTATAGATCTTATTACTAAACTACTGAAGAATATGGACAATTTAACAGTAGGTACTCCAGAAGAAAATAATGTTATTGTCCCTTTAATTGATAGTAAAACAGCTGATTATGTACAGGGCCTTATTCAAGATGCCTTAGATAAGGGAGCAGTACTTGTTACTGGTAACGAACGTGTTGGTAACCTAATAACTCCAACTTTATTAGATCGTGTTACACCTGATATGAGAGTAGCATGGGAAGAGCCGTTTGGACCAGTATTACCTATTATTCGTGTTAACAACGTGGAGGAAGCAGTTGAACTAAGTAATCAATCCGAGTTTGGTTTACAGGCTAGTGTTTTCTCACAAGATATTGATGAAGCATTCTCAATAGCTGCGCAATTAGATGTAGGCTCTGTACAAATTAATGGAAAAACAGAAAGAGGTCCAGATCATTTTCCTTTTATCGGGGTTAAAGGTTCTGGTATAGGAATTCAAGGTGTTCGTCGTAGTATAGAATCCATGTCACGAGAGAAATTATCCGTAATTAACCTAAATAAATAAAAAAGTTATAATTGACATATCGGGTTTTATTTATGTATAATCACTTTGAAATAGACATATTGAATTTTATCGATGTGTTTGGTGTAAATGATAGAATTATTTTTTTGCATTAACATATCAACAATTTTAAATATGTGAAATTAATTATATGAAATGCAGAAAGGAATGGATAATATGAAGGCTTGGCATTTAAATGGATTTGGATTAGAAAATTTAAAGATGGTAGAGACACCTATTCCTACACCTGGACCAAAAGAGATACTTATACGTGTGAAGGCAGTTTCATTGAACTATCGTGACAAAGCTATTGTGGATGGAATCTATCTACCAGACATTATGGAACCAAATTTACCATTTGTTCCTGTCGCTGATGCTTCAGGTGAAGTAGTAAGTATAGGCACTGATGTAACTAAATTTAAAAAAGGGGATCGTGTTACTTCACACATGTTTACAGAATGGGTGGATGGAAAGCCTCAATTAACAATGGGAGCATCTGCTGTTGGAGGACCGAACGATGGAGGTCTAGCAGAATACATGATTCTTAAAGAGAATACTACTGTAAAAACACCTGCAAACATGACGGATGAAGAAGCTTCAACTCTTCCGATTGCAGCGTTAACAGTTTGGTTCTCATTAGTGGAATATGGAAAGATCAAAGCTGGCGATACAGTTTTAGTTCAAGGAACTGGTGGTGTATCTGTTTACGCTATTCAAATTGCATCTGCACTAGGTGCAAAAGTAATTGCAACAAGTAGTAGTAATGAAAAATTAGAAAGAGTAAAAGCACTAGGAGCAAAAGAAGTAATTAATTATGTAGAGACACCAGATTGGGAAAAAGAAGTGTTGAAGTTAACAAACGGTGAAGGAGTTCAACATATTCTTGAAGTTGTAGGTGGAGATGGCTTTAACCGTTCTATTGAAGCATTAGCTCTGCAAGGTAATATCTATGTAATTGGTTTCTTAAACGGATTAGAAGCTAATGTTAACTTGTTCGCTCTATTAGCAAAACAAGCTAAAATACACGGTATAAACGTTGGACACCACCGTGCTTTTGATGATATGACCCGTGCTTTTGAGGAATTGCAAATCAAGCCTGTAATTGATACAGTTTATAGCTTTGACCAAGCAATTGATGCTTATAAGCACTTATATAAAGGAGCATTCGGCAAAATAGTTATTAAAGTAGCTGAATAACCAATAGAAAAATAAGTCTCTGGATTGTATCAGAGGCTTATTTTTAAAAAGAGAAAATTAGCAGTTGATATCTGTATAGGTGATCTACTAACTGAATGAATCGCAATAATTTACACTACATTTGTAGATTTTAATAAAGAAGGAGAAAAATCATGAATCCAAATATGCACTACTGTTTGAACCATACTGACTTAATAATGGTGTTCAATATAAAAATTGTTTGACCGTTGCTCCTTTAACTATTTTTGATAAAGGAGCAAACGGAGAAATTACAGAAGATAACCGTTGATTTTGGGAAAATCGATTTCGTGGTTTTGGGCTTTATATTATGTCTTTTCCCAATGAACAGTTTGTGGGTGGAGAAATCGTGTTAACGAATAATAATTGACTTTAATAAAGTGATATAACAGCCGCTGGCGGTAAGTGAATCAGAGTTGTAACGGTTTGAAATAAAGTTAGCTAAAATAGTCTAATTGAAATGCAGACATTTCTAAATGAGTTGACAATTAAATTTCATCATGATATATTTAGCCCGCTAAATATTTTGACTAGCTGGAGGTTGCCTATGAAGGATAGTGTTGACTGCGATATTCGTGAGTCTTTGGATAAAGTTTCTTCCCAAATGCGTCGGAATTATAGTGAAAGTCTAAGAGAACTTAATCTTTATGTAGGACAAGATAATTTACTCTCGCGTTTATGGTCAAGTGATGGCATAACTCAAATGCAACTATGTGAACATTTAAAATGCGAGCCGCCTACAGTAACAAATATGGTTAAATCACTGGAGCAGAATGGGTTCATATACCGTAAACGTGACGAAAAAGATGCAAGAGTTATGCGGATTTATCTAACCGACAAAGGCAAAGAATTAGAAAAACCTGTTGAGTTTAAATGGAAACAGCAACAAGAAAAATTACTATATTCAATTTCGCCAGAAGAACGCTTAGTATTAAGGGATTTAATAAAGCGTATGGAGAAAAACTTATTCTAAGTTTTTCCTAAGTAATTACTTAGTATGCTAAACGATTACTTAGTATGCTAAACGATTACTTAGTATGCTAAACAATTATTTAGTACACTAAGTAGTTTCGCGTTGGTTTAATTTACCCAGTCGTTTTAAAAAACTTTCAGGTTCTTTTGTTTCTTGGAACCTATATAAAAAGGAGAATAGATACATGCAAAAAAGAAAAGAAATGCAACTAGCACTACAAATGGTTTCAGGATATGGAGCTGAATTTAGCGCTTGGAGAATGCCTGATACCGACCCAGCAGCCTACACAAATACGGATAGTTATGTAGAGCGAGCTAAAATAGCTGAAAAAGGAAAATTTCAAATGATCTTTATCGCCGATACCCCAGCATTAACCGTCGACTTAGGCCC
>JAKFDE010000041.1:0-3779 GCA_036676295.1 Bacteroidia bacterium | reverse complement strand
AGAAAAATGGGGTAAAGAGTATCCATCTGCGGTTAGGTCATGGGAAGAAAATTGGGATGTTTTAGCCACCTTCTTTGTATATCCTCCAGAAATCAGGAGAATAATATATACTACGAATATAATCGAAGGGTTACATCGTCAATTTAGAAAAGTGACAAAAACAAAGTCTATTTTCCCCAATGATGATAGCTTAAGAAAGATGCTTTTCTTAGCATCTCAAAACATTACGAAAAAATGGACAATGCGTTATCGTAATTGGGATATGATTTTGAGTCAGCTTGAGATTATGAATCAAACATCATAATTGGGGACTCTGTCCCCAAACCCCTGAAGTTTATCGCTTGTGTTTTCCCTAAAACGGACAAAAAATAAACGGACAGCATAAGTCCGTCCGTTTTAGTGTAAAAACCATAGAACCGCTCGGGTTGCACTTCTGCATTGCCCTATCCTGTTTTATGGTAAAAGGCAATTATAGTATTGCCAAGTTTTATTTTTTTCATACCTATAGTTTTTCGCCTTACGAAGATTGTCGAATACTACTTACACAAGATTTTACGCAGACCCACGGGGTGCATTAATTTAGCAGAGCAACGGCAAAAGCGTTGCTCTGGAACCAATTAAAAGTATTTCTGATAGAACTCCTGTCTAAGTTTACCGCTTAATTGAGCATATATTCGTGTGGTTTCACTTTTTTCATGCCCCATAAGACTTTGTATTACTTCAATTGGAGCTCCGTTGTTTAACAAGTGAGTGGCGTAACTATGTCTAAGTTGATGGGGATGAATTTCTTTATTTATCCCAGCACGACTTGATATTCGCTTAATTATGTACCTCATTTGGGCAATACTCATTTTATGCGGAAATCGTTCTGTGACAAAAATGGCTGGATCTTTATCTTGTCTCTCATCAATGTATCTTTTTAACCAAATATCACAGCGAATGTTAAAATAAACTTCACGTTCTTTATCCCCTTTTCCCCTTACAATAGCAGAACGATCAGACCAATTAATATTATTCTTTTCTAATGAGACAATTTCTCCAATCCGACAACCAGTTGAGAACATGAATTCAAATAAAGCCTTTTCCATTGGAGTGTGGCAAGCCTCTCGTAAATGCTCTATTTCCCTTTCAGTTAGAAATTTTGAGATTCTCTTGCCAACTTTGGGTTCTTTTATTTTTCTTGCGGAATTTTTAAGTATGTACCCTTCTTCATGAGCCCACCGAAATAAAGACTTTATTGAACGAATGCGATGTGCAAGACTTGAAGGCTTTAAGTTTTTGCTTGATATAGCCAAGTATTCTTTTATTTGTTCAGTGCTAAGTGAGTCAATTTTCACGTCACCAAAATGGCGAATTAAAAGATCGGTCTGAAGTTTGTATGCTCTCAAAGTTTGTGGTGAGAATCCTTCAATTCGTTTATCTGCTTCGTAACAGTCCCACGCTTTAGATAACAGCATAATCAATCCCTCCAATTTATATGATTTTAGTGGAATTATTGCCAAAAGTGGTGAAAGAAAAACTAAAACAGTCTGAATATTATGCCACATTTGAAGGATAGTTCAATATTCAATTAGTGATATATGGTAATCTGTATTAAAGGAGGGTTTTGATGAGAGACAAAGAAACTCCAGAGCATCTAAGAGAAAGATTAAGACAACAAGAAATTAGAAATAATCCAACAGGTAACTTAAATGATTCTTTAAACAGAGCCAACAATGGTAATCTTGTAGATTTGGTAGGTAGTTTAGGATGGAAAGGTACTGGAATTCTTATTCTTGTAATAGTATTAGGATTTATAATATATTCCGTCTTTTTTCGCTAAACGAAACGGGTAGCTTATCTTGAATATGGAAAAGCACCTATGTTCCATTAAAGGGGAGTTTAGTGCAGGAACAATTTTATAATAAATATGGGTCGATTTGGGTATTTTTGGGAGAGTGGAGAGATGGCTATTTGGAAAATGTATTTAATTACTATAATTGAAATTATACTATTTTTAGTTGTTGGTTTTTTACTAACTGATAATGTTCTAAAAAATGTTTATGAAAGTGCTGGAATTAGATTTATAGGAAATGTTTGGGTCGTATGGTTTAGTTTATCATTTATGCTTTTTGGATTATATACAGTCGTACTCTCCTTTGTATCAAAAGAAAGTCGGTTACTGAAGGAAAGATTAGCCTCAAAAACATTTTGGGTAATTTTGATTGCTTCTACTGGTGGGGTTTTTATTCCATTTTTTATAGGAGAAATTCCTTTTTAACTCTTCAACAAACAGGGGCGTTTCTACAACAGCGGTAGGAACGCTTTTTCACTAATGGGCAGGGTAGCGAAACAAGTCGTAAATCCTTTTGACACCAAATTATTTTTAAAACGTAAATAAAGAAAGGAGGCGTTTTTTGTGAAAGAAGCTAAATGGACATCTTATTTTTGGAAATTACTTTGGATAGTCGGATTAATCATATTAGCAATAATTAGTTTAAATATTGTAAATCATTTCAAACAAATAGCGAATGACACATTTAATCCAATTCCTTTGCTCTGGTCAAATGTATTTGCATCAATAGTATTTGGAATCTATATTTCTCTTATTTTCGTAAAAAAATGGTCGCGCAAATTAAATCCATCTTTACTATGGTGTGTATCTATTCCTTGTATATTAATTTCATCTTCTTATCCTATATTGGCTACATTTGATTCTATATTTGTTAATTCAATATTTTCATTCATACCTTATTGGCTACTAAGAATATCTGATTTTGAAGTGTTTGGAATTATTGCGGGTTTAACTTTAATATTAAGTATTTTTAATGCCCATCCAAAAGATGAGATTGATAAAATATTGTGAAATAGTGTACTTAAAGCAACGGGGGCATTCCTTAAAGAAGGAGGAATGCCGTTTCTGGGGGGTGGGAATAACCTCAACATACAGGGACTTTAATGAAGGGAGCAAAACATATGAATATTAAGAAATTAGTTGTCAGACTTTTACTATCATTAATCATGTTGGGTGGTATTCTGTACATTGGTCAAGCAGCTTTATTTGATAGTTATGAGACAAGCTCAGCTGTTGCTACAGATTTTCAAACTTTAGAGGATCTTGCTGAAGCATCACCTATTGTAATAACTGCACAAACTAAGGAAAAGGGTAAAACTTTTACATATAGTGATGTCGAGTTCGTTAAGACCAAAATAGAGGTTAAAGACATTTTAAGAGATGAAACAAAGCTACTAAAAAAAGATGAAAGTATCACTTTACTCCAAACCTATGGTAAGGAAGATCCACCTGTAAAAAAATATGAAAAAGTCCTACTTTTCCTTGAACAGTATGAGGGGAAAGTAATAGATGGGTTAGCCTATACCGTCAACGGATTAGAGCAAGGGCACTTTAAAATTAAAAATGGAGAGATCATCTCAAAATCTAAAAATAGTAACATCAAGAAGAATACAAAAGGTCAAAATCTAGATGATGTAAAACAAGTATTGAGTACAATTTCTTATGATAAAAATGCAGAAATGGCAGACCCAATGTCGGAAAGTGATAAACAAAAAGTCATTGAAATGATGAAAAAAGTTGGTTTTACAGATGAACAAATAGCCAAAGAGATACAAAAAGGACTATTTGACTAACGGGGGTTTTCACTAAAGGTGCAGGATTATTGTGCGAAATGTTTCTAGCTTAAATTGAGAATGGTCACATTACTCAGGTAAAGGCTAGACAGTTCCTTTCGGAACTGAAGGATTATATTGAAGAGTCAAATGACGGGGTAACGCCCTAAGGG
>JAKFDE010000040.1:0-2338 GCA_036676295.1 Bacteroidia bacterium | reverse complement strand
TTCTTGAACTGCGAATTTTAACAATAGCAAACTCTGAAGTTACAAAAAAAGCAGTTAACGCAATTAAAATGGCTATTAAAACCAAGTTAAATATGTCCAAATAAGTTCCCTTAGCTCGTTATAGACGAGTTAAGGAGTCACCTCCTAGTAATTTAAAAAAATTAACTCGTTTTATTCAAAAGGGAGTTAGTCAGCAATGATTTTAGCATCAGAAGATTTGATGTAAGTTTTTCTTTCTGAAGATCATCCAATTTTTCAATGAATGGAATTAGGTCAAATAAATCATTTTGAAGCTGCTGCATTTGCTGTGTAACAGTGTTTACATGTTTTTCCACTTCTGAATCACGAATTGTTTTGTCCTTCTTCATATCTAGTTTTCTTTTAATCTCTTCAAGCGGGTAGTGTAAACTCTTACATTCTTCAATAAATTTTAGATCTTTTAAGGATTCATCAGAGTATATTCGGTAATTAGATTTGGATCGTTCTGCACTTAACAAACCAATTGATGTGTAATAATCGATTGTCCGTTTAGAGACCATTGCAATTTCTGCTAATTCACCGATACGATAAACAGCCCCATCAAATCACCTCATATTTCTAAATTTAAAAATAATTATAGTAAATTACAACTGTACAGTCAAACGTTCTGGTTTGTATAATTAGATGGTATAAACATTTTATGAAAAAAGTCTTGTTTTATGAATCAGAAATTATTAAATTTTAGAAACAAAATTAAAAAGAGCGACTTCTACAAAGAAGACGCTTCAAGAGGTAATTTAATTGTAAATACTGTTAGTTCCGGGCTCGACATACAGTGTAATTTACCTTTATGTTTTTCAATAATTTCCTTACATACAAATAGACCAAGGCCGGTACCTAGTTTTTTTGTTGTGAAAAAAGGCTCAAAAATGGTTTTACTCAATTCTGCAGGAATCATTGGTCCATTATTAGAAATAGATAAAACCACATGTGAATTTTTTTCTACACTGCATTTGATTTCAATGGTTGGGTTTGGTATTCTGTGATGGTTTAATACATCGATGGCATTAAAAATAATATTAATGAAAACTTGTCTCATTTCATCTGCATATCCATAAAGATTGATATCGTCCACAATCTCCTTTTTTATTTTCACCTTACCATCTAAAATACTTGGATATAAGAAATTTAACACTTCATCGATTAATTTATTTTGATTGAATTGTTCTTTCTCTTTACCAATTAGTTCTTTTTTAGATAATAGTAAAAATTGTGAAATACGGAAATTGAGCTGATCCAGTTCACTTGAAATAATATCCAGATATTTCATTTCTGGGTGATCTGCTTTAAGAAGCTGGATAAACCCTTGTATAGAAGTAAGTGGGTTTCTAAATTCGTGAATAAAACTTGAAGTCATTTGTCCAAGAAGGGTTAAACGGTCTTGATGAGTTGAATCGATAAACATTGTTTTTTCTTCAATAATTTTGTTTTTAGCTTCTGTATAATGAGTGACTGCATAATATAGAAATTTATCAAAACAAAAATTTATGTTATTTATAGATTCTTGAAGATCTTCCCACTCTAGTCCAGACTTACTTAAATAGCTATATAAAACCGTTCTGCCCAGATTGACATTATAGACAAAGTCTCCAATGTTAATATTTGCTAAGGCTCGTTCTTCAGAAATTTCTATCGCATACTTTTCAATCGAACCTAAGAGTTCCTTTTCACTCATGTTATGCATGTTTAACACGATATTAAAAATGGCTATTCCATTTTGGCTGATCTTATCTTTATAAGGATCTCCATTAGAAATAACAATGGAATTCTCCCACTCATGAAGCAATTGCTCTTTATTTTTTTCAAAAAAAGCTATTAAATCGATTCTTACATCTGATAACATCACAGTTTCCTCCTAAGACATTGCAGAACTGATTAAATTAAATTCGTGATAATAGCTGGAAATCCCTTTAAAAATATATAGGTAAATTTTATCAATTTCTATCTGTGATTTTATTGTATTCTAATTATAACATGAATCAAAGTTATACCTTGAAATAGTGCTATAAAAATAGTATATTCTTAAAGAAAGTAATTTAATATTTCCACAGGGGGAGCTGCTATAGTGGCTGAGAGTGAACGTTCGAGTTCTGACCCTATGAACCTGTTAGTTAACACTAGCGTAGGGATGTGGTTTGCCGAATATTAATGCAAGCAATGCAGACTATCCTTATATGTCCTGCATTGCTTTTTTGTTTATATGGCGCCATATTAATATCTCATTACAAACAGTCGAACGTTCTCCAAAAACAAAAAAGATAGGGGGAACATGTATGGAGAAAAAGAGCAGTAACACATT
>JAKFDE010000039.1:0-1650 GCA_036676295.1 Bacteroidia bacterium | reverse complement strand
TATTTCAAAAATACCGACTTCAAATTACAGATCATAAATTACTCAAGTGAGGAATTGTACAAATCGAGATCATAAATTATTATCACATATTAAGCAAAAACGGTGTAAGCGAAATATAGTTGGTAGTATCCTATAAAGTGTGTGATTTTTTAAGGACAGTGTCATCAATTTATTCTAAGCACATAAACCTTAATCATAAAAAACGGATTCAATTACATGCAAATTCTAATTTATTTTTATCTAAACTTAGTTTTCTCCATAAAAAAAATCAAAAACATATTCTAAAAAAAGACCTTTAATCGACCGATAGCGACACTTAATCGAAAATAAAAACTTAAACCAAAAAATCATTTTTTTAATCATTAATTTTGGTATAAATAAGATGTAAAAAAACATTTAAGACCCTAAAATAGTTGTTAGCGATTGGTTATCAAACCAGACAACAATAAAACAACTATACATTTGATTTACAACCAAATAATACCACTACAATAAACATTTTTAATCCTGTACATCCGAATAGAATACTGGGGATGCTTACAAAAAATTAATTATTATCTAAAAAGTGACTATTATGAGACAAAAATACATTTATACATTTCTATTAATACTCAGTTATCTACATAGTTTTAGTCAAAACACTGGTGATTTTCGTTCGAAAACAAATGGCACTTCCGATTGGAGCCTGAGTACTTCTTGGGAAATTTTTGATGGGATTTCATGGGTTGACATATCTTCTTATCCGGGTTCTTATCCAGGTTCTTATCCAGGACAAATTGCAGGAACATACAGCGTAACGATACAAACAGTAGATACCATTACCATTTCATCTAATCTAACTACCTTTTCAATGGGTACCGTCACTGTAAATGGTACCTTAAATTTAAGTCCTTCATCATCTCCGAATACGATTACTTTATCAACTTTAAATTTAGATATTGATGGTGGTTTTTTAAATTTTAATTTAACTAAAGTCCGTTTAAATTTACCTACATCAGCCGTAATCACTTTAGAAAATAACGGAAATTTTGCGGGACAATGTAATAATAATGATGAGATATACATCGGTACTAAAAGATATGCTGCTTGTGTTGGCGGAGGTTCAAATGTATATACATTTGGTGAAGTGGCCGCTTCCGGAGGAAATGTTAATGCAACAATTACTAATCCCGTAACTGACCCAATAACAGTTTCAGGATGTATCCAAATAAATTTGACGGGAGGATATACCGGAACAGAAAAACCTGTAACGTATAAATGGACTGTTAGACATCCTGACGGCTCAACGAATACAATAGCTTCTGGTAGCTTAGCAGATGATAACGAATCCATTTCAACTTCTTTCACCCCGGTTGTCTCAGGGGAATATTTAGTTTCATTAGAAATCACAACAACGGGATTAGCAACCAATATAGAAACAAGAACGTTTAATGTGATTGACACTACCAATCCCGTTTTAACTCCGGAAGCCAATCAAGACACAACGCTCGACGCCAGTTGTGTGGTAACTATTCCAAACTTGGTGGACGGTTCTACAGCTACCGATAATTGTGCGGGAGTGACTATTACTCAAAGTCCGATTGCGGGAACAACCCAGGCCGCAATCCACAACGGAACGATTAATGTCACCGTAACCGCTACCGATGCTGC
>JAKFDE010000038.1:0-1633 GCA_036676295.1 Bacteroidia bacterium | reverse complement strand
TCCATGCTTGTCGTAAAGCTTCAGCTTGGTCAGGCTTTAGTTTATGCACCCGACCTTTGTACTTCCCCTGAGCAGAGGCGAGTTTTATTCCTTCCTTTTGCCGCTCTAAAATGATCTCACGTTCGAACTGTGCAAAAGCACCCATCAATTGCAGCATCAAATTATCCATCGGGGTGGATTCGGCCGTAAAAGTAATATTTTCTTTTACAAACTGGATGGCAATCCCTCGTTTGACCAGTTTATCTACTTCAGTGACCAAATCTTTCAGGCTTCGCGCAAAACGATCCATGGAATGTACAATCACCCTGTCCCCTTCCCGGACATAGTTCAACATTTCCTGAAATTTAGGTCGGTCAGTATTTTTACCTGAAGCACGGTCAACAAAAATCCGGTCGACTTCAATCCCCTCAAGTTGACGCCCAGTATTTTGCTCGACCGAACTCACTCGCACATAACCTACTTTTTGGCCTTTCACTCTTTCTCGCCCCAATTGGATAAAAATGAACAATTTTGTAAATTATAAATCTTTAATATCAAAGTTACATGTTACTTATGATTAAAAATCATTTAAATGATACATAATTTCATGAACTTTCAGATTGTAACTTTAGGGTATACTCTATAGTTACATAATTCGTGATTTAAAGAGACCTAGAAAAATAGAAATGGTATTTATTTGAGCTAATCAAAGTTGAGAAACTTTAGAATTCTTGCGTTAGTCAAATTTTAAGCAGCCAAAAGCTATATTTTATGAGGTTTTAGCCAATTCAAAAATTAGATAAACTATACTTTCGCAAGAGGTCTTTTGATTAAATAATAAGCGTGGAACGTGAAAAATCATAAAAAAAGCCCACCTTGGGGAAGATGGGCTATCAACTAGAAACTACAGCATTAATTTCTAAAGAGAATTATAACGAATTTCGTATAAGGTGTATTATGTTAATTTTAGGGAAATTAATCAGTTGATGAAAAATGAAAATAGGAATTTTTTGGTTTTTGCAAAAGCAAGTTATCGGCATAGCTCATCCATTCAATTTAAATGATGCAGATTCAATAGGCTTAATTGATAGTCCATATACACATGTCGATTATTGGAAAAATATGCAAAGTGTATACCCAGAACTACGTCATTATGAATATGAACAGATTCCAAGGGGTAGGGTAATTTTCGACGCAAATAAAGGAAAAGCAATCGTGTATATGGACAAAAAATTATTTAACACAGTAACAGCCACTAAAATTTATGATTTCTTTGATATAGATTCAGAAAATGCTATTCCAAGAAAAGATCCTCACTATCGTACTTAATTGTTTAATTTAGGCTAAAATGAAATTCTCTTTTAATAGGGGTATGAAGATGAGAAAGCGTTTAAAAGACTATAGCCTTGATCAAGTTTCAAATCGCCAAAAGGTTTCAGGTCAAGTATTACCAATTCAATTTAGCAATGATGAAGCAACAAAACGTGTTGTGATGCACAGTGCTAAACGAGTTATTAAGCAGCATAAAGCAGAACTTCAAGAGCTTGCTTATAAATGAGTTTGATCGAGGACCTATGCCAACATGTTTCGTAATACAGCCATTTGACTCGGGCAAATACGACAAGCGCTTTGAAAGCGTATTTAAACCTGCTAT
>JAKFDE010000037.1:0-33128 GCA_036676295.1 Bacteroidia bacterium | reverse complement strand
CTTTCTTGATAAAGAAAAGGAACAAAAGAAATCAAGCCAAAAATATGCTCAGCCCGCCTCACGGAATTCTACGGATTTCACGTTCCGCTTCGCTACACTAAATCCTTGAATTCTCGTTTCACCTCTCATCTGCTCGCATTTTTGGCCACCAGCCCTCTGTTACAAATTACGAGTTATTTCAAATTTAAAAAGGCCGTTACGGTTCTAATGAAATAAGAATTAAAAATTAAAACTCACCTAATTAGTACTGACGTAAACATAGATTATAAGATTTATATAATTCGGAGTGCTATGATTTTGTGCAGCAATAGCAGTAAAATGAATGAAGCGAAAGCATGCGCAAGCGGATTCATTTTATCAGCGGTAGCGGATGGAACGAAAGTGGAATGCGCTAATTGCCTATCACAAAATCATAAGCTTTTGGATACTTTTGGCTGCAAAAGTATCGAAAGAGTATTTTGACTTGTCTTTTTGTTTACTTTTTCGACAAGGAAAAAGTAAAATAAACTAAATAATAACTATTGTTATATTTGAAATAAAAAATATTATGAAAAAAGTCATTACCTCAGAAAACGCGCCAAAACCAATTGGTCCATACAGTCACGCTAATATGGTGCCTGCATCAGGCAATATGTTATTTGTTTCCGGACAAGTCGCTAAAGATGCCAAAACAGGCGCTTTGGTATTAAGTGACATTAAAAGCGAAACTAAAAAAGTGATGGAAAACGTGAAAGCGATTTTAGCGGAAGCCGGAATGGATCTGACTCATGTGGTTAAAACCACCATCTTTATGAAGGACATGAATAATTTTGCTCCGATGAATGAAGTGTATGGTTCTTTTTTTGAAGGGAATTATCCGGCTCGAGAAACGGTTCAGGTGGTAAGATTGCCTTTAGATGTGAATGTAGAGATCTCTGTTATTGCTGTTAAATAAAAAAACACTCTTTAAAAGAGTGTTTTTTTATTTAATGTCAGTTCGAGCGAAGTCGAGAACCAGACTCTTATACATCTCGACTACGCTCGATGTGACATAATCATTTCAATTATTACTTATTTTCTATCGATTCAATTTTGAACGTTTTGCTGAAAAATTTATTATTTCGGTAACTCACTTTCAAATTGTATTCGCCGGTATTTAATTTAGTTTCAATTTTAAAACTATTCATTCCGTTAATGATCTTACGGGATTGGCTTAATACGGCGTTATTTTTTTCGTTAGTAATGACAATATTGCAAAACTCCTTAGTATCAGAAAGCGCATTGATCGCTACTGTTAGATCAGAATTATCTACAACAGCATCAATGGTTTCATCATTTTCGCATGGTGTATATACAATCGTATTGATGTATATGTTTTTCTTTTCTGCTGAATCTACTTCTGAAATTCTATAATAAGAAACACCTAATAATGGATTTTCATCTCTAATACTGTATTCATGTGCTTCGTTTGTTGGGCCATTGATCACTGAATTTTGCATCATCGAGATGGTTTCGAAATGAACACCATCCTTTGTACGTTCAATAATAAAATAACCTTTTTTACTTTCAGATGCAGTGGTCCATTTGATATGAGCAAAATAGCTGTTGCAATCTGCCGTAAATGACACTAAGTTATTAGGCGAATTTTTTGGTTGGTTTTCAGCGACACAAATGTGTGTGCTCAACATAGATACGGCAAAATGAAGAGCAGAAACTAATACTACGCGTTTGCCAAAAGAACTAAATAAATTGAATTTCATGAATACTTTTTTTACAACTACAATAAATGTTAACTATCAAAATAATATATGGGAACTTTATATTCTCATATTAATTTCGATAAACTTACAACAATTCTCCTAAATCAATTTTGTAGTTTTTTTGTCGATGAACCTAACTTTTAAACTGATAATGTTAATAAAATGACGGCTAAATTTTTTAGGTGAAGTTCTTTAACTACAAAATCACTCTAAATGTATTACTTCTTGTACGTTCTTTTTTCTTGAAAAAAAAGAACCAAAAATTCAAGGCGAAAGACCAACTCCGATTCTTTTCTCCCACAAAGGGCCTTCGCAATGCCACCGAAAAAATTGCCTGACACACTTTCCGGCTCATCACTAAAAAAGTCCGCCGGACTTTTTCTTAACGTTCTGCCCCACACTCTTTCGCCAAAAGCAGCCGCACCATTACCAACGTATGGGAAGTGTATTAAATAAACGATAGGAAATGAACTACTCCAACTGACTCATGATACCATTTAATTCTTCGGGAGTAATGTCACGCCATTCTCCAAGTTTTAATTTACCTAAGGAAATATTCATGACACGCACACGTTGCAATTTGATCACTTGATAATCATACGCATTACACATGCGACGTATTTGACGATTTAATCCCTGAGTTAAAGTGATTCTGAAAATACGTTTGGCGTTTGGTTCTAAACTCACCACACACGGTTTTGTTTTTTCTCCCAACATTTCTATACCAGCCGAAATCTCATTTAAAAATTGCTTTCGCACCGGAAGGTTTAAAGTAACAATGTATTCTTTTTCGTGTTCAAATTTTGAATTGCCAATTTTATCGATCAATTCTGATTGATTTGTCAATAAGATCAAGCCTTCAGAATCCTTATCCAATCTACCTATCGGGAAGATCTGCTGAGGATGGTTAATCGCATCAATAATGTTATTAGGAATTTTTTCGGAAGTACATTCAATACCTTTTGGTTTATGATAAGCGATAAACGTTGGAACAAATTCTTTCTTTTTTAAAGGAACGCCATCAATTAAAATCACATCGCCCTCTTTTATAACCGTACTAAAGGTGGCGGTTTTATTATTCACCAGCACTCGTTTTTCCTCAATCAACACGCAAGCCTTACGACGAGAACAATATCCCGAATGCCCAATATATTTATCTATTTTCATTTTTTTATTTGCTGTTAGGAATGTTTGTTTCTCGTTCTAACTGGATCAAACTTAACAATTTCAAAATTTAAAAAATCAGAACGTATTCTTGCTTCCGATTTTGCGTCTTCAATATTATCAAATGACTTGATTTTTTGTTTATAATGATGTGGCTTATTGGTTAATAGTACATCATATTTTCCAAACCTACTCTTTAAATCTAAATTCACTGTCGACCTTGACGTTATGCTATATAATTGTCTAATTATAATAATATAACAAAAGTCATTTAAGTTTTTTTTAGTTCTAAATACATACCCAAAACAATTTGTCTGTTCTTCTATTACTTGATTTTCCTTATCAATATGCAATTGTTTCTTTGAGAAAAAGGTCAACCCAAATAAAATTAAGAATATTGCAATCGAAATAAACTTCGCATTGTGATCTTTTGTGAAAAGGATTCCTAATGCAAATAAAATACACAAAATTCCAACAGCAATCCCTGTTGGAGGAAAAAAGAAACCTTGTTTATAAACTATTTTATCTTTCAATTGATTTTCTGAAATTAATTTCCTCAGAATAAATTACACTAATTACCCACCAATCCCGCTTTTCTTAATAATGCTTTTGGGTCTGCATCTCTGCCTCTAAATCTACGATATAAAATCGAAGGATGTTCACTTCCGCCGGCAGATAAAATATTTTTATAAAAAGCCGTCGCCACTTCTTTATTAAACACACCTTTTTCCTCAAAAGCTTCAAAAGCATCTGCTTCTAACACTTCTGCCCATTTATACGAATAATAACCGGATGAATAACCTCCCGGGAAAATATGAGAGAAAGAACATGAGGTGCAAGTTTCTTTCACCGGAGGCATCAGATCTGTTTTAGCGATGGTGGCTAATTCAAATTCTTTCACATCAGTAATGCCTCTCGGATCCTGACCATGCCAGGCCATATCTAATAAACCAAAAGAAATTTGACGAACTGTAGCTAAACCACTTTGAAAATTAGAAGAGGCTTTAATACGTTTGATATAATCTTCAGGAATGGTTTCTCCGGTTTCGTAATGCTTAGCAAACAGATCCAAACATTCTTTTTGGTAACACCAGTTCTCAAAGATCTGAGAAGGTAATTCCACAAAATCCCAAAACACATTAGTGCCTGAAAGACTTGCATACTGACCATTGGCACACATGCCATGCAAGGCATGTCCAAACTCATGAAACAACGTTGTTACTTCATTAAAGGTTAATAAGGATGGTTTGCTTTCTGTTGGCTTGGTAAAATTACAAACGATGGAAACATGCGGACGATGATCTACACCATTTTCCTTTTTTTGATTTTTAAAAGAGGTCATCCAGGCACCTTGACGTTTGCCTGCTCTGGGAAAATAATCGGCATAAAATACAGCCACGAATTCGCCCTGAGCATTTTTAACTTCGTAAGTCGTTACATCTTTATGGTACAATGGAATATCATTTCGTTGTTCAAATGACAAACCATATAATTTTTTAGCTGAATCAAACACGCCTTGGATCACATTTTCTAAACGGAAATAAGGACGTAACAATTCATCATCAATGGCAAATTTTTCTTTTTTCAATTTCTCTGCATAAAATGGCACATCCCATTTCATCAACTCTTCAGGTCCATTTAATGATTTTGCGTAGGCTTTTAATTCTTCCAATTCTTTTTTAGCAAAAGGCAAAGCATTATCTAAAATATCATTTAAAAATGTTTTTACTTTAGTGGGAGATTCAGCCATACGTTCTTCTAACACAAAATCGGCATGGGATTTATAACCTAATAATACAGCGCGTTCATATCTTAAAGCCGTAATGCGTTTAATAACGGCTTGGTTATCATGTTCGTTATTTTTAAAAGCCTTAGAACCAAAAGCTTTAAACAATTGTTCTTTCAAGGGGCGATTATCCGAATACATCATGAATGGTCCGTAGCTTGGAAAATCCAAAGTAAACACCCAACTATTTTCTTTTCCTTTTTCTTTGGCTGTAATTTTCGCGGCTTCTATAATTCCTTCCGGTAAACCTGATAGATCGGCCGCATTAGTGATCTCTAATTCAAAGGCATTATTTTCAGCTAATACATTTTCGCCATAGGTTAAACTTTGATGAGACAGATCTTTATCAATAGCTCTCAGCGTTTCTTTTTGTTCGGCGTTTAATTTAGCGCCATTACGAACAAAACTTTTATAGGTTTGTTCCAATAACGTGGTCTGCTCTGCATTTAAAGCGAATTGCGCTTTGTTTACATAAACCGCTTCGATCTTTTTAAATAAGGTTTCATTTAACTTAATATCGTTGGCATGCTCTGTTAACTTAGGCGAAATTTCTTTAGCCAAAGCCTGAATTTCCTTACCCGTTTCGGCAGAGTTCATATTAAAAAACGTGGTACTCACCAGATCCAATAAAGGTCCGGCTTTTTCAAGTGCTTCAATGGTGTTTGCAAAGGTTGGTGCCTCATTGTTTTTCACAATGGCATCAACATCGGCAGCACTTAATTTTATACCTTCTTCAACAGCGGGTAAATAATGCTCTACTAAAATTTTATCGAAGGGAATAGTTTCGAAGGGCGTATTGAATTTTGAGAAAAATGGATTCATAGTGTCATGTTTTTAACACACTAAATATCCATTAAAATACAAGAAGAAACAAATGATTAGAGAAAACAGTTTTCAACTAAATATACCTCGCCACATAAATAATATTAGAAGTCAATTTGGTGTTATCAATTACTTCCAAAGTCAAATGAGGGAATTTAGACAAGGTATTTTTGATGACTGTGCCACTTACAAAATGCAAGCCGTCTCCCTGCGTTTTATTAAAGCCAAACACTTTGGTACTCATAAACTCCGTGTACCAGGTTCCTTTTTGGCGATTGGCAATATCCTTATCGGCATCACGAATAACTAACACACCACCTTTACTTAACTTGGTGACGCAATTTTCAATGACCTGAATTTGTTGCTCTTCTTTTAAATAATGTAACACATCGCTAATGATAAAACCGTCCGCTTGAGGAAAGTCATACACCGTTACATCACCAACAGCAAATGATAATTTAGTTGATTTATCAACGCAGTTATCGGCTACCGAAATTTTTTCTTCATCATAGTCTACACCTAAAATTTCTCTGTTCCTGCCCTTGTACATCAACATGTAAGGCAAAAATCCGTATCCACAACCTACATCCACGATCTTTCCTTTTTTAGGCATCAGGCTTTCAAACAATTCGTAATTATTTTCTAAACCTGTTTTAATGCGGCAATACCACTCCAATACCGGGCCTTTAAAAATATAGTTATTGATCAAGCGTGGTCTAAAGTATTTTACGGTTTCTTTTTCCTCTCTTAATAAAGCATATTCCTCACGCATGAGTTTGCAGATAGCTTTGGAGCGTTCCTGATACGTGGTGCCAAACGAAGTATCTGAATTAGAAATACGTTTTAGAATTTTTACAGTTAAAGCACCATCTTTAAAATGAAAATCTTTTTTTGTCACCGCATCTCCTGCGCCATGTATCAATAAAGGAATGATATCGAGTTGCATTTTTTCGGCTAACAAAAATGCTCCTTTATGAAAGCGGTGAATCTCACCATCAATACTACGAGTACCTTCCGGAAAAATTAAAACAGAGTACCCATTTTTTATGGAATCTTCCAATTTCACTAAACTGTTTTCGTAACCTTCGGATGCAGGATAGTAATCTGCCATACGAACGATCCAACCATAAAACGGAGAATTGTACACCCAATCGTTGGTAAACACTATCAACTTTGGATACAATTGTAATGTTAGGGCCAGATCAATATGCGATTGATGATTGGCAACGATCACAGCCGGTTTTACAAAAGTTTCACGATGCTCGTTAATAATCGTTTTTTTCACCGTAAAGGATGATTTTAAAATGATCCTGAATGTGTACATAATGATATTATGAAATATCAATTTGCGTGTAGCTTTTTTAGCAGGGAAAATGGTAAACAGTAAAACACCACAAATTGTAATTATTAAAGATCCGATCAGAAATACAAAAAAACCAACAACAGTGATGATAATGTATTTAGCAGTGTAAGGTTGACGCCCTTTATATCTGCGACTTAACACTAACCAATTAAATAACAAAGGCTGAACAATAAAAGAAATGCAAACCACGCATACCATTCCGATGATCGTAATAAGGGCAATAGATTGCAGGGCTGGATGTTTGGCAAAGATCATCACGCCTATTCCTATAATGGTAATGAGGGCTGACAATAAAATAGATGATTTAAAAGAATCCAGATTTTTCTTTCCATACTTATATTCATTCAGTAATCCATCCATAATGAAAATACTGTAGTCATCTCCTAAACCAAAAATGAACGTAGATATAATAATATTAATGATATTGAATTTAATGCCAAACAATCCCATGATTCCCAATATCCATAACCAACTGATAAACATTGGCAAAAAGTTGATGACAGCTAATTCAATACGACCATGATTCAATAACATAAAACCAAACACCAAGATAGCAGTGATCATCAAAATGGTATTAAAATCAGAACTGATGACTGCTACAAACTTTGACGTTAGATTTTGCTTATCAAATACAACAACATTGGGATCATTCTCAAAGGCTTCATAAATAAAATGTCTGTTTTCCGCATCTACTTTTACATGATTGATGATCGATGGTTTACCATCTACATTACCGATCCATTCTTTAAACAATAATTTATTGAGCGTGTCAGTGTCTTCTTTTGTCAAAGTCGTAAAGGATTTATCTAAAGTTTGATAGAACTTTGTAAAGGCTGTTTCTTTAAATTGATAGTTTAAACCGCTTTTAATTAAATTGTTTTTTAGTGAATCTTTTTTAGCACTTGTAAAAAAATGATTCCAGCGATTGATCCGTTCCTGTTGTTCCTTATCTGAAATAAATAAAGAGCTCACCGAAGCATATTTTTTGATGATCCCTTTTTGTTTCAGCGATTCTAATTGTTTAGAAACAGCCGAATTATTTTCTAAAGCTTCATCTAAACTATTGCCATTACTAAATACGTAAACAGAGCGAGCTGCAAAATGATTCACTTCATCTAAATGTTTTTCAGCTTCGCGAGTTTCTTTGGTCATGAAACTCATTTTATTCATATCGCTTTCAAAACCAACATTACCGGCAAAAAAGGTAAACACTAAGGTTAAAACAAAAGCCGAAATAACGATCACTTTATTTTTATCAAACCGATAGGCCGTTATTTTATCAATGAACGAGTGTTTTTCTCCTTCATGATCTTCAACAATTTTTTCTTTTCTAAAACTTACTTTTAGTAATTGAGGCAATACAATAATAGAAAACAACATGGCTCCTATTAATGAGAAAGCGGCAAACAATCCAAAATCATGCAAGGCTTCGGATTTGGCAAACAATAAACTTAAAAAGGCGCCAACCGTTGTGGTACAGCCAATCAACATTGGAAACGTCAGGTCTTTTAAAACTGTTTTTACATCCCTAATGTGTTTGTAATGGGTAAAGAAGTGCAAAGAATAATTAATGGCAATACCTAATACAATGGCGCCTGCTCCAACGGCAATGGCTGATACGGTGCCTTTAAATAAAAACAGAAAGCTTAAGGCAAACGTCATCCCAAAACCAACCGGTAATAAAATAAAAATGGTGACTAAAGGATTTTTAAAGTACAAGCCTAACAGTAATGCAATTACCACAACAGCAATAGTTCCGGTATAAATCGTATCCTTTCTTAATTGATTGGCATTACCGGCAGAAACTACACAAGCGCCAAAATTCTCTACTTTTATGTTGCTTTGTTTTAAAGAAGTCGCCTTACAAATATTATCAACCGTTTGTATCAAATGAGCATTGCCTTTGGTATCATTTGGTAAATGAGCCGCCGTGATAAATAACATCACATGTTGATGATCTTTGGTGACAATGTGATTATTGTAGGTCTCAAAATTTTCATCCAATTGAATACTTTGCAGTTTCTTTAAAGCAATGGGTGTAAAATGTAAAGGGTCGCGCTGAATGAATTTACCCAATACCATTCCTGTTGGAGACAATAAAGCTTCGTAATCTCTTTGGATCGTTTCTTCAATACTATCCTTATGAATTAAATGAGTGATCTTTTGATAATCTTTTTCTTCTAAAAACAGAGGTAAATTCTGATGAAACAATTCAAACACCTGTTGCTTTCTGTCATCCGATAAAGTATGAGTAATATCTAAATAATCGCTTGAATTTAAATTTTGGACCAATTGTTCATGAATAGAATCGCTCACCGCCAGTAATTCATCAATTTGATCAGCATTGCTTGATGACAGATGAACGATCAATTTATCTTTAGATTTTAAATTATCTAAAATAGAATTGATGGATTGAGAATTTTTATCTGATGGAACAAAACGGGTTATGTCTTCTTCCAATTTAATTTTTGAGGCTAAAAAACCTAATACACCACAAATACTTATAACTAACAGGATGAAAATAAATTTTCGTTTCCGGAAGAAATTATAAATAAAATGGGTAAAACTAAACATAGGGGTTAAAGATACTAAAAAACAGATTTAACCCTGAAAACAGGACAAAAAATATACTTTTTTTGGCAAAACAAATTCATTATATTTAACTAATTATATTTTTTTTGATGAAAACTTTATTTTTAGCTGTATTACTATTTTTCACTCAAATCTGTCTTTCACAAATATATATGTGCAAGGATGGGCTTACTAAATTCACCTCTGAAGCGCCACTAGAATTAATTAAGGCTCAATCGAATAAAACCAATGGAGCCATCGACGCATCTAATAAAAACGTAGCTTTTTCGTTAGTGGTGGAGACATTTGAAGGGTTTAACAGCGGTTTACAAAGAGAACATTTTAAAGAAAATTATTTAGAGACCAACAAATACAAAACCGCTATTTTTAAAGGAAAGATCATTGAAGACATTGATTTTACCAAAAACGGAACTTATGCAGTAAGAGTTAAAGGAACGTTTAACATACATGGTACCGAAAAGGAAAAGATCATTAAAGGTAAAATCACTGTTAAAGACAAAGAAATTTCTATTGAAGCAAATTTTGAGGTTCCGTTAGAGGATCATAATATTAAAGTACCTAAAGTAGTGAATCAAAAAATTGCTTCTATCATTATGGTTGAAGTTAAAGCGACTCTAAAACCAAAAGCCTAATTTATTTTTGTGTTAAAACGACTCTTAATATCCAGTTTATTTGTAGTTTGTTCCTATACCCTGTTCTCTCAACTTCAAGTAAAAAATTATTTTTCTATTACAGGAAAAAAAGATGTTTCTGTTAATGCGTTAGATCAGGATAAACACGGCTACTTATGGCTCGGCACATCAGATGGCGTATATAAATTTGATGGTAAATCAGCATCATTGATCACAAAGAGTGCCGCTTTAAAACAAGAAATTTCCGCTATCTATATAGATACAAAACAAACTGTTTGGATAGGTACAAAAACCGGAAAAGTTTTTTATTTCAAAAATAATCATCTCGACTCCTTAAATTTTTCGGAATTAAAAAATGAAGAAAAAATAACGTCATTTTGTGAGATCAATTCTATTTTATGCATAGGTACCTATGGTAATGGGCTTTATTTATATTCTGATAAAAAACTGAAACATATTGATGCAGAGCATGGCTTAAGTGATAATGTTATTTATTCCATCACCACCGATTCTAAAAAAAGAATTTGGTGCAGTACTGATGGTGGTATAACCGAAATCAGCAATTTAAATATAAAACCATACTTCACATATATTTCAAATAGAAATGGTTTACCTGATAATATTGTACGCGATGTCACCATATGCGAAAACAAATTGGTAATTGCCATGCAAGACTCCGGTGCTTGTTACTATAATCTGGCAACTAAAGAAATTGAAAAGATCCCTTTCTTCTCCAATTGGACATTAGGTACTGTATTGAGTGCCAGATCTGAAGTTCCTCCAAGGTTAACGATCACCACCGAAAAAAATGGCGTCATTACCATCGTTGATGGAAAATTCTCGGTTTACAGTTATGAAAAAAATATCCAATCAACTTCAGTCAATAAAGTTTTCATTGATCATTCCAATCAGATATGGTTAGCCTCCAAAAAAGGATTAAGCCAGTTGTATGCTAAAAGATATGATTTCATCAACAATGCCAAGGGTTTAACAGACGATAAGGTTTTGGCGGTAGTTGCCGATAATGATCATTCTGTTTGGATAGGTACTGCAAATGGTATCTCAAAAATAATGACAACCGTAGAAGGGAAATTGGTTGTAGAGCCAATTAATAGCCTGATGAAAAATACTATTTCCTGCGCTACAAAAGCACCCGACGGAAATATCTGGTTTGGTTCTTATGGAAATGGCATCATTATATTAAGCCCTCTTAATAATAAAGCAATAAGCATTAATGTAAAAGAAAACATGTTATCAGATGGTAACATCTCCAATATTTATTTTTCAGATGAAAAAACTGTTTACATCTCAACTTTAGGAGGCGGATTAATAAAAGCCAATGTGAACTTTGAGGGCGACGGTAAAAACTTTAACATAGAAAAAATCTATACAGAATCAGACGGACTTGGTAGCGACTATGTGTACACTTGTATTACAGATAATAATGGAAAACTATATATAGCAACTGATGGAGGTGGCTTACAAGTTTTTGAAAACAATAAGTTTATAAGTATCACCGAAAAATTCAAGTTAAACTCAAACACTGTTTTTTCTTTATGTAAAGACAAAAACAATGCTATTTGGGCTACTAGCAATGCTAACGGGGTTATTAAATATGATGGCAAAAATCTGATTTCCTTAACACAAGCAAATGGGTTAAGAGATGAACAACCACAACAGTTAATATCATCCGATAATATTGTTTATGCGATCAATTCAAAAGGTATTGATAAAATTAATTGTATCACAAATGCCGTTAGTTATTACGATTTGTTTGATGGCGATCTGGAACCGAACTTAAATGCCATTTTCTTTGATCAAAGCTCAATTTATTGTGGAACAAATAATGGTGTTTTAATCTATAGAACAAAACAAGAATATATTGACTCTTTAAAACCCAGTGCTTTTATAAAGTCGTTTCAAATTAATTATATTCAATACCCATTAGACTCAATTAAGGAGTTTAAATACAATCAAAATAATATGTCTTTTGATTTTGGCGGAATCTGGCTGAAAAATCCTGAAAAATTATCTTACAGATTTAAATTAGAAGGTTTAGATAATAACTGGTCTTATTCTAACGAAGGAAAAATAATTAATTATAATAATTTGTCAGCTGGGGTTTACAAATTTATTGTACAGGCAAAAAACGAAGAGGATGTTTGGAGCGATGAAGCAACTTATTCTTTTTCTATTCTTTCTCCAATATGGAAACGCTGGTGGTTTTGGGTTTTAGTACTTGGGTTGGGAGGTTTATCTATCTACGCTTTTGTGAGGTATCGATTAAGAGCCTTGAAAAAAGTAAATATATTACTGGAGCAACGTGTTAAAGAAAGAACGTTTGAAATTGAAAAGCAATCACACATCATCGAACAAAAAAACATCGAATTAGAACAACTCTCTTTAGTTGCCAGCAGAACAGATAATGTGGTTTTGATCTTAGATGCTGAAGGCAGGTTAGAATATGTCAATGAAAGTTTTGTTCGGTTAAATAAATTAACGCTTGACGATCTTAAAGCCACATACGGTGAAACCATTTTTGAAATCAGTAATTATCCGGATATTAAAACCATTGTTGCCGAAGCGGTTTATTATAAACATTCCGTTAATTATGAATCATTGAACAGAATGGTAGATGGAGGAGAAAGATGGGATTCCTCTACCCTAACTCCTATCTTTGATGAAGATGGGATTTTGAAAAAGATCATTATTATTGATACTGATGTCACAGAACGAAAAAAACAAGAACAGATCATTATTCAAAAAAACAAGGATATTACAGATAGTATATCTTATGCACGAAAAATTCAACACGCTATTTTACCCGAAAATGAACTCATCAAAAAATACTTGCCACATTCTTTTATCCTATATTTAACAAAAGACATTGTAAGCGGCGATTTTTATTGGTTTACACATATCAATGATAGTAGTATTATTGCCGCAGTAGATTGTACAGGACATGGTGTACCGGGCGCATTTATGAGTTTGATAGGATACAATATTCTTAATAAAATTGTAAATGAGGAAAAAATAACGGATCCTAAAGATATTTTATTTGAATTGAACAGAGGTATTTTGGAAGCTTTATACAAAAACGAATCCGAATCAAAAGACGGAATGGATATTGCCATTTGTAAGATCAATCATAAAGAAAATACTATCAATTATGCCGGTGCAATGCGACCGTTATGGATCGTTAATAATCAGGTTTTAACCGAAATAAAAGCAGATAAGATCCCTATTGGAACCAAACAACAAGACAGGTCACAAGAAATTTGCTATACAACTCATACCGTAAACGTTAACAAAGGCGACTGTTTTTATATTTTTACGGATGGTTATCCCGACCAATTTGGCGGAGACAAAAATAAAAAATACAGCACAGCTAAGTTCAAAGAACTGATCATTAAAAATTCGATTCAAAATTTTAATTTACAAGAAAATAATATTAAACTTGAACATCAGCAATGGAAAGGAAACTTTGAACAAATTGATGATATTTTAGTAATAGGATTTACAATATAAAAACACGTACATGTCCATTTTAATTGCCGATAGCGGTTCTACAAAAACAGATTGGGTTCTGTTAGACAATAACAACATCATTTTTCAATATCAAACCATCGGATTTAATCCCTATTTTCAAAGTAGCGAAGATATTTACGAAGAAATAAAAACAAAATTAATTCCCGTTTTACAAGATCAACTTCATAATATCACACACATTTACTATTACGGGGCAGGCTGCTCTACACCAGATAAAGTGCAAGTCATTAAACTAGGTCTATACCTGGCATTTGGTAATATCTTATCTGAAGTAAACCACGATCTGTTAGCCGCTGCCAGAGCCCTTTGTGGTAAAGAAAAAGGCATTGCCTGTATTTTAGGGACAGGAAGCAATAGTTGCTTGTATGATGGCAAAGATATTATCGAAAATATTCCTTCCGTTGGTTATATGTTTGGTGATCATGGAAGCGGTGCCACTATAGGAAAAACTTTTGTACAATATTATTTTGACAAAAAACTGCCTGTTCATTTAGAAAAAGCATTTGAAAATGCAGGTTATGATAGAGAGGTTATTTTAGAAAACGTTTATAAAAGACAAATGCCAAACCGTTACCTGGCTAGTATTACTAATTTTATTTCGGAATATAATAATGATACTTTTATAAAAGACTTGATCAAAAATTGTTTTGTTGACTTTTTTGAAGCTCAGGTTTCAAAATATACCAATGCCAAAACGTTGCCGGTTAATTCGGTAGGTTCTATTGGCTATTACTATAAAGAGTTGTTAGAAATTGCAGCCAGGGAAAAAGGTTTTACTATTGGTAATATTATTAAATCGCCAATAGATGGTTTAATTAAATACCACTGTTAATGTCGTTTTTTGTTATTCCCATAACAGCATTATTAGCATCTATCCTGACATTTTTTTCAGGATTTGGGTTAGGAACAATTTTACTTCCTGTGTTTACCATCTATTATGATGCTACGATTGCTGTTGGTTTAACAGCCATTGTTCATTTCTTTAATAATATTTTTAAAATAGGTTTAGTTTATAAAAACATCAATTGGAAGATCCTTTTAAAGTTCGGAATTCCTTCTCTTATTGCTGCTTTAATCGGAGCATTTGTACTCAAATCGCTTTCCAATAAAACCATTGTATTATTTAGTTATTATTTGGAGTTCACTGAATTAACTTATCAAATCACCTTATTTAATGTATTGATCGGAATTCTTATCATTCTTTTTTCTTTATATGAAGTAGTTCCTTATTTTAAAAACCTAACGTTTAACGAAAATAAATTAACTGCCGGAGGATTACTAAGTGGCTTTTTTGGTGGACTTAGTGGCCATCAAGGCGCTTTAAGAAGTGCTTTTTTGATACGATTAAATTTGCCTAAAGAATCTTTTATAGCCACAGGCACGGCCATTGCCTGTATTGTAGATATTACCAGAATTAGTGTGTATGCATTTACCTTTAATATGAATGAAGTAAAAAATAATTCTTCAATAATTTTACTGGCAGTATTAGCAGCATTTTTAGGAGCTTATATCGGAAACAAATTATTAAAGAAAACAACCTTGAGTTTTATTAAATGGTTTGTAACCATCTTTATGATCACCATTGCATTGTTGATGATCTTTGGGATATTATCTTAATTTATTATTTATGATCTGATAATAAAATACTGCTGTAATTTATTATACATAAAAAAAGAGGTTACTGAAAATCAATAACCTCTTTTTAAACTTTATTTTTTATCTAAACAAGTTGCCATTACACCTTCCAGAGTGTTTACAACTATAAAAGAAACCGTATCTCCAACACTATACTTTAGTAAATTGATGTACGGTTGATTAAATTTATATGCTGTACCGGTGATCGCATCAGTTACTTCCCCTGTCGGTCCTGATGGATCTATACTCAAAATAGTTCCTGTATAATTTACACAAACTGATACCGCCGTTTGCACACCATCAACAGTTACTAAATTAAATGAAACAGGCATGTTTTCGCCTAACCCTAATTCTTTTGAGTAAGGTTGGTCATACTTGTACTCATTTCCTCTATCATCAATTAACAATCCTGAATCTGATGATTTAATAATTTTTCCTTTTGCTTTTCCCATATACGTTTTTTTTAATTTGTTGTTTTTCAAATTAAGTCAATAAAAACGAATAATCATTTTTTTATCGTATGAAATTTGCATTAAAAAAGGCATTCACCAATTGATGAATGCCTTTTTACTTTTTGACTAAGTATTTATACTTAGTTATAAGTGAATCACTTCTCCATACGCAGCAGCAGCAGCTTCCATAATTGCTTCGCTCATTGTTGGATGTGGATGAATTGTTTTAATTAATTCATGTCCTGTAGTTTCTAATTTACGAATAGCAACTATTTCAGCCACCATCTCAGTAACGTTAGCACCAATCATGTGAGCTCCTAAGATCTCTCCGTATTTCGCATCAAAAATCAATTTGATGAATCCATCTTTTGCACCAGATGCACTTGCTTTACCGGAAGCAGAGAATGGGAATTTACCAACTTTTAAAGTATATCCTTTTTCTTTTGCTTGTTTCTCAGTCATACCAACAGAAGCAACTTCTGGCTGGCAATATGTACAACCTGGGATGTTATTGTAATCAATCGGCTCTGTATGAACTCCAGCAATTTTCTCAACACAAGTAATACCTTCTGCACTTGCTACGTGTGCTAATGCCTGACCTGGCACGCAATCTCCAATAGCGTAATATCCCGGAACGTTAGTAGCGTAATATTTATCTACTACAATTTTACCTTTATCAGTTGCAATACCAACTGTTTCTAAACCTAAACCTGTGATGTTTGCTTCGATACCAACAGCCGATAAAACAACCTCAGCATCTAAAACTACATTTCCTGTTTTAGTTTTAACGTTTACCTTGCAAATATCTCCTTTAGTATCTACACTTTCAACAGATGCTTCTGTCATAATATCGATACCAACTTTTTTGAATGATTTTTCTAACTGTTTAGATACTTCTTCGTCTTCAACCGGAACAATGTTTGGTAAAAATTCAACAACCGTAACTTTAGTTCCCATTGTTGCATAAAAATAAGCAAACTCTACACCGATAGCACCGGAACCAACAACAACCATTGTTTTAGGTAATTTTGGTAAAGTCATCGCTTCGCGGTAACCAATAATTTTTTTACCATCTTGTGGTAAATTTGGCAACTGACGAGAACGAGCACCTGTAGCAATAATGATGTGTTTTCCTTCAACAGTGCTTACTTTTCCATCAGCGGCTTTAACCTCAACTTTTTTACCGGCTTTAACGGTAGCTGTTCCCATGATGACATCAATTTTATTTTTCTTCATCAAAAACTGAATGCCTTTGCTCATGCCATCAGCCACATCGCGGCTACGTTTAATAACGGCTCCAAAATCGGCTTTTATGTTATCGGCACTAATACCGTACTCTTTAGCATGATTTAAATATTCGAATACCTGAGCACTTTTTAATAAAGCTTTGGTTGGAATACAACCCCAGTTAAGGCAAATACCTCCAAGGTTTTCTTTTTCAATAATAGCAGTTTTTAAACCTAATTGAGAAGCACGAATGGCAGTAACATAACCACCGGGACCGCTTCCTATAACAATAACATCGTAGTTCATAGTGTGTGTTTTTTAAGTGGCGCTAATATAATGGTTTTATACGAAACCAAAAGTTACCCTCTTGAAATAATTGAAGTTGGTAATACTATTTTTTTTGGATGTTTCAATTCATCGCCTTTTTCATCGATCAATTCTAAAACCATACTTGCTGCGTCTTTTCCTATTTGTTCAAGAGGTTGAGACACCGAAATAATGTTTGGCTTCACAAAATCAAACAAACTGATGTCGTCGAACGACGCAAACACAACATTTTCTTTTGTTGCATCAAACCCAACTTCATTAAACAGATTTAAACAAGCTGTAGCAATATGATTATTCAATGTATAAATAGCATCAATTTTAGAGGCATTTTTCAAAATAGGGCCTAATTTTTCCCGCACATCCGCTTGAATATTATTAAAGGAAATTTCGATCAGGTTTTCCTTTTTAAAAGGAATATTATGTTCTTCCAAAGCATCTTTATACCCTTTTACCCTTTCTGTTAAAGAACTGATATGAGAAGGCGTAATATTAAGGGCTAAAATATTTTTACAGCCTTTTGTTATCAATAAGTTTGTTAATTCAAAAGAACCCTGATAGTTATTGGCAACTACATAATTTGTTTCGATATTAGGTAAATAACGGTCAATAAATACCAAAGGAAAGTTTTTTAAGCGGTCTTGTTTGAAAAAATCGCTGGTAGTGCTGGTAGTGGCGATAATCAATCCATCTATAATATGTTGTTCAGCAAATAGTTGAACTAATTTTTCCTCTCTTTCTAAATTTTCGTCGGTACTACAGATCAATAAATTATACCCTTTTTCAGCCAAAGCTTTTTCTACATGCTTGGCAATGTTAGAATAAAATGGGTTGGAGATATCCGCTACAACTAAACCTATCAGGTTGCTTTTTCCGGTGCGGAGGGCTCTGGCAAATACATTGGGGGTATATTGCATTTCACCGGCTTTAGCCAAAACTCTTTCCTGAGTTTTTTTGCTAATACCGTAGGCATCACCTTTACCATTAATTACCATGGACACTAATGTTTTTGAAACATTAAGTTCATTTGCAATATCTTCTAACAGGGTTTTCTTAATTGCCATCTTTATATCAAATCAATAGTACAAACAAATATAATAAATTCTAAACACGTTTAGTCATATTATCTAAATTTTTTAGATGATATTTTTTAAAACATCTAAAATTGCCGGATAAGTGTTTTCAAGTACTTCAGTTTGTATCTGATCTTTACTAAACCACTCAACTCTTTCTATATGTTCCTCTGTTTGAGGCACTAATGCTTTAGTGTGTTTGGTGGACATGGCATACCAAAAGGTTTTTTTAAGCGCAAATCCATTTTTATATTCATAAATATGGTAAGTATGGGTCAATTCTTTTATGATCGATAATTGAGTAATACCGCATTCTTCTTCACATTCTCTTACAGCGGCTTCCTCCGGACTTTCCCCCATATCTAATTTACCTTTTGGCAGATCCCACTTTTTTAAACGGAATATAAATAAATAGCGTTCCTCTTTTTCTATTAATCCCCCGGCTGCATAAATGTATTTAAATTGTTTTCTGAATTTTTCAAATCCTTTTTCCAGAGAATCCGTTGAAAATGTTAAAACAAAAGCACTATCCTGGTTTATAAATTTCAGGAATTCCCTCTGAATATCACCTCCTGACAGGTCATCTAAACACTTAAATGATTGATTTTCCGTATTTTGTTTCCTTTCTTCTAAGATGATTTTTTTAGATAAAAAGTAAATAACAATGTTCATAATTTGATGTGTTTGTATTCGTTAATCCTATTACTTTTGTGCCGCTATGACAATGACACCTTTTGACGATGCGGCGGTTAAAATTGCCGAATATTTATTACAAATCAAAGCAGTAAAATTGCAACCTGATCAACCATTTACATGGGCATCGGGATTAAAATCTCCTATCTACTGCGATAATCGTAAAACATTATCTTATCCACAGATCAGAACGTTTATCCGTCAGCAATTTGTTAATGTGATCAACCATCATTTTGCAAAACCTGATGTGATTGCAGGCGTTGCTACAGGCGGCATTGCACAAGGAGCTTTAGTAGCTCAGGATTTAGGATTACCTTTTGTATACGTTCGTAGCGAAGCAAAAAAACATGGTATGACCAATATGGTGGAAGGTGAAGTGGAAAAAGATCAAACTGTAGTGGTTATAGAAGATTTGATCTCTACAGCCGGCAGCAGTATGAAAGCGATTGATGCTTTAAGAGAAAGAGGTTGTAACGTAAAAGGCATGTTAGCTATTTTTACTTATGGTTTTGAAGAAGCCAACATTAATTTAAAAAAGGCCAATTGCACAACATACACGCTTTGCGATTATGATACATTGATTGAAGTAGCCTTAAAACAAAATTACATTACTGAGAACGATCTTGAATCGTTAAAACAATGGAAAGTAGATCCTTTCTCATGGAACAAATAAACCCACATTAATTGGCCTATTTCAGTATACTTAGCGAAACGCATCCCACACAATCTAAAACAGATAGTTTGTTTGATTTTATGGGTGATTTCAACAATTTCAAACATCTGTTACCGGAAGATAAGATTGAAAATTTTGAATGTACATCTGAACAATGTTCTTTTGGCATCAAAGGATTAATGCCTTTAACTATTAAAATAAAAGAGCGTTTACCAAAATCACGCATCACATTTGAAACATCCGGCTTAGCTAAATTTGTGTTTACATTACACATACATTTATTAGCCGATCAAAAAACAAATGTTGAGTTGGAAGGTGATATGAATCCTTTCATCAAAGTAATGGCAGAGAAACCATTAAAGGATCTGATCAATACCATGGCGACAAAATTAGCCGGGTTGAGTGTTTAAACTCTTAGTACTTCACTTCAACTGCCTCGCTGATAATACTTTCGGCACCCGAATTAAAAATAGCTTTTAATTTATATTTATAAATATTACCCGGATTCAGGTCTTTATCTGTAAAATTAAACTGATTTGGATTTAAGGTTTTATAGATAACAAAAGGTAAATCTCCTTTTGATTTATAAATGATAAAACTATACAGGTCTTTTTGAGAATATTGCCATTTTAATTCTATATTTTTTGTTTCATAATTAACGGCAGTTTCAATATGAGTAATTTTTGGTCTAACGCCTGTTTCAAACAATAATGGATTAGAGATCGATGAAGACTTATTCCCATCATCATCGATTGCTACCAATTCATAAGCATATGATTGACCATTTTCAATGATATAATCTGTGTACATTGAATTAGTATCAGGAATACAAAACTCTCTCACCTTAACTTTTTTTGAATTATTAATTTGATACAATTCCGTTTTTACCACATCCCTACTCGTGCTATTGTTCCATTTCAAAATTAAAGTTGAATCAGTATGATATAACTTAGTTATAATAGGCTTTACAGGAGGTATTCTATCCGGTTTTTTAAGTTTTATCGGGGTACAGTGTTTACTGTTATTATAACTATTATCAACCGCATTAATAGTATAGTAAATATCTTCTGTTAAAGTAATGAGGGTTATACTATCAGTATAATTGTTTTCTAATATAAACTTTGTTGCCACTTCTACCGGTTCTTCACTTAAAAGATTCATTTTATAAACTCGGTAACCTTTCAGATCCTTTTCCGTGTTTTTCTTCCAGGTCAAAATAACTTTTCCGGTTGTATCTATTTTTCCTTCTAATCCTAATGGAACAGCTGGCGGCTCCTCATCGGCTAATTGTCCCAAAGATGGATGAGAACTTATAGAATCATTTTCGATATTAATGGCAAATACCTTGTAATAGTTTGACATTAAAGGCTTTTCGTCCTTAAAAACAGTTGAAGTGCCCGGCAGATTTTTTTTAGTGATTAATTCATACTTGCCATCTATACTACTGGCTCTATACACACAAAATCCTTTTAACTTATTTAAGTTATAGTTTGGCATATGAAAATGAACATTAATAAACTTATTTTTTTCAGTAATCACACTATCTACATAAGGATATGTTTTAAAGCCACTCTTACCGATACACTTAACCACATTTGAAGGTGGACCAAACACTCCAAAATGAGAAAGCCCTCTTACTCTGTAAAAATAGACCACACCATTTTGTGGTAAAGAATCCGTAAAAACACCTTCTTTCAAATCTCTGTTATATTGTGAGGTCATAAACACAAAAGGCACTTTGTTGGTTCTTTCAAATTTCACACTATCTGTAGAACGCTCAAAGATGTATCCCGAATAATCCTGTTTATTCTCACTTACATTCCAGGTCAATTTAGTTGATTTTACCCCGGGCTTACTTTTTAACCCTTTTATTTTTGCAAGCTTAGTAAGTTGTTTTGAATCTATCGTAAATATATAGGGTTTATACTTTACACCTTTTGGTGCTTGAATGGTAATTCTATAAGCGTAAATTGATTGATTATCAATGGTATTATCTTCTGCATATAACCCTGTAGCTTTAGCTAAATCCAAGGATAGATCACAACTCAACAATACCAGACCAAACTTCATATTCTCGGCATTTATCTTATCTTTTTCAGTTTTCTCAGTTGTAACATTTTTATGAAACAAGGCATCATAAACAATAGCCGTATTATCATTTTCATCCATTAAATAAAGCCAGGATTTATCATTTTCGTTTAATGGCAATAACGGTGCAGGAGTTACTTTATAAGAAATGCCAAACGCGTTAGTATCTTTAGGAATAAAGAATTGGCCTAAATTTATTCTATCTATTCTATAACCATATTTTTTAGCAAGGTCAAATGCCTCTTTATTAGTAGGCACCCATCTTATTAAAACCTTACCTTTTTCTACAAACACTTTAGCAGAAAAATCATCTCCACTCTTTTCTTGAGCAAAACCACTAACTGATAAAAAAATTGAAATTAAAAAACTATATACTATAAAACGCTTCATATTAATTTTGTACTATACTACATTGGTTACCTGCATGAAAATCAAAATCAAAACCACCATTTACAACACTTAAAATACTATACTGACAAGTAACCGCACCTGCCAAATAAGATGGCTTAGGCAATTCGGCATATAAAACAGCTGCAATTGAACCACTTAATACCACAAAATCAAAACTTTTTGATATGCCTGCGATCTCTATATCACCTTTTACACCAACAGCTCCCTGCATGGCAGCATACACTTGTCCTTGCAAATACCAACCATTAACGCCTATTTTTCCACTAGAGCCACTACAGTGATATGATTCGTCATAATTAGCTAACATGGCATCAAAACCAACGATAATAGAAAACCCTCCGTAAATTTTAAAGAAACTGAATCCAACTTCTTTATTTGTGCCGGCACTTAAACTGGCTCCTAAACACATCCCTTTTGCGGTGGTAAGTTTATTTTCATCTCTCTGGTTAGGCAAACTTAAATTACCTCCAAATAAACTCACTACCTCTGCAGGTAAAGGCGGCATTGGTTCTATTGAATTACCAACCATAAAGTAAGAATCCAAATGAATAACGTTAGCAATATCTATATAACATCTGTTAGATGGTTTTCCAACACATACATACCATTTACCCGGTTCGAAGTGTAATATGGTTTGCCCACCACCAGTAATTGGATTATAATTTACAGTAACACCTAAAACAGCATGAAACGATTTGTTAACGTTATCGTACATCATTAACATACTACCTACTACCGGAATTTCATTTGCCGGTTTCGACATACGTTCAGGAATATCAGCCATAAAGAAAACATCTCCGGTTGCCTTAATAAAGTTTAAACCACCATTACTATTAAATTGAACCTCTAATGCCACATCACCATTAAATGGCTTGGGATCTCCCATAGTACCAATAGTGATACCGGCTTTAAAACCAATACTTACTGTTTGATCAGGAATATAGGTTTGTGCCGAACCAAACACCGGAGAATAAAGTCCGCTTGCCAAATTAACACCATTGCCAGGCTGCTTCATGTGATAATATAACCCACCCATAAAACGATAAATAGCCAGACCATAACCTATTGGGATAGTATATGGTATGGTACCATCTACGTAAAAATACCGGTAATCGTCTTTCTTGCCAAACCATACATTCACTTCGGCAGGAGAACTCAACACTCCATCCATCATAAATTGAATACCACCAAAAAATCCTTTGCCATACACCGGGTCATCATCCTTAAACATGATCAAACCTGTTAACTTAAATGATTGCGTTTGAATATCAATCCCTATATCATTTAACTTCACTTTATGGAATTTCCATTTATTTTTGGCAACACCATCAATGGTCTCCGATTCAATTTTAGTTAATACAGTTACGCCGGCAACAACTCCTAAACTGTTGCCACCCTCACTCATAAAATTCAACCCTACTGTAACTTTTATAGCCGGTGCGCTTTGATTGATAACTATAGTAATATTTTGTATAGAGATCTTGAAATTACCGGCTTTTTGTTCTTCTGTTTCACCACCTGATCCTGAAGAATTATTAGGTACCAAACTAAATATACCATTGGTTAAATAAGGTGCGTCGCTAATAATAGTTACTTGTTCAAAATCTAAATGCTTTGCAGAAAAGTTTCCATTACCAAACGAAATTTTTCCATTTAAGACTGCTGTAGGTTTAAACTTACTGCCTGCCTGCTTTGCAACTGTAATGGATGAAGAAGGATAAATATCTAACTGAGCAGACAAGATCGATGCCGATAAATTTTCTTTAGGAGATAAAGTAAATTGATAATCACATTCTTTAGTTGTTTGATTTTCGAAAAATGAAGCCGAGTAAGTTAAGCCGGTAGTTTCGTTTACAGGAATAATAACAGAGCCCGCTATGCTCCCGCCGTTTAAATGATTGGTAACAATGTTAACTCCTAACTGATCAATTGAAAAAGCCCAACCACTCATGTTCCCTTCGTTAGTTCCAAATAAATTATTTACCTGAAAATAACCTGACACTCCCATTTTATCGATCAGGAAATTCGTAGCAGAAATTTCCATTCTGCCTTCTCCTTTAGATATTTCTTTTGGCAATTTTACCTTGAATTGCTTCATGAAAAAACCAGTCCACATTTGCGGAGCAGAACCATAGGTATTAGGATAACCATTAGGAAACGACATGCTTGACGCATTTGCTAACTCACTTAAGTCAACCGTTGCATCTGTTACAGAAAAGGCAAAGTCTTTCATGCCTTTGATGCAAAATGGCGTGATGTTGATTTGCGCCATAAAATTATGCAGGTCATTGGCATGAACTTCGAAACTTGCTTTTACGATAGAATCATTACTTACCTCCGGATCCGGAATAAGCATTGTATTACTAAACTCGAAATAACCTTTTAAATTAATAGACTTAAAACCATTACAATCCCACTCAACATAATTAGTACCATCCGGTTTTAAGATCATTATAACCTTAGGACTAATTTTAATGCGGTGTTCGCTCACTAACATTAATTTGGAACTGTTTGTGGAATAAACACCTTTAGGATTAAAGCCAATGTTCTTTGCAGCAAAGGCCATTTTTTTGCCGGTGCCCGGCATTTCAATAGCTGCATAAGCAGAAAACTTAGACATACCAGGAGTGAATCTGGCACTATCGATACAAATAGAATATTTAACAACTCCGATATTTTTTACAATACCAATTGGTAAAGAGGAAATACTATCCGGATCTAAGGTTCCTATTTCTCTATGCTCATCCTGCACCTTTTGATCTAAGGATACAATATAATTGATAAGCGTACTATCTTCCTGCGAACGCAGTGATAGGTTTATGAAGAATAAACTTAAAAGGATGAGGTATGTTAGTTGTTTTTTAGTCACTGGGGTTTATTTGTTTTTATCTTGTTTATTACATTAAAACCAAATAGTATTATCACTCAAATGATTTTTCATTAATTAATTTTATTTGTTCGAAACCTTCATTTATTTCTATTCTACCAGGAGTATTCTCATTCCAAGCATTCAATATCAAAGATTTATTATTGTTTTCCAAAATGGCTTTATAAATTCGAGTCACTTCAATAATTTCTCCAATTTCATTTTCAGTTTGAATAGGCAAATTGAATTCGATGATATTTCTATCAACATTTCTATAATCACACCTAGTGGCATTTTTTAAAATAACATCAAGATTCTTTAATGTTTTTATATCATCAAAAGATTTTAACGGTTTTAATTTTGATGTTGAAAACATTGGGCTTGAAGTAAAAATAAAGACATGATTCTCTCTAAAAAAAAGATAACTATAATATAAGTTATCAAAAACGTTGCCTCCGTAATTATCTTCATATGAAAACATTTTTTTTGAGCGATATAGGCAATTTAATATATCCATCCTGACCAATTTAAATTCGTTAAATCAATATCATCCAAATTTAGAATAGTCCCATCTTTTAAACTGACATTCTTAATCCCTCTATCTCTAATATACTTTATCTCTTTCGCAAAACCACTAGGAATAAATTTACCATCAATTACTGTAGTTCCTCTAAGAAGTTGGGCTTTTCGTGGATCTGATACAAGTATAGTTTTAAAAATACTTGAGTTCTGAGTTGCTAAATCAAGAAATTGCTTATTAAAATCTTCAAAAAATGTACTCCACTGACTCACATTACCATCTGGAATATTAAGAACATGAACGCTTCCATTTCTTAATTCAAAACTATTATCTGCAAAAGAATAATTTTTAAGAATTGTCATTTGACTTATTACATCGTCTGTACCAATTTCCCCAACTACCCCATTTTGATTTGGGTTATACTTTCCCAAAACTAAATTAGCTTTATCATCTGCAAAATTTATTATAGTTCCATTAATATTTACATTTCTAACACTATTCGGTAACCCATGTATTGTTTTGAAATTTTCAACAAGGCTATTATAATTTGTTCCTATAATGTTATCTTGGTCAAGCATAAAACCCATAAACTTATTATTATCTACATCTATAAATAAAACTCTTCCATTAGTTGGGTCATGCTTAATATAATATTTAGCATCTTGGCTTACATAATGAACTATATGAGGTCCTTGGTCTGACCAAAACGTTGCAGCTCTATATGTCTGGCCATTTATACCTTTTAATTGTCTAAACAAACCTGTTGGACTTTCCAAAGTCAACAAATTATTCACGCCTTTAGTTATTTTTCCTGCATAAACAGAGAGACCTAACGCATTACTAGTAACACCTCCAACCTTAGCCTTAAGATAGACATATAACTTTTTAAAGTTAGCCGGTAACTGTTTTCCAGAAGCTTTTAACTGCTCATAATGAGACATAAAGTTCTGCGCTACATTTTTTGAGATACGTTTTCCTGTCCCGTTTTTAACAGAATTGTAAGCTTTAGTTATTAATTTGCCAGAACCATTAACTATATTGGCCATATCCCACACCAACATAATATTATCGTACTCTTGTTTTAGTGCATCAATCTCAGGATCATTTGTAGCATTAACAACAAAATTACCACCCGCGCTAAGAATCTGAGCCGCTTCATACAAAGCTCTAGCATACCTATGTGTATTTAACGCTTGTTTTATTGCTCCTAGCCCAGTAACCACAGTAACGGCATCCAAGGCAAGAGTTAATCGTTTAACTGTTACATTATTAAAATCCTTATCATCACAATATTTAAGAACAACCGCAGGAGCAATTAATGGGAATTCATTACTTGTTTGCAATTCTTCGACCATTGAAAGTTTACTGTAATTTGTAAACAGTATAATCGAAAAAGGATTAATACCATTTACAGGATCTAAAGTTTCCCAATGTGTTGTATAACAACCGTCACCAAAATCAATACAATCTCCGGCTAAATTAACATCCCTGTAAGCAATTTCACGAGCAATATCTAACTTTCCATTGTCATTCAATGTTACATCATAGTTAATCGTACCTGCCTCTGAAGTTGTAGGAATTACATCTGTAGAATAATATTTAATTTCTTTTGTATCATAATCCTGGTTACTCAAATAATTTTCTAATAATGTTTCTGAACCATTAAAATGATTTAATATTATAGAAATCAATTTTCCGTAATTTTCTCCTCCGAGAATACCATCGTCTATCTTATTAATTAGTTTAACAATGAGTACTTTGTCATCTTTTTCGCCATCGTAGTTTGAATTGTTTTTTAGGATACTTTGCTCTGATAATCCTTGAAAAAACTGAACCAGATCATTTTTATTAATATTATGAATCAACTTCAAAGCATAACCTTCTTCATTATTATTGAAAACAGTTATGTTCCCTGACATTGAATAGCCTGCAAAAACACTTAAACAATGTAATCTCTCCTGAACACTTAATGTATGGTAATCAGTTGGATGAAATTGCTGAAAAATGGTGATTAGTCCTTCAGGAGTATATGTACTTAAAATCTGAGCCTTAAGAGGGGCATTTTTGTAGGCTTGTTCAAAGGCAGTAACATAATCCTCAACAATTGTTTCTCTTGAATTATATCTTTTATCCTTTGAAGAAATTAAATACTGTCTCAAATAATCATAAGTCTCATTAAAATAACTTGGAGGTGTTTGGTTTACAGGAGTATTAGAATGTGAAAACCAAGTATAAGCACTTTTTGGTTTTTCACTTTCATGAAAGACCATTCTATATCTTCCCAATGAAATGAGATAATAAAAATTACTTTTATCAACGCTTAAACTGTTTTCTATATCTGCAGTAACGATATTGTGTAAATCTTTACAATCTTTAATTGTAGAGTTTTCGTTATAAAACTTACCAGTATTAAAAACATCTTCAACAGTTAATCCATCCGGAGGTGTTGCTTTTACTTCAACGTCAAAATAACTAATTAATAACAAATAGCACTGTTTGGAATTATTTGAATTAATGAATAATTGCTGCAATCGACTATTTAAAGCCTGTTCTTTTGTAAGATTATCAATGAATTTTTCTGTTGTTAAAATTTCATGATTTATTAAATTATTGTTTGACCCTACATTAATAATAAAATTAAGTTTATCGTATTCTTTATTTTTAATATGTTCATCATTCTCTTGTTGTAACTTTTTAAACTTAGCAGTTCCTTCAGCTACCAATTTCTCAACTAAGGAATCGTTAATTTTTAAAACAGCAAAAGCAGTATTAAAAACACTTAATAGAAGAATTACAAATAATATATTTTTCAAATGCTTATTCATGAATCATTCTCTTTTTAACTACACGTTTAATTAATTCGATAATACCTTGGGTTTTCACATCAGCAGCAATTTGCTGATTGGTCTTATTAGCTTGCTTTTGTTGCTGCACATAAGCTTTATAAGTTAATTGCCCTACATATAAATAATTTCCAATAAAATTAAGTTGAGCATCGGTCACTGCTTCCTGAGAAAATAAACGAGCTATAGCGGAAACAAAATAATTTTCATCCGCTTCTTTCAACGCTATATTTTTTTGCAAAGCTGTATTTGAGATTGCATTCGGTTCTTCAATAAAACCAATAAAACCATCATCTGCATTTGTTGGTGGTTGAACATTGGTAACATTAGCCTGTTGACGCTGTGCATCTATCACACTTTGTAATTCCTGTTGTTTTTGATCGCGTGTATTCTTTAAATTATTTACACTATTCGATGTGTTCTCTGCCCTTAATAAGCTCATCGCCAATTTCAAAATATCCATTTCCTCCTGTGTCAAAGGTTGGTTTGAACCAGGCAATATCATCCCTCCCGTAACAGGCGTTACCGTTCCATCACTATTAACCACCCACTGGTTACCATTATTGTCAGTAATCAATAATCCCCCATTGGTATCATTAGGAATGATATGAGTTTGACCACTACAATCTCTGATCACAACCTGATTATTAGCGTTTACAAAAACACTATCAATACAGCCATTAAAAATATAGCTATCATCATATACGTACTCATTATCATCATTATGCTGCTGCATCCATTTATCTACGCCTTTGGTAATGGCCTCAACATTACCTTGCACAACTATTTGGTTATTATTAACTGTAATGTTTGTAAATGAGCCTGCAATGCCTAAACCACCAAAAGGCAATAATACTCTGCCCTGTCCTGTATATTGTCCGTTAGAGCTTTGTGTGTTTTGTAAACTTGTAATCAGCATTTCAAACTGACCAATGTTCCATAGCATGCCAACCGTAGCATTTTTTAAAGGTTGAAAATTTTGCATGCTTGGTGGTGGTGCCACATCCTCGCAATTAATAATTGGTGTTGCAGGTGTTTTAAATGTGGCCAAATTACTCCATTGTCCGGTATAGCCATCATTAGTAGTACCATTTACACGCACTTCATAATCGGTTTCAGGTTCTAAATCAAATACTTTTGTTCTGGCATTGGGTGTATTCACCGGCATCCAATTCCAATTGCCTCCTGCTTTACGGTACTCTAAATGATAACTTGAAAATACTGGGATCGAATCCCACAGCATTTTTGCCGAACGATGTGTTAATGGCGTAGCTGTTAAATAAATATTGAGGTTACCCATGCCTTCGTATTTTGTTCCCCAGCTAAATGTACAAACCTGACTGTAGCCATTATTTTTAAACAGATCTCTTCCACTAATGTCCATCGATTTTACACGCCAAACATATTGCATACCGGCAATTAATGGTGTTTCGGTAATGCCATAGTTAAAAAATGGTGTATTAACTGTTGTGGTAAATACAGGTGGCAATGTTTGAATGATATTGTTTGGGTTTTGTCCTTCGGGTCTCACTTCATATAAACTAAACTCATACTCCGTATTAGCGGCTGAGTTTGGCGAAGCCATATTCATTGGCGTCCAGCTAAACATCATGTTTTGCGGGTTAGTAATTGTTACCGTACTATTACAAACCGGGGTATTTAAAAACGGAGGATCATTTAAAACCATCCAACCCATGGCACAACTTTCGTTACTTACTTTTATCTGAACCGGGTTATTATTATCATAAGCGTTAAAACAAATTTTATAAAAACCTTCGGGCAATACCTTTCTTAATTCGTATTGCGATTTACTAATGCCTGAGAAATCTAAATTATTTGAATTTAATAATCCCGCCAGGTCACTTCCACTTAATTGTAGTGGCTGTCCGGGCATTAAACTAAAAGCATTTGAATAATAAAATGGTTTGCTTTGTAATGTAATTCCCTGCCCTTCTACTTTTACTTTAAGCTTTACATCATAAACAGGATTAGAAAAATCAGTTAAATAAATCAATACTTTTAAATTTTCATTTCCCGGAGTTGCGTAGTCTGATAAGTAACCACCAAACGGAGGTGTTAATTGTGTAGTGATTTGTACAGGATATGTTTGAGCAATAACCACAGCACCAGACCCTTTCCAGATAATTGGAGAGAAGAATAAAACAATGATTATATAAACTATCTTTTTCATATACTATAACTACACTTAAAATGTATAACCTAAATTAAGTGTTGCTGTTAATTCGTTAAATGTTGTTACTTGTTGTGCCGTGGCTAATTTATTGATGTAAGCACAATTCAAACTCAATGTTGGTTTACCTAATTTTTCATTTTTTAATTTAGGATTGTAAGCTAAACTAAAACGACTATTAATGACTTTACTATTTGCTACCCCATTATTTATAACCTGATTATAACCACCGCCTAATGTTAAGCGTACTTTGTTCTTAGCTACATTTTGGCTTAAGCTTAAATTTGGTCCGAAATAAATATTCTTGATCTTTTGTATATCGCTTTGGTTATAATTAAAACTCAAGGCAGCAGTTGTTTTAGTTGGAGTCCATGCAAAGCTGTAGCCCACATTTCCATTTATTAAGTTAGATGGAATATTTGTTACGTTACCTGTTTTGTCTCCCGTTGTTTGGTAATTAGCCGTTAGCATAATACCCTGTTTAGCTTTATGTTTTCCGAAATTATAATTAACCGATGCGTTAGCGTTTTGAGTTAACTGATAAAAATTAAGTGTATCAGCAGCTGTTTTAATATAATAGGGATCAGAGATAGGACGAACATTGGTGTAAGTAGAAAAGTTAGAATAAGAACCTGATAAATTCCATTTTGTATTTGGAGAGTAGGTTACATTAACCGAACCAACCCAACGCTTGGTAGTACTCAATTTACTTTTATCTAAATTATTTTTCTGTAAACCGGTATTGGTAGAAACATTTATTTTATTTTTCAATAAACGCCATGCAGTAGACAGCGTATAATTTTCAAGATCATTATTAAAGAAATAAGCACCTAATGTTTTGTAATCAGGATCAACATGTTCGTAGTTAAATCCTACATTAAATATTTTGTGTGTATAGTTTAAAGAACCTTTGTAAGCACTAAAGAATTGCGTGTTCCCTTTTTCATTAAAAATAAAAGGAAGTTTATTTTTAGTTTCTGTATTTAACTCATCTGAGGCTAATAAATTCTTATTTAAACCAGATAAAGCATATTCTCCTTCAATAGTCCAGCTTTTGGCTAGTTTTATTTTTCCTAATCCGCTTATCACAGTATTTGCCTGAGGTGTAATTTGCGTTACCGGAGGCGCAAAAGGAATTGATTTAATATCATCTTTCGCTGTAAAATAAATGACATGTGCACTAAAAATATCTCCATCATAACCAACTTTTGCTCCATAACCCATACGTTTGTAACTCATTTCATTATCACTTTCGCTAATAATGTCATAAGGCACTGCTTTCTTTAACCGGCCATACATAGCTGCTATCTTCCATTTTTTTGGAGTTAGCTCCAATCCTCCGCCTAAAAAAATATGTCCGGCTAATGTGTAATTAGAAAAAGTCATGCTATTAAAACCGGCATACCCTTTTATCCATTTATAAGTTGGAGTACAATTGGTCATATTAAACGGTTGGGTAAACTTTCCTTGATTGTTACTATAACTGTAATTAAAAGGTAAGCTTACATCCAGAACATTCACCGTTAAATTTCCATTGGCATACCAGGTAAATGGCTCTCTACGTGCACCAATACCATTGGCATTATAAAAGATGGAATTAAAATTTAATCCGCCATTTACTCTGATCATATCCTTTTTACCAATTTTGTCTAAGTTTTGGGCAAAAGAGGAATGGAGCGTTAAACAAATTAATATACCAAGTAGCAGCCTTTTCATAAATTTATTGAGAAATGATGAAGGCTTTTTGTTTGGCATCGTATTCGGCAACCACTCTTAATATATAAGAACCAGTAGTTGCAGGCGACATATTAATTAATTGATTAATGGCTTCTAGTGCTTTTTGTCGTTCACCTTCACGCTCTTGCTCTGCTTGCCACAGTTGCTCGTATTGATTTGTAAGAACATCTAATTTTTCGATTTCGCTTTGTATAGATGTTACATTTCCCTTCAGTTGATCCAATTCACGCTTTAGACGATGGCAAAGCTCTTCTTGCTGTGCCAATAATGCTGCTTTATGCGCAAGCTGTACCTGTTTTTCTTTTTCAGCAAAGAGTTCTGATTGTGATTCAAGTTGAATTTTTTCTACTTTTAATGCTTCTTTTGTTTGAATCTGCTTTAAAATCGTTTCGGCTTCAAATAACTTGCCTTTTAAGGAGTCTTGTTCCCGTTCCTTTTCTTTCAAGCTAATAACCAATTTTTCAATCAGGCTTTCCATACTACTAATTTCTTCCTGAAGTAATGGCATCATGATTAGGTCGTTTACACTGTCTGCTTCCAAATAGCCTTTCAGTTCTTCATTTGTAACTCCACCACAAGTTTTAGCCAATTCTACTGCATAACTTGCAACTCGTTCACTATGACCTCTTGTATAGGGATCCTTAAGCTCGAGCGTTGCAATCACACCTTTTACAATACCTGTAAGCTGTTGGTCATAAGAAGTTTTTATTGCATTCACGTATGCTTGGAACCGGGATAACAAAATAAA
>JAKFDE010000036.1:0-3260 GCA_036676295.1 Bacteroidia bacterium | reverse complement strand
TGGTTTTGTTGTTCACGGTCTCTATATTGAAATATCAATATAGAGACGCAGCAGGACTAAAACAATTGTAAATGATTTGATTGGTTTTATTTGGATTATGGAGCGCAGCTAATATACTTGATAGGTGAAGAACGGCCCATAGCAGCCGTTCACAATATTTAATCCTAGTATGTTTAAGGGTAGCTTCTACAACTCGTGTTAATTATTATCGATACATAAAACTCAAATAAGAATATTGATATGAAGTCAGTAAGCATTAGGAAACCAGTATCGCTTTCTTCTCCCACCATTCCAGCAGTTAGTAATGATGAATAAATGGGGCAATAGCAACATGAATTCAAAAAAGAATTTTTTGTTTATATTTTCTGTGAGCTTATTAATTGTTTCACAAACTGCCAATGCAGATTTCCGCAATGCCTTCAATGCTTACGTTGCTAGAGATGGTGAAACGATGCTTAAAGAAGTTAAAGATGCAGTTGATAAGAAAAATAATGATGGTTTGATTTTGTTTTTGAACGCCATAAAAATTGATGAATCAACGTCATGGAAAATGTCATTCAATGATAACTATAGAGAGAAAATTGACCGGCCTAAAATACTGACAACTTTTGAAACAATACTGAACGAAACTCAGCAAAAAGAAATAAAAAGTTTAATCAATGAGGCGGCACAAAATAGTCCCCTAGATGTTCAGTTTCGTATTAAATACATAAGATTGCTTTTTGATGAAGCTAAAAAACTTTCACCTGAAGACATAGTAAATAAAGATGAATATTTTGCAAACCACTTAAGCCTTGCAGCTGCCATACAAGCGTCAAAGCACTCTTTTTATGACAGCAAACATTACAAACTCAATTACTCAAAAGAAATAGAAGAGTATTGGATTACAAAGGCAGCAGAGTTAGGGGATGCAGATAATGCACTTACGTTAGCTCTAAGGTATCTAAACTATCCAGTAGATGGAATTTCCCCTTCTCAAGCTGAATGTCAGTCAGTAGATAACCATCTCTTATGTTTCAAGAAAGATGAAGAAAAAGGTTTTTATTGGTTGCAGAAAGCAATTGAATCTAGATACAAAAATGGTTTAAGCATGCGTCAAATCGCATATTTGACTGGCAACATTTTGCGTACAAAGTTTGATAAAAAAAATCCCGATTTTCATCAGGCCTATCTTTGGTATTTATTCGGGTTAAACACCCCAGACTTTGGTGAGTCATCTTACAGTGGTGGATTTAAGAGTAATTTTTTTATCAAAGCGTTACAGGATATGCATTATTTAGGGCAATTAAAAATAGCAGCACCCGAGTTAGATGCTATTTGGGACGAGGAAGTGGAAAGGAATAAAAGATTGTATCTTAAACAATCTGCAAAATTGCCGCACTGGTTGTTAAATGCAAAAAATAAGGAAAGGCAAAATAAACCTATCTTTACTTATTTAAGACAAACAAATTATATGTACAAAATTAATGTTCATTCAGATGGAAAAGTTTGGCTTCAGTTAAATACTTATTTCCCAAATGGTAATAGCGATATTTATCTACAAGTACCGCCTAGAAGAGTGGATGAATTTACGAGAAGGCTAAAAAGGCTAGGTTTTGACGATTGGCCATTAGTTCACTCAAATAAAGTCGGCTCGAGCTATTGGTGCGGTGACTATTTCCATCCTTGTCGTAATGATGAAAATTTATTAATGCTTCGCCAAAATGATAAGGATAAAACTGTTTATTTAGGCGTAGATAATAACTTGCCAAAAAATTACCAAGACGAAGAACTGAATAAGAAAGTAGCGCAAGTATTTGCTCTAGTTGAGGAATATTTTCCAACTCAAAAGATACGTTGTAACTTGGGCAATTCAACTGCATATAACCAAGAATGCGTTTTAGAAGACAATAAACTTATCAATATTGCTCACTAACAAGTTTCAAAGTGCCTTGCTAGGCAGTAACTCCAGCTACTAGTTTTGCTAGAACAGTCAACTCAAAAGGATTTGAGATATTTAAGCCGATGCTGGGCAAGGTCTGCTTTGGGCCGGAAGCGGAAGTTAGTTTATAAGTTTACTTTCAAGATGCTTCGCAATTGCATTCTGCAATTTGTTTTCAATTCAGTTCCTTTGAAAATAGATGTTTATTATTTTGGTGAGTGATTTTTTAGTCATAATTAAACATTAAAGTGACTCGCACTTTAATGGCTTGTTATAACTTGTTCCATATGGAACCGCCTGCGACTCCAGCGCTTGACTTGGGCTATAACGGCCAGTGAATATTCAAAACGTCTAACATCAATAACTTATCATTAAGCTTTATTTGCTTACAGTTATATCCGATTAAACCCATTACCTCATAACAATTACGAACATCTTGTGCTTTTGGCGAACCACCACACTTCATACTTAGCCACGCTTCTTTTGCTAATTCTTCTAATGGTTTAGACAATAGAATGCTTTCAGGTCGACCTACGACCATATGTACATGTAATCCACCACTTTTATTTATCTCAAATACTGGAAATGTTTTAAGGCGTATATGCCCTTTAACATAAGCCATACCAAAAACTTTTCTATTTAATTTATTCAAAAAGTGTTTGATATCTGAACTACGCTCAACTTCATTACGGTTTACATATTGGCGATATGTAAGAGTAATGAAGTGATCATTCACATTAAAATTTGATGAAGCCCATTCTTGTATATCGATTTGACATTTGGGTGTTGAGTATTGATGTGAACCTGCTTTTAACGCATTTAATTCAGAAGGGACTTGTGTAGACACTTAAAAACCTAAATAACTAGTGAGAACAGTCTTAACGTGTTGTTATGACTACCTTGAATCGTTATTAAACGATTCGTACTAATATTTATACTTAAATTTTTATCTGTTAATTAAAGGCTTGTTACGAGTAAATCTTTCACCCGCTAAATCTCTAGCTCGTAATAGTGAATTCAAGTGTGAGTAATGTTTTTCGATCATTCCAATACTAGTACCCATATTTTTAGCTAAGTCATGTATAGATATATTGTTCCCACGTAATAAGGCAAATGTTGCATAAGTGTGGCGCAAGCTATATAAAACTCGATTTTGCCCATGTGAGTTTTTCAATAGATTGTTTTCAGTTAAAAACTGTTCGAAGTTTTGATTCATCCCAGTAGTACGATTACCGTTTCTTAATCTGAAAATATATTCTTCGTTTTTTGCATTAAGTAATTCGTCAAAACTCAATTTTGCCAAGTCAGAAAATCGACTTTGAATACGAGCTAAATAATT